>NZ_PYTZ01000001.1:0-1688487 GCF_003028445.1 Kosakonia sp. H7A | reverse complement strand
ACCCTCGTAGAACGTCATTCCCGTTTTGTTATGCTGGCCAAAGTCAGGGACAACAAGACCATAACGGTTATATCTGCACTCATCAGACAAGCCCGGGAATTACCTGCTGAGCTTTATAAAACATTAACATGGGACCGGGGCGCTGAAATGACCAGCCACACCCGGTTTACTGTAGCCACAGATATTCAGGTTTACTTCTGCGATCCTCAATCACCCTGGCAACGCGGCTCCAATGAAAATACGAACAGATTGCTCAGGCAGTATTTTCCAAAAGGAACTGACTTATCGGTTCACAGCCAGCAAAGACTTAACAGTGTTGCCAGACAGCTCAACGAAAGGCCGAGAAAAACGCTGGACTTTGAATCACCCGCAGAGCGTTTTAACCAATGTGTTGCATCCATCAGTTGAACTCACAGCACGAAGCGGACCAGGTAACTGAGCTAAAGGTCCGCTCTGAGCGAACAGCGGGAGTTCGTAATTTATCCCACAGCTGATGACGCATGTTAATAAACGGGGAGCAGGTCACATTTCCAGAGCTTACCTCTATGGAAGGCAAAAAAATGGAGTATGCCGATCCAGAACTGGCGGCTGGAAATGCGTCGTTTCATTATCGAGTTCGGTGACCGCCTGAGCGCTCACCTTTAACTAGTGGGCAGTTACACTGAATTACTGACAGACTCCTGCCAAAATGTCAGACAAACCCCATATTCATCCAGAAGGTCGTCAGCAATTTCAAACTGAAACACCTTATCCGGGAAAGCCTCTGCTAACGCGCGCTTCCAATATCTAGTTATCTGCTCGGCAAATAAATGACAAAGACGATAATCCTCTTTGGACAGACCTACTTTAAATACGGGTCGGTCCGGTGCATCTTCCCACTTTGAAAAAAACTGGTTTATTGAAAAAATATTTCTGTATCGTTCAACGTCTCTGCGCGATGTACTTTGTACTAATACACAAGATTTACTCTCTACTAGCCCCAGCAAATGAAACCTTTTCGGGTCGTATTGCTGAGCGTTAGGTAGCCAGAAAATATGCCCCTGGATCTCAATAAAATCAGGAGAGAGCAAACCCAGCACAGAAATTGCTTGCTCTAGTGAAACCAAGTGCCCTACATATGAAAAAAATTCTCCGGCGCCAATATCTGAAACAAACAGGCTTAATGACTCTTTAGAAATATTACCCTGATAAACTTTCATCATTTCAATCCTAAACTATCAAGAACCGACTGAGGAACATTTCCCTCAAAAGCTTTTGTATCACTTCCCTTCTTGGGGAAATATGTTCCATTCGAAGCTTGGTTCCACTCGACCACCTTAATCCGAGAGTTAGACACATCATATAGTGCGCGCCCCTCAGGTGACCTGCTCCTCATAAATTAACATATCTCAACGTTATCAACGTCTGCTTTTGGCACGGAGAGGACAATCTAATGGAGCGAAAGGTCCGCTGTGAGCGAGGAGCTGACTTTGAGACCGGAATCACCGGCATTACTACTTGAGCCGGTGATTAAAAAATTCTGGTGAAGACTGGCATATTTATTCACAGTAAGATATTAATGGTTTTACAGATGATAAAACATCAATAACATCTTCATTTGTAACGATTAAGTAATGTACTATCTCATCATTATCATGGATATTGGCACTTTGATTATTAAACCAACTCAAATATCCTGATCCTTCAACCACATAAATCCCTGTTAGCATTTGGCCGCTGAGTTCATCTTGCAGCTTTAATAAATCGCCTTCATCTGTGACACGAAAAGAATGTACCCAATCAAAAACTATGTCAATTTCATCTATTTTGTTTTCTTGAGTTGAGGATAATGTAATCTGTAGAGCACCTGATGAATATCTAAAATTCACCAGTAATCTGTTTTTAAAACAGAAACCATCATTTTTGATATTTTTTAATTTCTCAGTCATATAACATCCTGAATGACTCCTCGGGCCATTACCGTGAATAGGTAGCATCTTACCATAATGCATTACGAGCTTATCAACGTCTGCTTTTGGCACGATGCGGTCGTCTATATCTATGACATGGTGACCAAACCGAGACCCAAACACGCCCCGAGGCATCCGGGCGTGTTCTTACCGAACGTCTGCAGTAACAAACACACAGGAAATAATGCCTGATGACTGTCACAAACTGGCGCCCGGCGAAGGTGAGGGGGTATCCCCCCTTTGCCGGGTTGGACAAGCCCGGACGGATCGGGCGCGTACAGTTCTGTGCTTTTTGTATCGCGGAAAGGATCTGCTGTGGTGAGGCCAGCCCGGCGAATACCGTGATGTTTTTCGGTGTGGCGTTCTGTGCCGGCATCACAATCAGACCGGGTGTCCCGGTCAGCCCTGGCGCCTGTACCCGCGCATTCATTTTTTTCCAGTACTGCCGTGTAATCGACAGGTTTCAACTCCGTCAACCCGGCTGCACTGGCCGCCGAATCAATATTCGCCATGGTCAATTCCCCTGCGGGGTTTTCACGCGAGTAAGCGCCTCCGGCAACACATCCTCATGGCAATTTAACTGCACGGCTAGTTGTTACCGAGATTTTAGCAATGGCTTTCAGCGATATAAGGATCCTTTCCTTCCCGAAAGATTGTGGTTACTGTCCCGCGATACGGCCATGGCACACAGCAAGACAGACAAAGCACCAGCCGGCGCTTTGTCTGAGGAGAGAACTACTGTGCCAACGGTTTACGTACAAAGAAACCATAGAGACAGGCGCCAAGGAACAGCAGGCAGCCACCGAGAATAAAGACGTTGGTGAACTGACCGGTAGTGTCAAGGATAATCCCGGTGATCACTGGCGCCAGCGCTGCACCGAGGAAACCGCCAAAGTTCTGGATCGCACCGAGGGAAGCAACCTGCTCTTTTGGTGCCATATCTGCTGCCAGCGCCCAGATAACTCCGGATGGCATTTGCGAGCAGAAATAGCCCAGCGTCAGTAGCGTAATCGCAGTACCGCTGTTGCTGACGAACGGAATTGGCATCACAAAACAGGCCGCCATCGTCGCACCCAGCACAATAGGCACCTTACGCGCCGTTACCGCATTAACCCCTTTGCGCACCAGACGGTCAGAGATCATCCCGCCGCACAGCACGCCAAGAATACCGGCGAAGAACGGAATCGACGCAATCAGGCCCGTCTGCTTCAGGCTAAAGCCCAGCGACGTTTCCAGATAACCCGGCAGCCAGGTCAGATAAACCCAGATAGTAAACATGATGCAGAAGTTGCCGGAAATCATCAGCCAGGTCGTTTTGTTGCGGAACAGGTCGCTCCAGTTTACCTGCGGTTTATCCGCTGTGGTAACGGCGACTTTACCGGTATGAATCAGCATCGCTTCCCGCGCATCCGGATCGCGATAAAACCTCAACCACGCCAGCACTAACGGAATCCCCAACAGACCGACGGCGATAAACATCCCGCGCCAGCCTACCCACAGCAGCAGAACGGTCAGCAGCGGCGGAGCAATGGCATTAGCAATTTGCGAACCGGTATTGATGATCGATGTCGGCAGGCCGCGCTCTTTATCTGAAAACCAGCTTTGGGTGATCTTGATACCCGAGGTAAAGAACGGGGACTCAGCAACCCCTAACAGCACCCGCAGACCGTAGAAAAAACTGTAGGTGTTCACAAACCCCATCAGGAAGGTCACGGCGGACCACAGAGTCAGCGCACCGGTGAACATCTTCTTCGGACCAAAGCGGTCTACCAGCCATCCGGCGGGCAGGTTAGCCAACGCATAAGGCCAGAGGAACGCCGACAGCAGCAAGCCCATTTCAGTGCCGGAGAAACCAAACTCCTTCGAAATAGTGGTATTGGCGATACTCAGGTTGGCGCGGTCAAGGTAGTTCACTACCGCAGCCAGGAGCAGAATTAAAATGATCCCCCAGCGACGGCGGGAGAGCTTCGGCGGCGCAATTGCCGTGGCGGAAGCCGGATTCACTGTGCTCATACCGTCTCCTCCAGTAACGCACGATCGATTTTGACAACCGCCTTGCGCAGATGATTAACCCCACCACTCTGCGGATGGCAGCACGGACGATGAATATCTTGCGGAAAGAAAATCGCGAACATACCGGGCGTTAACGTCACCTGTATCTCTTCTTTTTCAACCTGCCAGAACATGATGTCCTGCTGCGGTGTACGGTCATCAACAACGGTATGCAGACCGCTTTCTACACGGCTGACACCCATACGCTCATGACCCGAGATCAAATACTGAATATCGATAAACTGGCGATGTGACTCCGGCCGCGCCTCTTCAAAAGGTACGCTGTCCATCTCCTGTAACAGGCAGAACAGCCTGCCAGGGATCAGGTCGATTTTGCCCGGCACGAAATCCTGAAAATCATTCTGCGCAAGAAAAGCCAGCGCCTGACGAATCACCGGATGGAAAGCGGATTCCTGGGCAGGCCATGCCTTCATACTGGTTACGATCATAATGGCATCCTCTGCTTAGCCAGCGATACGCTGACGCCATTGTTCGGTTCCGGCACGAATCTGGTCGAGGATCACCGTCAGCCCCCAGAACTTATTCAGCACATCATCCTTGTTAACCCGGCAGGTGATACCGTCAAAGGTCCCGAGGCGCTGATGATAAATTTTGGCGTTTTTCGGATAGCCCAGCGTTTCGGTCACGGCCCCCAGCGAGAGGAAAATCGCCAGTTCATCGGCCAGCGCGCGCTGGTTTTTCCCTTCCCGCCATAACCAGCTGTACAGTTCAGGATGGAAGTTGGTAAACACGCCGCTAAAGCCCTGCGAACCCGCCAGAATCGCTGGCCAGGCAATCGCCGCGTTGGCGTTAATGACGTTGAGCGGCGTCCCCTGAGCCAGACGTACGCGACGTTCAACGGTCGGCAGATCGCAGCTCACATCCTTCAGCACAATGAAACGGCCGCTGTTGGCGCACCAGGTAAATTCATCATCGCTTAGCAGGCGGCGATATGGCGCCGGACACTCGTAAAGGCCGAGCGGCAGAGAGGCCGGCAGCGTATCCAGCAGCGTATTGAGCGTAGCGTAGAAGACTTCGCTGCCCTCGTTACGCGGATCGAGATGGTTGGTCACCAGCACCAGAGCATCAATGCCGGTCTGCGCCATCGCCAGCAGCTCGGCTTTTTGTGCTTCAATATCGTCGCTGATATGACCAGAGGCGATAACCGGAATGCGGCCGTTAACGTGCTGTACCACAAAGCGCGCCAGCTCAACACGTTCCTCTAAAGAAAGGAACTGCATTTCGCTTGACTGGCAGACGGCAAACAGCGCATCAACCCCCTTCTCCAGATACCAGTCGATTAATTTCGCCAGCGCCGGATAGTCAATCCGATCGTCAGCTGTGAATGGCGTCAGCATTACCGGAACAATACCGTTGATCGTTTTCATATTATTTTTCCTGAGTTCTGAGGGTACGGAGTCGTGCGTTTGCCTGTTCGAAATCAGGCATGTTGGATGCCCCTTCCAGCTCAACGGCCAGAGAGGCAAAGGCGGAAGCCCAGGTTGTGGCCTGCACCAGACTGTTTCCGGCGGCCAGCGAGGCGGCTAGCGCACCGTTAAAAGCATCGCCAGCACCGGTGGTATCCACGGTGACGGCAGGGAAGGCGCGGATATGGCTAAACTGGCGGTTGTCCAGCAGCAGTGCACCACGCGACCCCATTGTAATCAGCACTTTCCTGGCACCCAGTTCGGCAATGCGCAGGGCCGCTTCTTTTGCGGTATCAAGATCGTTAATGTCGATACCCGACAATAAAGACGCCTCCGTTTCGTTCGGCGTAATGACATCCACAAAGGGAATGCTGGGTATAATTTCAGCAGAATAAGGGGCCGGGTTCAGAATCACTCGCTTACCCAGTTCGTGAGCGATCTTAATTATCGAGTGAGTGGCATCGAAATTATTCTCCAGTTGAACCAATAAAACGTCAGATGAAGATAATTCCGGAATAATTGCCTGAATTTCATTGTGGGTAATAGTCTTATTTGCCCCAGAATAAATAGCAATCATGTTTTCGCCATTTTCCTGAGAAACATAAATAATTGCATTACCGGTTGGTTCACTCTCAGATTGATAAAGCGTGTAAGAGTGAATTGCAGAGCGAGTTAGGTGATCCGCGGCTAAATTACTGAACTGATCTTTACCCACCTTTGCGACAAAGTGCACCTGAGCACCGGCTTTACTGGCGGCCGTTGCCTGGTTAGCCCCTTTCCCGCCCGGCCCCAGACTGCTGCCCAGCGCCATTAGCGACTCTCCTCCCCGTGGGAAACGTTCAACCTTAGCCACAATGTCAACATTGAACGAGCCAAATACACATACCTTGCCCTGCATAAATTTTCCTTTCTGTCGCTCATCACTGGGTGATTTACGGTGATAAATAGGTTGCAGTAGCACCTCAAAACTATCACCGGTTTCAGAAATAAGTTCGGCCAGCAAACTACGGCGTGAAATAATTGCTCCGCCGTAACAGCGCTGCACCAGACCCATCTCTGCAAGAGTATTTAAATCACTGCGTATCGTTTCTTTCGTGACATTAAAATGCGCCGCAAAATAATTCACATAGCCACGCTCATGCTCATCTAAATATTGCAAAATAGACTTTCTACGTTCTTCAAGAAACATAATGGACCCCGATAGCACTCTTGCAGTATACGAACTGACCAAAACCGGAAGAGTGACATTAATCCCATGTTTTCAGGCAGAACGGAAGCAAACAAAAATGATGAAAATGGGTTATCAGATACATGACCCTGACCCAAAATCCTGCTCCATTCAGAAACAGAAATTCCGGCATGATCCATACTCCCCTGAACGGAGGTGGTGACGATGAAAAAATCACGATTCACTGAAGAGCAGATTGTCTTTGCCCTGAAGCTGGCTGAGCCGGGCATACCGGTTCTGCCGCAAGACGGGCATTTCCGATGCCACGTTCTGTACGTAGCGCAAGAAATACGGCGGCGTTCCCACTCTGCGCCGGGATGATTGACTCCATCAGAATTTGCTGTGAAACCTTCCGGTTACCAGGATAAACAACCAACATTAAGCCGGTTATTCCTGATTATTCGGGGTTAGTCTCATGCAACAGCAGGTGGGCTTTCGCTGATGGGGATCGCACAGGGAATGGGGCCTACTCTTTTCCCTTTACGTAATCACGTACTACCCTTCCGTTTCTAACTCTTATCGACCCGTTGAACTCACAGCCAGAAGCAGACTTTCTGCTTCTGGTCGAGGGTATATTCAACTTTCTGAAGTCGCGAATATCTTTCAAATGAATTATTGCTGGAAAAATATTGTCTCGTTGGGTTGTGCCGGTCAGCTATTGCAATAAAAGCTGTTAAAAAAGCGTTTCGCTAATTGCAATTTCATCAACATGAATTATATCTGTCATATTGAATCCACGCATGTCTTCGCTAAAATCCGGGCTTTGCATATATTGGCGATTTAAAAGGTTAACATCACACTCTTCAGGGAACGTGACCACAGCTATAACCTGATTAGCTTGCTCATTGCCACCCAGATATACGCTGTTAATGAAGATCCCAAACTTTGGTAAGCTCACCATGTGCTTTGGCCAACAAGTGCGGAAATATTTTTCCGCACTTTCTTTATCTTTTAATGTATAAATTCTTAATTGTTTCATTGCGCGTCACCTTCTAATTCGGAGTAGTTAAACAAGCATAACTAACTTACAAAAAACGATAAGAGTATTTTATACAAAAAAACACATGTTACGCTTTTTCTGGTAACTATTGATGAATGATTTAATTTCTCTTATGCCCTCTTTTCACGATGAATCGACATGAAAGTCGTGCGCGCGATTTCACTCCCATCATCAACATCGGGTTTAAGCGTGATACGCGCTGCTGCAGGCCAGAAAAAGATCTCAATACTATCAGGCAAAGCGAAAATCTATTGATGGCCCGGTCCACAGGACGTGGTTTTGAGTGAGAAATAAAAACCGGCCAGGAGGCCGGTAAAGGAGATGTCCAGTCTGTATCGCCATGACAAAACTCGCGATTAGGGGGACCGCGAGTCTGTAGCCGTTATATGGCTACTTTTTCCCCAGGCTGGCGTCAAATTGTTTCCAGCTTTCTGTCATATCCACCACGGTTTTCGATTTTCGCGCTTCGTCGATTTTAATTGCGGTGAGCCCGGCTTCCAGTGCGTCCACCACCGTTACTTTCAGCGGCGTTCCCTGTTTAATGTGTTTCACAATCTCTTCAGCCATCAGCGCGTCAGCGCCATAGTGACCATCGTAAGCGTTGCCGCTGTATGTGGTATCTACTTCACGCTCGCCGGTACGGGCGTTATGCACGCGGAAATAGTTACGCACAAAGTCACCTTCCGCCATGCCGTCGGTGCCCATTACGCAAAAACGACGGAACTCATCCGGCACGTTGAGGTTGGCGTGAAAGGCCAGGGTGGCGCCACCGGCGTATTCAATGATGGCCGTCTGGTAATCGACGATATCGGCGTCGCTATCAAACACCGCGTCGGTACTTGACCAGCCGCTCGGTTTGACATGATACACCTCGGAATCAGGGGTGACGGCGCCCTGCGGCGCGTGTTGCGGGGTAAAGGATTTACGGCCACCAAAGCTGGCGACACGCACCGGGCGCTCACCCATCAGGCCCTGATAAAGATCGATATCGTGACAGCATTTTTCCAGAATGTACGGACCGGCGTATTTCTCCAGCCGACGCCAGTCGCGCTGGAAGAAGGCGCCATGGTATGGCTTGATATGTTCGGTGGCTTCGATGGAGGTGATCTCTCCGAGGCGTTTATCATCACGCGCCATCAACAGGTCGTGATACAGCGGCGAGTAGCGCAGCACCAGACCGACCAGAATACGCTCGTGGCCATACTGCTGCACCAGCCGCGCCATCGACATCGTCTGTTCTTCATTGATGACCACCGGCTTCTCGGTGAAGACGGTATAACCCGCTGCCAGTCCCTGACGAATATGCTCAAGATGCATAAAGTTCGGTGAGCCGATCAGCAACAGATCAAAACCGCCATGACTCAGCAGGGCGTCAATGCTGTCGAATGCTTTGCCGGGATCGATACCGAAGGTGTGAAGATTGGGTAAACCCGCCGGAGCCGGATCGACATAACCCACTACTGAGAACTCTGTATCGGCTTTGCTGAACTCTTTCACCACATGGGAAAGACGAAAGCCAAGACCAATAATGCCCACTTTCATGTTATACCCCTGAAACCCGTTGCCTGTTAGCTGCCCGACCCATCAGGCTGCTGATAATCTGACCGCTAACTTATTACGGCAGAAAAACTAAAGTCAATTAATATCCTGAGCGTAAAAATCAATGTTTTTATTATTTATATGATTTTAATCATTTTTATTTAGTGTTGTGTCTTCCATATTTATTTGTTATTGCGATTTAAGTTTTTTTACCCTATCTTTCGCACATCTATAAAGGGTCATCCCGGGCGGTGCAGGGCAGGAGGAAGCGCGTGCAGTCATTGATGCTGGGTATTGATGGTGGTGGTACGCGCTGTCGTGGACGTCTCACCGACGATCGGGGGCAGTTGCTGGCGGAAGCGCGCGGCGGGCCAGCCAATGTCTGGTCGCACTTTGAAGCGGCGATTGACGCTATTGACCGGGTGATTGACGATCTTTTCACTCAGGCGGCATTACCGGCAGCGGCACGGGCACAAACCGTGCTGGTGGCAGGCCTCGCGGGGGCAAATGTGTCCTCGGTCAAAGCACGTCTGGATAGCTGGCAGCCGGTTTGTCAGTCGCGCTATGTTTTTACCGATGTCGAAACGGCCTGCGCCGGGGCGCATAATGGCGCGCCAGGGGCGGTATTTATCACCGGCACCGGCAGCCAGGGCGCGGCATGGGATGGCACGCAGTTTACACTGCTCGGCGGCTGGGGATTTGCCCTCTCCGATGCCGGCTCAGGCGCGGTGCTGGGGCAGCGTGCGCTCCGGCTGGCGCTGCTGGCCCATGAAGACATCGTGCCGTCTTCGGCGCTGACACAACGCATCATGGCGCATTACCACGACAGCCCGGAACAGATGCTAATCTGGTCACGTCAGGCGACGCCAGCCGACTGGGGGCGGATAGTGCCGGACGTTTTCGCCGCCGCGCAGGCGGGTGATGTGCATGGCGCTGCGCTGGTTCAGCAAACCGCTGCGGATATCGCACTGATGATACAGCCGCTACTGGCGCGCAGCCACGGTAAGCTGGCGTTGATGGGAGGCCTGGCCGCGCCGATTCAGCCCTGGCTTCCGGCGGATATCGCCGCACTACTGGTGCCACCGCAGGGCGATGCGCTGAGCGGTGCGCTACGGCTTGCCAGCCAGTTCAGTATGAACCAACCCGCGTAACCTTTTCATTCTGCTGATAAAGAGAACCATGATTGCTCCGAACGTAACTGCCCGTATTCTGCGGCTGATTGTCGAAAATGCGCCGATCAGCCAGTCCGATCTCAAAGTGCGTAGCGGCCTGAGTATGTCAACGGTCTCGCAGGCTACTAATCGCCTGCTGACCGGGGGCATCGTACAGGAGCTGGGGCTGCGACGTGTCTCGATGGGGCGTCCCAAAACCCTGCTTGGTCTTAATCCCGACCACGCCAGCGTGATCGGCATCCAGCTCAATGCAGAACGTAATCTGATTGTGCTGACCGACCTGGGCGGCAATATCATCGGCGAGCAGCAAATGCCTTCCGGAGCCATGACACCGAAACAACTGGGCGATGCGCTGGCAAAGTTTCTGCGCGGCGTAGAGAACAGAAAGGTGGGCGCCATTGGCCTGGCGCTGTCTGGTCTGGTGGATGCCAGCAATGGCTATTGCGTGCGTTCACGCGTGCTGGACTGGGATAACGTTCCGATTGCCCGGCTACTGGAGGAACGCTTTTCGCTGCCGGTATTTATCGAAAATGACGCCAACGCTTTAGCGATGGCGGCGCTGGTATTTGGTCAGCTCGGTCATGCGCAATCGGCGATTATCGCCACCTTTGGTAAAGGGATTGGCGCAGGTATTCTGCTCGATCGTCAGCTCTATCGCGGGCGTCATGGTAAAGCGGGTGAGATTGGTAATGCCCTGCTGGGGGATGGTTCCGAGCGCCTGCTGGAAGATGTCGCCTCATCACAGGCGATTTTGCGACGGGTGGCCGCCACGCTGAAAGATGAGGTGCCGCAGGCGCTGCGCGACCTGGATATGCGCCCGACGCAGGAAGTGCTGAGCGCGCTGGCGGAAGCCGGCCATCAGTTGGGCATATCGCTGGCAAATCTGTCGGTTGCCTATGATCCCGATGTGGTCTATCTGGCGATGGAACCACAGATGGCGTCGCGCATTTTGCTGGATAATATCACCCAGAGTTTCCAGACCTATCGCCTGAAACTGACGCCGCACATGACGCCGTTGCAGTTTATTACCGAGTCAAATCGGATGTGGGCACAGGGCGCGGCGGGTTTTGCGGTGAATAAATTGCTGGATTTGCTGGCCGCACAGGCGGATGAAGAGATCGCGTCGTAAAAATTTGCGCTTCATCGCGTTTTTTTTGGCATTGCGCGGGTTTCGTTCACCTCAGGCTAAGTCCTGCGCCTGAACTGCGCCCAAAAGTGGGATACCCAACGACAGGTGAGCTGAAACACGCCATATGCGAATACATCCACGATTACAACCATAAACGTATCAATCTGAAACCAACCTGAGTTCGGTTGAATATCGAACTCAGGCTGGTCTGCGCGACGGTCGGTGGAAGCTCTATGGCGCTAACCGCGGCTATTCCGCGCAGCGCCTTTCACCGTAACCGCATTCCCCCTTCATCAAACAACAAACAACTCCCCGCATCCAGCTGATAATGTACCGGCTCACCCATCTCATGGCTTGCCACGTTACGCTCCTCAATCACCAGCAGCCGCTCCTGGCCTACATCCAGATAAAGGTAATTGGTATGTCCCAGCATCTCACTGAACGACAGCGGTGCGCTAAAGCTCAACGGCGCGCTGGCTGAGCTGGCAGGCTGAAAATGTTCAGGGCGTACGCCAAGCGTCACTTTCTGCCCTTCCTGGCAGGCGGCGTCAATCTTCATGGTTAATGCGTGAAGGCCGAGAGAAGGCACGCGCAGCTGCACTTCGCCGGGCGCGATGGCGGCCACTTCTGCGGGTAAGAAATTCATCTTTGGCGAACCAATAAACCCGGCGACAAACAGATTGTCCGGATCGTGATACAGCTCCAGTGGCGCACCGACCTGTTCAATACGGCCCTGACGCAGCACCACAATACGATCGGCCAGCGTCATTGCTTCCAGCTGGTCATGGGTGACGTAAATCATGGTATTACCCAATGAGGCGTGCAGCCGCGCGATTTCGATACGCATCTGCAAACGTAACTCGGCATCCAGATTCGACAGGGGTTCATCAAACAAGAAAATGCGCGGATGGCGAATAATGGCGCGCCCAATCGCCACGCGCTGACGTTGCCCGCCTGACAAAGCACGCGGCAGACGATCGAGCAGCTCGGTCAGATGCAGGCGCTCCGCAGTCTGCGCAATTGCCTGTGCGATCTCGGTTTTCGGACGCTTCATCACTTCCAGCGGATAAGCGAGGTTGCCGCGCACCGTCATATTCGGATAAAGCGCGTAGGACTGAAACACCATGGCGATACCGCGCTCGGTTGCTGGCTGGTGGGTCATATCCGCGCCCTCAATCAGCAGCTTGCCGTCGCTAATCTCCTCCAGCCCGGCAATCATGCGTAGCAGCGTCGATTTTCCGCAGCCCGAAGGGCCAACAAACACCACAAATTCACCGCTGTTGATAGTGAGATCGATCCCGTGAATCACGTTCACTTGCTCGTAAGACTTCTTAACGCTTTGCAGATGCAGGCTGGTCATACTGTGTCTCGCTTAAAGTAACTGGCCCATATAAATAGCGTTGCTGCGTACGATGGGCGTGAAGCCAAGGCGCTGATAAAAACCGCAAACCTGCTCGTTTTGCAGGCTGACGCCAAGGTGCACGCCAGGCACACCCGCCTCGCGCAGCAGCGCCAGCAGTTGCTCAATCAGTTTGCGCCCCCAGCCACCCTGCTGAGCCGGTGGCAGCAGATTGATATGCAGGTGCGCTGGCCACTGGCTTACCAGCTGATCGGCGGCGGCATCCGGCTGGAAGATGGCCTCCAGAACTTTACTGTCGAGCGGGGCGCTGGCCGGGTAGTCACGATATTGCGCCTGCAACATCGGCCACCACTGCTGGTTCAGCACCGCCTCAAAGGCACGGGTATCCGGTACGGCAACCGCATAGCCGACGACCTCGCCCTGCTGTTCCAACGCCAGCGCGAAATCCGGCGCAAAACGTGCGTAGGGAATCACAAAGCGCAGGCCGGGCAGGGCGGGGTCAGAATAGAGCGCTGTCGCATCTTTGCCAGCATTGGCGGTTTCTAAACAAATACGCGAGAGCGCGGGAAAATCCGCCTCGGTAGCGTGACGAATAACTGCTTCAGCCGTCATGGTGGTGCCTCTGTGGTCAGGAGATAGACAGTTTTTACGGTAATGAAAGCGTACTTAGTTTTCAAGATGTAATAATTGCGTAGTCCCACAAAGAAAACGCTAAATATAATCGCAGCGCATGACCATCAACGCGACAACGCAGCAATGATGCAGCGGCAAGCCCTTAATCCGCGAGCTTTTTAACATTTACTCGTGAGCGTTATTCATAACTATACGATTTTCATATGCTCTATCAGTGAGTTAATGCAGTTTAAAAGCACGAGTGAATTATGCTGAGCTTCAGTAAAGCGTGACCGGTTGCATCGGCATTCTGGCTAATTAAGCAGCATTCCCTGCTGATTACTCCACTTTTCTTCTCACTTTTCGCACTGCATCACAGAGCAAAAATTACTCGCCGCACAGGTTTGACTTTATTTTGTTCATAAAGTAAGTATGGATGTGAGCGTTATTTCTGCTGAATCAGCCTGCGGGAACTGCGGGTGCCGAGATGAAGGGATGCCAGTCATCTGTTGGAGAAACCGAGCATTATGTGTGATTCAACCGTACGTTCGCAGTACTTCTGTAGCTCTCTTCGCACCCTGTCTCGTCTGGTTTCCGCGGGGGTGCTGCTCGGCGCAGCGATGACCTCGGCCCAGGCGGTGACCCTGAATGAGTGGGACATTTATAACTATCCGCAGCAGACAGAAGCGGTGGATGAAGCGATCAAAGTGTTTCAGCAACAGAATCCCGGCATTGTTATCCAGCGTTCTGTGCACTCCTTCGAAGATACCCGTATCCCGCTCAAACTGGCGCTGACAGCGGGTGATGGCCCGCAGATCGCCCAGGTTAACCAGGGCGGTGGCGACATGGGGTCTCTGGTGAAAGACAAGCTGCTTTGGCCGCTGGATTATTACGCCAAAACCTACGGCTGGACAACGCGTTTCCCGGATTCAATCCTGAAACGTAACCGCTGGTCCGATAATCAGGACTTCGGCAGCGGCAAACTGTATGGCGTCGCCAGCCTCGGTGAAATGGTTGGCCTGTATTACAACAAAGCGTTGCTGGATAAAGCCGGTGTAGCCGTGCCAAAAACCCTCGCTGAGCTGGAACAGGCGATGGAAAAACTGAAAGCGCAGGGCACTCCGCCAATGATGCTGGGTTTGCTGGATGGCAACATGGGCCAGCAACTGCTCAGTACTCTCTGGGAAGCGCAGATCGAAAGCAGCGACCGTAAAAAACTCGATGATCTGATTTATGACGTGGGCGGTACCTTTAAAGATGACAAGCTGGTGAAGGCCGCCAACATGATGAAAAGCTGGAACGACAAAGGCTATTTCTTCACCGGCTACCAGGGGATTGGCCATGACGATGCCGCCACCCTGTTCCAGAACGGGCAGGCCGCTTTCCTGGTGAGCGGCACCTGGTATCTGGGGCAATTCAAAGACAATAAAGATATTCATTTTGCTGCGATGCCGATGGGCGCGGGCGTGCAGCACGCGCTGATGGTGGGGGGGACTGACCTGGCGTACTCCATCACCAGTACGGCGAAAACCAAAGAGCAGCGGGATGCCGCCGCGAAGTTCATCGACTATATCGTGTCGGATGAGATGGCGAACCGCTGGCTGAAAGTGGGCTTCCTGCCCGCCAGCGCCAGCAAAAATGCGCAGATCCCGGCTGATAACCCGTTACTGGCCGAGACCTACCAGGTGTGGGTAACGCTGAACGAGCATGATGGCCTCGGTCATTACGTGGACTGGGCGACCCCGACCATGAACGCCGAACTGAATCAGAACGTGCAGCAACTGCTGGCCGGACGGCAAACCGCCGACCAGATGGTCACTAATTTCGATGACAACTATCAACGTTACCTGAAAACCCTGAAGCACTGATAATTCCGGCCCGGCAGTGATGCCGGGCCGCTGACAGGCCCGCAAGCGAGTACGGTTATGCTGAATAAATCTGCCTGGCGCAATGCGCTCTACCTTCTACCCGCAGTGCTGGTGTATGCGGTTTTTCTGCTGGTGCCGTTGCTGGCGTCGCTGGGTATCAGTTTTACCGACTGGGACGGCACCTCCATGCCGATCTTCAGCGGCATCAGCAACTACCTGCGTATGTTCAGCGATCCGGTGTTCTGGGTAGCGCTGGGCAACAACGCATTGCTGATGTTGTTCTATACGCTATTGCCGATTAGTGTCGGCTTGCTGCTGTGCAGCTTCCTGTATGAAACGCGCAATAATAACGAGCGTAGCCTGTTGCGCATCTTCTTTTTCCTGCCGTATATCATGCCGATGGCGGTTCTTGGCGTGGTGTGGCGCTGGTTGTACAACCCGGCATTTGGCCCGATCGATCAGTTCCTGCGTGCAGTTGGCCTGCCGCAGTTGGCGCTGTCATGGTTGGGGGATTTCAACTGGGCATTGCCTGCTGTCGGCCTGGTGGCAACCTGGTACTTCTTTGGTTTTTGTCTGGTGTTGTTTATGTCGGGATTGCAGCGCATGGATCCCTCGTTGCTGGAGGCGGCCGATCTGGATGGCTCCTCGCGGCGGCAGAAATTTATGCGTATCACACTGCCGTCACTGCGCCCCGAGGTACGTATCGCGCTGTTGCTGACGGTGATCGCCAGCCTGAAAGCCTTCGATCTGGTCTACGTGATGACGCAGGGCGGGCCGGGCACCTCAACCATGGTCACCAATCTCTTTATGTATAAGCAGGGCTTTGACCTGCACTACTTCGGCTATGCTTCGGCAGTTGCGGTGTTCAGTATGATGATTGTGTTGTTGATCAATGCGTTAATTCACTTTGCTATTCGGGAGCGTCACTGATGCGTGGCACGCCAGTCGTTTTTCGCGCGCTTATCTGGATCGTGGCGCTGATGACCATCATGCCGTTCCTGATGGCACTGATGACCTCATTCAAAACCCAGATGGAGCTGTTCCAGGGCGTCTTTACTTTGCCCGCGTCGCTCAACTTTAAAAACTATGTCACAGCCTGGCAGCAGGGGCATTTCAACGTTTACTTTATGAACTCGGTGCTGGTGGTGATCCCGGTGGTGATTTGCAGCATTCTGCTCGGTATTCTGGCCGGTTTTGGCTTTGCCTGGCTGAAAATCCCCGGCAAAAAAGTGGTGGCGGCGTTGCTTGGCCTTGGCATGGTGCTGCCGAGCGAAGCTTTTATTATCCCGCTGTATCACGAGCTACGCTGGATGGGGCTGACCAACACTTACCTGGCACTGATCCTGCCGCAGATTGCCCTGTCACTGCCGTTTACCACGCTGATGATCGCTACCGCACTGCAACAGGTGCCGCGCGAGTTGGTGGAAGCTTCAGTGATGGACGGCGCATCACGGCGCAAAATTCTGTGGGGCCTTCTGGTGCCCGCCATCTGGCCAACGCTATCGACGCTGGCGCTGCTGCTGTTTATCTGGACCTGGAACGAGTTTCTGATCCCCCTGATTCTGGTGAACAAAGACGAGCTGCGTACCTTGCCGATCGGCATGATGTTTTTCCAGAATAAAAACACCATTGATATCCCGGTGCTGATGGCGGGGGCGATGATCGTCATACTGCCTCTGGTGGCTGTGTTCCTGATATTCCAGCGTAAATTTATCAGCGGCGTGACCGAAGGCGCGGTGAAATAGGCACCTGCGGTATTATGGAACCGTCTGATCTTAAATCTTCAGAACGGGAACCGACGTCTCAAACAGATGTTTGCTGATCTCAGGCTTAAGGACCGGACACTGAGACGCTATCGAAAGAAGCACTAAAGCCAGGCGGGCAATGCATCCGGTATCGACCTTCTAACACAGATCTATTTACCCGTAGTGCGTTTAAGAAACATCGCCGGTCGATGAGGTCGTCCGGCGCACACCATTTCAGTTCATCCCGCTATATTACCTTTCATCCCCGCTTATTGCCGTTCGTCACATGCTGTAGTTTTTGCTGGCGACACTCCTTAGATTGAATGCCATTAATTCATGCATCCACAAGGGGAATGGCTATGTTGTCATTTTCTAACATTAAAAAAGACTACAGGCTGGGGTCGCAAACGGTACAGGCATTAGGTGGCGTGAATGGCGAAATCCACCCGGGAGAGATGGTGGCGCTGTGCGGTCCATCGGGTTCCGGGAAAAGTACTCTGCTGAATATCCTGGGCATGCTTGATATGAACTATCAGGGAAGTGCATTTATCGATGGCACACCTTTTCCCCGCAAAGTTAAAGAAGCTACCGCATTACGCCGAAGCAGTCTGGGTTTTGTTTTTCAGCGTTTCAATTTAATCCCGGTAATGACCGCTTTCGAAAATGTCGCTTATCCCTTAACGCTGAATAAATTCAGTACGAAAGTAAAAAAAGAAAAAGCGGAACAAATGCTGGCGAAAGTCGGGCTGGAAGATTTTCTGCAATATCGTCCGGAGCGTTTGTCCGGCGGCCAGCAACAGCGTGTGGCGATTGCAAGAGCATTAGTGCATCAACCCCGGTTAGTGATTGCCGATGAGCCGACCGCCAGTCTGGATAGCCATTCCGCCAACACAATTATTCAGATCATGAAAACGCTCGGTCACGAAATGGGCACCACGTTCGTCATAGCAACGCATGACCCACGGATGGCAAGCCAATGCGACAGGCATATTAATCTGGTTGATGGGCTTATCTCCTCTGAGGAGATTCAATGGAACGCCTGATGCCAATAAGTATTAAAAGCGCATGGCTCAACCTGCAACGTAATAGCCGGCGATCGACGCTGTCAATTCTGATTATCGCCGTGGTGGTCTTTTCATTATGTTGTATTGGAGGCTTTGGCCTGTATACCTATCAATCGCTGATGAAGGAAACGGCGATGAGCATAGGTCATATCACCCTGAGTCAGCCGAACTATTTTGAGCAGGAAGAAGAGATACCGCTGGATAATGGCTTATCCGATTATTCCATAATCGGTAAAACGCTGGTTTCAATTCCGGGAATTCATGCCATTCTGCCGCGAATTGAATTTAATGGTTTAATCAGTAACGGACGAAAATCGACAATTTATATGGGAACCGGAATTGATCCTCAGGAATTTGCCATTAAAGGTGAATTTCTGGCAGTGAAATCCGGGAAGCCGTTATCTCCCCAGCGTGACGATTCGGCTGCTAAAGAAGATCCTGAGGTGATGCTGGGTGCGAACCTCGCACAAAACCTGAAAGTGACCGTTGGCGATGTTGTGACACTGCTATCAACCACCACGGATGGTGTGCTTAATGCCATGGATTTTAAAGTGCAGAGCATTTTTTCTACCGGCGTTCCGGATCTTGATAAACGGCAGCTTTATATCAATATTGCCGCCGCGCAGGCGCTGCTTGCCACGCATAAAGTCAGTACGCTGTCGGTCTATTTATTTGAAACACCGCAAACCCCGGTGCTACAAAAACAGATCGAAGCAAAACTTCATACCCTAAAACTGGCAGAACCGGTGATCGCGACACCGTGGCAGAAATTAGCTGTCTTTTATGATGGCGTTAAAAATTTATACAACCGCATTTTCGCCATTATGGGTGGCGTAATGGCTCTGGTTGTCTTTGCCGCTTTATTTAACTCTATGACCATGTCGGTAACGGAAAGAACCCGCGAAATAGGCACACTGGCTGCTCTTGGTACGTATCCACAGGAAATTATTCGCGGTTTTTTGCTGGAAGCGGGGTTAATGGCAATGTGCGGAGCAATGGTGGGCGGCGGATTATCTGCGGCGCTGGCGCTGTTATTAACGGTCGTTGATATCAGAATGCCGCCTGCGCCAGGCAGAACAGAAAGTTACCCGCTGCATATTTATTTCTCTGCCGAACTTTTTATCAGCGTGGCGCTTGCCGTCGCCATTATTTGTTTTGTCGTTGCGTGGTTCGCCGCCCGAAAAGGTGTGAAGAAACCGATCATTGAGGCACTGATTTATGCGTAAAATATTGGCATTGTTATTAGCCGGAGGAATTGCTTTTTCCGCTCAGGCAGAAACTGTGGAACAGATGCTAACAAAAGCAGATCAATATCGCTCCAGAGAGCCTTATGCAAAAGTTACCACCGTGGTTAAGCTCTATCAAAATAATGAACTCGACACTACCAGATTGTACGATGTTTATATCCGGCCAATGCGCGAGTCACTGGTGTTATTTAAATCGAAAGCCGAGGAGGGTCAGAAATTACTGATGCTCGGTGATAATTATTGGCTGTTGATGCCGCAAAGTCATCGGCCAATCAGAATCACGCCCATACAAAAACTCCTTGGCAATGCTTCCGTCGGTGATATTTCTACCCTCAACTGGAGCGAACATTATCAGGGAACGCTGCAAGGGACGCAGGATATCGTGATACAAAATAAACACGTCATGGCGAATCACCTTGAGTTGACGGCAAAAACGGCAGGTGAAACCTACGCTAAAATTCAGTTATGGCTGGATGCAACGAATGATTTCCCGCTAAAAGCAGACCTCTATTTGCTGTCACAAAAGATGGCGAAGCAGGCAATTTTTACCGCGGATAACCCGCTTCACCCGCAAAAAATAGTTTCAATGACATTACTGGATAGCATACAGCCGGAGAAACAAACGGTCATTGATTACCAGAATGTCGTGCCGTATCAACTGGATGAAAAATATTACAACCCGGCCTATTTAATTCAACAGCCAAGGGTAGATCTGTGACCGCTTCGGGTCGTCTGTGTCTCTTATCCATGCTGATTGTTGCCGCGCGGGCTGAAGCTAAATTTGATGTTAACTGGACATGGCAAAGCAGTTTTGAAAGTGAACAATATCGCCACACGAAGTTAAACGATACTGCTGGCGGGTCGATACAGTCTCTGGATTCGCTGCTCACGGCAACGGCCGAGTGGAACAGCGTAACCGGGACATTTGCCCTGCAAGGCAATAATCTTTTAACAACCGACAGCCAGGACTCTGCTACTAAGAAATTGATTGTGCAGGAGTTATTTTGGCAGCCAGAAGCCGAACTGGCAGGTGTGCCGCTTGATTTAAGCATCGGGAAACAACGGCTGGACTGGGATGTCGGGTACGGATTTCGTCCCCTGGATATTTTTAAGTCGTATGAGCGCAACCCGGTGGGGATACAGGTTGACGAAGGTGTCGGCGCGGCCACGGCGTCCTGGTTTGATGGTGTTGGTCAATGGGAACTGGTGGCAACCGATGAGTCCTGGGCCTCAACCAATACGGATCAGGCCCGGCTGGCGGAAAAACAGCACGGCATCGGTCTTCGGCGTTATGCCCTGGTGGGGAGTACAGAACTCCAGGGGGTGATGTACTTTGATCAGGTTCATCACGGTACTGTTGGGGGTTCCGTCGTTGCTGTCCTGACGCCGGCACTGGAACTGCACGGCTCGTTTGCCTATGCGCAGCGTTATCAGTCTTATAAACAAGGCGATATGTATGAGCCGGTCAGATGGGGAACAAGTAATGATTCGTATCAATTTTTGCTGGGTTTCAATTGGGCCAATACTACAGGTTTGAATATTATCGGTGAATATTGGTACGACGGGCGTAGTTGGGATAAGAGTATGTGGAAGAAGGCATTTCAGCGCGCAGACGAACTCTCGCAGCATCCGGCAACAACAGGTTTGGCCAGCAGTTATTCCTGGGGGCTGGACAATACCAGTTTAGTTGCACAGAACGTCATGCTGCACTTTAAGATGAATATGGCTGCTTTACATCCCAAATATTTGTGGCTTGAAAAATTAGAACCCAGTCTGGATTTACTGGTTTCGCCAACCGATGGCGGCCTGGTTGCAACTCCAAGGCTCTCATACCCGGTGTATGAGTCAGGAGAATCTGATATGAAGATTGAGCTAGCAAGCCGATTTTATACCGGAGCGGGAAATTCCGTGTATGCCAACATGCCGGCTCGGGATTTGATTTTTATAAATCTTAAAGGAAATTTCTAATCAATATGATATAATTTCCGGAATAAAGCAGGGAAACAGGTTAATGCAGAGAAATATGAGTGGAAATTTCCACCATAATATAAAGCTAAAAGGACATTCGGGATGCGCAGGCTATTACCAGTAAGCCAAAAGTTTCGCACTCAGCTAATACAAACAAGTTTGTACTGTATGGGCGTTGCCGGAATACTCATCTTGTTTGAATCGCCAGCGGATTTATCTCACAACTGGGCGTCCTTATTATTCAGAAAAATGATTATTAGTTTTGGTTATGGTTACAGCGCCTTGTTCAGCGCATTGCTGCTGAGATGGATGAAGCCATCACTGTCTGAAGCAAAAATTAACGGTCTCTCTTTCATCTGTTGCATCCTGTTTGGCAGCCTTAATGCCTATTTTTGGTTTAGCCCGTTATCTTATAACGAATTTTTTCTGAATCAACGTTCGACGCTGGCCCCTGGTTTCATTCTGGCCATTGTGAGTTTCACTTTCTTTTATATCCACGAACAGAAATTAAAAGCGCAGAACGCGCTCGAAGTTGCAAAGCGCCAACAATCTGAGCAAAAGAAAGCGCTGGCACTAAGTCAACTCAAACAGCTTCAGAGCCAAATAGAGCCGCATTTTCTTTTCAATACCATGGCGAATCTGGATGTCTTAATTGATAAAGATCCTGCACTGGCAAAACTTCTACTGGTTAATTTGACGAACTTGTTACGCGGGACCCTGAAAAAAAACCGCAGCGATTTTGTTAATATTGATGAGGAACTGGCGCTAATCGATGCCTATTTATCTATCCAGCAAATAAGGCTTGGTGCGCGTTTGGTCTACAAGATAAGGAATGAGTTCAGCGCTGGTGCTTTTTTTATCCCGCCCATGTTAATTCAGCCATTGGTTGAAAACGCCATTCGCCATGGTATCGAACCGCAACACCGAAGCGGATCTATTGAAGTGACGGTGAGAAAAGAGGCGGAAGGCGCATGTATCCAGGTCATTGACAATGGCTGCGGGCTTTCTATGGCACCATCATCCTGCGGGCATGGTCTGGCTCTGGAGAATATCCGGCAAAGGCTGGATGCAATCTATATGGGGAAGGCCCGGTTACGCATCAAAGAAAATCCGACCCAGGGGGTTACTGCTGAAATTTTCATCCCGCTAATAGTCACCAATTCAACGCCGGAAATGCGCAATGACTAAAAACATAACCGCAATTATTGCTGATGATGAGCCTTTACTGAGATATCAGCTCAATAAAATGCTGGCAGATGTTTGGCCTGAACTGGACATACTGGCCAGCTGTGAAAATGGGAAAGAAGCGTTTGATGCCATCGCGGAAGAGCAGCCTGATATTGCCTTTCTGGATATCCGTATGCCGGAAATGGATGGTATGACGTTAATACGCAGGATCAGCCAGCTGGATAAATTTCCGTTAGTCGTATTTGTGACGGCCTATGATGAGTACGCCGTACAGGCATTTGAAACCAATGCCATCGACTATTTGTTAAAGCCGCTGAATGAAAAACGGCTGGAGCAATGTGTGTTGAAAATGAAGCAGCGGCTGAATGAGAATACGGCAGACAAAGCCACACCCGATCTGAATGCACTGTTCGAAAAGTTTCAGTCTTTCCTGCCCGTTGAACATAAAAATTATTTGAAATGGGTTCGTGTGCAAAAAGGCGAGGATATTGAATTAATACATTGTTCCGATATCCAGTTTTTTAAGGCGGAAGATAAGTACATATCGCTGTATAAGAAAAGTAAAACGCAGTCAGATATTTTCTTGCTGCGCGGTTCGCTGCGGGAACTGTTACTGCAACTTGATCCGGAAGAATTCTGGCAGGTCCATCGCTCTGTTGTCGTCAACGTTAACGCCATTGAAAAAATAAAAAGAGACTGTACCGGTAAGATTCAATTAATCATTGGTGGGCATGTGTTACAAGTCAGTCGGGCAATGCAGAACAAATTTCTCTATAACATCTAAATAATAAAAGACCAGAGATCGCGTTTACTGCTAACTGCACATTATCAATGCTGGTTATTAATCAGGAAAATACTGTATGGCATAAAAATATCCATTGCAGCAATAACCATATTTAATAATAACTTACGACAGGTATTAGCAAATTTGTTTGCGAAGAATACCTGCGGATGATTATTGCCTGAATTACAGGTTGTTTAATATCTGACTGTCAGTGGATATTAAATACTTGTGATTGGATTCCTTTTGCCTTTTATTTGTCTGTAAATATTTTAAAGTAAAAGTAATTGATTTTGTAAAATTAGATGATATTTTAAAACGTAATCAGACATTGCTTATTTATATAGCCTTCTCAGGGCTTGTGTTTGTATTGAGAATGGATGATTCAATTTTTGAGCTGCAATAGAAGATTCATGGTTACGCTTAAATATAAGCAAGGAGAAGTGTCATGAGCCATATCTTTACCGATGTTATAAATCATCCTGCATATAATGAAAAACCTTTGGCGCTGGTAGTGGCAGGTACTGCTGAGATAGGACGGAATGTCATTAATTCATTAATTAATGATGGTTATCTCGTTGTTTTTACGTGGTTCAGTAATGAAGCTGTAGTCAGCGATATGAAGGCGCGATATCAAAGCGCTGTTATGCCGGTTCAGCTGGATTTGACCTCTGAGCATGACGTCGTGCAATTCTGTACTGCCTTAGAAAATATCAAAGTAGATGTAGCCATCTACTGTGCTGGTAATAACCCGGCGTGTCTTTGCGATGAGCTGAAACCCGAAAATATTCGCACCACAACGCGTCTTAACTATCTGTCGGCAGTATTAATTTTTAATACTATCGTCAAAACGATGAAGCAGTATAAAGAAAATGAGACCAAGCTAGTGTTTATCAGCTCGGTGGCGGCCAAAAAAATCAGCGTGGGCAACTCGCTGTATGGTTCGACAAAAGCAGCAATGGAAAGATATCTCTCCAGCGTCGCTCTGGAAATGGCCAGATTCAATATCAGGACGCTATGCCTGAGCCCTGGTTATATCAAAACAAAAATGCTCCAGGACTATTGTGCGAAAGAAGGGAGAAGTATCGCCAGTATAGAAAAAACGATCCCAATGAGAAAAATGCTGGCTACTGAAGATGTTGCAAATGCCGTCAGCTCATTTATTAACGGCACAATTATTACTACAGGCGTTTCATTAACGATCGGAAATGGTGAGGGGATAATCTAATGTATATTTCAACAATTAATCAGATTTTTAAAGATATCATGTACCTGGATGAAGCAGAAGAGCTTGATCCGAACAAGTCATTGTTCTCTGATTACGGGATGACCTCGATTGATTATATTGATTTTGCCTTCGAGTTAAAAAAACACTTCAAAGTTGACGTTAGCCCTGAAAGCCTTTGGCCGGTAAATAAATGGGCGACTACAGAAGATTACTACTCATTTGATACCAAAGAGTGGACCAGCAAAGGCCTTACTGAAATCAACAATCTGCTGGGCTTAAAAGGAGCAGACGCGGTTGATAAAAAAATTCAGTTCAAGGAGCTCTACTCCTATTTCACGCTGAACTATATCAACCAACAAATATCAGCCGTTAAGACGCAGGTCGCGTGATGGAAAAGGTCTATATAAAAAACTATGGTGTGCATCAGCAATTTGCCACCAATAGTGCGGCGCTGAGCCAGTTACTGGCCACCGCGGGGGAAATTAACCCCCATGATCTGGACTACTACAGTTTTTCGACACCATCGGTGGTGGAAAAAAAGTGGGTCAGCAGAGAGGACTGCTCAGTACTGAACTCAATGTCAAAAATGGCGATCAATGCGCTGATCGATTTTAAAAGCAAAGCGTGCCTCGACGAGCATGCAAAAGCCTTTCTTTATACGGCATGTGACAGTGAGGAGCACAGTTTTACTACGCTTTTTGAAATTTGCCGTAAATACAACGATGATGGTTCAGTCTGGAAACATATCCAGCAATATAAAGAGATGAATAATCCTCTTGATATGCTGAGATTACTGCCAACTAATGTGCTGTATCACACCTCAAAATTATTACGTGACCATGAGGAAGGTACACCGTTACGCGCCGCATCGTTAAGTGGCCTGGTGGCATTAAAACTGGCCTGGGCTGACATCGTTAATTCAACGGCAAAAGAAGGGGCAATGGTGGTGAGCGCGGCAAATATGCTGACCTTCGATAGCCTGGCCGTTTTTAAAAAGTTTGGTGAAATCCGGCAAAATGCTACGGATGCGTCCGGTATTATCCCCAGTTGGGGGGCGGCGGTGATGTCTTTAGACAATGACAGCCGCAATGCGCTGGCTGAATTAACCTCTGTCACTGTTCACTACTGCCTCAAAGTCAGGTTTGAACAAGAGGACTGGGAACGTTTGTTGGGCAAACAGCGGACACAACAGGGAGAACCCGATGTTATTATCAGTTATAACAACGGTATTCGCGCACAAAAAATAGCTGAGTATTCTGCGCTAGAGAAATTTTTCCCCCGGGCAAGGGTTATCAATTATAAAGCGAAAACCGGTTACACCGGGAAACTCAATAATATCCTGGATATTTTATGCTGCCTTAATGATCCCGCTATTCCTTCAGGAGCCAGGGTCATGCTGAATGGCGCTGGTATCAATTATGGTATCGGGAACATTTGGTTAATTAAAAGCTGAGGAAAGGATCATAATGAATACCCATTTCGATGCAGATACTTTATGTATCAGTGCATATGGCGCGGTCACGCCATTAGGCAGCAATCTGGATGAAATTCACGCCAGCTTTATGAATGAGAAAAGCGGTATACGGGAGATAAAGAAGTTTGATCACCGCTATTTTCAGACGCATGAAGCCGGTATCCCTGTTGAAGGTAATGCCTCAATTAGCTGGCCTAAAAAAAGCCCCTTCAGAAACGGCGAGCTTTTTTACGCCGGATTAGCAGCAAAGCGCCTGCACGATCGGCTGCGGCTACAGACATATTATTCTGCGGAAGAAATTGGCTGCATCGTGGGAATCGACGAGCCGGCGATCGATATTGAACAGTGCATCGGTTTTTCGGAAAAAGTTCCTGCTGATGCGGATAAGCAATGCCTGGTCGATGCTGCGCTGGAGCATTTTAAAATTGGTGATTTTCTCGATCTTGATACCACCGCTGTTCTGAAAGCGATACATGAAATCATCCCCTTTGCGGGTCTCAGCTTCGCGCATTTAGGCCTCTGCTCGGCTTCAACGCAAAGTATCGGCCTGGCTATGCGAGCTATCCGCAGCGGCGAAATTAAAGCGGCAATTTGCGGCGGTGTTTCAGCCAAAGTCACGCCGTTGAACCTTGCGCGATTAGAAGGAATGGGGGTGATCTCGACCGATGAACACTATTGTGGCACCGCGCGTTCGCGGCCTTTCGATCGGCACCGCAGCGGATTTGTCTTAGCAGAAGGCGCGGGGCTGTTCGTCATTGAAAAGCTATCCAGCGTATTGGCGCGGCAGGACAAGCCTCTGGCCTATTTATTGGGTTATGGCGGCGCACTCTGCGCGCAGCATATTGTGATGCCGCATCAAGACGATCTGGAAATGCAATTGTCGATGGAACGGGCCATCGAACATGCAGGGGTTGACCGTAATACGATTGACTTTGTGAATACGCATGGAACATCAACATTACAAAATGACCAGCACGAAGCCAGCGCAATCAGAAAAGTATTTGGTGAGCACAATCCGGCGATTGTGGCGACGAAATCGTATCACGGGCACCTGATTGCGGCTGCCGGGGCGATGGAAATTCTGGGCGTGCTGGTTTCATTTCAGCATGATCTCTTACCCAAAATTTTGAATTGCGATGAACCCGATCCGCAATTACCCGATGGCATTGAACTTGTGAATGAGCATCAGCACCGGCCGCTTAAATACGCATTGAAAAACTCATTTGGTATGGGCGGTGGCGCAGGCAGTCTGGTTTTAGGAAATCCAAAATATCTGTAAGGCAGACATCATGCTAACAATGCATTCCTTATTAGAAAGAAACTGGCAAGTAATTTGTCATGACAGTCAATATTCGTCAGATGATGTCACCATGCTGACAAAGGGCTGTGCCAGTAGCGTGGTCAGATATTTTCGTCATCGCCCGCAGGTGGAACAAAATAAGCTTTTTGTTTTTGTGATTAGAAATAATTTCGAAGGCATGATCAGCTATTTTGTTGCTTCTGCGCTCAGGTTGAAAGCCTGGATAGTCAATATTCATGACCTTGACATTGTTGATATGCTGGTTGATACAGATTGTATTGCGGCTTTGGTTATGAGCAATGAAGTCAGGGATATTAATACGATAAACCAGCGGATTAATATCTCATTTGACCGCTGTTCGACGCTTGCGAGCGAGAAGCTTGATGGTTTTACTGAGTATACGTGTGCGCGTTTTTATTTTTGCACCTCCGGAACAACCAGTACGCCTAAGCTGATCCAGTATCATGAAAATACACTGATTGAAAACGCATGTGCGGTGAGCCAGTATCTCAAGCTCGGCAATGAAGATCGCTCATTGTGTTATTTTCCGGTGCAGTATATGTATGGTCTCTCAACCATGCTGTGTGCATTTTTATCGGAAAGTAGACTGGTATTTGAAAAATTCCACATCAGCAATATTGGTGAACTTGTTTCACACTACAGCATTACCAATTTGCCTTTAATCGGCGACTGGATGCTGCCAGTCAGCGAAATTTTTACCAAAAGCCGAATTCACGTAAACAATATCCTGAATGCATCCGATCGTCTGCTTACCGTGCAGGCAGCGAGCATCCTTTCATCCTGCAATACATTGTGGAATAACTTCGGCCAGACCGAATCCGGGCCTCGTTTATTTCATAATGGGATTCGGTCGCCAGGTGATATTGAAAAAACCAGCAAATATGGCGTTGTAGCGCCCGGTAAGGTCATGACGGATAGCATCAAAATTGATTTGCGTCCCGTCGATGTGGAGGCGTCTGATTCAGTGTGCCGGATGTTTTATAAAACGCCTTTCGCTTGTGATGGCTATGTCGATAGCTACCTGCAATTAAAGCCGCGAGCGGAATGGTTTGATTCCGGCGATCTGTTTGTGAAAGATGAAGCCGAATGTTATTACTGGATTGCCAGAGCGGTGAATGAATTCAAACACAACGGCAAGTTTATTCCGGTTCAGCTTATTTCAAATGATATTGTGAAGAATGCCGGATGCCTGCGACACTATTTTTCAAAAGCGCAGAACGGCGATCTTTATCTCAATCTTGATATGTCCGCGAGCAGTGCGCAGATAAAGACAATCACCAAGCTATTGTCAGATAAATGGTATCAGTATGCATTCAGAATAAATGTCAGAGAAATCGCTACGACAAAAACAGGGAAGATAAAATGTGCAATATAGGGTAAGAGTCGTGGCATGAATAAAGTGTATGTTAATCGTCATGCAAACAACTATCTGTGCATTGTGAGTCACTCTTTTTATGCCGCTTATTTAAATGTCGACAGGCTTCATCGCTATTTGCCGGTCTCAACAACGCGTACAGCGGAAAAGATATTGTGCCGTGAAATGGCCAGAGTGCTTTTTGTCGATATATTTAACAGGATTTTGTCTGGCGTCGATATGGCCCACAGTTCC
Organism: Kosakonia sp. H7A; assembly: GCF_003028445.1. Lineage (NCBI taxonomy): Bacteria > Pseudomonadati > Pseudomonadota > Gammaproteobacteria > Enterobacterales > Enterobacteriaceae > Kosakonia > Kosakonia sp. H7A. The sequence continues at coordinate 1,659,526 of NZ_PYTZ01000001.1, read as the reverse complement.
GTAAGCCATGGACGGAATGAAAGCGTTATGTTGGTGAATAATGATCCGCGGATTCATTCTGTCGGGATTGATATCGAGTTTATCGAAAAGGCGAAAGCACCAAGGCCATTTATGCTGAATTATTGTGAAAAATATGCCCGTTTCTCGCTGGAGCAGGCGCCGGACAACCGTTTATGCACCACGATATTCAGCTGTATGGAGAGTCTGTATAAGGCATTGTGCGCCATTTCGGCATGTACTTTTGATATCAATGATTATTTATTAGTTGCACATAATCGGGTGAGATGCGTTTTCCGCTATCTTGGCAAAGTACCTGAATTTAAGGGAAGGACGTTTATTTGTAACTGCTATTACCTTGAACAATCCGTAATAACCGTCGTTTTGCTGAATGCATCTTTAACATCAATCATTTTAGATGATCTGTTATATGAAGAGATGAGCGTCGCAATACCCGGTTAACTTTTTAACAATCCTGTGGCATAGCCATCAATATATTTAAGGAATATTGGTATGAACGATTTGCTGGTAGATATCACACCTGAACACTATGAAACTTACGCGACAGAAGGTACATCACCGTGGAACGAATATTTAAAGGAAAGGATTCTGGAAGAAGCAGCCAGTATTACTTCGCCGAGAAAAAAGATTCTGGATATTGGTATGGGAACCGGCCATATGCTTTTCGACCTGTTCCAGTCGCAAAAACTCACTGATTACTCCTTTTATGGGGTGGATATTGATCCGCGCATGGTGCGTTTTTGCGTTAAAAAATGTAGCGAGCTGAAATGCCAGCACGTATTCAACATCGTTGAAGCCAGCGTCAGTAATTTACCGTTTCCCGATAATTCATTTTCAATGATCTATGCCCGCTCCGTTATTCATCACTGGGCTGAACCTGCAAAAGGATTGCAGGAGCTGTGTCGTGTTCTGGATAGCGGCGGTCGCATTATTATCCACGAACCGCTGGCCGATGCAGAAGAGACCGCGCTGGGTGTTTTCAATCAATCACGTAGCGAGTGTGGCGTGACGAATATGTCCACGGAAGAAAAATTCACGCTGGCGAGTCTTACCGCGCTTATGCACTGCTGCGATCTTGACGGGATAAGCTGGACAGTGACGCGCGGAGAAGGTCTTGCTGCCCTGGGCTGTGAAATTTTTATTAAAAAGGCCTGAGCCATCATGGATTATTGCTGCGCTGAGATGTATGCAAAAATGCAACCGCGGATTACGGCAATCACCGGATGCCAGGCATTCGATTATGCGGCCTTCCGTGATTCAGTCAGGATGAGTTCCCACGTTTATTCAACCACTGGCGACAGTGGTTCTTTGACGCAGCGGGACCCTGCGGCTGAACAAATACCGATGCTGCTTGGCGCCACAAGCGGCACCACCGGGGCGATGAAAATGATCAGCGTCCGTTTAAAATCCAGCAAGGACGCGGTCAGCGCATCGGAGCACAATTTAATTCATAACCTGCGGTCACGGCAGGTTTTTTCCGCAGGAAACGTCGTTGGTAACCTCTTTACGATTAACCTGTTTTCATCCTTACACTATTCGGCGTGTGAAATTTTAAAACATTGTCGCGCGCATGTGGTTCCGGTCGGCGATATTGCATTGCTGCAGAAGAATCATTTCGATTTTCTGGCCGAAATTCAGCTCTCGACGCTGTTTGGTGTGCCGGCCACTCTCGTTCAGTTTGTGGAAACTATGCTCCGGCTTGGGGTTCCGCTGTCCATTAAAAAAGTGGTCTTTACCGGTGAACCGATGTTGGCCGCGCATGAAAAGTATCTGCGCGAGGTACTGGGCGATGACCTTCGGGTAATCGGTTTGTACGGCCTGTCGGAGTGCGGTTTCATTGGGATGTCTGTCGAGGGGCATCATAATAAATATCTGCTGTTCAGCGATGACTTCTTCTTTGAATATGACGATAAAAAAGGGCTATTGGTCACGTCGCTGGACCCGGATGCCTCACGTAAACTTGTCAGATATCCGGTAGGGGATATGGGCAAATTATCCGTTGAAAATAATCAACTCTATTTTCAGGGTATTAAACGCAACGCGATAGATTTTAATTTCATGGGCAATCTGATTAGCCATGAAAAAATAGCCAGAATGATTAATCAACGATTGCCTGAGGCGATTGTTCAAATCGTCTTGTCGTTATCCGCTGAGAGACAAGAAATCATGGATATTAAAATCTGCTGCGGATTATCTCATGCCTCTGATTTGTCCGGGCTGGAGAACGAAATCTGTCATTTGCCGGATATTTATGAAGCCTATATGAAAAACCGGGGACATATCAATCTCACCGTTGTTGAGTATAACGCTCTGCTTTTTTCACCCAGAGGGAAATGTCTGCTGGTTTGCGACACAAGGGAGTCATGCTAATGCAACTTGATCACTTGCTTCATGAAATTGTGTTAGTGAATTCGCATCCGATTGATGAGCATTCACTCTTTTCTATGGATTTTTACGACAGGCTCCAGCATATCAGTATGCAATTTTCTGCTGCACGTAGAGAGGATGCCGCCGTTTTTAATACCTTTATTGATACCCACAAGGATCTTCTTGCGGAACTGGATCGTAAAGCGCTCGACTATGAAATGAAATATGAAGAGCAAATGTCAGGAATGATGTCCAGGCGCCTGGCGATCCCGCAATCTGAGCTTGAGAGTATCAGCAATAACAGAAATAAGTTTATCGATTTTTATCGCCAACTCTACAATGCAGAAAGGGCGCTTATCCGCAGTGATGCGGAAAATATTTGTCATGTGGGTTGCGGGCCGATGCCAACCAGCGTGCTGATGTGGGCAAAATATTCAGCATGTCAAATAACCGCGCTGGATATTATTCAGGATGCGGTAGCGCAGGCGCAAAATGTTTTCGATTGCTGGCGTATACCTAAAGACGTGGAGGCGCATCGCGTTCGTTTTTTATGCCAGCCAGGAGAAGCGTTTGATTATAAGGATATGGATGTGATCATTTTGTCCTCTTCCATTATGAATAAGAAAAACCTCTACGCTGCCATTAAAAAAACGATCACCAAAACGGTCGATGTGATCGAGCGGGAACCTAACTTTCTTTATGAGTCAGGATATCTGAATGCTGATGAAATGGCTGAGCAGTTTATCGCCAAAACCACGCTCAATAATGTCAACATCAGGCTCTACCGCCTGTCGCCGGAGCAACAGGAGTAAATCATGTCAGATGATGTTATTGATAATTATGATTTAGATAATAACGTGTTGTTTATTCGTGGATGCAATTTGATCGACATTGCCGATGCAAACCGTTATTTGCAGAATGCCTGGTTTGCACTGACCGGCAGCCTCGTTAATGAAGAACAGATGGATCGGCTTATTCAGAGCGCCAGCACCGAACTGAAACAAACGGACCCTGTAACGAAAATTAAAGCGATGCATCAACTGATCAACGCATTGCCATCACTGACCTTAATGCAGCGATTTATGATGTTATTGTCGCAAGTTGAAGTGTCGGCGGCACAGTGTAAGGTTATGGCACCGGTAAACGATGGCGACTGTCTGAAAATTATCTTGCTTATGCCGTGGATTATTTCGCTGACGCGTTCCTCGGAGTCATTTATTGATTTACCGGCGATCGAAAATTGCAAAAGTTTTGAACACTATTTTTGGTTAGCGTTAACCGGTAAGGCGGCCTCTTCCGGCCTGGATGATGAGGCGCGTTGCCGGTTTATGTCTCTGCTGTTGGGCGGGTTTGGTATTGTGACGCCTACTACCACCACGGTAAGGTTTATTGCCAGTACCAAGAGCGATGTTATTTCTGCATTAATCGGTGGGTTTTGTGCCACCGGGCCTGCGCATATGGGCGCCTGTAAATATGCGATCATGAGGCTGTCCAGCGTCATTGATGATGTTGAAAAAGGGAATATTGATGCCGCGGCAAACCATTACTGCAAGGACAAGCCCTGGCCGGGGTTTGGTCATCCAATCATGCGCAATGATGTCCGGGTCGATTTCTTCTTTTCACGCTTTCACATGTTGATGCGGCCCTTCAGTGCACTTGCCCGTGCCATTTCGGACAACAGCGGGCTGCAACCCAATGTCGATTTTTTAATTGCCAGCGTCATGAGCGCGCACCGGGTTATGCCTGAACTGGGGCTGCTGGCCTTTTTTGTCTGTCGGGTGCCGATACTTCTCGCGCACTATCAAGCGCGGTTTAGCGCCCACTCCTTTGGTTTGTCATCAGAGGATTTAAGAGAAAAATATAAAAAGGTTCCCCAATCATGGCTATAAGTCATCGCATCGGAGCAAATTTCCTCGGGATATGTCAGGGCATAGCCTTAACGGGATCGGCGGCGGCTTGCGGACAAATTAATATTTCCCACTGGGATTTAGCGCATAACTACCTGAAACCGGGTTTGTTACTCGAAGCCTTGCATCAATTTGCCGTTCGCTTCGCCACTGCGGTTTCGAAAAATACCGATCCAACCTGGCGCTATCTGCCGGTGATGGTGGAACAGTTTGACTCTGCCGCCAATTTTGATAGCGAACTGTTACGCGTTGAAGGGCATATTGAACTTATTAATGATGCTTACCGTATTCACTGTAAGGCCACTCCACGCGATAATCACCGCGCTGTTATTGCGCAGGCTATTATCATGGTCAGCAAGGTCTACTTACCTGAATCGGCTTCCGACAACGCCTCGCCATCATTCCTCGGTGATTTATATAATGTTTCTCCGTTAACCGGGGATACTTATTCTTTTTCCTTTAACGCGCATCATCCGCTTTTTCAGGAGCACTTTCCCTCCCGGGCCGTATGTCCCGGTTCATTGTTGATTGACATGGTTCTCTCGTTAGCGTCGTGCGAGACGGCGGAGAATATCGCTTTTGTTGCGCTGGAAAAAGTCAAATTTATTGAAGCGGTTTATCCGGGAAATGCCTATCTGCTTTCCATTAAACGAGATGCCGGGTGTGATTCGGGCGGTGTTTTTTATATTCATTCGGAAACTAAAAAACGATGCACGTGCGGCAAGTTTTCTATTAAATATAGAAAGGATGATGCGATATGTTCAATATTATAATTTCCTTTATTCCGTGGAGTATCTACTCATGGGTGGTCAATGAAAACGTGTTAACCATCGTTGAAAGGTCACTGATCTTAAGTGTGATCTTACTGTTTATTATTGTGGTGAACATTAAAATTGTCCGACAGGGAGAGCCAGTGATGATTACCAATATTCTGACGGTAATCATCCTGTTTATTAATTACTTTGCCGGATGGTCTACGTTGTTACTGAATTACCCAACAAGTTTTTGTTATCTGTCACTCGCGTTCGTCTCGTTTATGAGTCTGTTGGTCAAGAAACCCTTTACCATTTTTTATGCCAGTGCCGGTGTTTCTGAGGAGAAACGCAGGCATATCATGTTCTACCTTATCAACAAATATATTACATGGATTTGGACAATCATCTTTCTTGCCAATGGCCTGCTCAATGCATTTTTTGCATGGACTCCCCAGCTTCGCCTGGCCACTATTGGCCTGGTCTGTGTTGGTATTCTTTTTTCTAAATATCTTCCTAACATCATGCGATACTTTTATCGCGTCAAACACCATGGTGCATAATATGTCATTATTAACGATTTTGACCGGAACTCCTGTATGGGTCTGGATTTTGCTTGTTTTTCTCATTGCGAGAGGAATAAATGCATTGAATGACCGGGAAATGGAAGTTAAACGGCTTTTTCTGTTGCCGTTAATCTTCCTTTTTTGGGGGGGAAGCGGCGTGATTAATGAACTGGCATTCCCGCACTGGGGAATGGTATCCATGCTGGCGGGGCTACTCATTGGCGGCAGCGTTGGCTGGTTGCTCTGGCGCTCTGGCCCGCGTTTAAAAATCAAAGAGGGAACGGATTTAATTATTCGTCCGGGTACGCCATTGACCCTGATATTTATCATTGTTGCTTTTGCTACCAAATTCGCGTTGATTTTTTTTCTCAATGTCGAACCGGATTTGAAATACGCGTTTAATTTTAATCTTATGTTTGGTCTGTTGAGTGGAATTATCGACGGTGTGTTTTGGGGCGGAACGCTAAATTTATATTTTACGCCCCGACAGGCCGAGAAAGGCATCTGAATACATTGGCGCCAGCGTATCACTGCCTGGCCTCCGGGCCACCGATAAGCACATGCGCGGGAGAATATGCAGAACGCTCCCGGACTGAGGAGCGTTTCTGAGCGTGGCTTCTATTATTTTAAGCACACGATAGTGTGTTTTCTCTGCGGCACCGTTTCCCTGACAATCAATCGAGCCTATTGTGTTATGAGTATTAGCTCATTACAGGGAACAGAAAGATGCGTGATCTTCCTCCTATTGCCACGCTGCGTGCATTCGAGGTGGCAACCCGCCACACGACGTTTACTTCCGCCGCAGAAGAGCTGTGTATTACACAAAGCGCCGTCAGCCATCAGTTAAAAAACCTTGAAGAACTCTGGGGCCTGCAACTTTTTCAGCGCGGTAAGCCCCTCAGCCTGACCCCCGCTGGCGCCGCGCTCGCTCCTCTGGTGCGTGAATTTTTTAGCAAGCTGGAAACCACCCTTAGCGATCTGCGTGAGCAAAAAGGTCGGGTGCGATTGCGCGTCAATACCACTTACTCCTTTGCGCTGAAGTGGCTGCTTCCGCGGTTACCGGGGTTAGCGCGATTGCACCCGGAGATCCTGGTCAGCCTGGAAAGTACGGATAAAGCCATTCACTTCGCCAGCACCGATGCGGATGTGGCGATCCGTTTCGGCCACGGTAATTATCCGGCATTGCACACGGAATTTATGTTCCGCGAGCAGCTCTTTCCGGTAGCCAGCCCGGCGCTTTTACAGCGGTTTGGTACGCCGGATAAACCTGCCGAACTGCTGCGCTACCCGCTCCTGACGCGTGACGGCGCCGATCTGGTCCCGAAATGGGGCGCCTGGTTTAAGCGGGTCGGCGTCAACACCGATGTGCTGCATGAGAGTGTCCGCTTTGCCGATACCAATATGACGATTGAAGCTGCGCTACTTGGGCAGGGGATTGCCCTGGCGCGCAGCGGGCACGTTGAAAAAGAGATTGGCGATGGCTCTCTGATCCGGCTCTTTGATATCCCTTTTCCTTCTCCGGCCGCCTATTACTTCGTCTGCCCTCTGGGAACGGAAACCCAGCCTCATATTGTGAAATTCCGCAGTTGGTTGCTGGCCGAATCACAGCAGGCGCAGCGTAGTTATCGTTAAAGCATGAGTATTTGCTCATGGCGCGATGATGACACTTCACTTTTCATCCGTGGGGGCGCTGTTTAGCATCACTCTATGCTGACCGCGAGAACGCAATCGGCACGCTGATGATTCAATCAACCAGGAGGGCTCAAGATGTCTGACTATCCTTCCATCGCGCTTATCGGCCCTGGCGCGATCGGTACCACTATCGCTGCGGTATTGCACGAAGTTGGCCGCACGCCGCTACTGTGCGGGCGCACTGCCCATTCACAGTTAGTTCTGCGCCACGATGAAGGAGAAATTGTTGTGCCGGGGCCGGTGCTGAACAATCCGGCTGCGATCGCCAATCCTTTCGATGTGGTGTTTGTGGCGGTGAAAACGACCCAGGTCGCTGACTGTGCCGACTGGCTGGCCGCCCTGTGCGATGAAAACACCGTGGTGTGCGCGCTGCAAAACGGCGTTGAGCAGAAAAATCAGCTGGAAAGCCGTGTTAATGGTGCCAGCATACTGCCTTCTGTCGTCTGGTTTCCGGCGCAGCGTGAGCCAGACGCCTCAGTGTGGCTGCGCGTCAAACCGCGTCTTACGCTGCCGGATGTGCCGCAGGCAAAGCGGGTGGCAAAGGCGCTCAGCGGCACTCGCTGTGCGGTTGAGCTGTCGTCCGATTTTACGTCGATCGCCTGGCGCAAGCTGCTGCAAAATGCCGTTGCAGGTCTGATGGTGCTGGCTAATCGCCGCGCCGGAATGTTTTCTCGCGGCGATGTAACGGAACTGGCGCTGGCTTACCTGCGCGAATGCCTGACGGTTGCACGTGCGCAAGGCGCGCTACTGCACGATAACGTTCCGCAGGAAATTATTGAGGGTTTTCAACGCGCACCAGCGGATTTAGGCACCTCGATCCTGGCCGATCGGCAGGCTAATCGCCCCATGGAGTGGGATATTCGCAACGGCGTAATACAGCGTTATGGTCATGCGCAGGGCATTCCCGTCCCCATCAGCGATGTGCTGGTTCCGCTGCTGGCGGCCGGGAGCGAGGGGCCGGGTTAACGCGTTTTCGGCCGCCACGTTTTTAAGCGCAGAGAGAGCAGGGCAAGCGATTTTTTCCTGGCTCTCCGGGTGCTGATTCCACTGCAGCCGGTAATAACAAACTTTCAGTCCTTTTCGCTAAGACGTTTATTTCTCGACATGACCCATGTGATAAAAGTGCGTAATGGCGCAGGAATATGTTTACGCCCTGGATAATAAAGCGAGAAATTTTCAGCGGGATAAGGAAAACCAGGTAATAAACGAATCAGCGTGCCGTCATTAATTTTCTGACGCACCAGCGGTTCATAAACAAAAGCAATGCCCAGTGCCGATTCAGCCGCCTGGATCATCGCTGCATCTGAATCAACAATCAGATCGCCATTCACCGCTATTTCTTTAATGTTATGTTGCTCATCGATAAATTCCCAGCGGTAAATCTCCCCGCTGGGAAAACAGCGGTTAATACATTTAAAGTTAACAAGTTCCTGTGGCGAATCCGGTTCGCCATATTTGTTAATAAATTCAGGGCTGGCAACAGGAATAAGGGAAAGCCTGGGGCCTAACGCAATGGCAATCATATCTTTAGGGACATCCCGAATATAGCGAATTCCCGCATCGAAACCGGATTCGATGATGTTCACTTTTTTGTCGGTGGTGAACAATTCCAGGGTGATATCAGGGTATTCTGTTTTGAATTCAATAAAATACTCCTGAAAGAAAAGATCAAGCACGATACGCGGCAGGTTTACTTTTATTTTGCCTTCTGGCTTCGCCCGGTGTGAATTGAGGCTGTCGATGGCGCGGATATAGTCATTAAAAACAGGCGTAATATTGTTTACGAATTCTTCGCCGATAGCTGTCAACGAAAGACTACGGGTTGACCGGTTTAAAAGCCTTACACCTAATCTCTCTTCCAGATTATTTATGGCGCTGGTCAGGGACGGAGGTGAAAGATTTAATTCTTTGGCCGCTTTGCGAAAACTTCCATGCTTTACAATAAGGAAAAGCATTTCGATATGCTGAAAGTCGGGAAGTTTTTTCATTGTTAATTTCCATTGAATACTGCATTAGGGACATATTAATTGTTACCGATATTAAAGGGAAGTATATCTGTAATCACCTTCTACAGATGAGGAAAATAAGGTGAAGAAACGTTTTCTTGGCAAAGATAAATTCCTGGTTTCAGCAGTAGGCCTCGGTTGCATGGGGATGAGTTTTGCTTACGGCGGAGTCGAAGAATCGCAGGCCATTAAAACCCTGCACGCAGCGGTGGATATGGGTGTTACGTTCCTGGATACCGCCGAAGTTTACGGCCCTTATGATAATGAGTTGCTGATCGGTAAGGCCATCAAAGGAATACGCGATAAAGTTCAGATCGCGACAAAATTCGGTTTCCGTATTCTGCCGAATGGCCGCGGGATCGAGCGAATGGCGGGCGTGGACAGCCGTCCTCACCATATCCGCGAAGCGGTCGAAGGATCGCTTCAACGGCTTCATATCGACACCATCGATTTACTTTATCAACACCGGATTGATCCCGATGTTCCTGTGGAAGAGGTTGTGGGAACGATGGCGGAACTGATCAAGGAGGGAAAAGTTCGCCATATCGGGCTTTCCGAAGTGTCGCCGCAGACCCTGCGTCGCGCCTGTAAAGTCCATCCTGTCACTGCGGTCCAGAGCGAATATTCTCTCTGGTCGCGTGAGCCGGAAGCGGGCATTCTCAGCGCTTGCCGTGAATTAGGCGTCGGGTTTGTGCCGTACAGCCCGCTCGGTCGCGGCTTTTTAACCGGCAAGATTACCGACTGCTCCGGCTTCGCCAGCGATGATTTCCGTCGGCAGCTTCCTCGTTTTCAACGCGAGGCGATGGCGAAAAATCATCAACTTCTCAGCCAGTTGCAGAGTGTAGCCGCTCGATACGAATGTAGCCTGGCGCAGCTTGCGCTCGCCTGGGTGATGAGCAAAGGCGAGGATATTGTGCCGATTCCCGGCGCCAGAAATAGTGCGCATTTACAGGACAATACTGGCGCGGCCAGTTTGCCGTTATCGGGTGCGGATATCAGCATAATGGATAATATCTTTACCCCGGAGAGCGTTTGCGGCCTGAGATATAACGAAGGTGACTTTAATTTAATCGACCAATAATAGCCGACGATCCATAAGATCTGCCGCAGGTGGAGGGAGCTGTAAGATGCAAGATTGGCATAATGCGGTCTATTTTATCCGGGTAAAAATTGGCGGGATTTTGCCCGGGCGTAGGGGTTACTTCATTGGTCTGACTGGCGCAATGTAGCAGAAGGCAACATGCGATAACTAAGTTCGATGGAATTTGCTGTTTTGATTGCAGGTAATAATGCATGAAGAAGAAAAAGGAGATCATCGATCTGCGCAGCGGAAAAGACCATAGACGGCGTGGCGGTCAGTAAAGAGAGGGTAGCCAGGTTCACTTCACTCTCTGTCTGTACATAAACTACGGTTTGCGAAGGCCGGTATGTCGTGCTCTGCTGGCTGTGCTCTGCGGTGCTGGTTGTTGTACTGACAAGAATCATATCGGCTTCGTCGATGACCGCCCGATCGTTATCGAGGATCCAACAGGGAAATTGTCTTGCCAGATCCTCGGCGCGATGAAAGCTATCGGCTAAGAGAAAAACATGGGCGTCAGGCGCAAGCCGGAATAACCCGGCTAATAAGGTTTCGGTCAGATCAGTGATACCCAGAATACCGATTCGTTTCACCATTATCTCTCTTCGCTCAGCGCACAGAATTTTTTAACAACGCCAGAACCGCCGCGCTTTAACCGGATTGCCGGGCCGTTCCGCCGTCGGAAGGGGGTTGCCAGCCGCCACCCAGCGCCCTGAAAGCAGCCACGGCTGCGCGTGCAGAGGCGGTCTGCGCCTGCGCCCTTGCATCGGATGCCTGAAGAAGATTTTCATCGTTATGCAGTACATCAATCAGGCTGGCGGCCCCTTGCTGAAAAGCGACAAAGGAAGCCTTACGCGCGCTGGCCAGCGCGGTTTCGCCCGTCGTCAGCGTCGCTGTCTGCGTTTCACGGTTGATCAGCGCGGAGAACGCATTTTCAACATCTTCGGTTGCGCGTAATACCGACAACCGGTAAGCAGCAAGCGCTTCCGCCTGCTGGCCTTTCGCCTGTTCTATCTGCGCGTTGATACGGCCAAAATCAAAAAGCCGCCAGCGTAAACCCAGCACGCCAGCCGACTGGCTGGCTCCCGCAGTGAACAGATTCCCGCTGGAGACTGCCGTTGCGCTGCCGAGCAGAGCGTTGAGTGAAAACGTCGGGTAATACTCGCTGACCGCCACGCCAATGCGGGCGCTTGATGCGGCCAGGTGGCGCTCCGCCACGATGATATCGGGCCTGCGGCGCAGCAACTCTGCTGGAGTCCCCATCGCGGCGATCTGCGGTGTCTGCGGGATCGCACCAGGCGAAGAGAGCTGCGCCCGGTGCGTGCCTGGTGGAGTACCGAGCATCACGTCCAGCGCATTCATTGCGGCATCAATTCCGTTCTGCAGAACCGGAACGGTAGCCTGAACCTGCGCCAGCGCGCCTTCGGTCTGGTGTACCTGATATTCAGGCGCTAACCCTTTGCTGTGGAGCAGTTGTACCTTTTCCAGCAGTTGTTGCTGCGTATTGACCTGATTATTTGCAATGGCCAGCCGGGTCTGTAATCCGCGCAACGTAATATAGATATCGGCCGTTTGCGCCGCCACGGCAAGGCGCGTCGCGGCGACGCCCGCCTCAGAGGCCTGATAATCTGCCAGCGCAGCCTGACGAGCGCGGCGCAGCCCGCCGAACAGATCAATCTCCCAGCTTGCGTTGAGATCGGTTTCATAGGAATTACCGTAGCGATTATAATCCGGCGTCGAGTTGAGAACCTGTCCCAGAGGGGTTTCGACCGACTGATACGCGCGAGCGGCTTGCCCGCTGATATTTCCCGAGGGGAGTAGCGCCGCTGTTGCTGTTCCGAGCCCGGCACGGGCCTGTGTCATTCTGGCGGATGCCTGGGCAAGATCGAGATTTTGTGCGAGCGCGTCTGAAACCAACTGACTCAAGAGAGGATCCCCGAAACCTTTCCACCAGGTTGTGAAACTGACGGGGCCGGATGCGTTTCGCTGCGGTTGCGCCTGGTAGTGCTCCGCCAGCGGGGCATCAGGACGACGATAATCCGGTCCAACGGCGCAGCCCGTCAGAATGCAGGTACTCACAACCAGAGCAAGAGTACGTTGGGGAAACATGGTGAATCCTTGAGGCGAAATAAAGTTGTGACTACATTACCAAATGGTCACTCGTTGTCAATCCGGGCGCATTGAGCTAAGCTGAAAAAATGACTAAAGATATGAACACCACCCCTTCACGAGGCCCGACGGATCACAATGTCCGCGATCAGGTCGTTGAAGCGGCCACTGAGCACTTCAGCCATTTTGGCTATGAGAAAACCACGGTGTCCGATCTGGCGAAAGCGATCGGTTTCTCCAAGGCATACATCTATAAATTTTTCGACTCCAAGCAGGCTATCGGCGAAGTTATCTGTGCTAACCGGCTGGCGATGATCATGGACATTGTCAATACCGCCATCGCGGATGCGCCGACCGCTTCTGAAAAAATACGGCGTTTACTCAAAACGTTAACGGAAGCTGGCAGCGATCTATTTTTTTGCGATCGCAAGCTATACGACATTGCCGCTGTGGCAGCGCGGGATAACTGGCCGTCAGTGGTGGCCTATAAGCAGCATCTGCGAGAACTGATTGAAACAATCCTTGTTGAAGGGCGTCAGGCGGGGGAATTTGAAAGAAAAACGCCGCTGGACGAGGCCGCGCATGCGATTTATCTGGTCATGCTCCCGTATATCAGCCCGGTTGAGCTGCAATATAATCTGGAAACAGCCCCGACGGCCGCTGTATTGCTGGCATCACTGATATTGCGCAGCCTGTCGCCATAATTTGTGACTATTGACAATATTGGTCACTAGTTTGAGAATGCGGTTCCTGTCCTGTTAAATAAATAAGGGAACCCATGCTCAGGCCCACACTTGCCACCTTTGTTTTTTGCCTGTTGCCGTTTGCGCTTGTCGCCTGCGGCGACGCTTCCAGCGTCGACGATCCCCGTAGCCAGCCACCTTTGGTGAGGTCGGTGACGGTGGTGGGCGCAGCCGATTCCTCGCGTGCCTTTACGGGTACTGTTGTGGCACGCATTCAAAGCGCTATAGGCTTCCGGGTGTCGGGTAAGATCCTTGAACGTCTCGTTGATACCGGCCAGACCGTCAAAAAAGGGCAGCCGTTAATGCGTCTGGACCCCGTCGATCTGCATCTGCAGGCGCAGGCCCAGCAGCAAGCCGTTGCGGCTGCACAGGCGCGCGCCAGGCAGACGGCCGATGATGAGGCGCGTTATCGGGGGCTGGTTGCGGCAGGCGCGGTCTCTGCTTCGGCTTACGATCAGATAAAAGCGGCTGCGGCGACGGCGAAGGCGGAATTGAGCGCCGCTCAGGCGCAGGCCAGCGTGGCGCAAAATGCGATGAGCTACGCGTTACTGGTGGCTGACGCCGATGGCGTGGTTATGGAAACGCTGGCTGAACCTGGTCAGGTGGTCAGTGCCGGAGAGCCGGTGGTCAGGCTGGCCAGAGCCGGGCTGCGCGAGGCGATTGTCCAGTTGCCGGAAACGTTGCGCCCGGCACCTGGAAGCGAGGCGAGGGCGACGCTGTACGGTAACGAAAGCGAAGCGGTGACGGCAAAACTACGCTTGCTGTCAGATGCCGCCGATCCGCTGACGCGTACATTTGAGGCGCGATACATCCTTGAGGGCGCTCTGGCGAACGCTCCTCTCGGCGCCACCGTTACGCTCCATATTGGCGAAGAGAATGTGTCTCATCAGTTACTCCAGGTGCCACTGGCGGCGATTTATGATGCCGGTAAAGGGCCGGGCGTCTGGCGAATTTCCGGCAAGCCCGCCAAAGTGACATGGCAACCCGTGCAGGTGGTAAGCCTGGGGGATGATGCGGCAAGCGTGACCGGTAGCCTTAAGCCCGGCGAGCAGGTCGTGGCGCTGGGGGCGCATCTGCTGCATGACGGTGAGGCAATCCGGCTGGCTAAGCAGAACGATGCCAGTGTCGCCGGGAGCCAGCCATGAGTACGTCGCGGTTTAACCTTTCGGCGCTCGCTGTGCGCGAGCGTTCCATCACACTGTTTCTCATTTTGCTGATTACGGTTGCCGGGATTCTCGCGTTCTTTGGACTGGGACGTGCAGAGGATCCGCCGTTTACCGTCAAACAGATGACCATCATTTCAGCCTGGCCTGGCGCCACGGCGCAGGAGATGCAGGACCAGGTAGCCGAACCGCTGGAAAAGCGTTTGCAGGAGCTTAAGTGGTATGACCGCAGCGAGACCTACACGCGACCGGGGCTGGCTTTTACCACGCTCTCATTACAGGATGGAACACCGCCTTCCCAGGTTCAGGAGGAGTTTTACCAGGCGCGTAAAAAGCTGGGTGATGAGGCAAAAAGCCTGCCCACAGGCGTAATCGGCCCGATGATCAACGATGAGTTCTCCGATGTCACTTTTGCACTCTTTGCCCTGAAAGCAAAGGGCGAGCCGCAGCGCCTGCTGGTGCGTGATGCCGAGTCATTACGTCAGCGTTTATTGCATGTTCCCGGCGTTAAAAAGGTCAATATTATCGGCGAACAGGCGGAGCGGATATTTGTCTCGTTCTCCCACGATCGGCTGGCAACGCTGGGTATTTCTCCACAGGATATTTTTTCTGCCCTGAACAGCCAGAACGTGTTGACGCCTGCCGGTTCGATAGACGCCAGGGGGCCGCAGGTTTTTATCCGTCTTGATGGCGCTTTCGACGATCTGGAGAAAATTCGTAACACGCCCGTTGTCGCTCAGGGCAGAACATTGCAACTCTCCGATGTGGCGACGGTGGAGCGCGGTTACGAAGATCCGGCAACGTTCCTGGTGCGCAATCAGGGAGAACCTGCACTGCTGCTGGGGATCGTGATGCGTGAGGGCTGGAACGGTCTGGAACTGGGTAAAGCGCTGGATGCGGAGGCGAGCAATATTAATGCGCAGATGCCGCTCGGTATGACTTTTAGCAAAGTGACCGATCAGTCCGTCAATATCAGCTCGGCAGTCGACGAATTCATGATCAAATTTTTCGTCGCGTTGCTGGTGGTGATGCTGGTCTGCTTTCTCAGTATGGGCTGGCGCGTCGGTGTCGTGGTTGCCGCTGCGGTACCTTTAACATTGGCTGCCGTTTTTGTGGTGATGGAAGCCACGGGCAAGAATTTTGACCGTATAACCCTGGGATCGCTCATCCTCGCTCTGGGGCTGCTGGTGGATGACGCTATCATTGCCATCGAAATGATGGTGGTAAAAATGGAGGAGGGATATGACCGGATCAAAGCCTCAGCCTACGCCTGGAGCCACACCGCTGCGCCAATGCTGGCTGGCACACTGGTAACGGCCGTTGGCTTTATGCCCAACGGGTTTGCGCAATCCACGGCGGGCGAATATACCAGCAATATGTTCTGGATTGTGGGAATTGCATTGATTGCTTCCTGGGTGGTGGCGGTGGTGTTTACGCCTTACCTGGGGGTGAAAATGCTGCCCAACATCAAAACGGTTGAAGGGGGGCACTCGGCTATCTACAACACCCGCCGCTACAACCGTTTTCGTGCATTTCTGACCCGCGTTATTGCGCGGAAATGGCTCGCCGCCGGCTCGGTTATTGCGCTTTTTATCATCGCCATTCTGGGGATGGGGCTGGTTAAAAAACAATTTTTCCCTACCTCCGATCGCCCGGAAGTGCTGGTGGAAATACAACTGCCTTACGGTAGCGCCATTGAGCAGACCAGCGCCTCGGCGGCAAAAATCGAAAACTGGCTCAAGGAACAACAAGAAGCCAAAATCGTCACCGCGTACGTAGGGCAGGGATCGCCACGCTTTTATCTGGCGATGGCGCCGGAACTGCCCGATCCTTCATTTGCGAAAATTGTTGTGCTCACCGACAGCGAGGAAGCGCGCGATGCGCTCAAGCACCGGCTTCGCGAAGCGGTGGCTGATGGGCTTGCGCCCGAAGCGCGCGTTCGCGTTACGCAACTGGTGTTTGGCCCCTATTCGCCGTATCCGGTGGCATTCCGTGTGATGGGGCCGGATCCGGCCAGACTGCGTGACATCGCCGACAAAGTGAAAACGGTGATGCAGGCCAGCCCGTTGATGAGAACCGTCAATACAGACTGGGGAACGCGTGTGCCTGCGCTGCATTTCACGCTCGATCAAAACCGCCTGCAATCGGTGGGATTGACATCGGGCAGCGTGGCTCAGCAGCTTCAGTTCCTGCTTTCGGGCGTGCCAGTCACCCAGGTGCGTGAAGATATTCGTTCGGTACAGGTGATGGCGCGCGCTGCGGGGAATATTCGTCTTGATCCGGCAAGAATCGGCGACTTTACCTTAGTCGGATCGGCCGGGCAGCGCGTTCCGCTGTCGCAAATAGGGACGTTTGAGGTACGTATGGAAGATCCTGTCCTGCGCCGTCGCGATCGTACGCCAACCATTACCGTACGGGGCGATATCGCCGACTCTCTTCAGCCGCCAGATGTATCGGTGGCGATAATGAAGCAACTTCAGCCGATCATCACGTCGCTACCGGATGGATATCGTATTGAGCTGGCGGGTTCCATTGAGGAGTCAGGAAAAGCCACCAAAGCGATGGCACCTTTATTCCCTATCATGATAGCCATGACGCTACTGATCATTATCCTGCAGGTGCGTTCGATGTCGGCAATGGTGATGGTCTTTATGACCGCGCCTCTGGGATTGATTGGGGTCGTGCCAACGCTGCTGCTCTTTGACAAACCTTTTGGTATCAATGCGCTGGTGGGGTTGGTCGCGCTTTCGGGCATTCTCATGCGCAACACATTAATCCTTATCGGTCAGATCCATCACAACCAACAGGAAGGACTTGCGCCGTTCCCTGCGGTTGTTGAGGCAACCGTACAGCGCGCCCGGCCGGTACTGCTCACGGCGCTGGCAGCCATTCTGGCGTTTATTCCACTGACGCACTCCATATTTTGGGGCACACTGGCTTATACGCTTATCGGCGGGACATTCGGTGGAACTATTATCACATTGGTATTTTTGCCAGCGATGTACGCTATCTGGTACCGGATAAAAGTTCCTGCTTCAGCAACCTCACCGGCGGAACGCGCAGTAAAACAACCTGAATAATCTTGTGCTGTCCGGGCATGCGTTGCGATACCAGCCACGCATGCCTGTGTACTAGCATTATTTTTTATGCTGACGGGATGCCAGATGATGAACCGCGAACTGGATGCTCTCTACTCTTCGACAAACCAACAAACACTCGCGCAGTGGCAAGTAACTCAGGGTATCGGCAAGCCACGCGGCGCGTATTACGACCCGCGCAGGCTTGCGCTGGCCGCCGGGATCCAACCAGAGATGCCTGCGCAG
This sequence comes from Kosakonia sp. H7A, assembly GCF_003028445.1. NCBI lineage: Bacteria > Pseudomonadati > Pseudomonadota > Gammaproteobacteria > Enterobacterales > Enterobacteriaceae > Kosakonia > Kosakonia sp. H7A. The sequence goes on along the minus strand of NZ_PYTZ01000001.1, from coordinate 1,641,802 downwards.
ATCCGTGCGCTGCTTGATGATTTACAGCAGCTTGCCGGGCGCGATCCGTTAGCGGATATCCTGCCCGCAGAAGGATTCCATTTCACCTTTTTACCCCTGACATTGCCGCTCTACGAACCGGGGGAACCCTTACCGGAAAAGATCCAGCACTTAACAACGTGTTGGAAGCGCTATCACGCTCAGACAATTAAGATAAGTGCATTACGCCTGGTGGCGTTACCCGGTCAGCTATTACTTGCGGGGATCGCTGATGAACAGGCGATGGCGATGCGCCACGCTTTTTGCCAGCAGGTTTTGCATTCAGCGTGGCGGGACGAATTGCTTGCCAGGCACCCGGCGTTACCTTTGCCGCCGTTATTTTGGCACAGCACACTGTTACGTTACGGCGCAACATACTTACCGCAGACGCTGCGGGAATTCTTCCTCGCCCGGCAGGGGCGTGATTATGGTGATGTCGCCGGCAGTTTGAAACTGGCCCGCATCAATTACAACTGGACGCAGTGCTATCCTTTGGATTAGCCCGATAGCCGGGTTACGGTACTCCGGCTGACGGGCAGGTGCCTCATTCAACAGGGAAATATCCGTGATATATTGAACGTTATCCTCTTTCATCAGGCGCAACCCATGTCCTACTCGATCGGCGAATTTGCCAGGCTTTGCGGGATCCCCGCCACGACGCTGCGTGCATGGCAGCGTCGTTATGGTCTGCTCAAGCCGATGCGTACGGAAGGCGGGCACAGGTTGTACAATGATGACGATGTGCAGCAGGCGCTTAAAATACTCGACTGGGTAAAAAAAGGTGTGCCTGTCAGCCAGGTGAAGCCACTGCTGGCGCGCCCGGGTAGCCGTCACGCGAACAACTGGCTGACGCTTCAGCAGACGATGCTTCAGCATCTGAAAGAGGGCAAAATCGAATCCCTGCGTCAGCTCATTTATAATTCAGGTCGCGAATATCCAAGGGGTGAGCTGGTACGCGAAGTGCTGCGCCCGCTGCGCGGCCAGGTGTCGGCCAATGTTGCCGCGATGATGACCCTGCGGGAAATTCTCGATGGCATCATTATTTCCTATACGGCGTTTTGTCTGGAAAGGGATAAAAAAGCGCCCGGCGAAAACTATCTGCTCACCGGCTGGCACCTTAACGATCCCTGTGAAATCTGGCTTGAAGCGTTACTGCGCACCGGGCAGGGGCAACGTATTGATATTCTTCCGTCTCCTCCGGCAATGCTGGCGCCAGAGATCTTCCCGCAGCGCAAATGGTTGCTGGTGACCAGCGGAAAGCTGAGCGCCGCGCGTAAAAAACAGATTATGCAGTGGCAGCAGGTTGTCTCCCTTGACGTTATTACCCTTTAAAAACGTTCCCGGTAGCTTGATGTTTGCTGACTAATAACTCTTTGTAATATTTATTCATTAACAAATTTTATCTTTTAAAACTTAGACAAATATCCTCTGTTGTGTAACTTTTAAGGTAGGTCTTTTTATACCCGTTAAGCGCAGGGGGCATTTATGAACCATCAACCCACGATTGGGATTAGCGGATGTCTGACGGGCTCCGCAGTGCGCTTCGACGGGGGACATAAACGCATGGGGTTTGTCATGGATGAACTGGCGCAGTGGGTCACGTTTAAGCCTGTCTGCCCGGAGATGGCCATCGGTCTGCCGGTTCCTCGCCCGGCATTGCGCCTGATCCAGACGACCGATGGCGACACCCGCATGCGTTTTAGCCACGATCCGCAGGAAGATGTGACGGACAAAATGGCTGCTTTCGCCGAACGTTTTCTGCCTTCCGTCAGTAACTTATCCGGCTTTATTGTCTGCGCTAAATCGCCCAGTTGCGGGATGGAACGCGTACGGCTGTATGATGAGCAGGGCCATCGCGGACGTAAAGCGGGCATCGGGCTGTTTACCGCTGCGCTGCTGAAAAAATACCCGTGGCTGCCGGTAGAAGAGGATGGGCGCTTGCACGATCCGCAGCTGTGCGAAAACTTTGTCGCGCGGATCTTCGCGTTGCATGAGCTGAATGCGCTACGTGAAGAGGGGTTAACCCGCAGCAATCTGCTGGCGTTTCACAGCCGCTACAAGCTTCAGTTGCTGGCTCATCACCAGGCGGGGTACCGCAAAATCGGTCCCTTTGTTGCCCGGCTCGGCGAGTGGAAGGATCTGGATGCTTTCTTTGTCGCTTATCGCGAGCAGTTTATGGCGCTCCTTAAACATGTCGCTTCGCGCAAGAATCACACCAACGTGCTGATGCATATTCAGGGCTATTTTACCCGGCACCTCACCAGTCGGCAGCGCGCCGAGCTGCTGTCGGTGATCACCAACTACCGGCTCGGGTTATTGCCGCTGCTTGCGCCATTAACATTGCTGCAACACTATCTGGCGGAATATCCAGACAGTTACCTGCAAACACAGAGCTATTTCGCGCCTTATCCCGCCAATCTTGGCCTGCGGCTCGCCGTGAACTGACGGGACGCAAAAAGAGATGCAGACAGAGAACTATTGCAATTTGCGTCAAGATGCGGGACTTTTGGCGTGAGGTTTTTCTCAAACCGAAATGAAGACCGAAAAAAAGAGAACGTGCTATGCAACATATCATTGAAGGCTTCCTCAGCTTCCAGAAAGAAATTTTCCCGCAACGTAAAGAGCTTTTCCGTAGCCTGGCCTCCAGTCAGAACCCGAAAGCCTTGTTTATTTCCTGCTCAGACAGCCGTCTGGTGCCGGAACTGGTGACGCAACAGGAGCCGGGCCAGCTTTTCGTTATCCGCAATGCCGGTAATATTGTGCCGTCGTTCGGGCCGGAGCCGGGCGGTGTATCAGCGACAATCGAATATGCGGTTGTGGCGCTGGGCGTGACGGATATCGTGATTTGTGGTCACTCCAACTGCGGCGCGATGAAAGCGATCGCTACCGCTCAGAGCCTGGAGCCAATGCCTGCGGTGGCCCACTGGCTGCACTATTCAGATGCAGCAAGAGCCGTTGTTGAGAAGAGAACTTTTGAAAACGAAACCGACAAAGTCAATGCGATGGTCGAAGAGAACGTGATTGCGCAACTGAACAATATCAAAACGCATCCTTCTGTGGCCGTCGGGCTTCGTGACAACGCGCTGCGTCTGCACGGGTGGGTTTACGATATTGAAAGCGGCGAAATCCGTACGCTGGATAAAAACAGCAAAAAATACGTTTCGCTGGCCGAAAATCCGACGGTGTATTTTGAATAAAACTTTATTGCGTGGCTGAAGCGTCAGCCCCGATAAATACGTAAAGGCTGCCTGGCAGCCTTTTTTATGCGCGGCGTCAGCGCTTTCCCGTGAGCGTCAGTCTGTTGCATTGACAGGATGTACTGCAGGTGGTTGTATAGTACAACTAACTATCCTGTAGCGGAAACATGATGACAGCGCCCAACCTGATTAATGACATTCGTGTCGCCTCCCGGCTGATGGTTCGTGAACTTGGCTTTATGAATTCGACGCTTGCCGCCACGGATTACTCGCCCTCCGCTGTGCATACCTTGCTGGAAGTTGAACATCACGGCGCCATCACCGCTGCGCAACTGGTCAATATTCTGGGGCTGGAAAAATCCAGCGTCAGCCGCATGCTGGCCAGGCTGATTAAAGCGGGGGAGTTACAGGAAGTTCAGGCCACTGACGATGCGCGCTTTAAGACACTGCAATTGACTGCAAAAGGGAAAGAGAGCGTTGCCCGCATTAACCGCTATGGCGCGATGCGCGTGCGTGAGGCGATGGAGCATCTGAGCGATGCGCAGCGTGAAGTGGTCGCCCGTGGATTATCCGCTTACGCCTTTGCGCTGGAAAGTTGCCGCAACGGGGTGGCGCAACTGGGCGGTGCAAAACCGGAAATTGTCAGCGGTTATCTGCCGGGGATGATTGGCCGGATCAGCGAAATGCATGCCAGCTATTATTCGCAGCACTATGATTTTGGCTATTTTTTTGAAGCAAAAGTCGCTGCCGGGCTGGCGGAGTTTGCCGGGCGGCTGGACAATCCGCGTAACGGCATCTGGCTTGCCGTTCGTCACGGGCGCATTGTAGGTTCGGTGGCTATTGACGGGGAAGATCTGGGAAATAACGAGGCGCATCTGCGCTGGTTTATTCTTGATGAGGAGTGCCGGGGCAGCGGCGTCGGGCGAGAACTGCTGGCCCGTGCGATGGCATTTTGCGACGAGCAACAGTTCGACGCGGTACAGCTCTGGACCTTCAGCGGATTGCATGCGGCCCGCAGCCTGTATGAATCCTGTGGCTTTACACTCAGCAAAGAGTGGCAGGGCGATCAGTGGGGACGCCCGATGCTGGAGCAACAATTCACCCGATACAGGCATGCGGGTTCGCCTTCGCGGGCATAAAAAAAGCGCCCGAAGGCGCCTCTCACACAGAATATCGCAACAAACTTATTTGGTCAGTTCGGCTGTCATGTGTACGTTGTTATTAGTATTGGCTTCAATAATTTTGTAAGACGCACCTTCTTTCTGCGCCTGGGCGGCAATCACGGATTCTGCATCATCCAGCGTGCGGCCGGTAGCCGTAACGGTCTGTGCGAAAGCGCCAAAAGAGAGAGCAGAAAGAGCAGCAGCGATAGCGATAGTATTGAAAGTTTTCATGGTGTTATTCCTTAAATTTCTCATTCGTGTTGGGCGTTATTGCCCGAATCTAAAAATCTTCTGTTGCGGCGGGTAAGCCCGCCAACGTCTTATTTGTAAATAACCGCGGTGCCGTGCAGGGTGTTCGGGCCGGTCACTGAGGTGATACGGAACGATTTCGCACCCATTTCATCGGCTTTCTGCGCCAGTTCACTTTCCAGCGAAGAGAGGTTGGTACCGGCATTGGCGGAAATCACGCCCACTTTCTGCTGGTCGGCCGGAGAAGACTGAACTTCTACCGCAGCCATGCTGGCGAAAGAGAGGGAGCTAAGAACTGCAACGGCGATCAGGGACTGAATGCTTTTCATGTGATTTACCTTTCTAAAATGGTTTGTTTGGGCGTCGTAAGTATTAACTTAACGATCGATAGGTAAATCATAAGTGTGATCTGCATCACTCGTCAATACTATTTTTATAGTGATCATTAAAATAAATATAAATGTTTTGTTATTCAATGTATTGAGTGGTGAAATTTTTTTAAAAATCTTCGCTGGTCATCGCCCTTGTAATGTTTTTATAATGATTAGTAATTAAATCCATGTGGACAAGGGAGGAACCATGACAACCGATGTCACATGCTGTACGAAAAAAAGTCGTGGACGACCAAAAGTCTTCGACAGAGCGGAGATGATGGACAAAGCGATGATGCTGTTCTGGCAGCATGGCTATGAAGCCACATCGCTGGCCGAGCTGGCGGAAGCCACCGGCGCGAAAGCGCCAACGCTGTATGCGGAGTTCACCAATAAAGAAGGGTTATTCATGGCGGTTCTCGACCGCTACATGGCGCGCTTTATTGCGAAACACCAGGCGACGCTGTTTTGTGATGAGAAGAGCGTAACCCAGGCGTTGCGGGATTATTTCACCGCAGTAGTCGGCTGTTTTACCCAAAGCGACACGCCAGCGGGCTGCTTTTTGATCAACACCTCTGCCACGGTGTCATCGTCGGCTGCGCCTATCGTCGAGACGATCCGGGAAAAGCATGCTTCGCAGGAACAGACCCTGCTGACATTTTTGCAGCAGCGCCAGTTGCGCGGTGAGATCCCGCCACACAGCGATCTGCCGGTGATTGCGCATTTTTTAATGTGCATTGTGCAGGGGATGGCGGTCAGCGCGCGGGAAGGCGCGACGCGGGAAAAGCTGATGGAGATTATCGACACCACACTGCGCTTATGGCCGGAGCTGGTGAAAGCGTGAAGACAAGAAACCCAGGCCAGAATGCCTGGGTTTGGTCGTCAGGCGACGGCGGTCAGCGTCGTGACCTGTAAATCGGCTAAGCCGTCAATGGCGCTGACCAGCGCTTTGAACGGCGCGGCCTGTTCATGCTGCGCCAGCATTTGCGCCGATTGCCAGCGCTCAATCATCACGAACTGATGATCGTTTTTGCTGTTGACATGCAACTGGTACTGCTCACATCCCGGCTCGCCCTGAACGTCCCGTTCCACGGTTTTCAGCGCCTGAGCTACTTTGTCACGGGCGCCTGCATGGGCGGTAATGGTGGCGACAATAGTGATTTTTTCCTGCATTTTTCTGCTCCTTTAAGCGTATAAAACTGTGCTCAGTCTACGCCGCCTGTGCGAACAAATAATCCCCTTTCGGGCGACAGCACTTTCATGCGCAAAGAGAAAATAGGGCTCAGCGCCCGGTACGCAACGACTGCGGCGGAATGCCATAGCCGCGAATAAAGACTTCCCGCATATGGCGGCGATCGCGAAAACCGGATTCGCGGGCGATGGCATCCAGCGATAAACGGCTTTGCTCAATCATCAGCCGCGCAGCTTCCAGACGTAATCCCTCAATCGCCTTGGCCGGCGATTTCCCCGTCTCCTGGCGAAACAGGCGACTAAGCTGGCGGGCGCTCAGATGGACGGCATCGGCCAGCAGTTCCACCGTCAGCGCTTTACTCAGATTACTGCGGGCATATTCGAGCGCGCTTTGCAGACGATCGGAGCGCGGTGCCAGCGCCAGCATCTCCGAATGCTGCGTTTGCCCGCCGGAGCGCCGCTGGTTCATCACCAGATTGTGCGCCACTGCGCGGGCGATCTCCGCACCCAGATCTTTTTCCACCATGCCGAGCGCCATATCCAGCCCGGCGGTCATGCCTGCGGAGGTCCAGACCCGATCATCAATGATAAAAATGCGATCATCTTCAAGTTGAATGTCGGGATGCAACTGCAACAAACTGCGGGCGTGCGCCCAGTGCGTGGTCGCGCGTTTTTTATCCAGTAATCCGGCCTGCGCCAGCACAAAGGCGCCGGTGCAGACCCCCGCAATGCGGCGTGCCTGGAGCGCCGTGGTTTGCAGAAAATGGACGATGCCAGCTGATGCCGGTTCTTCAACCGGTGTCAGTACGCCCGCTACCAGCCAGCTATCCACCTGCGTATCATCCGAAAGCGGCAGCGAATCCACGCCAATACCTGATGATGAGCGTACCGTGCCGCCAAATTCGGAGTAGACCACCGGCTGGTAAAAGGCTTTGCCGGTGGCCATGTTGGCAAACTCAAACACGGTCAGCGTGGAGATCGCCAGCATCTGGAAATGGTCGGCAATGATTAAGCCAATTTTATGCATCGCGACTCCCTAAGATCGCAGGCTGGCGGGCTGGAGTGTCGGGCAGCGAACGCGTAATCGCTCCGAAATCAGCAGGCTGATTAACGCCAGTAATAAGAACAGAACAGCGCTGAGCATCACACCATAAAAACCCCACAGCGGATAGATCCACGATGCGACGGCCGAGCCAAAACCAATCCCACAGAACATAAAGGCGCTGGTTAACGCCAGCGAAATCCCGCGCGTTTCGGCCGTGGCGATTTCCACCACTCGCCGCTGCTGGGACGGCCATAGCAGATCCGTAGAGAAAGCCCACAGTATCAGCAGCAGATAAAGCAGCATCAGTTTTGCGGGCAGGATCATCATCGCCAGCATATCCACAATCAGCAGTGTGATGCCTACCACCAGTAAACGCTCGGCGCTGTAGCGACGCGCTGCGCGGCCAACAAACAGGTTACCAAAAATCCCGGCGACGCCAATCACCGCTAAGGCAACAGAAACGCTGGTGGCTGTGCCGTGCCAGTTATCGCGGATCAGCGGAGAGATAAACGCGTACATGTCGTAGACGCCGGAGGTGATAAAAAATACCACCAGGAACGCCGCCAACGATTTACCCTCTGCCAGCACAGCGACCAACTGGCGAAAGTGGATATCCGCGCCTTTAACGATGTTTGGCACGCTTAACCACACCGCCAGCGCCGTAAACAGGCTGAACAAGGCGACCAGCGCAAACAGTTCACGTGCCCCCCATGTCGTAGCAATCCAGGCGGCCAGCGGGATCCCCACCATGCTCGCCATCGAGACACCAAGCAATATCATGGCGATAGCACTGCCGCGATCGTGCTGCGCCACTAACTCCGCGCCGAGCGCCACCAGTACCGGGCCAATCAGCGAAGCGCCAAGCCCCATCACAATGCGCGAAGCGATCAGCATCGGGTAATCTGCTGCCATCGCAAAGAGAAGTGCGCCGAGGCCAAATACCAGCATCCCGGCCAGTACCTGATATTTACGCATCAGGTGACCGAAAAAGATCTGCGCCAGCGGAGCGGCCAGCGCGAAGGTTAAACCAAAAATGGAGAGCAGGCGGGCGCTTTGCCCGTCACTTAATCCCCATTCATGGGAGACAGCGGCCAGGCTGCCGGCAACCGACAGTGCGCCCGTCGCCTGAACAAAATAGGCCAGGCTCAGCGCCCACAGGGCGCGTCTTTGCGAGGGGGGGATTGGGTTCTGCATTATCAACTCCAGCAAAGGGGCAGCGGGCTGCCCCGTCATCGTTTATGCAACAGGAATGGGGTTATCGACGAGGGACTGGTTGAACGCGTTAACCATCACATGCTCATTCGCGCCGGGGTTGTCGCGCGCGGGCAGTACGCTGTCCACAATCGCTTCAATGGAATCGGTACCCAGTTTGTCGAAGGTCTGCTGAATAAAGTCCTGCAACGGCATCGCGCGCGGATCGCCGCTTTTATAAATCAGGTCGGTATCTACCCACGGTGGCGAAATTTCAATCACTTTGACGCTACTGTCGCGCAGCAGGAAACGCTGCGACAGGGTGTAGGAGTGAATAGCCGCCTTCGTTGCCGAGTAGAGTGCATTCGCCGCGAGCGGCAGAAACGCCAGAATCGAACTGTTATTGATCAGCACCGCATCCGGCTGCTTTTTCAGATGTTCGATAAACGCGGCGCTGACGCGTACTGGCCCCAGCAGATTCGTGTTAAGCAGTGTGACTGCCATTTCGTCATCCAGCTCACCGGCGGCGTTATCAAACGGCATAATACCTGCGTTGTTGATCACCACGTTCAGCGCCGGATAGCGTAATAACACCTCTTTGGCTGCGGCGTTGATACTGTCCGCGCGGGTTACATCCAGCACGACTGCGCCCATGCCGGGATTAGCGGCAGTGACGCTATCCAGTAGCGCCTGGCGCCGTCCGGAAATGATCACCTGATTGCCAAGCTGGTGGAATTTTTCAGCCATCGCACGGCCAATACCAGAGGTGCCGCCGGTAATAAAAATCGTATTGCCTGTCAGTTTCATGATCTCATCCTTTGTTCTGTTAACGGTTAGTGGGTGACGGTTGCGCGGTAGCGCTCTGCCGGTACGTTTGTGGAGAGTTGCGGCATCAGCGCCCGGCGATGCTGTTCCAGTGCCTGCCAGTCGGCGTCGTTATGCAGGGAAGGAATGGTCACCAGCTCGCCCTGCAGAAAGCCCACCAGCGCCGCATCCACCATGTCCGTAGCGCTCATGACAATGGCTTTGTCGAGCTGTTCCAGCGGCAGGCCGCCGTTGTCCCAGAATGGTGTTGCCGTTGCGCCAGGCAGTACGGCCTGCACCTGAATGCCTTTATCGGCCAGTTCGTGATGCAGTGACTGACTAAACGCCAGCACAAAGGCTTTTGTCCCGCCGTATACGCCGTTCAGCACTTCGGGGGCGATGGCGACGATGGACGAAATGTTGATAACTGCGCCTGTGCCACGGGCAACGAAGCCGGGCACTACCGCGTAAGTGAGGCGGGTGAGGGCGGTGACATTCAGGTTAATCATCGCTTCCATGCGATCGATTTCGCTTCCCAGCAGCGGCGTATGCGTGCCGACGCCCGCGTTGTTGACCAGCAGGGTGATGCTGGCGTCTTCGCGCAGTCTGGCTTCCAGCGCACGGAGTTGTTGCGGATCGTTAAGGTCGGCGGCGATCGCTTCCACGTTACGCGACGTATCTGCGGTAATGTGGCTGGCCATCTGGTTCAGGCGGTTATGATTGCGGGCAACGATAATCAGGTCGTAACCCATACGGGCCAGGCGGTTGGCGTAAATCGCGCCGATACCGGTCGATGCGCCGGTAATAACGGCAGTGCCTTTGTGATGTTGTGTAGCGATGTTCATAGCAGACTCCCTGGTTCAACAATGGATGCGATGGAAGCATCATAAGTGAGTCAGGGATGTCTTAAATGACGTTGATGGTGCTAATTCAGGACATTTGCAATCTGGCCTGCAAACGCGTTTCGCTACAGGCGGCTGCCATAGATTTTGCGGTACACCGTGGGAGTTAAACCGGTGACTTTAATAAATGCCCGGCGCAGGACATCACCGCTGCTGTAGCCGCAGCGTGCGGCAACCGTTTTAATCGCCAGGCCGCTGGCCAGCAGTTCCCGTGCTTGCGCAATCCGCGCTTCTTCCAGCCACTCGCCGGTGCTCTTTGCCATCTCCTGCTGAAACAGGCGATTGAGGTGGCGCTCGCTGAGATGAATATGCTCCGCCATCTGCGTGACATTTTTTACCTGCGCCAGGTGCTGCAATGCCCAGCGCTGTAAGTCCTGCAACGCCGAACGCCCGCCAACGGAGATCTGCTGCTTACGCACAAAATGCCCCTGCCCGGCGGGACGACGAAAAAACATCACCAGATTGGCCGCCACATCCTGGGCGACGTCGCGACCGAGATCTTCTTCGATAAAACGCAGCGCCAGATCCATGCCGGAGGTGACGCCCGCCGCCGTTCTGACCGGCCCGTCCGCGACGTACAACGCATCCGCATCAACCGCGATATCCGGATAGCGCCTGGCGAGTTGCTCCGCGACCGACCAGTGCGTGGCCACCTGGCGCTGATGCAGCAGCCCGGTTTGCGCCAGCAGCAGCGCGCCGGTACAGACCGAGCCATAGCGCACGCTCTGGCGGCAAAGGGCAGTAACGGCGGCGATTTGCCGTTCCGTCAGCGCACGCGCGTCGATGTCCGGCGCACCAGCAATCAGGAAGGAAACATTCTCTGGCGGTGAAAAATCAGTAAGCCTGGCATTTGCATTAAGCGCCACGCCGGAAGAGGAGTGAAGGTGCTTTCCTTCCAGCGACATCAATACCGGCTGGTAAACCTGGCGATGCAGCAGGCGGTTGGCTTCGGCAAACGCATCAAAAGGCCCGGCAACATCCAGCAATTGCACGCCAGGAACAGCCAGTATGACGATGGTATGCAGCATCTTTCACCTCTGGAGTCTGCGGATAACGTTATGTCCGATATTGCCTGTTTTGAGCTGTTATAGACACAACTTTTCTCTTCTAGAATGACCCACACACATTCCAGCCGGAGAGAAAACATGAGCTTCAACGTACAAGGTATTCGCATCCCTGATAGCCAGATGGCGCGCGACGCCACCGCCCTGGTTCGCGATACTGAATCAGACCTGCTGTTTAACCACTCCAGCCGCGTTTACTACTGGGCGGCATTAGCGGGCAGGCAGCGCGATATCAAGGTTGACCACGAATTACTCTATGTCGGTTGTATGTTTCACGACATGGGGTTAACCCACGAACATTGCAGTTGTGATAAGCGTTTCGAGGTGGACGGAGCCAATGCGGCGCGCGAATTTATGCAGCACTATGGCGTGACGCAACAGGATATGGACAAGGTGTGGACGGCCATTGCACTGCACACCACGCCGGGTATTCCGGAATTTATGGCGCCGGAAATTGCGCTGGTCACCGCAGGTGTGGAAATGGATGTGCTGGGCATTGGCTATAACGGTTTTGACGAGGCGGAACGTGAAGCCGTGGTTGGTCAATATCCACGCCCGGCCCGTTTTAAAGAGGAGATCATCCAGGCCTTTTATGACGGCATTAAACACCGGCCTGCGACCACGTTTGGCAACGTTAAAGCCGATGTGTTAGCCGATAAAGATCCGCACTTTGCGCCGCTGAACTTCTGTCGCATCATCCGCAAGTCGCCGTGGAAAGGCTGAGTGAACCGCCGGGCGATTGCCCGGTTTATTGCTGATTGAGCACCGCTTTGCTCCAGTCATAAAATGCCCGCACTGAGGGGGGTAAATAGCGGCTTTGCGGGTAAACCAGTGACAGGGGCAAGTCAAAGGTGTAGTTCTCCATACAGCGCACCAGCGCTCCGCTTGCCAGCCAGGGTTGCGCCAGATAACTGGCGACGCGAATCAGCCCCAACCCTTGTATCCCGGCCTGAATATAGGCATCCGTATCGTCAACGATCAGCGTCTCGCTGAGGCGAATTTCATGATCGTCGCCTGCGTGGCTCAGCAGCCAGTCGGTGGTGCGCCCGGTACGGTGATTCAGATAACCCACGGCTTTATGCTGGCGTAACGCCTGTAAATCAGCGGGATTGCCATACTGCGCGATGTACTGCGGGGAAGCCAGCACCACCCAGCTAAACTTCGCCAGTGAGCGTGCCACCAGCGTGGTGGAATCCTCCACTCTGCCGGTACGAATCACGCAGTCGTACCCTTCCTGGATCACATCCTCCACGTTATCGCTGGAGCACAGCGTCACCGCCAGTTGCGGGTAGCGGTGCAAAAATTCACCCAGCCGGGGCAGAATGCAGTGTCGCGCCAGCGATTGCGGCATGCCGATTTTCAGGCGACCCGCGGGCTGGCCGTGAGTGCCGGGGAAAGAGGACTCCAGCGCAGTGATATCATCCAGTATCCTTTTGCTCGCCTCGTAGTAGCGGTTTCCTTCCGCCGTCACGCTGAGTTTGCGTGTGGTGCGCTGTAAAAGCTGCAAGCCCAGCCCGTTTTCCAGCTCTTTAATTACCCGTGAGACGGTGGAGCGCGGCAGGCCGAGTGCTTCTGCAGTGCGGGCAAAACTGCGCGTTTCCACCACCTGCACATAGACGCGCATCGATTCCAGTTTATCCACTTTTCCCCCTCCGCTTTTTTTCGATTATCCCATTTTAACGAACAGTCTAACCTGAATTTTGTACCTTATCGAAATCACGCCTTCGCCGTAATCTTTTCGCAGTGCAGTAAAACTGCCATCTGATTGAATGAGGACGTGAAATGGCTATACAGAACGAAAACGTATTGGTGCTTGGGGCGGGACAACTCGGCGCGGCGGTGCTGAACATGCTGGTACCTGCCGTGACGCAGGCGCAGGGCACAGTTACGGTTGTGGTTTCGCCAGGCGCGTGGGATGAATGTGGCTATTTGCGATCGGCGGCACACCAAAAATGGGTGGATCGCGGTGCGAGATTTATCGCTGTCGATATTGCGACCAGCACGGTTGACTCGCTCATCCCGCTGCTGGCGCAGTTTGATACGGTGATCAATTGCATGGGCTTTGTCGCCGGAACGGGTACGCAGCTTAAAATCACCCGTGCAGTGCTGGCTGCAGGTGTACGCCGCTATTTTCCATGGCAGTTTGGTGTGGATTACGACGTGGTGGGAAAAGGCAGCGGCCAGCCGGTGTGGGACGAGCAGTATGATGTCCGGGAACTGTTGCGGGCGCAAACCGGCACCGAATGGGTGATCGTGTCGACCGGTATGTTTACCAGTTTCCTGTTTGAACCAGCATTCGATGTGGTGAATCTGGAGCAAAAAACGATAAATGCGCTGGGCGGGTGGGAGACGCGGGTGACGGTGACTTCGCCTGCCGATATTGGTCGGCTGACTACCGCTATCTATCTGCATCAACCGCGCATTATGAATGAGGTGGTGCTGATTGCCGGGGAAACGCTCTCGTATGCCACGCTTGCGGATACCGTTGAAGCCGTAACCGGGCAGGCATTTAAAAGAGGCGTTTATACGCTGCCCGCGTTAGCGGATGCATTGCGCCTGCAACCGGAGGATCAAATGTGCCGCTATCGCACCGCTTTCGCCCGCGGCGAAGGGGTCTGGTGGCCGATGGAGCAGACCTGGAACGCCCGGCATCAGATAGCGACGCAGGACGTTAAAGGCTGGTTGCAGGCACATCTGGCGTAAACAGGCTGAATCACCCGCAGGCATCAATGGTGCAGCATTTCGTCTACGATCTGCGCTTTGTTCAAATTGTACGGATAGAAGGTCGGCCAGTTATCCATCTCTTTCAGCAGCGCTTGCTGGGATTCGTTGCCCATAAAAATATGGAAATGCAGCGACTGGCGCGGCGCAATAATGTGGTCGCTGAACTGCACAAATTTCGGTGCTTTTGACTGCGCGTCATTACATTCAAACAGATAGCGCACGCCTTTCTTGCCGGAGGTGTAGGTCAGAATTTTATAACCGGCGTAGTCATAGCGGCAGCGGGTGACCGTTTTGCCGGTGTGAAACTCAATCACGTTATTTTCAATGCCGATGGTATCGATGTTGGTCGCATAGCCTTTTTTGTAGTAAGCGCGGTACTCCTCCACCGTTTTGTCGCCGTGCTGCGCTTTTTTCTCCAGCACCGGATCGAGATCGCCATTCAGCAGATATGGGTTCAGCGATTGCCAGATCCCGTCCCAGTCGGACAGTGACCGATCCTTGACATCTTTATCGTCGATAATGCCTTCGCTGGCTTTGCGTTCCACCTCTGTCAGCGGCTTTCCGTGGTGATGATCGTGAGCCATGCTCTGTGTACTACCCAGTAATACGCCCATACCCAGAACAAAGGCGGATTTCTTCATGATCATACTGCGCTCCCTGATGATTTGTTATGTAATGAAATGTTATAATATAACAATATTAGAAATCATCAATGTGTGCAACATAGCTTCGGTTATAAAACATAGCATCATCTATATGTTGATGATAAATAAGTAATTTTTGCCTTTTTGTCGTTGCTGTGGCACCATTGCCGCTCTTTTCGCAGCGCAGTGTTTTTCCCCTCTGTTGAGGCGGTTTTAAAGGGTGAGCAATGAGTTTCTATGCAATGATTATTCTGGCCTTTGGGATGTCGATGGATTCCTTCGCTGCTGCCATTGGCAAGGGCGCGGTGTTACAACGTCCGCCCGTTCGCGAAGCGCTGAGAACAGGGTTGATCTTCGGCGTCATTGAGGCTATCACGCCGGTAATTGGCTGGGCTGCGGGGCTGGCCGCCAGTCAGTACATCATGCACTGGGATCACTGGATCGCCTTTGTGCTGCTGCTGGCGCTTGGCGCGCGGATGGTGAAAGAGGGGTTGAGTAAATCGCCTGACGAAAACGTTGAAGCCCCGCGCCGTCACGGTTTTTGGCTGCTGGTGACCACCGCCATTGCCACCAGTCTGGATGCGATGGCCGTGGGTGTCGGGTTGGCGTTTCTCAACGTGAATATCGTGGTGACTGCGCTGATGATTGGCCTTGCGACAACGATTATGGCGACTACGGGTATGCTGCTGGGGCGTTTTCTTGGCGCGGCGATCGGCAAATGGGCGGAAGTGCTCGGCGGCGTGGTGCTGATGGGTATCGGCAGTTTAATTCTGGTTGAGCACTTAGGCTTACTGTAACTTGCCTGCAGGGGCAAAATCATTAACAATGCGCCAGAAGGTGATGGCGTTCCACCTTACCCAACCGCTTCCTGGAGAAGCTGATGACGCCTGATATGACTCTTAAATGGAGGCATGTCGGGCGTTTTTCTTTATGTCCCTCCCGCATGCCTCAACGTGATGTATTGATGAGGAAAAACATGCTGAAGTCTTTATTTGCCGTCATTGTGGGTGGTTCCGCAGGCTGCGTTATCCGCTGGCTGCTCTCTCTACGTTTAAATGCGCTTTTTCCCAATCTGCCGCCGGGTACGCTGCTGGTTAACCTGCTGGGTGGCATGATCATTGGTGGCGCGCTGGCGTTCTTTACGCGCCAGCCGCATCTCGATCCCACCTGGCGATTGCTGATCACCACGGGCCTGTGCGGCGGCATGACAACTTTTTCAACCTTCTCGCTGGAGATTTTCGCGCAGTTGCAAACGGGAAATTATCTGTGGGCAATGACCTCCGTGCTGGTGCACGTACTGGGCTCGTTGCTGATGACGGCGCTGGGTTTTACGCTGATTAACGCACTGTATTGAGACTGTATGCAGGGGAAGGTAAATATCTTCCCCTCTCTTTAACCGTAAAAATACCAGGACTATTGGCAACATTTTTATTTTAATCTTGCGAAGATGTTTTTTCCTATTTTTTTAATGGCGCTATGAGTGAGTATTGACTAATGCCACTAAATAAGCAGAATTAGGAACATTGACGCAACGGACATGCACGATATAGCCCGTAATAATTATTAAGAATAAGCGCTTTAGCAATATCAGTTGGTGGAAAAATCTGATAGCAGAAAATATTATATTTTTGATTTTTTTGTTTTATTTGGCTTGCCGGGAAACGGTAAGCCAGAACGGTTTGCAGGCCAGGTTTTTCGCCATTCACATGTGAGTCTGGAGTGGTTGATGGGCAAAGAGCAAGAGAGTTACGGAATGCACGATTTTTTCAGAGGTGACACTTCTGGCCATGAAATGATTGAGCGCTATACGTATGTGAAAATTATTAATTTTGATGCGACTGACACGATTAATTTTGAGTTTTCGCCGTATCAAAAATATTTTATTTCAATTATGGCGAATCGCAAACCACCTGCCGAAAATAGCACTCAATAACTTCCATTACTGAATGTAAAAATAAATTTACTGGCAGTGCAGCGAACGCTCAATGTACTGCCCGTAATTGAATGAAAAACCCGAAAAAAGAACCCTCAGACACAGGAAATCCGCTCTGTGTCTGAAGGCATGCAAGTGCATCTTCGTTACTAACAATGAGCGTGCTAACAAATTGTAAAACGATGATCAGAATATCCCTGTAAAACAGGGATTTGTAATGAAAATAAAAGATCTTTGTGAATGAATATTTTCATCGTTAACACATTGAAATTATTGATAATCTGAACATATTTCATCCATTCTGACGTTTGAAACCCTGGTGTCGCATTTGCAGCCGCCCCTTGCGGGCGGCTTTTTTTTACCTGCTAAAACTTTTTATTGGTCGCAATGCGCATCATCAATGACTGCCTGCGCAGCTTGACGCTTAATCGCTTTTTTTCTCTACGTGCCCGAGCGGTTTTTCCGGGAAGCAGTAGTCGCGCACGCGGCGTTTTAACTCTGCAGCATCGGGAAAACCGCCTTCCTGCTTACGATCCCAGATGACTGTGCCATCGATATCAATCACAAAAATTCCGCCTGTGCCGGGGATCAGACGCACCGATCCGAGATCGGTACTGAACGTATGTAGCAGTTCTTGCGCCATCCAGCTGGCGCGCAGCATCCAGTTACACTGCGAGCAATAATGTAAAGTAATCGCCGGTTTGTTCATTTTCTCGTCCCTCCAAAAGGCGAATCAGAGAGCAAAGTGTATGCAAAGTGCGGACACAAAGGTGAGTAGTTTATGAATTCATTGCAAGTGATAATCATTATCATTACTATCTGGACTCATAACATAACGATAACCTGCATTTTTGTCCTGACGTATTCTCGTTTCGTGGAACGACTGGAAGTAAGACGTGAGCCTGATACTAATAAATTCTAAGGCTTACAAAATATTATGTGTAAATCGCAACTTTCTCCGCGTCGCTTCAGGAAGCGCGTGGTGGTGACTTCATTACTCGCAGCCCTGTATCAGAACACCGCGCTGGCAGCGGATACCGATACCTCGACGACTACCGCAACGAATGCGAAACAGGATACGGCCGAACAGATGGTCGTTACGGCGCCTGCACCGGTGCTGAAAGCAGGAAGTAGCCATTCCGTTAGCGCACAGGATTTACAAAACAAAGGCGCGAAAGATTTCGGCTCTATCATGCGTTACGAGCCGCTGATTAGCGCGACCGGCGCAAGCGGCGGTTCTGGTAACGGCAAAAGTGGTTTTGACCGTGGTGGTTACACCGGTTACAACATTCGCGGCCTGGAAAGTAACCGCGTGGGAATTGATGTTGATGGCATTCCGCAGCCGGATGCAACCGGCCGTAGCTACGTCAGCCGCGCGGGCCTGAACACCTTCGGCATTGGCCGTGACTATATCGATCCGTACATGTACGGCAATGTGGATATTCAGTCCGGCGCGACGCCCACCGATCAAGCAAACACCTCGATTGGCGGCAACGTCTCCTTCCGCCCGAAATCACCGGACGATTATCTGCACCCGGGTAAAAACAGCTACTTTGGTTACCAGAGCGATTATGACTCCGCCGATCGTAGCTGGCACAACGGCGTGACCGGCGCGGCAGGGGATGAAACCCTGCGCGGTATCTTTGTTTATAGCCGCCGCGATGGTCAGCAAACCCGCAACAACAGCGGCTCCATTGATGCGTACCCGGCGAACTGGCACTCCGATGCGGTGATGGCCTCCGGTATCTGGCAGCCAAACGATGAGCATAAACTGACCGGTACGCTGGATTACTACCACAAAACCAATCACACCCATTACGACTCATGGAACAGCAGCGGCAGCACCATCCTCGGCGACGCACAGCAAACCAGCCAGACCCGCCGCTGGGGCGTCAGCCTGAAAGATGACTGGACGCCAATGAACGACTGGCTGGACAGCATGTCCAGCAAAGTTTATTACCAGCACACCGAAGCGCATGACCGCACTTACATGCCGGACAGCACCACCGCCACCATGGAAACGGTGTACTCCAATTACGATACCGATACCTGGGGCATACAGAATGTGCTGGCGAAAACCCTTGGCCGCCACGATCTGAGCGCCGGTTTCAACGCCAGCACCACCAAAACCAAGCGTCCGTTTAACCAGTCGCCGGTGCCGAGTATCTACAGCGAAATCATGCAGCCGGAAGCGGACAGCAAAAGTTACACGCTGGGCGCATTCGTGCAGGATCAGATTAACTTCGATGCAGATGGCCACCATTTCGCCATCATTCCTGGCGCACGCGTTGTTCATCAATCAATGAAACCGGATAACCTCTCCAGTCTGACGACCAACAGCACCGCGCTGGATGAGTCCGAAGTCTCCACCCTGTACGGGAAAAATTCCGACACCCAACTGTTGCCGTCGTTAACCTTCCAGTACGACATTACGCCGCGCCTGATGACCTACCTGCAATACAAACGCGGTGCCGAGTTCCCGAATGCCAGCCAGCTTTACGGCTCCTGGAACCTGGGTTCCAGCTATGCGGGTCGCCAGCAGTATGCGCTGATCGGCAACACTGATCTGAAAACCGAAACCAGCAATAACGTTGAATGGGGCATGAAAGGGGAGGTCACCGAAGGCGTTACGCTGCATACCGCGCTGTTCTACAACAGCTACAAAAACTTTATCGCATATACCCGTTATACGCGTGCCAATAACCCGGATAAATTCACCAACGTTCCGTCGAACATCTACACCACTTATCAGGCGGAAAACCGTGATAAAGCCTTTATCTACGGCGGCGAAATCAGCGCGAAATTTAACTTTGGCACCTGGTTTGAGCAGGTCGATGGTCTGAGCGCCACGCTGGCTTACGGTTACACCGAAGGGAAATCGAAATCCAGCTATATGGGCGACAAATACATCGATCTCGACAGCGTCGCGCCGATGAAAGCGATCGTGGGTGTCGCCTGGGACGATCCGGCGAAACGCTACGGTACTGCGCTGACAGCCACCTTTGTGAAAGGTAAACGCGCCACCGCCACCAGCCGCGAGTCTTACACCAATACCGGCTCCGCGATTAATGACTCCAGCACCGAGTATATGCGCGTGCCGGGTTACGGCCTGCTGGACTGGACGGCCTACTGGCGAGTGGCGAAACACGTGAAGATCAACGGCGGCGTTTACAACATTACCGACCGCAAATACTGGGACTACCTGAGCAGCCGCACCCTCGAAGAGTCCACCAATCAGGATGCCTACGACAAAGCGCTGGCCGTCATGCCGGGCCGTACCTGGCAACTGGGCGTCAACGTCGATTTCTGATCGCGCATGCGGTCCAGGTCTTCATCCCCCGGTATCGCTGCCGGGGTTTTTAACATGATAAAGGAAGCGAATGCTATGCCTGTTTCGTCAAACGATTTTCTCGCAATTTGGCAGCAATATCAGACAATTAAATCGCAGGAACCTGCTAAGTATGCCCGCGATATCGCCACCGGCATGGCGATCAGTGAAGCCGAATTAACCCAATCACGCGTCGGGCATGATGCCGTGCGCCTGAACGACGATATGCGCGGGCTTCTCGCCGCGCTGGAACTCGTCGGTGACACCAAATGCATCTGCCGCAACGAGTATGCGGTGCATGAACAGATGGGCCGTTTCACCAACCTGCATATCGGCGAACACGCCGGGCTGGTGCTCAACCCGCGCGCGCTCGATCTGCGCCTGTTTATTAATCAGTGGGCCAGCGCCTTTAGCCTGCGTGAGCAAAGCCCGCGCGGCGAACATCAAAGCATTCAGTTCTTCGACCAGCAGGGCGATGCGGTGCTGAAAGTCTACGCCAGCGAACAGACCGATATGGCGGCGTGGAACGAGGTGGTGACCCGTTTCACGGCGCAGGCCGATCTGCCGTTAGCAATTAGCAAAGCGGTTGCCGAACCGCACGCTGAAAGCGCCGATGGCGTCGCGCTGGATCAGGCATGGCGGGCGATGACCGATGTCCATCAGTTCTTCGGCCTGCTGAAAAAACATAACCTCTCGCGCCAGCAGGCGTTTCGCCTGGTGGGAGACGATCTGGCCTGCCAGGTCAGCAACGACGCACTGCCGCGCCTGCTGGAGACGGTGTTACAGCAAGGCAATGAAATCATGATCTTCGTCGGCAACCGCGGCTGTGTGCAGATCTTCACCGGCGCGCTGGAGACGCTGACGCCGATGAAAGGCTGGATCAACATCTTCAACGAACACTTCACGCTGCACCTGCTTGAGAGAGGGATCGCCGAAAGCTGGGTCACCCGTAAACCAACCGCCGAGGGGCATGTCACCAGCCTTGAACTGTTCGCTGCCGATGGTACGCAAATCGCGCAGCTTTACGGCCAGCGTAGCGAAGGGCAGCCGGAACAGAGCCAGTGGCGCAGGCAAATTGATGCGTTGTGCAACGAAGGACAAACCGCATGAAAAAATTACTGATGCTGCTGGCGGCGCTGCCGCTGATGGCGAGTGCCGCTGCGGAAAGAGTGGTGACGCTCGGCGGTGATGTCACCGAAATCGTCTACGGGCTGGGCGCACAGTCGCAGCTGGTGGGGCGCGACACCACCAGCACTTGGCCGCCGGAGGTGAGCAAACTGCCGGATGTTGGTTATGTCCGCCAGCTCAACGCCGAAGGCATCCTGTCGCTGCGCCCGACCATCGTGCTGGCCAGCGAACAGGCGCAGCCGTCGACGGTGTTGCAAAACGTCGCCGGGAACAACGTCAAAGTGATCCCGGTTCCGGGCGGATATACACCTGCAGCCATTGATAACAAAGTGGCGGTGATTGCCGCCGCGCTCGGTAAAACTGCCGAAGGCGAACAGTTGCGGCAAAAAGTGGCGGCGCAAATCGCCGCGCTACCGAAAACGGCGCTCAATAAGCGGGTGCTGTTTCTGTTAAGCCACGGCGGGATGGGCACGATGGTTGCCGGGCAGGAGACGGCGGCAGACGGCGCGATCCGCGCGGCGGGTTTACAGAATGCGATGCAAGGCTTTGCCCACTATCGCGCTCTTTCGCAGGAAGGGGTGATAGCGAGTCAGCCGGATCTGATTGTCATCTCCGCCGATGGCGTGAAAAGCATGGGCGGCGAAGCGAACCTGTGGAAGTTGCCAGGCCTGGCGCAGACGCCCGCCGGACGGCATAAACAGTTGCTGATTGTCGATGATATGGCGCTGCTCGGCTTTGGTCTGCGCACGCCGCAGGCGCTGCGGGATCTGCGTAAAAAAGCGGAGCAATTACCCTGATGAGCCGCGCTGTTATTCGCGCGCTGTGGGGAATGCTGTTGCTGCTGCTCGGGTTGACGTTTCTGGCGAGCACGCAGGGTGCCATGCATCTGCCGCTCACCAGTTTGTGGCAGGCGGGCGACGAAGGTCTGCGCCAAATCTGGCTGACCATTCGCCTGCCGCGCGTGCTGTTGGCGCTGGTGGTCGGCGCGGCGCTGGCGCTCTCCGGCTGCGTGATGCAGGGATTGTTTCGCAACCCGCTCGCCGACCCTGGTTTGCTGGGGATCAGCAGCGGCAGCGCGCTGGCGGTGGCCTGCTGGCTGGTATTGCCGCTGCCGGTGCCTGCGCTGGTGGCGCTCTACGCACCGATGGTGGCGGCCTTTATCGGTAGCCTGGCGGTGATGGTGGTGATCTTCCTGCTCAGCAAAGCTCGCGACAACACGCTGTCGCGCTTGCTGCTGGTCGGCATCGCCATTAACGCCCTGTGCGGCGCGGCTGTCGGGGTGCTCTCCTGGCTGAGTAATGACGCTCAGCTTCGCCAGCTTTCGCAGTGGGGAATGGGCAGCCTTGGCCAGGCGCAGTGGTCTACGTTTACCATCGCCGCCACGCTGATTGTGCCGTCATCGCTGGTGGTGTGGCGCGTTGCCCGTCAGCTCAATCTGCTGCAACTGGGCGATGAAGAGGCGCACTATCTCGGCGTCAACGTTCCGGCGCTGCAACGGGTGATGCTGCTGTGCAGCGCGCTGCTGGTGGCAGCATCGGTCGCCATCAGCGGGATCATCGGTTTTCTCGGCCTGGTGGTGCCGCACCTGATGCGCATGTGGCTGGGGCCGGATCATCGTGCGCTGGTGCCCGGTTCTCTGCTAGCCGGGGCGATACTGCTGCTGATTGCCGATACCGCCGCCCGTACGCTGGTGGCACCGGCGGAGATGCCGGTAGGGCTGATTACCAGCCTGCTCGGCGCACCGTGGTTTTTATGGCTGATTTTTCGACAACGAGGAGCCGCGCATGGATAACACCTTAACCGCCGCGCATTTGCGCCTGCAACGCGGGCAGCGCTGGGTGATTGATGATGTGTCGTTAACGCTGAACGGCGGTGAACTGGTGGCGCTGATTGGCCCGAATGGCGCGGGAAAATCAACGCTGCTGCGGTTGCTGACCGGTTATCTGCCCGCCGATGCGGGTACGTGTCAACTGGCCGGGCGCGCACTGGCTCAGTGGCCGGCAGAGACGCTCTCCCGCCGTCGGGCGGTGATGCTGCAACAAACGCAGTTGCGGTTTGACTGGCCAGTGGCGGCGATTGTTGCGATGGGGCGCGCGCCGTGGGGATCGCAGCGCGAAGCCGACGTTGTGCGTGAAGTGTTGACGCTGACTGGCTGCGATGAGCTTGCGCATCGGCGCTATGCCACGCTCTCCGGCGGCGAGCAACAGCGCGTGCAACTGGCGCGCTGCCTGGCGCAACTGTGGCGCGACAGCGCGCCGGAAGGCTGGCTGTTTCTCGACGAACCCACATCGGCGCTGGATCTTTACCACCAGCAACAGTTGCTGCGGCTGCTGAAAAAGCTCATCGCCAGCGGCAAATTACATGTCTGCGTGGTGCTGCACGATCTGAATCTGGCGGCACTGTGGGCCGATCGTATTCTGCTGTTGCATAAGGGAAGGCTGGTGGCGCAGGGTTCGCCGCAGCAGGTGATCCAGACGCCGGTGATTGCGCAGTGGTACGGTGCCGATGTGCAGGTGAGTGCGCATCCAGGCGGCGATGCGCCGCACGTTTTCCTCTGCGCATAAACCGCCCGGCGGCGTGCCGGGATCAGGGTTGAGTGGGAAAGGGTGTTAACTGGCGGAAGGTGTTGAGCAGCCCTTCAGACCAGGCTTTGCGGATGGCAATAAAATAGGGATCGCTTTCAATAATCCGTTGCTGTTCGCGGGCGTGAAAACTTTCGCGGCGGTAGATCATCACATCCAGCGGCATGCCGACGGAGAGATTGCTGCGCAGCGTGGAGTCGATCGAGATCAGCGCGCAGCACATCGCCTGCTCCAGCGGCGTATCTGGCGTTAACACCCGATCGATAATCGGTTTACCGTACTTGCTTTCGCCAATCTGGAAGTAGGGCGTGTCGTTGGTCGACTCGATAAAATTCCCTTCCTGATAGATATGAAACAGCCGGTGCTCTTCGTTGCCAATCTGCCCGCCCAGCAGCATATTACAGCCAAAGTTGGTGTTGCTACCGTTTTGCTGCGCCTTGCTGTCGCGGTGGATAACTTCCCGCACCGTTTCGCCGATCAGCGTTGCGGCGTCGTACATGGTTTCGGCCTGCATCAGGTTGGGCGTCTGCTGGCTCTCAATACGCGAGGTCAGCAGACTGATAATGCTCTGCGTGGTTGCCAGATTACCGGCGGACTGGATCACCAGTACCCGTTCGCCTTCACGCTGAAAAACGTGAAGTTTTTTGAACGTCGCAATGTGATCGACGCCCGCATTGGTCCGGGAGTCAGAAGCGAAGACCAGCCCGTCGCACAGACGCATGGCCACACAGTAGGTCATTACCTCACCTTTCTACATAACAGTTAACGCTATTGCTGCTGAACCTGTTGCTGCTGTTGCGTAAACAGATTCACTTCAGCGGTGGAAAACAGCTCTTCGCAGCCGCCGCCCAAACGGCTGCCGCGCACCGGGCAGGCATCCAGATAATCCATCCCCACCGCCAGCCGCAGATGCTGGTTGAGCAGGCGGGTATTGTTGGTGATATCAAAACTGTGCCAGCGGTCGTTGATCCAGGCTTCCGCCCAGGCATGCATCGCCACGTGCTCGGTATCCCGGCTATAGACATAACCGCTGACATAGCGCGCCGGGATCTTCAGGCTACGGCAGCAGGCCAGAAACACATGGGTATGATCCTGGCAGACGCCTTTCCCTTTGGCGAATGCGTCCGCTGCGCTGTCCTGCACATGCGTCGCGCCGGGAGTATACGGCATTTTTAGCTGTAATTCCGCCATCAGCGATGTGAGGCTCTCTTCGGGCGCTGCTTCCCGGTAATAGCGGCTGGCAAAACCGCGGATCAGATCGTCCGCTTCCGTCAGCGGCGTGACGCGTAAAAAGACCAGCGGCGACAACGTTTCATCGCTGTTATCCTGGCTCTCTTCCACATTATCGGCGATTTCCACCACCCCTTGAGCGTGGATAAAAATCTCCTGGTGCGGGCTGTCCAGCGTCAGCACATGCATCAGGTTGCCATAAGCATCATGGGTGGCGACGGCCGAGGCGGGCAGCGTCAGTTTCCACTCGCTAACCTGCTGGCGCGCGGAGTTTTGCGGCGTTAGCCGCAGATACTGGGTGCTGAATTTCACCTCTTCATCGTACTGGTAATGCGTTAAATGGTTGATGCTGAGTTTCATATCGCCTCCAGATAAGTCTGGCGAATGCTATCGGCCAGTTCGTTAATTTGGGTGAGGAAGTGGTTCAGCCAGTTTTGCAGCCCCTGATTCATTACCTCGTCGAGGGAACCAAAGCGCAGTTCCACATGCAGCAGGTGCGCCCGGCGCAGCGGAACATGCGCCCGCGTATTACCGATCATCTCCAGTTGCTGTACCAGATCCGCCACACAGGCATGCAGCGAACGGGGCACATCATTACGGAACACCAGCAGTTCGCTGACGGTTTCCCGGCTGATCGGCTGGCGGTAAATACTGTGATAGGCCTCGCGGGCGCTCACCGCGCGCAGCAGGGTGTCGAGGCGATAATATTCACGCACTGGATCCGGATCGTTGTTCAGTTGCTGATCTTTAAGCGCCAGCAGTTGGGCGGTGGCGTAGGCGCGCTCAATCAGCGTACCGACACGAATAAAACACTGCGCATCGTTGCGCAACAACGTGCCGAACATCGCGCCGCGAAACAGATGCGAGCGCTCTTTCACCCAGTCAAAAAAGGTATCAATACCGATTTTATCCACCCCGGACTGACGCAGATTGCGGATGTCGATACGCGTGGTGTTGATGCACTCCCACACTTCCGATGACAGGCTGCCGCGTACCGCATGGGCGTTATTCCACGCCATTTCAATACAGCTATAAATGCTGCTCGGGTTGTGGCTATCAAGGGCGAAGAAGTTCAGCAGGTTGTTCATGGAAAAGCGGGCGTAACGCTGCTGAAACAGCTCATGGGAAAAGGTGAGATTGAGCGGCAGCGCCAAATCGTGTTGCTGCTGGCGGTGGCGCGGCATCATTGACAGCTTCCAGGTAACATCCAGCACCCGGGCAAAGCTCTCTGCCCGCTCCAGGTAGCGGGCCATCCAGTACAGTTCGCTGGCTGTGCGGCTTAGCATCATTCATCCTCCTCCATCACCCAGGTATCTTTGGTGCCGCCGCCCTGCGACGAGTTCACCACCAGCGAACCTTCGTTCAGCGCCACGCGCGTCAGGCCGCCAGGCACCAGGCGAACCTCTTCGCCGGAGAGCACAAACGGGCGCAGATCGATATGGCGCGGCGCCAGTCCCTCTTCGACAAAGGTCGGGCAGGTGGAGAGCGCCAGCGTCTCCTGGCCAATATAGTTGCCGGGGTTCGCCAGCAGCCGCTTGCGGAAATCCTCAATCTGCTGGCGGGTCGATTTCGGGCCGACCAGCATGCCGTACCCGCCCGCACCGTGAACCTCTTTCACCACCATGCTGTCGAGATGGGCCAGCACATAGTTAAGATCGTCGGGCTTGCGGCACTGCCAGGTGGCGATATTGCCGAGAATCGGCTCCTCGCTGAGGTAGAAGCGGATCATGTCCGGCACATAGGGGTAAATGGATTTATCATCGGCCACGCCGGTGCCAATCGCGTTCGCCAGCACCACGCCGCCCGACCGGTAGACCGACAGCAGGCCCGGAACACCGAGCATCGAATCGGCGCGAAACGCCAGCGGATCGAGAAACGCATCGTCAATGCGGCGGTAGATGACATCCACCCGGCACGGGCCTTCAGTGGTGCGCATATAGACCGCGCCGCCTTTGACGAACAAGTCGGCGCTTTCTACCAGCTCAACACCCATCTGCTGTGCCAGAAAACTGTGCTCAAAATAGGCGCTGTTAAAACGCCCTGGCGTCATCACCACCACCGTGGGATCGTCCACCGGGGTACTTTCACGCAGGGTTTGCAGCAGGTAGCCGGGGTAGCGCTCCACCGGCGCAATATGCTGGCTGGCGAAGAGATCCGGGTAGAGGCGCATCATCATCTTGCGGTTCTCCAGCATATAGGAGACGCCGGACGGGGTGCGCAGGTTATCTTCCAGCACGTAATAGCGGCCATCGCTGTTACGTACCATGTCGATACCGGTGATGTGAGCGTAAATATTGTTATGCAGATCCACGCCCTGCATGCAGGGCTGGTACTGCTCGTTCGCCAGAACCTGCTCGCGCGGAACAATACCGGCGTTGAGGATATTTTGCTGATGGTAGATATCGTACAGGAAAGCGTTCAGCGCTTTGACGCGCTGGCGGATGCCTTGATCGAGAGTGCGCCACTCATGGGCCGGGATAATCCTCGGTACGCTGTCAAAGGGGATCAGGCGTTCGGTGCCTCCCTCTTCACCATAAACGTTGAAGGTAATGCCCACCCGGTGAAATAACAGTTCTGCCTGTTCTTTCTTTTGATGGATGGCGTGCTGGTCGGTCTGTTGAAGCCACTGCCACCAGGCATCGTAATGCTGGCGTTGACTGCCCTCTGCGCTGAGCATCTCATCGTAGTAAGGTGCTGTCGGAAGCGTTATTTTTATCATTGTCATCCCCTGCATTGCGCGTGTGAAGATTCTGTAAAAATGCAGAAAGCATGCCAGCATGGCTGGCAATGCGTTTTCGTGGTGAGTACAGGCGCAAATGCACCATTTTGAGGCGAAGCGCAGCGGCAGCGCGCTAAAGTGGTGTGAAGATAAGCGTAGCAGAACCTTTGCTAACGGCGTTTCTCGGCCGTCGGGCTGACCACCAGCCATACTGCCAGGCAGACAATCAGCGCGCCGATAAGAAACCCACCGTTCAGCGTTTCGCCCAGCACGAGGTAGCCCCACAGCACGGCAAACGGCGGGATAAGAAAGGTAACAGTCAGGCTGCGCAGCGGCCCGATATCGGCAATCAGGCGAAAATAGAGAATATATGCCACGGCGGTACAAAGCAGGCCCAGTGCCAGCACGCAGGCCCACACGGACGGCTGCGCCCAGTTGATGGTTGCGCCGCTGCCAATCGACCAGGCGCAGAACGGCAGTAAAAACAGCGTGGCGCCCGCCTGGCTACCGAAGGCGACCAGCGTCGGTTCCAGACCGCCGCGCGCCGTTATCCAGTGGCGGGTGAGAAAACCGGCAATGCCATAGCAGCCGGTCGCCACCAGGCATGCCGCTACGCCAGCGGCGACTTCCTGCACGTTGCGCATTTCGCCGAGCGTGGTGATAGTCAAAATCCCCACCAGCCCGAGCACAACGCCCGCCCACTTTTTCCCGCTCAGGTGTTCGCCAAAAAACGCCACGCCCGCCAGCGCGCCCATCAACGGCGTGGTGGCATTGAGAACAGCGGAATACCCGGCAGGCAGCCAACGCGCGGCCAGGCAGTACATCAGAAACGGCAGCCCGGAGTTAATCACCCCAAGCAGCAAAGCCGCGCGCAGCTTACCGGAAAATTGAAACGCGCGGCGAAACAGCGCCAGCAGTGCCGCCAGGCCAAGAAAGCCAAACAGTACGCGGAGAAAAGCGGTGTTAATGGCACCGAATTCCGGTGCGGCAATCCGCATAAACAGAAAGCTCGCGCCCCAGATGGCCGCCAGCATCATTAATCTCAGGTAATCAATGGCCCGCATTGTGCAACTCCTTGTGTTGCGTTTTTAACTAAAAATGTTTTACCCCGGTGGCATCAGGCTGACAAACCAGCATTTTTGCTACAGTTTAGTTGCACTTAATTATGCGGAGAGCCGCGATGACCCTACCGCCCCTGCAGGCGTTAATCTGTTTTGCTACCGTCGCCCGACATATGAGTATGAAAGCGGCGGCCGAGGAGTTATGCATTACCGCCAGTGCCGTGAGCCAGCAAATCGCCAGGCTTGAGGCGTGGCTGAATGTCCGGTTGTTTATGCGCGGGCCGCGCTTTCTGGCGCTGACGGCGGAAGGGCACATTTACTTGCGCGCTATTCAGCCTGCGTTTAACCAGATATCACAGGCCACGCAGCGGCTAATGGATAACGCCTGCCAGAGCAAAGTCACCGTCAGTTGCACGCCCGGCTTCGCCATTCAGTGGTTGTTGCCGCGATTGGGCGCTTTCGAAAAACTGCATCCCGGCGTGGAGGTGCAGATTAATACCACTAACCGGGTGGTCAATCTGAGCAATGAAGGGATCGATTTTGCCGTACGTCACGGCGCGGGTGTGTATCCGGGGCTTCAGTCGCACTGTCTGGTGAACGACCATCTGTTGCCGGTGTGCAGCCCGGCGCTGCTGGCGGAAAACCGTCCCGCTTCGCCGCGCGAATTACTGAATTACCCGCTGCTGCATGATGAACACCGGCTGGACTGGCGTTTGTGGTTCGACACGCAGGGCATACATGATGTGGATACCGATAAAGGCCCGGTATTTATCGATTCAAACGGTGTGATTGAAGCCGCACTGGCGGGCAGGGGCGTTGCGCTGGTGCGCCGGGTACTGGTGGCGGAGGCATTAAGCCGTGGGCGTTTGATCTGCCCGCTGGCCATTACCGTCGCTTCACCGATTGCCTATTACCTGGTGTACGACGAATCCGCCGTATTACAGCGGATGAGCCGGGATTTTCGCGACTGGCTGCTGGCAACGGCGGCCTCCGAGGAGCATCGCTGGCCGCAACCGTGATCGCACCGCCATGCCCGACAGCGCGAAGGCTTATCGGGCATGGCATTTATCGCGCCGGGTAAGGCGAAGCCGCTACCCGGCATCAAGCCACGAATAGAGTTTACCCGCCGAGATACATCTTTTTCACTTCCGGGTTGGCGAGCACCTCCTGCGCCGCGCCGGAAAGTACAATCTTGCCATTCTCCAGCACATAAGCGCGATCGGCGATGGTCAGCGCCGCGGTGGCGTTTTGCTCTACCAGCAGAATGGTGATGTTCTCTTCGCGCAACTGACGGATGGTGGTAAACAGCTCGCCCACCACTTTCGGAGCCAGACCGAGGCTTGGCTCATCCAGCATCAACAACACCGGCTCACTCATCAATGCGCGGGCGATCGCCAGCATCTGCTGCTCACCGCCGCTCATGGTGCCCGCCATCTGTTTACGCCGCTCCTTCAGGCGCGGGAACAGGGTAAACATGCGGTCCCGCAGGCGGGTGAAGTTTGCGAGGTTGTTATACGCCCCCATGCGCAGGTTTTCTTCGATGGTCAGGTTGGTGAAGATTTTGCGGCCTTCCGGCACCAGCGCCAGCCCTTTACGCACGATATGGTGCGTCTGGCTGCGCGAGATATCTTCATTGAGGAAATTCACCGTCCCGGTTGAGCGCACCAGGTTGATGATGCCGTTCAGCGTCGAGGTTTTTCCCGCGCCGTTGCTGCCAATCAGCGTCACAATTTCGCGGTCGTTGATCTCAATATCAACGCCTTTCAGCCCCTGAATGACGCCGTAAAATACCTTTAACTCGCGGGCGCTAAGCATAACGTACCTCCCCCAGGTAGGCGGAGATCACCTCCGGATGTTGGATCGCCTCAGACATCAGCCCGCTAAACAGCGGTTTGCCATACTCCAGCACCATTACCCGTTCGCACAATGCGTTGACGAAAGGCATGTCATGTTCAATGAGCAGCACGCTCAGTTGATAATCCTTGCGCATGCGGAAAATCAGCCCGGCCAGATCTTCCGTCTCTTTCGGGTTCATCCCGGCGGCGGGCTCATCCAGCAACAGCAGTTGCGGCGCCGTTGCCAGCGCGCGGGCAATCTCCACTTTACGCTGGTTGCCGTAACTCAAATTGGTGGCCTGCAAATCGGCGTACTCGGCAATGCCGATATACTCCAGCAGTTCCATCGCTTTTGCCCGCGCGGCGCGTTCAGCCGGGAAGTAGCGGCCAATATGCAACGCCGCTTCCAGCAGCGAATAGCGGCTGGCGTGATCCAGCCCGACCATCACGTTTTCCAGCACCGTCATGGAGTTAAACAGGCGGATATTCTGGAAGGTTCGCGCAATACCGGCATTCACTACCTGGTTGGGCTTCAGCCCTTTGATCGATTTCCCCGCCAGCGTCACGCTGCCGCTGGTTGGTTTGTAGTTCGCAGTGATGACGTTAAACAGCGTGGTTTTCCCTGCGCCATTGGGGCCGATAAGGCCGAAAATCTCCGCTTCATCGACATGAAAACTGACGTTGTCGATGGCCCGCAACCCGCCGAACTGCATCACAATATCCTCGACTTGCAGGATGACGTTATTTGCTGTCATGACGGCTCCTTCTGCGCAACTGCCACAGCTCTTTTTTCCCCAGCAACCCTTCACGGGCGAACAACATAATCAGCAACAGCAGCAGTGAGAAGACCACCATCCGCAGCCCCGGATAAGAGCCAAGATCGTGACCGAACAGCGACAGCGGCTGGTCAAGGAAACGCAGCCATTCGCCGCTACCGACCACCACAATGGTGCCCAGTAGCGCGCCGGTGGTGCTGCCCAGACCGCCAAGTACAATAATGATCAGCAACTGGAAGGTGAGCATAAAGTCGAACAACCCCGGCGAGATCGTCGTCAGCAGCGAGGCCAGCAGGCCGCCGCCAATCCCTTCAAAAAAAGCGCTGGTGGCGAACGCGCAGGTTTTAATGCGGAAGGTATTGATGCCCATCGCAATCGCCGCATCTTCATCGTCGCGAATCGCCTTCATCATGCGACCGTACTTCGACCACACCAGTTGCAGGATCATCCCGGTTGCCGCCAGCGCGAACAGGCCGCACCAGAACAGCAGATGCGGCTGCTGGGGAATATCGTTCAGCCCAATCGCGCCGTTGGTGATTTGCGGGTTGTTAATGGCGAGGATCTTGATAATAAAACCGAAGCCAAGCGTGACAATCGCCAGATAGTCGCCGCGCACGCGGAAGACCGGAAACGCCAGACACACCGCCAGCACGGCCGCGCACACGCCGCTGATTAACAGCGCGGGCAGGAAGCTGGCGTGCAGCACCATAATAAACGGGCTGGGCGCCGCCATTTCGAACATATCCATTTTGCTGTCGCTGGAGAGAATAAACAGCGCGGTGACATATGCGCCAACGGCGACAAATCCGTTAGGCTCCAGCGAAAGCTGGCCGGTGACGCCGTTAATCAGGTTGTAGCTGACAGCGAGGATCATAAAGACAAAAACGGTGCTGATTACCCGCACAATGTAGTCGTTAAACAGCAGGTTAATCCCTGCCAGTAGCGCAATGGTGATAAGAATAATCAGCAGGTTACGCCCCTGCGCGGCAAGCGTCGTGGTCGGGTTCAACATCAGAAACGGCTCCTTTCCAGGCGTTCGTCACCCATGATGCCTACCGGGCGGAACAGCAAGACCAGAATCAAAAACATGAAAGCGAACGCGTCCTTATAGCCGCCAAGCTCGGGGAAAATGGCGACCGCGACCACTTCGGTAAAGCCGAGAATAAAGCCGCCGAGCACCGCGCCAGTGACGCTGCCAATACCGCCAAGCACCGCTGCCGCAAAGGCTTTCAGGCCAATTAGCACGCCCATTAACGGGTCAATGGTTGGGTAGCTGATGGAGTAAAACACGCCACCCAGCGCTGCGAGGCTGCTGCCGAGGGCAAACACCAGCGAGATAATGCGGTTCGCGTCGATGCCCATCAGCCGCACAGTATTAACGTCAAACGCCACTGCGCGGATCGCCATACCATAACGGGTGCGATAGAGCAGCCAGAGGATCGCCAGCAACAGCAGCACGGTGATCACCGGCACGATCCACGCCACGTTGGTAATGATGATGTGGCCGAAGGTCAGCGTTTTGTTGAAGTAGTCTGGCGCGGAGAAGAAGCGCGAACTGCCGCCAAACAGCACGTTGAACAGGTTTTCGAGAAAAAAACTGACGCCGATGGCGGTGATCAGCATCGAAATTTTCGATGCCTGACGCAGCGGGCGATAGGCGACCCGGTCAATGAACATGCCCAGCAGGCCGCACAAACCGAGGGTCAGAAAAATGGCTACCCCAAAGGGTAGCCCAATCGAGGAAAACAGAAACAGGGTGGCAAATGCGCCGACCATCATCACATCCGCGTGCGCGAAGTTGATCAGGCGCAGAACCCCGTAAACCATGGTGTAGCCGATAGCGATCAGGGCGTACATGCCGCCCAGACTCATGCCGTTGACTACCTGCTGGAGAAAAATGGCGCCATCCATTAAAAAACCTCTTATTAACAGCCGGTTACTGCTTACGGATTAACTACGGTTTTAAAGGCGAGCTGGCCATCTTTCACTTCGTTGATCACCGCACTGCGTACCGCATCGCCATCTTTCAGCGTCAGCGTACCGGTCACACCCTGGAAGTCTTTGGTGGCGCGGATTTTCTCGTTAACACAGACGCGATCGCGCGGGTTATTACACTGGTTCATGGCGTTGACGATCACGTTGTACGCATCGGCCGCCATCGCACCCCAGGTGTGGGTCGGGGTTTTGAACTTCTCTTCCCAGGCTTTGATAAAGGCTTCGCCAGCGGGCGTCTGCTCTTTGGCGTTCGGTGAGTAGTAATCGGTGGTCATATAGCCGTTGACCGCATCTTTACCCACTTCGAAAAATACCGGGTCCGCCGCCAGGCCATCGCCGCCCACGACCGGTTTGTTGAGACCGAGCTGTTTCGCCTGCACGGCAATCAGCGCGCCTTCGGTGTAGTAAATCGGCATGTAGATCATGTCGACGTTTTTCGCTTTCACGCTGGAGAGTTGCGCTTTGAAATCTTTGCTGCCCGATGGCGCCTGCACTTCGATAGGAATGGTGCCGCCGTTTTTCAGGAACTGGGTACGGAAGGCTTTCGCCAGGCCAACCGAGTAGTCGTTGCTGCTGTCAAACACGATGGCGGCGGTTTTGGCTTTCAGATCGCGGGATGCCAGGTTCGCGCCGACCACGCCCTGGAAGCTGTCCGAGAAGCAGACGCGGCTGACATACGGATGGTTGCGGGTAACACGGTCGTTCGTTGCCGTCGAAGAGACCAGCGGCGTTTTAGTGTCGTCGGCGATTTTCACCATCGCCAGCGTATTCGAAGAGGTCACTTCACCGATCACGGCATCCACTTTATCGCTGGACACCAGGCGCTGCATGGCGTTCGCCGCTTCGACTTTGTCACTCTTATCGTCGATGACGATAAGTTTAATGGTATCGCCGTTTTTCAGCGTCGGGGTGATGCTCTGAATCAGATCCAGACCTTTTTGTGAAGGCTGACCATAGCCGCTCAGCGCGCCGCTCAGCGGCAACACCACACCGATTTTAATTTCTTCTGCCAGTGCACTGTGTGCGCCCGCCAGGCCGGAAATCAGTACGGCCATTAAAGAGACTTTCCCACCAAAACTCTTCATTGTTACCTCACGTCCGTCAGTTGATTGTTTATGTTTAACCATCAATTAATGCGCAACACTGGAATAACGAAGCGGCCGGAATACAGGAATTAACGGCCTGATGCTTTTGATTTATCGCATTTATTTAATAAAGGATTTGCCTGTTAATAACGATTTCACCATACATCCATTAATTAGATTTTTCTCATCCATTCTTCTTATAGATTTACCCGCCGTGATAGCACTGTTTTGGTTGCCTAAAATAGTGCAGGTGCGCCGTTGTGGTGCATGAATAAATAAGTGAGGTAGCGCGCAAAATATTTTCATGCCTGCGCTGTCTGCAATCGCCTTGTTTAAAGATAAAAATATTTTCAGTTGTTTTTTACAAACTCTTTGGCAGCATAAAAAACTGGATAATTGTAATAAATATGGTAATTAAGGCCTGCATTGGCGGTGGTTGACAATAATAAAACCCTTGTTATTCTGCATTGGCAGTCAGTTTATTATTCCATTTTTCAGAAATGTTATTTCTGCGTTAATTATTTTATTCAGTCTTATCCTGAGGGGGATAAATAATGAATATTCAAAAACCCTATCTGCTTTTTTTAGGTGATGCGCACGATCAACTGGCGGCGAAAGTCGCGGAAGGAATTAAACAATGGCACCCGGAATATTGTGTCGGGCAATACCGTATGGCGAACTGTCATGCCAATTGTCAGTTGCCGGATATGGATATTGACGCAGCGGTAAAAGCGGGCGCAAAAACGCTGGTAGTCGGCGTCGCTAACCGCGGTGGTATTATTTCAAAAGAGTGGATTTCCATCCTCAGCCATGCGTTGGAAAGTGGGTTGGATCTGGCGGCGGGCCTGCATAATAAACTGGCTGATGTCCCGGAATTGAAGGCGCTGGCCGACCGTCTTGGCCGCTCGCTGTTTGATGTTCGCCACCCGACTCAGCAATATCCGGTCGCCAGCGGGCGTAAACGCAGCGGCAAACGTCTGCTGCCGGTTGGTACGGACTGCTCCTGCGGCAAGATGTACACGGCGCTGGCGATTGAAAAAGAGATCCTCGCCCGTGGCGGCAAAGCCACCTTCCGCGCAACCGGGCAGACCGGCATTCTGATTAGCGGCAGCGGCATCAGCGTAGATGCGGTTGTCTCGGACTTCGTCTCCGGCGCGGTGGAAACCCTCGCCCCGGATAACGACGCCGATCACTGGGATATCATCGAAGGGCAGGGCTCGCTGTTTCACCCTTCCTTTGCCGGAGTGACCACCGGGCTTATCCACGGTGCGCAGCCGGATGCGCTGGTGCTGTGCCACGAACCGACCCGCACACATATGCGCGGCGTTGACTATCCTGTACCGGATATTCTCGATTGCATGGCGCTGAACCTGAAAATGGCGCAACTGACGAACCCGAAAGCGAAATTTATCGGCATTTCCGTCAATACGTCGGCGCTGGATAAGGCAGAGGCGATTGCGCTGATGTCCTCCCTGCAGCAGCGCACCGGGCTGCCGGTGGTTGATCCGTTCCGTCAGGGCGTTGGCGCGCTGGTAGACGCGTTGGCGACGCTGTAATGGAACTCTCGGTAGCGCATGAGCGCTGGCCGCTGCGCCAGGCATTTACGATCTCGCGCGGCAGCCGTACGGCGGCCGATGTGGTGTCGGTAACATTGCAGGCGCAGGGCATTACCGGGCGCGGCGAATGCCTGCCTTACGCTCGCTACGGCGAAACTGTTGAGAGCGTGATGGCGCAGATTGAGGCGCTGCGCGGCGAGCTCGCTGCCGGAATGAGCCGCGAGCAGTTGCAGCAGCGGCTACCGGCTGGCGCGGCGCGCAATGCGCTGGACTGCGCCTTCTGGGACTGGCAGTGCAAACGCAGCGGGCAGAGCATCTGGCAACTGACCGGCAGCGGAACGCCGCACCATCTGCAAACGGCCTATACGCTGTCGCTGGATACGCCAGCGAAGATGCAGCAGGCGGCGCGGGAAAACGCCTGGCGTCCCTTGCTGAAACTGAAGCTGGCCGATGAGCAGGATATCGCCCGCGTGACGGCGGTGCGTGAAGGCGCACCGCAGGCGCGGTTGATCGTCGATGCTAACGAAGGCTGGAACGAGAGTATCTATTTACAGCAGGCGACGGCGCTGGCGGCGCTTGGCGTCTCGCTAATCGAGCAGCCGCTTGCGGCGGGGCATGACGCCGTACTGGCGCAGTTGCCGCATCCGGTGCCGCTGTGCGCCGATGAATCCTGCCATGATTCCGCCACGCTGGCGCAACTGGTGGGGCGTTATGAGTTTATCAATATCAAGCTCGACAAGACCGGCGGCCTGACCGAAGCGTTGCGCGTGCGGGCACAGGCACAGCAGCTTGGGCTGCAAATCATGGTGGGTTGCATGGTGGCGACGTCGTTGTCGATGGCGCCCGCCGTGGTTGTCGCGCAGCAGGCCAGCGTTGTTGATCTCGACGGGCCGCTGCTGCTGGCGGACGATCGCCCGCACGGGCTGCATTATGATGGCAGCGAACTTTTTCCACCGACAGCGGCTCTGTGGGGCTGATGGCGAAGCGTAAGGAGAGAATAATGTCACGCACAGTGTATGTGAATGGCGAATACCTGCCGGAAGCGGCGGCGAAAGTATCGATCTTTGATCGCGGTTTTTTGTTTGCCGATGCCGTGTATGAAGTGACCGCCGTGGTGAATGGCAAGCTGGTGGATTTTGCCGGGCACTATGCGCGGCTGGTGCGCTCCTGCGGCGAGCTGGGGTTAACGCTGGCAGTGGATGAAAACGGCCTGCGCGAGATCCACCAGCGGCTGATTGTCGAAAATGCGTTGCAGGAAGGGGGCATTTACCTGCAACTGACGCGCGGTAACGCAGGCGATCGGGATTTCCATTTTCCGCCTGCCAGTACACCGCCGACGCTGGTGTTATTCACCCAGGCGCGCGCGGTGGTGGATCATCCGGCGGCCAGCAAAGGCATCCGTGTGGTGACCTGCCCGGATATTCGCTGGCAGCGCCGGGATATCAAAACCGTGCAGTTGCTGGCACCCTGTCTGGCAAAAGCCTTTGCCGAAGCGCAGGGCGCCGACGACGCTTTTCTGGTGGAAAACGGCTATATCACCGAGGGAAGTTCCTGTAACTGCTATATCGTGCAGGACGATAACACCGTGGTGACCCGCCCGCTGAGTAACAGCATTCTGCACGGCATCACCCGCAAAGCGCTGGTGAAGCTGGCCGAGGAGCATGGCGTAACGATCGAGGAACGGCTGTTTACTCCGGAAGAGGCGCGCAACGCCCGTGAAGTGTTTATCAGCTCGGCCACCACGTTTGTCTGGCCGGTGATTGCCGTTGACGGGCAGACCATCGGCGACGGTAAACCGGGGCCGATCACCCAGCTTTTGCGGCGGATCTATTTGCAGATGCTGTGAGGTTTTAGCGCCATCCACCGGATGGCGCTGCGCTTATCCGGTCTGCGAAAGAGTGCTGATTTTGCCTCTGCGTAGGCGATAAGGCGCAGCCGCCACTGGGCACAACAACCCACCCCAGGCCGGTGATTTACGCGTATTCCCACCACAACTTATGTAATTCGTACCACTTATCTCCCGGCTGTGGCGTCTTCTCCCACGGTTTATCAATGATGTAATGAATATTCTTCACCCGTGCGAGATCCCACATTTGCGGATGCTGGAGCGCCAGAGTTTTTAACGCGTTATAGCCGTAATGCAACGGCTGCCAGCGATCGCGGAACACCTCGTTGAGGAAATCCTGCTCGGCAAAAACGTACGCTGAGATATCGGCTTTCTCCGCCAGCCGCTGCATCATCTGCTGATACATCGCCTCGTCCGGCGTCAGCACCAGAAAACCGCCGTTGAGGTAGTTATCCAGCGACGCGGGCGGATGGCCGTGCATCCCGGGATCATCACACCAGCTGTAATAGCAGTTTTCCGGCCGCCAGCTTTCCGGATAACTGGCAATGCGCTGGGGATTACAGCGACAGGCATGACAGGCAGCAATGGTGCCTGCGGCGAGTGGCAGCGAAAACACCTCATCCATGTTGTTAATCACCAGCATATCGGCATCAAGAAAGGCCACCCGCTGATATTCCGTCAACCGCCACACCGCCAGCTTGCTCCACACCTCGGCAAAACGTTCATTGGCATAGCGGTGCGCCAGCGCCGGGTCCGGGCCTGTGACCGGGACTTCCTGCACCCGGCAGCCCCGCGTTTGCAGATGCTGGCGCATTTTGTCATCAATCGCAGGCGTCACCATAACCACCAGCGGCCACGGCGAGCCGCTGGCGCGCAGCGAGCGCTGCAACGTCTCCACGCCGCGCAGATAATCAGGCTGCGTCAGCAGCGTCACCCAGGCAAATGCGCCGCTCATGCCAGTAGCTCCGTCATAAAGGCGTTGAGAAATTTCCCCTGCGGATCGAGCTGCTGGCGAACTGCCTGAAACGCCGACCACTGCGGATACAGCGTGGGCCAGTCGTACAGTGTTGGGTCGTAATATTTTCCCCAGTGCGGCTTACCACCTTCTTCCGCCAGCATCCGTTCGGCGGCACGCAGAAATTCCAGCCCCTCTTCAGAGAGTGAGCCGTCGGCGGCGTAATAGACTACAAAACCGAAAAAACAGGTCGGTTCCTGCCACGCCGGGCTGAGCCAGGCCTGCGAAGGCCCGGTGCAGCGCAAAATAATCGGGTAGTGCATATGCGGGTGCGAGCGTTCATGCCACGCCTTAATCCGCGCTATTACCGCCGGAGCGCGCGCCATGGGAATGCTGATTTCAATATTGATTTGCGGCGTGGCAATCCCCCGGCAAAAAACCTGGTAAATGTCGCCAATCACATCGGTGAAATCTTTAAAGCGCGTGACGGTGCGAAACGGTTTGCCGTTGTCATCGACAATCTGTGTGTCGTCGCGCATCTGTTCCAGCGTTTTATCGACGGTCGCGTTCATCTTTGTGTCCGTCCTTTCCATCTCGACCAGATCGCCGTGATTGTCGTGCCAGCGCGCCTGCTCTTCGGCGGTGGCTTCGCGGGACTTCCACGCATGAACTTTATTTTCATCCGGGAACCACCATGCTTTGCTGAACGCCCATTCTGCGTTCCAGTCGTTCAGATCTTGCGCCAGCGTATCGGCAGGGCTGGCGCTTTTGAAACAGGTAAAAAGGGTGAAAGGGCGGGTACGCAGTGTGACGGCGCTGATGGCGCCGAGCGTGCCCAGACCAAGCTGTGCTGCGCCAAACCAGCGATGCTGGCGATCGATCTCATGCACGTTGCCTGTGGCATCAACCAGCCGGATACGTAGCGCTTCATCCGCCAGCGAGCTTTGCTGCATTCCCTGGCCGTGCGTGCCAGTGGAGATCGCGCCCGCCAGCGTCTGCGCATCAATCACGCCCGGCGAGGCGGCCAGCATGCGGTTCATCGAGGTCAGTGTTTCAAACATCTCATGCAACGGCGTTCCCGCGCCAAAGGTCACACTGTCGTTGTCCACTTCCAGCACGCCCCGCAGGCGAGAAAGATCGATAAGCCGATCTTCCGGGCCGCTAAGCGCCAGCATTCTGCCCGGCGACATCCGGTTGCCGATAAAGCGAATTTTGCCCGCAGCGGTGGCGATCATCTCCTGCAATTGCGCTTCGTTCTCCGGCGTTTGCAGGGCATTTTCTGCCGCCAGCGTGGCGTTTTTCGCCCAGTTGAGAATCGCCGGATCGCTTGGGTCCGGGTGAGGCAGTCGGCGCGGAAACAGGGTCTGCGTGGCAATCATTGGCGGCTCCTTGCTGAATCAGGGGGATTAACCAAGCGTAGCCCATCAGACAATAGTGTGAAGCAGATCGCGCCTGGTTGTTCG
The DNA here is from genome assembly GCF_003028445.1 of Kosakonia sp. H7A. Lineage (NCBI taxonomy): Bacteria > Pseudomonadati > Pseudomonadota > Gammaproteobacteria > Enterobacterales > Enterobacteriaceae > Kosakonia > Kosakonia sp. H7A. The sequence goes on along the minus strand of NZ_PYTZ01000001.1, from coordinate 1,601,747 downwards.
CTCAAGCGATCAAACGGGCGCCGATCGCTTAATCCACCCGGTTTTGCGGTTGTCCGGTAATAAACGCAGCGACGTTTTCCACGGTTGTCGCAAGAATGCGCCCGCGCGCTTCCACCGATGCCCAGGCAATATGCGGGGTGATCAGGCAGTTTTTGGCGGACAGCAACGGGTTATCGGCAGCAGGCGGTTCGCTGGAGAGTACATCCACCGCCGCGCCGGCGACATGGCCTTCATTCAGCGCGGCAGCCAGATCCGCTTCATTCACCAGATCGCCGCGCGAGGCGTTCAGCAGCAGTACGCCGGGTTTCATTTTTTGCAGCGTGCTGTGGTTGATCATCCCTTTGGTGGCAGGCGTCAGCGGGCAATGCAGGCTGATGACATCAGCTTCAGCGTACAGTGTGTCGGGATCAACATACCGCACGTTACTGTTTTCCACCTTTTTCGCTGAACCCGTCGCGCAGGCCAGCACCGTCATCCCCATCGCCTGGGCGATAGCGCCCACCGCCTGGCCGATGCGGCCATAACCGATAATGCCGATCTTTTTGCCCGCCAGTTCAACCATCGGATTCAGCCAGTAACACCAGCTGTTACGCTGCTGCCAGCCACCGGCGCGAACATCCATACTGTGTTCGCTGACGCGGTTACACAGCGCCAGTAGCAGTGCGGTGGTGAATTGCGCCACTGTAGCGGTGCCGTAGGAGGGCACATTGGAGACGGCAATACCACGTAAACGCGCGGCACTCAGATCGATAATGTTATAGCCGGTGGCGGTGACGGCGATAAATTTCAGTGCCGGACACTGGCTGAACACCGTTTCGCCCAGCGCAACTTTGTTGGTGATGGCGACATCGGCGTTCGCCAGCCTTTCTGCCACTTGCTCCGGCGTGGAGTTGTCATATACCGCCACTTCGCCCAGTTGCTCCAGCCCCTGCCAGCTAAGATCGCCCGGATTAAGAATACCGCCATCTAACACGACAATTTTCATAGGTTACCCGTTTGTTTTTTTATCACGCCATCAACTTAGACGATGTGCTGCCGGGGGGTAAGCACTTTTTTATGCCTGACAGGGACGAATGACGAAGGGGAAGGGCAGTGAGCGGTGGGAGAAAAGTGGCAACGCGGGAGCCGCATTGCCAACGGGTTAGCTTGTTGCGGTAATTCGCGGCGTCACGCGGCCATGCAGCGCCGGGTTATCACTCTCATCTTTCAGGTGTACGCCGGTCAGACGGCGCAAAAACGCCTGTTCCAGCAGCCACGCCAGTTTGAAGGCCGCCGCTTCGTAATTCAGCCCTTCCGGGCGAATGTTGGAGATGCAGTTGCGTTCCGACTCAATGCGCACGCGCTGCGGTTTCCAGGTGAGGTAGACGCCCAGGCTGTCCGGCGAGGACAAACCGGGCCGCTCGCCAATCAGAATGGCCACCGCTTTGCTGCCCAGCGTTTCGCCGATATCGTCGCCCAGCGCCACGCGTGACTGGTGCGCCAGTACAATCGGCCCAAGCGAAATCCCCAGCGTTTCAAGGTAGGGCAGCAGGGCGCGGATTAAGCCCACGGACTGGCGGTGTACCGCGTGCGATGACAAGCCATCGCCAATTACCAGCAGCAGATCGTGCGCGGGCGTACGGCTGGCGGCGAGATCGGCACGGCTCTCTTCGCTCAGCATGCGCCCCAGATCCGGGCGGTTGAGATAGATATGTCGGTCCGACGCTGCACTGTGCGCTTCCAGCGTGCTCAGCCCCAGTTCGTGGAGCTGGCTTGCCAGGCTTGTGCTATCGAAGGGTTGATGGATGGCGTCACGCGCCTGGGCGTGGGCAAGACCAAATTTCAGCACTTCGTTGGTTGGCAGGCTGGCGCCGCTGCGCCCCAGCGCAATGCGGGCGTCGGTGAATTCGCGCAGCAGGGACCAGGCATCAGGCGAGTTCATGCAGGCGCTCCTTGTGGTATCACGGTCAGTAACGGATGGTTTGCGCCGGTGAGGCGTAACTGGCCGTGGGTGTCGATAATCTGCATCCGCGTCAGCCAGTCGGCGAACTCCGGCGCGTGCTTCAGCCCCAGCAGGCGACGCGCGTAGAGCGCATCATGAAATGAGGTGCTCTGATAGTTGAGCATGATGTCATCTGCGCCCGGAACGCCAATCAGGAAGGTCAGGCCGGCGGTGCACAGCAGCGTCAGCAGCGTATCCATATCGTCCTGATCCGCTTCAGCATGATTGGTGTAACAGACGTCGCAGCCAATCGGCAGCCCCATCAGTTTGCCGCAGAAGTGATCCTCCAGCCCGGCGCGGATAATCTGTTTGCCGTCATACAGGTATTCCGGGCCGATAAACCCAACTACCGTGTTGACGAGCAGCGGTTTAAAGTGCCGCGCTACCGCATAGGCGCGCGCTTCACAGGTTTGCTGATCGACGCCATGATGGGCGTTCGCCGACAGGCAACTGCCCTGGCCGGTTTCGAAATACATCACGTTATCGCCCAGCGTGCCGCGTTTCAGTGAAAGCGCGGCCTCGTGCGCCTCCTGCAACAGCGCGAGGTTAATGCCAAAGCCGCTGTTTGCCGCTTCCGTACCGGCGACCGACTGAAACACCAGATCCACCGGCGCGCCGCGCTCAATCAGCTGTAACGTGTTGGTGACGTGCGTCAGCACGCAGGATTGGGTGGGAATGGCAAAACGGTCGATGATGTCCGCCATCATATGGTTCAGCTTTTGCAGCACCGGCAGGCTGTCGCTGGCCGGGTTGATGCCGACCACCGCATCGCCCGCGCCGTAAAGCAGGCCATCGAGCATGCTGGCGGCAATGCCTTTCAGATCGTCAGTCGGGTGGTTGGGTTGCAGGCGCACGCTGAGGTGGCCTGGCAAACCGATGGTGTTGCGAAAGCGGGTGATGACGCTGCATTTACTGGCGGCAAGGATCAAATCCTGGTTGCGCATCAGTTTGCTGACGGCGGCGGCCATTTCCGGGGTGATCGCCGGAGCAACCTGGCTCAGCAGCGCAGTGTCGGTGGTATCGGCCAGCAGCCAGTCACGAAATTCGCCCACCGTCAGATGGGCGATTAACGTAAAAGCGGCGCTGTCGTGCGTGTCGATGATGAGGCGCGTCACCTCATCTTTTTCATAGGGAACCAGCGGGTTGTCGAGGATCTCGCGCAGCGGTATATCGGCAAGGGCGATTTTTGCCGCCATGCGCTCTTCGGCTGATTGTGCCGCAACCCCGGCCAGTACATCCCCAGAACGTGCCGGGGAAGCTTTGGCCATGACCTCTTTCAGGCTGGCGAACTGCCATGTGCGGTGCGCCAGAGTGGTTTTATACATTGCGTCTCCTCAGGAGATAGCGCGCAGTTGCGGGTCCAGCGCGGCACGTTCACGCGCCGATGCGGTTTTACGAAACCACATATAACCGCCCAGCATCATCACGGCGAAAATCAGCGCCAGCAGGGTGTTGTACCAGACCATCGCCACCAGGCAGAGAACCGCCATGCCGAGCGCAAAAGCCGGTGCGTACGGGAACAACGGCGCTTTAAAAGGACGCTCAAGTTCCGGCTCGCTGCGGCGCAGCTTGAACAGCGCGGCCATGGAGATGATATACATAACAATAGCGCCAAAGACCGACATCGTCACAATGCAGGCGGTGAGCGGCATGCCGCTGATGGTGATCAGCGAATCGGAGAAGATCGCCGCAATCCCCACCACGCCACCGGCGAGGATCGCCAGAATCGGTGTACGGGTTTTACGGTTCAGGTTAGCCAGGCTGGCAGGCAGATAACCCGCGCGCGCCAGCGAGTAGATCTGGCGGGAGTAGCCCATAATAATGCCGTGGAACGAGGCGACCAGGCCAAACAGGCCGAGCCAGACCAGCATATGCAGCCAGCCGCTGCTGCTGCCGACCACCACTTTCATTGCCTGCGGCAGCGGATCGTTGATGTTCGACAGCGTGCGCCAGTCGCCAACACCGCCCGCAAGAACCATCACGCCAACCGCCAGCACCGTCAGCGTCAGAATGCCGCCGCCGAGCGCACGCGGAATGGTGCGTTTCGGATCTTTGGCTTCTTCTGCCGCCATTGATGCGCCTTCAATTGCCAGGAAGAACCAGATAGCAAACGGGATAGCCGCAAACATGCCCGGCAGCGCGAGGCCGCTGAAGCTTTCCGCGCCTGCCCAGCCGTTGGCGGTGAAGTTGCTCCACGAGAAACCCGGTGCAACCACGCCCATAAACACCAGCAGTTCGAAAATCGCCAGCAGGGTGACAATCAGCTCAAAGGTGGCGGCAATACCGACACCCAGAATGTTAAGCACCATAAAGATGACGTACGCGCCGCAGGCCACCCATTTCGGATCGAGTGACGGGAACTGCACATTAAGGTAGGCGCCAATCGCCATGGCGATCGCCGGTGGTGCAAAGACGAACTCAATGAGCGTGGCAAACCCGGCGATAAACCCGCCGGTAGGCCCAAAGGCGCGGTAGGCGTAAGCGAAAGGCCCACCGGCATGCGGGATCGCGGTGGTCAGCTCGGTAAAGCTAAAAATAAAGGCGCAGTACATGGCGGCAATCGCCAGCGCGACAATCAGAAAGCCGAGCGTTCCGGCCTGCGACCAGCCGTAACTCCAGCCGAAGTATTCCCCTGAAATAACCAGTCCGACGGCAATGCCCCACAGGCGGAAGCTGCCGAGTGTTCTTTTTAGTGTTGTTTGTGTGTTCATTCTTTTTACTGCCTCGCCATTAATACAGTTGCAGGCAGAGTTGCAAAGTCAGTGCCAGAAAAAAGAAACCTTCTGGCTCATGGGGTTACAGGCAACACAGCGCTAAATGCACAATAAAAGTGCACCGCCGACGACCGAAAACGGGTGCAGGCTGCCCTGCAATGGTGAAAGCGGAGGAAGAAACTTTCTAAGGTGAAATTGAGTGTCTCAGTGCGGACAGAAACAGCTGCTAACGCGGTTTTTGGAAATATAATAGGGAATAACTGGAAATTTAAATCCGATAATTCTTACGTCGCTTTGCGCGTTCGATGCTTTAATTAATACAAGGGCGCTACGTTTATTTTTTTATTTTCACAATAAGTTAACACATTGATTTTATGGCGTGATTTGGCTCTTTTTTGTGAGCGGTTACACATATTAATCAGGTGAATGTCTGATGTTAAATATTCTTCTGGATAATAGATTGACCTGATTTTTTGCAGCCATTAATTTGGAAAAAAAACAGTTTCAGGCAAATCCAGGAATATTTAACAAAGGAGGATATATATGGCCTGGCGACCGATTTTATATGTCATCCTGACGCATAATCCTCGTCTGAACAGCAGGCGGGCGCAGCTGCGGCTGGTGCAGGGTTGAATGTATGCGTGCCGGAAAAGGATTTCGCCTTCTCCGGCACGAAAGCCAGCGCCCAGGCCTGCGGCGCGTTACGCTTTTTAGTCACATTTAGCCCGCTTTTTGCTCCGGCAGATGCGCGGCGATATAACGCTCGTAGCGGTTTGCTTTCAGCCGCGTTAAATCCACCAGCACCAGACCATCGACACAGTTATTGAAGTCGGGATCGCAACCGAAGTCGATAAACTGCACGCCGCCCGGTTCACACAGTTCTGAGTACTGCTTGTAGAGCGGTGGAATGCCGCAACCAAGGTTGCCGAGCAGCGATTTCAGCCGGGTCAAATCTTCGGTGTAATCGTCACCGCTAAACTGGGCGAGCACGTCCGGCATCGTGGCGGGCCACGGCCGACGCGATGAGGCCAGAGGCCAGGTCGCCGGGAACCACAGGCGGTAGAACGCTACCAGCAGATCCCGCGCCGCTGGCGGCAGGCCGCCGGAGATAGAGACCGGGCCAAACAGATAACGGTATTGCGGGTAACGCGCCAGGTAAGCGCCAATGCCCGACCACAGATAATCCAGGCCGCGGCGTCCCCAGTAGCGCGGCTGAATAAAGCTGCGCCCCAGTTCGATGCCGTGACGCAGCACATCGGACATTCGATCGTCGTAATGGAACAGGCTGTAACTGTATAAGCCTTCCACCCCGCGCGCTTCAACCTGCAGTGACGTCGGCATAAAGCGGTATGCACCGACAATTTCCAGATCGGCCTCGTCCCACAGGATCAGGTGCAGGTAATCGTCGTCATATTTATCCGTATCACGACGTTTACCGCTGCCTTCACCCACCGCACGGAAGGCGACTTCGCGCAGCCGTCCCAGTTCGCGCAGTAGCGGCGCGTCTTCCTGCCCGTTGCGCTGCCAGAGATAAATGATTTTTCCGTCCGCGGTGCGGCCGAGGCACTCGGCATTATTAAGTTCGCGGCGCAGCGTGACGCGCTCTTCCGGGCGCGCGATGGCGCACTCGGTTTTAAAGGGGCCGGGGAGTCCTTTACCCAGACGCAACACATGCTGGCGACACTTATCGGCCAGTTCGCGCGGGGCGAGTTGCGGCGTATGCCAGCTATCCCAGGGAATGCGCTGGCCGATTTTGATCGGCAGGTTGCTGTCCCGGCGGCGAAACATCTGCTGCATGAGCAGCAGGAAGGGCAGCGTATCCGACACCATCGCGCTGGCATAGAACAGCGCGCTGTTACGCGCGTCGATCCAGGCGGGCAGCAGCGGTGCGCGAAACTTGCCCGCCAGTTTGATAAACCCGGCATGCCAGCTTTTATCGCGGATGCCTTTACGCGTCATGCGTGAGACTTCTCCCGCCGGGAAGAAGATCAGTACGCCGCCGCCCTGCAAATGGTTTTCCATCTGTTGCAGCGAGGATTTCCGCGTACGGCCGCCCATGTTATCCACCGGGATAAACAGCGAGCTGAGCGGTTCAAGGTGGGTCAACATGCGGTTAGTGACCACCTTTACATCGCGGCGTACGCGCGAAACGGCGTACATCAACGCCATCCCGTCAAGCGTACCTGTCGGATGGTTAGCGATAATGACCAGTGGGCCTTGTTCGGGAATTTGTTCGAGGTCGTGAGCGGGAACGGTGCAGCGGATTTGTAGATGTTCAAACACTTGCTCCACCATATCCAGCCCTTTCAGGTGGGGATGGCTTGCGGCAAACTGCTGGAACTCCTGTTCGTAAAGCAGGCGCCGCAGCAGGTTTTTTTGCCAGGGCGCAGGTCTGGCCTGCGGCCAGAGATCCTCAAGTACGTTGTCGAGACTAAACATGGTGGTTTCTCCTCCCGTCTTGCCGATGACAGTAACGGGAGAAGATGACGTTTACATTTCATTACAATGAAGATATGACAACGGCAAGACGGCTGGATGACAGCAAAAGCGGTGCGGAAGGGATGTTTCTCTCCCCCGCAGGGGAGAGAAAGGCGGCTCAGAGAATGCCGCGTTCGGCGAGGTCGAGGGCGAAGTAGCTGAAGATCAGGTCTGCGCCCGCGCGTTTGATCGCGCCCAGGCTTTCCAGCACCACTTTGTCTTCATCAATTGCGCCCGCCAGTGCGGCGAATTTGATCATCGCGTATTCACCGCTTACCTGATAGGCGCCCAGCGGTAACTCGGTGCGTTCACGGATATCGCGCAGGATATCGAGGTACGCGCCAGCCGGTTTCACCATCAGGCAGTCTGCGCCTTCGGCCTGGTCGATCAGCGATTCACGGATCGCTTCGCGGCGGTTCATCGGGTTCATCTGGTAGGTTTTGCGATCGCCTTTCAGCGCCGTTCCTGCCGCTTCACGGAACGGGCCGTAGAACGAAGAGGCGAACTTGGTCGAATAGGACATGATGGCGGTATCGGTAAAGCCTGCTGCATCCAGCGCATGGCGAATCGCCTGCACCTGGCCGTCCATTGCTGCGGAAGGGGCGATAAAATCCGCGCCTGCGGCAGCGGCGGCGACGGCTTGTTTGCCGAGGTTAATCAGGGTCGCATCGTTATCGACACCGTGATCGCACAGCACGCCGCAATGGCCGTGGGAGGTGTATTCGCAGAAACAGGTATCGGACATCACGATCATCTCCGGCACCGTTTCTTTGCAGATGCGCGACATGCGCGCCACCAGGCCATCTTCGCGCCAGGTGTCGCTGCCGGTCTCATCAGTGTGGTGAGAGATGCCGAAGGTCATCACCGAGCGAATACCGGCTTTGGCGATACGCTCAATTTCGCGGGCGAGATACTTTTCCGGAATGCGCATCACGCCGGGCATCGCCTCAATGGCTTTGTAATCGTTTAACTCTTCTTCAACAAAGATCGGCAACACCAGGTCGTTTTTGCTCAGTGTTGTCTCTTCAAACATGGCGCGCAGGGCAGGTGATTTGCGCAGGCGGCGCGGGCGAGTAATTAAATCGGTCATGGTATGCCTGATGTTTGTGGAACAGATGGCGGCATTGTAGCCGAAAAGTAGAGGTTCTGTTTTACCAAAATCGCCGTTAAGGGCAGAGGCAAACGGCGAAACCGCCTGCCTCTGGCGTTATCAGGAGGCGGGGATCACCTGCGGCACGTTGCTGCTTAACACACTGACCAGATCGTTAACGCCGTCGCTCATATTGACAAAGCGCGTCAGCGGTGAACGGGTGATGACAACAAAAACGCCGACATTATGCTGCGGCACCATCGCAATGTAGGTGATAAAGCCGCCGCCGCCGCCGGTTTTCTGAATGATCCCAGGGTGCCCCTCTTTTGGCGCCATATAGACCCAGCCGAGGCCGAGCGCATCGGCTTTGCCGGGCACATCCATACCGATCACCCGCGTTAACTGGTTGCGCGGGTAGATCAACGTTTGCATGCGATCCGCCTGGCTGTTGCGGGTGTAGAAATCCGATGACAGGAACTGCTGCATCCAGCGCATCATGTCTCCCGGCGTGGAGTAGACGCCGCCGCTGCCGATGGCGGCCAGCGTGTTATTGCATGGGCTGGCGCCTTTCTCGGCGATCATCAGGCGCTTGCACTGATCCGGCGATGGGGTAAAGGTGGTGTCTTTCATCCCCAGCGGGCGGGTGATCTGCTCTTCGAAAAGCTGCGGGTAAGGCTTGCCTGCCGCCTTCGACAATGCATCCGCCAGCAGATCAAAGGCCAGGTTTGAGTAAGCCGCCTGCGTACCCGGTGCGGCTTTCAGCGTGGCGGTTGAGAGCCAGCTCCAGCGCTGTTCGTACGTTGGCCAGACGAAAACGGGACGTCGCGCTGCGCCGCCGGGCTGTTCGCGCGGCAGGGCGCTGGTATGGGTCGCCAGGTTCACCAGCGTAATTGGCGTGCCCTGGTAGGTCGGTACGCGCGTGCCGGGAGGTGCATATTTACTTAACGGATCGTCGAGACGGACTTTGCCCTGATCGAGCATTTTCACCAGCATTTCACTGGTCATCAGCTTGGAGAGGGAAGCAATACGAATCACCGAATCGAGCTGCGGGCGAACGTTGCTGCCGGGGCGGGTTTCGCCGTAGCTTTTGAACACGCGCTGGTTGCCGTCAATCACCACCATCGCCATGCCGGTTGCGCCGCTACCGTAGTAAATATGGTTGGCGTAACGATCAACAATATCAGATGCAAATACCGGGTCAGGAGACTGAACAGCCGCCTGAGCGGAAGTCAGGCCCAGCGCGCAGAGCAGCGCAGAGAAAAGCAGACAACGTTTCAACGCAGGGATCCATAAATAAATGGGATAGATAGAGCGTATTTATACTACCTGGTGCGGTGTTGCAAAGACCCAAATAGCGGATTCTTTCCCCCTAATACGTAACGATGGGTAAAAATGGTTATTTTGCCGCCAGACCACGGCGTTCACCGGATGTGGTAATCTCCTTCTTTCCCACTGACAGGAGAGAGCAGATGGCAGGTAAACGGGTCGTGATGGTGGTGGATATGCAAAATGGCGTGTTCGCCACCGAACGTATTCAGCGTGCGCAGTGTGTCGCCCGCATTAACCAGTTAACGCAGGCCGCCGATACGGTGATTTTTATTCAGCATGCTGAAGCGGGCGGGCTGGAAGAGGGGAGCGAAGGTTTTGCGCTACTGCCGGAACTGCATCAACCTGCGAACGCTCTGTACGTCACCAAAACCGCCTGCGACGCGTTCTATAAAACGCAGCTTGAAGCGGTGCTGCGCGAGCACGATATCAACGCCTGGGTGATGTGTGGTTGTGCCACTGATTACTGCGTGGATACCACGCTGAAAAACGGTGCCAGCCGGGGCTATTCCATCACCATGGCGCAGGACGCCCATACCACCGCTAATCGCCCGGCTGCGCAGGCCACAACCCTGATCGATCACTACAACGAAGTGTGGCGCACGTTAACCGTTCCCGGCAACCCGGTGTATGTGAAACCGGTCGAAACAATTCTTCACGAATGGCAAGCGAACTAAGGGGTTACCCTCAGGTCTGATACAACGACACGGCGTCGCACTGCGCGGCGCTTTTTTATCACTGCGCTATACCCAGGGCAGAAATCCGCTACACAGCATCTTTGTAAATAATAAGAAGTAAGCAGGAGTACCAATGTTTAAATCTTTCTTTCCTAAGCCGACGCTGTTCTTTTTGTCGGCCTTTATTTGGGCGCTGATCGCTGTCGTATTCTGGCAGGCTGGCGGTGAGGGCTGGTTAATGCGCTTAACCGGCGCATCGGCGGAAGTCCCGATCAGCGCAACGCGTTTCTGGTGCCCTAGCTTTTTACTTTTTTATGCTTATTATGCCGTTTGCGTCGGTCTGTTTGCGCTGTGCTGGTTTGTCGCCTCGCCGCACCGCTGGCAGTACTGGTCGGTACTTGGTACGGCATTGATCGTCTTTGTGACCTGGTTTTTGGTGGAGGTGAACGTTGCCATCAATGCCTGGTATCAGCCGTTTTTCGATTTGGTGCAAACCGCGCTCAGTGCGCCGAACAAGGTCAGTTTGAGCCAGCTTTATAGTGAGATTGGCGTCTTCTTGTGGATCGCGCTGATTGCCGTGACGGTGGCGGTGCTGAATAACTTTTTCGTTAGCCACTATGTGTTCCGCTGGCGTACGGCGATGAACGAATACTATATGGCGCACTGGGCGCATCTGCGCCATATCGAAGGGGCTGCGCAGCGTGTGCAGGAAGACACCATGCGTTTTGCCCAGACGCTGGAAGATATGGGCGTCAGCTTTATCAATGCGATTATGACGCTGATTGCGTTTTTGCCGGTGCTGGTGGCGCTGTCGCCACATGTGCAGGAGCTGCCGCTGGTGGGACATGTTCCTTACGGCCTGGTGATTGCGGGCGTGGGCTGGGCATTGTTCGGCACCCTGTTGCTGGCCTTAATCGGTATCAACCTGCCTGGATTACAATTTAAGAATCAGCGCGTTGAAGCTGCCTACCGTAAAGAGTTGGTCTACGGCGAAGATGATGCCTCGCGCGCGCAACCGCCGACCGTTGCCGAACTGTTCAGTGCTGTGCGCCGCAACTATTTCCGCCTCTATTTTCACTACACCTATTTCAACATCGCCCGTATTCTCTATATGCAAGTGGATGTGGTTTTTGGTCTGATTATGCTGTTTCCGACTATTGCCGCGGGTGCGATTACGCTGGGTCTGATGCATCAGATTACCAACGTTTTCGATCAGGTCCGCAGCTCGTTCCAGTACTTGATCACCTCCTGGACGACGCTGGTGGAGCTGATGTCCATCTACAAACGTTTGCGCAGTTTTGAGTATGAACTGAACGGCCAGGAAATTGTGCCTGTGCCTCACCGTTTTGGTTAACACAAGGAACGTTATGGTTTTCGTCCCCCGTTTTGGCTGGCTGCTGGCGGCCTTGATCCTCGCCGGCTGTAGCACGCAAGGCCCGGTTTCCCAGCGGGAAGCGGAGAAAGAAAAAGAGAGCAAGAAACCGTTGGATGTGGCAAGCGTGGTGCGGCAGAAAATGCCCGCCAGCGTGAAAGATCGCAATGCCTGGGCGCAGGATATCGCCACCACATTTAGCAGCCAGAAGCTGGCGCCGACGCTGGAGAATATCTGCTCGGTGCTGGCGGTGGCGCAGCAGGAATCAAACTATCAGGCCGATCCGGTCGTGCCGGGGCTGAACAAAATCGCCTGGAAAGAGATCGATAAGCGCGCGCAGCGGATGCACATTCCGCCATTGCTGGTGCATACCGCCCTGAAAATCCCTTCGCCAAACGGCAAAAGCTACAGCGAGCGGCTGGATAACGTCAGAACGGAAAAAGAGCTGAGCGCCATTTTTGACGACTTTATCAATATGGTGCCGATGGGGCAGAAGCTGTTTGGTTCCTTCAATCCGGTGCGTACCGGCGGGCCGATGCAAATCAGCGTGGCGTTTGCCGAGCAGCACACCGAGGGTTATCCGTGGAAGATGGACGGCACGGTACGCCAGGAAGTTTTCAGCCGTCGCGGGGGTTTGTGGTTCGGCACTTACCATCTCCTGAATTATCCCGCCAGTTACAGCGCGCCGATTTACCGTTTCGCCGACTTTAACGCCGGGTTGTACGCCAGCCGCAATGCGGCGTTCCAGAATGCAGTCAGCAAAGCGACCGGCGTGAAACTGGCGCTGGATGGCGATGTGATCCTTTACGGCAGCAGCGATACGGGCGCGACGGAACAGGCGGTAAGAAAGCTCGGGCCGAAACTGGGGATGAGCGATCGCGATATTCGCCGTCAACTAGAGCGCGGCGACAGCCAGAAGTTTGAAGAGACGAAGCTGTACCGTGAAGTTTATCGTCTGGCGGAACAGAAAAGCGGGAAAACGCTGCCGAGAGAGATTTTGCCGGGGATCCAGTTAGAAAGCCCGAAGATCACGCGCAACCTGACAACAGCATGGTTTGCGAAGCGCGTCGACGATCGTCGGGCTGCCTGTATGGCGCAGAATTAACGTGAGTGGTGTCGCCGCCAGCGCAGGAAAAGGCCGATGACACCCAACAATGCGCTTCCCACAAGGAACGGCACGAGGCCAAACAGCGTGCCGACGCCAAACCCCAGTTCAACGTGGGGGCGGGAGGCATCCTGAACCTGCATCAATCTTTCGAACACACCCGGCGCGTGTACCAGCAGGTTCAACAACTGCGCGCCAGCCCAGAAGCAGAGCAGGACAAACACGGCATAAGCCATATTGCCTGGCCTTGAGGCATCACGTTTTTTCACGCCCGTGAAGGGTTTTGACAGGGAAAAATCAGCCATAAGACCTCCGGTACTCTTTACTCAATTTGTTGCTTACCTTTCAGTGATGCAGCAGCGGGTGCTGGTCAGAATTCAGGCTAAGTGTGACAGTTGCGCCCTGTTGTCAACATCAGAATGGTGATAATTTCCCTCCGGGAAGGATTCCGGTTAAGTGATTTTTGTTGGTGCTCACATTTTTGTAACGTTTTCATTACTCAAGTAACATTTCAGATTTTCCATACATCACACAGACCTGAAAGACAGGCTATGCGATGATGCCTTTTTGACTGCCGGAGTTGTCATGAAGCTGCCTGCGAAAATACGCCGTGACTGGCACTATTACGCGTTTGCGATTGGGTTGATTTTTATTCTGAATGGGGTCGTGGGCCTGCTGGGGTTTGAGGCCAAAGGCTGGCAAACCTATGCCGTCGGGCTGGTGACCTGGGTGATTGGCTTTTGGCTGGCCGGGTTAATTATCCGCCGCCGCCCGGAAGAGGAGGAGGCGGCGGATAAGCCAAAGTGATGCTTAACCGTTGACGGAAATTTTCAGCGTGCTGTTTACCTGATGGCGCGCAATAGCCAGCTCAATCAGGCGGGTGATCAGATCAGGATAGCTGATGCCGCTCGCCTGCCACAGTTTTGGATACATGCTGATGTTGGTAAATCCCGGCAGCGTGTTGATCTCATTGATAACGACTTCGTTGTCCGGCGTCAGGAACACATCGACGCGCGCCATCCCTTCACAGCCAAGCGTTTGGTACGCCTGTACCGCAATCTGACGGATCTTGTCGTTGATCTCCGGCGCGATATCCGCAGGCACTACCACCTGCGCGCCGTTTTCATCAATGTATTTGGTGTCGTAAGCGTAGAACTCGCTGTGCAGCACGATTTCGCCGCAGGTGCTGGCTTGCGGATCGTCATTGCCGAGCACCGCGCATTCGATCTCGCGGCCTTTGATGCCTTTCTCAACGATCACTTTTTTGTCGAACTCAAACGCCAGGCGCACCGCTTCATGATATTGCGCTTCGCTGGTCACTTTGCTGACGCCAACGGACGAGCCCTGGTTGGCCGGTTTGACAAACAGCGGCAGGCCGAGCTGCGCTTCGACGTCGCTAAAGGCGATCTGCTGACGATTGGCGCGCGTCAGGGTGATAAATGGCGCGACAGCTAATCCGGCATCGCGCAGCAAACGCTTGGTGACATCTTTATCCATGCAGGCCGCCGAAGCGAGCACGTCGGAGCCGACAAACGGCAGGTTTGCCAGACGCAGCATGCCCTGCAAGGTGCCATCTTCGCCCAACGTACCGTGGACGATAGGGAAAATCACATCAACATCCGGTAGCGGCGCGCTGTTTTGCGCCTGAATAAGCTGCTGCGCGGTGTTGCCCGGCACCAGCGCCACGCTGTTTTGCGACGGATTCAGCGCAATACGCGCCGGATCGCTGGCGTTAAGCAGGTAATTATTCGCATCGCTGATATGCCATTGACCCTGTTTATCAATCCCCAGCAGCATAACCTCAAAGCGCGACTTATCCATGGCATCGACAATATTTTTTGCTGACTGTAACGACACCTCGTGTTCCGCTGATTTGCCGCCGAAGACGACCCCTACCCGCAGTTTTGCCATTTCTACGTTCACCCACACTTATTCACAAAACACATACCATAGCACGACGAAACGCACGATTCGCGGCCTTCTGCCATAATGTTTTGAGGAAAACTGAGGGGGAGACGTGCGCGTAAAGAGCCTGATCGTTGTATGTACTCTGCTGGCGCTGATGCTGGTGGGTTATCGCTATTTACCGTCTTATTACAATCCCTTCGCACCGCTACAGTTGAGCGATCCGCCGGGACGCATCACTCAGTTTAAGTTACGCCGCCTGTCGCCGTCTGCCTGTGCCGCGCTGCTGGCGCAGGCCAATCAGCAGCGGCTTGTGACCTCTGTTGCGGTAGCGAACAGCGGCGGCTGCTGCCCGTTAACCGATGTGGTACGGGTGCGTGATTTCGGTGTGGTGAAACTGAGCAGCAGTTTTCTGGCGAGCTGCCCGCTGGCGCTCAGTTCCGCGTTGTTTATCGAACAGCAGGCGCGGCCACTGACTGAACATTTTACCGGCCAGCCGCTGCGCCAGATCGACCATCTGGGCAGCTACGCGTGCCGCAACATCTATAATCGTGCTGATGCGCGGCGTAGCGAGCATGCCAGCGCTGAAGCGCTGGATCTGAGTGCCTTTCGTCTGGCGGATGGCCAGCGGGTGACGGTGCTCAATGGCTGGCGGCAGCCTGAAACAGCGCCGTGGTTACGGGCGATGCTGAGCGCCAGTTGCAGCTATTATGGCAATAGTCTGGGACCCGAATACAATGCCGCTCATGCCAACCATTTTCATCTTGGGATGCGCGGTTTCGGGCTCTGTCGCTAAGCATAATCCACTGTAAGAGCAGGGTTTTTATGCGCACGCTGTGGCGGTGAGCGATGAGGGACAGATAAAACACCGAATTCGCCGTAACCGCATCTCTGGTGACTCATCCGTGGCGCATTCTTGTTAACCTGTGCGCTGTTTGTCAAAACTTCAACAAATACCCGTACTTATGGAATCCTGGAAGGTCAATCTTATCTCGGTGTGGTTCGGCTGTTTTTTCACCGGCCTCGCTATCAGTCAAATTTTGCCATTTTTGCCGTTATACGTTGCGCAGTTGGGCGTGACCTCGCACGAAGCGCTGTCGATGTGGTCAGGGCTGACGTTCAGCGTGACCTTTCTCGTCTCTGCCATTGTGTCGCCGATGTGGGGGAGCCTTGCGGATCGCAAAGGGCGCAAGCTGATGTTGTTGCGCGCCTCGTTGGGCATGGCGATCGCCATTCTGTTGCAGGCATTTGCTACTAACGTCTGGCAGTTGCTGATCCTGCGCGGCATCATGGGGCTGACTTCCGGTTATATTCCGAATGCGATGGCGCTGGTGGCATCGCAAGTCCCGCGCGAGCGCAGCGGCTGGGCGTTGAGTACGCTCTCAACCGCACAGATCAGCGGCGTGATTGGCGGGCCGCTGATGGGCGGTTTTCTGGCTGACCATTTAGGGTTGCGCATCGTGTTTATCATCACCGCGCTGTTGTTAATTGTGAGCTTTCTGGTCACGCTGTTTCTGATTAAAGAGGGCGTGCGCCCGACGGTGAAAAAGGGTGAGCGGCTGAGCGGTAAAGCGGTGTTCTCCACCTTGCCTTATCCGGCGCTGGTTATCAGTCTGTTTATCACCACTATGGTGATTCAGTTGTGTAACGGTTCTATCGGCCCGATCCTCGCCCTGTTTATTCAGTCGCTGTCGCCGCATACCACCAATATTGCTTTTCTCAGCGGATTGATCGCCGCTGTACCCGGTGTTTCAGCGCTGCTTTCTGCACCGCGCCTTGGCAAACTGGGCGACCGGATAGGCACTTCACGTATTTTGATGGGCACGCTGGCTTGCGCGGTGGTGCTGTTCTTCGCTATGTCGTTTGTCACCTCGCCGCTACAGCTTGGTATTCTGCGCTTTATGCTCGGCTTTGCCGATGGCGCCATGCTGCCGGCGGTGCAGACGCTGTTGCTGAAATACTCCAGCGATCAGGTGACCGGACGTATCTTTGGTTATAACCAGTCGTTTATGTATCTGGGAAATGTCGCCGGGCCGTTAATGGGCGCATCGGTATCGGCAATGGCGGGTTTCCGTTGGGTATTTATCGCTACCGCCGTGGTGGTACTGATTAATTTCTGGCAATTGGCGCTGGCATTTCGCCGGGTGAAACGCTAATTCTGCAAACGGGCCGAAAATTGTTTTTCGGCCTTACTATAATTATTACTTATATAAAATAACGCTTCAGCCGTTTCGTTTTCTTTTTTAGCTCCACTAACAAATTAATTGGTTTGGCTTAAATATCCAGAGAAACGTTTCGTTACCCCTTTTATTTTTGTGTGTTTAAGGAGTGTGAAAAAATGCACAAAAATAAGAGATGTATTTTCTTTGCAACATCAGAATGGAGTGCTAACGTCTTTCCACCTCACATAAGGAAATCGCGCTATGAAGAATCTCATTGCTGAGTTGTTGGTTAAGCTTGCAGAAAAAGAAGAGGAGTCGAAAGAGCTGGTCGCCCAGGTAGAAGCACTGGAGATTGTGGTGACTGCGCTGTTGCGTCAAATGGCCGCCTCTGAGCAACAGGCGCTGATTCAAAGTATTGAAGGCGCGCTGGACGAAGTCAGACCGGGAACGCACGTTACCGATCAGGACACGGAGTTGCTGCAACAGTACCTAAAGAAGCTTTTAAGGCATCCGCGTAGCTAAATTTCTGGCCCTCCGCCGCTGTCATCTGGCTGTCATACGCGCTGCCTATAGTCGCTCTGTTTTATTTTCTTTAAGTATTTGTACATGGAGAATATTAAAGTGAAACAGAGCGCATTATACCTCGCATTATTACCCGTGTTTTTTACCTCTGTTATTTATGCAGAAACAACGGATACCTCCGTTCTCGAACATCGTGCTGCTCAGGGCGATATTTCCACGCCTGGCGGCGCGCGTCGTCTGACTGCCGATCAAACCGCTGCACTACGTGATTCGCTCATCGATAAGCCCGCCAAAAATATTATTTTGTTAATTGGTGATGGCATGGGCGATTCAGAAATAACCGCCGCACGAAATTATGCCGAAGGCGCTGGTGGGTATTTCAAAGGGATCGACGCATTACCGTTAACCGGCCAGTACACGCACTACGCGCTGGACAAAAAAACCGGTAAACCGGACTACGTGACGGATTCAGCCGCCTCGGCCACTGCCTGGAGCACCGGCGTCAAAACCTACAACGGCGCGCTCGGCGTCGATATTCATGAAAAAGATCATATGACCATCCTCGAGATGGCGAAAGCGGCGGGGCTGGCGACCGGCAACGTCTCTACCGCTGAATTGCAGGATGCCACCCCGGCGGCGCTGGTTTCGCATGTGATCTCCCGTCGCTGCTACGGCCCGACGGTGACCAGCGAAAAATGCGCCCTCAACGCGCTGGAAAAGGGCGGTAAAGGCTCGATCACCGAGCAATTGCTGAATACCCGCGTGGATGTGACGCTGGGCGGCGGCGCGAAAACCTTCAGCGAAACCGCGACGGCGGGCAAATGGCAAGGGAAAACGCTGCGCGAGCAGGCTCAGGCCCGTGGTTACCAGATGGTGAGCGATGCCTCTGCGCTGGCGGCCATTAGCGAAGCGAACCAGGATAAACCGCTGCTCGGCCTCTTCGCCGATGGCAATATGCCGGTTCGCTGGGAAGGGCCGAAAGCGTCGCTGCACGGCAATCTCGACAAACCCGCCGTGACCTGTACGCCGAATGCCAAACGTACCGACAGCGTACCGACGCTGGCGGCAATGACCGAAAAGGCCATTGATCTGCTGAGCAAAAACGAGAAGGGCTTCTTCCTGCAGGTGGAAGGCGCGTCTATCGATAAACAGGATCACGCGGCGAATCCGTGCGGTCAGATTGGTGAAACTGTCGATCTGGATGAAGCGGTACAGAAGGCGCTGGAATTTGCGAAAAAAGACGGCAATACGCTGGTGATTGTGACTGCCGATCATGCGCACGCCAGCCAGATTATCCCGGCGGATACCAAAGCGCCGGGGCTGAGCCAGGCGCTGAATACCAAAGATGGCGCAGTGATGGCGATAACCTACGGCAACTCGGAAGAGGAGTCGATGGAGCACACCGGTACGCAAGTCCGCATTGCGGCTTATGGCCCGCATGCTGGTAATGTCGTGGGGTTAACCGATCAGACCGATCTGTTCTACACCATGAAATCGGCACTGAACCTGAAGTAACGGCTGCCCGGCGGTAAATCTTTGCTGCCGGGTGGTTTTTTCAGTAATTAAGACCATCCTTAAAGGGTCACTTTGACAGAAGGATGGAGCGATGAAAATAACAGTTCTGGTTACCCTCATCTTTGGTCTGTTGTTTGTCGGCGCGCTCAGCGCGGCGGAAAAAACACTGACCCCGCAACAACAACGTATGACGCTTTGTAATCAACAAGCCAAGACCCAAACCCTGACAGGTGATGCCCGTAAGACGTTTATGAGCAACTGCCTGAAAAACACCAAAACGGAGCCGGGGCAAAAAAGCCTGACGCCGCAACAGCAGCGGATGCGCGAATGTAATGTGCAGGCGACGCAGCAATCGCTGAAAGGCGAAGATCGCAGCAAATTCATGAGCGGCTGCCTGAAAAAAACGCAGTAATTTAGCCGGGTGGGCGTTCCACTTCGCTCACCCTTTTACCCTTCCTCCCGCGTTCTTATTGCCCGTTCCTCAATCTCTGCCAGGCTTAAACGGTGAGCAATGTTTCGCTTTGATCTCTCTTGGCGGTTGTGCGCTGTCCGGCGTTACGCCCGTTTTTGCAACACTGATCCGGGAGAAAAAATATGAATTATCAATACGTTACTGATTTGAATTCCCTGCCGGAAAACCAGCCGGTGAAAGTTGATGTCGCCGGGACGTCAATGATCCTTATCCGTACACTTGCGCAGGTACGCGCCTTTCAAAGTAAATGTCCGCATGCTGGCGCGCCGCTGGAGCAGGGCGCGGTGTGCGATGGCAAACTGGTTTGCCCCTGGCATAAAGCCAACTTTGATATCACCAATGGTGAGTGGCGCGAGCCGCTGGCGCTGAAAAGCCTCAAACAATATCCGGTCACCCTTGAAGGGAACCGTGTTCTGGTCAGCCCGCGCGCGCTCTCGCCTGCCAGCCATACGCTGATCCGTGGTGATCGTCCGCAAACGGCGGTGATCCTTGGTACCGGCGCGGCAGGCAGCGCGGCGGCAATCACCCTGCGTGATGCCGGCTTTAATGGTCATCTGATCCTGATTGATAAAGAGGACAGCGCGCCTTATGACCGCACGGCGCTCAGTAAATTTGTCCCCGCCGGGAAGATGAAGATCAGCGAAGTCCCGCATATTCTCGACGATGCCTTTTACAACCAGCCCGGCGTGGAAAGCCTGCGCGAAGAGGTGACCGACCTTGATTGCGAAGGGCATCAACTGACGCTGGCGAATGGCCGTCACGTTGCTTTCGACAAATTGCTGCTGGCCACCGGCGGGCAGCCAGTATGGCCGGAGATCCCCGGCAACCATCTGGCGGGTGTTCATGTGCTGCGCGATATCCACCAGGCGCAGATACTGCTCAATGAAGTCGAACAGGAGCAGCAACTGGTGGTGATCGGCAACAGCTTTATTGCGATGGAGCTGGCAGCCGCGCTGCGCAATCAGGATATCGATGTCACGGTAGTGTCGCGTCATGCTCTGCCGTTTGTGCCGCAATTTGGCGAAGAGATCGGCCAGCGCTTTTTAAATCTGCATCAACAAAACGGCGTGAAATTTGTCACCGGCGAGCCGGTGGCGCTGGAAGGCAACGGCCACGTACAAGGCGTGACGCTGAAAAATGGCCGCACGTTGCCCGCGCATGTGGTGGTTTTCGCCACGGGCGTACAGCCTGCTACCGGGCTGGCGCACGATCTGCATCATGAACAGGACGGCAGCCTGACCGTGGATGAAACCCTCAGCGCAGCGCCGGATGTCTGGGCCGTCGGCGATATTGCCAGCTACCCGGCGCCGGAAGGGCGTCGACGTATTGAGCACTGGCGCGTGGCGCAACAGCAGGGAAGGGTGGCCGCCCTCAATATGCTTGGTGAACACCGTCCGTTTGATCGGGTACCGTTTTTCTGGACCATGCAATACGGTAACCGCTTCGAATACCTGGGTTACACCCGCGAGTGGGATAGCATGAAAATGCTCGGCTCGTTTGACGACAAACGTTTTGCCGTGTTGTACGGCGAAGAGGGCATGCTGAAAGCGGTGCTGAGCTGCGGTGAGAACAGCGCCACTGCGGGATTGCTGTTGAAGATGCAAAAGCCCCTCAGCATGAAAACGGCCAGCGAACTGCTGGCCTGACAAGACTGCGCCCTCTCCTGCCAGGGAGAGGGCAGCGGTTATTTGCTCAGTTTTTCTGACTTGTTCATGCAGGCTTCCATCGCCTCAATCACCGCAGCGCGGAAACCGCGCTCTTCCAGCACTTTGACCGCTTCAATGGTGGTACCGCCAGGCGAGCAGACCATATCTTTTAACTCGCCGGGGTGCTTTCCGGTTTCCAGCACCATCTTCGCGGAACCCATCACCGCCTGCGCGGCAAATTTATAGGCCTGCGCACGCGGCATACCGCCCAGCACGGCGGCATCGGCCATTGCTTCGATAAACATAAAGACATAGGCGGGCGCAGAACCGCTCACGCCGACAACCGGATGGATCATCGCTTCGGCAATCACTTCCGCTTCGCCAAAGCAGCGGAAAATATTCAGCACGTCTGCCGTATCTTCCGGCGTGACCAGCGCGTTAGGGGTAATAGAGGTCATGCCCGCATTGACCAGCGACGGGGTATTGGGCATCGCACGTACAATTTTGCGATCGTGACCAAGCGCGCGCGCCAGCTGATCGAGCGTCACGCCTGCAGCAATCGACACCACCAGCGTCTCTTTATTCAGGCTGGAGGCGATTTCGCCCAACACTTTCACCATGATGTTCGGTTTCACCGCGCCGAAGACGATATCGGCAATCTGCGCCACTTCCTGTGCACTTTGCGCGGCGTTAATACCAAACTGATCGTGCAGAGCGGCCACTTTATCTGGCGACGGGGTATAGACCCAAATCTGTCCTGGCAGCACCTGCCCACTGGCAATCAGCCCGCCGAGAATCGCCTTGCCCATATTGCCGCAGCCGATAAAACCGATTTTCTTCTCCATCACGTTTGTCTCTTTTGCTTGTCATTGTGTGTGGCGTATAGCTTAACGTGGAATGGCAATCAGGGCTAAAGCTAAAAGATCTCTGCTTTCCCCTGGGGAAAATTAAAGCGACAATGCGCCACCAACTGAGGAGCGAGAATGGCGATTTGGGTTGATGCGGACGCTTGTCCGAATGTGATTAAAGAAATTTTATTCCGCGCCGCCGAGCGCACGCAGACGCCGCTGACGCTGGTGGCGAACCAGAATATCCGCGTGCCGCCGTCGCGTATCATCCGCTCGCTGCGCGTTCCGGCGGGGTTTGACGTGGCCGATAACGAAATTGTGCGGCTGTGCGAGGCTGGTGATCTGGTGATTACCGCTGATATTCCGCTGGCGGCGGAAGTGCTGGCCAAAGGTGCGGCAGCGTTGAACCCGCGTGGCGAACGCTATACTGAAGCGACAATCCGCGAAAAACTGACGATGCGCGACTTTATGGATACGCTGCGCGCCAGCGGGATTCAGACCGGTGGCCCGGATAGCCTGTCGCAGCGGGATCGGCAGCAGTTTGCCGCCCAGCTTGATAAATGGCTGCTGGAGGTTAAACGCCGTCAGCCGGAGTAAATTCGGCACCGGCAGGCAGGATATGCTACTGTTTGCCGTTTCGCGGGCTTGCCAGTCTTAAGTAGATTCAGTAAGGTTGCCGCTACACTGTCGCCACGGAATCTTTACAGGTCGAACCTGGGTCAAATCAGGTTTTATTTGTAGTCCGCGCCCTGAGCGACATTAATGTGTAACGTTATTTTTACGATTAGTATTGTACTAGCTTGATGATATCATCGCTGTCTTATTTTCCGTCCCTCCTCGCGTGGGACCTGGAGGGAACACCTGCTCATGACGCTACCCATTTTTTTAGTCGGCGCACGCGGTTGCGGTAAAACCACTGTGGGCCAGGCGCTGGCGCTGGCGCAGGGATGTCAATTTATCGATACCGATTTCTGGTTACAGGAAACGTCTCAACAGACCATCGCGGATATTGTTGCCCGTGACGGGTGGGAGGCGTTCCGCGCCCGGGAAACCGACGCGCTGAAAGCCGTCACCGCGCCCGCGCGGGTGATTGCCACTGGCGGCGGTATTATTTTAAGTGAATATAATCGGCACTTTATGCGCGAAAAAGGCATCGTCGTTTACCTTTGCGCGCCTGTTGCGGTGCTGGCGGACAGGCTGGAAGCCTTTCCGGAAGAGGGACAGCGACCGACGCTGACCGGCAAGCCGATTAGCGAAGAGGTTAGCGAAGTGCTGGCGCTGCGCGATGCACTCTATCGCGAAGCGGCGCACCACGTGGTGAATGCGGCGCAGTCGCCCAACCAGGTGGTGTCTGATATTGAGGCGGCATTACAGCTGGCGCGCGCCAGTTAGCGAAACGATTGTCTATACTTATAGCTCGACCGGAAAATGAGGAAGAGCTATGCCGACAAAACCGCCTTATCCGCGTGAAGCCCGCATTGTTGCGATTGAAAAAGGCACGGGAAACCAGACCGTTACCTGGTATCAACTACGCGCCGATCATCCGAAACCGGATTCCTTGATCAGCGAACATCCCACCGAGCAGGAAGCGCTCGACGCCAAAAGGCGTTATGAAGATCCTGACAAAAGCTAAGTCGGGCGACGATTATTCTGACTGAACGCCTGAACATTACAGAAACGGACTTACATCACATTTTTTGACTGGCTTAACCTCGCTCAACGGTTACTATTGCATGGTTGCTGGAATTTATTTGAACGCGGGAGTGTGATGTTCTCTTTACACGGCATAAGCTGTACTGCCGTGTAAAGAGAGCAAATAAGAACGAGTAGTATTGAAAGGCGGGAAGTAGAAATGAGTGCAACTTTGGCGATCCTGACCATTGGTGTAGTGCCGGTGCAAGCAATTTTACCGCTCCTGACGGAGCATATTTCAGAGCAGCAGATCACGCATATCAGCCTGCTGGGGAAGATGGACCCACAAGAGGTGCGTGAGGAGTACGGCGCAGAAGCTGGCGAGTTCGCGATTCCGACGCAGTTGCGCGATGACAGCCTCGGCATGGTCTCCCGTGCCAGGGTGGAGCGTGATTTGCAGAGCGTTATCGAAGTGCTGGATAACCAGGGCTACGATGTCATTCTGCTAATGAGCACCGCCGATATCCGGGGATTTGTAACGCGCAATGCGATTTTAGTCGAACCGCAGCGCATTATTCCGCCGCTGGTGGCGTCAATTGTCGACGGGCATCAGGTGGGGGTAATTGTTCCGGTACCGGAACTGATGGCGCAGCAGAAGAAAAAGTGGACGGTTCTGGAAAAAGAGCCTTATTACGAACTGGCGCATCCTTTCCTCGCGACAGAAAGAGAATTTATTGATGCCGGGCGAGCGTTGCTGGAGCGCGGTGCGGATGTGTTGATGCTGGATTGTCTTGGCTTCCATCAGCAGCACCGTGATTTGCTCCAGAAGGCGCTGGATGTCCCGGTATTATTGTCTAACGTACTGGTGGCGCGCCTCGCATCTGAACTGCTTGTCTAGTCGCAGCGCTGTGCAATTTTGCGTGACAGAAGTGAATCCCGGCCCCTATAGTGGCTTTTCATACATTTTCTTTATAAGGGCCAGTCATGCTTCAAAGTAACGAATACTTTTCCGGTAAAGTGAAATCCATTGGTTTTACCAGCAGCAGCACTGGCCGTGCCAGCGTGGGTGTAATGGCGGAAGGGGAATACACATTTGGTACCGCGCAGCCGGAAGAGATGACGGTGGTCAGCGGGGCGCTGAATGTTTTGCTGCCAGGGGAAACCGAGTGGAAAACTTACACGGCGGGTGAAGTATTCAATGTGCCTGGCCAGAGTGAATTCCATTTGCAGGTCGCCGAGCCGAGCTCCTATCTCTGCCGCTACCTGTAATGCAAAACGCCCGGAAAACCCGGGCGTTTCTCTTTTGCTGAACACTCAGCGCTGAGCTTCGCCGCCCAAACCTTCCACCAGATTTTGAATCAACGCTGCCAGCTCGCCGGTCATCAGAATAAAATCGGCATCAAAGCGCTGGGCGTAATCTTCACGGTCGATATCTTCGTTCTGATCGCGGATCTCGTCGCAAAACTTCAGGCGTTTTACTGAACCGTCGTCGCAAATCATGAACTGGATGCGCTGCTGCCAGTCGAGCGCCAGTTTGGTTACCACTTTCCCGGCTTCAATATGTACCGCGATTTCATCGCTCACCAGATCCTGCTTTTTCGCGCGGATCACGCCGCCATCTTCCAGCATCGCTTTCAGTTCTGCTTCATCCAGCAGTTGGAAGCCCTGCGCCACGTTGCCGGAACGTACCCACTCGGTCAGCGTCAGTTCAATCGGGTTTTCCAGCGCCAGTGGCACAACCGGCAGCGAACCGAGGCTTTTACGCAGCAGCGCCAGCGTATCTTCCGCTTTTTTGGCGCTGGCGCAGTCAACCATAATTAAACCGTTAACGGTGTCGATCCACATCATGGTCTGGCTGAAACGACTAAACGCGCGCGGCAGCAGCGAATGCAGTACTTCATCCTTCAGCGAATCTTTTTCCGTTTTCTTCAGCTTGCGGCCCTGTTCGGCTTCAAGACGGGAGATTTTCGCTTCCAGCGCCTGTTTAACCACCGGCGTCGGCAGAATTTTTTCTTCTTTACGGGCGCAGATAATAATCTGACCATTGGCGGTATGGGTCAGCGCGTCGCTGTGTGAACCCATCGGTGGAACCCATCCGGTTTTCGCCATATCCTGACTACCGCATGGAGTAAACGATAGTGGGGCAAGCTGTTTTTCCATCTCTTCCGCTCGCAGCGCCACATCGCGGCTGAGACGGTATACCATTAAATTTTTGAACCACAGCATGATTTTTTTCCACGGCCTTGTCGTTAAATGCAGCGGGCATGATAGCGAATTGTTGTCCGCCTTGCATTGCTAATGCGTGGTCCACCATGAGGAGTTTGATGTGCGTATCGGTATCGATTTAGGTGGTACAAAAACAGAGATTATTGCGCTGGGCGATGGCGGCGAAGAGCTTTTCCGCCATCGGCAGGCCACGCCGCGCGACTATCTGCAAACCATAGAGTTGATTGCGACGCTGGTGGATCTGGCGGAAAAAGAGACCGGCCAGCGGGGAACCGTCGGCATGGGGATCCCCGGTTCCATTTCGCCCTATACCGGGGTGGTGAAAAACGCCAACTCCACCTGGCTGAACGGTAAACCGTTCGACAAAGATTTAAGCCAGCGACTGCAGCGGGAAGTGCGGCTGGCGAACGATGCCAACTGCCTGGCTGTGTCCGAAGCGGTGGATGGCGCAGCGGCCGGGGCGCAAACGGTGTTCGCGGTGATCATTGGCACCGGTTGCGGTTCCGGCGTGGCGATCAACGGGCATGTGCACACCGGTGGCAACGGCACGGCGGGCGAGTGGGGGCATAATCCGCTGCCGTGGATGGATGATGACGAGCTGCGATATCGCGCCGAAGTGCCCTGTTACTGCGGCAAGCAAGGCTGTATCGAAACCTTTATCTCCGGCACCGGCTTTGCCACGGATTACCAGCGCTTAAGCGGTAATGCGCTAAAAGGTAATGAGATTATGCGTCTGGTCGGCGAGCAGGATGCGGTGGCTGAACTGGCGCTCAGCCGCTACGAGTTGCGGCTGGCGAAGTCGCTGGCGCACGTAGTCAATATTCTCGATCCGGATGTGATTGTCCTCGGCGGCGGCATGAGCAATGTCGACAGGCTGTACCAGACCGTTCCTGTACTGGTGCGCAACTGGGTGTTTGGCGGCGAATGCGAAACGCCGATCCGTAAAGCGCTGCACGGCGATTCCAGCGGCGTGCGCGGCGCGGCCTGGCTGTGGCCGCAGGGCGAGTAAAACCGCAGACGGAATAGTGGCTTCGCAGGCCGGATAAGCGTCAGCGCTATCTGGCCTGCGCAACGGCGTAATATCTACGAAACCGCATATTTTCCGTCGAGCTTGCTGTAACCCAGCCCGTTGATTTTCTTCACCTTGATCTGCACCGGGATCCGCTCTTTCATCGCTTCTACGTGGCTGATCACGCCGATGGTTTTGCCACTGGCATTCAGCGCATCGAGGGCGTCGAGCGCGGTATCCAGCGTTTCGCTATCCAGTGTGCCAAAGCCTTCATCAAGGAACAGCGAATCGATGCGGGTTTTATGGCTGACCAAATCCGACAGCGCCAGCGCCAGCGCAAGGCTGACAAGGAAGCTTTCACCGCCGGAGAGCGTACGCGTATCGCGCACCGCATCCGCCTGCCAGGTATCCACCACTTCCAGTTCCAGCGCCTCGCTGGCTTTGCGTTTCAGCAGGTAACGACCATGCAGACGCGTGAGCTGGTTGTTCGCCAGCCAGACAAGATTATCCAGCGTCAGACCCTGCGCGAATTTGCGGAATTTATCTCCCTCTTTCGAGCCGATAAGCGCATTGAGATGACCCCAGTCGTCATACAGCGCGCTGGCCCGCCCGATCTCCTGCAACACTGCCTGCTGGCGCGTACGGTTATCGGCATCCTGTTTTAACTGCTGGCGAAGTTCCCCCTGGCGGGTGGTGTTTTCACGCAGTTGACGCGAAACCTGTTCCAGCGCCTGCGCGATGCTGTCGGCTGTGGCATTTTCCTCCAGCCCGGCAGGCGGCTGCGCCCGATGGGCGGCAACGGCTTGTTCGGCGCTGGCTGCCAGCGCCTGTTTCTGCTGGCAATCGGCGTCGAGCTTCTGACGCAACTGCTCCAGCCGCTGGTGTTCGTCATCGGAAAGCAGTGCGCTGAGAAACGCGTGTTTATCGGCAAAGACGCTGTTTTCCAGCGCCGCAAGGAACTGTTTCTCCAGCGCTTCAGCCGTTTCGCTCTCCTGCGCCAGTTGCTGATGCAGGGTTTGCCATTGGCTTCGCAGCGACACGCAGTCGTCATGCACCTGGCGCCAGCCTTCCAGCGCCACGTTTTGCGCTTCGGCGGGCGTTTCGTCGGTGGGCAGCGTATCGAGGATGGGCGTAAGCTGGGTGATTTGCTCTTGCAGCGCGATCTGCTGTTGCTGCTGCTGTTGCCATTGCTCCGCTTCCTGCGCGCGCGCCGCCAGCCATGCGGCTTCTTCGCCTTCCGGTGGCAGAGTCAGATCCAGTTGTTGCAGCGCCGCAGCCAGCGTGTCGCGACGGGTGGTGACTGCCTGCTGGTATTGTTCGCTCTGCTGTTGCAGTTCGTTGATTTGAAAAAGTAATGTCTGGCGCTGGTTGTGCAGATAGAGCTGGTGTTCATACGCATCCTGCGCGCTTTGCCAACTGGTCAATTCACGGTGCGGATCCAGCGAGACATTCAACTGCTCGCACAGCGTAACCCACTCCTGCAATCCCGTTTGTTCATCCTGTTGAAGCGAGCGGACTTCGCGCTCGTCTTTTTCATAACGTTCAGCTATGCCTTTCAGCCGCTCGCCCAGCGCCACGCCTTCTTCTTTTACCTTCTGCACTTCGTCAAACAGCAACTGACGGCGAGACTGGTTCACGCCTGGCTCGATCGTCTGGTAGTGCGCAACCGCCGGATGTTCCGTGGCGCCACACAGCGGACAGGGCTGACCCGCCTGCAGGCGCGCGCGCTCGCTCTCCAGACTTTTGATGGTGTTTTCCAGCTCGCAGATGGTGGTGACTTCCGTCAGCAACTGGTTTTTTTCTTTATACAACGCGCGTTTTTGTTCCCGCTCGGCGTTGAGCTTTTCCTGCTCGGCTTGCAGATCCCGCAGGCTTTGCTGACGCAGGCTCAGTTGCTTGCGCAGCGGAGCGAAGCGGGCGTGCAGGGCGGCAAGCTGTTGGCGTAGCGGGCGATGCTGTGCGCACTGCGCCATCGCCGCAGCCGTCTCTTCCGCCGTCAGTTCCAGCGTGGCTTCCGGCAGCGTTTGCAGTTTCTGCTGATGGGTCAGCACGCGCTGTTGCAGGCTTTGCCACTGCTTTTTCTCCTCTTCCAACTGGTTAAACAGCACGCGCCAGCCGGTCAGTTCGCTGTGCCAACGCTGGAAGCGGGCATGTTCGGCCAGCCAGCTGGCAACCGTTTTTTGACTGCCCAGCAGAACGGCATGCTTCTCGACGGCGGTTGCGCGGATACGCGCGCGCTGCAACAGGCTGGCATGTAAGCGAGTATTTACTTCTTCACTCTGGCTGCGGGTACGGGCCAGCGCTTTATGTTGCTCTTCAAGACGTTCCCACAGCGGACGTAACTGCAAAGCCGGTTGCGCCAGGGCAAGCCGCGCCAGTTGCGGCTGCGCGGCAGCCAGCGCCTGCTGCGCCTGCACCTGCGCGGCTTGCGCCCGTCCGAGCGCGGCACGAAGTTCGGCTTCTCGGTTTAGCCATTGCGCCTGTGCCTGCGTGGTTTGTTGCCCGGCCAGCAGCGTTTTTTCTTCGTCAGTAAGCGCCTGCAAACCTGTACTCAGTTGCTGGCGCTGTTCATCGTTGAGCAGCACCACGCCTTCCGCCTGCGCCTGTAGCTGTTCCAGCCGGGTTTTGGCCGCTTTATGTTTCTCAAACACCATGGCCGAAATCTGGCCATAGATTTCCGTGCCCGTCAGCTCTTCCAGCAGCTCGGCGCGCTCGCGCGGTTTGGCATTGAGAAACGCGGCAAATTGCCCCTGCGACAGCAGCATTGAGCGGGTAAAGCGGCCGTAGTCCAGCCCGGTTAATGAGGCGGTGAGATCGAGTTTATCTTTGACTTTATCGGCGAGGATTTTGCCGTCGGCGCAGGTCGCCAGCTCGACGCGCGGTGCTTGCAGATTGCCATCTGCCTGACCGCGCGCGCGGCTCTGGCTCCAGAAAGCGCGGTAAGCAATGCCTTTTACTTCAAATTCCACTTCCGCCAGGCACTCGGCAGTATCGCGGGTCATCAGATCGTTTTGCGATTGTGACAGGGTGCTAAGGCGCGGTGTTTCGTGGTACAGCGCCAGACAAATAGCATCGAGCAGGGTGGTTTTCCCTGCGCCCGTCGCGCCGGTAATGGCGAACAAACCGTTGCTGGCGAACGGCTCTTCGGTAAAGTCGATTTTCCATTCGCCTTTCAGCGAGTTGAGGTTTTTTAACCGCAAACTGAGGATCTTCATGCCTCTTTCTCCGCATCCAGCGCCTGGCGCGCTTCACTGAACAAGGCTTGCAGGCGCGCCGTTTGCATCTCGTCGATCTCTTCCTGCGCCAGGCGGCGGGCGAAGACCTCTTCAACTTTCAATTCACTGAGCGTTTCCCGCAGCTCTCCGGCGAGGATCCGCTCCCGCTGTTCGCGGCTGCGGCGCACCAGCAACACTTCGACGGGCAAATCTTCGGTAACTTGCTGGATTTTACGTTGCATATCAGCCAGATATTCGCGGCTTTCAATTTCAATATCCAGCCAGACTGGCGTGTCGGTGGACGCATCGCGCCACTGCTCAAGCTGGCGGCAAATCTCGGCGAAATCACCCTTGATTACGGCCAGCGGCTGCGTGGCCGGAATGTCGAGCGCGGTAACTTCCGCCAGCTTGCCATCGCTGAACGTGACCAGATTGACGCTTTTACGCTTTCCGGTTTCATCAAAACTCAGTGGGATCGGTGAACCGCAGTAGCGAATATGCTGCAGGCCGCCAATTTTCTGCGCGCGGTGAATATGTCCAAGCGCAATATAGTCGGCTGGCGGGAAATTCTCCGCCGGGAAGGCATCCAGGGTGCCGATATAGATGTCACGTACGGCGTCACTTTTGCTGGCACCTACGGTGGTCAAATGGCCGCTGGCGATAATCGGCAGCGCCTGCTCGCCGCGCAGAATGCAGGCGGCGTCATACTGCTTCTGGTAGTAATCGGTAATGGCCGCCAGCAGATGTTGCTGTTTTTCCTGCCCTGATAATCCGGCCTGGCTGATGACCATGTCACGCGGGCGTAAAAACGGTACCGGACAGAAAACGGCGCCGGGCGTGCCATCACGGCGATTGAGCCAGAATGGTGCGGCGCCGGCACTGGCGACCACGGTGGTTTTCAGGTAAGCGAGGATCTCTTTTGATTCGTTCAGCGTTGCCACGGAATCATGGTTGCCCGCCAGCACCACTAACTGGCAGCCGGTTTGCTGGAGTTTCACCACAAAGCGGTTATATAACTCGCGGGCATAACTGGGCGGAGAACCGGTATCAAAGATATCACCTGCAACAATAATGGCGTCCACCTGGTGCAGCTCTGCGGCATTCAGCAGCCAGTCGAGAAAGGCGTCATGTTCTGCAGCGCGGCTTTTGCTGTAAAAGTTCTGACCCAAATGCCAGTCTGAAGTGTGAATAATGCGCATAGCGATTCCGTGGCGAAAATGGATAAACGCGATTATAACATTCAGGGTGTTAGAGACATTAACTGCGTGAATATTCGCGCTGTCATAATGCTGCGGGCAGGGTCATCTGGTGGTCATGTTATTCATAAATCTGTCATAAAACTGACGCATAATGGCGCCGCTATACAAACTGACGACTTATACGAGAAAACAGGGCGAATTATGGCGAGACGAATTCTGGTCGTTGAAGATGAAGCACCGATCCGTGAAATGGTGTGCTTTGTGCTCGAGCAAAATGGTTTTCAACCGGTAGAAGCTGAAGATTATGACAGTGCGGTGAACCAACTTAACGAACCCTGGCCAGACCTGGTTTTACTGGACTGGATGTTGCCTGGCGGTTCCGGTATTCAGTTTATTAAGCACCTGAAACGCGAGGCCATGACCCGCGATATTCCGGTGATGATGCTGACGGCGCGTGGCGAAGAGGAAGATCGTGTACGCGGCCTGGAAACCGGTGCGGACGATTACATTACCAAGCCCTTCTCACCGAAAGAGCTGGTTGCCCGTATTAAAGCGGTTATGCGCCGTATTTCGCCGATGGCGGTGGAAGAAGTGATTGAAATGCAGGGACTTAGCCTCGATCCCTCTTCGCATCGCGTGATGACCGGCGAAAATCCGCTGGATATGGGGCCGACGGAGTTTAAACTCTTACACTTCTTTATGACCCACCCGGAACGCGTGTACAGTCGTGAACAACTGCTGAACCATGTCTGGGGAACCAATGTTTACGTCGAAGACAGAACGGTTGATGTCCATATTCGTCGCCTGCGCAAAGCGCTGGAACACAGCGGTCACGATCGTATGGTGCAAACAGTGCGCGGCACGGGATATCGTTTTTCGACCCGTTTCTGAAATTTGACAGGAGTGTGACGCGTGCTGGAACGGCTGTCATGGAAAAGGCTGGTGCTGGAGCTCCTCCTTTGTTGTCTACCTGCTTTTATACTCGGCGCGATTTTCGGTTACCTGCCCTGGTTTTTATTTGCCGCGGTAACCGGGCTGCTGATCTGGCATTTCTGGAATTTACTGCGCCTCTCCTGGTGGTTGTGGGTCGATAAAAGTATGACTCCACCGCCCGGCACGGGAAGCTGGGAGCCGCTGTTATACGGGCTGCACCAGATGCAGATGCGTAATAAAAAGCGGCGGCGCGAGCTGGGTAATCTCATCAAACGCTTTCGCAGCGGTGCGGAATCTCTGCCGGATGCGGTGATCCTCACCACCGAAGAAGGGTCTATTTTCTGGTGTAACGGCCTGGCACAACAGCTGCTGGGGCTGCGCTGGCCGGATGATAACGGGCAGAACATCCTGAACCTGCTGCGCTACCCTGAATTCACGCAGTATCTTAAAAAACAAGAATTTACCCGGCCACTGAATCTGGTGCTGAACAGCGGGCGCCATCTGGAGATCCGCGTGATGCCTTACAGCGAACAGCAACTGCTGCTGGTGGCGCGCGATGTTACGCAGATGCACCAACTGGAAGGCGCGCGGCGTAACTTTTTCGCTAACGTCAGCCATGAATTGCGCACGCCGTTGACGGTGCTGCAAGGTTACCTGGAGATGATGCAGGAGCAGGCGCTGGAAGGCGCGCCGCGCGAAAAAGCGCTGCATACCATGCGTGAGCAAACATCGCGGATGGAAGGGCTGGTGCGCCAGCTGCTGACGCTGTCGAAGATTGAAGCGGCGCCGACGCTGCCGCCAAATGAAACCATCGATGTGCCGATGATGCTGCGCCTGGTTGAACGGGAAGCGCAGACGCTCAGCCAAAAAAAGCACAACCTGGAGTTTGAGGTCGATAACGCCTTAAAAGTGCTCGGTAATGAGGAGCAATTGCGCAGCGCCATCTCCAACCTGGTGTATAACGCGGTGAATCATACGCCCGCCGGAACGCACATTATTGTGCGCTGGCAGCATGTGCCGCAAGGGGCGGAATTCAGCGTTGAGGATAATGGTCCGGGCATTGCCGCCGAACATATTCCGCGTCTGACCGAGCGTTTTTACCGCGTCGATAAGGCCCGTTCCCGGCAAACCGGCGGGAGCGGGCTTGGGCTGGCGATTGTTAAACATGCTCTCAACCATCACGAAAGCCGCCTTGATATTGCGAGTACGCCCGGCAAAGGGACGCGTTTTAGCTTTATTCTGCCGGAACGTCTGGTTGCCAAAACTCCTGCTGCCTGACGCTCCTGTCAGCTTATCTTTCCAGCGGCCTGTAAAAACAGGCCGCATTTCCTGCTGATTCCCCGCGATAAAACCTATTTTGTACGCATGATGCTTTTTTGTTCGCATGATCAGCCATGTGTTTTTCTTATAAATAGAGTATTGGACTGGATGTTTATCTTGATCCAGCATATCCATCTGGTTTTGCGATCCCATCTTGCCTTTAAACGTTATAAGCGTTTAAATTGCGCCCCTGACATTGTCAGACCGACTATGTTTACGTGGTAAATCGAAAAACTATACTCCGCCACGTTACGTATTAAGCATTTCCAGCTGATTTTTCACGGTTTATACGCGTTATTGTTCGGCAGGGAAGGCGAAAAATTCACCATTATTTACGACACCACATCCACAGGCAGTAAACTTATGACCTATCACTTAAAACCACGAGACATTGTTGCTCTGGGCTTTATGACCTTCGCCTTGTTCGTTGGCGCAGGGAACATCATTTTCCCGCCAATGGTCGGCTTGCAGGCGGGTGAACACGTCTGGATGGCGGCGTTTGGTTTTCTGATTACCGCCGTAGGCCTGCCGGTGCTGACAGTCGTTGCGCTGGCCAAAGTGGGTGGCGGTGTGGATAGCCTGAGCACGCCGATCGGTAAAGTCGCTGGCGTGCTGCTGGCAACCGTTTGTTATCTGGCGGTAGGGCCGTTGTTCGCCACGCCGCGTACGGCGACCGTCTCGTTTGAGGTGGGGATTGCGCCGCTGACTGGCGATGGCGCAATGCCGCTGCTGGTCTACAGCATCGTTTATTTTGCGCTGGTGATCCTGGTGTCGCTCTATCCGGGCAAGCTGCTGGATACTGTGGGCAACTTCCTTGCTCCGCTGAAAATTATCGCGCTGACCATTCTTTCGATTGCCGCGATCGTCTGGCCGGCTGGTCCTATCAGCCATGCGCTGGAAGCTTATCAGACTGCACCGTTCTCTAACGGTTTTGTTAATGGCTATCTGACGATGGATACGCTGGGTGCAATGGTGTTCGGTATCGTGATCGTGAATGCTGCCCGTTCGCGCGGTGTGACCGAGGCGCGTCTGCTGACCCGCTACACCGTCTGGGCCGGGCTGATGGCGGGCGTGGGGCTGACGCTGCTCTATCTGGCGCTGTTCCGCCTGGGTTCAGACAGCGCGACGCTGGTGGATCAATCCGCTAACGGCGCAGCGATTCTGCATGCTTATGTTCAGCACACCTTTGGTGGCGCGGGCAGCTTCCTGCTGGCGGCGTTGATCTTCATCGCTTGCCTGGTGACGGCGGTTGGCCTGACCTGCGCCTGCGCCGAGTTTTTCGCGCAGTATCTGCCGCTCTCTTACCGTTCGCTGGTGTTTATTCTGGGCATCTTCTCAATGGCGGTTTCCAACCTGGGGCTGAGTCATCTGATTCAGATCTCCATCCCTGTGCTGACGATGATCTACCCGCCGTGCATCGTGCTGGTGGTGCTGAGCTTCAGCCGTTCGTGGTGGAACAACTCCACCCGCGTAATTGCGCCAGCCATGTTTATCAGCCTGCTTTTTGGTATCCTTGACGGCGTGAAAGCATCCGCCTTTGCTGAGTATTTACCGGCCTGGACGCAGCGTTTGCCGCTGGCGGAACAGGGGCTGGCCTGGCTGATGCCGAGCCTGGTGATGGTGATTCTGGCGGCAGTCTGGGATCGCACCGCCGGGCGTCAGGTGACTTCCAGCGCGCATTAACAGTTGCGGATACGGTTTGTTTAACCACGGGGTTTGGCGCCCCGTGGTTTTTTATTTTTGTGTTGAATAATGGCAGTGGAAACGATGGAAAGTACGAATAAGCTGAAGCGTGGGTTAAGCACCCGCCACATCCGCTTTATGGCGCTGGGATCGGCAATCGGCACCGGGCTGTTTTACGGCTCTGCCGATGCCATCAAAATGGCCGGGCCGAGCGTGTTGCTGGCCTACATTATTGGTGGCGTCGCCGCGTATATCATTATGCGTGCGCTGGGTGAAATGTCGGTACATAACCCTTCCGCCAGCTCGTTCTCTCGTTACGCACAGGAAAACCTCGGCCCGCTTGCGGGCTATATCACTGGCTGGACCTACTGTTTTGAAATCCTGATCGTGGCGATTGCCGATGTGACGGCTTTCGGCATCTATATGGGCGTCTGGTTCCCGACGGTGCCGCACTGGATCTGGGTGCTGAGCGTGGTGATGATCATCTGCGCCATTAACCTGATGAGCGTAAAAGTCTTCGGCGAACTGGAGTTCTGGTTCTCGTTCTTTAAAGTCGCCACCATTATCATCATGATTCTCGCCGGTTTTGGCATCATCATCTGGGGCATCGGTAACGGCGGGCAGCCGACCGGGATCAGCAATTTGTGGAGCCACGGCGGTTTCTTCAGTAATGGCTGGCTGGGCACGGTGATGGCGCTGCAAATGGTGATGTTCGCCTACGGCGGTATCGAAATCATCGGCATCACCGCCGGTGAAGCGAAAGATCCGGAAAAATCGATCCCGCGCGCCATTAACTCCGTACCGATGCGCATTCTGGTGTTTTATGTCGGGACGCTGTTCGTCATCATGTCCATCTACCCGTGGAACCAGGTCGGTACTGACGGCAGCCCGTTTGTCCTGACCTTCCAGCATATGGGCATTACCTTTGCCGCCAGCATTCTTAACTTTGTGGTACTGACCGCTTCGCTTTCGGCGATCAATAGCGATGTTTTTGGCGTGGGGCGTATGCTGCACGGCATGGCGGAGCAGGGCAGTGCACCGAAGATGTTTGCCAAAACCTCTCGTCGCGGCATCCCGTGGGTGACGGTCGTGGTGATGACCGTTGCGCTGCTGCTGGCGGTCTGGTTGAACTACATCATGCCGGAGAATGTTTTCCTGGTGATTGCGTCGCTGGCGACCTTTGCCACGGTATGGGTGTGGATCATGATTTTGCTGTCGCAAATCGGTTTCCGCCGCCGCCTTTCTGCCGATGAAGTGAAGGCGCTGAAATTCAAAGTGCCTGGCGGTGTGACAACTACCATCGTGGGACTGCTGTTCCTTGTGTTTATCATCGCGCTGATTGGCTGGCACCCGGAAACCCGCATTTCGCTGTACGTGGGCCTGGCGTGGATTGTGCTGTTGCTGATTGGCTGGAAGTTTAAAAAATCCGCCTGATGGCGGCGACGCCTTATCAGGCCTGCAGGGCCTGATAAGTGCAGTAACCCGGCAAAAAATCACACCACCGGGGTCAGCATTTTCCCGTCATTGAAATAACTCACCAGGTTATTGATGGTCAGATCCGCCATCGCCTGGCGGGTTTCCGCCGTATTGCTGGCAATATGCGGTAGCAGCACGACATTTGGCAGCTCGCGCAGCGGCAGGGGAATATGGGGTTCGTTCTCAAACACATCCAGTCCTGCGCCGCGTAACTTTCCTTCCTGCAGCACCGCGATCAGCGCGTCGGTATCCACCACGCTGCCACGCGCAATATTCACCAGAATCCCTTCAGGCCCCAGCGCTTCCAGCACTTCACGATTAATGACATGATGCGTTTTCGCCCCTCCGGGTAACGTCAGTACCAGAAAATCCACCGCCCGCGCCAGGTCAACGATGCTCTGATGGCGTTGCCAGCGGCTGTTACGGGCTTCCCGGGGGCTGAAATAGTGGATCGGCATATTGAACGCCGCCGCACGCCGGGCAACATCGTGGCCGATATTGCCCATTCCGACAATCCCGCAGCGTTTCCCGCTCATTTTCCAGGCACCAGGAAATGCGGCATGCTCCCATTGCCCCGCGCGGGCGAAGCGGTCGGCTTCGCAAATTTTGCGCGTCACCGCCAGCATCAGCGCCAGCCCGGTGTCGGCGACGCACTCATTGAGCACGTTTGGCGTGTTGCTGACGGTGATCCCCCGGCGACGGCAGGTTTCGAGATCGGTCGCATCAACGCCCACGCCAAAACCGCTGATCGCCTCCAGCGCCGGAAGCTGCTCAATCAGCGAGGTACTGATCCCCCTGGCTGCACGGGTTAACGCACCGCGAATGGCATGCGCATGGTCGCGCAGCAGGGTTTGCTCATCCTGCTGCCAGTATTTATGCACCACAAAATGCTGTTCGAGGGTGGTTATCATCGGTTGGGGAATTTCAGTAATGACAAGGATTTCGGGTTTATTTTTCATACTTATTCCTGGCGGTTATCATTTTTAACAGTATAAAAAGCAGCCAGGCCGGAGACTTCGTGCATCGGCACGAAGCAGGCCTGCAAAAACTCACGCATTTGCCCGGCGGTAGCTCTGCCGGATCACATCTGCGCCCCGTCTCTCAGCCCTGTAAAAAAAGCGAAAGAAGGAGGCGGCAGACGTGCGGGTGTGGAAGAGTGGCGTCATTTTGAGCACAGGGGATTTTTGATGTTAAATGCATGGCACCTGCCCGTCGCGCCGTTTGTGAAACAAAATAAAGATCAGTTAATTATCACGCTCTGGCTGAGTGGGATCGGTTTGCCGGAGCGGGTGATGCTGCGCACCGAAATCGACAATGAAGAGACGCCGCTGGCTATGCACCGACGGCGGAAAACCGCGGCGAACGGCGTCAGTGCCTGGCAAGTTGCGCTGGACATCAGCAGTGGGCAACCACGCCGCCGCTACAGCTTTAAGCTCCTGTGGGAGAACCGGCAACTGTGGTTTACGCCGCAGGGGTTTAGCCGTTTTCCACCCGCCCGTCTCGAACAGTTCGCGGTTGATGAGCCGGATGATGGGCCGCAGTGGGTGGCCGATCAGGTGTTTTACCAGA
This sequence comes from Kosakonia sp. H7A, assembly GCF_003028445.1. Lineage (NCBI taxonomy): Bacteria > Pseudomonadati > Pseudomonadota > Gammaproteobacteria > Enterobacterales > Enterobacteriaceae > Kosakonia > Kosakonia sp. H7A. Next base: position 1,563,672 of record NZ_PYTZ01000001.1, on the reverse strand, counting down.
TTTTCCCGGACCGTTTTGCGCGCAGCCAGCCGCGCGGTGAGCAGCAGGATAAGGTTTACCATCATCATGCCGCTGGTCACCCCATTGTGCTGCGCGACTGGGACGATCCGTTAACGGTACAAGCCGGGGGATCAACCTTTTATGGTGGCGATCTCGACGGGATCAGCGAAAAGTTGCCCTACCTGAAAAAGCTGGGCGTTACCGCGCTCTATCTCAACCCGGTTTTTGTCGCTCCCAGCGTACATAAATATGACACTGAAGATTACCGCCATGTCGATCCGCAGTTTGGCGGTGACGAAGCCCTGTTACGCCTGCGGCGCAATACGCAGCAACTGAATATGCGTTTGATCCTTGATGGTGTTTTTAACCATAGCGGTGATTCCCACGCGTGGTTCGATCGCCACAACCGTGGCACCGGTGGAGCCTGTCATAACCCCGATTCCCGCTGGCGTAGCTGGTACAGTTTTGACGAGCAGGGCCGCGCCCGCGACTGGCTGGGGTATGCCAGCCTGCCGAAACTCGATTATCAGTCACCGACGCTGGTTGAAGAGATTTATCAGGGAGAGGAGAGCATTGTGCGCCACTGGCTGAAAGCGCCGTGGAACATGGACGGCTGGCGGCTGGACGTGGTGCATATGCTGGGCGAAGACGGCGGGGCGCGTAACAATCTGCACCATATTTCGGGGATCACCCGCGCGGCGAAAGAGACGCTGCCGCAGGCCTATGTTTTCGGCGAACATTTTGGCGATGCGCGCCAGTGGCTACAGGCGGATGCTGAAGACGCGGCCATGAATTATCGCGGTTTTACGCTGCCGGTGTGGGCCTTTCTGGCGAATACAGATATTGCCTACGATCCCCAGCAGATCGATGCGCAAACTTGCGCAGCATGGATGGATAACTACCGGGCCGGACTGTCGCACCAGCAGCAGTTGCGTATGTTTAACCAGCTCGACAGCCACGATACGCCGCGCTTTAAAACCGTGCTCGGCAACGATGTTGCCCGGCTGCCGCTGGCGGTGGTCTGGCTGTTTAGCTGGCCGGGAACGCCTTGCATCTATTATGGCGATGAAGTAGGACTCGACGGGGCGAACGATCCCTTTTGTCGTAAGACCTTCCCGTGGGATAAAAAGCGCCAGGATACGCAACTGCTGGCGCTCTACCAGCGTATGGCGAAACTGCGCGCGCGTAGCCAGGCTTTGCGGCGCGGCGGCTGCCAGGTGATATACGCCCAGGATAACGTGCTGGTTTTTGTTCGTGTCTGGCAGCAACAGCGCGTACTGGTGGCGATCAACCGCGGCGAAGCCTGCGAGGTGGTGCTGGAGGGCTCGCCGCTGTTAGAGGCGAAAAACTGGCGGCTTCAGGAAGGTACAGGTACGCTACTGGATGATGTGCTGACGCTTTCAGCTACCAGCGCATCTGTCTGGTCTGCCGCCTGAATCGCCACGCGACGAGGGGCGGTCGTTACGTCTCCCCTTTAGCGAAGGCGATAGTACATGGATGGTCTTTTAGTATTCGGCGTGGTAGTGCTGTTTCTGGCGCTGGTAGTGGTGCCCATTGTGGCGATAACCGCCTGGCGGCGCAGCGTCGCCACGCAGAGTGAACTTCTGCAATTGCAGCAGCGGCTGAGCGTACTTGAACAGCGCCTGATGGAAATGCCGGAAAGCCGTGAAGCGACGTCGGCCGGGGCTGTCCCGGCGCCTGCTCGCGAAGTAATTGAAATTCCTCAAACGCCTGTATCAGCGGTTAATCCGTGGGAACGTAAGGCCGAATCGCCAGCGGCCGCTGTTGACGCGCCTGCTATAAAAACAACGAAGCCGGAAACCGCCTCCTGGGGCATGGTCACTTCGCTGGCGCGCTGGTTTATGCAGGGCAATCCGCTGGCGAAACTGGGCATTGTGCTGCTATTTATCGGACTCTCCTTCTTACTACGTTACACCGTGGAATACGCCTTGTTCCCGCTGGAATTACGGCTGGCTGCCGTGGCGTTGGTCGCCCTGGTTCTGCTGGGGCTGGGGTGGCGATTGCGGCATAAGCAAACCGTTTTTGCTTTGATACTGCAAGGCGGCGCGGTTGGCGCGCTCTACTTAACCGTGTTCGGCGCATTTCGCTTGTGGCAGATGTTGCCGATGACGCTGGCCTTTGGGCTGCTCATTGTTATTTGCGCGGCAAGCGTCGGGCTGGCGGTGCTGCAACAGGCGCTGAGCCTGGCACTGCTGGCCAGCCTTGGCGGCTATCTGGCACCGATACTGCTCTCCACCGGTGGCGGCAGCCATATCGCACTGTTCTCGTTTTACTTACTGCTCTCGGCAGGCATTCTCGCCATCAGCCTCTGGCAGCACTGGCGCGAACTGAATCTTCTGGGGATGTTCTTCACTTTCGGCGTTGCCGGGCTGTGGGGCATGGAGAGCTACCGTCCGGAATTTTATCTGAGCTGCCAGCTCTTCCTGATTGTCAACATCCTGATCTTCGGCGTATTGAGCGTAGCGTTGTCACTGCGCGCGCAGCGTCGGGGAGAGCGCATTATTGATGGCGTGCTGCTGTTCGCGCCGCCGCTGGTGGGATTTGGTATGCAGTACGCTATTACCTGGCACTGGCACTACGGACCGGCGTTTAGCGCTCTGGGTTTTGGTCTTTTCTATCTGGCATTAGCGACCCTGGCGCTGAAGCGCTACCCGACGGCGGCAAAACCGCTGGTACTGGCAGCGCTGGCGCTGGGCGGCGCGTTTGCCACACTGGCAATCCCACTGGCGCTTTCAGCGCGCTGGACGGCAATGGCCTGGGCGCTGGAAGGGCTGGGAATCTTGTGGCTCGGCGTGCAGCAAAACCTGCGGCGTATGAGCTACAGCGGCAGCGCCTTGTTGTTGCTGGCGCTGTGTAGCGCGCTCTGGGCGTCAGCCGATGGGCTTAATGCCTTGTCGACCTTGTTGATCTTTGCCGTGCTGAGCGGTTGTTGGCTGGCGGGCGCATGGCTGTGGCGTGGGATCCGGCGTGAAGGCAGCGGGTTGCTGCTGGCGGGCGCGGTAGCGTTCTGGGTGGTTGCGCTGGGCGGCGCGACACAGCTGGTTTTACCGGTTGCGGTGCATGCCGGGTTTGGCGTACTGGCGCTGTTGGCGCTTTCGGTGTGGCTGTGGCGTGCGGGCAGCCTGCGCGCATCATGGCCGGAGCTGGGATACGCCCGGTGGTTGTTGTGGCTGGGTATGGCGCTGATGCTGGGCTGGCAGATAACATCGCAAGGGCATGCTCTGGCGGCGGGATGGTCGAATCTCGCCTGGTGTATTGCTCTGCCTTCCGCTTTGCTGCTGCTCTACAAGGATAATGGCACTGTGCCTGCGCGCGTGTCGCAAGGGTTACATATCTCCCTGTTCTGGATGCTGTTGCTGGCGGCTGGTAGTGAAGTGTGGTGGTTTGTTGAGGGACTGCCGTGGGGATCGGAGCCCTGGCAGAGCGGGTTGCCGATGGCGGCGGGTGGCCTTGCGATCGCGCTGGTGCTGGCGGCAATCCGCCATGCGTTCTGGCCGTTTCGCATCTGGCCTGCGCTATATGGCGCGCTGGCGCTGTTGCCGGTAGTACCTGTGCTGTTGGGCTGGCTGGTATTCGCTAACCTCGGCGACGGAGTGGTGACGGAGATGCGTTATCTCCCGCTGGTTAACCCGCTGGAAGAGGGGGCGGCTTTCGCACTGGCTGGCGTCTGGTTGTATAGCCGTTTTGCTGAAACCCACTACCCGACGATAGCGCCACAAATGTGGCGTGTACGGCCATGGGTCCTGGCGGCGCTTGGTTTCTGGTGGCTTAACGGTGCGTTGCTGCGGTTGCTGGCGTATTACGGCGAAGTGGAGTGGGATGTGGGCAGTTTGTGGCAATCGCGGTTGATCCAGACCAGCCTGGCGCTGTTCTGGATGTTGATTGCGCTGGTGGTGATGATTCGCGCGACGCGTCAGCATGCTCGCCATCAGTGGCTGTGCGGCGGTGTGCTGCTGGGCGTTGTATTGCTTAAGTTGATGCTGGTAGACAGCGCCGGAGGCGGTGGCTTATCGCGGGCGATCGCCTTTATTGGCGTGGCGGTACTGGTGCTGATTGTGGGCTATTTTTCACCCCTGCCACCAAAGGCTGTGCGGGAACAAGATAAGGGAGAAGAACAATGACAACATGGCATGGAGTAGTGTTGGCTGCGCTGATAATGGCAACGGGCGCGGCGATAAGCAGTGAACCGCTCCCGGATTCGCCGCAGGATTATGCGTTTGGCGCCTCGCTTGATTTGCCGCAAGCGGCTTCCTGGTATCGCGTGGATCTGCCGCTGGATGTTTACACGCAAAGTACATGGCCAGATTTGCGTGACGTACGGGTGTTTAATCGCGACGGAGAGCGAGTGCCGTTCACGCTGGAAACACAAAGTGCGGCAACCCACGCGCCTGCCGCCATTCCGCTGCGCGTCTTCCCGCTCGACTCCTCACCGGTTGAAACCAGCGCGCAAGGGCAAAATGTGGTGCGTTTGCACTCCTCATCCGGCGTCGATATTCGTATTGAAGGCGAGCCAGCAGAGGTGGTTGGACAGAGTTATTTGCTGGCGCTGCCGGAAAATATGCCGGAGACCTTTACGCTGGCGCAGTTGAAGCTGACATGGCCGGAAGCAGTAGCGAAATGGCGTAGCAAAGTAACGCTCTTTTTCAGTGATGATATGCGTAGCTGGGCAACATTGCAGGAAAATGCGCCGGTGATGGAGCTGGCGAGCGGTAACGACCGGTTGAAACTCGATCAGATAAATGTCAATCAAACCATGTCCGCGGATGGCGTGCGTTATTTGCTGATGGTGTTTGATACGCCAAATCTGCCGGTGACGATTACGCAGGTCACGGCGACGCTGGGCAGCGAGCCAACGCCGCTGGAGCAGGTACAGATAGCGAGCCACGGACAGCGGGTTTCTTCCACCGAGGCGCAATACCTGTGGGCGCAACCGCAGCCGTTAAGTTCACTGTCGGTAAAACTGGCGGAAGGGAGCGTCCTGCCGGTGGAGATCGCGTTCCGCAGTAGCGCCAGCGCCGAGTGGCAACCGCTCAGTAAAACCGTGTTGTGGCAGCGTAATGAACAGGCTTCTGCGCCGATCGCGTTGCCGGAAGGAGTTGTGCAGGCGGTGCGCATTACCACGCTGGATGCGCGTTTACCGGGTGAATTACCGCAGATGAGCGGCAGTCGCTCGCGGCAATCGCTGCTGTTTAACGCCCAGGGCAAAGGGCCATTTATGCTGGCCTGGGGTAACCGGGCGGCGCAGCCTGCCGCCGTGGCCCTGGATGCGCTAATCACGGAGGCCTTACGTAAACAGCTCGATCTTGACGCTATCCCGGAAGTACAAGTGGCAGAGCGAGTGACACCTGGCGGGCAGGAACGGCTGACGGCGACGTCGCCTGCTGAACGGCAGGGAATGTGGAAAACGTGGCTGGTGTGGGGCGTGCTGCTGCTGGGGGTTGTGGTGCTGGTGTGGATGGCGCTGCGTATCTGGCGTGAAGTGAAAACACGCTAACATAAAGGCCCGCAGAGCGGGCCTTTTGTCAAACGCTGCCGATTACAGGCTGGAGACGTTTTCGCTCAGGTATTTCGCAACGCCGTCCGGAGAAGCGCTCATCCCTTCTTTACCTTTTTCCCACTGCGCCGGGCAAACTTCGCCGTGCTCTTCGTGGAATTGCAGCGCATCAACCATACGCAGCATTTCGTCGATGTTACGCCCCAGCGGCAGGTCGTTAACTACCTGATGACGCACGATACCGTCTTTGTCGATCAGGAAAGAACCGCGCAGCGCAACGCCTGCGTCCGGGTGTTCGATACCGTAAGCCTGCTGGATTTCACGTTTGATATCCGCAACCATTGCGTATTTCACCGCACCGATACCGCCTTTCTCAACCGGCGTGTTACGCCATGCGTTGTGAACAAACTCGGAGTCGAAGGAGACGCCAACCACTTCAACGCCGCGCTTCTGGAACTCTTCGTAGCGTTTGTCGAAAGCGATCAGTTCAGACGGGCAAACGAAGGTGAAATCCATCGGCCAGAAAAACAGCACGGTGGCTTTGCCGTTGGTGTGCTGTTTGAAATTAAAGTTTTCAACGATTTCACCGCTGCCCAGTACGGCTGCTGCTGTAAAATCCGGTGCCTGACGAGTGACCAGTACCATGTGTACTCCTGTGATTTACAAGGTTAATTAGAACGCAACGCGGGCCAGTATAGGGAGAGGGCGGAAGTGGCTCAAAGCGCCATTGACAATCGTTGAGACAGGTTTTGCCTATCAATTAAAGCGTGCGAGAAATTGCCTGCTCCATCATGCGCGGGTAGAACTGCCAGAACAGGCTTTCCAGTTCGGCGTAGTTAGCGTCGAGATCCTGCCAGGAGTCGCGCAGCGCATCAAGCCGCGGGCGGCGGTTCGCCATGCCGTTGAGTACATTCTGAATAAAGGACATCTCCCGGTAGCGCTCCAGCCAGCGTTCCGACCACAGGTAGTTATTCAAATTTACAAAACGCGGCGGGGACTCCTGCAAAATGGTGGCTACCTGTGAATGGGCATAACGCACGAAATCCACCAGCGAAAAGTCGGGGGAGAGTTGCGCCCAGTGGCGGGAGAGAAAGTGATCCCACATCACATCCAGCGTGATCGGCGCGACCCGGCGCGTTTGCGCGCGGAATCCTTCCCGGGCGATTTTGACTTCCGGCAGGTTGTCGGTCATCACGTCAATACGGCGGTGCATATAAATGCCGTCCACCACGGCTGGCGCGTAGAGATTTTCCGGGTTGCCGCGAACGAAGTCCGCCAGCAGGTTGCCGGGCAGCGAGCTGTCCGCCAGGTGTGCAAGATGCAGGTGTGCTAAAAAATTCATTCTATGTCCATCATTGTCGATTGCAGGTGTTTCGCCAGCGCCCGGTGGCGCCAGCACTGGCGCTGTTATGCCGCTTTGTCTTTTAGGTTATTTTTTGAACCAAAAGCGGCTAACGGTTGCAGCGAAAGGGCGCGGGCACTAGACTACCCGCCTCTTATTTTGTCTTGAGTTAGTGTCATGCGCGTTGCCGATTTTTCCTTTGAATTACCCGAATCCCTGATTGCCCACTACCCACAGCCCGAGCGCAGCAGTTGCCGCTTACTTTCGCTGGATGGCCCAACAGGCGCGCTGACGCACGGTACTTTCACCGATTTACTGGATAAGCTCAACCCTGGCGATCTGCTGGTGTTCAATAATACCCGCGTGATCCCTGCACGCTTGTTTGGCCGTAAAGCGAGCGGCGGTAAGATTGAAGTGCTGGTTGAGCGCATGCTCGATGATAAACGTATTCTGGCACATATTCGCGCGTCTAAAGCGCCAAAACCCGGCGCTGAGCTGCTGCTGGGCGATGCCGAAGATGTTCGGGCAACTATGGTTGCGCGCCACGATGCGCTGTTTGAAGTTGAGTTCCATGATGAGCGCCCGGTGCTGGATATTCTTAACGCCATTGGCCATATGCCGCTGCCGCCGTATATCGATCGTCCGGATGAAGATGCCGATCGCGAGCTCTATCAGACGGTCTACAGCCAGAAGCCGGGCGCGGTTGCTGCACCGACGGCGGGCCTGCATTTTGATGAGCCGCTGCTGGAACGTCTGCGTAATAAAGGCATTGAAATGGCTTTCGTTACCCTGCATGTTGGTGCCGGGACTTTCCAGCCGGTACGCGTCGACAGCATTGAAGATCACATCATGCACTCCGAATATGCCGAAGTGCCGCAGGAGGTTGTGGACGCGGTGCTGGCGGCGAAAGCGCGCGGCAACCGTGTTGTCGCTGTGGGAACCACGTCCGTACGCTCGCTGGAGAGCGCCGCGCAGGCCGCCAACGATGCGCTAATTGCGCCGTTCTTTGGCGATACGCAGATCTTCATTTATCCGGGTTATCAATATCAGGTGATCGATGCGCTGGTGACCAACTTCCACCTGCCGGAATCGACGCTGATCATGCTGGTTTCCGCGTTTGCCGGATATCAGCACACCATGAACGCGTACCGCGCCGCCGTTGTGCAGGAATATCGCTTCTTTAGTTATGGCGATGCGATGTTTATCACGTACAATCCGCAGGCCATTACTGAACGTCCATAAAAAGGCTATTTTACTTGCCATTTTGCACTTGGGCAGTGCTCGCAATCCTCACGTACTGTGTGTACGCTCCGGTTGCTGTGCGCTGTCCGCGTCCAAACTGGCGGCGTCAATTACGCCTTTTTTGCTTGTTGATGAATTCGATGTTGTGGAGTGATTTCACAGCAGATAGTTACCATCAGACTGTCTCTCTGATGCTGGAGAAAAAATGAAATTTGAACTGGATACCACCGACGGACGCGCCCGCCGCGGTCGTCTGGTGTTTGAACGCGGTGTGGTTGAAACGCCGGCGTTTATGCCTGTGGGCACTTACGGCACGGTAAAAGGGATGACGCCGGAAGAAGTGGAAGCCACTGGCGCACAAATTATTCTGGGCAACACCTTCCACCTGTGGCTGCGCCCGGGCCAGGAAATCATGAAGCTGCATGGCGATCTGCACGATTTTATGCAGTGGAAAGGCCCGATTCTGACCGATTCCGGCGGCTTCCAGGTCTTCAGTCTTGGCGACATTCGCAAGATCACCGAATCGGGCGTGCACTTCCGCAACCCGATCAATGGCGATCCGATTTTCCTCGACCCGGAAAAGTCGATGGAGATCCAATACGACCTCGGTTCCGACATCGTGATGATCTTCGATGAATGTACCCCATACCCGGCCGACTGGGACTATGCGAAACGCTCTATGGAAATGTCTCTACGCTGGGCGAAGCGCAGTCGCGACCGATTCGATGGATTAGGCAACAAAAATGCGCTCTTTGGCATCATTCAGGGCAGCGTTTACGAAGATTTACGAGATATATCGGTCAAAGGTCTGGTAGAGATTGGCTTTGATGGCTACGCTGTCGGCGGTCTTGCTGTAGGGGAGCCAAAAGAAGATATGCACCGCATCCTGGAGCATGTCTGCCCGCAAATCCCTGCAGACAAACCACGATACCTGATGGGTGTGGGTAAACCGGAAGATTTAGTTGAAGGTGTGCGTCGCGGCATTGATATGTTCGACTGTGTTATGCCGACGCGTAATGCCCGCAACGGTCATCTGTTTGTGACCAACGGCGTGGTGAAAATCCGTAACGCGAAATATAAAAGCGATACCGGCCCGCTCGATGCTGAGTGTGATTGCTACACCTGTCGCAATTATTCACTTGCGTATTTGCATCATCTCGATCGTTGCAACGAAATCTTGGGCGCGCGTCTCAATACGATTCATAACCTGCGGTATTATCAGCGTTTAATGGCTGGTTTACGCAAGGCTATCGAAGAGGGTAAATTAGAGCGCTTCGTAGCGGATTTTTACCAACGTCAGGGTCGACCGGTTCCACCTTTGAACGTTGATTAATTAAATAAATGAGGGAATTTGAATGAGCTTTTTTATTTCTGATGCGGTAGCGGCAGCTGGCGCGCCGGCACAGGGTAGCCCGATATCTCTGATCCTGATGCTGGTGGTGTTTGGTCTGATTTTCTACTTCATGATCCTGCGTCCGCAGCAAAAACGCACGAAAGAGCATAAAAAGCTGATGGACTCCATCGCCAAAGGTGATGAAGTGCTGACTAACGGTGGTCTGGTTGGTCGCGTAACCAAAGTAGCTGAAACCGGCTACATTGCGATTGCGCTGAACGACACCACTGAAGTAGTAATCAAACGTGACTTCGTAGCTGCCGTTCTGCCGAAAGGCACTATGAAGGCGCTGTAATCATTTCGTTTTCCCAAAGGGAACTGCCGTGTTAAACCGTTATCCTTTGTGGAAGTACATCATGCTGGTCGTCGTGATTATCGTCGGCCTGCTTTACGCACTTCCCAACCTGTATGGTGAGGATCCGGCTGTTCAGATCACTGGCGCGCGCGGCGTCGCCGCCAGTGAGCAAACGCTGATCCAGGTCCAGAAAAATTTACAAGAAGAAAAAATCAACGCGAAGTCCGTGGCACTGGAAGATGGCGCTATTCTCGCTCGCTTTGATTCGACTGACACACAGCTGCGCGCCCGCGAGGTGCTGGTCAGCGCGTTAGGCGATCAATACGTCGTAGCTCTTAACCTTGCTCCTGCAACGCCTCGCTGGCTGACCGCCATCAAAGCCGAACCGATGAAACTCGGTCTCGATTTACGCGGCGGCGTGCACTTCCTGATGGAAGTGGACATGCAAACAGCGCTGACCAAGCTGCAGGAACAGAATATGGACAGCCTGCGCAGCGATCTGCGCGATAAAGGGATTCCTTACACCACCGTGCGTAAGGAAGATAATTATGGCCTGAGCATCCAGTTCCGCGACAGCGCGGCGCGCGATCAGGCGAATACTTACCTGACCAGCCGCCACCGCGATCTGGTGATCACCAACCAGGGCGACAACGTACTGCGTGCGGTGATGAGCGATGCGCGTCTGAGTGAAGCGCGTGAATATGCTGTTCAGCAGAACATCAATATTCTACGTAACCGTGTGAACCAGCTCGGCGTTGCCGAACCGCTGGTGCAGCGCCAGGGCGCTGATCGCATCGTGGTTGAACTGCCGGGGATTCAGGATACTGCGCGTGCTAAAGAGATCCTGGGTGCGACTGCAACGCTGGAATTCCGTCTGGTAAACAGCAGCGTGGACGCTTCTGCCGCAGCTGCCGGTCGTGTACCGGGTGATTCTGAGGTGAAACTGACGCGTGAAGGTCAGCCGGTTGTGCTGTACAAACGCGTGATTCTGACCGGTGACCATATTACCGATTCCACATCCAGCCAGGATGAGTACAACCAGCCGCAGGTGAACATTTCACTGGACAGCGCGGGTGGCAACATTATGTCGAACTTCACCAAGGACAATATCGGCAAGCCGATGGCGACCCTGTTTGTGGAGTACAAAGACAGCGGTAAGAAAGATGCCAATGGGCGTGCGGTGCTGGTGAAACAGGAAGAGGTGATTAACATCGCCAATATCCAGTCTCGCCTCGGTAACAGCTTCCGCATTACCGGCATCAGCAACCCGACCGAAGCGCGTCAGCTCTCGCTGCTGCTGCGTGCCGGTGCGCTGATTGCGCCGATTCAGATTGTTGAAGAACGTACTATTGGTCCAACGCTGGGTGCGCAGAACATCACTCAGGGTCTGGAAGCCTGTCTGGCGGGTCTGGTGGTGTCGATCATCTTCATGATCTTCTTCTATAAGAAGTTTGGTCTGATCGCAACGTCTGCGCTGGTGGCGAACCTGGTACTTATCGTCGGTATCATGTCGCTGTTGCCTGGCGCAACGCTGACCATGCCGGGGATTGCGGGTATCGTGTTAACCCTTGCGGTTGCGGTGGATGCGAACGTACTGATAAACGAACGTATTAAGGAAGAGCTGAGCAACGGGCGTTCCGTCCAGCAGGCGATTCACGAAGGTTATCAGGGCGCATTTTCATCGATTTTCGATGCGAACGTCACCACGTTGATTAAAGTGCTTATTCTGTACGCAGTAGGTACTGGCTCGATTAAAGGGTTCGCAATTACCACCGGTATCGGTGTGGCGACCTCCATGTTTACCGCTATCGTCGGTACCCGTGCCATCGTCAACCTGTTGTACGGCGGCAAACGCATTAACAAGCTGTCTATCTGAGGAGTGCGTTGTGGCACAGGATTATACTGTTGAACAATTGAACCACGGCCGTAAAGTCTGGGACTTTATGCGCTGGGACAACTGGGCTTTCATCATTTCCGGCGGGCTGCTGATCCTCTCCATCGTTGTGATGGGTGTTCGCGGCTTTAACTGGGGCCTGGACTTTACTGGCGGTACGGTTATTGAAATTTCGCTGGAAAAACCAGCGGACATGGATTTAATGCGTGACGCGCTGGAGAAAGCGGGCTTTGCGGAACCGCTGTTGCAGAACTTCGGCAGCAGCCGTGACATCATGGTGCGTATGCCGCCTGCGCAGGGTGAAACCGGCGGGCAGGTACTGGGCAGCAAAGTTGTCAGCGTGATTAACGAAGCGACCAGCCAGAACGCTGCGGTGAAACGCATCGAGTTCGTCGGCCCGAGCGTCGGGGCGGATTTGGCGCAAACCGGCGGTATGGCGCTGCTGGTTGCGCTGATCTGTATCCTGATTTACGTCGGGTTCCGCTTCGAATGGCGCCTGGCGGCGGGTGTGGTTATCGCTCTGGCGCACGACGTGATCATTACCATGGGCGTGCTGTCGCTGTTCCATATCGAGATTGACCTGACCATCGTGGCATCGTTGATGTCGGTTATCGGCTACTCGCTCAACGACAGTATCGTGGTATCGGACCGTATTCGTGAGAACTTCCGCAAGATCCGTCGCGGTACGCCGTATGAGATCTTCAACATCTCGCTGACGCAGACCCTGCATCGTACCTTGATCACCTCCGGCACCACGCTGGTTGTGATCCTGATGCTGTATCTCTTTGGCGGCGCGATGCTGAAAGGCTTCTCGCTGACCATGCTGATCGGGGTTTCCATAGGTACGGCGTCTTCCATCTACGTTGCATCGGCGCTGGCGCTGAAGCTGGGGATGAAGCGCGAACATCTGTTGCAGCAGAAAGTAGAGAAAGAAGGGGCGGATCAGCCGTCAATTCTGCCGTAAGCTTGCTCTCAACGCTAAAAAACCGCAGCCGGTGCTGCGGTTTTTTTATATCTGCTGATTATAAAAACTCCATTTTTATCCCTGGTTTAAATTAGCCCTGCAATTAACAAAGCTATAAGCGCGCATTTCTGTTTTATCCGCAATATTCATTCTGCCTGTTTTTATTTTTTTGCTAGAGTCTGCGGCACTTTCATTTTGCCCGCGAGAATCCAGATGTGCTGAAGCCAAAAAAGGTGCTGATTGCTGACGATCATCCTATTTATCTGATGGGATTACGGGCACTGCTTAACCCACTTTCCCGTCAGTACCACATTGTTGATGAAGCCATGACTACCGACGAGCTAGTGGTGAAGCTTGAGCAGCAACCTGCGGATATTTTAATCACCGACTTCAGCATGCCGGGTACCCGGTACAATGACGGACTGGCGCTGATACAGCTGCTGAAAAGACGCTGGCCTGAGCTATTAATTATCGTCGTTACCATGGTGAGCAATCCTGGTCTCCAGCGTTCGCTAATGCGTCTTGGCGTACACCGCGTGCTGAATAAAGCCAGCCTCTCTACCGAATTGTTGCATACGATGAAAAGTCTGACGTCCACCATGGCGGCAGGCCGGATCGGTAGCATCAAAGAGCGAACAACGACGAAAACAGCGGTTCACCTAACACCAAAAGAGAATGAAGTTCTGCGTCTGTTGCTGCGCGGAATGACGGTGAATGAAATCAGCGTCAGGCTGAGCCGTACCAAGCAGACCGTTAGCGCACAAAAGAAGAGCGCGATGCGTAAATTAGGCGCCACGTCGGAGTATGAGCTTTATCAGTCCGTACAGCAGCTCGGATTAATCAGTTAAGTCAGGTCGTTATGCAGGGATTGCCACTTCTTGTTATTACTCACCGTTGCGAGCAACAGTACAGATTACAGCATGCGCACCCGCAAAAGCGTATTGCTGGCTTCAACGACGCGCCCGGCCTGCTTAAGCAACACCGGTACCACGCCATAGTTTTCGAGCTCGACGAGCAGGAAAAGGCGGGTTGTGACGCCCTGGAAAACATTCTTGCCGCAGAACTGGCGGGCGATGTGGCGACAACGCCGCTGCTGCTGGGCTGTGGTGATTGGTCGCGGGAGCAGCAGGAGAATCGGCTGCGGCTCAAAGGTTTTGATCGACTGCTGCCGCTGATGTTTTCTGATGAGCAGGTCAGGGCTATTCCACTCAGGCCAGAGCCGGATCTGCACGAACTTTGTGCGCTGGCCGGCCACCAACAGCCAGTTATAGAGGCGATGATCCCGACGCTGCTGCGAACGTTAAGCAGCGATCTCCGCCAACTGGAAAACCTGCAACATGATGGATCGCTGATACAGATAGCTGATTTGGCACACCGCATGAAATCCTCTTTTCACCTGTTGGGCATGCGCTATGCCCGGCGCCGTTGCATCACCATGGAAAGATTGCCTGCACTGCTCCACGAACAGCGGGTAAATGAAGCGCAAGCCACGAAGATGCGCCATCGCTTTGGTATCGCGGTGCATGAAAGTTATCAATTTTTGCAGAGAGCGTTGGGCGTTACCGCGAATGAATAGATCAGGCAGGATAGCAAAATACCCGATTTTTCCTTTCCTCAGGCGCACAGGGGCTGTGCTGTGTCTTCTCTGTACGTTTGTTATGGCGGCACAGGGTGCCGATGAGGTGAAGGACGCCGGGAGCCCTTTTTTCTCGCCCAGCGAAAAACAGTGGATTCGCGAGCATCCGGTCATCCGCGTACTGGCTTTTGATGCCAGCGCGCCGATGAGTTTTATCGATAAGAAACTGAATTTCAGTGGTATCAGCGCCGATCTGCTGACCATGGTGCGTATCCGTACCGGCCTCAATTTTGTGGTCTCCGATGTCAGCAGTTTCGAGGCGCTGAGCGAAAAGATCGCCGCCGGAGAGGCCGACATGGTGGCCGGTATCCCCACCGGTCACCTGCCGGAATTACGCTATTCGCGCGTCTGGTTGACCAGTAAATATGTTCTGTTGACGCGAAGCAAAACGCCAGCGGTAAGGACGCTTGATGGGCTTTCTGATCGTTTCGTTGCCGTGCGTGAAGACTCGTTGATCGCACGCTATCTCGCTGCGCAATATCCGCAGATCAAGATGATCGGCACCCGCAGTCTGACAGAGGCTGTGGATATGCTCTCCGCAGGCCAGGTGGATGCGGCGATCGGCATTGAGGCGAATACGGATTATCAAATCAGACGGATTGGCCGCGATAAAATTGACATTTCCAGCCTGCAAGGGGTTAATCCCCTGCATGTTGCTTTCGGTGTTTCAGCGGCCGCGCCGGAACTGCTCTCGATCCTCGATAAAGTGCTGGATACCATTCCGGATAATGATTATCAGCGGCTTGGTAGCGGCTGGCGCTACGAAGGCGGCGCATTCTGGCAGCGCTGGCGGCAACATCTTTGGCAAATCGGCGTTCCCACAACGATGGTGTTGATTCTCTCGCTGCTGTGGGGCCTTTCATTGCGACGCCAGGTTAAACAGCGCACGCGCATGCAGTTGCGGCTTAAAGAGCAGCTTACGTATATGTATAACATCATGCATGCCGTTCCCTGGCCGATGGTGGTGCGTAACCTTGAAGGCAAGATGATTGATTGCAATGCCCGCTTCCTGGCTGAAATGAAGGTTGCGCGCGGCGATGTGCTTGGTGAAACCATCGACGTTCTGCCGTTGCCTGAATACCTGAAACGCGGATTCCGGCACGACTATGTGGATGTTATCGAGACGGGGCGACCGCAGATGGGCGATCGGGTGCTGGCGCTGGATCACAGCACCAAACCGCGCACCGTTTTCCACTGGATCATTCCTTTCCATGATAGCGACGGGGCGATCGGCGGGGTCTGCAGCGGCTGGATGGATGTCACGGAACGCGAAGAGCTGGTGCAACAGCTTAATGATGCCCGGGATGAAGCGCTGGCATCGAGCCGGGCAAAGAGCAATTTCCTTTCGGTGATGAGCCATGAAATCCGCACGCCGCTGAATGCGATTCTCGGCATCCTCGAACTGCAAATTAAGCAGAACGTGAAAGAGCACCACTCTCAGCCGATGCTTGAAGTCGCGCATGATGCGGCAAAAAATTTGCTGACGGTCGTGGGCGATATTCTCGATATTGCGCGCATCGAATCGGGTCGCATGGCCATTGAGCCACAAAAAGAAGATCTGATCGCCTTAACCCGTTTGGTGGTGTTGCTCTTTCAGGAAGCGACCGATCAGAAGCAAATCAGCATTGATTTGCGGGTAATTGGCGGCAATACCTGTCTGTTGAAGATCGATCCCTGCCGCTATAAACAGATCCTCTCTAATCTGCTGAGTAATGCGATTAAATTTACTCACGAAGGGGGAATTGAGGTCATTTTGCAGCATCAGCCCACTTCTGATGGCAGGGTTGAGGTTGCGCTCACTGTGAAAGACACCGGCATTGGCATCACTCCGGAAGATCAACAGCGCCTTTTCAAACCGTTTACGCAGTTAGGCATGGAAGGAGAAAACTCCCGGCTGGGAACCGGGCTGGGGTTGTTTATTTGCCGTACACTCTGTGACTTGATGAAAGGCACGCTCTCGTTAACCAGCGCGCCAGGTGAAGGGACAACGGTCGCGCTACAGCTTTGTTTGCCCGCGGCTATTGCCAGCGTGGCGAAGCCGCTGGATAAAACACCCAGGAGCAAATCGCTGACCACCGTTAAGCGGGTATTAATTGTGGATGATTACCCCCCCAATCTCATGTTGTTACGACATCAGCTTGAATTTTTGGGCCACCGGGTGAGCGAAGCGCAGAATGGTGAGGAGGCGCTGACACTGTGGCGGATGTATGACAATTTCGATTACGCCTTAATTGATTGCAATATGCCGGTGATGGATGGCTTCACGCTGGCGCAGCGGTTACGCGCAGAGGAGCGGGAAAATGACCGCGAGCGGGCAACCTTGCTTGGCTTTACGGCGATTGCGCAGGAAGAGGTTATTGAGCAATGTCTGGCCGCGGGAATGGATGGTTGTTTATTTAAACCTTGTTCTCAGGAAGAAATAGCGAAATGGATTAAATAATATCGAGAATATTCAAAACGGACCTCGGTTATTCTCAACCATTACGAGATGTAACGCATTGGAATAAAATTCGCAGCCCCTATTATTGATGACGCATTTTTAATTAACTCTTGTAACAGGAGGTTACTTTTGAAAAAGTTATCATTGGCTGCATTAATTACTACGGCGTTACTCTCTCAGTCTGCACTGGCTGAATCAAATAACCATATGATGAGTTATCTGACTTCCTGGGGTTTACCTCAGGATGCAGCTACTCAAATGATGAATGCAGAAGTTGATACTTATTTGCTTTCGTTCGGTGGCTGGGATCAGGACGGTGCAATTTATACTTCTGATAATATCGTTGGTGATGTTGCTTATAACGATTACTGGTTACCGCCAGCTTATACTTCCTGGACTCAAGTTAAACTGGCTGCACCCTACAAAAAAATGATGGTGGCATTCGGTGGCGCAACATACGAAAGTATTTGGGCGCATCTGGCGAATGAAACCAGTCGTGAAAATATTGCTCAGGGTCTGGTAAAACTGCTGCGTAAGGATTTCCCGGTTTATCAAAAAGGCCTGCAGGCGGATCAGGTTCAGGGTCCATGCTCCAGCGCTAACTGGGATGGTTCCTGTAACCTGGCGAACTACCAGAAGGCGGGCACCGTGCAGATCGACGGTATCGACTTTGACTTCGAGAAAACCGCTCGTCTGAGTCCGGAAGAGAACAACAACCTGATCAAACTGGTTAAACGCGTACGTGAACTGCTGGGCCCGAACAGCGGCAAGCTGATCAGCCTGACGACTTACCACGTGGGTGCTGACCCGCTTGAGTGCTCTGATTCTTCTGTGACCGACGGTTGCTCCTTTGTTGAAAACGATCGTTCCACTCACCATGGTGAAGTACTGGATCTGCTGCAAAACAGTCGCGATCTGTTTGATTTCTACAATGTAATGGCATACGACGCGGGTCCGCGCTTCAAGTATGACGTTGCAATGGCTAACTACGCGAAAGCGGTTGGCGATGCGAAGAAAATCATCCTCGGTAACACCCTGACCACCCAGTGGGGCCCGGAAGGTCGCTATGCTGAAACCCGCGAAAACAACATCGCGCGTGCCGCATGGCAGGCTGCAAATGGTTACGGCGGTGTATTCGTCTGGGCGATGGGCTCTAACGATACCGGCCTGAGCTTTGCTGACCAGATCGATTACATCAACGATATGAAGAATGCCGCCAGCGGCGGCGTGCCGGAAACCGGCAACACCGTTCCGGTTGCTCGTGCGACTTATCAGAAAGAAGTGCAGGGTGCAGCGACGGTAACACTGGATGCTTCCAGCTCTTATGATGCGGATGGCGACACGCTGACTTACACCTGGACCCAGGTTTCCGGGCCGCAGGTTACGCTGAACAATGCGAGTCAGCAGAAAGCGACTTTCACGCTGAACAGCACCGATGTGGATGCCACTCTGGGCTTTAAACTGACGGTTAATGATGGCAAAGATGATTCTCTGCCGCTGGCGTTCTCCATCAAGCACCTGGCTGACGATGTCGCAGAAGAGCCTGAAGAACCGGGTGAAGAACCAGGCGAAGAGCCGGGTGAAGAACCGGGCGAAAACCCAGGCGATAACCCGGGTGAAGAGCCTGGCGATAACCCAGGCAACGGTGCCGTCACAGCATGGAACGCTTCTACCATCTATGCTCAGCCTTGCCAGAAAGTAACTTATCAGGGCAAAGTCTGGATGAACGGCTGGTATGTTCAGGGCGAAGCGCCGTCCGACGCTAACCCGTGGGGCGCATGGCGTCCAGAGGGTTCTGCAACCATGCACACCCAGTGTAAATAATATTTTCGCCCTTCGGCGCCCGTTGTGACGCCGAAAAAGATCAGATATTAATAAAATATTTGTCTATTCGGGAAAAAATATATCCAGGCCATATCCTTCGGGGTATGGCTTTTTTATTTTGTTATTACATATTCATGGCAGAATATTCCCGTGGCAGCGGAGGGAATCTTATAAATTAATGGAATGTTGATATTATTATTACAACGATAATTCATTACTTTAACCGGGCAGTAAATACTACACATGGATGGAGTTATTAATGAAATTATCAAAAGTTTTTCTCGCAGTCACAACCCTTTGCATGGCTGGCGGCGCTTTAGCGCATGGTTATGTTACCGAACCCGCTTCCCGCGCAGCGTTATGTACTGCTGCTCAGGGAAACCAGAACAAAGATTGTGGCGCAGGCCCGCAGTATGAACCGCAGAGCGTTGAAGGGCCGGATGGCTTCCCTGCTTTAAACGCGGGTCCGGCTGATGGACGCCTGGCGAGTGCTGGCGTGGCATCAATGGTTAATCTGGATCAGCAGAGCGCTTCTCGCTGGACTAAGCATCCAATGAAAGCGGGCAAGAACTCCTTTACCTGGAAATTTACCGCTGCGCATAAAACTGGCTCCTGGAAATACTACATCACTAAAGCAAACTGGAACCCGAATCAGCCGCTGACTCGCAACTCTTTTGAAGCCCAGCCTTTCTGCGAGGTTACAGGTAACGGCGCGATTGCGAATACCAATCCGAAGCACGAATGTGACGTACCGGAACGTGACGGTTATCAGGTAATTATGGCTGCCTGGGACGTCTCTGATACCGGCGCTACTTTCTACAACGTGATTGACGTTGATTTCGGCGGCAACAACCCGGCCCCGGCACCGGGCGATGAAGAAGAAAACCCGGCACCGGGCGATGAGGGTGATACTCCGGCACCGGGCGATGAAGGTGATACTCCGGCTCCGGGCGACGAGGGCGATACTCCGGCTCCGGGCGACGAGGGTGAAACCCCGGCTCCGGGTGATGATACTGTTGCAGCATGGAACGCCACCACGGTTTACTCTGCACCTTGCCAGAAAGTTTCTTATCAGGGCAAAGTCTGGGTCAACGGCTGGTGGACTCGCGGTGAAGCGCCGTCCAGCGCTAACCAGTGGGGCGTATGGCGTGAGCCAGGCTCTGCTTCTGCGCACACTGCCTGTAAATAAGCCTGCTTTTCTCCGGCGCCCTTTGTGGCGCCGGCATTCTGAGGGGCGCTCGCTCCTCAGAACCCCGTTATCATCCTGTCCGCTGCTTCCTCTCTTGCTAAGACACTTGT
The DNA here is from genome assembly GCF_003028445.1 of Kosakonia sp. H7A. Classification (NCBI taxonomy): domain Bacteria; kingdom Pseudomonadati; phylum Pseudomonadota; class Gammaproteobacteria; order Enterobacterales; family Enterobacteriaceae; genus Kosakonia; species Kosakonia sp. H7A. Next base: position 1,543,828 of record NZ_PYTZ01000001.1, on the reverse strand, counting down.
GCCCCGACATTACCCCTGACCTGCTGATTTTGAGCGCGATTGCGTATGCAAAAGAAGGCGCGGTGGAGGTGATTCAGGTGCGGTTTTGCAGGTGTACGCTGCAGAAACGCGGATAGGGAAGGCAATAAAAAACCGCTTTGTGAAATAAAGCGGCGTTTTATCGACGAAAAAGAGTGTACAGCGAGTGGGTTTCAAAAAGAGGGAGAGCAACAGAACCAGCGAAATTCTCCGCTGGCTGTCATGATCCTGCGTTCGGACTTACATCGCAATATCGAACATCCGGGTCTGGAATAAAAGACAATAAAGCTGGCAGTCTGTTCTTACATTCAGTTTTCCCATCGCGCGTAGCTTATGTGCGCTCACCGTTTTGATACTGATGTTCATACGTGTCGATATCGTAGTCAGAGAGAGCCCCCGGCATAATAAGCGTAAGACTTCACTTTCGCGCGTTGACAGCTCCTGCGGGGTAATGGCTTCGCGGCGGAACAGCGAATCCATTAAACCGCGTTCAATATAAACTTCATCCATCATTACGTTAGTGATTGCGCGCCACAACGTGCGTTCGCTGGTATTTCGGCTGATATAGCCTTTTGCGCCCGCTTCAAGAACGATGCGTACGAGATTGGTATTGTTATAGGGTGATAAGACAATAATTTTCGTCTTGAGATAACGGCTGGAGATCCACTTAACTAACGCAATACCATCTAATTCCGATACCGGGTTACCGGTTTTAACCGTGGTAAGTCCATAGCCAAGGAAAAGAAGATCGACTTTTTGTGTGGCGAGAATGTTAAGTAATTCTGCTTGCTCACTGGTATCGCCAACGACATCGATGTCTAGTTTGTCAGTATTTATATTGCTGGTTTTTAATGAATTTATCATCGAGGTCATCCCCCGACGAATAATAGTGTGTTCATCTGCAATTAATATATTAATTGACATCCTTAAACCTCATTGCTATCTCCATGAATGTTTACCAGAAAAGATACGGAGATTATCGGGTTTTTTCTATCTGACCAGTAAGAAAAATCGACATGACCTCTAAGCGGTTTGATTTAGCATTGCAGGCAATAAATCGAGTTCTTACTGTATATATAGCGACGTTTCTGGCGGCTTAAAGAATATTCGTTGTACGCGCGGGAGCAATCATCTTTCCTTAAATTGAAAGTCCGGGACAATAACAGAGGTGAACAGCAAATTAGAGTGTGCAGGCTATTATGAAAAAAATAGATGTTAAGTTTAAAGCTCAGCAGGGATTTACGCTCCTTGAGCTGCTGGTGGTATTAATGATTATTGCGTTGCTGGCCGGGTTTGTTGGGCCAAAACTTTTTTCGAATGTCGATCAGGCAAAAGAGAAAACCGCAATGCGTCAGATGCATTCCTTTGCAGATGCATTAATCCAGTACCGACTGGATACCGGAAGCTATCCGACAGAGCAGCAAGGGTTAAGTGTTCTGGTTGAAAAACCGTCGGATGCCACCAACTGGAATGGCCCTTATCTGGCGCAGCAAATTCCGCAAGATCCGTGGGGCCACGAATACCAATGGCATAACCCTGCGCGAGCAGAACAAAAAGTCTATGAAGTTGAAATTTCCACCGCAGATAAAAACGGGAAGGATATCACTTACGGATTTTAATTATGATCAGGCTGCTCATCGTGTTAGTTCTGCTCTCCGTGCAGCCAGCGATGGCAAATTGCTGGCGTAGCGCTGGCGAACGTTATGGTATCGAACCTGAATTGTTGCAAGCGATTGGTATCGTGGAGTCAGGATTATTGCCATCGGCAATCAATGGAAATAAAAATGGCTCCACAGATATTGGTCTTATGCAGATTAATAGTCAGCATTTCAGCCAATTAAAAAAATATAACATTACACAACACGCATTAATGAATGATCCTTGCCAGAACGTTATGGTGGGAGCCTGGATTTTAGCAGGACAGATGCGTTTATTTGGCTATAGCTGGGAAGCGGTCGGCGCATATAACGCCGGCAATGGCCGTGACAGTAAAACTAAAATGTGGCGCAAGCGCTACATAAAGAAAGTTGCTCCCGTTTATCTGCGGTTGAAAAATAAGCATAAGGATTGAGCTTTATGAGCAAAACGCATAGCTGGGAAGTCACTTATTTAGATAATGGCAAGCGTAAAAAAATGCGTACTCAGGCAGAAAGCGCGATTGCTGCCCGTCATCAATTACAGCAAGCGGGTCATGCCGTCGTGCGGGTTATTCCGCAAAAACAACGGCAGATTAAACGCTTCGCCCTTGGTTTATTTCTTCAGGAACTGGTGGCGCTGCTTGAAGCGGGCCTGGTGGTCACTGAAGCCATCGAAACGCTGCGCGCCTGCTCTACCGATGAGCAGGTTCTTGAAATGCTCGAAAGGTTGCTGGAAAAACTCTATGCCGGTTGCCAACTTTCGCAGGCGATGAGCGCACAACCGGAAATCTTCCCGCCTTTACTGGCGAATACGGTGGCTTCATCGGAGCAAACCGGGCATCTGGCCAACGCGCTGAAGCGTTATCACTATTACGAACAACGGATTGAGCAACTGCGTAAACGCATTCGCGGAACGCTCACCTACCCGGTGATTGTGCTGTCGGTAGGTGGATTAATTATCTGTTTTCTTTTGGGGTTTATCGTCCCCAGCTTTTCACAAGTATTTGAAGGGATGAACACGCTGACTGACAGCGCCCGGCTTATTTTGTGGTGGGGAAATCTGGTCAAGCACTCGGGGCAGGAACTGTTGCTGGCGCTTGCCGCCTGTCTGGCGTTTTTCTTTTTGCTTTTCCGACAGCCAGTGGTGAAACAAACCTTGTTCAGCCTGGTGCTGAAAATTCCTCAGCTCCGGCAGCAACAATTTCTGGGCATTCTGGTGCGTTTTTACCGCACGTTAGGTCTGTTGATTGAGGGCGGTGTCCCCGTGCCGCATGCGCTGCGCCTGGCAAAAGCCGTTCTGCCAGCCAGCCACCATCAGCGCCTCAACAGAGTGCTGGAACACGTGCTGGCGGGCAATACGTTATCGGAATCTCTTGAAAGCCAGCAACTGACAACGCCGGTTGCCATGCGCCTGATCCAGGTGGGCGAGCGCAGCGGCGAGCTGGCGGGAATGTGCGAGCGTATTGCGGCTTTTTATGATGAGGCGCTGGAACGTGCCATTGATTCATTTACCCGCATCTTTGAACCCGTATTGATGATGATTGTCGGCGGGATTGTCGGGTTAGTGGTGTTTTTACTCTATATGCCGATTTTCGAAATGGCAGGGAGCATGTCCTGATGAATGTAATGCCGAATGAGATTTCTACCGTAATCGATCGTCTGCTGGCGCTCAGCGAACCCCAGCGCGGAGAGACGTTGCAGCAGGTTCTGCTGGAACAGCCGGATGCTTTAACATGGATGGCGGCGGAACTGGGGCTGAAAGCGCTGACAGCAGAAGAGCTGCATGCGGCAGAGATCCATTTTGAACATGTCTCGCTCAACGACGCAGTGGGACGGAAGGTGCTACCGGTGCGCTGGCAGCAGCAGGAGTGGCTGTTGCTGAGCGATCCCTTTTCACTGGATCTTCGCCAGTGGGCGCAGCGTTTGCCGGTCACGCTGGCTATTGCGCCTCCGCTCTGGCTTCAGGAGCAGTTGCAGGCGCTGGCCGGTCAGCAGCGCACCATGGATCAGCTTGAACAGCAGGTCAATGAAGGTGCGGAAGATGAGATGATCCTTGAGATCACGCCCGCCATTATCGCCAACGAAGCGAATCCTATTATCAAGCTACTCAACGCCACGTTGTACGATGCGATGCAGAGCCGCGCCAGCGATATTCACCTTTCGGCCGTTCCCGATGGCCTTGCGGTGAAATACCGCGTCGATGGGGTGATTCACGCTATCCGCCATTGCCAGGGAATTCACTATTCCGAACAGGTGATTTCACGTCTGAAAGTGCTCAGTAATATGGATATCTCTGAACGGCGGGTTCCGCAGGATGGGCGTTTTAAAGCGATTATTCACCAGCGCCCCGTTGATTTTCGCGTGTCTATTGTGCCCGGCATTCATGGTGAAGATGCGGTTCTGCGTGTACTGGATAAGTCGCACAGCAGTACGCTTAGCCTGGAAATTCTCGGCTTTGACGATCATACCCTGCGGGAAATCCGCCAATTGACCAACCGGCCGCATGGCATGGTGCTGGTGACAGGCCCGACGGGAAGCGGCAAATCCACCACGCTGTATGCGGCGCTGAGCGAACTGAATAACGGTGAGAGCAAAATCATCACCATTGAGGATCCGGTTGAGTACCAGCTCAATGACGTTCTGCAGATCCCGGTGAATGACAAAAAAGGGCTGACTTTTGCCCGTGGCCTGCGCGCCATTCTGCGTCACGATCCGGACACCATTCTGGTCGGGGAAATTCGTGACAGCGAAACCGCAGGTATTGCCGTACAGGCGGCGTTGACCGGGCATCTGGTGTTATCCACGGTGCATGCCAACGATGTGTTTAGTGTGCTTGAACGTTTTCTCTATATGAATGTGGAAACAGAAAGCTTACTGACCGCCTTGCAGGGTGTACTTGCCCAGCGGCTGGTGCGTAGCGTGTGCCCGGATTGTCAGGAGGAGGTTGCGCCGACTGAACAGGATCTGGCGCAGTGGCAGCAGAGCGATCTCAACCATCTGCAACCGGTGTGGCGTAAGGGGCGCGGCTGTCCGTCCTGTCGGCAGAGCGGTTATCGCGGACGGCTGGCGCTGGCGGAGATACTGCCTTTTAACGATGTGATGAAAGAAGCATTGCAGTCGCGGATGCCGGTACGGCAACTGCGAGAAATTGCGTTAGCGCAAGGGTTTGTCCCTCTGCATAACGTAGCCATTCGCGCCGTTCTTGAAGGGAAAACCACATTTCAGGAGATTAACCGTGTTATCACTGCGCCCGCGTAAATTTTTGTGCGAAATCTATGAACATCATCTGGTGCTACGCTGCGCGGGCAACCGCATCGGCGAGTGCGAAATCACCGATGATGCCACGCTGGAAGAGGCTGTGGATGGCCTGATTGCGCCACATATTGGTCGTGTGCCGTGGCGCGACACGCTGGGATTCTGGCTGGAAAGTAGCCGGGTTCACCACTTTACGGTGCCGTGGCAGGAGGGGATCACCAACCCGGAAGATTTTCGCGGTTACGCGGCTTCCCTGGCAATAAAGCAGTGGCCTGGCGAACCAGAGCGGTCGCTTAAGACCGATTTTATCTCGGTTAACTACGCCTCAACGGCACTGGCTGCCACCATTGACGATCGCCTGTGGCAAATACTGCTGCGCATCGGCCAACAGCGAAAACTGCGCGTGGAGGGCATTGCGATTGAATTTCAGGTGCAACTGCATCCCTGGTTGCGGCAGTTGCCGCAGGAGGCACTGTTTTGTCTGCGCGGCGCGCATTCCAGCATTTACGCAGCGCGCCAGCAGGGCGAGTGGCATCAGGTCTGGCGGCTGAATAATGACAGTGACGGAGATGCACAGCGGCAACTGGCGCTGGTGGCGCGATTAATGGGGCTTGATAATAATGTGCCGCGTCATTTCCTTAATGCCTGTTAGTACGCTGATAATAAAGTGAACTGAAAACATCTCTTTTGGCTCCGCAGACCATTTTTCTGACTAGTACTATATCCGTAGTATGCCGTTAGTTTTATTTTGATGGTCTGTATTCAGAACGTCATTTATCAAGACTGTCATTCATGGGAAGAATTATGTCTTTTGAACTCCGTCTAAAAGGAATGCCGTTCCTTTGTAACTATTCACGTTCCGTTTATGCGTGTCCTGTTATTATTATTGCGCTGATCCTGACGCTGTATTTATGTGTGACGATGTTTGAGCAATATCAGGAACATCAGGTTCTTGCTCAACAAAATCAGCATATAACTGCGGCAGTCAACAGACAAAATGAGATTATCCGGGCGCTAAAAGTCAAAGCACAACAAAGTCTACCAAATGAAAAAGCATCGGTTTCTATTATTTCGATGCTCAATCCTGTTGCGCAGTTACTCACTTCTGATATTGCGATTGTTTCTCTGGATGCTAACCCAAATAAGAAAATCGTCACACTGGATGTCAGTGCGACATCGTTATCGGCACTGATGGATTTTAGCGCGCGACTTGAGCAAATTCCTGCCCGGGTAGAGTTAAAAAATCATGCTCCAGCAAAGAACGCTACCGATAAATGGGCCGTGAATTCGACTCTGATGATCATTTTTGCAGGTTAATCATATGAGACTTTCCTTATCTAATATTCATTGGAGGCTCTCTTGCCTTCTGGAGAAAACGGGGAAAAAAACGCTACTTGCGCTGTTAGTGCCTGTCGCTTTATTGTGCTATCAGCATATTTATATGCTGCCCGATATTACCCGGTTACGTGATGACAACACGCTTTTACAGCAACAACTAAAGAAACCGCTGCCGGTATTAGCTAACGATAAAGGGCAATTGCAAAGCGCGCTGAACGAAACCGAATATCAGCAAGTTAAAACCCTGTTTGATATTCTCCAGCAGAATCATTTACAGGTTGATGGCAGTCATTATCAGTTCAGCAAAGAAGAAAAAAACCGCCAACGCAAGCTTTCGCTCGATATTCCGCTGCAGGGGAAGTGGGCCGGATTAACACGTTCGCTGAGCAAGATGAGAAGCAGCCTGATCTTTAATGTCGACAGGGTATCGGTTACGCGTGCGAACCCGGATAGTGAGCGCCTGCAAATCAACCTGCGGCTGACGCTTACGCTGACATCACGTCTGGAGCCATCATGAAAATCCCGTTATATCTGAAAGTATGCCTGGCACTCACATTGGGTCTGGTGGTATGGGCGCAATTCTTTGGTGATGATTCAGCCGGGGCATTATCCGGCACGCAGACGAAACCCGCCGTCGCGCAAAAAGCGAAGGAGAGTAAAAAGCCCGTTGTGCGCAATGAAAGTGATGAACTGGCGGATTTATTTCCTGTGTACACCCTACCCGTAAAAGAGAAACCCTCTACGACTCCGGTGGTACAGGAAGTTGCTTTTCCTTTTCAGTTGGCAGGACTCTGGATAAGCGATAACCAGAAAATCATCATTATTACGGATGGCATGCAAAACTGGTTGCTTTGTAGCAATTGCGGAAAGAAAGACTTTATTCAACCCGGCGATTTACTCACCCCGGACTGGAAAGTGCAGGCAATAGAACCTGACCACGTGATAATTAAAGCGATGTCCGGCCAGGTTGAAAAACGTATCGATCTTAATTCTCTGAAAATTAAATAACCGTGAAGCAGATGAAAAAAAATATCCTCAGCGTTGCCTGCTCGTTAATTCTGTTAACAGGCTGCGCAAGCGACAGGCTTCCAGAGCCTGAAAAAGTGAATATTGGAAATATTGACACCCTGGTCAGTGAAATACAGCAGATTGATAACTCGATTAAGACCAAACCGGGTGATATTGAACTGCGTACTGAACGTCAGTCAATGGTTACACAATTGGTTAATTATTATCTGTTAGCCGCTAACCAGGCTGTTGCGCGGAATGATTACCTCTCTGCGACGAAATTCTGGCGTTCAGCATTGTCATACCAGCCAGGAAATTTTAGTGCGCAACAGGGGCTAAAAAAGATCGAAGGCTCTCGTGCTCTCGATAAATTATATCAACAGGCTATTGTTCAGTATAAGACCGAGCCGGAACTGGCGCTGCAAAAAATTCAGCAGGTTCTTGAGGAAGATCCTAACTGGCCGCAGGCTGCTGAAATGCGCGATCATCTGATGCGTGAAATTGCATTGCAGAATCAACCAGAAACAAAAATGAATCGTGAGCTGCGTAAGCCGGTGAGTTTTAATTTCCAGAAACATAAGTTGATGGATATTTTCTCTTCGATTAGCAAGATCACCGGTATTAATATTATTTACGATAAAGACGTTCCGGAAACAGCCACTGCCAGCCTGATTGCTAACGATACAACGGCAGAAAACGCCCTGAATTTGCTGCTGCTCTCTAATCAGTTACGTAAAAAGATACTCAACAGCAATACCTTGCTGATTTATCCCGCGACGGCGCAAAAAGAGAAAACCTATCGCGACACCTTAGTGAAAACGGTGTTCCTGGGCTATGCCAAAGCGAAGGATCTCAATGTTGCGCTGCGTAACCTGATTAAGATCCGTGATGTTCATGTTGATGAGCGGACCAACTCGATCACGTTTCGTGGGCCGCGCGAAAGCGTAGAGAAGGCTGAACAATTGCTGATGACCCTCGATCGCCCGGAAGCGGAAGTAACGCTCGGTGTGGAAGTGTTGGAGATTAACGCCAAAGACGAAGAGATTCTTGGCATCAACTTCCCAGGACAGGTGGGCGTTGGCTTTAACGCCAGCGAAGAGAGCACCAATATTCCGCTGAATGGGTTTAACCAGGGCAATATGTTTATCAATCTTGGCGCCAGCCAGGGGATTTCCGCCAATCTGCAAAAAGTGCGTTCTCATGCGCGGGTTCTCGCCAATCCGCGAATCCGTGTGAAGAACAATAAAAAAGCGGTGATCGATATTGGCGAGCGTATTCCGGTACTGACAAGCAGTATTTCAGAGAGTTTTTCTCAGGAGCAGGTTGAGTATCAGGATGTCGGGCTGAAACTCGAAGTGACACCGGATATCAGCGTTGATAGCACCATCTCCATGGATGTGAAATTCAATCTCAGCACTATTGGCGGCGCTGAGCATTCGAAAGACGGCGTGGCTTATTACCGCACCAACAACCGTGAAGCCACGACCGTGTTGAGCAGCCAGAATGGCGAAACACAAGTGCTGGCTGGTCTGATCAAAGAGAGCGACAGCGATGAGCTGACCGGTTTGCCCGGATTATCCGATCTTCCGCTGCTGGGTAAACTTTTTGGCAGCAACGATAACAGCACAGAGCGTACGGAAGTGGTGTTGCTGATTACGCCAACCATTGAACGTAACATCGATCTGCCGGGAACCCATATCAATACCATTGAGATGGGCAGCGAAGAGTCGCAGGGAGAGAGCGGTTATCTGCCTTCCGCCCAACAAGCGAATGATAAAAAAGAGACCTTTACCCCACCGCCACTGATGCCGCCAGCGGACTTCCCGCCAGCCGGTAAACTGCCTGCGCCGACGCTGGCGAAAAGCGAGGGGGATGCGCGGTGAAGTTTCAGCGTGGCTTTACGCTGATCGAGATGATGATCTCTCTGGCGCTGCTGGCGACGCTTGCCAGTGCCGCCATTCCCATCTATCAGCGACAGGAGCAGCAGCGTAATGAAGAGGAGTTGCGCGTCGCGCTGCGTGACATTCGCAGCGCAATCGATCGTTACGGGCAGTTGGTTGAGGAGGGGATCATTGAGAAAGATGCCGATATGACCAACTGGCCTGCTTCGCTCGATCTGTTGGTTGATGGCGTGGTGAATAAAAAGTCCCCGAACAAAGAAAAAATCTATCTGTTGCGCCGGATCCCGCGCGATCCCTTTTGTGACTGCGACGGCAGGAAGAACACCGAAACCTGGCGGGTGCGCGCATCCACCCAGGCGCCGGGAGAGACGACAGGTGGTAAGGATGTCTGGGATGTCAGTTCCACCAGCAGCCAGCCAGGATTGAATGGAATACCCTATGCGCAATGGTGAAAAAGGTTTTACGCTCATCGAGTTACTGGTTGTTATGGCGATCATCGCCACCTTAATGACGCTGGTGGCACCGCGTTTTTTCGGCCAGACCGAATACGCGAAAGTCGTGGTGCTAAAACACAACCGTAATGCGCTGCGCTCGGCAATTGCGGCGTATCGTCACGATCGCCTGCTCGGCCCGGAAGAGCTGGAAGATCTGGTGAACAATGGTTATCTGTTTGAAATTCCGATGGATCCTGTTGCAAATACTCGCGATAACTGGGACGTAAAACGCGATGATGACGGCCAGATAACGGATGTCACCTCTCCCTCTCTGGAAGAAAAGAGCCCGTCAGATGATGAGGAGTAGCCAGCGGCAGGGGGGATTCACCTATCTGTGGGTGTTACTGATGCTGACAATGCTCTCGCTGGCGCTGCTGAAAGAGAGCAGTTACCGGCAGGCGGTTTATCGGCAGCAGCAGGAAGAGGAGCTATTTTTCCGCGGCGTGCAGATCCGTAATGCCATTCAGCAGTATCAGAAAGCGGGGAATGGCTGTCTCCCGCTGAGTTTTGACGATCTGCTGCGCGATCCTCGCGGTAAAAAAGTGGTTTATCACCTGCGCCGCTGGTTTACCGATCCGTTGACCGGCTCGCGGCAGTGGGGGATGAGTTACGACAAGCAAGGCCGCTGGGTGGGCGTCTTCAGTAAAGGGAAAGGGCGGCCGCTTCGCACAGCGGCATTTCCGAAAGCGCTGGTGAATTTTAAAAAAGCAGACACCTATCCGAAGTGGATTTTTAAAGTGGATGATGTGGCAAACGCGCCGCTCCCGTCTGCTTGTCGCTCTGCCGACGGCACAACGCATGGCATAACGGTGAAGCAAGATGATCGGTAATACGCTGCTCTTTGCGTTATTAGGTGCGATCCTCGGCAGCTTTGCCAATGTCGTCATTTATCGCTTGCCGCGCATGATGCTGGGGGAGGCGATCAATCTGAGCTGGCCGCCTTCGTTTTGCCCGCATTGCCGGCAGCGTATCAGGATGCGTTACAACATTCCTCTGCTTGGCTGGCTCTGGTTGAAGGGGCGCAGCCAGTGCTGTCGTCAACCCATTAGCTGGCGCTATCCTGGCGTTGAATTCACCATGGCGCTGCTGTTTGCACTGCTGATCGGCTGGCAGGGCGTCAATGCGGCCAGCTTGCTCGATTTGTCGCTGCTGTTCTTGTTGGTCGTCATGTTGTTTATTGATTATGACTACCTGTTGCTGCCCGATAAATTGACGTTGCCCTTTCTGGGGCTGGCGATGTTATCGGCATGGTCGAAACAGCCTGACAGTGCAGCAATGAGCGGTATTGTTGCGGGTGCTGCGGTGGGCTTTCTCATTCCCTGGGCGCTGAATCGCCTGTTTCTGTGGCGCTGCGGACAAGCCGGGATCGGCGTTGGCGATATGAAGCTGTTTGCCGGTATCGGTGCCTGGCAGGGCTGCGAAGCGCTATTTCACATCATGCTTATCGCGTCGCTTTTAGGTCTGGTATATGGCTATTTCATTATTAAAGCCAACCGTTCGGAAGCTTTTCCCTTCGGCCCGGCGATCATTATTGCAGCCGTTGCCTGGCTGTTCCGGGCAATGCTGGCTGCGTGACAGGAATAAAAAAGCCGATCGTGCGATCGGCTTTTTTGTCATTACGCGCGGGCTTAGAAATTGTAACCCACAACCAGGTAACCACCCCAGCCGGTCGAATGTACGCTGAAGTCGCCGTTGCCGAAGTTCAGGCTGGCGTCGTCGTTCCACTGGCCGCCGTGGTGCCAGTAACGGGCAACAACAGAGTAGTGCCAGTGATCGTAACCCAGAGAGAGGATGTGGCTGGACGCGATGGAATCATTAGTACGGGTTCTGATGCCGTTGTTCGCGTTACCGCTCTCATCACCCAGATCGGAGCCCCAGTCGAAGTTGGTAAAGCCGATGTAGCTTAACTGGCCGCCCCACAGGGTGGTGATCGGTACAAAGTATTTCACTTTGAAACGGTAGCCATCCCATTCGTTCTGGTTAGCGGCGCCGTAGTTCTGCCACTGGTATTTCGCATACACGTTCAGGGAGAGGCTCATCGGCAGGCCGGTGTCGATGTCGGTACCAAGACCCATATACCAGGTGCTCTGACGACCAGAGGCATTGCGGCCCATGTCGTAGATGTAGTTGTTCGCGAAGTACCACTCTTTGAACGGACCGAAGCTCAGATCGGCACCCGTCAGTTTATCGATGGAGAAACGCGGTTCGATTTCCATAAACAGTGGAGAACCGTGGTTCCAGATACCTTTCGCATCCGTATTACCACCGAAGAATACCGGCGCATCCGCATAACCGTAGAAGTCAAACCAGTCTTTTTTGGCGAACGCTTCGTACTCAAGGTAGGTATCGTTGCGGATCTGCGGTCCGAAACGGGTGTGATAGCTGCCCACCACGTTGACACTCTGGTGCCACCAGTCGGAAACGTATTCAGGTTTAGCGTTATCCGCTGCGTTTGCAGTAAAAGACGCAGAAAGCGCCAGAGCAGCACCGGCTGCGAGGATTGTTTTTTTCATCTTTTCGCCACTGATTGATATCCCAGAAGGGAGTGAAAGAAAGCACGCATTGCAATTAAATGTTTCATATTTCTGTGCGCCTATTATAAGTATCAGCGCTCACAAAAATATGTGTTGTTTCACATTATTGACACATACGTAATCGATTGCGTTCACGTTTGCGTGCAATAAACGGGGCGATTGTACTGGCATTTACCAATATTGCAAATTCGTGAATGTGATGACCGAACGTGGAAAAAGAAGAAAAAGCGTTACAAAACGCAATAAAGGGCGACATCGTCGCCCGGGGAATTACTGCGCGCTGGCGGGCTGAATATCGTGGATACGGACGAAACCTAATTGCTCTGGCGTAATGCCGTTTAACTGCAACGGAATATCGACGTCGCTTGGCGCAAGCGTGCTGGCCGGTGCGTTGATGAGCTGATTCTGTACGTTAACTTCCTGGTAATTCTGCGTGGTGCCCTGAATCTGTCCCCACTCAACCGTACCGCTAAACGCCGGTAACGGATCGTTCGATTCGCCCTGAATGCGCAGCAGAACGCGGGTTCCGGCGGCATTTGGCGCGACGTTTTGCAAAGACATACGCAACATACCAATCTGGCTGTTCAGACGAGCTGGCGTGTTTGCGCCGGGCAGCAGATAGACACCACTGCCGGATTTCGCATTCAGCGCGTTCTGCTGGGTGATTTTCACCGTTTCTTTGTTCAGTTTGCTCATCTCGCTATTCAGCGTGCTGACGCTTTGATGCAACTGACGGACTTCGCTTTGCTGGGCGCAGGCACTGAGGGCAAAAAGGCTTCCCAGTAAGAGTGTTCTTAGGTAACGTCTTGTCATTATGTCTGTTTCCGTGAAAAGAAAGAGTGTTGTAATGGTAGATCGCAACGGCTGCGTTGCCATCGATCCATTATCTCAAAAACGGTCTGCCTTTGTTGTCATGCCAGTTCAGGGTAAAATAGATTTCAGTTAACTCACACGTCAGGACGCCGTATGCATTGCCCATTCTGTTTCGCCGTGGATACCAAAGTAATCGATTCTCGTCTGGTGGGAGAAGGCTCCTCTGTCCGCCGCCGCCGGCAGTGTCTGGTTTGTAATGAGCGTTTTACCACTTTTGAAGTGGCTGAGCTGGTAATGCCGCGCGTGGTGAAAAGCAATGAAGTGCGTGAACCCTTCAATGAAGACAAATTACGTAGCGGTATGCTGAAAGCGCTGGAGAAACGTCCGGTAAGCGCCGACGACGTGGAAATGGCGCTCAACCACATTAAATCGCAACTTCGCGCAACAGGCGAACGCGAAGTTCCCAGTAAAATGATCGGCAATCTGGTAATGGAGCAGTTGAAAAAGCTCGATAAAGTGGCTTACGTCCGCTTTGCCTCCGTTTACCGCAGTTTTGAAGATATTCGCGAATTTGGCGAAGAGATCGCACGCCTACAGGACTGATCATGCAGGACGAAATGTACATGGCGCGGGCGCTGAAACTGGCGCAACGCGGGCGTTTTACCACCTATCCGAACCCACGCGTCGGCTGTGTGATCGTCAACAATGGCGAGATCGTTGGCGAAGGTTTTCACTATCGCGCTGGCGAGCCGCATGCCGAAGTGCATGCGCTGCGTATGGCGGGTGAGCGCGCGCGCGGCGCAACGGCGTATGTGACGCTGGAGCCGTGCAGCCATCACGGGCGTACGCCGCCTTGCTGTGAAGCGCTGATTGCGGCTGGCGTCGCACGCGTTGTCGCGGCGATGCAGGATCCCAATCCGCAGGTGGCCGGACGTGGCCTTTATCGTTTGCAGCAGGAAGGCATTGATGTCAGCCACGGGCTGATGATGAGTGAAGCCGAAGCGCTGAACAAAGGTTTCCTCAAACGGATGCGTACCGGGTTTCCGTATGTGCAGCTTAAGCTCGGCGCATCGCTGGACGGCCGAACGGCGATGGCCAGCGGCGAAAGCCAGTGGATCACCTCCGCGCAGGCGCGCCGGGACGTGCAGCGTCTGCGGGCGCAAAGCCATGCTATTCTCACCAGCAGCGCTACCGTGCTGGCGGACGATCCCTCTCTGACGGTGCGCTGGGAAGAGCTGGATGCCGACAGCCAGGCGCTCTATCCGCAAGAAAATGTGCGCCAGCCGGTGCGCATTGTGATCGACAGCCAGAATCGGGTTACTCCAGCGCACAAACTGATCGGACTGCCGGGTGAAACCTGGTTTGCCCGCACGAAAGCGGATGAGCGCAGTTGGCCTGCGGGCGTGCGCGAGATTATCGTGCCGGAACATCACGGCCATGTCGATTTGGTGATGCTGATGATGTTGCTGGGAAAACAGCAAATTAACAGTATTTGGGTGGAAGCGGGCGCAACGCTTGCCGGTGCGTTGTTGCAGGCCGGGCTGGTGGATGAGCTGGTGGTTTATCTTGCGCCGAAGCTGTTAGGCACGGATGCGCGCGGCCTGTGCGTATTGCCGGGGCTGTCGGCGCTTGCCGATGCACCGCATTTTAAATTCAATGAGATACGGCAGGTTGGCCCGGATGTCTGCCTGCATCTTACCCACGCGTGATGCCTGCTGTAAAAGGGAAGCAGCGCGTAAAATATTATGCTAAAATCCGCCCCCCTGCGGGGTCCGAACTGAACCTGTAAAGGAAGTATATGAACATTATTGAAGCCAACGTTGCTGCTCCGGACGCTCGCGTCGCCATCACCATTGCGCGTTTCAACAACTTTATCAACGACAGCCTGCTCGAAGGCGCGATTGATGCGCTGAAACGCATCGGTCAGACGAAAGATGAAAATATCACTGTCGTGTGGGTACCAGGTGCTTACGAACTGCCGCTGGCGGCTGGCGCACTGGCGAAAACCGGCAAATACGACGCGGTGATCGCGCTCGGCACGGTGATTCGTGGCGGTACTGCGCACTTCGAATATGTTGCTGGCGGTGCAAGCAATGGCCTGGCACATGTTGCCCAGGACAGCGAAATCCCGGTCGCTTTCGGCGTGCTGACTACTGAAAGTATCGAGCAAGCTATCGAACGCGCTGGCACTAAAGCCGGTAATAAAGGTGCGGAAGCCGCACTGACCGCGCTTGAAATGATTAATGTATTGAAAGCCATCAAGGCCTGATTTTAGTAAGGGGAATTCCGTGAAACCTGCTGCTCGTCGCCGCGCCCGTGAGTGTGCCGTCCAGGCGCTCTACTCCTGGCAGTTGTCCCAGAACGACATCGCTGATGTTGAATACCAGTTCCTGGCGGAACAGGACGTAAAAGATGTCGACGTTCTGTACTTCCGTGAGCTGTTGACCGGGGTGGCGACTAATAGCGCATATCTCGATGGCTTAATGCAGCCGTACCTGTCCCGTCAGCTGGAAGAGCTGGGGCAGGTTGAGAAAGCGGTATTGCGTATCGCACTGTTCGAACTGTCTAAACGTGATGATGTGCCCTATAAAGTGGCGATCAACGAAGCTATCGAACTGGCAAAAACCTTTGGCGCTGAAGACAGCCACAAGTTTGTTAACGGCGTGCTGGATAAAGCCGCCCCTGCGATCCGCCCCCACAAAAAATGATCCGTAAGCCGGTGATAAGCGATGCTCTGCGCGCCTGTCCCGGCTTTTTCTTTTTTCTACCGAGGCATTAACGTATGGCATGCGGCGAATTTTCCCTGATTGCCCGTTACTTTGACCGTGTACGAAATTCCCGTCGCGATGTAGAAACCGGCATTGGCGACGACTGTGCTCTGCTGAACGTCGTTGAAAAACAGACGCTGGCGATCAGCGTCGATACGCTGGTGGCGGGCAACCATTTTCTGCCGGATATTGATCCTGCGGATTTGGCTTGCAAAGCACTGGCGGTGAATTTAAGCGATCTGGCTGCCGTGGGCGCGGATCCGGCGTGGATGACGCTGGCGCTTACGTTGCCGGAGGTAGATGAAAGCTGGCTGGAAAAATTCAGCGACAGCCTGTTTGAGCAGCTTAGTTACTACGATATGCAGTTGATTGGCGGCGATACCACCCGCGGCCCGCTGTCGATGACCATCGGCATTCATGGTTATGTACCGCCAGGGCGGGCAATGAAGCGCTCTGGCGCTAAACCGGGCGACTGGATTTATGTTACCGGAACGCCGGGCGACAGCGCTGCTGGCCTGGCGATTTTGCAGCAGCGTTTAGCCGTCGGCGATAAAACCGATGCGGAGTATCTGCTTAAGCGTCATTTGCGGCCAACTCCGCGCGTGTTGCATGGTCAGGCGCTGCGCAACCTGGCAAGCTCGGCAATCGATCTCTCCGACGGCCTGATCTCCGATTTGGCGCACATACTGAAAGCCAGCCAGTGCGGCGCGCGTATCGATTTGGATGCATTACCTTTCTCCGACGCGTTCAGTCGTCACGTAGAGCCTGAGCAGGCGCTGCGCTGGGCGCTTTCCGGCGGTGAAGATTATGAATTGTGTTTTACCGTGCCGGAGCTGAACCGTGGGGCGCTGGATGTCGCCATCGGTCAGCTCGGCGTGCCTTTTACCTGCATCGGGCAGATTAGCGCCGATGTGGAGGGGCTGCATTTTACCCGTGGCGGCAAGGCTGTCGCCCTTGACTGGAAAGGATACGACCATTTTGCCGAGAGCTAAAGATATAGCCAAAAGCCGACTGAACTTGCGAAACCCCTGGCATTTGCTGGCAACCGGGTTTGGTAGCGGCTTAAGTCCGATAGTGCCGGGCACCATGGGTTCGCTGGCGGCGATCCCCTTCTGGTGGGCAATGACGTTCCTGCCCTGGCAGCTCTATTCGCTGGTGGTCATGCTGGGGATTTGTCTCGGTGTGTATCTGTGCCATCAGACGGCAAAAGATATGGGCGTACACGATCACGGCAGCATTGTCTGGGATGAGTTCATCGGAATGTGGATCACGCTGATGGCGCTCCCGACCAATGACTGGCAGTGGGTCGCCGTCGGCTTTGTGCTGTTCCGTATTCTGGATATGTGGAAACCGTGGCCGATTCGCTGGTTCGATCGCAATGTCCACGGCGGTATGGGAATCATGGTCGATGATATCATTGCCGGGATCATCGCTGCCGGGCTGTTGTATCTGATTGGTCACCACTGGCCGATTGGTTTGATCTGAGGGTGATGCGCCGGATGGCGGCCGCCTTATCCGGCGTGTGGGGTCTGCTCTGACATTCGATTACGACAAGTCGGCCCGGTAAGCGCCACCGGGCATTTTACTTTCCCGGGTTACGGGTTATTTAAATCCGACCACCGGGTGCTGTTTGTACGGCGTTTCCAGCTCGGCAATCTGTTCCGGTTTCAGCGTTAAATCCACCGCGCCTAATAACTCTTCCAGTTGCTCTTCGCGGGATGTGCCAATAATCGGCGCAGCGACGCCAGGTTTACTCAGCAGCCAGGCCAGCGCCACCTGGGCGCGGGAAGCGCCAACATCTTCTGCCACGCCGGCCAGGCGTTCAGCTATCTGGCTGTCATTTTCATCGGTTTCGCTGTACAGCGTTTTGCCGAATTCGTCCGACACCAGACGCGCTGTGGTTTCTCCCCACGGGCGGGTTAAACGTCCGCGCGCCAGCGGGCTCCATGGAATAATCGCCACGCCTTCCTTGTAACACAGCGGCAGCATCTCGCGCTCTTCCTCGCGATAGATCAGATTGTAGTGATCCTGCATGGTGACAAAACGCGCCCAGCCATTTTCTTGCTGCAAGGCCAGAGCGTGAGCGAACTGGCGAGCGTGCATCGACGACGCGCCGATATAGCGCGCTTTGCCCGCTTTCACCACTTCATCAAGGGCTTCGAGCGTCTCTTCAATGGGCGTGTGGTAATCCCAGCGATGGATTTGCAGTAGATCGACATACTCCATGCCCAGCCGCCGCAGGCTATCGTCGATGGAGCGCAGGATCTGCGCGCGGGAGAGGCCTTCCGCCAGATCGCCCACCTGGTGATAGACTTTGGTGGCGACAACCACCTCGTCGCGGCGGGCGAAATCGCGTAGTGCGCGTCCGACAATCTCTTCGCTGCTGCCATCGGAATAGCTGTTGGCGGTATCAAAGAAGTTGATGCCGCCTTCCAGCGCGCGCTGAATGATAGGGCGGCTGCTCTCTTCCGGTAGCGTCCAGGCGTGCTTGCCCCGGTCAGGTTCGCCAAACGTCATGCAGCCAAGGCAAAGGCGGGAAACCTTAAGGTCTGTTTTTCCTAATGTGTTGTATTGCATGGTTCCACTCCTGCTATTAAAAACTTACGTTTAAGCATAGCAGGAGCTGCTGGGGGGATCAGTCGAGCCAGTTGCGGATGCGGGATTCGATGCCTGCGGCGTTCAGCCCCAGATCGGCGCGGGCTTCATCCTGCGTACCCTGCGGTATGAAGAAATCCGGCAGGCCGAGATTGAGCACCGGCACCGGTTTGCGGTGCGCCATCAGCACTTCGTTGACGCCGCTGCCTGCGCCGCCTGCGATAGCATTCTCTTCCAGTGTCACCAGCGAGTCATGACGCGCAGCGGTTTCCAGGATCAGCGCTTCGTCCAGCGGTTTGGCAAAACGCATGTCGATAAGCGTGGCGTTCAGGGCTTCGGCGGCTTTTTGCGCTTCCGGCAATAATGTGCCGAAGTTCAGAATCGCCAGCTTCTCGCCCTGGCGTTTCACCACGCCTTTACCGATCGGCAGTTTCTCCAGTGGCTCCAGCGGTACGCCAACGGCATTGCCGCGCGGGTAACGTACGGCGCTTGGGCCATCAGCATAGTGATAGCCGGTAAACAGCATCTGGCGGCACTCGTTTTCATCGCTTGGCGTCATGATGACCATGTCCGGGATACAGCGCAGGTAGGAGATATCAAAAGCGCCCTGGTGCGTCTGCCCGTCGGCGCCAACAATCCCGGCGCGATCGATGGCAAACAGCACCGGCAGTTTCTGGATCGCCACATCGTGGATCACCTGATCATAGGCGCGCTGCAGGAAAGTGGAGTAGATCGCCACCACCGGTTTGTAGCCGCCAATCGCCAGCCCGGCCGCGAAAGTCACGGCATGCTGCTCGGCAATCGCAACATCAAAATATTGATCCGGATATTTGCGTGAAAATTCGACCATGCCGGAACCTTCACGCATTGCTGGCGTGATCGCCATCAGCTTGTCGTCTTTGGCGGCGGTTTCGCACAGCCAGTCGCCGAAAATCTTCGAATAACTCGGCATGCCGCCGCTGCTTTTCGGCAGCGTACCGCTGGTCGGATCGAATTTCGGCACCGCGTGGAAGGTGATCGGATCTTTTTCGGCCGGCTCATAGCCGCGCCCTTTTTTGGTCATAATATGCAGGAACTGCGGACCTTTCAGATCGCGCATATTGCGCAGGGTCTGCACCAGCCCCAGCACATCGTGACCGTCCACCGGGCCAATGTAGTTAAAGCCCAGCTCTTCAAACAGGGTGCCTGGCACGACCATGCCTTTGATATGTTCTTCGGTACGCTTGATCAACTCTTTGATCGGCGGTACGCCGGAAAGCACTTTTTTGCCGCCTTCGCGCAGGGTGGAGTAGAGCTTGCCGGAGAGCAACTGCGCCAGGTGATTGTTCAGCGCGCCGACGTTCTCGGAAATCGACATCTCGTTGTCGTTCAGCACCACCAGCATATCCGGGCGGATATCACCGGCGTGATTCATCGCTTCGAAGGCCATGCCTGCGGTGATCGCGCCATCGCCAATGACGCAGACGGTGCGGCGCTGTTTGCCCTCTTTGGCGGCGGCGACGGCAACGCCAATTCCCGCGCTGATAGAGGTGGAGGAGTGACCCACGCTGAGAACGTCGTATTCGCTTTCGCCGCGCCATGGGAACGGATGCAGACCGTTTTTCTGCCGGATAGTGTCGATTTTGTCACGACGCCCGGTAAGAATTTTATGCGGGTAGGCCTGATGGCCGACGTCCCAGATTAACTGATCGAACGGCGTGTTGTAGACGTAATGTAACGCGACGGTCAGTTCGACCGTGCCAAGCCCGGAGGCGAAGTGCCCGCTGGAGCGGCTTACACTGTCAAGCAGATAGCGACGCAGTTCGTCGCACAGCTTCGGCAGACTCTCTTTCGGCAGCAGACGCAACTCTTGTGTGGTATCTACCAGCGCCAGCGTCGGGTATTTGGCTATATCAAAACTCATCAGCAACTCATCTAGTGTGTCGTTTTATTTATCACGCTGGATTATATAATTCGCCAGTGCTTCCAGTGCCGTCGTATCAAGCGACTGTGCAGCCAGCAGGCTAAGCGCCTGTCGGGCATCGTCAATCAGGTCGCGGGCTTTTGTCCGGGCTTGCTCAAGACCCAGAAGTGCGGGATAGGTACTTTTCCCCAGGTGCTGATCGGCGCCCTGGCGTTTACCAAGGGTGGCAGTATCGCCGACCACATCCAGAATGTCATCCTGAACCTGGAACGCCAGACCGATGCTCTGGGCGTAGCGATCGAGCTGAGGCAAGGCTTCCCGCCCTCTGTCGCCCGCGCTCAGCGCGCCCATTTTTACTGCCGCACGGATCAGCGCGCCGGTTTTGTGACGATGGATCTGCTCCAGCGCTTCCAGTGAGATTTGCTCGCCTTCAGCCGCCAGATCCAGCGCCTGGCCGCCGCACATGCCGGCCACGCCGCTGGAGATCGCCAGCGTTGATACCATCGCCAGCCGATCGTGTGCCGCCACTTCCGGCATCGGCGCATCGGCGAGGATCGAGAAAGCCAGCGTCTGCAATGCATCTCCCGCAAGAATGGCATTGGCTTCGCCAAATTTAATATGGCAGGTCGGCAGGCCACGGCGTAAATCGTCGTCATCCATCGCTGGCAGATCATCATGGATCAGCGAGTAAGCATGGATACACTCCACTGCGGCCGCGGGTGCATCCAGCGTTTGCAGGCTGACGCCGAACATCGAACCGGTTGCGTAAACCAGAAACGGGCGCAGGCGTTTACCGCCCAATAGTGCGCCATACTGGATAGCGTCAACCAGAGGAGTGTTCTGAAAGGGCAGCGGAGCGATAAAACGGCGCAGCGCGTCATTGGCCCGATCGACGCAGGCCTGCAATTGTTGATTAAAATCCATCGTTATTCAGCGTCCGGTGCGAAAGGCTTTAATGACGCCTCTTCGGAATCGGAGAGCAGGATCTGCACGCGCTGCTCCGCCTGCTGTAACTTTACCTGACCCTGGCGCGCCAGTTGTACGCCACGTTCGAATTCATTGAGTGCCTCTTCGAGCGGAAGATCGCCGCTTTCAAGACGAGTGACAATCTGTTCCAGCTCGCTCAGCGCTGTTTCGAAACTGGCCGGTGCTTCGTTTTTCTTTGGCATAGTGAATGTCTGACTCTTCTATTATTCATCCTGACTCAATTTAGCTATGGTAGCGGAGTCGTGGCACTTAGCCAATTACGCTCAAGGGTAATGCATTGCGCAAGGTCTATTCGATGGTGGTATACTTCCGCGCCTGGATGCAGCCGCGGGTATGGGCTGCTGTATTATTTTCCCTTACAGGCCCAGTCGGGCTTGCCAACGAACCATTGCCGCCATGAAGTTTATCATTAAATTGTTCCCGGAAATCACCATCAAAAGCCAATCTGTGCGCTTGCGCTTTATTAAAATTCTGACCGGGAACATTCGTAACGTTCTGAAGCACTACGACGAAACCCTGGCCGTTGTGCGCCACTGGGACCATATCGAAGTCCGCGCCAAAGATGAAAACCAGCGTCTGGCTATTCGCGACGCGCTGACCCGCATTCCGGGGATCCACCATATTCTGGAAGTGGAAGATGTGCCTTTCACTTCTCTGCACGATATTTTTGAGAAAGCGCTGGTGCAGTATCGCGAGCAAATTGAAGGTAAAACCTTCTGCGTGCGCGTGAAACGCCGTGGTAAACATGAATTCAGCTCTATTGAAGTGGAACGTTACGTGGGCGGCGGGCTGAATCAGCATGTCGAATCTGCGCGCGTGAAGCTGACGCACCCGGATGTGACGGTGAATCTGGAAATCGAAGATGACCGTCTGCTGCTGGTAAAAGGCCGTTATGAAGGGATTGGCGGCTTCCCGATTGGCACCCAGGAAGATGTCTTGTCGCTGATTTCCGGCGGCTTCGACTCCGGCGTTTCCAGCTATATGCTGATGCGTCGCGGCTGCCGCGTACACTACTGCTTCTTTAATCTCGGCGGCGCAGCCCATGAAATTGGCGTTCGCCAGGTGGCGCATTATCTGTGGAACCGCTTTGGTAGTTCGCACCGCGTGCGTTTTGTGGCAATCAATTTTGAACCGGTGGTCGGCGAGATCCTCGAAAAAGTTGATGATGGCCAGATGGGCGTGGTACTGAAACGCATGATGGTGCGCGCTGCGTCGAAAGTCGCTGAGCGTTACGGCGTGCAGGCGCTGGTAACCGGTGAAGCGCTGGGACAGGTTTCCAGCCAGACGCTGACCAACCTGCGTCTGATTGATAACGTCTCCGATACGCTGATCCTGCGCCCGCTCATCTCTTACGATAAAGAGCACATTATCGATCTGGCGCGTGAAATTGGTACCGAGGATTTTGCCCGCACGATGCCGGAATATTGCGGCGTGATTTCCAAAAGCCCAACGGTGAAGGCGGTGAAAGCGAAGATCGAAGCGGAAGAAGCGCATTTTGATTTCGCTATCCTCGACCAGGTTGTGGCGGAAGCCAGCAATATTGATATCCGTGAAATCGCTCAGCAAACCCAGCAAGAGGTCGTGGAAGTTGAAACGGTTAACGGTTTCGGCCCGAACGATGTGGTGCTGGATATCCGTTCGATTGACGAACAGGATGATAAGCCGCTGAAGCTGGAAGGCGTTGATGTTGTGTCGCTGCCGTTCTACAAGCTGAGCACGAAGTTTGGCGATCTGGATCAGAGCAAAACCTGGCTGCTGTGGTGCGAGCGTGGCGTGATGAGCCGCTTGCAGGCGCTCTATCTGCGCGAGCAGGGCTTCCAGAATGTGAAGGTTTATCGCCCGTAAACACAATGCCGGATGATGGCTTCGCCTTCATCCGGCCTGCAAGAGCACGAGCCTGAACCCGGTGGTGTTCCGGTGGCAAGGCCCGGTTGTAGGCCGGATAAGCGTCAACGCCACCGGCATTTTAGTACCTACGCTTCGTAGTAGTTATAAATCCCCGCCGCCATCACCAGCTGTGACGCCACCTCATGGGCTTTTTCGCGCCCGACCAGCAGGTCAATAATCTTCAGGCCAAAATCAATGGCTGTGCCTGGCCCCTGGCTGGTCAATAAATTTACCCGCGGATCCCACACCACGCGTTTATCCTGCCACTGCTCGGGCGGAATCGTCTCTTTCAGCCCTGGGAAACCGGTCATATTGCCAATCGGGAAGAGCTGATGCGGCACCAGCACCGTACCGGCGGCGGCACAAATGGCGGCAACAATGCGCCCGGAAAGGTGGAACTGGCGAACGGTTTCAACCAGCAGCGGGCTGTCGCGGAAGCACTCCGCGCCTTTCAGGCCACCCGGCAACACAATCGCATCGAAATCACCATCCGCCACTTCAACCAGCGGCGCATCGGCCAGCAGTTTAACCCCGCGCGAGCAGGTGATAACCAGGTTGCCGTCGCTGGCGACGCTGGCGGTAGTGACAGCAATGCCGCCGCGGACCAGCAGATCGATCGTAGTGACCGCTTCGGTCTCTTCACTACCAGGGGCGAGGCATATCAGAGCTGATGCGCTCATACTCACTCTCCTTACGTTTAATCATTTCATACAGACGGGCATTTTCCGGCACCGCGATACCGTGCGCGCGGGCACGTCTGAGCAGGTAGCCAGTAATATAATCGCTCTCGGTGTGCCGCAAGGCGCGCACATCCTGGAGCATCGACGAAATATTTTCCGCTGTATTTTCGATAATCTGGTTCACATAGCTCAGCAAATCATCCGCAGAGATATGGTGGCCTTCACGTTCGATAACGGCAGCGACTTCGCGGGTAATTTTTGCCACCTCATCGGGAAATTCGCGCAGATCGCCATTTTTGCAGTCGTGCAGGGCGGTCAGAGGATTGATCACGCAGTTCACCGCCAGCTTGCGCCACAGAGCCGGGCGAATGGTATTGTGCCAGGCTACATCCGGCAGCGCTTCTTGCAGGGTATCTGCCAGCGCGCTGAATTCACCGTCCTGCTGCCGCGCCGGGCCAATATGCGTAGTACCGCTGGCCACATGCACAATCACGTTACCATCGCGGCGAGCAGCGTGAGTCGTGGTACCAATCAGCAGGGGATTCGGCAGCGCTTTTAACTCTTCCACGGTGCCCATACCGTTGTGAATCAGCAGTACCGGCGTCGCGGGAGAAAGCGCCGGTGCAAGGCCTTTTACCGCATCAGAAACTTGCCAGGCTTTCAGCGTCACCAGCAGCAGATCGCTAGCGGCCAAAAATTCAGGATCGTTGGCCGTCAGGGATTCATTAAAAACCGTGCCGTCTTCTTCCACGACATTCACACTGCAAAAAGGCTGAGGCACGCGTAACCAGCCCTGTACTTCATGTCCCTGTTTACACAGCGCTGTTAACCACAATTGCCCTAAAGCACCGCAACCGAGTACGGTAATTCTCATTGTTCCTCCTCACCTGCAACTGCGCCAGGTGTTACTTCAACCATTATAGTGCTGTCGGCTATGCTTCCAGTATTACAAGTTGAGTTATACCTCGTTGCGGGTATTATGCATCGCAACAAATAGAGAGGGAGAAGAAAAGATGCCATCTTTCGATATCGTTTCCGAAGTTGAAATGCGCGAAGTGCAAAACGGCGTTGAGAATGCGACCCGTGAAGTCGCAACACGCTTCGATTTTCGCAACGTTGAAGCCACATTTGATCTGAACGAAGAAAAACAGACCATTAAGGTGCTGAGCGAATCTGATTTCCAGGTTAACCAGTTGCTGGATATTTTACGTGCCAAGCTGCTGAAACGCGGCATTGAAGGGGCATCCCTGGATGTGCCGGAAGAATTCGTCCACAGCGGGAAAAACTGGTTTGTGGAAGCAAAGCTGAAGCAGGGGATCGATGCGCCGACGGCGAAGAAAATCATCAAGCTGATTAAAGACAGTAAACTGAAAGTGCAGGCGCAGATTCAGGGGGAAGAGATCCGCGTGACCGGGAAATCCCGTGACGATCTGCAAGCGGTGATGACACTGGTGCGCGGCGGCAATCTGGGCCAGCCGTTCCAGTTCAAAAACTTCCGCGATTAATCGCTTTTCCCCTCCCGTCAGGGGAGGGGAAAATGGCCTGCTTAACCTGCGACGGCCTGTTCGACTTCAAAGCGGTTTGTCACTTTGCTGTCGATCTTCACGTAAGCGCTACGCTCTTCTGCTACGACCAATACTTCACTGACGCCCGCCGTGGCGCGCAGACGCTGCTGTAGCGCGTCATCAATAGCCACATCATCAGGAATGGCGATGCGCAGGCTGCTGACATAGGGCGGTTCCTGCATGCTGCTGGCAACCAGCAGCCAGACCACGGCCAGCAATGCGCCAACCAGGAACACCATTTGCGAGTCAAATAAACCATCCACCCAGCCGCCGACCGCGCCGCCAATAGCGACACCGAGAAACTGGCTGGTGGAGTAAATGCCCATTGCCGTCCCTTTATAACCGGCTGGCGCTTCTTTACTGATTAGCGACGGCAGCAGCGCTTCCATCAGGTTAAAGGCGAGGAAGAAGATCTGTACGCCAATCACAATTTCCCAGAAGTAAGCGCCAGCGCCCCACAGCACGATTTCGGCAATCAGCAGTAGCGCAACGCAGAGCACAAAAACACGCTTCATCCGGCGTTTCACTTCGGCGTAGATAATAAACGGCACCACCGAAGCAAAAGAGATAAGCATGGTGACGAGATAGATTTTCCAGTGCTCTGAAGCCGGAAAACCGGCCGATTCAAGCTGACCGGGCAGCGCCACAAACGTCGACATCAGCAGGATATGCAGGCACATAATGCCAAAGTTCAGCTTCAGCAGCTTTGGATTGACGATCACCATGCTAAAGCAATCTTTGACCATTCCCGATTCGCGGTTGCGCACGTGGTGTTTGCTGTCCGGCACTACCCACAGCGTCAGGATGATGCCGATAGTCGCCAGTACGGCAATCATCCAGAACAGCGCATGCAGGCCTAAGAGATGTGTAATGACCGGCCCTAAAACCATGGCTATGGCGAACGTGACGCCGAAGCTGACGCCGATAAATGCCATCGCTTTGGTGCGATTTTGTTCGCGAGTGAGATCCGACAGCAGCGCCATCACGGCGGCGGCAATCGCCCCGGAGCCTTGCAGCGCGCGACCAAGAATAATGCCCCAGATAGAATCGGTGAGCGCGGCAATCACGCTGCCCAGCACGAAGATCGCCAGCCCACCGACAATCAGCGGCTTGCGGCCGATGCGATCCGAAAGCAGTCCAAAGGGGATCTGAAATACCGCCTGGGCCAGGCCGTAGATGCCTATCGCCAGCCCAATCAGGGCTTCCGATGCGCCCTGCAACGCCATACCGTATGTGGTCAGAACGGGCAGGACCATAAACATGCCGAGCATGCGCAGTGAAAATACAGTCCCTAAACCCCAGGTGGCGCGCAACTCGCCTGGCGTCATTTTATAATCGTTCATTACCACCTCAATTTAAAAACCGGACATAGTGTAGTGCGGCGGCAGGGTAGGGTAAACATGCGGTTATTTAACAAATATTACATAACCTTGGATTTCATCCTGTTATTGGCTTCACCGTAACAGGGCCAGCAAAGGGCTTACTCCAGACGAAAAAAAACCGGGTTTCCCCGGTTTTCCAGTATGGTGCAGCAAACTTACCAGACGTATGTCAGCAGGCTGTGTGAATCCGGCACCATAAAGTCCACGGACATCATTACGGAAAGGGAAGTGATGGCAACAATGGAGAACACAAACAGTTTGCGCGCCCACACTTTGTCATCTTCCACTTTGTAACCGCGCAGCGCCATGCCCAGCCACCAGAGGCTTACCGCGGCGGCAACGACCAGGTATTTGTACCCGGCATAACCGCCCAGCGACAGCATCAGTGTGGCAATGGCAAACGCCAGGATGTACAGCGTGATATGGTTTTTGGCCACGGAAATGCCTTTCACCACCGGCAGTACCGGAATGTTCGCTGCCTGATAATCCTTAAAGCGGAAAATCGCGATGGCATAGGAGTGAGGCATTTGCCACAGGCTGAAAATCGCCAGCAGAATTGCCGCACCGCTATCGAACTCGTTGGTGACCGCGCAATAGCCAATCACCGGCGGCGCAGCGCCGGAGAGAGAGCCAATCAGCGTGCCGTAAACGGAGTGGCGTTTCATGTACAGGCTGTAAACGCCGACATAAACCACGAACCCCATTACCCCCAGCCAGCAGGCCAGCGGGTTGGCGCCAAACCACAGCAGCATAAAGCCAGCAATACCCAACAAGGCGGCGTACACCAGCGAGACTTTTGGCGAGATCAGCCCTCTGACCAGCACCCGGTTTTTCGTTCGTTCCATCTTTTTATCGATGTCACGATCGATGTAGTTGTTAAATACACAACCAGAGGCGACCACCAACGACACGCCAATCAGCGTGTAGAGGAACAGGGGATAGTCGATGTGGCCTTTGGAAGCCAGCAGGAACCCCCCAATCACGGAGATCAGATTGCCAAAAATAATGCCCGGTTTCGTAACTTGCAGGTATTGCTTAAACATACTCGCCGCTCTTAGTGAACCATCATGTTGTAGTTGAGGTTCCACATAATCCAGATGGAACCGACTACCAGGATAGCGATGATAATCACGGTAAAGATAAAGGCGGTAAGGTTCCAGCCTTCATCAGACTTGGTGTTCATGTGCAGGAAGCAAACCAGATGCACCAGAATCTGAACTACGGCGGTAACCAGGACAACGCCCAGAATTACCGGCTTAGAAGCAGAACCGTTCATCACCATCCAGAACGGGATCACCGTCAGGATGATCGACAGGATGAAACCTGTCATGTAGGTTTTTACGCTGCCGTGGGAAGCGCCATGATCGTTAGAATGACTCATTACATCGCCCCCATCAGATAAACAACAGAGAACACGCAGATCCATACCACGTCCAGGAAGTGCCAGAACAGGCTCAGGCACATGATACGGGTACGGTTAGTGCTGGTCAGACCGCGACGGGAAACCTGGAACATCAGAACCGCCATCCAGATCAGACCCGAGGTCACGTGCAGACCGTGGGTGCCTACCAGCGCGAAGAACGCTGAAAGGAAGCCGCTGCGATCCGGACCCATGCCTTCGGCAATCAGGTGGTGGAACTCATAGAGTTCCATCCCGATAAAGCCCGCGCCAAACAACCAGGTCAACGCCAGCCAGGAAACAACCTGGCTTTTGTTGTTTTTGTACATGGCGATAGCCGCCATGCCGTAGGTGATGGAGCTGAACAACAGCAGCGCGGTTTCAACCAGTACGAACGGCAGCTCGAAAATGTCCTTACCGGTCGGGCCGCCCGCTGTGCCGTTCACCAGAACGGCATAGGTCGCGAACAGACAGCAGAACAGAATGCAGTCGCTCATCAGGTAGATCCAGAAACCGAAGACTTTATTCGGCCCTGCATCGTGGTGCCCGTGTTCGTGCGCGTGGGCGTGCGCGTTGGTCAGAGTATCAGTTGCCATTTTTCAGCCCTGCTTTAGTGATCTCATCGAAATGCTGGTTTTCCAGTTTCTCGATTTCTGCAACCGGTACGTAGTAATCCACGTCCTCGTCGAAGCTCTTCACAATCCAGCTGATGATGATGCCAGCGAAACCAACGATAGCCATCCACCAGATATGCCAGATCATGGCGAAACCAAACACAGTTGCAAACGCGGCGATAACAATGCCGGCACCGCTGTTTTTCGGCATATGAATTTCTTCATACTGCGCAGGTTTTTTGTACGCTTCGCCTTTCTCTTTCATTTCCCAGAACGCGTCACGTTCGTGAACGTGCGGGACATGAGCAAAGTTGTAGAACGGCGGAGGAGAGGAGGTTGCCCACTCCAGCGTACGGCCACCCCACGGGTCACCGGTCAGGTCACGGTTCTGATCGCGGTCGCGAATAGAAACGTAGATCTGAATCAGCAGACACAGGATACCGATAGCAATCAGCGCCGCACCGCAGGCTGCGACAATCAGCATGGTGTGGAACTGCGGATCAATCTGCTGGCTCAGGCGACGGGTCATACCCATAAAGCCCAGCACGTACAGCGGCATAAATGCAACGAAGAAGCCGATGATCCAGAACCAGAAAGCGCGTTTACCCCAGGTTTCGTTCAGGGTGTAACCGAAGGCTTTCGGCCACCAGTAAGTCAGACCTGCGAAGCAACCGAAGACCACGCCGCCGATGATAACGTTATGGAAGTGCGCAATCAGGAACAGGCTGTTGTGCAGTACGAAGTCTGCGCCCGGAACCGCCAGCAGCACGCCGGTCATCCCACCTACGGAGAAGGTCACGATAAAGCCGATGGTCCACAGCATAGAGGAGTGGAACACAATGCGGCCCTGATACATGGTGAACAACCAGTTGAAGATCTTCACCCCGGTCGGGATGGCGATAATCATCGTGGTGATACCAAAGAAGGCGTTTACGTTCGCGCCAGCACCCATGGTGAAGAAGTGGTGCAGCCAAACGATGAACGACAGTACGGTAATACATACGGTCGCCCATACCAGCGAGGTGTAACCAAACAGGCGTTTACGCGAGAAGGTGGCGGTGATTTCGGAGAACACCCCGAAGACCGGCAGCACCAGAATGTACACTTCCGGGTGACCCCAGGCCCAAATCAGGTTGATGTACATCATCATGTTGCCACCCATATCGTTGGTAAAGAAATGGGTGCCCAGATAACGATCCAGGGTCAGCAGCGCAATGGTGACAGTCAGAATTGGGAACGAAGCGATAATCAGCACGTTGGCGCACAAAGATGCCCAGGTAAATACCGGCATTTTGAACATCGTCATGCCCGGCGCACGCATCTTCAGAATGGTCACGAAGAAGTTGATACCGGTCAGCGTCGTACCGATACCCGAAAGCTGGAGACTCCAGATCCAGTAATCGACCCCGACGCCAGGGCTGTATTCAATTCCCGAAAGCGGCGGATAAGCCAGCCAACCGGTCTGCGCGAACTCACCGACGCCCAGAGAGAGGTTAACCAGAATCACGCCCACAACCGTGAACCAGAAGCTCAGGTTGTTCAGGAACGGGAACGCAACGTCGCGCGCACCGATCTGCAACGGAACCACCAGGTTCATCAGACCGATAACGAATGGCATTGCCACGAAGAAGATCATGATCACGCCGTGAGCGGTGAAGATCTGATCGTAGTGGTGAGGCGGCAGGAAGCCCGCTTCACCCGCAGAGGCCAGCGCCTGCTGGCTACGCATCATGACAGCATCTGCGAAGCCACGCAGCAGCATCACAACGGCCACGAGGACGTACATGATACCAAGGCGTTTGTGGTCAACAGAGGTCAACCATTCTTTCCACAGCCAGGACCATTTACCGAAGTAAGAGATCAGGCCAACTACCGCCAGACCGCCGACGATAATCGCAGCAACCGTGACCATGATAATGGGTTCATGATACGGCACTGCATCCAGTGTAAGTTTTCCGAACATCGTTTTCTTCCTCGACCCCTTAGTGAGAGGTTTCCGCGTGGCTCATGTCCATGCCTTCCATTCCTTCGTGCGCGCTATGCTCGCCTTCCGGTTGGGTCATGTCCATGCTCTTGCCGTGGCCCATAAATTTGTTGATAACGTCTTTAAACAAATCGGGTTTCACGCTGGAGAAGTATTCAACCTTGTTGTATTCGCTTGGCGCTGCAACTTTCTCATACGCCGCCATATCTGGCAGGGTGCTTGAAGATTGTTTCGCTTTTGCGACCCACTGGTCGAATGCGGCGCGGTCCGGCGTAGCAATAGCTTTAAACTTCATGCCAGAGAAGCCCGGGCCGCTGTAGCTGGCGGAAATGCCATCGTACGTACCTGCTTCGTTAGCGATGAGATGCAGTTTGGTCTGCATACCAGCCATTGCGTAGATCTGGCTGCCCAGACGCGGAATAAAGAACGAGTTCATCACGGAGTTGGAGGTCACTTTGAACTCTACCGGTGTGTTCGCCGGGAAGGCGATTTCATTTACGGTAGCAATGCCCTGTTCCGGGTAGATGAAGAACCATTTCCAGTCCATGGCGACCACTTCAATGGTGATTGGGTGTTCGTCATGTGCCAGCGGTTTGCTCGGTTCGAGCGAGTGGGTGGTTTTCCACGTCAGTACAGCAAGGAACAGGATGATCAGAATCGGCACCGTCCAGACCACAGCTTCCACTTTATTGGAGTGTGACCAGTTCGGGCTATACTTCGCATCTTTATTGCTCGCACGATACTTCCAGGCGAAACCAACGGCCATCAAGATGGCGGGAATAACGACAATCAACATCAGGCCAAAAGCCGTCAGTATCAGCGAACGTTGCTCCAGTCCAATCTGTCCTTTGGGGTCAAGAAGTGCAGAATCGCAACCACTGAGTAAAACAGTGCCGGCGATTAATGACAACCATCCCAAACTTTTATTGTATTTCCTGAGTCTCATTTAACGACCTCAATTCCACGGGATCTGGTGGCGCTTAAAGTGTGCGGGCATTTTACGGAAAGGTTACGTTACTGTAAACATACTTGGCTCTGTGTCAGTAAGGTGTTACTGGGTTCTGCCGTTTATGTCACACGGAATGCAACAAACTGTAAAATCGGGCATTCGCACAGCCTGAAGTTGAGATTATAACGAAAATATTACATTACAATCAGCGCTGAGGGTGAATTGGTATAACCAATCAATTTATTAAACAAATAATTAACATATATTCAGCAATTACCGTACATTATTGGAACTAATGTGAAACCAAATAATTAATAACAGTGCTGAATCGTTAAAGAATAGCCCTTAATTTATAGCGCACAAAATAATTAAAGAAAATGTATACATATAACGATAAATAACCGATTAAGCCTGGATTAAAATAATGGTTATTAATTGTACGAAATAATAACCATCATGAATTATTTAGTCGGTTTTTTATCCTTGCGATTGATTTTAAAAACAAAAAAATCCGGGGAATTGTTAATTATGAAGGGATGATATTCAGATGTCTGGAAATACCTCGCCGATTATTGGCATCGACTTAGGAACCTCCAATAGCGCTGTCGCCTGGTTCGCTGAGGGTGACACGCAACTGATCACCGGCGCGCAAGGGGAGCGCTTAACACCCTCTGTGATCGGCATTGATGATGGGGGGCACCTGCTGGTTGGCTCCGCAGCTAAAGCGCGTCTGGTCAGCCATCCACAGATGACGGTCGCCAGCTTCAAGCGCTATATGGGCACGGATAAAACCTGGACACTCGGCTCGCGGCAATTTCGCGCCGAAGAGTTATCCGCTCTTATCTTACGTAAACTCAAAACCGATGCCGAAGTGGCGCTGGGCTGCCCGGTAACCCGTGCGGTGATCACGGTTCCCGCCTATTTTAATGATGCGCAACGCAAGGCGGTAAAAGCCGCCGGGCGTCTTGCCGGGCTTGAGGTTATGCGTTTGCTCAATGAACCGACGGCAGCAGCGTTGGCTTACGGGCTGGCCGATAACAGCGAGCAAAAGTTCCTGATTTTCGACCTCGGCGGCGGCACTTTTGATGTCTCTATTGTGGACATTTTCGAGGGCGTGATCGAAGTGCGTGCCAGCAGCGGCGATGCCTGGCTGGGCGGTGACGACTTTACCGATCTTATTCGCCAGTGGATGTTAAGTACTTCTCCGGCATTAAAGGACGCGCCGTTAACCTGCTCGGCACAATTAACTTCACTGGCGGAAGAGCTTAAACAGACGCTCAGCGCGCAGGATAGCGCCACCGCGCAGCTCGCTTTTGCCGGTGAAACGTACCGCTGGCAACTGGACGGCGAAACCTTTGCCGGGCAGGCTGCCGGGTTACTTTCACGGCTGAAAAAAACAGTCGTGCAGGTTTTACAGGATGCACAGTTTGATCCCCGCGATCTTGATCACGTCATCCTGGTGGGCGGCGCGACCCGGATGGCGCTGGTGCGCCAACTGGCAACGCGAATGTTTGGCCGCTTTCCGCGTAATGAGCTTAATCCGGATGAAGTCGTGGCGCTTGGCGCAGGCGTACAGGCCGGGCTTATTGCCGAAGACCGCGCGCTGGACGATATCGTATTGACCGATGTGATGCCGTACTCGCTGGGCGTGGCAGTGGCCCGGCGGCTCGAAGGCGGTAAAACTGACGACGGCTATTTCATGCCGCTGATTGAGCGCAATGCGTTTGTTCCGGTCAGCGTTGTCGAAACGGTCGAGACGATGAGTGACAACCAGGATCATATTGTGATCGCGGTATATCAGGGCGAAGCCCGCCGCGTCAGCGATAATTTGCTGCTCGATCGTATGACCGTTCCGGTTCCGGCCCGCCGCGCAGGCGAGGTGAAAATCGATGTGCGCTTCACCTATACGCTGGACGGTATTCTGGAAGTGGAATGTAAAGTGCAGGGTGAAAGCACCGCTTCAACGCTGATCATCGAAAAAGCCCCTGGCGTGTTGAGTGAAGAAGAGATCGCCGAGCGTTTACGTCAGCTTGATGGCCTGAAAATGCACCCTCGCGATGTGCCGGAAAACCGGCAATTGCTGGCAGAGGCGTCACGCCGTTACGAACAACTTTTGGGGCAGCGTCGGCAACTGATCGACCACTATGCCACGCAGTTTGAAATGGCGCTTAATCGTCAGGATGTGCGTGCTATCGCTGCGGCGCGTGATGAACTGCGCCGGGCATTAGATATGCTGGATGACGGGATGTAATAGCGATGACTATCTGGGAAACCCTTGGCATTGATGCCACTACGGATGAATCCGCCATCCGCCGGGCTTACGCCCGCCAGCTTAAACTGCATCGCCCGGATAAAGATCCTCAGGGTTATCAGCAACTGCGGGAAGCGTTCGATCTCGCGAAGCAATACGCCAGCAATGCGGCGATGTGGCAGGACGAAGAAGAGGATGCGCCTGAAGCGGACGAATCCGAACATAGCGAAGTGACACTTTCCAGCGCGCAGGATTATCTGCGTACGCTGGAAGGGCATCACGACATCGCCCTGCAACCCGACTGGCAACGCGAGACGCTGGAAGATGACGCAGCACGTTTTTCCGTCCGCCTGTTAACCGATGAAATGCCTGCGCTGAAAGCGTTGCGTGAGTATCTGGATCATGAACTGCCGGATGCCCTGGACGCGCGCGCTGTTTTCAGCCTTGCGCTGGCGCAGGCGTTAAGTGAGCGCAAAGGCATTACGCGCAGCCTGGTCAGTGAAGTCTCCGCTATTATGGGCTGGGAGCTGGACGGCTATCGCGTCAGGCATATCCCATACTGGGTGGTTGAGGCCATTGAACAGCAGGTTGCGCTGAGTGAAGCCGAGGAGCACTGGGCGTATCTGGCGCGGCAAAGCACAAATGACAGGCAAGCGAAACTGGCCTGGCGACTGCTGGCTGGCGAGATGAAAAGGGTGCCGTGGTGGGCGAAACTGATTCCCGGTTTCACGCAACAACTGGTCAATCATGTTGCGACAATTAAATATCACTATCCGCAACTGCTGGATCGCCTGAATCCCGAACTGCTGGAATATATCTCTTCGCCGCACCTTTTGTTGAGTTGGAGAGAGGTTGCAGCGCTCTGGTTCTGGGGCGTGGCTGCCTGGTTACAGGTGCGGGCCGCACCCGCAATGGCAGGGCAGGCTGCGGCGATAGTAGGGAGCCTTATCGTCTATCTGTGGGTCATGCCGCTTTTACTGGCGTATTATGCACAGGGAAAACGTATCGCCAGGGCAGTGCTGCCGCTCTTGTGGCTGCTGGGATGGATTATGCTGGCGATCCCGTTGTTTCATTTATATGAAGTGGTCTTCAACTACCCGCCAGTGTACAAAGGTGTTTCTCGCGTCATGATGCTGACCGCGGTGCTGGCTTATCCCGCCTGGTGGGTGATTAGCCGTAACCGACATCAGTGGTACGCGATGCCCTTCAAAGGGGTTGCGTTTATGTTTGTGTTACCCATCGCGTTTCTGCAGCAATTTTCGCCAATTATTACCGCCGTTGGCGTGATTATTTTACCGGCGCTCTTCACGCACGTTCTTCGCGGGTTATTTTTCTTCTATTAATAGCACCAGCGCTTACCTTTCATCGGGTAAGCGCTGTGTTCACATTAGCCGCGTTTTGCGCAGCGCCAGCAGATCCAGCAGCCCGCCGAACAGAATGCCGACAATCGCCAGCAGCGCGCCGCCTTCGAGAAGCCTGGTGCCAATGGCCCAGTTCGCCATTCCGCTGGCCGTCACAATAAGCACCACCAGCCAGCCGCTAAGCAGCAGGCAGCCGACACTCAATATGCGCAAGGCCAGACGGTAGGCCGCCGGATATTCTCTGCGTGGCATGAAATGCCCGGTCTGCTGGGTAAATTCCAGCGTCCGCTTACACATCGCCAGCAGCAGCAGGCCCGGCGCAGCAGCAATAATGGAGAAGAGATAAAACGTTGACCAACTGTAGGTTTCTACAAACCAGCCCGCCAGCGGGCCGACGTATACGCGTCCGACAGCGGACAGCGCCGAAAGCAGAGCGAACTGGGTTGCGGAGAAGGATTTATTGCAAAGCGTCATTAATAACGCGACAAAGGCCGCCGTTCCCATGCCGCCGCACAGATTCTCGAAGAACACGGCGGCACCCATGTTGACGATATCTTTCTGCGTGGTGGACAGCAGCCAGTAACCGGCATTGGAAACCGCCTGTAAAAATCCGAAGATCATTAACGCGCGGAACAGAGAGAGGCGCTGCATTAATACCCCGCCATACAGCGCGCCAATGATTGTTGCCGCCAGCCCCAGCGTTTTGTTGACCACGCCGACTTCGCCCGCGTCAAACCCGACGCCGCGAATCAAAAAGGTGGTCGTCAGGCTCATGGCGAAAGCATCGCCGAGTTTATACAGCACGATCAGCAGTAAAATCAGCCAGGCATTATTGCGACCGAAGAAATCACGCAGCGGCTCGACGACGGCCTGCTCCAGCGTTTTCGGCACCGGAATGGTGTCTGTTGGCTCCGGCGCCAGCAGGGTGGCAATAATACATGGGATCAGCAGTGCGGCCATCAGCCAGTACATTCCTTGCCAGCCGAGCCAGCGATCGGCGAGCCACAGCGCCAGCCCACCGGAAACCAGCATGCCAAGGCGATAGCCGAGTACGCTAATGGCTGCGCCAGCGCCGCGCTCTTCAACAGGCAGGACATCCGTCTTCCAGGCATCGAACACAATGTCCTGCGAGGCGGAACAGAAGGCAATCAGTACAGCCAGTGCCGCCATCCAGCGCAGGTGGTTGGCCGGATCAAGGAAGCCCATGCCGGCGATGGAGGCCAGCAGCAACAGTTGCGTCAGCAGTAGCCAGCCGCGACGCCTTCCCAATAGCGGCAGCGTGTAGCGATCCATGAGCGGCGACCAAAGGAATTTAAAGACGTAGGCCTGGCCGACCAGCGAGAAGAAACCGATGGTTTTAAGATCGACGTTTTCAACGGTCATCCATGCCTGAAGCGTACCGCTGGTCAGGGCAAGGGGGAGACCGGAGGC
Organism: Kosakonia sp. H7A; assembly: GCF_003028445.1. Classification (NCBI taxonomy): domain Bacteria; kingdom Pseudomonadati; phylum Pseudomonadota; class Gammaproteobacteria; order Enterobacterales; family Enterobacteriaceae; genus Kosakonia; species Kosakonia sp. H7A. The sequence goes on along the minus strand of NZ_PYTZ01000001.1, from coordinate 1,507,074 downwards.
AAAACCCAGGATAAGCAGAATTGCTGATTTGGGCTGCGTGAAGATGCGTAAGTAGTGGCTCGACATGAGTTAAAAACTGGCCCGTAAAACCGGGCCAGTGCAGCAATTAACGGGCGTTTTGCTTGATGAAATCGTGGATGCTGGTGTCCTGAGACATATCCGCGATAGTGTCGGTCAGCACGCTATTAACCGCGGTCGTGATTTTGTCGTTAGTCGCCTGGAAAGCGCCTTCAACGTTATAGCTGGCACGGTAGTTTTTCGTCATCTTATTACCATTAGCTGCGGTGGCAATGATGGCGATATCCGCTTTGGTGGCGATGTTGTAACGCACGTTGCCTTGAGAAACGTCGGCATACAGTTGGTTAACAATGATTTGCAGATTTACCGCGCCGTTCGGCCCGATCATATAGCCGCGCGCCGTCATCTGTTTCTCCAGCACTTCCTGTAACAGGAAACGCAGATCGCGGGAGGCGGTTAAAGTGACCAACTGGTTGTCACGCGTTACTTTCGCCAGCGCCTGGTCCTGACGTTGATCGGCGCCAGTAATGCTAACGGTCACGCCCATCAGGCTCGGATCCTGCTGCGGCAGGGTGATTTTCGGTGAAACTTCAAGGGTTGTCGGCGGGGTAGCGCACCCGGCCAGCATAAATAAAGCGACCAACGGGAAGAGTAGTTTTTTAAACATGTTCAGGCTCTCAAGGGATCGTAAGCGTTTGGGGAAAAATTCTCGCCATCATAACATTGCCGCCGTTAAGGGGAAGTCCTCAACGTATGTAAATTCATCACCTTGTGCTTTTTCGGCATCAAAAAACAGGTTGTTGAAGCGGGATGGCAAAAATCCGCCGCCTTTTAGTAGACTTTATCGCGTTGAGCCAGCAAATCAGACGAACGCTAATTTTTTGTTGTTTTATTGTTATGAAAACGGTAAAAGCGGCTAACATTTAAAGAGATGGCTGGCATCTCAGCGTTGTCGGAGGCGTAACATCATGATGATGCGTGAACAGATAGAAGCAAAATTGAAAGCGGCATTCGAGCCTGTATTACTTGAAGTCGTAGATGAAAGTTACCGTCACAACGTTCCGGCGGGTTCCGAAAGCCATTTCAAAGTGGTGCTGGTAAGCGACCGCTTCACCGGAGAACGTTTTCTTAATCGGCATCGCATGATTTACGGTACGTTGGCTGACGAACTGGCAACGACAATTCATGCACTTGCACTGCATACTTACACCCTCAAAGAGTGGGAAGGCTTGCAGGATACCCTCCTGACCTCGCCGGCATGCCGGGGCGCCGGAAGCATCGCTTAGAAAACCAGGTTGCAACCGTCTGAACTTTTCCAGTATGTTGCATGCAGATTATGTAAAAACGGCCTGCGGGCCGTTTTGTTTTGCCTGAATTTTGAGCGAGAAACGCAATTTTTTGAGCGAAATTGCTTCAGAAGTGTGAAAAATGGCGCATCATTGCGCCATTCCCCTTCTCGACTCATATCTGTGATGCCGCTATAATGCTGCGTCTTATTTTTCGGAATGTCTTCGGGATGCTTCTGACGACAGGGAATGTGTTTTCTGATTGGAGAGAACATCCCGGTTCTGCAAAGCGAAAAGGTTTGCTTCGCAGAGTAGAGTTGACCGAGCACTGTGATTTTTTGAGGTAACAAGATGCAAGTTTCAGTTGAAACCACTCAGGGCCTTGGGCGCCGTGTAACGATTACAATCGCTGCTGACAGCATCGAGACCGCTGTGAAGAGCGAGCTGGTCAACGTAGCGAAGAAAGTGCGTATTGACGGCTTCCGTAAGGGTAAAGTACCGATGAACGTCGTTGCTCAGCGTTATGGCGCTTCTGTTCGCCAGGACGTGCTGGGCGACCTGATGAGCCGCAACTTTATCGACGCGATCATCCAGGAAAAGATCAATCCGGCTGGCGCGCCGAACTATGTTCCGGGCGAATACAAATTGGGCGAAGACTTCACCTACGCAGTAGAGTTCGAAGTGTACCCGGAAGTTGAGCTGAAAGCGCTGGACACCATCGAAGTTGAAAAACCGGTTGTTGAAGTGACTGACGCTGATGTCGATACCATGCTGGATACCCTGCGTAAGCAGCAGGCGACCTGGAAAGACAAAGACGGCGCTGCTGATGCGGAAGATCGCGTTACTGTCGATTTCACCGGTTCTGTTGATGGTGAAGAGTTCGAAGGCGGCAAAGCGACTGATTTCGTACTGGCGATGGGCCAGGGTCGTATGATCCCGGGCTTCGAAGACGGTATCAAAGGCCACAAAGCGGGTGAAGAGTTCACCATCGACGTGACCTTCCCGGAAGAATACCACGCAGAAAACCTGAAAGGTAAAGCGGCGAAATTCGTCATCAACCTGAAGAAAGTTGAAGAACGTGAGCTGCCGGAACTGACTGAAGAATTTATCAAACGTTTCGGCGTTGAAGATGGTTCTGTTGCCGGTCTGCGCGCTGAAGTGCGTAAAAATATGGAACGCGAGCTGAAAGGCGCAGTGCGTAACCGTGTTAAATCTCAGGCGATCGAAGGCCTGGTGAACGCGAACGAGATCGACGTTCCTGCTGCACTGATCGACAGCGAAATCGACGTTCTGCGTCGTCAGGCTGCACAGCGTTTTGGCGGTAACGAGAAACAGGCTCTGGAACTTCCGCGTGAACTGTTCGAAGAGCAGGCAAAACGCCGCGTTGTGGTTGGTCTGCTGCTGGGCGAAGTGATTCGCACCCACGAGCTGAAGGCTGACGAAGAGCGCGTAAAAGGCCTGATCGAAGAGATGGCGTCTGCTTACGAAGATCCGAAAGAAGTGATCGAGTTCTACAGCAAAAACAAAGAGCTGATGGACAACATGCGTAACGTAGCGCTGGAAGAACAAGCGGTTGAAGCGGTTCTGGAAAAAGCGAAAGTGTCTGAGAAAGCCACTTCCTTTAACGAACTGATGAACCAACAGGCTTAATCGGCTTCAGCATTAGCGAAATGTAATAAGCCCGTCACCTGCTGGTGGCGGGCTTTTTTTATCGTATTGACATTTACAGATGTGTGCTAAAAGAGCGTTTCAGTATTAGCGTAACAGCAAAAGATTGTTATGCTTGAAAACAGACTTGGTCATCCCCACTAAAGAGGGTATTGGCGTAAAGGCTCTGGCTGATAATCCGTCCGTGAGGGGTCATAGTCAGATCCCGCTCACTCAAGTACAATCAGTACAGCAGGTTAGTTTATTTTTTTATCCAGGAGACGGAAATGTCATACAGCGGCGAACGAGATAACTTTGCACCCCATATGGCTCTGGTGCCAATGGTTATTGAACAGACCTCACGCGGTGAGCGCTCTTTCGATATCTACTCCCGTCTTCTCAAGGAACGCGTGATTTTTCTCACCGGCCAGGTCGAAGACCATATGGCAAACCTGATTGTGGCTCAAATGCTCTTTCTGGAAGCGGAAAATCCGGAAAAAGACATTTACCTGTATATTAACTCTCCGGGCGGTGTGATTACTGCCGGGATGTCGATTTACGACACCATGCAATTTATTAAGCCGGACGTCAGCACCATTTGTATGGGCCAGGCCGCGTCGATGGGCGCATTCCTGCTGACGGCGGGCGCTAAAGGCAAGCGTTTCTGCCTGCCGAATTCACGTGTGATGATTCACCAGCCGCTGGGGGGCTATCAGGGCCAGGCGACGGATATCGAAATCCACGCTCGTGAAATCCTGAAAGTGAAAGGCCGTATGAATGAACTTATGGCGCATCACACGGGTCAATCTTTAGAGCAAATTGAACGTGATACAGAGCGTGACCGCTTCCTTGCTGCGCAAGAAGCCGTGGATTACGGTCTGGTTGACTCAATTTTAACCCATCGTAACTAATGCTCAGATTGCATGTGCCGCTATACTATGTGATGCAAGCGGCATCATGTTTGAGTAACGTTTTGCGCCTGGAATGGCATTTGCGTCGTCATGTGCGGCACAAAGAACAGATTAAGAGGTTTTGACTCATGACAGATAAACGCAAAGATGGTTCGGGCAAACTGTTGTATTGCTCTTTTTGCGGCAAAAGCCAGCATGAAGTGCGTAAGCTAATCGCCGGGCCGTCCGTGTATATCTGCGACGAATGTGTGGATCTGTGTAACGACATTATTCGCGAAGAGATTAAAGAAGTTGCGCCGCATCGCGAGCGCAGCGCGCTGCCGACCCCGCATGAAATCCGCCACCATCTGGATGACTATGTCATTGGCCAGGAACAGGCGAAAAAAGTGCTGGCAGTGGCGGTCTATAACCACTACAAACGCCTGCGCAATGGCGATACCAGTAATGGCGTTGAACTGGGCAAAAGTAACATTCTGCTGATTGGGCCGACCGGTTCCGGTAAGACGTTGCTGGCTGAAACGCTGGCGCGTTTGCTGGATGTGCCATTCACCATGGCGGATGCCACTACGTTGACCGAAGCCGGTTACGTGGGGGAAGACGTCGAAAACATTATCCAGAAATTGCTGCAAAAATGCGATTACGACGTGCAGAAAGCGCAGCGCGGGATTGTTTACATTGATGAGATCGACAAGATCTCCCGTAAATCAGACAACCCGTCAATTACGCGTGATGTTTCCGGTGAAGGCGTGCAGCAGGCGTTGCTGAAGCTGATCGAAGGCACCGTGGCTGCGGTTCCGCCGCAGGGTGGACGTAAGCACCCGCAGCAGGAGTTTTTGCAGGTTGATACCTCGAAAATCCTGTTCATTTGCGGCGGTGCATTTGCTGGTCTCGACAAAGTGATTTCTCACCGTGTTGAAACCGGATCGGGCATTGGCTTCGGCGCGACGGTGAAAGGCAAATCTGAAAAAGCCAACGAAGGCGAACTGCTGGCGCAGGTTGAGCCGGAAGATTTGATCAAATTTGGCCTGATTCCTGAGTTCATCGGCCGTCTGCCGGTGGTGGCGACGCTGAGCGAGCTGAGCGAAGAAGCGCTGATTCAGATCCTGAAAGAGCCGAAAAATGCGCTGACCAAGCAGTATCAGGCGCTGTTCAATCTGGAAGGCGTGGATCTTGAGTTCCGCGACGAAGCGCTGGATGCGATCGCCAAGAAAGCAATGGTGCGCAAAACCGGTGCACGTGGCCTGCGTTCAATTGTAGAAGCCGCTCTGCTCGATACCATGTACGATCTGCCATCGCTGGAAGACGTTGAGAAAGTGGTCATTGACGAGTCGGTTATCGCTGGTCAAAGCAAACCGTTGCTGATTTACGGCAAACCGGAAGCGCAGCAGGCATCTGGCGAATAATTCACCAATTCTTACAATCAGTTAACCAAAAGGGGGGGATTTTATCTCCCCTTTTATTTTTCCGTATTCCCGCCGTTGAATGTGTGGGAAACATCCCCATATACTGCTTTACATGTTAATGGTGCGTGTTGCACAGTCACGTCACCTGATTACCTGGCGGACTTTAAACTAAGAGAGAGCTCTATGAATCCTGAGCGTTCTGAACGCATTGAAATCCCCGTATTGCCGTTGCGCGATGTGGTGGTTTATCCGCACATGGTCATTCCCTTATTTGTTGGACGGGAAAAATCGATCCGTTGTCTGGAAGCGGCCATGGACCATGATAAAAAAATCATGCTGGTTGCGCAGAAAGAAGCGTCAACGGATGAGCCGGGTGTAAACGATCTTTTCACCGTCGGGACCGTGGCGTCTATTCTGCAGATGCTGAAGCTGCCTGATGGCACTGTAAAAGTGCTGGTCGAGGGGCTGCAGCGCGCGCGCATTACCACGCTTGCCGATGATGGCGAGCACTTCTCTGCCAAAGCGGAATATCTCGACTCGCCGGCTATCGACGAGCGCGAGCAGGAAGTGCTGGTACGTACGGCGATCAGCCAGTTTGAAGGCTATATCAAACTGAATAAAAAAATCCCGCCAGAAGTGCTGACTTCGCTGAACAGCATTGACGATCCCGCACGTCTGGCTGATACCATCGCTGCCCATATGCCGCTGAAACTGGCTGATAAACAGTCTGTTCTGGAGATGTCCGACGTTAATGAACGTCTGGAATATCTGATGGCGATGATGGAATCTGAAATCGATCTGCTCCAGGTTGAGAAACGCATTCGCAACCGCGTTAAAAAGCAGATGGAAAAATCCCAACGCGAGTACTACCTGAATGAGCAAATGAAAGCCATTCAGAAAGAGCTGGGTGAAATGGATGATGCGCCGGATGAAAACGAAGCGCTGAAACGCAAAATCGATGCGGCAAAAATGCCGAAAGAGGCAAAAGAGAAAGCCGAATCCGAGCTGCAGAAGCTGAAAATGATGTCGCCGATGTCTGCAGAAGCGACCGTCGTGCGCGGCTATATTGAATGGATGGTGCAGGTGCCGTGGAACGCGCGCAGCAAGGTCAAAAAAGACCTTCGTCAGGCGCAGGAGATCCTCGATACCGACCATTACGGCCTTGAGCGCGTGAAGGATCGTATCCTTGAATACCTTGCGGTGCAGAGCCGTATGAACAAGTTGAAAGGGCCGATTCTGTGTCTGGTTGGGCCTCCGGGGGTGGGGAAAACCTCGCTGGGGCAATCTATTGCCAAAGCCACCGGGCGTAAATACATCCGTATGGCGCTGGGCGGCGTGCGTGACGAAGCGGAAATTCGCGGTCACCGCCGTACCTACATCGGTTCTATGCCGGGCAAACTGATCCAGAAGATGGCGAAAGTGGGCGTGAAAAACCCGCTGTTCCTGCTCGATGAAATCGACAAAATGTCGTCCGATATGCGCGGCGATCCGGCTTCGGCTCTGCTGGAAGTTCTGGATCCTGAACAGAACGTAGCCTTCAGCGATCACTACCTGGAAGTGGATTACGATCTCAGCGATGTGATGTTTGTCGCGACCTCGAACTCCATGAATATTCCGGCGCCGCTGCTGGATCGTATGGAAGTGATCCGTCTTTCCGGCTACACCGAAGACGAAAAACTGAACATTGCAAAACGTCACCTGTTGACCAAACAGATTGAGCGTAATGCGCTGAAAGATAGCGAATTGACCGTTGATGACAGTGCAATCGTCGGCATCATCCGTTACTACACCCGTGAAGCTGGCGTGCGTGGTCTGGAGCGCGAAATCTCCAAACTGTGCCGCAAGGCGGTGAAACAGTTGCTGCTGGATCCGTCGCTGAAGCACATTGAGATCAACGGTGATAACCTGCATGACTACCTGGGCGTTCAGCGCTTTGATTATGGCCGTGCGGATGATGAAAACCGTGTCGGTCAGGTGACGGGGCTGGCGTGGACGGAAGTGGGCGGCGATCTGCTGACCATTGAAACCGCCTGCGTTCCGGGCAAAGGTAAGCTGACGTATACCGGTTCGCTCGGCGAAGTGATGCAGGAGTCTATCCAGGCGGCGCTGACCGTGGTTCGCGCCCGTGCGGAGAAACTCGGCATCAACGGCGATTTTTACGAAAAACGCGATATCCACGTTCACGTACCGGAAGGCGCGACGCCGAAAGATGGCCCGAGTGCGGGGATTGCAATGTGTACCGCACTGGTTTCCTGCCTGACTGGTAACCCGGTTCGTGCAGATGTGGCAATGACGGGTGAAATTACCCTGCGTGGCCAGGTGTTGCCGATTGGTGGTCTGAAGGAAAAACTGTTGGCGGCGCACCGTGGGGGCATTAAGACTGTTCTGATTCCTTACGAAAACAAACGTGACCTGGAAGAGATTCCGGACAACGTTGTGGCCGATTTGGATATCCATCCGGTTAAGCGTATCGAAGAAGTTCTCAGCCTTGCATTGCAGAACGAACCCTTTGGTATGCAGGTCGTGACGGCAAAATAGTGACCTCGCGCAAAGTGCGTTGATAAAAACAAGGCTGGTGAGTGATTTCGTACTTGCCAGCCTTTTTTTGTATAGCTAATTTAGATTGCTGGTTGGGTGTGTCATCATCAACTGGTGTTGTAAGGGCATGACAGGCCTGATATAACTGCTGCGCGGTCGCGCTGTGAAGGATTCAGGTGCGATATAAATTATAAAGAGAGGAAGAGAAGAGTGAACAAATCTCAGCTGATTGACAAGATTGCCGCAGGTGCTGATATTTCCAAAGCTGCTGCAGGACGTGCGTTAGATGCTTTAATTGCTTCTGTTACTGAATCTTTGAAATCCGGGGACGACGTAGCACTGGTAGGTTTCGGGACTTTCGCGGTTAAAGAACGTGCTGCACGCACTGGCCGTAACCCGCAGACCGGCAAAGAAATCACTATCGCTGCAGCTAAAGTGCCAGGGTTCCGCGCAGGTAAAGCGCTGAAAGACGCAGTAAACTGATTACTTTCCCCGTGTGGGGAGAGTAAGAAAATACAAGGCGCATCGCGAGATGTGCCTTTTTTTATTTGCGAATTCTTACTTTGTACGAGTTTCTGCACGTTGTGGGCTAACAATTGCGCCGGTTTCTTGTCAAAATACGCGCTTACACGCAGCGGGCAACTCTTGCTGCCTGAGATCTAAAGTCACCTACAGCGGAGTGTTGTTACACCATGATGGACAATTTACGCGCGGCGGCGAATCACGTCGTGCTCAAGATCATTCTGGGTTTGATTATCGTGTCATTCATTTTGACTGGCGTGGGTAACTACCTGATTGGCGGTAACAATAATTATGCCGCAGAAGTTAACGGTCAGGAAATTAGCCGTTCGCAGTTTGAAAATGCGGTGACCAGCGAGCGCAATCGTATGGCGCAGCAGTTGGGCGATCAGTTCTCTGAACTGGCTGCCAACGAAAACTATATGAAATCCGTGCGCCAGCAAGTGCTCAATCGCATGATTGATGAAGCGTTGCTGGACCAGTACGCCAAAAAGTTGAACCTCGGCATTAGCGACGAGCAGGTGAAGAAAGCCATTTTTTCCACTCAGGCTTTCCAGGCTAACGGCAAATTCGACAACAACCGCTTTAATGCCATCGTTAATCAGATGGGCATGAGCGCCGATCAGTACGCGCAGGCGCTGCGTAACCAGTTAACCTCCCAGCAGCTCATCAACGCTGTTGCCGGTACTGATTTTATGCTTAAAGGCGAGACCGACGAGCTGGCGGCACTGGTTGCCCAGCAGCGCGTTGTTCGCCAGGCGGTGATCGATGTGAACGCACTGGCGGCGAAGCAGACAGCCAGCGATGACGAAGTTACCAGCTACTACGATCAAAACAAGAGTCGTTTCATCGCGCCGGAGCAGTTCCGCGTAAGCTACATCAAACTTGATGCTACTGCGATGCAGGAAAATGCCACCGATGCAGAGATTCAGGCTTACTACGATCAGCATCAGGATCAGTTCACCCAGCCGCAGCGCAACCGCTACAGCGTCATCCAGACGAAAACAGAAGACGACGCGAAAGCCGTGCTTGATGAGCTGAATAAAGGCGCTGATTTCGCCACCGTCGCGAAAGCGAAATCCACCGACATTATCTCTGCCCGCAACGGCGGCGATATGGGCTGGCTGGAAGAGGGCACCACGCCGGATGAACTGAAAAATGCTGGCCTGAAAGAGAAGGGCCAGCTTTCCGGCGTTATCAAATCTTCTGTGGGTTTCCTGGTTGCGCGTCTTGACGATATCCAGCCTGCGCAGGTGAAACCGCTCAGCGAAGTGCATGATGAACTGGCTGCAAAAGTGAAACAGGAAAAAGCGCTGGACGCCTGGTATGCACTGCAACAGAAAGTGAGCGAAGCGGCGAGCAACGATAACGAATCTCTGGCTGGTGCAGAACAGGCCGCAGGGGCGAAAGCAGTGCAAACGGGATGGTTCAGTCGCGACACTCTGCCGGAAGAACTGAACTTCAAACCGGTGAGCGACGCGATTTTCAATGGTGGTCTGGTGGGGCAGAACGGCGCGCCGGGCAGCAACTCCGATATCATCACCGTTGATGGCGATCGCGCGTTTGTACTACGTATCACAGATCACAAAGCGGAAGCCATCAAACCGCTGGCTGAAGTGAAAGCGCAGGTTACCGACATTGTGAAGCACAATAAGGCTGAGCAACAGGCGAAGCTGGATGCTGAAAAACTGGTGACTGAGCTGAAAGCGGGCAAAGGTGACGATGCGCTGAAAGCCGCAGGCCTGAGCTTTGGCGCGGCGAAAACTCTGGCGCGTACAAGTCAGGATCCGGTAAGTCAGGCTGCGTTTAATCTGCCGCTGCCGGAAAAAGATAAACCGTCTTTCGGTTCGACGACCGATCAGCAGGGTAACGTTGTGGTTCTGGTGCTGGACGAAGTAAAAGCAGGAACCATGCCGGATGCACAGAAAGAAGCGATGGTTAAAGGCATCACGCAGAACAACGCACAGATCGCTTTTGAAGCGCTGATGAGCAACCTGCGCAAAGAAGCCAAAATCAAACTCGGCACGATCGCTGAACAACAGTAACGGGTAAAGGCGCGAAGCGTCTCCCAAAAAAAAGCAAAATTTTGCAAATCACAAAGGCCGCTTTCGCGGCCTTTTCCATTTCTGCGTTTTGCCCTTTGCCCATATTCCGGCTTCTGTTTATCGTTGCCTCACATTGAAAACAAAGGAGAAAACAGCATGAAACATGGAATCAAAGCCCTGATTATTACTCTGAGCATCGCCTGCTCGTCGCTGAGTTACAGCGCGCTGGCCGCCCCGGTAACCGCAGAAAAAGCGCCGCTCTCGTTGAACAAAAGTGAAAACGCATCCGCAGGAAAAGCAAAAGTACAGGATATGGCAACCAACGCTGATGAGGGGGATGGCACGCGGGTAAGTATTAACAGTGCCAGTGCGGAAGAGCTCGCCCAGGTGATGAGCGGTGTCGGCATCAAGAAAGCCCAGGCGATAGTCAGTTACCGCGATGAGTATGGCCCGTTTAAAACGCTCGACGATCTCAAGCAGGTGCCAGGTATGGGCGGTACGCTGGTGGAACGTAATCTGGCGCACTTGAAACTGTAAGGCGCTTGCGTAGTCGCTAATCTTTGCCAGAATAGAGAGGTCATACCAGTTATGATCTCTCTGTCCCTATAACAATAAACGGTAAAGGTTAAAGCGCTATGCAGACACAAATCAAAGTTCGTGGTTTTCATCTCGATGTTTACCAGCACGTGAATAATGCTCGCTATCTGGAGTTTCTCGAAGAGGCTCGCTGGGACGGGCTTGAGAATAACGACAGCTTTAAATGGATGACGGCCAATAACATTGCTTTCGTGGTGGTGAACATCAATATCAACTATCGCCGTCCGGCGGTGCTCGGTGATTTGCTTACCGTCACCAGCCATGTAAAGCAGATCAACGGTAAAAGCGGCGTTTTAAGCCAGGTCGTCACGCTGGAACCGGAAGGACAGGTAGTCGCTGATGCGCTGGTGACATTTGTCTGCATCGACCTGAAAAGCCAGAAGGCGCTGGCATTAGAAGGGGAACTGCGGGAAAAACTGGAGAAGATGATCCGCGCAGGCGATTAATATTAAAAACGGGCTGGCGAAAACCGTCAAAGACAAATCGCTGCCCGACAAGATTGCAGACCGGATGAGCGTTAGCGCCCATCCGGCACAGATCCCGGAGAGTGTCTTTTATTTCAATCCGGTCTTCTGTTTCATGGCTGCCATTACGCCGCTTTTATCCGCGAGGTAATGTTGCAGGCCGTTGGCGCGCAGGTTGCAGGCTGCACAATGGCCGCAGCCATCGCCTTTAATGCCGTTATAGCAGGTCAGCGTTTCGCTGCGCACCAGATCCAGTTTGCCCCAGTAATCCGCCAGCGCCCAGGTTTCGGCTTTATCGATCCACATCAGCGGGGTTTCAAAGCGGATATCTTTCGCCAGGCCAAGATTGACCGCATGGTTAAGTGCCTTAACAAACTCATCGCGGCAATCCGGGTAACCGGAAAAATCGGTTTCACAAACGCCAGTGATCACGGCTTCTGCCTGCACCTGATATGCATACACCGCCGCCAGCGTCAGAAACAGAATATTACGCCCAGGCACGAAAGTATTTGGAATACCGGTGGCATCAGGCTCGTAGTCCGGCACCGGAATGCTGTCGCGTGTCAGGCTGCTGACCGCCAGTTCATTGAGCAGGGTGACATCCAGCACTTTGTGGGCACGGGCACCCAGCGTTAACGCCAGTTCGCGGGCAACATCGATCTCTGCGCGGTGGCGCTGGCCGTAATCAAAGGTGACGCAATGCACTTCGTCATACTGCTGCAATGCTTGCACCAGGCAAGTTGTGGAGTCTTGTCCGCCACTGAACACGACAACGGCACGTTTCATAATTCTTCCTGACAATCGCGAATAAAACGCTATGGTAGCGCGTGCCGCTGACAGCGACCAGCTTCTTCACCGCGCCGGGGCGGGAAGCCACGCTTCGGCAAAGTCAAACCAGCCGCGCGTATTCAGATGGATCCCTTCCACGCCTGGCGGTGCGCTGATACGGTACTGGTAATTAAACAGCGGTGTGAGTGTGGCATTATCCATCAGGGTATCGAACACATCATGCAGCGCCTGGTAACGCTCCTGCTCATTCGCCTGGCGCTGTACGGCATCCAGCGTTGCCTGCAAATGCGCGAACTGCGGCGCACTAAGCAGGTTGGGCCATAGCGGGTCGCAACGTATCCACTGCTCAAGAGTATATTCCGGTGTTTCGCCAATCAGCCTGTCTCCCATCATCAGATCGGCAGTCGCAAGCTGGGGGCAGCCATCCCAGTTTTTGCTGTCGTGGAAAATAACTGTCAGTTCACAACCGAGCGTGGCGAGATAAAGCCTGAGTTGCTCCGCCATGATGTGTAGTTCCACCGGTAAATGGTAGAGCAGGGTGAGTTTTGCTGGCAGCGGAACCTGTTCGGCTGGCCATTCAGGCATTTGCCAGCCGGGTAAGAGCTCACGGCTGGGAGTGATCAGATTCTCGTCAAGCGGCAACGTCTGCACCAGCGAAGTGTGATGGATAATCTGTACCAGACGGCGTGACTGCGCCGGGCTCAGGCGCGCGCCTGGCCGCTGGGCAAGATAACAAAACCCAAGGCTGATGCCGTTACTGACGGGTTGCAGGTGACGAAGCTCATCCGGCTCGCCAATGGCAATTTGCACCGGATGCCGGCAACTGGTGCCTAAATCCTGCTCAAACAACTGTGGCGTGATCCAGAACTCTACCGCCTTCAGGAATGGGTGCCCAAGATGATAGTGGTCGTGACTCTCCAGCCGGACCAGTTCGCGGCTGTACGTGACCAGGCGAAACGGCCCGGTACCAACCATGGGCTGCTGCGGATGTGCCAGACGGCTGCCGTAACTGGCAAGGCGGTACGGCAGCCAGAAATCCGGGCGGTGCAGTTTGAATGTCAGACACCAGGGATGCGTGATTTCAATGCTCGCGACGCTGGAAAATAACTTTTGCAACGCAGGCAATTGCAGCAGCCGTTGCAGGCTCTCCTGTAACTGCACAGCCGTGACGGTATCGCCGTTATGCCAGTGCAGCGTGGCATGCAAATGGAATCGCCAACACAAGCCGTCTGCGCTCACATCCCAGTGATGCGCCAAATCGCCCTGCGGTTGAATGCTGTGGCTGACAAAGCGGGTCAGGCCGCTGAAGATCTGCCCGACAAGATGCTGTTCCGCGCGTCCGGGAAGAAAACCCGGAACAAGGGGATCAAGCGGGCGATAGTAGGGAATGCGCAGGGTTGGCGTTTCGTTTTGCCACAAGCCGCCGAGAAACGGATTCAGCAATGTGCGCAGATCATCCGGTGCAATTTGCGCCAGCGCCAACGCGTTCTGCTGCTGACCGGTATTGAGAGCCTGTTCGAGCATCTCACTGCGTATCGATTCCGGCGCGATCAGCAACTGCAACTCGCCGCGTTTACCCCGTCCGGATTGCGATTGCCAGCGTAGCCAGCCAGCGTCCTGCATCTGGCGCAGCAGCGTGCGCATATGCCGCTCGCTGCAAAAACAGTGCGCCGCCAGCTCCGTTACGCTGGCGGATTGTGTTTCCCCGGCAGAGATCTGCCACAGGCGTTGGTACTGATTGAGTCGATTGAGGAGTCGCATAAACCCGGAACAATATTTGTCATCTATTCACTATTACTTCCGTATATCTCACGTAATACTGGAACGCAACTGTGAATGAAACATAACCGGAGAAAAGATGATGGCGCGTTTGGCTGCTTTTGACATGGATGGCACCCTGTTAATGCCTGACCACCGCTTAGGCGAGCAAACGGTCAATGCGCTTCAGCGTCTGCGCGAACGGGATATCACCCTGACTTTTGCGACCGGGCGGCACGCGCTGGAGATGCGTAGCCTTATCAGTAGCCTGGCGCTGGATGCTTTTTTAATAACCGGTAACGGAACGCGCATCCATTCGCAGGACGGCGAGCTACTGTTCCGTCAGGATCTGAACCCGGAAGTGGCGGAGCTTGTTCTGCACAGCACATGGGACACCCGCGCGACTGTACACGTATTCAATGATTCCGGCTGGTTGACGGGTAACGCGCTGCCAGAGTTGCTGCAAGCTCATCTGCTCAGCGGTTTTACCTACCAACTGGCCGATCTCAGGCGCTTACCGGCTCACGAGGTGACCAAAATTTGTTTTGTTGGCGATCATGACGATCTCTGCCGCCTGCGGATTCAACTGAATGAGGCGCTGGGAGCGCGCGCGCACTTGTGTTTTTCTGCCACCGATTGTCTGGAAATCCTGCCGCCAGGCTGTAACAAAGGTTCCGCGCTGGCGGCGCTGAGCCTGTCGCTGGGGCTGACATTGCAGGATTGCATGGCGTTTGGCGACGCGATGAATGACAGAGAGATGCTTGAAAGCGTGGGGCACGGCATGATCATGGGCAACGCCATGCCGCAGTTACGGGAAGCGCTGCCGCATTTACCGGTTATCGGACACTGCCGGAATCAGGCAGTATCACACTTTTTGCTGCACTGGCTGGACACACCTAATCTTCCTTATTCCCCCGAATGAAAAAGATTTTTCCAGCAAGCCGGGTTTTTACCCGGCTTTTTTTATGCCGTCAGACGGGCGATTTCCGCGCGCCAGGGATCGATATCGCCGATGTTTGTCGCCACCCATTGCGGATTGTAGTAGGTTTCCAGATACCGCTCGCCGCTGTCGCACAGTAGCGTCACGATAGAACCGCTGCGTCCTTCGTCGCACATCCGCGCGGCAAGCTGTAGCGCGCCCCACATATTAGTGCCGGTAGAGGCACCCACTTTGCGACCGATTTGCGTTTCCAGCCACTGCGCCGTTGCCACACTGGCGGCATCGGGAACCCGCAACATCTCATCCACTACGTCGGCAATAAAAGAAGGTTCCACGCGCGGACGGCCAATCCCTTCGATTTTGCTGCCTGTCGTGCTGCGCAGGCTGGCGTCGCGCTGCTGCCAGTAATCAAGAAACACCGAGTTTTCCGGGTCCACCACCATCAACTGCGTGCCGTAGCCCTGGCTGCGAATATAGCGGCCAATCGTCGCAGAGGTGCCGCCGGTGCCTGCGCTCATCACAATGTAATCCGGCACCGGATGCGGCTCATTTTTCATCTGACGGAAGATGCTGTCGGCAATATTGTTGTTGCCGCGCCAGTCGGTTGCACGTTCAGCAAACGTGAACTGATCCATATAATGTCCGTTCAGTTCTTTTGCCAGCCGTTCCGATTCCGCATAGATCTCACAGGCGCTGTCAACAAAATGGCAGCGGCCGCCATAAAACTCGATCTGCTCGATTTTGCGTTTAGCGGTGCAGTAAGGCATAACCGCGATAAAGGGCAGCCCCAGCAACCGCGCGAACCAGGCTTCGGAGACGGCAGTTGAACCGGAGGAGGCCTCAATAATGGTCGTGCCTTCTTTGATCCAGCCGTTACACAAACCATACAGGAACAATGAGCGCGCCAGCCGGTGTTTCAGGCTACCGGTAGGGTGCGTGCTTTCATCTTTCAGGTAGAGATTGATCCCCGGAAAAGCTGGCAGCATCAGGCGAATAAGGTGCGTATCCGCAGAACGCTGTGCATCGGCGTTAATTTCATTGATAGCGTATTTGACCCAACTGCAATTCATGGCGGTTATCCGTTTGTCATTTTGTGCCCAGTCTAGCGAAAGCAAAAGAAAAAAGGGTTGCCATTTAGCCTTTGTATTAGACTATAAAGAGAAAAATTTTCTTCAGGATTACCTAATGTTAGATAAAATTGACCGCAAGCTGCTCTCCCTACTGCAACAGGATTGTTCGCTCTCTTTGCAGACGCTGGCAGATGCCGTTAATCTGACCACCACTCCCTGCTGGAAACGTCTGAAGCGGCTGGAAGACGACGGGATTTTGCTCGGTCGTGTTGCCGTGCTGGATGCTGAAAAACTGGGGCTGAATTTGACCGCCTTCGTGCTGATTAAAACCCAGCACCACAGTAGCGACTGGTATTGCCGCTTTGTCAGCGAAGTGACGCAAATGCCGGAAGTGCTCGGTTTCTGGCGTATGGCGGGAGAGTATGATTATCTGCTGCGCGTGCAGGTGGCAGATATGAAACGCTATGATGACTTTTATAAGAAGCTGGTGAACAGCGTGCCGGGGCTATCAGATGTCACTTCTAGCTTCGCCATGGAACAGATAAAATACACCACGGCTTTACCCATAGAATAACGCTCAGGCTAAACCAACAGCCGGAAAATCACCTTCAGGATATAACCGCGTGCGATTATTTGCCCAGTTAGGCTGGTACTTTCGCCGGGAGTGGCAACGCTACCTCGGTGCAGTGGCCTTACTTATCATTATTGCTATTCTGCAACTCATTCCGCCCAAAGTGGTGGGGGTGATTGTCGATGGCGTAACCGAACAGCATTACACCACATCACAGGTGTGGATGTGGATTGGCGTACTGGTCGCGGTCGCGGTCGTCACCTATCTGCTGCGTTATGTCTGGCGCGTCTGGTTGTTCGGCGCTTCTTATCAACTGGCCGTGGAGCTGCGTGAAGATTTCTATCGGCAGTTGAGCCGCCAGCATCCGGAGTTTTACCTGCGTCACCGTACCGGTGATTTAATGGCGCGAGCAACGAACGACGTCGATCGCGTCGTGTTTGCTGCCGGTGAAGGCGTATTGACGTTAGTGGATTCGCTGGTGATGGGTTGCGTGGTGCTGGTGGTGATGTCGACGCAAATTAGCTGGCAATTAACGCTGCTGTCGCTGCTACCGATGCCGATTATGGCGCTGGTTATCAAGCGTTACGGCGATCAGTTGCACCAGCGTTTTAAGTTAGCGCAGGCGGCATTCTCCGCGCTTAACGATCGCACGCAGGAGAGCATGACCAGTATCCGCATGATCAAAGCCTTCGGTCTGGAGGATCGCCAGTCGGCGCTGTTTGCGGCGGAAGCCGCCGACACCGGGGCGAAAAATATGCGCGTCGCCCGTGTTGATGCGCGTTTTGATCCAACCATTTACATTGCGATTGGCCTGGCGAATATGCTCGCGATTGGCGGCGGTAGCTGGATGATTGTCCACGGTACGCTGACGCTCGGTCAGCTCACCAGTTTTGCCATGTATCTGGGGCTGATGATTTGGCCGATGCTGGCGCTGGCGTGGATGTTTAATATCGTGGAGCGCGGAAGTGCGGCATACAGCCGTATTCGCGACATGCTGTCAGAAGCGCCGGTAGTGAATGACGGCAGTGAGCCGGTGCCGGAAGGGCGCGGCAATCTGACTATCGCTATCCGTGAATTTCGCTATCCGCAAACGGAAACTGCCGTACTGAATAATGTTAACGTGCTGCTGACGCCGGGCCAGATGCTGGGCATCTGCGGGCCGACCGGTGCCGGGAAAACCACCTTGCTGGCGTTAATTCAGCGCCATTTTGACGTCGGGCAGGGCGATATTCGTTTCCACAATATTCCCCTTCAGCAATTGAAGCTGGATGCCTGGCGCAGCCGTCTGGCGGTGGTGAATCAGACGCCGTTCCTCTTCTCCGATACGGTGGGTAACAACATTGCGTTAGGCAAACCCGGCGCAACGCAGGAAGAGATTGAACACGTGGCGAAGCTTGCCAGCGTGCATGACGACATTCTGCGTCTGCCGCAGGGTTACGATACGGAAGTGGGCGAGCGCGGTGTGATGCTTTCCGGCGGTCAAAAACAGCGCATTTCGATTGCACGCGCGCTGCTGCTTAATGCCGAGATCCTGATCCTGGATGATGCGCTGTCGGCCGTTGACGGTCGCACCGAACATCAAATTTTGCATAACCTGCGCCAGTGGGGCGAAGGGCGCACAGTCATTATCAGCGCGCATCGCCTGTCGGCGCTGACGGAAGCCAGTGAGATTTTAGTCATGCAGCATGGACATATTGCCCAGCGTGGCCAGCATGAGCAGCTTGCGCGCCAGCCGGGCTGGTATCGCGATATGTATCGCTACCAGCAACTGGAAGCTGCGTTGAATGACGTACCGCAGGAGGCCGCCGATGCGTAATCTCGCACGACAATGGCCGACGCTGAAACGCCTGCTGGTGTATGGCAAACCGTGGCGCAAATCGTTAATCAAAGCGGTGATGATGCTGTGGGTTGCGGCGATTGCGGAAGTCTCCGGTCCGGCGCTGATCAGCTACTTTATCGATAACATGGTGGCGAAAAGCTACCTGCCACTTGCGCTGGTCGCCGGTCTGGCTGCGGTTTATGTCGGCCTGCAACTGCTGGCGGCGCTGCTGCACTACAGTCAGTCGCTGCTGTTTAACCAGGCGGCGGTCGGCGTGGTACAACAACTGCGTACCGATGTGATGGACGCTGCGCTGCGCCAGCCGCTAAGCGAATTTGATACCCAGCCGGTCGGGCAGATTATCTCCCGCGTGACCAACGACACCGAAGTGATCCGCGATCTTTATGTCACAGTGGTCGCGACGGTGCTGCGCAGTGCCGCGTTGATTGGCGCGATGCTGGTCGCCATGTTCAGCCTGGACTGGCGGATGGCGCTGGTGGCGATGGCGATTTTCCCCGCGGTGCTGATTGTCATGCTGATCTATCAGCGTTACAGCACGCCGATTGTGCGCCGGATGCGTGCCTACCTTGCTGATATTAACGATGGCTTTAACGAAATCATTAACGGCATGGGCGTGATTCAGCAGTTCCGCCAGCAGGCGCGTTTTGGTGAACGTATGGGCGATGCCAGCCGTTCCCACTATCTTGCGCGCATGCAAACTCTGCGGCTGGATGGCTTTCTGCTGCGCCCGCTGCTGAGTCTTTTCTCGGCGCTGGTGCTGTGCGGGTTGCTGATGCTGTTTGGCTTTTCCTCCGTGGGTACGGTGGAAGTCGGCGTACTGTACGCGTTTATCAGCTACCTTGGCCGTCTGAATGAACCGTTGATTGAGCTGACGACGCAGCAATCGATGTTGCAGCAGGCAGTTGTCGCGGGCGAACGGGTGTTCGAACTGATGGATCGGCCGCGCCAGTCTTATGGTTACGATGATACGCCGCTGCACAGTGGCGCCATTGATATTGAGAATGTTTCGTTTGCCTACCGCGACGATCAACTGGTGCTGCAGGATATTTCGCTCTCGGTTGAGCCGCGCAGCTTTGTCGCCTTAGTGGGGCATACCGGCAGCGGGAAAAGTACGCTCGCCAGCCTGTTGATGGGTTACTACCCGCTCACGCAGGGTGAGATACGCCTCGACGGAAGGCCGCTCTCTGCGCTCAGCCATACAGCGCTACGCAAAGGCGTGGCAATGGTGCAACAGGATCCGGTGGTGCTGGCGGACAGCTTTTTCGCCAACGTGACGCTGGGGCGAGATATCAGCGAAGCGCAGGTGTGGCAGGCGCTGGAGACGGTACAACTGGCGGAACTGGCGCGCGGTATGAGTGCGGGCATTCATACCCGGCTCGGCGAGCAGGGGAATAATCTCTCGGTTGGGCAAAAACAGCTGCTGGCGCTGGCGCGCGTGCTGGTTGATACGCCACAGATCCTGATCCTCGATGAGGCAACGGCAAATATCGACTCCGGTACCGAGCAGGCAATCCAGCATGCGCTGGCTGCGGTGCGTAAGCAGACCACGCTGGTGGTGATCGCTCACCGTTTATCGACCATTGTTGAGGCGGAAACCATCCTTGTATTACATCGCGGGCAGGCGGTGGAACGCGGGACACACCAGCAATTGTTGGCCGCGAAAGGGCGCTACTGGCAGATGTATCAACTGCAACTGGCAGGGGAAGAACTGGCGGCCAGCTCGCGAGAAGAGTCGCTTATCGCCTGATGCACCAAAATTAGGCATGCTACTGACAGGATCCTCTGTTGGTGCAAAAAAGTAACGCACCATGCACTGTTATGGTGCGTTTTTCTTTTCTGACACCAGGCCGAATCGCGAGCCTGCATTTTCCCCCTTCTGCTTTTCCCGGCCTGTCTGCACTAACAATCTGAAATTCTCCTCGTTTTCATTGTTGGCACACCACTTGCAATATCTGTCATGTGTTAGCTGCGGCCATTATCGAATTTCGACTGGAGGGGGATCTATGAAGCTGGTTACCGTGGTGATTAAACCATTCAAACTCGAAGACGTTCGTGAAGCACTGTCTTCTATTGGTATTCAAGGGCTGACCGTGACTGAAGTTAAAGGTTTCGGGCGTCAGAAAGGTCATGCCGAGCTGTACCGCGGTGCGGAATATAGCGTCAATTTCCTGCCTAAAGTGAAAATTGATGTGGCGATTGCTGATGATCAACTCGATGAAGTTATCGATGTGATCAGCAAAGCGGCCTACACCGGAAAAATTGGCGACGGCAAAATTTTCGTTGCTGAGTTGCAACGCGTCATTCGTATTCGTACCGGTGAAGCCGACGAAGCGGCACTGTAATAGCTGGCCACACAGTGATAGGGATTGGAACAATGAAAAACACAACATTAAAAACAGGTCTTGCTTCACTGGCATTGCTGCCAGGTCTGGCGATGGCGGCTCCCGCTGTAGCAGATAAAGCAGACAACGGCTTTATGATGATTTCTACCGCACTGGTGCTGTTTATGAGCATCCCGGGCATTGCGCTGTTTTACGGCGGCTTGATCCGCGGGAAAAACGTGCTCTCTATGCTGACGCAGGTGGCTGTCACCTTCGCGCTGGTGTGCGTTCTGTGGGTGGTTTACGGCTACTCTCTGGCTTTTGGCGAGGGCAACAGCTTCTTCGGCAGCTTCAACTGGGTAATGTTGAAGAATATTGAACTGACTGCAGTCATGGGCAGCATCTATCAGTATATCCACGTTGCTTTCCAGGGCTCTTTCGCCTGTATTACCGTCGGCCTGATTGTTGGTGCACTGGCTGAACGTATTCGCTTCTCTGCGGTGCTGATTTTCGTGGTGGTATGGCTGACGCTCTCTTATGTGCCAATCGCGCACATGGTATGGGGCGGTGGTCTGCTGGCAGCGCATGGCGCGCTGGACTTCGCTGGCGGTACGGTGGTGCATATTAACGCCGCTGTTGCAGGCCTGGTGGGTGCTTACCTGATTGGTAAACGTGTGGGCTTTGGCAAAGAAGCGTTCAAACCGCATAACCTGCCGATGGTCTTTACCGGCACCGCTATCCTCTATGTCGGTTGGTTCGGCTTCAACGCGGGTTCCGCAAGTGCGGCTAACGAAATCGCCGGTCTGGCCTTTGTGAATACCGTTGTAGCTACTGCTGGTGCAATCCTTGCCTGGGTGTTCGGTGAGTGGGCGCTGCGTGGCAAACCATCTCTGCTGGGTGCATGTTCCGGCGCGATTGCAGGCCTGGTGGGTATTACTCCGGCGTGTGGTTATGTGGGTGTCGGCGGCGCGCTGATTGTGGGCCTGGTTTCAGGTCTGGCAGGCCTGTGGGGCGTTACTGCACTGAAACGTATGCTGCGTGTTGACGATCCGTGTGACGTGTTTGGTGTGCATGGCGTGTGCGGTATCGTCGGCTGTATCCTGACCGGCATCTTTGCCGCAACGTCCCTGGGCGGCGTCGGTTACGCACAAGGCGTGACGATGGGTCAACAGCTCCTGGTTCAGTTGGAAAGTATCGCACTCACCATCGTGTGGTCCGGCGTCGTGGCCTTCATCGGCTACAAACTGGCTGACATGACTGTGGGCCTGCGTGTACCGGAAGATCAAGAGCGTGAAGGTCTGGATGTTAACAGCCACGGCGAAAACGCTTACAACGCCTGATTGAATTGAGTTATCTCCTGAGCATAAAAAAGCCTCCTTTCGGAGGCTTTTCCTTTTGTAGAGCCTTAGTTGCGATTGCGCATCACCCCTTCCTGCACGGTTGACGCCACCAGCACGCCCTGTTGCGTATAGAACTCACCGCGTACAAAGCCGCGCGCCCCGGAGGCCGACGTACTTTCCACGCTATAAAGCAGCCATTCATTCATATTGAATGGACGATGGAACCACATCGAGTGGTCAATGGTGGCGACTTGCATACCGTGCTCAAGGAAACCCACACCGTGTGGTTGCAGCGCCACCGGCAGGAAGTTGAAGTCTGAGGCGTAGCCCAGCAGGTATTGATGGACGCGAAAGTCTTCCGGCACCGCGCCGTTTGCGCGGATCCATACCTGGCGCGCAGGCTCGGCAACGTGCCCTTTTAGCGGGTTGTGAAATTCTACCGGTCGGATCTCCAGCGGTTTATCGCTGAGGAATTTCTCTTTCACCAGCGGCGGCAACAAATGGGAGAGTGCACGGGCGATATCGGTTTCGGATTTCAGTGAATCCGGCGCGGGCGCGTCCGGCATCGTTTTTTGGTGTTCGTAACCCGTTTCCGGCGCCTGGAACGAGGCGGTCATATAGAAAATCGGTTTCCCGTTCTGGATCGCCGCCACGCGGCGGGCGCTGAAGCTGTTGCCGTCGCGCAGAACTTCCACGTCATAGACAATCGGTTTCTGGCTATCGCCAGGACGCAAAAAGTAGCTGTGGAAGGAGTGCACCAGTCGCTCGGCGGGGACGGTCTCTTTAGCGGCGTACAGCGCCTGGCCGACAACCTGGCCGCCAAAGACCTGGCGTAACCCTAAATCTTCGCTCTGGCCGCGAAACAGGCCTTCTTCGATTTTTTCCAGATTCAATAATGACAGCAGGTTAGAGAGTGCCTGACTCATAAATTTCCTCAAATAAATAGCGGCTGACTGAGCGAATAACCCGATAAGTATAACCTGGAACAATGAGTGGTCCGATGGGTTCAATAATCTGAATAAATGGGGCTTTGCAGGAATATATCGCGCTTATGTGCCAGACTTGTTCTCGTTACGATGGTTTAACCACCCATCCTGGCAGGCAAGCGTTCTGCCGGTGCATTGAAGATAAGGAGAAATCAATGAAACTCGTGCACATGTTAAGTGGTTTGGCAGTTGCTGTTGCGCTCTCTGCCTGCGCTCAAAAAGGCGCTGACATTCCAACACCAGCACCTAATCCCAGCGCGCCAGCGGCAACCAATAAAGCTGCGATTGCGCAACCTAACGTCTCCGGTACGATCTGGATCCGTCAGAAAGTGGCGCTGCCGCCAAATGCGGTATTAACCGTGACAGTTTCTGATGCGTCCCAGGCGGATGCGCCGTCGAAGGTGCTGGCGCAGAAAGCTGTGCGTACCGAAGGTAAACAGGCTCCGTTCAGCTTCGTGCTGCCGTTTAACCCGGCTGATATCCAGCCGAATGCCCGTATCCTGCTGAGTGCGGCCATTACCATCGACGATAAAATTGTCTTTATCACCGATACGGTTAAACCGGTTATCAATCAGGGCGGAACCAAAGCGGATCTGACGCTGGTGCCGGTGCAGCAAACGGCTGTGCCGTTGCAGCAAAACAGTGGCGCCGCCACGACCGTGCCTTCCACGTCACCCACACAAGTGAACCCGTCTGAAGCCACTCCGGCTCCGACACAGTACTGATAACGGCTCCTCTCCTGCGGGGGAGGAGCGTTTTAGTAGATCCAGCGATAACGTTGTAAATCGATTTGCCCGCTACCTGACACCACCACGCCTTCAGCCTGTAATGCCTGGCGTTGACGCTGTAAATCCGGCCCGGTCAAGGAAATGCAGCCATGACGATTTACCACCCGATGCCACGGTAACGTACTCCCTTCCGGTAAGCGTTTCAGTACGCCGCCCACCTGTCGCGCGGCGCGCGGAGAGCCAGCCAGTTTCGCCACGTCACCATAAGTTGTGACGTAACCTTCCGGTATCGCGGCAACGATTTGCCAGACCCGTTGCGGGAAAGAATCCTGTATATCCATGCTGATATCCTGAGGGAAGTCCTTGCAGCATAAACAGCATAAAGCGTGCTGTGAAGGGACAGTTGCGCAATAAACCAGCATCCGCCCCGGCGCGGCTTGCAATTGCCATCCTGGACAGGGATAATGCGCCAGCGCGTTGATTAACAACGCTCTCAATGGGGGCCCTGTTGGTTCTCCCGCAACGCTACTCTGTTCACCAGGTCAGGTCCGGAAGGAAGCAGCCAGGGCAGACGACGTGTGTGCCGGGATGTAGCTGGCAGGGCCCCCACCCATTTCTGCTTTTGAAGTTCGTTCCGTTTATCTCTTTACATCTTCAGCACACCAGCGGTTGCGCAGCCTGTTTGAAACTGCTTATCGTGCTTGTTAAATACCCTTACTTCATTATCCGTAATGCCGATTTTCCCCATGACGTCAATACCAAACAACTGTGCTGAAAAGGCGACCATGCTGCGCATCTGGCAAAAATAAGTGATTCTAATTTATAGATACCTTCTACTGTATTTGTTAGCGGCGATGTGGAATTATTTAACTCTTGTTTTGTGCGGTCTATTAACCACTGAGTAAAATTGGTGACAAGCCCTGGTTAGCGTCTTGTTCTAAGGGTAGTTAGAAATAACCATTAACCAGGGTATTTTTTATATAACACCATTTTTCCCCTTGTGTAACGTATTTATACGATCTTTACCTGACCTCTGTTATTAATTTATATCCTCTATGAAATAGTGCTCCGGGTGAAGTATGTTCAGGTTGCATGCTTTGGCATACTGCATCGCCGTGTAGAAAAATAAATACACGGATACTTTCCTCCATAACGAAAACTATTATGAATATATAATTCAAGAGAATGTCCATGTTATCGGTGCAGCTAATAATGTCATTTTTGCTTATGTGTAGCGTGCGTAAATACAATGCCTAAAAATATATTCATAATGGGGTTCTGTCTACCCGTCCGATAAGTAAAACTGGTTTCTGGATGCTTTATTCTATTAACGCGTTGGTCATTTTTTTTATGAGCAACTCCGTGAATTTTTTCACGACAGGCTCTCGTTGTGATAAGAAAACAATTTTACGCCTGGGGTTGAAATGGTTGAGTCTGATATACTTCAGCCGGGTATCATTTTTATCCAGGGCAGAAAAATAGGGGAAAAAGGATACATAATCAGACATCGAAATTCGCCAGCGCAATGTTTCAATGTTCATGCCTACGGAGCCTATCTCCGCAAAAAGCCCATATTGATCGCAAAAGCTCATGATCGGATCGTGCAGATTATTTCCATATTCCGGGACCAGAATCTTCAGCTTTTTCAGCTCTGCTTGTTCTAATGATTCTGAAAGTGCATATTGATGTCTGGCTCCGACGCCAATGATCAGTGGTTCATCGAATGATGCGCATTCAAAAAAATCAGAATTTCTGGGCTGTTTGTCCATTATCGCGCACTCCAGAGCACCTGTTTTCATCATTGAAAAGAGTTTCTCCGGGTCGGCTTCATTAAACTGCAGCTCGATTTTCGATGGGAAGTTATCGCAAAGTTCAACTGCATATTTAAATATGTTTGTTGAGACTGATGGCATAATCCCTATACGTATGTTTTGTATACCATACATATGTGGTTTTGATGCCATCTCCCGTAATCGTTCGAGTTCTTTGAGTATCACATGTGTCTGTTTTACCACCCTGATACCCATCGTTGTAAATTTAACTCTTTTATTTGAACGATCCAGCAAGGGCGCGCCAAGCTCTTGTTCTAGCTTTTTCAATTGAATACTCAGCGTTGATTGCGTTACGTTGCACTCGTCTGCTGCATGCTGAAAATGATTGTACTTTGCCAGTGCTGCCAGGTACTCTAAAGATCGACTATTCATTCTGGTTACCACTCTACCTTATCATTTTGTGATGTTCTTTTTTGCTAATAAAAAAAGATACAACCGTTCGACAAAAAGCAATTTGGATTTTGCTTCACGACAGAAGAAATGCTTCAGATTGAGAGATTAATCCCGTTAGTAACACGATCATTTATTGATGTTATCTATAATCTTATCTCCATTTTGAATATACCCGGTAAAATTTATATTAAAGTGGCAAGGCGAAAAACCTAAGATCCTGGTATGATCTTTCAATAACAGGGACGCGTAATATAACACTGGTATTTTAAATGACAAGCGTAAATGTAATTGAAAAATTCTATTGAGTTTTTTGATTTAAAGAAAACTTATATGGAATAAGATATGTGAACAATAGGGTGTGTTCAGAATGAATATTTATATATCTTATCAAAGACGTGCGATGATACATACTCTCAATCGATTGCTCTCCAATTTAAAAATCCTATCGTGGTTCTGTGATAAGTGTTTTTTTGGGAATGGCATGCATAATAATTATTATGGAATATTTAAATCTACTATCTTACAAAAAAATCTATAGAGTTTATCAATTGATATTGTGATGTATATGTGGTGAACTCATCTTCGTTACTGGCTTGAAATATTTTGGCTTATATTATTGTTTTATCTTCGTCAGTATATTAATGAGAAAAAGTCTGGTTTTATATGCTAACGAATCTTTGCTGTCAGGTCATTTTTAATCAACATAACCATGAGGTGATTAGGTGGAGGTTTTGAATTCAATAGCCGAGGAAATAAAAGAAAAAATATTCTGGATGGTAGAAGAAGATAATGTTGATGTTAACCTGGTTGTAATCGATAATGACAGCATTAAAATACGCGTGTCTTTGACGAAAGGTGCCTCTCAACCTGCAATCGAACGTATCGATATTAATATCAAAAAACTACGTGCAGAGAGTAGCTGAAACATTTCCATTCCTGTGTAGTTGCCAGCGATAGTGATCTAATGCAGGAGGAAATGACTCTCCTGCATACCTTTCTACGGTTTTATCTGCCATATAATGGTGGGGTAGGGAACGCTGAGATGATGAATGTTGGTCAGCGGATTAATGATCAACGGTGTTAAACGCTTCTTTTTGCCTTGAATACCATTCAGTAAATAATTGTGTTCTGCACATAATTCTAAACTCCAGTAATGAATTGCATTCTAACTTTGAAAAAAGGCGGCGCCTGGCAAGGTAAATCGTTTTTATATTGACACCCAACCAGTCGGAAACCGTTGCCTCTGAATAGCCTTCCATATAGGAATGAATCACCGCCATTTCGCGCTCATTGATGCAGCAGTCTGTTTTTAGCGTACTTGATGGTCCCTTGCCGTTTGATATGCGTTTAACTAAATTTTTAAAACCCTTCGCGGTGATGTTCGCTTCACAGCGGTATATTTTGTTGATGTCTGGCAGGAATTTCTGGTAGTTTTTCTCGCAGAGCATAACGCATATCGTATCACCGACTTGATCGAAATTGATTGAATAGTAATTATGACAGTCGAAAACCAGGATAGATGAACTCAGTTCACCCAGATTATACATTTTTTGTATAATCTGTTTTATACCTTCAGCAAGGTAAGTATTATTAATTCTGACGATGTATTCAAAATTACCCCTGGGTTCATAATTCATAAGGATCTTTACTCTCTGCGGATATAATGAGTTTTCCACTCAATCTCTGGCATACCAGTGCAGTGCTCTATAAATAATTATGTGTTATTAACGAGCAAGCAGGTTAGCTATGGCGTCATGTGCAATCTGTGTCATTAATTTTAAGCGCGTAAAGTACAGCGGATGTTGTTCCTGCCCTGCGTTTTCGCAAGCCAGTGTTTTTGATATCTATCCGCTTGTATATTGCATAAAAAACAGATGATGACGTAGTACACCCTCAAAATCAAATTACAAAAACAATAAATAAAGCCTGATTTATTGATGGCATGAAAGCAATTGAGCGATAAGGCGATTAAACATTTCAGGACTAACGGAAATATCAGAAGAGTGTTTGCAACGGCAGAAAGTCTCCCCGTCTGTTCGGGCACATGCCACGGTGCCGTGACATGTGTATTGAACGTTTCCGGCATTACACCATGCTGCGTTTTACCGGGGGATGCGAATAGTTGAGCGCGAGCCACAGGGGTTTGATGCGCAGTAATGCGTTCTCGAGTTCGGTTAATTCCAGTGAAAAGGGCATTCGTAAATAGCGGTCAAAAGCGCCGGAAAGACCAAAACGTGTTCCCGCACCGAGGTGAATACCGATAGTTTCCGCACGGGCGGCAAACTGAGTCGCCAGCATATCGGGCAGTTCTACCCAGTAGGAGAGGCCGCCCTGCGGTGTCTGAAAGCGCCATTCCGGAAAATGCTCGCGCATTAACGCGGCGCAATCATCACGGCGGCTGGCGAGCATTTGTCGACGGCCGGGCAAAAATGCTTCTGCGTTTTGCACTAGCCACAGCGTTGCCAGTTGCTCCAGTAACGGGGAACCCAGATCCAGCGTGTCACGGGTCTGGGCGAGAGCGGCAATTGTGCGCGTTGAGGCGCGGATCCATCCCAGGCGTAAGCCACCCCAGAAACTTTTCCCCGCCGAACCGAGTGTGATCACGTTTCCAGCAGGATCAAAGGCCGCCAGCGGCGGCGGTGGCGGCGCGTCGTACCACAAATCCACCATCGTTTCATCGACCACCAGCGCCGTGCGCGTGCGCGCCGCGATGGCGGCGATGGCTTCGCGAGTGGCGATATCCATACAGCGTCCGGTTGGATTGTGAAAATCGGGCATCAGATAGGCCAGACGCGGCGCGGTCTGTGCCAGCGTGGCGGCAAACCCATCACAATCCCAGCCGGTTTGTGGCAGCGATACGCCAACGGGCCTGCATGACGCCCCCTGGATCGCGGCAATCGCCAGCGGGTAGGTTGGGTGATCGACCACCACGCGATCGCCCGGACCGGTTAGCATGCGCAGTACCAGCGCCAGTCCGCTGACGGCACCATTCACCACCATCACTTCATCGGCGTGAGTTGGCAGCCCGCGCTCGGTATAACGTGCGGCAATGGCTTCACGTAGTGGCAGCAAGCCGAGCTGACCGTAGCCGGTTCGCGTGAGGTAGTGCGGGATCATGCTCAGCGCGTGGGTATAGGCCTGGTGGATCTCCGGCCCGGCGCTCAACGCCGCCGTTGAGAGATCCAGTGCCGTACCGGCTGTTGCGAGCGTTGGAACGCTACGGCTATCAGGCAGAATCACCCGCGATCCGCTACCGTGGCGGCTCTCCAGATAACCCTCATCGCGCAAGTGCGCCAGCGCACTGGCAACGGTGGTGCGGCTGATTTCCAGCGTTGAGGCCAGTTCACGCTCGCCGGGCAGACGTGTGCCCAGCGCCAGCCTGCCATCAAGAATCAGCAAACGCAGGGCATCGGCAAGCTGACGCCATAGCGGCATGCGGGACTCGGGTTGTTGCCAGTGCCCTAACAGGCGCTGCAAAGATTGACTACCAAAGCGACGGGATGACATATGCAGTCCACTATATGAAAACTGGACATTAATCATAATGCCATTTGCGGAGAAGATGGAAGCATGAACAACCGGAGAACAAAAATGCTACGTCGATTACTGCAACTCTATATTGGTTTGGTCCTGTACGGTGTTTCTACCGCGATGTTTGTCCGCGCGGATTTGGGCGCCGATCCGTGGAATGTTTTCCACCTTGGGGTGGCGAAACTGCTGTCGATGGATATCGGTACGGTGATGATCGCCACCGGCGCGCTGGTATTGTTGTTCTGGATCCCGCTGCGTCAGCGTCCGGGTCTGGGAACCATCAGCAATGTGATCGTGCTTGGGCTTGCCGCCGATGCTGCGCTGGCGTTGATGCCGCCGCTGGAGACACTCCTGGCGCGCAGCGTAATGCTGGTGGCGGCGGTAATTGTCAATGCGCTGGCGACCGGAATGTATATTGGTGCCGGGTTTGGCGCAGGCCCGCGTGATGGCCTGATGACCGGGATCCATGCCCGCACAGGCTGGTCAGTGCGCAGTATCCGTACGGCGATTGAGATTTCAGTCTTGCTGGCAGGCTGCCTGTTGGGCGGCACATTTGGCGTCGGCACGGTATTTTACGCGCTCAGTATTGGCCCGCTGATTCAGCTTTGTCTGCCGTGGTTTCGTCAGAAACCGACGCTAAGCGTGGCGCCGCAAACTGAACCGGTAGCCTGATTTTTCGTTAATATAGCGAAAAATCCCCTGATCTGGCGGAGCGTCTGCAATACTTGCTTCTCTCAGGAAGAAAAGGAGCGATCACCTGTGACGACACCAGAGCTTCAAACGGCACGTCTAATTCTCAAACCGCTGGCATCGGAAGATGCCACGCAAATTCAGCGCATTTTCCCTCGCTGGGAGATTGTCCGTTATCTGGTTGCCAGCGTTCCCTGGCCCTATCCGGATGATGCGGCGCAGAACTATGTCGACAATGTTGCGCTGGAGGCAACGCGCGCGGGGAAAGGCTGGTTCTGGACGTTGCGACGTAAAGAGAATGCCGATGAACTCATGGGCGTGATCTGCCTGATGGATACGCCGGACAATAACCGGGGATTCTGGCTGGCTCCGGAGTGGCAAGGGCAGGGGTATATGACGGAAGCCTGCCATGCGGTAACGGATTTTTGGTTTAACGTGCTTGAACGCGATGTACTGCGCGCGCCCAAAGCTGTCGCCAACGATCGTTCGAAGAGACTTTCTCAACGCAGCGGTATGCGCTTAGTTCGCCTGCAAAAAGGTGAGTATGTTTCCGGGGAGCTGGAGACGGAGTTGTGGGAGATAACCCGCGAAAAATGGAACCAACTGCATCACTGAAACCCGTCGGCGTGCGCGCTGGCGGGTTTTATTCCCGCGATTAGCATTATATTTTTTCGTTTTAAATTATAGTGTCATTTAATTGAAATATTATCTTCATTTTTCTGTCATAAATATAAGGCAGATTATTTATGGGGATTTTTCGCCCTGTTATAATTTTGAAATATAAATCTGGATCGGTTTCATAAGTTCGTGTATTAATTAGCATGTTTATTCACACAAGAAGGGATAATCATGGCCAGTGCAGTATTAAACGTCAAAATTGATGAAGCGCTAAAAGAGAAATTGCGTCATTACGCAGAAGTAAATAGTGAAAATTTAAGCACGGCGACAGAAAAACTGCTGCTGCTGGCGTTCGAAGCAGCGGAAGAGGCGGGAGTCTCGGAAGATGATATTGACAACCAGCACACGGAAGAAGAGAGTGCAACTCCGTTCACTCCTAAAGAGATCAAAGCATTACGTAAACTCCTGAAGAAGAAAAAATGAACCAACAACTGCTATCAACCGCCAGTAACTACGGCGAAGCCTGTGCGATGTTGCGCTCAGGCTTTGTAAAACAAGTACGACTGGACTGGAATATCGGAAGTGATGAGTTTTTTCGTATCGCATCGGACTGGTGTGACGCTGGCGCGAAAATCAAAAAAGAGGGAAACAGTTTTATTATTTCAATAAAAGGATTTCCTATTCCTCGCCAGCAGTAATCTTGTTGTCATGAAACCGTCATTTAAATTGCATTAAAAACTGTGATGATTGTTTCATAATAACTCTACAGAACCATCTCAAAACACATTACGGATGATGTTTCCGGCGAGCCTTGTGGTTCGCCGATATTTCTTTTTGTCTCGCGCAATATATTTTGTGCCGATTGTCTTAGTTCCTGGTATTTTTCACGAAGCGCTCACAGGCAGATCCGGGCAAAACGGGTATACTAATGATCCCTTTGCTGCCAGGAACGCCATGAAAACTATCACACTTTACGACGTTGCCAGCTATGCAGGCGTCTCTTACCAGACCGTATCCCGGGTGATCAATGATGCGGCCCATGTTTCCGTTCGTACCCGTGAAAAGGTGCTCGCCGCAATGGCCGCGCTGCACTATGTTCCCAATCGAGGCGCTCAGCAACTTGCGGGCAAACGCAGCAGAGCGCTGGGACTACTGACTACCGATCTGGCGCTGCATGCGCCGTCACAAATTGCCTCGGCGGTGAAATCCCGCGCCGGTCTTGCCTCCACGAGCGTCATTATTTCGATGCTTGAGCAGCATGACGCCGCCAGTTGTAGCGCGGCATTGCAGGAACTGCTGGCACAGCGTGTGGAAGGCGTGCTTATTAATGTTCCGCTGGAAGATGCGTTGGCGCAGCAGTTGGCGGCGCAGGCGCAACCGACGCCGGTATTGTTTCTGGATGTCAGTGATAAGGCAGCCGTTAACAGTCTGGTGTTTGATGCGGAGCAGGGCGCGCGCCTGGGTGTGGAACATGTGCTGTCGCAAGGCCACCAGCGCATTGCTCTGCTGGGCGGGCCGCAGAGTTCAGTTTCAGCCCGCGCCCGTTTTAGCGGCTGGCTGGCGGCGTTAGCACAGGAGAAACTGACCCCCTGCGCCAGCGAGTATGGGGACTGGAGCGCCGCATCGGGGTATGAAAAAGCCCATCTGCTACTGGCGGGTCCCCGGCTGCCGCAGGCGATTCTGGTGGCCAACGATCAGATGGCGCTCGGCGTGATGCGCGCCTGTGCTGAGAAGGGCATTGATGTGCCAGGGCAGATTTCAGTGGTGGGGTACGACGACACGGCGGACAGCGCCTGGTTTTCTCCGCCGCTGACCACGGTGCGCCAGGCGTTCAAAGAAGCGGGCGAGCGTAGCGTGGACTGGCTGCTTAATCCGCCCGACAGGGAATTGACCCTCAGTCAGATTCGGCTGCCCGTCACGTTGATCGAACGTCTGTCTACGGCTCCGGCGCGCGAACGGCAGATCCGCAGCGGTGAAACTCTTGCCCGGCAACTGAGTGAACTGGCACAGCAGGTTGCCATGCTGGATCGGCGCTAATGCTTTTGTGATCCTCTTCGCTTTCAGCCGATCGCGGACTTTACCTGCGATTAAAAATACGCCATTGTTTCTTTAATTGTGAGCGCTTCGCAAAAAAGAGGTTTTATGTCTGCTACCGCATTAAGTTCGCTGGTTTCCCGCCGCGACTGGGAAAACCCGGCGATTACCCACTGGCACCGTTTACCGGCTCATGCGCCCATGCGTAGCTGGCGTGATGAAAATGCGGCGCGCGATGATGCCGCTTCACCTGCGCGGCGCCTGCTCAATGGCGAATGGCGCTTCAGCCTGTTTGGCTCGCCGGAAGCCGTACCGGAACGCTGGATAACAGAGGATTGCACCGATGCGGTGGCGATGCCGGTGCCATCGAACTGGCAGATGCAGGGATTTGATACGCCCATTTATACCAATGTTACCTATCCGATTCCGGTGACGCCTCCGTTTGTTCCGCAACAAAACCCGACAGGTTGTTACTCGCTCACATTTACAATGGAAGAAGGCGCGCTGGCGCAGGGGCAGACGCGGATTGTTTTTGATGGTGTCAATGCGGCGTTTTATCTTTGGTGTAACGGCCAATGGATCGGCTATTCGCAGGACAGCCGCCTGCCCGCCGAGTTTGACCTCAGTCAGGCGCTAAAAGCGGGGGAAAACCGGCTGGCGGTGATGGTGCTGCGCTGGTGCGATGGCAGCTATCTGGAAGACCAGGATATGTGGCGGATGAGCGGGATTTTTCGCGATGTCTCCCTGCAACACAAACCGCAGACGCATATTGCCGATTTCCACTATGTCAGCGAGCTGAATGCGGACCTGACCCACGCGCAATTACAGGTTAACGTGCAACTGGCCGGGGCGTTTGCAGCGTGTCGCGTTGCCGTTGCCCTGTGGCGCGGCGGAGAAAAAATCGCCGCCGCTCAGCAGTCGCCGGGCAGCGCCGTGGTGGATGAGCGCGGCGCGTGGGCAGAACGCCTGTGCGTGACGCTGTCGGTTGCCGCGCCCGCGCTGTGGAGCGCGGAAACACCGAACCTCTATCGCCTGACATTAACCCTGCTAGATGCACAAGGAAACGTACTGGAAGCGGAAGCCTGCGACGTGGGTTTCCGCAAAGTGGAAATCCGTCATGGTTTGCTGCTGCTTAACGGCAAACCGCTGTTGATTCGTGGTGTAAACCGTCACGAGCACCATCCGGAAAACGGACAGGCCATTGATGAAGCCACCATGCGGCGCGACATTGAGCTGATGAAACAGCACAACTTCAATGCCGTGCGCTGTTCTCACTATCCGAACCATCCGCTGTGGTATCGCTTGTGCGATCGGTACGGCTTATACGTCGTGGATGAAGCCAATATTGAAACCCACGGCATGGTGCCGATGAGCCGCCTGGCGGACGATCCGGGTTGGCTGCCAGCCATGAGCGAACGTGTGACGCGCATGGTACAGCGCGATCGCAACCATCCGTCGATCATTATCTGGTCGCTGGGCAACGAATCTGGTCATGGCGCGAACCACGATGCGCTGTATCGCTGGCTGAAAACGACCGATCCGACGCGTCCGGTGCAGTATGAAGGCGGCGGCGCGAACACGGCGGCCACCGATATTGTCTGCCCGATGTATGCCCGCGTCGACCAGGATCAGCCTTTCCCGGCGGTGCCGAAGTGGTCGATTAAAAAATGGATCGGTTTGCCCGGCGAAAATCGCCCGCTCATTCTTTGCGAATACGCACATGCGATGGGCAACAGCTTTGGCGGTTTTGCCAAATACTGGGAAGCGTTCCGCGCTTTCCCGCGTTTGCAGGGCGGTTTTGTCTGGGACTGGGTTGACCAGGCATTAACCAAAACCGGTGATGATGGGCAACCATTCTGGGCTTACGGCGGCGATTTTGGCGATACGCCGAATGACCGCCAGTTCTGTATGAATGGGCTGGTATTTCCCGATCGCACGCCGCATCCGGCGCTGTATGAAGCGCAGCGCGCGCAGCAATTTTTCCAGTTCAGCCTGCTTAGCACCACGCCGCTGGTGCTGGAAGTTGAGAGCGAATATCTGTTCCGCGCCACTGATAATGAATACCTGCGCTGGTCTGTCGCCCGCGATGGAGATGTACTGGCGCAGGGAGAAATCACGCTGGATATTGCGCCGCAAGGCAAGCAGCGTATTGAGCTGAACATACCCGCGCTGGAGGCCGCGCCCGGTGATGTCTGGTTGAATGTGGATGTTTTCCAGCGTGCGGCGACGCACTGGTCGGCGGCGGATCATCGCTGCGCCTGGGATCAGTGGCGTCTGCCCGCGCCGTTGTATATCACTCCGCGCGTAGTGCAGAACTCGCGCCCGACATTGCAGTCCAACGAGCAGGAATTTGTCATCACGCATCAGTCGCAGCGCTGGCACTTCTGTCGCCGCAGCGGCAACCTGCAACAGTGGTGGCGCGATGAGCAGCCGACGCTGCTGACTCCGCTGAGCGATTGTTTTGCCCGTGCGCCGCTGGATAACGACATTGGTATCAGCGAGGTGACACGCATCGATCCCAACGCGTGGGTGGAACGCTGGAAAGCGGCAGGCATGTACGATCTGTCGGCTGAACTGCTTTATTGTGACGTTGAAGAGCGCAGCACCGGGATTGTGGTGAGTACCGGTCAGCGCTGGCTGGGTGCAGGGAAAACCGCGTTTATCAGCCATAAATGCTGGCGAATTGATGGTGACGGCGCACTGCATGGCGATGTCACGGTACAGGTGGCGCGAGATATTCCGCCGCCTGCACGGGTGGGGCTGGTCTGCCAACTGGCGGAGCGGCATCCGCAGGTAAGCTGGCTGGGGCTGGGGCCGCATGAAAACTACCCGGATCGCCAGCTGGCGGCGCGTCAGGGACGGTGGACGCAGCCGCTGTCGGCGCTGCACACGCCCTATATTTTCCCCGGCGAAAATGGGCTGCGCTGCAACACGCGCGCATTGTGGTTCGGTGCGCACCAGTGGCAGGGGGATTTCCATTTTTCCCTCGGCTGCTACAGCGATGAGCAACTGCGGGAAACCACGCACCATCACTTATTGCGCGAAGAAGCCGGTTGCTGGCTGCATCTCGATGCCTTCCACATGGGCGTTGGCGGCGATGACTCCTGGAGCCCGAGCGTGTCGCCGGAGTTTATCCTGCGAGATGAGACGGTGCGTTACGCCTTTTGCTGGCGGCAGAACTAAACTTATCGGGTCTGATGTAGTGGGGCTGTCCCGCTGCGCAGTCATGTGGGGGCCGATGCATGAAATATGTCGATGGTTTTGTGGTCGCAGTGCCAGAGGATGAAAAAGAGGCTTATTGCCAGCTCGCGGCGAAAGCGGCACCGATCTTCAAAGAGTTCGGCGCAACGCGCATTGTCGAATGTTGGGCTGACGACGTACCGGATGGCAAACTCACCGATTTTCGCATGGCGGTAAAAGCTGAAGACCACGAAGCGGTCGTCTTCAGCTGGATTGAATACCCGTCCAAAGAGGTACGCGATGCGGCGAATCAAAAAATGATGACCGATCCCCGCATGCGCGAACTGGGCAATGCGATGCCTTTTGACGGTAAGCGCATGATATACGGAGGCTTTGTGCCAGTGCTTGATGAGTAATGTGACACTCAGGAGACTTTGGTGAAGAGCGCTTTACGCTCAAGCACATCGCCATCGGTACGGAACACGCCGTCGCCGGTGTAATGCAGCGTCTGCGGCCACGTTGGTTCGCGGTTTACCCGCGCTGCAACCACTTCAAAAATAAAGAAGTTGTAGGTATCCACCATTGCGTCGTCATAAAGGCGGCATTCGAACTGGCCGTAGCACTCTTTAATGGATGGCGCGGTCACGTGTTCGCTTTTTTCTGCCGTCAGGCCAAATTGAGCAAACTTATCGACCTCATCGCCCGTACAGTTGCCAATGCGAGAAACGGTGTCGATCATGCTGGCTTCAGGCAGGTTAATTACGCACTCTCCGCTTTGTCGGATGCGTTCGAAGCTGGCATTGCCACCGGAAATCATGCAGCCGACCAGCGAAGGGGAAAACTCCAGAATCGTGTGCCAGCCTAAGGTCATAATATTATTCCGCCCTTGCCAGTGGCTGCTCAGCAGTACCACCGGGCCAGGCTCCAGCCAGTGCCGGACATCGTGCAGCGGCCAGGATTGCTTTTTCATTGTGCTTCCTCCGCGTTGTTAAAACCCTTTTAACAGTAGCAGAGCGCTTTCTCATGAAGGTTATTTTCCGCCCAGCGAATAAACTCCTCCGCCGGTAGCGCTTTGCTGTAAAGCCAGCCTTGCCCATATTCCACGCCACACTGTTTCAGCCACTGCAACTGAGCTTCGGTTTCGATACCTTCGGCAACCATCGCCAGCTTTAAGGCTTTTGCCATCTCGATAATGTGCGGCGTCACGGTTTTGTGCTCCAGCGCATCGACAAACGATTTATCGATTTTAATGATATCGACGTCGAGGTTTTGCAGGTAGCTCAGGCTGCAATAACCCGTACCGAAATCGTCAATGTAGATCGCATGGCCTGCGGCGCGCAGCGTGTTGATCGCCGGGCCGCTGACGACCGGATCGGCAAAACCCCGCTCGGTTAGTTCTAAGGCGATTTGCGACGGCGAAAGCTGCCAGCGCTGTAGTAATTCCGCGAGTAGAGCCGGCAGGCCCGGATCCAGCAGATCGGTGGGTTCCAGATTGACAGAGATATGCTGCTCTGGGTGTTGCTGCAGCCATGGCCCCATATCGGCAAACACATTTTCAATCATCAGCCTGGTCAACTGCGGCATCAGGCCGCTGTGTACCGCGAGCGGGATAAAAATATCCGGCGACAGAAAAGTGCCGTCCTTTTGCTGCCAGCGCGCCAGCGCCTCGGCTCCAACGATACGCCCGCTTTCCAGCGCCATAATCGGCTGGTAATGCGCCATGATTTCACGGCGATGGATGGCCTCCTGCAACTGATAGTGCGGCGATTGCAGACGACGCAGCACTCTGAGTAAAACAAAGGCGAGCAATAAACTCATCAGCAAACTGAACGGCACCCAGATAGTCAATAAACGATGCCAGTTGTTTTCCAGCGGCGTGTCCGGCATCCAGGTTACGGTGGCC
Organism: Kosakonia sp. H7A; assembly: GCF_003028445.1. Lineage (NCBI taxonomy): Bacteria > Pseudomonadati > Pseudomonadota > Gammaproteobacteria > Enterobacterales > Enterobacteriaceae > Kosakonia > Kosakonia sp. H7A. The sequence continues at coordinate 1,469,122 of NZ_PYTZ01000001.1, read as the reverse complement.
AGCCCCTGGCTGGCATCGTATTTAATGTGGTAGGTTGATTCCCGGAAATGCTCTGTCGTTTGCGCGCGTTGCGCTATCTGCTCGAGCACGGTGCGGGGGATCTCCGTACTACCCGCAATGACTTGCCGGGTGCTGGTATTGACCAGCGAGAAGTGCAGCGGAAGCGAGCCGTAAGAGAGGATATCGATAAACGACTGGGGATCGACCATCACGACATAATGCTCATTACCGATGGCAATCATGTTCCGCGATAAACCCAAATCATTGTGACGCGTAAGCCAGACGCGAAAGCCATCTGCGGTAATTTTCTTTGGCGGCGGGAAGGGCGATGTCGAGGTGCCGCTTTGCAACGATGAGCAGCGCGGCTGAAGATCGTCAACGTATAAAACTTCCTGCACATAGCGATGGGCGTAAGAAGCGCGTTGCATCTCCAGCAGATGTTCGGCGGTACAAACCGGGCCTCGCCAGTTTTCCAGTTGCCGGAGCGCGGCTTTACTTTCGTTAACGACACGCAGTGTGCGCATATCCGCCAGCTTTGAATAGCTTTCAAGCTGATCCATAAACGTTTCTTTAGCCTGGCGATGGGTCATCCAGATACTCAGCCCTGGCGGGAGGATCAGCGCGAGCGCCAGAATCGCAATAATAAGAGTTACCAGCCGTCGATTAGTCATGATCAAAAATCCCTCTTTGATACTGATAAACATAGCGTATCTTTCACCCGCAAATGTTATATCACGCGGCAGCAATTGTTTTCTTTCAGGATGAGCAGGGGTGAGGAAAAAAGAGTCTGCGGTGCAGGTTAGCTAAGAAATTTTTACCAAACAAGAAGGGATAAACGGCGCCTCTTTCCTGGTTTTCAGGGCAAAGAAACGCCGGAACAGCTTATCGACGGTGTGCCAGTCGGCGAACCAGGCGATCACCCACCATTTGCACGCCCTGTACCATCACCACCAGGATAATCACAGTGCCGAACATGACCTGGTTGTTAAAGCGTTGGTAGCCGTAACGAATGGCTAAATCGCCCAGCCCGCCACCGCCAATTACGCCCGCCATTGATGAGAAGCCAATCAGCATCACCACCGTTAAGGTAATCCCGGCCAGCAGCGTGGGAAGCGCTTCCGGCAACAGCGCTTTGGTAATCACATGCCAGAGGTTACCGCCCATGGATAAAATAGCTTCAATGCGTCCGTAATCCACTTCGTCGAGTGCGGTTTCCGTCAGGCGCGCGAAGAAGGGAAATGCGCCAATAGTCACCGGCACGACGGCGGCGGTACTGCCGAGCGTGGTTCCTATAAGTAACCGGGTAAATGGGATCAGCGCAATCAACAGCACAATAAATGGCAGCGAGCGGCCAATGTTGATAATCGTACCGAGCAGCGCATTCAGCTTTGGCATCGGCGCTAAGCCATTACTGCGGGAAATAAACAGCAGTACACCCAGCGGCAGACCAATCAGCACGGTAAAGAGTGCCGACAGGCCGACCATATAAATGGTTTCCAGCGAGCCGTTTAACAGCAGCGGCCAGAGATCCTCCCAGCTCATGCGACCCCACATAACGGCCTCCCGGTAAAACCATGACGAGCAAGAAATGCCTGCTCTGCCTGCGGATCGTGCAGCAGTGCCTGGCGCAGTCGCGACCACGGAGCAACCAGCAAATCAGCGATTTTCCCGCTCTCTATGACTTCGCCATTTTCCAGCAGCGCCGCGTGATCGCACAGCGTTTTGACCACTTCCAGTTCATGGGTGATCAACACAATGGTGAGTTGCAGTTTTTGGTTGATGTCTGCCAGTAACTCCAGCACTGACGCGGTAGTTTCCGGATCCAGCGCGCTGGTGGCTTCGTCGCACAGCAGCACATCCGGGTGTGCCGCCAGCGCTCTGGCAATGCCGACACGCTGCTTTTGTCCGCCGGAAAGCTGTGACGGGAAGGCGTGCGCTTTTTCGCTTAATCCCACCAGCCACAGCAGTTCTTCTACGCGCGCCTGACGCTGGTCTTTCGCTACACCGGCGATTTCCAGCGGCACGGCGACATTATCGGCGACCGTACGCGCATGCAGTAAATTGAAGTGCTGGAAAATCATGCCGGTGCGCAGCCGATGTTCGCGAAGCCCTGTCTTATTCAGTTGGGTGATGTCATTACCGTTCACGATAATACGGCCCGCAGTGGGCCGCTCCAGCAGATTAAGGCAACGGATTAGCGTACTTTTCCCTGCGCCGCTGCGCCCGAGGATGCCGTAAATCGCGCCTTTCGGTACGTTCAGCGACACCTCTTTTAACGCCGGTCGGCCTGCTCCAGCGTAGATTTTACTCAGCCCTTCAATCTCAATCATGACTGCGGCGCAACCGGGATCACGGAACCGTTATATTGCTTGCGGATAAACTCCGCGACCTGCGGTGAGGTCAGATCTTTGGCCAGTTCTTTGATGCGCGGATCGTTGGCCAATTGCGGGTTGGTGACCAGAATATTGGCATAAGGGTTGTGCTTCGCACTCTCCAGACCGAGCGCATCTTTCGCCGGGCTCAGCCCTGCTTCCAGCGCGTAGTTGCCGTTGATTACCGCCAGATCGACATCATCCAGCGAGCGCGGGATTTGCGGCGATTCAATCTCCAGGATCTGCAAATGTTTCGGGTTCTGCGCGATGTCTTTCGGCGTCGCCAGGGTGGTGGCCGGATCGGTGAACTTGCTGTCGAGCTTGATCAATCCCTGGGCTTGCAGCAGGAACAGGGCGCGGCTCAGGTTAGTGGCATTATTCGGCACGGCCACTTTGGCGTTATTCGGCAGCGATTTGAAATCCTTGTATTTATGTGAATAGATGCCGAGCGGTTCAATGTGTACCGTCGCGGCAACGGCAAAAGTCTTGCCCAGCGCCTTTTCCTGATCCTTCAAGTAAGGCACATGCTGGAAGTAGTTGGCATCGACATCGCCGTTCGCCAGCAGCTCGTTAGCATTGGCGCCGTTGGTTAATTCAACCACTTTCAGATCCAGTTTCGGATCGATCTTTTTGATGTAATTGAGGATCTCCGCGTGCGGTACCGGGTCGGCGGCGACGCGCAGTGCTTCAGCCTGGGCGGAAGTCCATACCAGAGAAAGAGACAGTGCTACCCCTGCCAGAGTAAAAGCGGCATGTTTCATGATGTGTGTTCCTGTGTTGTTATGGTCAGACGATCAATTGTTCAGTGCGTTCGCGCAGCACATCGCGGTAATAACGTTCCGCCACATCCGGATGGGAGCGCAGGCGGCCTTTCAGGTAGTTCCAGCCGACATCGCGCAGCAGCGGATTGTGCGGATCGCTCTCCGGCCCGCGCGCCTCTTGCGCCAGCTTCGGCGGTAGGGTGTACAACGGCACCACCGCATCGAGCTGGGCGCCGAGGAAGAAAGCAATCGACAAACGCTGCTGTTCCGCAGGGGGCGAAACCACGCGGTGAACGGTGGCGCGCAGATAGCCATTGGTGGCCAGTTCCAGCAGTTCGCCAATGTTGACGACAAAACTGCCCGCCAGCGGCGCGGCGTCGATCCAGTGGCCTGGTTCGACTTCTACTTGCAGCCCTTTTTGCTCGTCCTGCAGCAGAAAACTGAGAAAGCCGGAATCCTTATGGGCGCCAACGCCTTGCGCGCTCCGGGTCGAGTGCTGGCCAGGGTAGCGGATCAGCTTGATATGCTCGTTCGGTTTATCGCCATACAGCGCGTCAAAGGCGTCCGCAGGCAGTTGCAGTGCTTCGGCAAACGCCCGCAGCAGTGTGATGGCCATACCGGTCATCGCCTTCTGCCAGGCGAGCAGGGCGGGTTTCAGCGTTGGCAAGGCTTGCGGCCAAAGATTCGGGCCTTGTAAGCGTCGCCAGCCGGGATCGCTGTCGCTGAGCAGTAGCGCCGGGCGTTCCGCGCCAATATCGAACTGCTCGCGCCAGTCCGGTTGCCCGCGGGTTATCTCTGAAGCGGCGCGGTTATAGCCACGAAAATGGGGGGAGTGGATCATCGCCACTTGCTGTTTTTGCTCATCAGTCAGGGCGAAAAAACGTCGGGATTCTTGCTGGACGGCGTGTTGCAGTGCGTCATCGACGCCGTGGTTAATCAGGTAGAAGAAACCGATATCGCGCGCAGCGTGGCGCAGATCGGCAAGAAAGCGTTCGCGCTCAGCGCCGTGCGTATAGCGGGAAAGATCGAGGATCGGTAACGTCGTTGCGTTCATTGTGTTCTCCGAAAGCAGTCAATAATCGTGTTCTGGTCAGGTTCAGGGTTCGGGGACAACAACAGCGCATTTTCTTTTTCCTCTTCGTCAGGTGTGATCACAGCTTGCCTGAGGGGCACCAATTCAACCAATAACGTTCTTTTCTAATTTATGTCCGCGCAGGATCACGTGCTTTTGCGAAAAACGCATAACGCGGATCGCTTGAAATGGAGAAATAACTTCGATAGACTTTTGTTATGTTATAACAAAACAGATGAGTGAATTATGAAAGCTGATATCCATCCTCACTATCGTACCGTGGTATTCCACGACACCAGCGCCAACGAGTATTTCAAAGTGGGTTCAACCATTAAAACGGAACGCGAAATCGAACTGGAAGGCGTGAGCTATCCGTACGTCACCATCGACGTTTCGTCTGCGTCGCATCCTTATTACACCGGTAAACAAAAAGTGATTGCTAACGAAGGCAGCGCGGCACGTTTCCAGCAACGTTACGGTCGCTTTTTTAGCGATAAAAAGGAGTAAGTGATGCAGGTACTGAATTCATTGCGCAGTGCGAAACAACGCCACCCTGACTGCCAGATTGTCCGGCGCAAGGGGCGTTTATATGTGATCTGTAAATCCAATCCGCGTTTCAAAGCGGTGCAAGGCAAAAAGAAAAAACGTTAAGCGCGAAGTGATGCCAGGGAGTGACGCTGCTTGCCATCGGCCGTGAAGTTGTCGGCGGCAAGCCAGCGTTGCAGCGCGCGATCAATCTGCGGCCATTCCCCGTCAATAATTGAAAACCAATCGGTATCGCGATTATGGCCTTTGAGCACCAGCGCCTGGCGAAAGCGGCCTTCATACTGAAAACCGAGACGCAGCGCCGCCTGGCGTGACGGCTCATTCAGACTGTTACACTTCCACTCGTAGCGCCGGTATCCCAGCGTTGTAAAGGCATAGTTCATCAATAACCATTGCGCTTCTGTCGAGGCGGGTGTACGGGTCAGCAACGGCGAGAAATGTACGCTTCCCACTTCCATGACACCGTTTTTCTCATCAATGCGCATCAGCGCGAGGCTACCAACCGGCTGCGAAGTTTTGTTGTCAATGACGGCAAAGTGTAGTGGATCGTGCAGTGTGCAGATGCTCGCTATCCAGTCGCGAAACGCCGCTTCATCTTTTTCCGGCTCCCGCAGCAGCCACGTCCAGCTCCGGTTATCACCTGCGTGTTGATGCGCCTGAAACAGCGCGCTGGCGTGCTCAGTGCCCAGCGGTTCAAGACGACAATAACGGCCTTCGAGAGTAACGCGCTGCGGGAAAGGGCGTGGCTGCCAGTCAGGCAGCGCATCGCCGATAGGTTGTTGATATTGATTGAACTGGCTCATTGCGTCTCCTTGTGAATACGGAGGCAGCGTAGCGCTGCGGTGGTTCCATAAAAAGAGCCAGCAGGTTATATTTTTATAGAGCCACGCGGAGAAAATAATGAATATTCCTGAGGATGGACTGTACGCGCTGCTGCGACGGGCGCTGAAGGATCGCGCCAGCCTGACGCGGCAGCGCGCGCTGTATGTGGCGCTGCGCGACGCGGTACGGCAGGGGATGTTGAAGCCCGGCAGTCTGTTGCCGGGATCGCGCGTACTGGCGGAGATGCTGAATATTTCGCGTAATACCGTGAATGCAGCGCTGGAACAACTGGCCGTTGAAGGGTATGTGTTGCGCGATCGCCAGGGAACTCGAGTGGCGAAACTGGCGACAGTTGAGCGAACGGATCCGGCGCCGTCGATAACGCTCGCTAAGCGTGTACAGCAACTGCCGGGCGGCGTTTTACGTCATTCGCCCGCGCTGGCGCTGACGCCGGGCATTCCGGCGGCAAATTACTTCCCGCTGACAGTCTGGCGACGGCTGGCTGAACGCGTGTGGCGCGATGAAGGCAGCCCGTTATTGAATTATGGTGAATCCGCCGGTGAATGGCGTTTACGCGTAGCGATAGCCCGCCATTTGGCGATATCTCGCGGCATTGATTGCGATGCTGAACAGATAGTGATCACCGAAGGCGCGCAGGAAGCGCTGATGCTTTGTGTGCATTTACTTAGCGACGTGGGCGAGCATGCATGGGTGGAAGAGCCGGGTTACGGTGGCGCCAAAAGCGCTTTTCTGGCGGCTGGCCTGGAAGTGGCGGGCATGCAGATCGACGATGAAGGGATGGTGCTGAACTCTGCGGCCCGGCCACCGCGCATGATTTACACCTCGCCGTCACATCAGTATCCGCTGGGCAAGGTGATGAGCGCGGCCCGGCGGCTGGCGCTGCTGGACTATGCCCGGCAAGTGGGAAGCTGGATTGTGGAAGATGATTACGATAGTGAGTTTCGCTATCCGGGCGAGCCCATTCCGGCGATGTCAGGCATGGTGGCGAATCCGCCCGTGGTTTATCTTGGTACTTTTAGTAAAACCTTGTTTCCATCGTTGCGTATCGGTTTTATGGTGATGCCGCCCGCGCTGGCGCAGGCTGCCGGACCGGCAATCGGTAGTTTGTTACGTGGCGGTCATCGTGCCGAGCAACTGACGCTGGCGCGTTTTATTGAAGATGGGCACTACGCACGACATCTCGCCGCGATGCGTCGGCTGTATCGCAAGCGGCAGGCGCACCTGCTGGAAGCCGTTCGCAATGAGCTGCACGTTGCGCATCAGGTTTATGGCGGCGGCGGTGGGCTGCACTTAACGCTGGCGATCCCGGGGATTGATGATGAGGCGGTAGCCCTCGCTGCGAGGCAATGGCAACTTGCGCCCCATGCATTAAGCCGTTTTTGGCTGCACAAGCGTGCTGCTTCCAGCGGGCTGGTTCTGGGTTACGGCAATACGTCCGCCAGCCGGTTTACGGCGGCGGTACGTACACTTAACCGATTGATTGAGCAGTCTCGGGACGGGTGAGGGTGAAGACGTCATAAAATGAGAGCTCGCCTTTACGCGCAACCATTTTTTCCAGCCGGGATTTGCTCTCTTCCTCGACCTGCGGGGATTGCAGGATCGCGTTAATCAAACCTGACGGAACAAATCGCGTGTTGTACCACTCGCCGTTATAGCAGACCCGGAAATCGAGCACATCGATATCTTCGTAGTGGTAGCGAGGGTAAACGTCAAAAAAGAAGAAACCATTCAGCACCACGAAGAGCACGATCAATAGCCAGACGGAGCCTGAGAGGGTTTCGGACTGCAGCATCACCGCCAGCGTGGCAAGCCAGGCCAGATACATGCCAACAAACAGGCCGGGGTGTTTGCGAATAAAACTGATGCTGAAGCGCGGGCGGTTATCCCGTTTCTCGCGCTGGTTGATCTCTTCAATCGTTTCGGTGAGCAGCCGCTGTATCTCTGTCATCTTACGCCTTTACTGATACTGTTTTGCAGGTGGACACGCTATTTTAAGTTGCCATTTTGTATGAAAAAAGTAACAGTTTTGCCGCAAAAAACGATAACAGTTAGATGGCTGGCAGGGGTTTGATGATCCGCGCCGGGTTGCCACCGACCACGACATTGGCCGGAACATCTTTCACAACGACCGCACCGGAGGCGATGACGGCGTTATCGCCAATCGTTACGCCCGGGTTGATAATGGCGCGGCCACCAATCCAGACATTGTGACCAATGGTGACAGGTTTTCCATATTCCACGCCGCTGATGCGTTCAGCGGCATCCAGCGGATGCGTTGCGGTGTAGATATGAACGCCGGGCGCCAGCATGCAGTTATCGCCGATACGAATTGGACAAACATCGAGCATGACACAGTCGAAATTCGCGTAGAAATTGCGGCCGAGAAAAATATTGTAGCCATAATCGCAGCGAAAATTCGGTTCGATGTAGACCCCATCACTGCGGCCGAGAAGGCTGGAGAGAATGTCTTTACGCTCGGCTTTTTCTTCCGGCGCCGAATGATTGTAACGATGCAGCAACTGCCTGGCTCGCAGACGATCGGCGCGCAAGACTTCGTCTGCCGAAAGATAGGGCAATCCGGCAATCATTTTTTGCTTTTCGTCATTCATCTGATTCGAAGACACTCGTCACGGAATCTGAACGTTCTGTTTGCGTAGAAAAATAGTTAGCAGAATTATCGTACAAATTTCCACACGGAGGAGGGGATTTTGTCATACAGCTTATTCATGGTCAGTTCTGCCAGGCGATGATCGGCTGCTGAATAAAACACCGCGAGTTCCTCATCCGGAAGTTCGTATTTATTTTTTTCAATTACACGTTCAAGGGTATCAATTGTCTGACAACGTCTGAGACGCATCAAATAATCAACTTTTGTTAATGGTTTTTCGGACATACCTTCACCTTAGTGTTGAAAAATTAACAAGAGTGGCTAACAGGATTAGCCTTGCTTACATTGACGAAGCAGCGGAACAGCTTGTTACCTGTTTTGCGCCATTTCTGTAAGTCATGTGTATTTATGCCATAGCTACTGAACAACATAAACGTATCGTCAAGATATTCGTCTATCTGTTCAATCAGTTTATTATCTTCATTGTACTTAATTTTATAATTAAGTGCGAAGGTCGCTATGTGTTCTATCAGCTCATTTAACTGCAAGTTCACCGCTGATGTAGGATCGTTAACCCACCCATGATGGCTCTCTTCGAGATTAACAAGGCAGTCATGGTACAGTGTTTCGCAGAGAAATTTGAGCTGCGCGATATCATGCCTTTTTGGCGAGTATTCGTCCATAACGCATCCCCTTCTGAGTGGTAATTTTTTTTTACTGACCGACTGCTGTTTCAGGATGGGAACTTCTGCTCTGACCAGAGACAGACGCTGCTTTATGTTTGTCAATATAACTATAAGCTAGTCTGAATGGGATTTCATTGTGCTATCACGAAAAATTACAAATAATGTTTTTTTTGAGAAAAATGGACAAAATAGGAACATGACGTCGGGATGAAGCGTGTTACGCCTGCGGGCGTTATTGCTTGTTCATCCTTGAGATTCATTAAGTTAGCATGGAAGAGATTATTCCAGTTCGAACGGTATTTTTATACCAGGAATCGTCTGAGTTAAACTGATTGTACCAGATAATTAAAGTTTATAAACGGTAAATGATCGCTGCTTTCAAAATACATAGTTATTATAAGCCTTATATTGGCAGTACAAAATAAACAAACAGACAATAAATGCTTTTAATTTCGGATGTACTGATATGAAAAAGGCCGCTAAGTGCGGCCTTTTCTATTAGAGAAACGATCAGTGCTCCTCAACCTTATGGCTGTGCTCAATATCCTCACCGTGGCGACTAAAGCGGCGGCGCACCACCACGAAGAACACCGGAACGAAGAAGATAGCCAGTATGGTTGCGGTGATCATCCCGCCCATTACGCCAGTACCTACTGCGTTCTGCGCGCCGGAACCTGCACCGGAGCTGATAACCAACGGCAGTACCCCAAGGATAAATGCCAGTGAGGTCATCAGAATTGGACGCAGACGCATACGAACCGCTTCCAGCGTCGCCTCTACCAGGCCTTTGCCTTCTTTATCCATCAGGTCTTTGGCGAATTCGACGATAAGTATCGCGTTCTTCGCCGACAAACCAATGGTCGTCAGCAGGCCCACCTGGAAGTAAACGTCGTTGGTCAGACCGCGGAAGGTGGCCGCCAGCAACGCACCCACAACACCCAGCGGTACAACCAGCATGACCGAGAACGGAATCGACCAGCTTTCATACAGCGCTGCGAGGCAGAGGAATACCACGATCAGCGAGATGGCGTACAACGCAGGCGCCTGGTTGCCGGAGAGACGTTCCTGATAGGACATCCCCGTCCAGTCATAACCGATACCGGTTGGCAGCTTACTGGCCAGTTGTTCCATCATCGCCATCGCTTCACCGGTACTTTTACCCGGAGCCGCCTGGCCGAGGATTTCCATCGACGGCAGACCATTGTAACGCTCCAGACGCGGTGAACCGTATTCCCAGTGTGTGCTGGAGAAGGCGGAGAACGGCACCATCTGCCCATCGGTTGCCCGCACGTACCAGTTACCAATATCGCTTGGCAGCATACGGTATTTGGCCTGCGACATGACGTACACTTTCTTCACGCGACCACGGTCGATAAAGTCGTTAACGTAACTGCCGCCCCAGGCTGCACCCAGCGTGGTGTTGATGTCGCTAATCGACACGCCCAGCGCCTGTGCTTTTTCCTGATCGATATCGATCTTGAACTGCGGTGTATCTTCCAGGCCGTTAGGACGCACGCCCACCAGCAGATCCGGATGCTGCGCGATTTCGCCAAACAGCTGATTACGCGCCTGGGTTAATTTCTCATGCCCCAGGTTCGCCTGATCAATCAACTGGAAGTCGAAGCCGGTTGCCGTACCGAGTTCAACAATCGCTGGCAGGTTGAAAGCGAAGACCATTGCATCTTTAATCGATGCAAAGTGCGCGCTCGCACGGCCTGCGATTGCCGGTACTTTATTCGCTTCACCAGGACGTTCGTCCCAGTTTTTCAGCGATACGAACGCCAGACCGGTGTTCTGACCGCGACCAGAGAAGCCAAAGCCGTTAACGGTAAAGACGGAGTTAACGTTGTCTTTCTCGTTTTCCAGATAATATTTCGTCACTTCATCCAGCACCTTCTGCGTACGCTCTTGCGTCGCGCCCGCAGGCAACTGGGCCATAGTGAGAAATACGCCCTGGTCTTCATCCGGCAGGAACGAACTTGGCAGGCGCACAAACAGCACCGCCATACCCGCAACGATGACGATATAGAGCAGCAAGTAACGACCGGTGCTGCGCAGAATGTTCCCTACGCTGTCGGTGTAGTGGTGCGTGCTCTTCTCAAACATGCGGTTGAACCAGCCGAAGAAGCCTTTTTTGCCTTCACCGTGGTCGCCTTTGGCAACCGGCTTCAGCATGGTGGCGCACAGCGCCGGCGTCAGGATCAGTGCGACCAGCACAGACAGTACCATCGCGGAAACGATAGTAATGGAGAACTGGCGATAGATAGCACCGGTAGAACCACCGAAGAACGCCATCGGGATAAATACCGCTGACAGCACCAGTGCAATACCAACCAGCGCACCCTGAATCTGCCCCATGGAACGGCGCGTCGCCTCTTTTGGTGGCAGGCCTTCTTCCATCATCACACGTTCGACGTTTTCCACCACCACGATAGCATCGTCCACCAGCAGACCTATCGCCAGCACCATACCGAACATGGTGAGGGTGTTGATGGAGTAGCCAAAGGCGGCGAGTATCGCGAATGTCCCGAGCAGTACCACCGGCACCGCGATCGTTGGGATCAGCGTTGCGCGGAAGTTTTGCAGGAACAGGTACATTACCAGGAATACCAGTACGATCGCTTCAACCAGCGTTTTCACCACTTCGTTAATCGAGATCTTAACGAATGGTGTGGTGTCATACGGATAAACCACTTTCAGGCCGTGCGGGAAGAACGGCTCCAGTTTGGCAATGGTCGCACGTACCGCTTCGGCAGTATCGAGCGCGTTCGCGCCGGTTGCCAGTTTGATACCGAGACCCGCAGCCGGTTGGCCGTTATAACGTGCGATTACGTCATAGCTTTCGCCGCCCAGTTCAATCTTCGCCACGTCGCGCAGACGAACCTGCGAACCGTCAGCGTTCACTTTCAACAGGATCTTACCGAACTCGTCCGTGGAGGTCAGACGGGTTTGCGCGATGATAGAGGCGTTCAACTGCTGCCCTTTCACCGGCGGAGTACCGCCTAACTGACCTGCCGCAACCTGGGCGTTCTGCGCTTTGATAGCCGCAATCACGTCAACTGGCGTGAGCTGGAAATTATTGAGTTTGCTCGGATCCATCCAGATACGCATCGCATACTGCGCACCGAACAGCTGAACGTCACCGACGCCGGAAGTACGGCTGACCGGATCTTTGATGGTTGCGCCGACGTAGTCCGCAATATCTTCCTGCGTCATGGAACCATCGGTACTGATCATCCCGAGAACCATCAGGAAGCTGCTGGATGATTTCTCGACGCTAACGCCTTGCTGTTGCACTTCCTGCGGTAACAGCGGCATGGCCAGTTGCAGTTTGTTCTGCACCTGAACCTGCGCGATATCCGCATCCGTTCCGGAATCAAAAGTAATTGTAATTTGTACCGTACCAGAGGAATCACTGGCAGATGACATATAAAGCAGGTTATCGATACCGTTCATGTTCTGTTCGATGACCTGCGTCACGGTATCCTGTACCGTTTTCGCATCAGCACCCGGGTAGGTGGCCGTGATCTGAATTGCAGGCGGCGCAATGGTTGGATATTGCGCTACCGGCAATTTGAGGATCGAGAGAGCCCCTGCCAGCATGATGATAATCGCGATAACCCACGCAAAGATGGGGCGATCGATAAAAAACTTAGCCATGTCTTAACGGCTCCTGTTTTAGTTAAGACTTCGGTTTTTCTGACTGGCCGCCGGCCTGGGCTTGCTCTTTGTTGTCAGAAGTCACTTCCTGAGCTTTAACCTGCACGCCCGGTTTGACTTTTTGTAAGCCAGCAATAATCACGCGATCGCCGCTTTTCAGACCTTCAGTCACCAGCCATTTGTCGCCAATGGCCTGGCTTGCGACGATATTACGGACTTCAACTTTATCGCCTTCACCCACCACCATCGCCGTTGCGTCACCGCGCGGCGTACGAGTAACACCCTGCTGTGGAACCAGCATGGCATTCGGGTTAACGCCTTCTTCCAGCTTGGCGCGTACGAACATGCCTGGCAGCAACGAGTGATCCGGGTTCGGGAACACAGCACGCAGAGTGATGGAACCGGTGGTCTGGTCTACCGTCACGCCAGAAAACTCAAGCGTACCTTCCTGGGCGTATTGAACACCGTCGTTGGTAACGAGCTGAACTTTCGCTTTGCCGTTGTCCTGCTTCAGCGTACCGTTCGCCATTTCCTGTTGCAGACGCAGAAAATCATTGCTGGACTGGGTAACGTCAACGTAGATCGGATCAAGCTGCTGCACGGTAGTCAGCGCCGTGGTTTGCCCGCTCTGTACCAGCGCACCTTCCGTGACAGTGGAAGTCCCGATACGACCGCTGATGGGGGAAATCACTTTGGTATACGCCAGGTTGATGCGCGCGCTTTCTACTGCTGCTTTCGCCGCGACAACGGTAGCGTTAGCCTGCTGAGCGTCCGCCTGAGCGGTATCGTAATCCTGTTGGCTGATGTACTTGGTGCCCAACAGTTTCTGATAACGGTTGACGGTCATCTGAGCGATGTTGGCAGCCGCTTGCGCTTTCGCCAGATCGCCTTTTGCGCTGTCATAAGCTGCCTGATAAGTAGCGGGATCAATCTGATAGAGCGAGACACCAGCTTCAACGTCACTGCCTTCCGTGAAGTTGCGTTTCAAAATAATGCCGCTGACCTGAGGACGCACTTCCGCAATGCGAAAAGCAGTCGTTCGGCCCGGTAGCTCAGTGGTGATTTGCAGAGGTTCCGTCTTGACCGTGACGACGCCAACTTCCGGCATCTGCCCCGCACCCTGCTGAGCCGGTTTTTCATCACATCCTGTAAGCGCTAAGCTGCCCGAAAGCATCAGAACGACCGCCAGAGGCGTAAACCCTCTGTTTTTGTTCATAAGTAAACCTCGAGTGTCCGATTTCAAATTGATCAATGGATCAATGGCCCAAAAACCCATTGCTGCGTTTATATTATGGTCGTGCTATGGTACAAACATTCACAAATGTATGTAAATCTGACTCCTGTAAATTCACCAACATATGGCACGAAAAACCAAACAACAAGCGCTGGAGACGCGACAGCACATTCTCGATGTCGCCATACACTTGTTTTCCCGGCAGGGCGTTTCTTCTACTTCGCTGGCTGACATTGCGCAGGCGGCAGGCGTGACTCGCGGCGCGATTTACTGGCACTTCAAAAATAAGTCGGATTTGTTTAGTGAAATTTGGAAATTATCAGAGTCCAGTATTGACGATCTTGAGCTTGAGTATCGGGCAAAATTCCCTGACGATCCACTCTCTGTATTAAGAGAAATATTGGTTTATATCCTTGAAGCTACAGTTGTTGAAGAGCGCCGGCGATTAATGATGGAGATCATTTTTCACAAATGTGAGTTTGTCGGGGAAATGACCATTGTGCAAGAAGCGCAGCGTAACCTGAGCCTTGAAAGTTATGATCGAATCGAGCAAACGCTTACTGAGTGTATTCAGGCAAAATTGTTGCCCGCCAATTTACTCACTCGCCGCGTAGCCGTATTAATGCGCGCCTATATTTCCGGCATTATGGAAAACTGGCTGTTTGCACCGCAATCTTTCGATTTGAAAAAAGAAGCGCGTGATTACGTGGCGATCCTGCTGGAGATGTGCCAGTTATGCCCGACGCTGCAGGCAGACCAGGGCGCCGTCAGCGCCTGACTACCAGAGCCGCCAGGATTTATCCTGGAGGCGAGTCACTTTTCTAGGTTGTTGCATAACGGCGTGATATTCTTGCGTTCGCGGCCATTCCGGCCGCCTTTCCCGTACAGAAAACGATCGCTCAAATTATGTTGCACAACTACCGCACGCGAAACACGCTCGCCGCTTTTGCCGCCGCACTGTTCCTTCTCTTCGCAAGCCTGGTGAGTAACGCCGCCCTTGCGCAGACCACGAACGATTTACCTTCCCGCAGCGACATACAAAGCCAGCTTGATACGCTAAACAAACAAAAAAATCATACCGCGCAGGACAAACTGGTTATTCAGGATTTGACCGAGACGCTGGACACGCTCGACAAAATCGACCGCGTGAAGCAAGAAACCGCGCTGCTGAAGCAAAAAATTGCCCAGGCGCCGGATAAATTGCGGCAGGCGACCGATGCCCTGAACGCGCTGAGTGATAAAGATAACGACGACGAAACGCGTAAAACGCTGGCTTCGCTCTCCTTGCGCCAGTTGGAATCCCGCATCTCACAATTGCTGGAAGATTTACAGTCTGCCCAGAACGATTTATCGAACTACAACAGCCAACTGGTCTCGCTGCAAACGCAGCCCGAGCGTGTACAAAACTCCATGTACTCCGCTTCCCAGCAGTTGCAGCAGATCCGCAATCGTCTGAACGGCACCGCGGCAGGCGAGGGCGCGCTGCGTCCTACGCAACAAACTCTGTTGCAGGTGCAACAGGCGTTGTTGAATGCGCAGATCGAGCAACTGCGCAAAAGCCTTGAAGGCAACACCACATTACAGGATACGCTGCAAAAACAACGCGATTACGTGACGGCGAACAGCAACCGCCTTGAGCATCAGTTGCAGTTGTTGCAGGAAGCGGTGAACAGCAAGCGTCTGACACTGACGGAAAAGACGGCACAGGAAGCGGTAACGCCGGATGAAACGTCGCGCATTCAGGCCAATCCGCTGGTGAAACAGGAGCTGGATGTTAACCATCAGCTAAGCCAGAAGTTGATTGCCGCCACGGAGAATGGCAACTCGCTGGTGCAGCAGAATATTAAGGTGAAAAACTGGCTCGACCGCGCCCTGCAATCCGAACGTAATGTTAAAGAACAGATCTCGGTGCTGAAAGGCAGCCTGTTGCTGTCGCGTATTTTGTATCAGCAACAGCAGACATTGCCGTCGGCGGATGAGCTGCAAGACATGACCAACCGCATTGCGGATCTGCGTCTTGAACAGTTTGAAATCAACCAGCAGCGTGATGCGCTGTTCCAGAGCGATACCTTTGTCGCCAAACTGGAGGAAGGTCATTCCAGTGAAGTCAACGATGAAGTACATGACGCGCTGTTGCAGGTTGTGGATATGCGCCGTGAACTGCTCGATCAACTGAATAAACAGCTGGGCACTCAGTTGATGATGGCCATCAACCTGCAAGTTAACCAGCAGCAGCTGATGAGCGTGTCGAAAAGCCTGCAGGAAATTCTGACGCAGCAGATCTTCTGGGTGAACAGCAATAAGCCAATGGACTGGGACTGGATCAAATCCTTCCCGCAGGCGCTGCATGACCAAATCAAATCCATGAAGATCACCGGCAACTGGGAGAAAGCCTGGCCTGCGGTAGCCATCGCGTTCCTTGCAGGGCTACCGTTGCTGCTGATCGCCGGGCTTATCCGCTGGCGTCTGCGCTGGCTGAAAGATTATCAGGCGAAGCTGGCGGCGCAGGTTGGGCAACTGCGTAACGACAGTCAGTTGCATACGCCGAAAGCGATTCTGATCGATCTTATCCGCGCGCTGCCGGTGTGCCTGATTATTCTGGCAATTGGCCTGATTCTGCTGACTATGCAGCTTAACGTCAGCGAGTTGCTGTGGGCATTCAGTAAAAAACTGGCATTATTCTGGCTTGTCTTCGGCCTGTGCTGGAAAGTGCTGGAGAAAGACGGTGTCGCTGTCAGCCACTTTAATATGCCCGCCCAGCTTACCAGTCACTGGCGGCGGCAAATTGTGCGTATCAGCCTGGCGCTGTTGCCGCTGCACTTCTGGTCGGTCGTTTCTGAACTCTCTCCGCTGCATCTGATGGATGACGTGCTGGGGCAGTTTGTTATCCTGCTGAATCTGCTGGTGATCACCTGCCTGGTCTGGCCGATGTCCCGCGAAAGCTGGCGCGACAAGGAGTCTCACTCCATTCGCCTGGCAACCATCACCGTGCTGGCCATCGTGCCGATCGCGCTGATGGTGCTGACCGCGACGGGGTATTTCTATACCACGCTGCGTCTTTCCGGGCGCTGGATTGAAACCGTCTATCTGGTGATTATCTGGAATCTGCTTTACCAGACGGTTCTGCGTGGCCTCAGCGTGGCCGCCCGACGTATTGCCTATCGCCGTGCGCTGGCGCGTCGGCAGAATATGGTGAAAGAGGGGGCCGAAGGCGCTGAGCCGCAGGAAGAGCCGAGCATCGCGCTGGAACAGGTGAACCAGCAAACCCTGCGTATTACGATGCTGGTGATGGTCGCGCTGTTTGGCGTGATGTTCTGGGCGATTTGGTCAGATCTGATCACTGTATTTGCCTACCTCGACAGCATCACGCTGTGGCACTACAACGGCACCGAAGCTGGCGCTGCGGTAATGAAGAGCGTAACCCTTGGCAGTTTGCTATTTGCGGTGATTGTTTTTGTTGTGGCCTGGGCGCTAATCCGCAACTTGCCGGGCTTGCTGGAGGTATTGATCCTCTCCAGGCTCAATATGCGGCAGGGCTCTTCGTATGCCGTGACGACGATCCTGAACTACGTCATCATCGCCGTCGGGGCGTTGACGGTATTCGGCTCGCTGGGCGTTTCGTGGGATAAACTGCAATGGCTGGCGGCGGCGCTGTCGGTTGGTTTAGGTTTCGGCTTACAGGAAATTTTCGGTAACTTTGTCTCCGGTCTGATTATCCTGTTCGAACGCCCGGTGCGTATCGGCGATACCGTGACCATCGGCACCTTCTCCGGAACGGTCAGTAAGATCCGCATCCGTGCGACCACCATTACCGACTTTGACCGTAAAGAGGTGATCATTCCGAACAAGGCGTTTGTTACCGAGCGTCTGATCAACTGGTCGCTCTCCGATACCATCACCCGCGTGGTGATCCGCCTCGGCGTGGCGTACGGGTCCGATCTGGATAAAGTGAAAAAAGTGCTGCTGAAAGCCGCGATGGATCATCCAAAAGTGATGCACGATCCGGAGCCGGCGGTGTTCTTCACCACTTTTGGCGCCAGCACGCTGGATCATGAACTGCGTCTGTATGTGCGCGAACTGCGCGATCGCAGCTACACGGTTGATGAACTGAACCGCACCATCGACAAGCTGTGCCGCGAAAACAATATTGATATCGCCTTTAACCAGCTCGAAGTCCACCTGCGCAATGGCAAAGGTGATGAGCTGACTGAAGTTAAGCGCGAACTGAAAGGCGACGATCCGACGCCTTCTCAGGCGAGGTAAATCCTGTCGATCCTCTCCCCGCCGGGGAGGGGATCACTCCTCAAGTTTCTTCTCAAAATCCCGTTTGACGATCTCCAGCGCTTTCAGCACGACGTCTGGCGCAATCTCATGTTGTTCCAGCAACATGATCAGATCCACGGCCAGTTTGACCTCCTCCGGGGCGTTTTCCAGCGACATTCTCTCTCCTCTATTTAGCGGGTTAAGCGTGCCAGCACGCGCTCAATATTATCCAGCGCCTGGCGGCAACGGGCGAGCCTGCCGGCCAGAGCCTCTACTTCTTTATGTCGTTGCTGCTGTTCGACCAGCGTGTTGACGGCGTTCAAGCGTTGCTCGCGCTCCTGTTTCATCGCCAGCAGACGACGCTCATACTCCTGATGCTGCAAACGCCTGCGTTGCCAGCGTGCAATACCTGGCGATGCATGATCCCATTCGCGCAGCGGCCAGACGGCGCTTTCACGTGTGAGAGCGGCGACTTGCGCGGTCAGGCGTTCCGCCAGCCAGGCAACCTGCTCCAGATGGTTGCCCTCCACAGCGCGGCGCAGCGCCGCCAGATTGGCCGCCGCCTCATCCAGACAGGACTGCATCAGCGTGCTGCGGGTCTGGAAAAGCTGGCGATCAAAACGCGCGCTGATCGTCGTATGCTGCGCCAGCGGCGCGGCCAACTGGCGTAATTTGCCCAGTTGCTGCTCCAGCATGTTTAAAAGCGCGGCGTTTTTCACGTCTCTTCCCCCGGTAAATATCAGTCTGTTACATTAACCGTTCATTTTGCTGATGAAGCGCGCTATGCAACGGACTATTTTACTCATCATTGGCTGGTTGGCGGTAGTGCTTGGTACGCTTGGCGTGGTACTACCGCTCCTGCCGACAACGCCGTTTATTCTGCTGGCGGCGTGGTGTTTTGCGCGCTCATCGCCGCGTTTTCATCACTGGCTGCTTTACCGTTCCTGGTTTGGCGGCTATCTGCGGCACTGGCAAACGTACCGTGCAATGCCGCCTGGCGCGAAGCCGCGCGCCATTGCGGTGATTCTGTTGACCTTTGCCGTTTCTCTGTATCTGGTGAAGATGTGGTGGGTACGCGTGTTGTTGTTGGTGATTCTGGCCGGTCTGCTGCTATTTATGTGGCGTATTCCGGTGATTGATGCAAAACAACAAAAACCATAAACCACAGCAATGACAGTTGCAATTGTGGCGCACAGTCAGTAAATTCGGGCGTTTTCGAGCACGGGTACGGCTGATTAAACGTTAATCAGTGGTTACATAAACTGTAAACGCGTGTACCGTGAGTAATACCGTTTCTATCAGGCAAAAATCCATGACAGCGACTGCGCAGCAGCTTGAATTTCTTAAAAACAGCATCAAAAGCATTCAGGATTACCCGAAGCCGGGCATTCTGTTCCGTGATGTCACCAGTTTGCTGGAAGATCCGCAAGCGTACTCTCTTAGCATTGAATTGCTGGTTGAGCGTTATAAAAACGCTGGCGTAACCAAAGTAGTGGGAACCGAAGCGCGTGGCTTCCTGTTCGGCGCACCGGTTGCGCTGGGGCTGGGCGTTGGCTTTGTGCCGGTGCGTAAGCCGCGTAAACTGCCGCGTGAAACCATCGCCGAGAGCTATGAGCTTGAGTACGGTACTGACCAGTTAGAGATCCATGTTGATGCGATCAAGCCGGGCGATAAAGTGCTGGTGGTCGACGATCTGCTGGCAACCGGCGGCACTATTGAAGCCACAGTGAAACTGATTCGCCGTCTGGGCGGTGAAGTGACCGACGCGGCATTCATCATTAATCTGTTCGATCTTGGCGGTGAACAACGCCTCGAAAAACAGGGTGTTAAGTGCTACAGCCTGGTGCCGTTCCCGGGACATTAATGCCATGTCCGTCTCCTCATCCTTCAGGCCTGCGCCTGAGGGATGAAGTGCATTAACAGCATGTGCTGTGTTAGCATTATCCCTTCGTAAATCCACCTTCCAGCGTTTCAGAGCCTGCCAATGAGTTATCAGGTCTTAGCCCGAAAATGGCGACCGCAAACTTTTGCTGACGTCGTCGGCCAGGAGCATGTGCTGACCGCACTGGCGAACGGCTTATCATCAGGACGCATTCATCATGCGTATCTGTTCTCCGGCACCCGCGGCGTCGGCAAAACTTCTATCGCCCGTCTGCTGGCGAAGGGGCTGAACTGCGAAACCGGCATCACCGCAACGCCGTGCGGCGTGTGTGATAACTGCCGCGAAATTGAGCAGGGCCGCTTTGTCGATTTAATTGAGATCGACGCCGCGTCGCGTACCAAAGTCGAAGATACCCGCGATCTGCTGGATAACGTGCAGTACGCCCCGGCGCGCGGGCGTTTCAAAGTCTATCTGATTGACGAAGTGCATATGCTCTCGCGTCACAGCTTTAACGCGCTGTTGAAAACGCTTGAAGAGCCGCCTGAGCACGTCAAATTCCTGCTGGCGACCACCGATCCGCAAAAACTGCCGGTGACCATTCTTTCCCGTTGCCTTCAGTTCCACCTGAAAGCACTGGATGTTGAACAGATCCGCAGTCAGCTTGAGCACATTCTTACTGACGAGAAGATTGAACATGAACCCCGTGCGCTGCAACTGCTGGCGCGTGCGGCTGACGGCAGCCTGCGCGATGCGCTGAGCCTGACCGATCAGGCGATTGCCAGCGGCAACGGGCAGCTCTCTGCGGCGGTGGTCAGCTCCATGCTTGGCACGCTGAATGACGACCAGGCGCTTTCATTAGTTGAAGCGGTGGTTGCCGCTGACGGTGAACGCGCTATGGGGCTGGTGAACGAGGCTGCATCGCGCGGCGTCGAATGGGAAGCCTTACTGCTGGAGATGCAAACGCTGCTGCACCGTATCGCCATGGTACAGCTGACGCCTGCGGCGCTCGGCAGCGACATGGCCCCGATTGAGCAGCGTCTGCGTGAACTGGCCCGCACCGTTCCACCCACCGATGTGCAGCTTTACTATCAGACGCTGCTGATTGGCCGTAAAGAACTGCCTTATGCGCCGGACCGCCGCATGGGCGTTGAAATGACGCTGCTGCGTGCGCTGGCATTCCATCCGCGTGCGCCGTTACCGGCGCCAGAAGTGCCTCAGCAATCCTTCGCCCCCGTGGCGCCCACCGCCGTGATGTCACCGCAGCAGGTTCCGCCCGCGCCGCAGGCTCAACCGTCGGCGGCACCAGTGCAGAACGACGCACCGCTGCCCGAATCAACCAGCTCGGTGCTGGCGGCGCGCAGGCAACTGCAACGCGCTCAGGGAGCAGACAAAGCAAAAAAGAGTGAACCGGCAGCCGCAACCCGCGCGCGGCCGGTGAGTAATGCCGCGCTGGAGCGCCTGGCTTCGGTCACCGAGCGCGTGCAGTCGCGCCCGGTGCCTTCGGCGCTGGAACAGGCTCCAGCCAAAAAAGAGGCTTACCGCTGGAAAGCAACCACTGTTGTCACCGAGACAAAAGAGGTTGTTGCCACGCCCAAAGCGCTGAAAAAGGCGCTGGAACACGAGAAAACGCCGGAGCTGGCGAAAAAGCTGGCGGAAGAGGCGATTGAACGTGATGCCTGGGCGAAAGAGGTCAGCCAGCTAAAATTGCCGAAACTGGTTGAGCAGGTGGCGCTGAATGCCTGGAAAGAGCAGGAGGGCGATCGCTGGTGTCTGCATCTGCGCAGCTCGCAGCGTCACCTGAATTCGCAGGGCGCACAGAAGGCGCTTAGCGACGCGCTTAGCGAATTGCACGGTTCGACGGTTGAACTGACTATCATTGAAGATGATAATCCGGCAGTGCGTACGCCGCTGGAGTGGCGTCAGGCAATCTATGAGGAAAAGCTCGCGCAGGCGCGTGAGGCAATTATTGCGGATAGCAACATTCAGACGCTGCAACGGTTTTTCGATGCGGATCTGGATGAAGAGAGTATTCGTCCCCTTTGACGGCAAGCTGCGGCTTTCCGTTTTCAACCCTGAATGTGACTTATCGCTCTGGTCGGTCACCACAGCTAAAGAGAGAAGCCTATGTTTGGAAAAGGCGGTCTGGGCAACCTGATGAAACAGGCCCAGCAGATGCAAGAAAAAATGCAGAAAATGCAGGAAGAGATCGCACAGCTGGAAGTGACCGGCGAATCAGGCGCAGGCCTGGTGAAAGTGACCATCAACGGCGCGCATAACTGCCGTCGCGTGGAGATCGATCCGAGCCTGCTGGAAGACGACAAAGAGATGCTGGAGGATCTGGTCGCCGCTGCATTTAACGATGCTGCGCGCCGTATCGATGAGACCCAGAAAGAGAAAATGGCTTCTGTTTCCTCCGGCATGTCTCTGCCGCCAGGCTTTAAGATGCCGTTCTGATGCAGACCAGTCCGCTGTTAACGCAGCTTATGGAAGCACTGCGCTGCCTGCCGGGCGTTGGCCCGAAGTCGGCGCAGCGCATGGCGTTTACGCTGTTGCAGCGCGATCGCAGCGGCGGTATGCGGCTGGCGCAGGCGCTCACCCGGGCAATGTCGGAAATCGGCCACTGCGCCGATTGCCGTACCTTTACCGAGCAGGAAGTGTGCAATATATGCAGCAACCCGCGGCGCCAGGAAAACGGTCAAATCTGTGTGGTGGAAAGCCCGGCGGATATTTATGCCATCGAGCAAACCGGGCAATTCTCGGGGCGCTACTTTGTGCTGATGGGGCATCTGTCGCCGCTGGACGGTATCGGGCCGGATGATATCGGTCTCGACCGGCTTGAGCAGCGCCTGGCCGCAGAAAAACTCCAGGAAGTGATCCTCGCCACCAACCCGACGGTGGAAGGTGAGGCAACGGCTAACTATATTGCGGAGCTTTGCGCGCAATATGGCGTGGAAGCCAGCCGCATCGCGCACGGTGTGCCGGTGGGCGGTGAGCTGGAGATGGTTGACGGCACCACGCTGTCGCACTCACTGGCCGGTCGTCACAAGATTCGTTTTTAACCAAACGGAGGCAGAAATTTTTGCCTCCGCTTGAAAATTCCCGCCCCTGTCCCCACTTCCCCCTCAACGCACTTTTTACCTTGTAAATGGCATTGTTGAGGTTTTCCCAATGAAAGGACAAGAAACTCGCGGTTTTCAGTCTGAAGTTAAACAGCTTCTGCACCTGATGATCCATTCTCTCTATTCGAACAAAGAAATCTTCCTGCGTGAGCTGATCTCCAACGCCTCAGATGCGGCGGACAAACTGCGTTTCCGCGCGCTGTCCAACCCGGATCTCTACGAAGGCGACGGTGAACTGCATGTCCGCGTCTCTTTCGATAAAGAAAAGCGTACGCTGACCATCGCCGATAACGGTATCGGTATGACCCGCGATGAAGTTATCGACCATCTGGGCACCATCGCCAAATCTGGCACTAAAGCGTTTCTCGAATCAATGGGCTCCGATCAGGCCAAAGATAGCCAGTTGATTGGTCAGTTCGGCGTCGGTTTCTACTCGGCGTTTATCGTCGCGGATAAAGTGACTGTGCGTACCCGCGCGGCGGGTGAGAGCGCAGAAAACGGCGTTTTCTGGGAATCTGAAGGCGCGGGCGAATACACCGTCGCCGATATCACCAAAGCCGATCGCGGGACGGAAATCACGCTGCATCTGCGCGAAGGGGAAGATGATTTCCTCAATGACTGGCGCGTGCGTTCCATTATCAGCAAATATTCCGACCATATCGCTCTGCCGGTAGAGATCGAAAAACAGGAAGAGAAAGACGGCGAAACCGTGGTTTCCTGGGAGAAGATCAACAAAGCGCAGGCGCTGTGGACGCGCAACAAGTCTGAAATCAAAGACGACGAATACAACGAGTTCTACAAACATATCGCCCACGACTTTACCGATCCGCTGACCTGGAGCCACAACCGCGTCGAAGGGAAGCAGGAGTACACCAGCCTGCTTTATATCCCGTCGCAGGCGCCGTGGGATCTGTGGAACCGCGATCATAAACACGGCCTGAAGCTCTACGTGCAGCGTGTATTTATCATGGACGAAGCCGAACAGTTCATGCCGAACTACCTGCGCTTTGTTCGTGGCCTGGTGGATTCCAGCGATCTGCCGCTCAACGTTTCGCGCGAAATTCTGCAGGACAGCAGCGTCACGCGTAATCTGCGTACCGCGCTGACCAAACGCGTGCTGCAAATGCTCGATAAACTGGCGAAAGATGACGCAGAAAAATACCAGACGTTCTGGCAACAGTTCGGCCTGGTGCTGAAAGAAGGGGCTGGTGAAGACAGCGCCAACCTGGAAGCGATTGCCAAATTGCTGCGCTTTGCCTCTACACACAATGACTCTTCTGCGCAGACCGTGTCGCTGGAAGAGTACGTGTCGCGCATGAAAGAAGGCCAGGAGAAGATCTACTTCATTACCGCAGACAGTTACGCTGCGGCGAAGAGCAGCCCGCATCTGGAACTGCTGCGTAAGAAAGGTATCGAAGTGCTGCTGCTTTCCGATCGCATCGACGAATGGATGATGAGCTACCTGACCGAATTCGACGGCAAACCGTTCCAGTCCGTGGCGAAAGCTGATGCGTCGCTGGAAAAACTGGCCGACGAAGTGGATGAAAGCGCGAAAGAGGCAGAAAAAGCGCTCGAACCGTTTGTTAAGCGCGTGAAAACCCTGCTTGGCGATCGCGTGAAAGAGGTGCGCCTGACTCATCGTCTGACTGAAACGCCAGCGGTAGTAGTAACCGATGCCGACGAGATGAGCACGCAGATGGCGAAACTGTTCGCGGCTGCTGGTCAGAATGCGCCGGAAGTAAAATACATCTTTGAACTGAACCCGGATCACGCGTTGGTGAAACGTGCTGCGGAAACCCAGGATGACAGCCAGTTCAGCCAGTGGGTTGAGCTGTTGCTGGATCAGGCGCTGTTTGCCGAACGCGGCACGCTGGAAGATCCGAACCAGTTCATCCGTCGTATGAATCAGTTGCTGATTGCCTAAGTTTCTGTTTTTAGTCTGACCTTACCCCTCTCGTTTCACGCGAGAGGGGTACTCCCCGAAGTAATCTCTCTCATTAACCGTTTCAGCCAGCCCGGCTTCCTTGAGCGATACTCGTTCTGGTGGTATCTTTTAACGCTTTTGAAAAATTGGACCAACTTTTGAGGGGATTTTCGCAATGCGTATTATTCTGCTTGGCGCTCCGGGCGCGGGTAAAGGAACTCAGGCTCAGTTCATCATGGAGAAATACGGTATTCCGCAAATCTCTACTGGTGACATGCTGCGCGCGGCTGTTAAATCTGGCAGCGAACTGGGCAAACAGGCGAAAGACATCATGGACGCGGGCAAACTGGTGACCGACGAGCTGGTTATCGCGCTGGTGAAAGAGCGTATCGCCCAGGAAGATTGCCGTAACGGTTTCCTGCTGGACGGTTTCCCGCGTACCATTCCGCAAGCGGATGCCATGAAAGAAGCTGGCATCGCCGTGGATTTCGTACTGGAATTCGATGTTCCGGATGAGCTGATCGTTGACCGTATCGTAGGTCGTCGCGTACACGCCGCTTCCGGTCGTGTTTATCACATCAAATTCAATCCGCCGAAAGTAGAAGGCAAAGACGACGTGACCGGCGAAGAGCTGACCACGCGTAAAGACGATCAGGAAGAGACCGTGCGTAAACGTCTGGTGGAATACCATCAGTTGACCGCGCCGCTGATTGGTTACTATCAGAAAGAAGCGCAGGCGGGTAACACCAAATACGCTAAAGTGGACGGCACCAAAGCCGTTGCCGATGTACGCGCAGAGCTGGAAAAAATCCTCGGCTAATCGCGTTTTCTCACCCGGAGCCCTCCGGGTGAGAATATTTCTCATCTTACCTTTCGCTGCAATTGGTTCCGTTTAAACGCTTTTACGCTACAATTACCAACCATTCAAAAGGTTAAGAGGCGTGAATGAGTCAGGCGAAAACCGGCATCCTGCTTGCCAATCTTGGCACCCCCGATGCACCCACTCCGGCAGCAGTAAAACGTTATCTGCGGCAGTTTTTAAGCGACAGACGCGTTGTTGATACGTCGCGCTTGCTGTGGTGGCCGCTATTACGCGGTGTGATCCTGCCGATTCGTTCACCGCGCGTGGCAAAACTCTATCAGTCCGTCTGGATGGAAGAAGGTTCGCCGCTGATGGTTTACAGCCGCAGGCAGCAGCGGGCGCTGGCGGCGCGGTTGCCGGACGTTCCCGTGGCGCTCGGCATGAGTTACGGTTCCCCATCGCTGGAAAGCGCCGTGGAGGCCTTGCTGGAACAGGACGTTGACCATATTGTGGTGCTCTCGCTCTATCCGCAATACTCCTGCTCAACGGTGGCGGCGGTATGGGACGAACTGGCGCGAATTCTGGCGAAGAAACGCCATATCCCCGGCATCTCCTTTATCCGCGATTATGCCGACGATTCGGATTACATTACGGCGCTGGCAAACAGCGCGCGCGCCTCTTTTGCAAAGCACGGTGAGCCGGATCTGCTGCTGCTCTCTTATCACGGCATTCCACAGCGTTACGCGGCAGAAGGGGACGACTACCCGCAGCGCTGCCGTGATACCACGCGTGAACTGGTTTCGGCACTCGATCTGCCACCGGAAAAAGTGATGATGACCTTCCAGTCGCGCTTTGGCCGCGAACCGTGGCTGACGCCGTACACCGATGAAACGCTGAAAATGCTGGGCGAGAAAGGGGTGAAACATATTCAGGTGATGTCGCCAGGTTTTGCTGCAGATTGCCTGGAGACGCTGGAGGAGATCGCGGTGCAAAACCGTGAGTTTTTCCTTGAGGCTGGCGGTGAGAAGTATGAATACATACCGGCGCTGAATGATTCGCCAGAGCATATCGAGATGATGGTCAACCTGACGGCCAAATATCGCTGATCGCCCGGCGGGCTGAGAATGTGTTAACATTCACAGCCCGTATGTTCAGCGCTTATTACAACCCATGAAATTTCCCGGTAAACGTAAATCCAAACACTATTTTCCCGTTAACGCCCGCGACCCGTTATTGCAACAAATCCAGCCAGAAAATGAAGTTGGCACCTGCTGGGTGGTCGGTATCGATCAGACGCTGGTGGATATCGAGGCGAAAGTGGACGATGCGTTTATCGCGCGTTATGGCCTGAGCGCCGGGCATTCTCTGGTGATCGCCGATGATGTGGCCGAAGCATTGTACCAGGAGCTGGTGAGCAACGGTCTGATCACCCACCAGTTTGCCGGCGGCACGATTGGTAACACCATGCATAACTACTCGGTGCTGGCTGATGACCGTTCGGTGTTGCTCGGCGTGATGTGCGACAACGTGAAAATCGGCAGCTACGCCTACCGTTATTTGTGCAATACCTCCAGCCGTACCGATCTGAACTACCTGCAAGGCGTGGATGGCGCGATTGGTCGTTGCTTCACGCTGATCAGCGACAGCGGCGAGCGGACGTTTGCTATTAGCCCCGGGCAGATGAACCAGCTTCGCCCGGAGAGCATCCCGGAATCGGTGATTGCGGGCGCGTCTGGGCTGGTGCTCTCTTCATATCTGGTGCGTTGCAACCCTGGCGAGCCGATGCCGGACGCCACTCTGCAAGCCGTAGCCTATGCCAAAAAGCATAACGTGCCGGTGGTGCTGACGCTGGGCACTAAATATGTGATTGCCGATAACCCGCAGTGGTGGCGCGATTTTCTCAAAGAGAATGTCTCGATTCTGGCGATGAACGAAGAGGAAGGCCACGCGCTGACCGGTGAAAGCGACCCGCTGCTGGCTGCCGATAAAGCGCTTGACTGGGTGGATCTGGTGCTCTGCACTGCCGGGCCAGTTGGCCTGTATATGGCCGGTTTTACCGAAGAGGATGCGAAGCGCAAAACCCAGCATCCGCTGCTGCCGGGAGCGATTGCCGAGTTCAACCAGTATGAGTTCAGCCGGGCGATACGCCATAAAGATTGCCAGAACCCGCTGCGTATCTACTCGCACATAGCCCCCTACATGGGCGGGCCTGAGAAGATCATGAACACCAATGGCGCGGGAGATGGCGCACTGGCGGCGCTGTTGCACGACATTACGGCGAACAATTACCACCGCACTAATGTGCCGAATTCCAGCAAACATAAATTCAACTGGCTGACCTATTCGTCGCTGGCGCAGGTATGCAAATACGCCAACCGCGTGAGCTATCAGGTGCTGAACCAGCATTCGCCGCGCTTAACCCGTGGCCTGCCGGAGCGGGAAGACAGCCTCGAAGAGGCGTACTGGGAGCGTTGATTTCACGGGTTTTGCCGGATAGCGGCGTTGCCTTATCCGGCCGACAAAACCGGTATTGATATGCAGGCCCGGCAAGCGAAACATCACCGGGCATTCAGGCTCACAGGCCGGATAAGCGTAGCGCCATCCGGCAATTAAAGCCGTTGGTTTACCCCGTCACCGCTTCTTCAACCGGCGGTTTCTCCAGCAGCCTCAGCATGGTATTGGCGATTTCGCGTTCACCCATCACCACCTGATTGGCGCCGCGCTCGGTAATGTAATCCACTTCGTCGTCATAATGCGCGCGGGCAATGATTTCAATGTCCGGGCATTTCTCACGCGCAGTCGCAACAATTTCCCCGGCTTCGTAACCATTCGGAATGGTCAGCAGCAGCCAGCGGGCGCAGTCGAGATGCGCCAGATTCATGATCTCTTCATTGGCGGCATTGCCCAGTACGGCGCGGATCCCGCGCTCGCGCAACTCATCCACCCGGGTGCGCGAGGTTTCAATCACCACCAGCGGAATGCCCTGCGCCATCAGTTTCTCGCCCAGCAGGCTACCGACGCGGCCAAACCCAACCAGCAACGCATGGTTGCAGATATCCACCGGGATCTGCTTCTCTTCTTCGATGGCTTCTTCCAGCGTTTGCTCTTCCAGCGTCTCGGTTTTGTCGAGGTACTTCTCCAGCAGCGTAAACAGCACCGGGTTAAGCATAATCGACAGGATCGCGCCTGCCAGCACCAGGTTTTGCCCGGCCTGCGGCAGCAGTCCCAGCGACATCCCCAGGCCCGCCAGAATAAAGGCAAATTCACCAATCTGCGCCAGGCTGGCGGCAATGGTCAGTGCGGTGCGCGGCGAGTGGCCAAACAGGCGCACCAGGAAGAAGGCAGCCACCGATTTGCCGAAAATGATGATCGCCAGCGTACCGAGCACTGCCAGCGGTTGTTCGATCAGAACCATTGGGTCGAACAACATGCCGACGGAGACAAAGAACAGCACCGCAAACGCATCGCGCAGCGGCAGAGTGTCGTGCGCAGCCCGGTGACTGAGTTCGGATTCATTCAGCACCATACCGGCGAAGAACGCGCCAAGGGCGAAGGAGACATCAAACAGCTCGACGGCGCCAAAGGCGATGCCGAGCGCCAGCGCCAGCACAGAGAGAGTAAACAGCTCGCGCGAACCGGTTGCGGCGCTACGCGCCATGATCCACGGTACCAGACGGCGGCCAACCAGCATCATAATGGCGATAAAGGCCACTACTTTACCGATGGTGATGCTCATATCCAGCGCCAGCGATGCCAGCCCAACGTTGCCTTTTTCCATCATCCCGGCGACGGCAGGCAGCAGCACCAGTGTCAGCACCATCACCAGATCTTCAACAATCAGCCAGCCGATGGCGATTTGCCCGCGCTGGCTGTCGATAAGCTGCCGCTCCTCAAGCGCGCGCAGCAATACCACCGTACTGGCGGTGGAAAGACATAATCCAAACACGATACCGGTCATAAGAGACCAGCCAAGCAGTGCGGAAAGCGCCATACCCAGCAGCGTCGCGACGGCAATTTGCGCTATCGCTCCGGGAATGGCGATCGACTTTACCGCCATCAAATCCTTTAAAGAGAAGTGCAGCCCAACGCCGAACATCAGCAGAATCACGCCTAATTCCGCCAGTTCGGGCGCCAGTTGAGTATCGGCGACAAAGCCCGGCGTAAATGGCCCGGACAGCACACCCGCTAACAAGTAGCCCACCAGAGGAGAAATTCGCAATTTATTGGCAAGCATGCCGAGAATAAAGGCCAGTACAAGGCCGCCGACAATGGTGGTGATAAGCGGTGTGGCGTGATGCATTCCGTCTCCTTTCGTTGATGCGTGGATCCCACGGTCGATGACCGTTAACTGAGTTACAGTTTATGACAATTTTCGCCAGTATGTTTATGAATAATTGTTGAATTATGAAGAAAATGGCAATTTGGCAGAAAAAAAGGTGCAACAGGGTCATCCATAACAGAAATCGCGCGGCAGGCGAGGAGAGGCAACAGAAAGCAGCGGCCAAAGAGGGGTTTTGGCCGCTAAGAAATCAATGTTGTGGGCGGTTATCGGGCAGGAATATCGTCAGAATCCCGAGTAATGGCAGGAAAGCACATATTTTGTAGACCAAATCGATGCTGCTGTGATCGGCAACCAGCCCCAGCACCGCAGCGCCAAGCCCTCCCATACCGAAGGCGAAACCAAAAAACAGCCCGGAAACCATGCCGATACGGCCTGGCAACAGCTCCTGGGCATAGACCAGAATGGCGGAGAAAGCCGATGCAAGAACAAAACCAATTATCACCGTCAAAATTCCGGTCCAGAATAGCGATGCATACGGTAAAACCAGCGTGAAAGGGGCAACGCCGAGGATAGAGCCCCAAATCACATATTTTCTGCCGATCTTATCGCCCAAAGGCCCGCCGATAACGGTGCCAGCGGCAACCGCAAACAGGAAGATAAACAGATGCATCTGCGCGTTTTGCACGGATAAATCAAACTTGTGCATCAGATAAAAGGTGAAATAGCTGCTGATACTCGCCATATAGAAGTATTTAGAGAAAATCAGAATCAGCAGGATGCAGACCGCCAGTACTACTTTGTTGCGTGGCAGCGGATTATTCACCGCAGCTATCTTTTTCCCTTTGTTCACGCGGTGCTGGGCTGCGTACCAGCGGCTCACCTGCATCAGCACGATGATCGCCAGCAGGGCGGCCAACACAAACCAGGCGACGTTGCCTTTACCGTAAGGCGCAACGATCACCGCCGCCAGCAACGGGCCGAGCGAGGCGCCAAAATTGCCGCCAACCTGAAAAATGGATTGCGCCAGCCCATGACGGCCGCCAGAAGCCATCCGCGCCACGCGCGACGATTCCGGGTGGAACACCGAAGAGCCGGTGCCGACCAGCGCGGCGGCAATCAGTACCGTTGTAAAATTACCCGCCAGCGCCAGCAGCACCAGCCCGCTAAGGGTAAAACACATGCCAATGGGCAGCGACCACGGCATTGGATGTTTGTCTGTCCAGTAACCGACCACCGGTTGCAGCAGCGAGGAGGCGACCTGGAAAGTGAGGGTGATAAATCCAATCTGCACAAATGACAGGGAAAAATCGGCCTGCAACAGCGGGTAAATCGCCAGCAGCAGCGACTGGATCATATCGTTAAGCAGGTGCGAAAGGCTGATGGCGCCAAGAATACCGAACGAGGTGCGCGCGACCGGAGGAGTCTGCGACGTTTCACTGATTGCCATAAATACCACGTATGTTTTGTCAGAAGAGGAAAGAAGAACGGTAATTGTTATCTGCCTGACATTACCTGCGTGGATGCTTTGAAGGAAGTCGCAATGCTGAAAACATATTTGTCTATTATTGTTCAGCATTGTAATTTCGGGTTTTTATCAATGGGTCAGGGAGAGAAGCATGAATTGGCTACCAAAGAGCACCACGTTGGCGCTGCTGGCAACGATGGGCATGGCAAGCTGGCAGGTGCAGGCATACGAGCAGGACAAAACTTATAACGTCACCATCCTGCATACCAACGATCACCACGGCCACTTCTGGCGCAGTGATTACGGCGAATATGGGCTGTCGGCGCAAAAGACGCTGGTGGACGGCATTCGTAAAGAGGTGGCGGCCGAAGGTGGCAGCGTACTACTGCTCTCCGGCGGCGACATCAATACAGGCGTACCTGAATCTGATTTACAGGATGCTGAACCGGATTTTCGCGGCATGAACCTGATTGGTTATGACGCTATGGCGGTCGGCAACCATGAATTCGATAACCCGCTCAGTGTTCTGCGTCAGCAGGAGAAGTGGGCGAAGTTCCCGTTCCTCTCCGCCAATATTTATCAAAAAAGCACCGGCGAGCGTCTGTTTAAGCCGTGGATGATTTTTAATCGCCAGGGGCTGAAGATTGCCGTGATCGGTTTAACCACCGATGACACTGCCAAAATCGGCAACCCGGAGTTTTTCACCGACATCGAATTCCGTAAGCCTGCTGAAGAAGCGAAGCTGGTAATTCAGGAACTTCAGCAGAACGAAAAACCAGACGTGATCATCGCCACCACTCATATGGGCCATTACGACAATGGCGAACACGGCTCGAATGCGCCGGGCGATGTGGAGATGGCGCGCAGCCTGCCGAAAGGGGCGCTGGCGATGATTGTGGGTGGTCACTCACAAGATCCTGTGTGCATGGCTTCCGAGAATAAAAAGCAGGTTGATTACGTGCCGGGAACGCCGTGCGCGCCCGATCAGCAGAACGGTATCTGGATTGTTCAGGCCCATGAATGGGGCAAATACGTTGGCCGCGCCGATTTCCAGTTCCGCAACGGTGAGATGAAACTGGTGCGCTATCAGCTGATTCCGGTCAACCTGAAGAAGAAAGTTACCTACGATAACGGCAAAAGTGAGCGCGTACTCTACACGCCGGAAATCGCTGAAAACCCGCAGATGTTGTCGCTGCTGACGCCGTTCCAGAACAGAGGCAAAGCGCAACTGGAGGTGAAAATCGGCAACACCAACGGTCACCTGGAAGGGGATCGCAGCAAAGTCCGTTTTGTGCAAACCAACCTGGCGCGGGTGATTCTGGCTGCGCAAATGGCACGTACCGGCGCGGATCTGGCGGTAATGAGCGGCGGCGGCGTGCGTGATTCCATTGAAGCGGGCGACATCACCTATAAAGATGTGCTGAAAGTGCAGCCGTTCGGCAACACGCTGGTTTACGCCACGCTGACCGGCAAAGAGCTGACGGATTATCTCACTGCTGTGGCGCAGATGAAGCCGGATTCCGGTGCCTATCCGCAGTTTGCCAACGTTAGTTTTGTCGCGAAAGATGGCAAGCTAAACGATCTGAAGATCAAAGGTGAACCGGTTGATACAGCGAAAACATACCGCCTGGCAACGTTAAGTTTCAACGCCACCGGCGGGGACGGTTATCCGCGTCTTGATGATAAAGCGGGCTATGTGAATACCGGTTTTATCGATGCTGAAGTGCTGAAAGAGTTTATTCAGAAAAACTCGCCGCTGGATGCGGCTGCTTTCGAACCGAAAGGGGAAGTGAGCTGGCAGTAACCAGCTCATAAGCGTTAATCGCGGCGGGCGATATCGGCAAATCTCGCGTCCAGCATTTTTGCCAGATCGCTCGCCGCCAGTTCAATATCCAGCCCGCGTTTGCCGCCGGAAACGTAAATCGAGGCGAATTCCTGCGCGGGTGCGTCAATCAGCGTCGGCAGGCGCTTTTTCTGGCCCAGCGGGCTGATGCCGCCCACCAGATACCCGGTGCTGCGCTGTGCGGCCATCGGATCAGCCATATCCACTTTTTTTGCCCCCAGCGCTTTGGCGACCTTTTTCAAATCCAGTTGACCGGCGACCGGCGTAACCGCTACGGCCAGATGTTTCATATCGCCGTTAATCGCCACCAGCAGCGTTTTATAGACCTGATCGGCATTCAGCCCCAGCTTGCGCACCACTTCATCGCCAAAATTGGTTTCGTTGGGATCGTGATCGTAAGTATGCACCTGAAAAGAGATGTTGTTTTTTTCGAGTAATTTCACGGCGGGAGTCATAGCAAATCCTTCTTACCACAGTCATTTCACGCCATAAGCATACGCCTGTGTGCCTCAACAAAAATAGTACCATCTTGCGCTATTGCGCCATCCGTTGTTGCAGCAGCGCAGGAAGATTGCCATCGCCATAGAGATGAAGAGCGCCGGCTGCCACCACATAACGCCCCGGCGGCAGCGCGAACAGGCGATCGCACCACGCCTGATTACGCTGATGCATCAGAACATCATGCAGCGGCTGGCTGAAGGTTGACGGTAAGCTGAGCAGTTCTGCGGCAGGCGGCGTTTCCAGCCACCAGCTCATCATCACCTGTAACAGGCGCGCATTTTCATGCCAGTGCGTTAAGGTGTCCTGTAACAGTTCGATGCCGTCATCGGGTAACTGGCGCAGAATATCCAACTGGCTGGTGGTGCCTTCCAGTTCCAGTACGCTGACCTGGTGCTGCTGGGCCTCCT
Source organism: Kosakonia sp. H7A (assembly GCF_003028445.1). Classification (NCBI taxonomy): domain Bacteria; kingdom Pseudomonadati; phylum Pseudomonadota; class Gammaproteobacteria; order Enterobacterales; family Enterobacteriaceae; genus Kosakonia; species Kosakonia sp. H7A. Next base: position 1,434,852 of record NZ_PYTZ01000001.1, on the reverse strand, counting down.
GCAACAGTTGATAATCGACGCCATACTCCGGGCGCAGCCCCAACCGTTGAGCCTGGGTAGCCTGCAGCACCAGCGCGATATGCCAGGCCGGGCGCTGTTCAAACTCCTCGCGCGACAGCGAAAGGGTTTGCAGCGTCTGCTCAAGCTGGCTCAGGAGTTGGGGATTCAGGCGCTCTTCGAGCGGCGCAGCGGGAGGAAGGTTATCAAAAGGGGAATCGGAACCGGCAATGTCCGCTTCGACGATCAGCGCGTCGGCATGACGCAGTTTTTGCAGCAGCAATTCCGGCAGCGGCGACATACCATAGGTGCCCATATGAATACTGCCGACCAGGTGCAGATGCTGGCCGCCAGGCAGCGTGATATCCATTGCTGGCCAGCGGTAGCGGCGCACACGAAGCGCGAGAAAGAAGTTTTTCAATCGTTGAAACAGAGTCATACGCGCTTTCCGGGAGAAAATCCCATGCTAACGCGGCAGGCTGCAAGGTGCAAACCCCGCCGCCTGAAAGGCGGGGTAACATTTGCTGACTACTGGTGAGGTTTAAAACGCAGCAGACGGTTGGCGTTGCTGACCACCGTAATGGAGGAGAGCGCCATTGCCGCACCCGCCACAACCGGGTTGAGTAAAGTGCCGGTCAGCGGCCAGAGAATTCCGGCTGCAATTGGAATACCCAGCGAGTTATAGACAAACGCTCCCAGCAGGTTTTGCTTCATATTGCGCAGCGTCGCTTTGGCAATCGCCAGCGCATCAGCCACGCCCAGCAAGCTATGGCGCATCAACGTAATCGCGGCAGTTTCAATGGCGACATCGCTGCCGCCGCCCATGGCGATCCCGACATCGGCCTGTGCCAGCGCGGGCGCGTCGTTTATGCCATCACCCACCATTGCCACCTGGCGGCCCTGCTGTTGCAGGTTTTTGATCGCCTCGGCTTTGCCATCAGGCAGAACACCGGCAATCACCTCATCAATACCGGCCTCTTTGGCAATCGCGTTGGCTGTAATGGGATTATCACCGGTAAGCATCACCAGGCGATAACCGGCGCGGTGCAGGCGTTGCAGGGCTTCCACACTGTCATCGCGCAGCGGATCGCGAATAGCGAACAGCGCCGTGGCGACGCCATCCACTGCCAGCAGCACTGGCGTTGCGCCGAGACTGGCCTGAGTGGCTATCTCATCGTCAAGCGCCCGGGTATCCACATTCTGCTCTGCCAGCAGAGCCTGATTGCCGAGCAATATAGTGCGTCCATCGACAATACCGCTGACGCCCAGCCCGCGTAATGTGCGGAATTGATTCACCGTCGGCAGCGCATCGCTGCCCGCTTTTTCCACGATCGCCCGCGCCAGCGGGTGGCTGGAACCTTGTTCCAGCGCCGCCGCCAGACGCAGCGCCGCCGAATCGTCGCCATCCAGCGTTTTCACGCTGACCACTTCCGGCTTGCCGCGCGTCAGGGTGCCGGTTTTATCAAACACGATCGTATCCAGCGTACTGGCGCGTTGCAGGGCATCGGCATCACGCACCAACACACCAAATTCCGCGGCGCGACCGACGCCGGAGATAATCGACATCGGCGTTGCCAGCCCCAGCGCACACGGGCAGGCAATAATCAGCACGGTGGTGGCGATCACCAGCGTATAAACGATTTGCGGCGCAGGACCAGCGAAGTACCAGATTGCGCCGCTGAATAGGGCGATAGCGACCACCACCGGTACAAATACCGCCGAAATACGGTCGGCCAGTTGACCAATTTCCGGCTTGCTGCTTTGCGCCTGACGCACCATCCGGATGATGCGGGAAAGCGTGGTGTGGCTGCCGACTGCGCTGGCGGTAAACAGCACGCTACCGTCCTGCACTACCGTCCCGGCGTGAATGCTTTCGCCGATACTTTTTTCCTGCGGCACGGGTTCGCCGGTCAGCATCGCTTCATCGAACCAGGCTTCGCCCTGGCTGATTTCGCCATCTACCGGCACGCGATCGCCGGTGGTAAGGCGCAATGTCATTCCCGGCTGTACTTCTGCCAGCGGCAGATTTTTTTCGCCGCAGTCGGTAACGACCCGCGCGGTTGGCGGTGTTAAATCCAGTAAGCGTTCCAGCGCTTTCGATGAACGCTGGCGGGCGCGGGCTTCCAGCATATGGCCGAGATTTATCAGGCCGATAATCATCGCGCTCGCTTCGTAATACAGATGGCGGGCTTCCATCGGGAACCATTGCGGCCAGATGTTAACGCTCATCGAATAGAGCCAGGCGGCACCGGTTCCCAGAGCCACCAGCGTATCCATAGTGGCAGAGCCGTTACGCAGGCTTTTCCACGCGCTGGAGTAGAAGTGCCCACCGGCGACAACCATCACTGCCAGGGTAATCAGGCCGATAAACAGCCACAGAGCGCGGTTGCTGTCGGTGACCATCATATTGTCACCCATCATGCCCCAGACCATGATTGGCACGCCGACCACCAGCGCGACAATCGCCTGCCAGCGGAAGCGCTTCATGGTGGCGAGCGCGGTTTCCTGCTGGCGCTCGCGGCGCTTAATATCGTCTTCTATGGCTTCAGCGCCGTAGCCCGCTTGCTCTACGGCACTGACTAATTCAGCGGCGGGCGCGCTACCCATGACTAACGCGGTGCGCTCCGCCAGGTTGACCCGTGCCTGCGTCACGCCCGGTACGGCCTGCAAGGCTTTTTGTACCCGGGAAACACAACTGGCGCAGCTCATGCCGTTGATCAGCAGTTGTTGGCTGTCATCAAGGTCGCTGGCTGCCGGAAGCTCAGGGGTGGCCGCTGTCAGTGCTTCCGACGGGAGTGATGACTCTGCCAGCGGTTTAGCCTTTGGGTGGCTTAAACTCGCGCCATATCCGGCTTCTTTAATGGTCGCGATCAACGCGTCAGCGCTGGCACTGCCGGTGACTTCCGCGCGTTCAATGGTCACATCCGCCTGTTCAACATCGGGGCGTTTTTCGAGGCTCTCTTTGACGCGTTTAACGCAATGGCCGCAGGAGAGGCCATCCAGGTTTAGTTCTATGGTGTGAGACATGGTAAATCTCCTTGGTTGTGGTGCTTCAATACTGAGTGAAGTGAAGCTTAAACCTTCCATCAAGGGGAAGGTCAAGGCCTTATGTTCACGATGATGGCATTAGCGGTTTATAAACAACAAACCCCGCATCGGGCGGGGTTTGTTGATTGTCAGCGAGTCAAACTCAACCGTATTTACGGGCAAATTCCTGATCGGAGTTGCACAGATAAATAATAAATTCGACGAAAGAGATGATCGCCGGAATAAAGGTCCAGCAAAACAGAAGATAAAGGATCCCCTGTCCTGGTTTCCCTAAATAAAATTTGTGTGCACCAAAACCACCTAAGAAGAAGGCGAACAACGCAGCGGAAATTCGGCTTTTCTTCCCGGCAATATTTTGTGGCGCGCCGCAATGCGGGCAGGCCACCGCTTCTTTATGTATTTCCTTTCCGCAACCACGGCAAAACGCCATATCACTCATAAACACTCCTGTGTGTAAATCATTTATCATTCTTTGAAACATCCGGCCACATGTTATAGCGAAGCGGCAAGGTGGGTAAATAAAAAATATATTAGTTACATGGATATATTTGGTTGATTACATGTTTGCGATTTATATTATAAATCAGAGGTTCGGCAGCAAGGTGAAAAAATGAATATCAGCGATGTGGCAAAAAAAACCGGTTTAACCAGCAAAGCGATTCGTTTTTATGAAGAGAAAGGGCTGGTGACGCCGCCGATGCGCAGCGAGAACGGCTACCGCAGCTACAGCCAGCAGCACCTGAACGAACTGACGCTGCTGCGTCAGGCGCGGCAGGTTGGGTTTAACCTTGAAGAGTGCGGCGAACTGGTGACGTTGTTCAACGATCCGGCTCGCCACAGCGCCGATGTGAAAGCGCGGACATTACAAAAAGTGGCGGAGATTGAGCGTCATATTAAGGAATTACAGGTAATGCGCACGCAATTGCTGGCGCTGGCGGATTCTTGCCCTGGCGATGACAGCGCCGAGTGTCCGATTATTGATAACCTTTCCGGCTGCTGCCATCACGCGAAGGGGTGAGCACTATTCTCTCACGGCTTTAACCCGCAGCGTAATGCCCTCCACGGCAATCACTTCGACGCGCGTGCCGGCGGCGAGATCGTCGTCAGCGCTGACCGGCCATGAACTGTCGCCGACGCGCATATGACCACGCCCATTAACCAGTGCGTTATCCAGTTGAAAGCGGCGTCCCATCAGTTGTTGCCCGCGCAGATTAAGCGAAGCATCGGCGGGTTTCTGCTGTTTCACCCGGCTGCTCAGCCATTTCCACCATAGCCAGGCCGCCAGCAGGGTGAGCAGGGCAAACAGCACCCCTTGCCACTCCCAACTGAAAGGAATGATCCACGCCAGTAAACCGGTGATCACTGCCGCCACGCCGCTCCACAACAAATAGCCGTTACCGCCGAGCATTTCGGCGGCGAGCAGCAATCCGCCCAGCACCAGCCAGGCGAGGTGGGTATGTTCGAGCAGCAGCGCGATCATCGTTTAGTCCGCTCGCTGCTGCTGTCTTTGATAAGCTCAGCGATCCCGGCGATCGAGCCCATCAGGCTGCTGGCATCAAGTGGCATCATCACCACTTTGCTATTATTTGCAGAGCCGATCTGTTGCAGCGCTTCGGTGTATTTCTGTGCCACAAAGTAGTTCACCGCCTGAATATCCCCGGCGGCAATGGCTTCAGAAACCATCTGCGTTGCGCGAGCCTCCGCTTCGGCAGAACGTTCGCGCGCTTCCGCTTGCAGGAATGCCGATTGACGATCGCCTTCCGCTTTCAAAATCTGCGACTGTTTTTCCCCTTCGGCCTTGAGGATTTCCGCCTGGCGAATCCCTTCCGCTTCAAGGATATAAGCGCGTTTGGTTCGTTCGGCTTTCATCTGCGCGTTCATCGAGGCAATCAGTTCTGCCGGTGGGCGAACGTCGCGGATCTCAATACGGGTTACCTTCACGCCCCACGGATTGGTGGCCTCATCAACAATGTGCAGCAGACGCGTGTTAATGCTGTCGCGCTGCGAGAGCATCTCGTCCAGCTCCATCGAGCCGAGCACCGTACGAATGTTGGTCATCGTCAGGTTGATGATTGCCAGTTCCAGATTGCTGACTTCATAAGCGGCGCGCGGCGCATCGATCACCTGAATAAAACAGACCGCGTCGATGGTGACGTTGGCGTTATCTTTCGAAATAACTTCCTGCGAGGGGATATCGAGGACCTGCTCCATCATATTGATTTTACGACCAATACGATCCATAAATGGCACCACCAGGCTCAGGCCCGGCTGTAGGGTTCGGGTAAAGCGGCCAAAGCGTTCCACCGTCCACTGGAAACCTTGCGGTACGATTTTGACGCCGGAAATAACCACGACCAGCGCGACAAAGATAAGAACCAGAATGACGATTGGCATCAAAAAAACCTCCTGTTTAATTTGATGCCATCTTAGCCCGATTTGGCGATCAAAACAGCACGATCGCCAAATTTAGCGGGGGGAATTAGTAGAGCAGGGAGTAAAGCTGGCGGCGGTATTTCGAGGCCAGTGCGTCGCCGGTTCCCAGCGCGGCAAGAATTTCTTGCAGCATTTTACGCGCTTCGCCGTTGGCGGCACTGAGATCTTTGCGCAGGTGGCTGAACAGCAACTCCAGCGCTTCTTCGTTGCGCCCGACCTGATGCAGTTGCAGCGCGAGTTGCGTTGCCAGCAGCGCGTCCTGCGGGTTGTCGGCAACCTGTTTTTGTAACTGCTGGATCTCCGGCGTATCGGCGGCTTTTTTCAGCAGTTCAATCTGCGCGACCAGCCCCTGATAGCGAGTATCCTGATCCTGTAACGGGATGGTTTTCAGCACGTTTTCGGCTTCATCCGCGCGGTTCAATACAATCAGCGTTTCCGCCAGCAGCAGGCCGATTTCGCTGTTTTGCTGCGAAAGCTGCCAGGCCTCTTTCAGCAGCGGCAACGCTTCGCCGTGCTTGCCTTCCTGCATCAGTTGCATCGCCTGTTGCACTTTCAGTTCCTCTTCACGCGGCAGGACTTTATCCAGCAATGCGCGGATGGCCTCTTCCGGCTGCGGCCCCTGGAAACCATCAACCGGCTGGCCGTTCTGGAACAGGTAGACGGTAGGAATGGCGCGCAGACCAAACTGCGATGCCACCATTTGCTCGGCATCGCAATCGACTTTCGCCAGAATAAACTGTCCGTTGTACTGCGCGGCCAGGCTTTCCAGCACCGGTGTCAGTTGCTGGCAATGCTGGCTACGATCGGACCAGAAATAGAACAGCACCGGCGTGGCCATCGACTGCTCAAGCACCTGTTGCAGATTCACTTCGGTAATATTGACAATATTCTGTACGGACATAGGAAATTCTCTGTTTTTTAACTCATTGTTCTTACATGGGGGAGGATATTGCGCCTTCAACTCATCCCCGCAAAATTTTATCCATCATGCGCCCAGGCAGCAGGCGTTTCAGCAGGCTCACTGCCCAGGTTACCAGCGTAACCGGATAGCGCATTTTGGGATGCGCGCTTTCAAAAGCATGGCGCACTTTTGCTACTACCGCCTCTGGGCCAAGGGTAAAACGTGCTGCGATGCCGGGATTTTCCACGGGTTTGTCGCGCTGCGTCTGATTAACGTTGTCGGTAAAACGGGTACGGATAGGGCCCGGCTCAATCAGACTTACTTTGACGCCGCTGTGGCGTAGCTCCATTCGTAAAGCGTCGGACCAGGCTTCAAGCGCATACTTGCTGGCGGCATAAGCACCGCGCCCGGGCGTAGAGATAAGCCCCATCACCGAGGAGGTCATCACAATGCGGCCTTCACCGTGCGGCGTCATGGCGGGCAGCAGGCGCATCGTCAGTTGGTGGGTGCCGAAAAAATTACTCGAAAACTGCTGTTCCAGCTGCTGGCGGCTGATGGTTTCCAGCGAGCCGTAAACGCCATAACCCGCGTTATTGAAGAGGCCATACAGGCGGTTGTCGGTCAGAGCGATCACTTCATCGGCGGCGCGATCGACGCTCGCCGGATCGTCAAGATCCAGCAAAATACCGGTAAAGCCTTCCTGGTTCATGCGGGCGACATCGTCCGCTTTGCGGCAGGCAGCCAGTACGCGGAAACCCTGGCGTTTGAGTTCGCGCGCGCTTTCCAGACCGATACCGCTGGAACATCCTGTTATTAAGACCGTTTTTTGCATAACTTTACCTGCAGGGCGTGCCTGAATACTCAGGAGTCGTGGTTAACTAAGGGAGCCAGTCGCGTCGCCATCCAGTCGGCAATAAACGGCTGGGCATCGCGGTTGGGATGAATACCATCATCCTGCATCCATTGTGGTTTCAGATAGACCTCCTCCATAAAAAATGGCAGCAGAGGGACATCCAACTCTTTGGCGAGCTTAGGATAAATGGCGCTGAACGCCTCATTATAGCGGCGGCCGTAGTTGGCGGGCAGCCGAATTTGCATTAACAGCGGTTTTGCATTGGCGGCTTTGATCGTCTGCAACACCTGACGCAGCGTCTGTTCTGTCTGCTGCGGCGCAAAACCGCGAAGGCCATCGTTACCGCCCAGTTCGACCAGTACCCAATTCGGCTGATGTTCTTTAAGCAGCGCGGGCAGGCGCGATAGCCCCTGCTGCGAGGTATCCCCGCTGATGCTGGCGTTCACCACCGTCGGTTTCTGCTGCCATTTGTCATTGAGCAACGCGGGCCACGCCACGTTCGCCGCCATGCGATAACCGGCGCTCAGGCTGTCGCCCAGAATCAGTAACGTGTCCGCCGCCGCGGCGCGAAAGGTCAACAAAAGCAACAACAGGAAGGGCAAATGCCAGCGGAAAACATTGTTGAAGTTCATCGTCTTAAGAAGTCCGTCGGTCAGGGGGAGCATGAGCTTTCCATCCTTACCGGAGTTGAGCTTGTTGTCAAACCGGCCGAGACCATTGCCCTGATTGGCGAATCGGGATCCGGTAAATCGACACTGCTGGCGATCCTCGCCGGGCTGGATGATGGCAGCAGTGGGGAGGTTCATCTGCTGGGTAAGCCGCTACATGCGATGGATGAAGAGGCGCGAGCGACACTGCGGGCGCAGAATGTGGGTTTTGTTTTTCAGTCGTTTATGTTGATTCCCACGCTTAACGCGCTGGAAAACGTGGAGTTACCTGCCTTACTGCGCGGAGAAAACGGCGGCCAAAGCCGCGGCAGCGCCAAAGCCCTGCTGGAAGAGTTGGGGCTGGGCAAGCGCCTCGATCACCTGCCTGCGCAACTTTCTGGCGGCGAGCAGCAGCGAGTGGCACTGGCGCGCGCCTTTAACGGCCGTCCGGCCGTGCTGTTTGCCGATGAACCCACCGGCAATCTCGATCGACAGACCGGCGACAAAATCGCTGACCTGCTGTTTTCCATGAATCAGCAGCACGGCACAACGTTAATTCTGGTGACGCACGATCTGCAACTGGCAGCGCGCTGCGACCGGCGTTTACGTCTGGTTAATGGCGAACTGCGGGAGGAAGCATGATTGCCCGCTGGTTCTGGCGTGAATGGCGCTCGCCTTCGCTGCTGATTGTCTGGATGGCGCTCAGCCTCGCTGTCGCTTGTGTGCTGGCGCTCGGCAATATCAGCGATCGGATGGAAAAAGGGCTGAGCCAGCAGAGCCGCGACTTTATGGCTGGCGATCGGGCGCTGCGCAGTTCCCGCGAAATCCCTGCAGCATGGCTGGATGAGGCGCGCAAACTCGGCCTGAAAGTGAGCGAGCAAATCAGCTTTAACACCATGACTTTCGCCGGAGATACGCCGCAACTGGCGGATGTGAAAGCGGTCGACGATCTTTACCCGCTTTATGGCGAGCTGCAAACCCGTCCAGCCGGGCTGAAGCCGCAGGCGGGCAGCGTATTGCTGGCACCACGGCTGATGGCCCTGCTCAATTTGAAGGTCGGCGATACGATCGATGTTGGTGATGCGACGTTACATATCGCCGGTGAAGTGGTTCAGGAACCTGATTCCGGTTTCAACCCCTTCCAGATGGCGCCGCGCCTGCTGATGAATGCGGCGGATGTGGCGAAGACCGGCGCCGTACAGCCGGGTAGCCGGGTAAGCTGGCGCGCAAAATTTGCCGGTACGCTCGCGCAGCTCGACGCCTACGAAAAGTGGTTGCTGCCGCAGCTAAAACCGGAGCATCGCTGGTACGGGATGGAGCAGGATGATGGGGCGCTCGGTAAATCGCTCCAGCGTTCGCAGCAGTTCCTGCTGCTTTCTGCGCTGCTAACTCTGCTGCTGGCGGTTGCTGCGGTGGCCGTGGCGATGGCGCACTACTGTCGCAGCCGTTACGATCTGGTCGCGGTGCTGAAAACCCTGGGCGCCGGGCGCGCGCAACTGCGCAAGTTGATTGTTGGACAGTGGCTGTTGGTGCTGGTGCTGGCAGTGGTGACGGGCGGTGTACTGGGGCTGGCTTTTGAAAGCTTGTTGATGGTGTTGCTCAAACCGGTGCTTCCCGCTGCGTTACCGCCAGCCAGCCTGTGGCCGTGGCTGTGGGCTGTCGGCGCGATGGTGGTGATTTCGCTGTTGGTGGGTTTGCGTCCTTATCGCTTGCTGTTAGCCACGCAGCCGTTGCGCGTATTGCGCCGCGATGCGGTGGCGAACGTCTGGCCGCTGAAGTTCTATATTCCTGTCATCTGCGCCGTGGCGATTTTGCTGCTGGCCTGGCTGATGGGGGGCAGTATGCTGCTGTGGTCGGTGCTGGCGGGAGCAGTGGTGCTGGCATTGTTGTGCGGCGTGGTCGGCTGGCTGCTGCTCAATGTTTTAAAACGGCTGACTCTGAAAGCGCTACCGCTGCGTCTGGCGGTGAATCGCCTGCTGCGCCAACCGTGGTCAACCCTGAGCCAACTGTCGGCATTTTCCCTCTCTTTTATGTTACTGGCGATGTTGCTGGTACTGCGCGGCGATCTGCTGGAGCGCTGGCAGCAGCAGTTGCCGCCGGAAAGCCCAAACTATTTCCTCATCAATATCGCGCCGGAACAGGTGGCGCCGGTGAAAGCGTTCCTGGCTGAACATCATGTGCGCTCGGAATCGTTCTATCCGATTGTGCGGGCCAGAATGACGCAGATTAACGGTCAATCCACCGAGGGGAATCAGGATGAAGCGCTGAACCGTGAACTGAATCTTACCTGGCAGCAGCAGCGACCGGAGCATAATCCGATCACTGCGGGAAGCTGGCCGCCAAAATCGGGTGAAGTTTCTGTCGAAGAGGGGCTGGCAGAACGGCTTGGCCTGAAGCCGGGCGACAGCGTAACCTTTATGGGCGATACGCAGGAGTTCAGCGCCAGAATCAGCAGTTTGCGTAAAGTTGACTGGGAAAGCATGCGCCCTAACTTCTTCTTTATCTTCCCGCAAGGGGCGCTTGATGGTCAGCCGCAAAGCTGGCTGACCAGCTTCCGCTGGGAAAATGGTAACAGCATGTTGACTCAGCTTAACCGGGAATTCCCCACCGTCAGCCTGCTGGATATTGGCGCAATTTTAAAACAAGTCGGCCAGGTGCTGGAGCAGGTAAGCCGGGCGCTGGAAGTGATGGTGGTGCTGGTCACTGCCTGCGGTCTGTTGCTGCTGCTGGCACAGGTTCAGGTAGGAATGCGTCAGCGTCACCAGGAACTGGTGGTTTATCGCACGCTGGGCGCGGGGAAACGGCTGTTACGCGCCACGTTATGGTGCGAATTTGCCTTACTGGGCGCAGTCTCCGGGCTGGTGGCGGCCATTGGCGCAGAAACGGCGCTGGCGGTACTGCAAACCCGGGTATTTGATTTCCCCTGGCAGCCAGACTGGCGGCTGTGGATCACTCTGCCACTGTGTGGCGCGCTGCTGCTCTCCCTTTGCGGCGGTTGGCTTGGTGCGCGTCTGCTTAAGGGCAAAGCACTGTTTCGTCAATTCAGCAGTTAATCATTTCTCAATAACTTCTTAACGAAAAACACACCATTAATTCTAATGGTGTGTTTCCATTTCAAAGTGTAAATGCTTGGTTTCAAAGTATTTAGTAGCACAAAAAATCAAAAAATCCCCAACAGACACGAACTTTTAGACGTTAGTATCTGCCCGCTAGTACTTACTAGTGGCGTCTATCCATCAAGGAAAAACCATGAAAATAAAAACAACCGCCCTGGCGACAGCCATTGGCGCAGCAGTGGCATTAACATCTTTCGCAACTCAGGCGGAAATCACCCTTCTTAAACAGGATCCACAGGCTGGCGATCCGCTGAGCCGACTCAACTTCACCGTTGGCGGTTCTATCCGTCCGCAGTTCGATAACGCGATGGGCAATAGCGACAAAGGCTCGTACAAACGTAACGGTTATGACGGCGGCACCCGCTTCCGTTTCGCGTCGGACTACTACCTGTTTGATGATATTAGCTGGATTAACTATTACGAACTGGGTGTGAACATTCCGGCGCTGTTCGACTGGGATAGTCACTACGCAGCAGGTTCCAACAATACCACCCGTCGTATGCTGTACACCGGTCTGAAAAGCAAAACCTGGGGTACGATGACCTTTGGTCAGCAGAACAGCATTTATTACGATGTCGTGGGTGCGAAAACCGATATCTGGGATTACGACATGAAAGCCCAGGCGCCGGGTAACGGTATCAAAGGTGATTACGACGGTTCTTACCGTTCACGTAAGATGCTGAAATACAAAAACACCTTTGGTGATTTTGATCTCTATGCCGCCTACCTGTTCTCCGATAGCGAACTGCTGCTGAAAAACAGCAGCATCCGTTACAAACGTAATGGCGGCGGTTCACTGGGTGTGGATTACCACCTGGCCAAAAACCTGACCTGGGGTACGGCGTGGAACTACACCAAAGCCAACGTGCGTAACAGCAGCACTGGCGATACTGACTCCTACAGCCAGAACATCTATGGTACAGCGCTGAGCTGGACGCCGGATAACTGGACCTTCTCCTTCGGCGGCGGCTGGTACGAAAACTTCCTGACCACCGGTCAGAAAAATGTTCACGACTACTTCGCGGGTGACGCGTGGGGTATTGAATATTTTGCCGGTTATAAAATCCCGGTGGGCCAGTACGCGCTTAAATATGTACAGCCGTACGTGATGGGCGACCGTCTGCAATATACCACTGGCCGCGACTATCAGCGTATCGACAACGGCGTAGGTGTGACCTTCCAGCTGGATTACGGTTTCCGTGTCGATTACGAACACGTATTCACCAGCAGCACCGACAAGTCTCTGGCCGATATGAACATTGTTCGTCTGCGTTACGACTTCTGATAAGTCATGCGCTGCCGGGTTTAGCGCTTAGTTTAAATCCGGCAATGCTTATCAATAAAAAGCATAACGAAACAGCGTATTACCCGCGAAAAGTGGGGCTTTTCGTTATGCTTCATCACCTTATCCTGAAAATATCTCCCCACCATTCAGTGACATAGTTCACAGCATAGTGAATTTTTTTCAATTACCGCAGGGCCGCGTTTGTGCCATCTTATCCTCCAGCCTTATTCACAGGGTGAAAATGGAACGCGGCGCATTGCACGTCGCGCCACACAGCATCTCAACTCGTTAGGGAGAATTTATGGGACGTCGTCTCAGCTTACGCGCTACCTTCGGCGCACTGCTTCTGGTATGCGGTTTACCTTTTGCTCACGCCAGCAGCGATCCGCACACGATCGTCTTCGGCGTGGCACCTGGCCCTTACGGCGATATGGTGAAACAGGCGATTGCGCCGTCGCTGAAAGAGAAGGGCTATAAAGTGGTGGTACGTGAATTCAGTGATTATGTACAACCCAACATGGCGCTGGCGAACGGCAGTATTGATGCGAACCTGTTTCAACACAGCCTCTATTTTGACAAATTCACCGCGGATAAAGGGCTGAAGTTAAGCAAACTGATCAGCGTACCAACGGCGGGAATGGGGTTTTACTCCCGTAAAATCAAAAGTCTGGATGAGTTGAAAAAGGGCGATATTGTCACGCTTTCCAACGATCCGACCAACCTGGCGCGCGGGCTGCGTTTCCTGCAATCGCTGGATCTTATCACCATCAAAGAGTCGATTGATCCGACTAAAGCCTCCGAGCGTGATATTGCCAGCAACCCGAAAGGGCTGGTGTTCAAACCGCTGGAAGCGGCACAACTGCCGCGCACGCTGGACGGGGTGACCGCTTCACTGGTCAACGGTAACTTTGCTATCGCTGCCGGGTTGAAGCTCTCTTCCGCGCTGAAGCAGGAACATCTGGATGAAAATCTGAAGAATATCATCGCAGTACGTACGGAAGATGCCGATAAGCAGTTCGCGAAGGATATTGTTGAAGTGGTGAAATCACCGGCTTATCGCGCGGTCATTGACGATCCCAACAATGTTTATGGCGCTTTCCAGAAACCCGACTGGATGACGCAAGCGGATAAGAAATAAGTTTCCGCTTGATTTGACTGGCAGGCTGCGGCCTGCCTTTTGTCGTTTGAGGTTTGCATGATTGAGATAGAGAAGGTTTGCGTCGATTTTCCCGCAGGTCGCGGGAGCGCAAGCGCTACGCGTGCCGTTGATTCGGTCTCGCTGCGCATCGCCGCAGGTGAAATTTTTGGCATTGTCGGTACCAGTGGCGCGGGCAAAAGCACATTGCTGCGCACATTAAATGCACTTACGCGTCCCAGCCAGGGCCGCGTAAATATTAATGGCGTGGAAATCTCCGCGCTGGATGGCGTAGCGCTGCGTCAGGCGCGTCAGCGCATTGGCATGATTTTTCAGCATTTTAATCTGATGCACACCCGCACGGTGGCGCAAAACGTGGCCTTTAGCCTGAAAGCGGCGGGCTGGGAGCGCAGCAAAATCGCCCCGCGTGTAGCGGAAATTCTGCAACTGGTTGGGTTGAGCGATAAAGCGCATCGTTATCCGGTACAGCTGAGCGGCGGGCAAAAACAGCGCGTGGGTATCGCGCGCGCGATTGCCAACCATCCGGATGTATTGCTGTGCGACGAGCCGACTTCCGCGCTGGATCTGGAAACTTCCGCCACCATTCTGGCGCTGTTAAAACAGATCAACGAACAACTGGGGATCACGATTGTGCTGATCACCCATGAAATGAATGTGATCAAATCGATCTGCGATCGGGTGGCGGTAATGTCAGGCGGTAAAGTGGTGGAAGAAGGGGAAGTGTTTGATATTTTTGCCCATCCACAGCATGCATTCACCCAACAACTGGTATCGCACACGTTGAACCTGACGCTACCGGAACGTTTACAGCAACATTTACCGGGGCAACTTCTGAAGATCCTGTTTATTGGCGACTCCGCCGAACAGCCGGTGCTCTCCGATGCGGCGGTGAAGTTTGGCGTGGCGGTGAATATTCTGCACGGCAAAATTGAGTATATCGGTGAGCGCGCGCTGGGGATGCTGGTGGTGCAATTGTCCTCTGCTGAAAATCCGCATCGGGTGGCAGAAGCCGTTGATTACATTCGCAACCGTACCGCACAGGTGGAGGTGATCCGTGGATGATTTACTGGCCGATTTAAGCCTGGCTTTTGGCGAAACCTTCCAGATGTTGAGCATTTCGACGGTGCTGGCGATTGTTGGCGGTTTGCCGTTAGGTTTTTTGATTTTCGTAACCGATCGCCACCTTTTCTGGCAGAATCGCGCGGTTTATTTAATCAGCTCTGTGCTGGTCAATATTATTCGTTCGGTGCCGTTTGTCATCCTGCTGGTGTTGCTGCTGCCGTTAACCCAATGGCTGCTCGGCAATACCATTGGGCCGATTGCCGCTTCCGTGCCGCTGTCTGTTGCGGCTATCGCTTTTTACGCCCGGCTGGTTGATAGCGCGCTGCGTGAAGTGGACAAAGGGATCATCGAAGCCGCTGAAGCCTTCGGCGCCAGCCCGCTACGCATTATCTGTACGGTGCTGCTGCCGGAGGCCAGCGCCGGCTTACTGCGCGGTCTGACTATCACGCTGGTGAGCCTGATTGGCTACTCGGCGATGGCTGGGATTGTCGGCGGTGGCGGTGTGGGCGATCTGGCGATTCGTTACGGCTACTATCGTTATGAAACGCAGGTGATGATTGTCACCGTGGTGGCGCTGATCGTGCTGGTGCAGGTGGTGCAGATGCTGGGTGACTGGCTGGCAAAACGCGCCGATAAGCGCGATCGTCATTGATATCCCACGAGCGGGTTCATGTGGTCGACCCGCTCACCGGGCAGACCGGGGATCGTTGCCAGCCACCGACATTACTGCTGGTTATTTTGTGCCGCCAGCCAGGCGGCCGTTTCATCGTAATTGCCGCGGAAGATAATATCTTTCGCGCGCTTTTCTAACTGATAGCGATACATCGGGTCGTAATACTCTTCAAGCAGCGGCGCAAGCCACGCAAAATGCGCACTTGTATTACCGGAACGCTGTTGTTGAATCAGCGCTTCCTCCTGGCGGGCGCTAAGCTGTGCGAAACGCTGTAACCCAAGGCGGCGGCGAATCGCAAACAGACCGTGGCGCAGGTACTCTGCGTAAGCCTGCCAGCCTGCTTCTTCACCATCGCGCTGGATAAAGGCTTGTGACATCTGCAAAAAATAGTCGTTACGCAGGCGCTCAAGCCGCTGCTCAAACGGCTCTTCCACCACCGCCAGCGGTGATTGCGCCATGCGCTCACGCAGTATTGCTGGCAGATGATTCGCGCCAATCGCGTGCCCTTCATCCTCCAGCAGCCAGAAAGCGGGAAACGTTTTCAGCAGTACCGCAGCCAGTTGATTTTCAAAACTGGCCTGCGAAAGTTGCGCTTGCAGCGTGCGGCCAAATGAGGAGCCGCGATGGCGGGCAAGCCCCTCCAGATCGATCCCGTTATGTCGGGATGCCACCAGTAGCGTTTTGCCGCTACCGGTACAGCCGCCAATCAGCAACAGCGGGCGCTGCAAACGCTGATGTATCGCCTCTATTGCTGCCTGACGCAGTGTTTTGTAGCCGCCGATGACCAGCGGGTAGTCAACTCCTCGCTCGCGTAACCACTGCTGTACGATGTGCGAACGCTGACCGCCGCGCGCGCAGCAGATATAGCCGCGTGGATTTTGCTTGCAGGCCTGGAGCCATGCCTGCATTCGTTGTTCCCGTAATTCGCCCTGAACCAACTGGTGACCCAGACGCAACGCGGCCTCCGGTCCCGCTTTTTTGTAGCAGGTGCCGACGGCGGCGCGCTCGCTATCATTCATCAGCGGCAGGTTAATGGCGCCAGGCAGGGCACCTTGTTGAAACTCAATCGGTGCGCGGACATCAATAAGAGGAGTGGTATCACGCAGGATAGTCAGGTAATCCGTCGTGTCGTTCATGGGGCTTCCTTCTGCAAAACGCTGGCGGTAACCGCCGCGTGCAGATTTTACGCCCGAAGCTGCCGAGATCAATGGCGGGAGCTAATCGCTTTTTAATGTGTAACAAGATGCCCGCACTATATTCCGGTACAGCGCCTATATTCGTCCTTTTATACTACAGCCCAGATTAATCTGTGTGATGTCAGACTGTCGACATAAACGGAATGGTTCGTTTGAATTATCTTATTGAGATGTAAGATTTAACTTATTATTTAATAACTCTTTAATTGTGGTTGGTTAATCGCCCGGTGCATTATTTTTAAGCCAGTTTCATTCGGTTAAATATACAAGGAGGAAGTATGTTTAAATGTTGGTTTACTACACCGAAAAATAAAGGGTTTTCATCCTTTTACTTTTATCAGCCCGATACGAAAGAATTTTGTCGTATCCGTCTGGAACTCAATCGCCGTTCACGGGGGAGCGATGATGGCAGGACGTCAGTTTTTTATCACCCCTACAGAGTAGTGGGTTTTTCTACCAGAAAAGATCTTGATTGCAACAATCGACGACTATGGCATATCCAGAAAGCAAGAGAGGGCGATCGCTTAATTTATCAGGGAGATCTTTTACTCAATTCTGAACCAAATAGACATGAGAAATATATTTATGATAGTGCAAATACATATACAGGAATTCATAAAGGAAGCCCGGTGGTTCCTTTTGACGAGGCAATATTACCGCCCGGTGTCAGGAAATATCATTTGCTGAAATTAGCGAAAATTGCCGTTATGTGGAAAAAAGATATTTACCTGACACCCAAAAATGCCTCCCCCGAGCAGTTGGCAAATAAAATTCTGGCGGAGATTAATTTCCCGCAGATGATCTGTGATGTTGTGGCGCGAATCTGATATGTGTACAGGACGTTTACGAGAGCAGCTTGCTGCAAAGGAATGCGACAAGCGAAATTGAAAACGCTGGCGATGACCGCCAGCGTAGAGATCGAGGATTATTGCAGTTTTGACTGCGCCCAGGCGATGCCGCTGGCATATTCCGGCGGCAACAGCGGAACCAGCGCTTCCAGCGTAGCGCTCAGACGGGCGGTATCGCTGTCGTTGAGGTTCAGGTGACCCACCTTACGCCCCGGACGCACCTCTTTATCGTACCAGTGCAGATGCACCAGCGGCAGCTTAAGCCAGTCGTAATTGAGATCGCTGCCAATCAGGTTGATCATCACCGACGGGCTGTTGACTACCGGTGGCGGCAGCGGTAAATCCACTACCGCGCGCAGATGCAGTTCAAACTGACTGATTGAGGCACCGTTTTGCGTCCAGTGGCCGCTGTTGTGAACACGCGGCGCCAGCTCGTTAATCAGCAGCCCGGCCGGGGTGACAAAGCACTCCATCGCCATCACGCCGACGTAGTGCAACTCGTGCATGATTGCCGAGAGCATCTCTTCGGCCTGCTGCTGCAGTTCGGCATTGGCCTGCGGGAAAACCACGCTGGTACGCAAAATGCCGTCCTGATGCAGGTTGTGCGTCAGCGGATAAAACACTGTGCTGCCATCATGGCCGCGCGCGCCAACCAGTGACACTTCACCTGAAAAGTTGATGCCCTGCTCGACGATGCACTCGCCGTAGCACTCTTCCGGCAGTTGATCGGTATCGGCAGCCCGCAGACGCCACTGGCCGCGGCCGTCATAACCGCCGACGCGGCGTTTGACGATGGCCAGCTCGCCCAGGCGCGAAAACACGCCCGGCCACTCGCTTTTCTCTGCCAGCAGTTGCCATGGCGCGGTGGCGAGTTGCAGCTTGTCAAAGAGTTGTTTTTGCGTCAGACGATCCGCAATCACCGGAAATACGTCGCGGTTTACAAACGCCGGATGACGCGCCAGTTCGCGGGTCAGCGCCGTTTCCGGCCAGCGTTCAATTTCTGCCGTGATCACGCTCTGCTGAAACGGCACCGCTTCCGGCGCCGCGTCCAGTCCGACCGGCCATACTGCAATGCTCAGAGGCTCGCCGGCCTGGCGCAGCATGCGGCCAAGCTGACCATTACCTAATACGCAGACCTGCTTCATGCCGCCCCCCGGGGATCCGGATTGTCCAGCACTTCATCGGTCTGGGTTTTGCGCCACTGCGCCAGACGCTGATGCAGTGCAGCATCATGCTGGGCGAGGATTTGCGCGGCCAGTAGCGCCGCGTTTGCTGCGCCAGCTTTGCCGATCGCCAGCGTACCAACAGGAATACCGCGCGGCATCTGGACGATAGAGTAGAGGCTATCGACGCCGCTCAGCGCGGCGCTTTGTACTGGTACACCCAGCACCGGCACCAGCGTTTTGGCCGCAATCATCCCTGGCAAATGCGCTGCGCCGCCAGCACCGGCGATAATAACCTGAAAACCGTTCTGCTCTGCGCTTTCGGCGAAGCTAAACAGTTTATCCGGAGTGCGGTGTGCGGAGACGATTTCAACATGGTGCGGGACGTTCAGGGTATCGAGGATTTCTGCGGCGAACTGCATGGTTGCCCAGTCGCTTTTCGATCCCATAACAATGGCGATGCGTGCCGGTTGGTTGCTTGAAGACATGCGTCTCAAAACTCCTGTGGGTGTACTTCAGACGACAAAAGAGGGCACAGAGAATAGCATGTAAAATGACGAAGGAAAACGGTTGCGTGGCGATGTTTTGCGCGTTTGCCGCTATGCGGGCGTTGCTAATCAGAAGGGAAAAAAGAGCAGTTCGACAGCGGTTTCGCTGACGCGCACCATCGAACCTTCGCTGTGCCAGGCACCTAAAACAGCCCGGAATGCGGGCGCGTTGTTCGCAGTGAGTTCATGTACTGCCGGGCGGTGCGTATGGCCGTGGATCAGCCACTGAACTCGGTGCTTTTCCAGCGCGTCGATGACGGCTTGCGGGTTCACGTCCATGATCTCAAGCGATTTACTGCTGTTAGCGGCTTTACTTCCGGCGCGCATTTTCGCGGCGACACGGCGGCGGATAAACAGCGGCAGGGCGAGAAACAGGGCTTGTATCCACGGCGTGTGAACTTTTTTGCGAAACGCCTGGTAACCGGCATCGTCGGTACACAGCGTATCGCCGTGCATGATCAGTATCTTACGGCCATACAGATCGAGCACTTGCGTTTCCGGCAGCAGTTGCATACCGCTTTGGCGGGCAAAGCGTTTGCCGAGCAGAAAATCACGGTTGCCGTGAATGAAGTAACAGGGTACGCCGCTTTCAACCAGCGATTTGATGGCGCTGGCGATTTGCTGGTGCAGCGGGTTGGGATCGTCATCGCCGATCCAGGCTTCAAACAGATCGCCCAGAATATAGAGCGCGTCCGCCTGGCGAGCCTCACCGGCTAAAAAACGCAGAAAACCGGCGGTGATCGCCGGTTCTTCTGTTTGCAGGTGCAAATCTGCAATAAAGAGTGTCGCCACGCTTACTCGCTGACGGTCACGTTTTCAATCACAACGTCTTCTTTCGGAACGTCCTGATGCATGCCGCTACGACCGGTGGAAACGCCTTTGATTTTGTCAACCACGTCCATGCCTTCAACCACTTCGGCGAAGACACAGTAGCCCCAGCCTTGCAGGCTTTCGCCGCTGAAGTTCAGGAAGTCGTTGTCTGCCACGTTGATGAAGAACTGCGCAGTTGCGGAGTGCGGCGCCTGAGTGCGCGCCATTGCCAGCGTACCACGGCTGTTTTTCAGACCGTTGTTGGCTTCGTTTTTGATCGGATCTTTAGTGACTTTCTGATTCATGCCCGGTTCGAAGCCGCCGCCCTGAATCATGAAGCCATTGATAACACGGTGGAAAATTGTGTTGTTATAGAAACCTTCACGGCAGTAGTCCAGGAAGTTTTTAACTGTTTCAGGCGCTTTATCGTCAAACGTCTTGATTACGATGTCGCCGTGATTAGTGTGGAAAGTAACCATTATTGCATCCTGTTCTGATAGTGTAGTGCACAGACCCGCCAGTGGGTCAGAGATAGTCGCCTGTTATAGCATAACCGCGAGGTGGGATCACCTTGCAAAGTGTGCTGCTTCGGGTTTGAATTACGGGTAATATATGCGGTTTTCGTTCCACACACGTCCAAATGGAATCTTCGATGTTAAAAATCTTTAATACACTGACGCGCCAAAAAGAGGAATTCAAACCTATTCATGCCGGGGAAGTCGGCATGTACGTGTGTGGTATCACTGTTTACGATCTGTGTCATATCGGCCATGGTCGCACTTTTGTTGCCTTCGACGTGGTTGCACGTTATCTGCGTTTTCTCGGCTATAAGCTGAAGTATGTACGTAACATCACCGATATTGACGATAAAATCATTAAACGTGCGAATGAAAACGGCGAAAGCTTTGTTGCGCTGGTCGATCGTATGATCGTCGAGATGCATAAGGATTTTGACGCGCTCAATATTCTGCGCCCGGACAGCGAGCCGCGCGCGACGCACCATATCCACGAAATTATTGAAATCACCGAACGCCTGCTGGAACGCGGTCACGCTTATGTGGCTGACAACGGCGACGTGATGTTCTCGGTGCCGACGGATCCGACTTACGGCCAGCTTTCGCGCCAGGATCTGGATCAGTTGCAGGCGGGTGCGCGCGTGGAAGTCGCTGAAATCAAGCGCAACCCAATGGATTTCGTGTTGTGGAAAATGTCCAAGCCGGGCGAGCCGAGCTGGCAGTCGCCGTGGGGCGAAGGGCGTCCGGGCTGGCACATCGAGTGCTCGGCGATGAACTGCAAACAGCTCGGTTCACATTTCGACATTCACGGCGGCGGTTCTGATCTGATGTTCCCGCACCATGAAAACGAAATCGCGCAATCTACCTGCGCCCATGACGGCGAATACGTGAATTACTGGATGCACTCCGGCATGGTAATGGTTGACCGCGAAAAGATGTCCAAATCGCTGGGTAACTTCTTTACCGTGCGCGATGTGCTGAAGTATTACGACGCGGAAACCATCCGCTACTTCCTGATGTCCGGTCACTACCGCAGCCAGTTGAACTACAGCGAAGAGAACCTCAAGCAGGCTCGTTCTGCACTGGAGCGTCTCTACACCGCACTGCGCGGTACAGACAGCACCGTGTCGGCGGAAGGTGGCGAGGCGTTTGAAGCGCGTTTTGTGGAAGCAATGGATGATGATTTCAACACGCCGGAAGCCTACTCGGTGCTGTTCGACATGGCGCGTGAAGTGAACCGTCTGAAAACGGAAGATGCGTATGCGGCCAATGCGCTGGCGTCACATATGCGCAAGCTGGCGGGCGTACTTGGTTTGCTGGAACAGGAGCCGGATGTTTTCCTGCAAAGCGGTGCGCAGGCGGATGACAGCGAAGTGGCTGAGATTGAACAACTGATCCAGCAGCGCCTTGATGCGCGTAAAGCGAAGGACTGGGCGGCAGCCGATGCGGCGCGTGACCGTCTCAATGAGATGGGCATTGTGCTGGAAGATGGTCCGCAGGGCACGACCTGGCGTCGTAAGTAAGAAAAAAGCGGCTTCGGCCGCTTTTTTTATCTCTGGTGTGTTTTTCTCTGCCATTCGGTAACGAGCGTGGGATGGTGCTTATCCGGCCTGCACAACGCCAGTTAACACGAAAACTGCCATCCCCTTTAACGCCTGCGCCACCACAATAAACCCATCACTATCACACCTGGCAGCCACACCCACAGCAACTCAGAAATGATCACCTGGTGACCATACGGCGTGGTGTAGCGTGACAGAGCAAACGGTGCGACTTTAATCACCTGCCAGGGCGCAAAGAAGCGTTCATCTGACCACGGCCACAGCCAGCCGACGCCTTTACCGCCGGTGGTTATTGAATCCAGCAGGCTGTGCGATAACAGCGAAACCGTTAAAAATGCCCAGCAGCGCAGCAGGCTGGCTTTGAACCGTTTTCGCCCAAACCACGCGACCAGCAGCGGTACGACAAAGGCAAACAGCAGCGAGTGGGTAAATCCGCGATGACCAAAAACGTTGCCGTAGGCGACGCCGAATTTAAAGGCTAACACGTCGGCATCTGGCAGCATCGCCAGTGCAATCCCTGCCACTAATAACCCGCGCGGAATGACTTTATTACCCAGCCCTAAGCCCAGGCACAGAGGAACGGCAGCATGAGTAACGATCGTTGGCATGAGGTATGTCCCTGAAGAAAAGCGAGATTATAGCCATTGCACGAACGGGAATGACTGCGTGCTTTTCCGAATCTACCCGTGATCGCATAAATTTTAGGGCGAATTTTCCTGCGTATGACAAATGACCACGCCAGTTTTCGCTGCGCTCAGGAAGCGATAAAAATCATGAAAACCCAGCAGCCGATAGGCGGGCGCATCATTAACAACGCCTCTATCTCGCCGCGGTTAATTACGCTGACTCACGGGCGATAAGCTGCCCGGAGAGCGTAATGCGCTGGGTCTGTAATTCTGGTTCTTTCAGTTTGCGCAGCATCAGCCCGGCAGCCTGGCGCCCGGT
This sequence comes from Kosakonia sp. H7A, assembly GCF_003028445.1. NCBI lineage: Bacteria > Pseudomonadati > Pseudomonadota > Gammaproteobacteria > Enterobacterales > Enterobacteriaceae > Kosakonia > Kosakonia sp. H7A. The sequence continues at coordinate 1,412,094 of NZ_PYTZ01000001.1, read as the reverse complement.
CTCTTCACTGGCAGAAGAGACATAGGTGAACGAGGGCGAGGTGAGGTTGACGTGCAGCATATCCTCAAAGCCTATTAGCGCAACTTGTTGAGAGAGAAAGACATCCTTGCCGATGGTGCGCCCGGTGTGGTGAATGCCGGATATCGAGCCAATCATCGCCGCCGGGGAGTGGCAGAGCAGGGCGGTGATGGTGTTGTTATTTTCCAGCAACTGCCGGGTGGCGTAGCTTGCCGCCTGGGTGTCGTCGCTGCAATCCGGCGTTGAACCTTCGCGCAGCACCAGCCCATGCTGGCTCATTGCGCTGCGAAAACCCAGTAGCCGCTGCTGGCGAAGTAAATCGCCCTCGACGCCGCCAATATAGGCAATACTGCGGTGTCCGCGTTCAATCAGGTAGCGCGTCGCCAGGCTCGCCGCCTGCCGGTTATCACGCATCACTAAATCGCAGTTCTCGTTGAGCAGTGACTGTGAAACGACCACCAGCGGAAGGTGACACTGGCGGATCTGTTCAGGCAGCGAGGCGCTGCGCGTATCCGAGGCAAGATAAATCACGCCCGCCACGCCCTGTTGCTGGAAGGAGAGCAGGCAGCGTTCAAGATGTTCACCATCATTAAGCGGCTGGCCGAGGAACACCATATATCCCTGCGTTTCCAGTTCCTGAACGATACTGGCCATCACTTTGATGGAAAAACTGTCGCTGAAATCGCGCAGGATAAGCCCGATCAGGTTGGAGGTGTTGGCGCGCAGGTTAGCCGCCGCGACGTTTTGCACATAGCCGAGCGCCGCGATCGCCGCATGGACTTTCTCGATCGTGGCTTCTGATATTTTCCCTTTCTGACGCAGCACCAGCGAGACGGTGGAAACGGAAACGCCCGCCTGTTTTGCAACATCAATAATGCTGACTTTCTTCAACTCTGCTCCCTGAATTTCCTGCTTATCCGCCGGGTTAGCGCCTCGGTTAGGCTACCGCAGAGGCGCCAATCCGGCATATTATTATTTGCCGATCATCGTGGACATGGTTTGTGCGATAAATTGCGCCCTCGCGCCAAAAATCACCTGAATACCGCTGTCGCCCACAAATACCACACCGCGTGCGCCCAGCCCGTTAAGTCCATCTTTATCCACCATTTCGCTCTTCGCCACTTCGAGGCGCAGACGGGTGATGCAGGAACCCACGGAATCAATATTCTGCGCACCTCCCAGCAGGCCGATAATTTCGGTCGCCAGCTCGGTATCGGTTTTATCGTCCGCCACAGCGGTCACGTCGGTACGGCCTGGCGTTTTGACATCAAAACGGCGGATCACAAAGCGGAAGGTGAAGTAGTAAATCAGCGCCATCGGAATACCGACGATAATAGCGTTCAGGAAGTTAGTCTGATAGCCGTTAAACGAAGGCAGAATGCCGAACGACAGATAATCAATAAAGCCGGCAGAGAACGATTTGGCGATGTGCGCGTGCAGCAGGTACATCGTCATATAGGCCAGGCCCGCCATGATGGCGTTAAAGACATAGAGGATCGGCGCGACAAAGATAAAGGTAAATTCAACCGGCTCGGTGATCCCGGTCAGGAAGCAGGTCAGCGCCGCCGAGAAGAGGATACCGAAAGCAATCTTTTTGTTGCGGGTCTGCGCTTCGTGGTACATCGCAAGGCAAGCCGCCGGAAGCGCGAACAGCATCAACGGGAACTCACCTTGCATAAATTTACCGGCGTTTTGGTAGGTGTCGCTGCTGAACGATTTCACCCCTTCTTCCAGCATCTTGAACCAGATAGTCTGGTCGCCGTGGATCACCTGACCGGCCTGCGTGGTGTAATTGCCAAACGAATACCAGAATGAGGGATACCAGATGTGGTGCAGGCCGAGCGGGATCAACGCGCGTTCTACCAGCCCGAAAATAAAGGTCGAAGCTGCCTGGTTATCGCCGTTGACGATCACCGACAGCGCATCGATACCCGCCTGGATATGTTGCCAGACATACGGCAGCAGCAGACCGAGCACAAATGACAGGAACGCCGTGGCAATGGCGACAAAGCGCTTGCCGGAGAAGAAGCCGAGAAACTCCGGCAACTGCATCGTGTGGAAGCGGTTATAGCACCAGGCGGCGAGAATACCGCAGATCAGGCCGCCAAAAACGCCCATTTGCAGCGTCGGGATCCCGACCACCATGGAGTATTTCCCGCCCTGCGAGGCCATCTCCGGCGTAATGCCTAACATGGTGCCGATAGTGATGTTGGTGACAAACACCGATACTGCCGCCGACAGCGCCGCAATCCCGGATTCGGACGCCAGCCCGACAGCCGAACCGATGGCGAAAAGCATGGGCAGGTTATCAAAAATGACGCCGCCTGCGTTCATCATCAGCGGCAGATGGAATTTGTCGCCGAAGGCCAGTAATAAGCCCGCAGCCGGTAACAGCGAGATCGGCAGCATCAGTGCGCGACCAATCATCGATAATTTAGACAGCGATTTAACAAACCCTGATATCAGACTCATGCTGATTTCCCCCGAAGTTGCGCATTTTGCGCGTTATTATTGTCAGTAGAACGTTTTAGTAGAACGTTCTACTTATCGTGAGATAAGGGCAAAAAAGCTGCAACTAAATTTTTACATTCAGCCAGATCAATTAATGATTATTTGAGGTTGATCGGTAATAAACCGTGATGATTGCGGGGGTGATTAAATAAGAAAGGCCGGATGGCGGCTATCGCCTGATCCGGCCTGGAGACTCATCATTTGCAGGCGCTGAAAAGTACAGCGCCATCCGGCATTTTGGCAGGTGCTCAGGCGATGACGGTCACGCTCTGGCCTTCAAAACTGACCGTCTGACCGGCGACGATTTTGCAGCGTTTACGCGTTTCCACCGCGCCATCTACATTCACCAGGCCTTCAGCAATGGCGATTTTCGCTTGCGCGCCGCTCTCACTCCAGCCTTCCAGTTTCAGCAGATCGCACAACTCTACGTGCGGGTGTTTTCCCAGGGAAAATGTTGCCATCTTATGCGCCTTCTACATCATGATATTCTTCACACGCTTGCAGCGTGTTCTGGATCAGGGTGGCGACGGTCATCGGGCCGACACCGCCCGGAACCGGGGTAATATACGCCGCGCGGGCCGCGGCTTCTTCATAGATCACATCGCCGACCACTTTGCCGTTTTCCAGGCGGTTAATGCCGACATCGATAACAATCGCGCCTTCTTTGATCCACTCGCCCGGAATAAAGCCCGGTTTACCGACCGCGACGATCAGCAGATCGGCATTCTCAACGTGGTGACGCAGATTTTTGGTGAAACGGTGCGTCACGGTGGTGGTGCAGCCCGCCAGCAGCAGCTCCATGCTCATCGGGCGGCCGACGATATTGGAAGCGCCGATCACAACGGCGTTGAGGCCGAAAGTATCAATGTTATAGCGCTCCAGCAGCGTCACGATCCCGCGCGGTGTGCAGGGACGCAGACGCGGCGCGCGCTGGCACAGGCGACCCACGTTATACGGATGGAAACCGTCGACGTCTTTATCCGGTGCGATACGTTCCAGCACCTTCACATTGTCGATACCGGCGGGCAGAGGCAACTGCACCAGAATACCGTCGATGGTGACATCGGCGTTCAGCTTGTCGATAAGTTCCAGCAACTCGGCTTCGCTGGTGGTTTCAGGAAGATCGTAAGAGCGGGAGATGAAACCCACTTCCTCACAGGCTTTGCGCTTGCTGCCGACATAAATTTGCGATGCCGGGTTGCTGCCAACCAGTACGACTGCCAGGCCTGGGGCGCGTTTCCCGGCCGCAACGCGCGCCCGTACTTTTTCCGCAACCTCAGAGCGCACCTGCTGCGCAATCGTTTTACCATCAATAATCTTTGCTGCCATCAGAGAGAGGATTCCATCTGTCGTTTCAACTAAGGGGGATGTGACTATTTTGTCAGAAGCGCGGCGTGCTGTCAGTTATCGTTTGCGTATTTCACCTGCAAAGGGGAGGGCGGAGAGCGGAAAATGCCCCGCGCGGTCCCGATTTTAACGAAATTTCAACAATTCATCACCCTTAGGAAATGCGGGGCTACGTCAGGCATCGCACCGGGTGACGCGCTATTTGTTGATTCATTCGAATACTCTGACCAGGTTATTTCTTAGATCCTATTAAGAATCCCCTTAGGAAAATTAAAGTCCTGGCGGATATTTTCATCTTCACTACGCGTTTACTTTATTGCGGTGGCAATCGTTCTGCCCGCAGAGATTAATTTTACTGTTCTTTCCAGGTGAGAGGAAAAAAGCAGGAAGTGAATCTCGACTGAATTATATCTTTACAGGAAGAAGATATTTTAACTGGCATCAAGTGTCGTCAGGAATCAAACGGTATTCGGCAGGAGGCCGAAGCCGGATATGCGTTTTTCAAGGAAAACCAATGAATATGAAATTAATGGCTTCTTCAGTTGCAGTAAGTTTGCTGCTGATGGCGGGCGCAGCGCAGGCTGAAGATCCGATAACGAACCCGGTCAGCGTCAGCGGCGGGAGCGTTCATTTTGAAGGGGAACTGGTGAACGCGGCCTGCGCGGTCAGCACTAAATCGTCTGAACAGACCGTGACGCTGGGCCAGTATCGTACCGCTTCTTTCAGCAAGGTGGGCGACACCACGGCGCAAGTGCCGTTCAGCATTGTGCTTAATGACTGCGATCCAAGTGTGGCGAAAACCGCTGCGGTGGCATTCTCCGGCCAGACTGATGCCACCAATGCTGCGTTGCTGGCGCTGACTTCCGCAGATAACGGCTCCACGGCAAGCGGCGTGGGTATCGAAATTCTCGATAACACCTCAACCGCACTCAAACCTGATGGGGCCACTTTCTCTACCGCGCAGGCGCTGGTAGAGGGCACAAACACGCTGCACTTCTCCGCGCGTTACAAAGCCACCGCAGCGACTGCCACACCAGGGCAGGCCAACGCCGATGCCACTTTTATCATGAAATACGAATAAGGCAGCGGACTATTAAGGAGGGTACGGCCTCAGGGATGAGGCTTCTTACAGCGTAAGGTGAGTCATAACCAATGATGAAAAACGTTGCTGCTCTGGCGCTAATAATGGGCACGTTACCGGTGCTGGCACAGACAGTGGTGCTGGACAGCGGCCAGATTCATCTGCGCGGATCGCTGGTAAACGGTGCCTGCGCGGTGGCGTCGGAGAGCGAAGATTTACGCGTGCAAATGGGTCAGTACCGCACTAATGCTTTCTCAGGCGTAGGTAGCTTTGCCCCCACCAGTGCGGCTTTTACTCTGCGTCTGGTGGATTGCGCCAGCGATGTTTCCCGATATGTCGGCGTGCTGTTTTCCGGCGATACGCCGCAGGAAGATCCGTTGGTGTTTGTCGCGCGCGGTACGGGAGGTGAAGGGGCAAAAGGCGTGGGGGTGGCGCTGTTTGATCAACAGCAGCGGCAAATTATTCCCAATACCTTGCCGACATCCTGGGTGGCGATTTCCGCCGAAGAGATGACATTTCATTTCACCGCTCGCTATCGGGCCATCGCGGAAAATATTATGCCGGGACATCTTTATTCCGACGTCTGGTTTACCTTGGTCTATCCCTGATTTATTTCGCTGAGTATCAGGCGAATCTAACGAGTTATTTTCACGATGAACACAATACTTAAATCAGGCTGGATAATGGGCCTGTTAATGATTATTACGCCACTGGTACATGCTGCTGGTGGAATTGCTCTGGGCGCTACCCGGGTAATTTACCCGGCAAATGCAAAACAGACCTCACTGTCGATCACCAACAGTGACAGCAAAGAGCGTTTTCTGGTGAATTCGTGGATTGAGAACAACCGGGGCGAGAAAGAGAAAGCGTTTGTGGTCACGCCGCCTTTATTTGTTAGCGAGCCGAAAAGCGAAAACACATTGCGCATTATTTATGCCGGGCAGCCGTTGCCAACGGATCGCGAATCGCTGTTCTGGATGAATGTCAAAGCTATTCCGTCCGTCGATAAAGCGAGTCTGAACGGCAAAAACGTTCTGCAATTGGCAATCCTGTCGCGCATCAAGCTGTTCGTGCGTCCGCAAGCGCTGCCTGGTTTGGCGGAAGACGCGCCGGGGCTGCTGCAATTTTCTCGCGTTGACCAACGTCTGAAGATTACCAACCCTTCGGCTTACTACATCACTCTAGTGAATTTACAGGTGGGTAAGCAGAAGCTCGATAACGTGATGGTCGCACCGAAAAGCAGCAGTCAGTTACTGCTACCGCCTGATGCGATGGGTAATGTGTCTTTCCAGACGGTGAACGATTACGGTGCGGTAACCTCGGTAAAAACCGCCAGCCTGCCTTAAGTGCGCGGGTGAAAGACGATGATCATCACTAACCTCAGGTGCCCGGTTTACGCGCGATTGGCGTTGCCGATACTGGCTGTGTTGTATCCGGCGCCAGGGCGTGCGGAGAGCTACTTCAATCCGGCATTTTTATCGGAGGATGCTGCCGCAGTAGCGGATTTGTCGCGCTTTGAAAAAGGCCATCAACCGGCTGGCGTCTATCGGGTGGATATCTGGCGCAATGATGAATTCGTCGCCACTCAGGATCTGCGTTTTGACATTTCCCATAATGCCGCAGCTTCCGCAGCTGGCGGTCTGACACCTTGTTTTAGCGTTGACGGGTTGAAGCGGCTTGGGGTGAATGTGCAGGCTTTCCCGGCGATCGCCCAGGCTCAGGATCCGCAATGCATTAACCTCGCGGAAGTTATCCCTGGTGCGGAAGCTAACTTTGATTTTTCTGCCATGCGTTTGAATGTAGGGTTACCGCAGGCCTCAATGCAGAACAGCGCGCGCGGCTATATTCCGCCAGAAGAGTGGGATGAGGGGATCGCCGCTGCGCTGCTGAACTACAGCTTTACCGGCAGCCGAAGCACGGACAGCGATAACTATTTTTTCAGCTTGCAAAGCGGCCTCAACTATGGCCCGTGGCGGCTACGAAATAACAGTACGTGGCGCTATAGCCGCAGCGGCAACGAACATACCCGCGACTGGAAAAGCAGTGCCAGCTGGCTTCAGCGCGCTATTGTGCCGCTCAAAAGCGAACTGGTGATGGGCGACAGCAATACCGGTAACGAGGTGTTTGACAGCCTTGGCTTTCGCGGTGTTCGGCTCTATTCCGCTGACAGTATGTATCCTGACAGCCTGCAAGGTTACGCGCCGACGGTACGCGGTATTGCCCGCACACCGGCAAAACTGACGATTCGCCAGAACGGTTATGTCATTTATCAAAGCTACGTTGCAGCTGGCGCGTTCGCCATCACGGATTTGAACCCGACCTCATCGAGCGGCGATCTTGAGGTTACTCTGGACGAGAAAGATGGTAGCCAGCAACGCTATACGGTGCCGTATTCAACCGTGCCGCTGTTGCAGCGTGAAGGCCGCATTAAATATGACCTGGTTGCCGGGGATTACCGCAGCGGCAACAACCAGCAATCATCGCCCTTTTTTGTCCAGGGCACGATCGTCGGTGGGCTACCGGAAGGCTATACCGCCTACAGCGGTACGCAGCTGGCTAAGCGTTACCGAGGGTTTGTCGCGGGTCTTGGGAAAAACCTTGGCGACTGGGGGGCTGTTTCGCTGGATTTAACTCATGCCTGGAGTGAACTGGCTGATGATAGCCGCCATCAGGGACAGTCGCTGCGTTTTTTGTACGCCAAATCCCTTAACCAATACGGCACCAACTTCCAGCTACTGGGCTATCGCTACTCCACGCGGGGCTTCTATACGCTGGATGACGTCGCCTACCGCAATATGGAAGGTTATGAGTACGAAGAGGAGAGCGACGGCACGCGACAGACAAAAAGAGTTATCACTCACTATCACAACCTGAATAACAACAAGAAAGGGCGTGTGCAGGTCAACATTTCACAGAACTTTGGCGACTACGGGTCGCTGTACCTTTCCGGTAGCCAGCAAACCTACTGGAACAGCGACAAAGCCAATACCTGGTATCAGTTGGGCTATGCCAGCGGCTGGCAGGGGATGAGTTATTCCTTATCGTGGTCGTGGAACGAATCCCCTGGCAGCAATCGTGCCGATCGTATCGTGGCTCTCAATATTTCGGTGCCGTTCAGCGCGCTGTCCGGCCGGCGTTACAGCCGTGAAAGCGTCTTCGATCGGGCCTATGCCAGTTTCAACGCCAGCCGCAACAGCAACGGACAAAACAACTGGCAGAGCGGCGTGGGCGGCACACTGCTGGAAGGGCGCAACCTGAATTACAGCGTCAGCCAAGGACACAGTCGCAACGGGTATAGCGGTAACGCCAGCGCGAACTGGCAGGCAGGCTGGGGCACGCTGGGTATGGGATACAACTACGATCGCAATCAGCATGAATATAACTGGCAGCTCAGTGGCGGCCTGGTGGGCCATGCCGATGGCGTGACCTTCAGCCAGCCGCTGGGCGATACCAATGTACTGATCAAAGCGCCGGGCGCGAAGGGAGTCAGCATCGAAAACCAGACCGGCGTGAAGACCGACTGGCGTGGTTACGCCGTGATGCCTTATGCCACGGTGTATCGTTACAACCGCGTCGCGCTGGATATCAATACCATGGATAACCACACCGATGTGGAAAACAGCGTCAGCAGCGTAGTGCCGACACAAGGCGCGCTGGTGCGCGCCCGTTTCGACACAAGAATTGGCGCGCGCGCGTTGATCACCGTACTCCGCGGCAATCGCCCGGTGCCGTTTGGTTCCGTAGTGCGTGAAACCACCAGCGGTGTGACCAGTATGGCGGGCGAAGATGGGCAGATCTATTTGAGCGGCCTCCCCCTGCAAGGCGAACTGTGGGTGCAGTGGGGCGAGGATGCGGCATCACAGTGTCGCGCCCGCTACGCGCTGCCGGAAGCCAGTCTCCAGCAGGCGGTGGCTATGGCAAGCGCCAGTTGCAAATAATAAGGATCATCAGATGAAGAGATTTTCTGTCGGGTTTTGCGGTGTGCTGTTACTGACTGCGGCAACCTCAGTGCAGGCAACTATATGCTCAAATGTCAACGGCACGCCTACGGATATCTTTTATGATCTGTCGAATGTGTTTACCAGCAGCAATAATCAAGTGGGACAAGTGGTGACGCTGCCGGATAAATCCGGCTGGGTTGGCGTGCAGGCTGTGTGCCCGGCCGGAACGACCGTCAACTATACCTATCGCAGCTATGTCAGCGAACTGCCGGTGCAAAGCGTGGAAAATGGCTACAGCTACCTGAAGCTTAATGACTATTTACAAGGAGCGATGAGCATTACTGACAGCGCGTCAGGCATGTTTTATCCGCCGAAGAACTATATTCGCATGGGGACGCACCCCAATGTTTCGAAGCAAAAACCGTTTGGGGTGATGGACTCGAAGCTAATTTTCAAACTGAAGGTTACGCGGCCATTTATCAATATGGTGCCGATCCCGCGCCAGACGATGTTTACCGTGTATGTCACTTCAGGCAATACGGATGCGCTGACCACGCCGGTTTATACCATCAGCTACAGCGGCAAAGTGGAAGTGCCGCAAAGTTGTGAAGTGAATGCCGGGCAGGTGGTGGAGTTTGATTTTGGCGATATCGGTGCGGCGCTGTTCAGCCAGGCCGGAGCCGGTAACCGGCCGCAAGGCGTCACGCCCCAAAGCAAAACGGTGGCGATCAAGTGCACCAACGTGGCGGCGCAGGCTTATCTCTCAATGCGGCTGGAAGCGGAAAAAGTCAGCGGGCGAACGATGGTTTCGGATAACCCGGATTTGGGCTTTGTCGTGGCGAATGCCAGCGGTACGCCGCTGACGCCGAATAATATGACCAGCAAGATCCCCTTTCAGCTTGATGACAACGCGGCGGCGAACGTTGGTATCCGCGCCTGGCCGGTCAGTGTCAACGGCAACAAACCGGCCGAAGGCCCCTTTACCGCACGCGGTTATCTGCGTGTGGACTACGACTAAGGTGTCGCGATGAAAAAATTAGGCCCTCTGTTGTCGCTGGCGGTGCTGTTTAGCGCCGTTACTCAGGCTGACACCTCACTCGGAGAGATCAACATCGAACTACGCGGTAATGTGGTGGATTTCAGTTGTTATGTTGAGATGGCTGACAGTCACAAAACCGTGGAACTGGGGAGATGGCCCACAAAACAACTGCAAACCGCGGGCAGCACAACGCCGTTGGTGCCGTTCACTCTACGGCTGGCAGGCTGCCCGCCGGGTAGCGCGTCGATTACTTTTTCGGGGATTTCTGCAAATGGTACATCGCTGCTGGCGTTGAGCAACAGCGCGATGGCGCAAAAGGTGGCCATTGAGCTACGCGACCACGATCGCATGTCGCTGGCACTGGAAAAAGCCAGCCAGCCTGTCGCCGTGGACAGCGACGGTAATGCGACACTGCGCTTTTACGCCAATTACATTGCGCTGGCGGATAATCCCCCACCGGGCAGTGCCAGTGCTGATGCGACGTTTACCATTAATTATTATTAACGCCTCACCAATAAAAAATACTCCCGGAACACTCTCCCGGGAGTATTTTCTACAACAATTCGTGGCTTTTCGCGTAATCAATCAGTTCGACAATTGTGTGAACCCCAAGTTTGGCAAAGATATTTGATTTGTGAGCGCTTATTGTCTTGTTACTCAATAATAATTGTTCCGCAATCTCTTTGTTTGATAATCCGTTAGCCAGGTATCGTAATACTGTTACTTCCCGGTTGGATAACGGCATATCCCGTGGTTCTCCTTTCCGTTTTCCCGGATGGTTTATATAGGTCAGCGTCTCTGATGGGAAAAAAGAGTATCCGGCCAGAATCATTTTTACGGCATTATAGATATCATTAAGATCTTTTCGTTTGCTGACAAAACCATTGGCGCCCGCGCGGATTGCACGTGCTGCATAAAATGATTCGGATTTCGATGACAAAAAAAGTACGTTAACATCCTCTCGTATCGCTTTGATTCTTCTCAATAAAGAAAAACCATCCGTTTTAGGTAATTCAATATCCAGAATAACCAGATCGACAGGTTGAGCACGGATATAATCAAGGGCGGTACGGCTATCATCTGTTTTCAGTACCACTTCGACGTTCTTGTTTTTCTCTAACAATACTTCAATCGACATCCTGACAATAGGATGTTCGTCCATAATGATAACGGAAGCTGGTTTCATTTTTTTATGCCTCAGATTTTTTAATACTACGTCTACGCAGGTGTGCCACAGACGTTGAAAGGAAGTTTTAAATTCAATTATTCTGTGACGGAGAATAGTTCCATAGGGAAATCGGCAACATCCTTGTTTATAACGCTATTTCCACTCGCAGCCTGCGAATGTGGAAAATATCAGATTCGTACTGGTACAGAGAAAATTCTTATTTGTTAATAAGCCAAATCAATTATACCTGGGAAGTTTCATCAGAAAAGTCTGATGAGTAATGGGGATAAATCTTTGAATATGAAGTTCTGTAATGAAGAATATTTAAATACCAGAATGAAGTTATAATTTGTATTTTTGTATTTTGGTGGTTTTTTATTTTGTTTTTGTCGGGTAATATAATCTATTAATCTGATTGTTTTGTCTGTGTTAATTTATTTTCTGTCAATTATTATGATGAACAGTCGGTAAATGACTTAGTTTTCAATAGATAGGCTGCGGCTTAAAACGCAGGTCTGTTCCCAGGATTATTTATGATTGTTATATTTTTGTGAAAAATATTCTTAGCAAGCACAACTCGTTAAGCCATTTCTTAAACAGGCCGTGGGAATAACCCTTGCGCTTTTCGATTTTAACGATTCGCATCCAGCGTTAACCGGTGCAGCAGGTGGAGGAAGCTCTGCCTGTCCGGTAGCCCAAGTTGTGCCAGACACCTGGCGAGCCGGTATGCCACCCGATGGTAGGGAAGATTTAGCTGCCGGGCAGCGCATTTCAGACTCTCGCCTTGCGCCAGGATACAAATGAGCCGCCACTGTGCAGGTTGAAAAGGTGGAGAAGCGTTATGCGGGTCCGGTGGCGTCAGCAGTGCTTGCCTGAATGGGGCAATGGGAAGATCCCGCCTGAGGATATGAAACGGGCCGCAGGCGCGCAAAAAGTTAAGCAAAGCAGGGTCATGGCCGGCCGCTAGTAAATAGATGTGTAAATCAGGATGGCTTTGCGCCAGTTGTCGCAGGGTTTCCAGCGCCGAAAAGCGCGAGGTTGTCAGGCTCTCCATGTCAACGATTAGGCGTGAAAGTGCGCGATCTTCCAGTCGATGCAGGGCCGACTCCAGCGAAGGGAATACTGCGCTACGTTTTACCGAAAAGAGGCAGCGGCGCCATGCGTAAACCAGAAAACCATCGGTTGAGATCAGCAACTGGCTGATCACGCATTCTGGCAGCGTAAAGTTGAGTTGCTGGCTAAGATGCTCCAGTTTATCAAACACCTGCGGTGTGCGCTCCCGGTTGGGTAAAACGGTGTGGTCAGCCTGATGACGGCGATTTTTTTCCCTGCGTATTACTGTGCGCATTTTTCCCTCGCGAACCTGTTTTACTCCTGTGAAGCAAACCGTGCGGGCCATAAAAAGCCTTGCCCAAATTGCGCCCCCGCCAGACGGGCTATGTCACGTTGCGCAGCGGTCTCTATTCCTTCCACCAGTATGCCGTTGGCGAATTGTCGGGCATGGCGCAAGATACGGCGCAGGCGCTCTGGCGTGCGGCTAAGCTGCCAGAAGGCGTTTTTATCCAGCTTGACGCCGGAGACACGCCATTCCGCGCTGGCAAAGGCGATGATCGATTCCTCATTAAGATCATCAAGCCAGATTGCGGTACCGGTGTATTCAAGGCGGGCGATATTGCGCTGCACCCGTCGCTGCTCTGCACCGCCGAGGCGGAAAAATGCCTGCGCATCCTGGATTTCAATCATTAAATTGGGTCGACATAATGCCAGGAGCTCCATAAACAACGTTGTACAAAGCAGAACGTTAATGGGCAGGTTAAGGAAGAATCTGTGCTGCGGTTTAGGGAAGGTTAGGTTTTGTGCCTGGTTACGGAAGCACTGGAGTAATTTTTCGGGCGTTTGTTGTCTGAACCAGCCATCAACATTGCCGATCTCTGGCAAATGGCTGAGAACTTCGTAGCCGTAAAGGGCATCGTTATCGAGTTGTACAATCGGTTCGAATTTGAGTCTGTAGTCCAGCAAGGTATCTGACATAGCGGTGTGGCGGCTCCCTGTCCCTATTTTTTGCAAACAACAGCTTCAGTGTGACGCCCTAAACGAGGCGCACACAGGGACAAATACTTAAAGCGCGGCACGATTTTTCCTGGTAAATGTACGGAAAAGAGGCAAGTAGCTGTGAGGAATTGTCCTGGAAACAGGAAGGATGGTGCGAAATTGCCCGTAGCCGTTCACTAAGCAAGCAGCCAGCGGAAAATACATTGACTCATCAGGCGCTGACCGTATAATTCCAGCCGTTTCCACCGCAAAGGTGGGGCATCCGCGCAATGCGCCCTTAGCTCAGCTGGATAGAGCAACGGCCTTCTAAGCCGTAGGTCACAGGTTCGAATCCTGTAGGGCGTACCATTTTCAGCAATCACACCTCTACTAAATTCTCTTTTTCTCCTTTATACCCCCTGAAATTACTGGATTTTTCTGTCACGAGTTCTATCGAAGTCAACTCAGTTATACCCAAATCAAGCGGTATCTGGGTGCCTTTGAGGGGGCTCATCTCGTTCAATGGAAATTAGAGGCCCCATATGCCACTAAATGCACGACAGATTGATACTGCAAAGTCCAAAGAAAAAGAATACAAGCTCACCGATGGCTGCGGCTTGTATCTGTTAGTAAAGCCTAATGGTGGGAAGTACTGGTGCTTCAAGTACCGTGTTTTTGGTAAAGAGAAAAAACTTTCTATCGGGGTTTATCCTGACATCTCTTTGGCAGATGCCCGAATGAAACGAGAAGAAGCTCGCAAGATTGTTGCTTTAGGTGGCGATCCGAGCGAAGAGAAGAAAGCTGAAAAATTGGCTCAGAAGGCTAATGTAGAAAACACTTTCAACGCTATCGCGTTGGAATGGCATGAGTACAAACGCCCTAATTGGTCTAAGGGGTACGCTGAAGACATTATGGAAACCTTTGAAAACGATATATTCCCTGATATTGGCAAGCGTCCAATTGCAGAGATAAAGCCGCTCGAGATCCTCAGTTCGCTTCGTAAACTCGAAAAACGTGGAGTGATGGATAAACTGCGTAAAATTCGGCAGGCCTGCAACCAGGTCTTTCGTTACGCTATTGACACCGGCCGCGCTGAAACTAACCCAGCCTCAGAGTTGGCAAGTGCGTTAACTGCGCCTAAATCTGTCCATTACCCTCATCTGTTAGCGGATGAACTTCCGGCCTTCTTACAACAGGCACTGGCCGCTTATTCTGGCAGCCCAATAACCCGTCTGGCAATACGGATTCTGATGCTAACGGGTGTTCGTACCATTGAACTTCGTATGGCGGAATGGAAAGAATTTGATTTCGATAAACAAGTATGGGAAGTACCGGTAGATAGGATGAAGATGCGGCGGCCACATCAGGTGCCTCTCTCCGATCAGGTGATAGCAGCGTTACAAGAAATTCAAGCAGTCACAGGGCGTTATAAGCTGGTATTCCCCGGGCGTAACGACATCACCAAGCCGATGAGTGAAGCGAGTATTAATCAACCGGGAGCAGGTCAGAGTTCAGACGCCCCTGCGGGTATATAGCTTTTGGTGTAATATATTTTGTGAGGTGAAAATAATTAGTAATTGATTGAATTAAGTTCATGAAAATAATGTTGTGAATAAATGGGTGCTATTAAAAAAGAGAAAGATTATAGTGAATGCAATTATAAATGCCAGAAAAACCAAAATACTGAGGGAACAAGAATAATTGAATCAGGAGATTCAGAATATATATGCTTTGTATTTAGCGGATGACAAGAGTAATCACCATCACTAAATACTTGTTCCATAAAACCACATTTAATGCAATGGCATGTGGCCGCAGCCCTATGATGGGTATAGATCGAACGAACCTACAACGAGGAGGCGAGACTCAACTCATGGCCCCGCGCAGTGCTGTGCAAAAGGCGCAGTTACAGCCCTGGATAGGTATAATTTGTGTCACTCCTCCGTTCGCTGCTTCTGAGGGAATAGCATGACCACCATAGGATATACTTGTTATATTAACTTTCTGGCCAACAGGAACAGGCGATTTTGAAACAAATGCTGCTGCATGGAAGGAGGTCGCTAACAACGTCGCTCCAATGATACTTGATACTCTCATATTATTTCTCATCAACGGGGACCAGAGAATCAATCTATACCCTGAGGCCATTTGAACACCAGACGTTATTGCTGAAAAAGTGTTCATATTTATTTCAAAGTAACAACAGTATCTATGCTCAAAAATAGGCCATTTTATGCATTCATCATAGAGCGTGTTGACAGGGCGGACCTGCCCTCCGCGCAGCGTAATAAAGGCTGTTGCATGATGCTTCATGTCTTGTGAAAAAACATTATCGGGTTTCCCGTGTTGCATTAATTTCATTCGTTTCGTCAAACTGCAGCAAACGTCCGGTATTCAGCAGTACAATAAGCGTACTTAGATTATGCAGTATGGCCGCCACCAGCGCCCCGGCGGTGCCAAGAAATCCCATAGCAGCAGCGATGACGATCAGCACTGTCCAACCGAGCCCGATAATCACGTTTACCCTGAGCGTGGCGCGGCATTGCCTGCTCAGCCGTACCGCGGTGGACAGGCGTCGTAAATCGCTGCCGGTTAATACCACATCCGCTGACGCCAGCGCGATATCGGCCCCGTTGCTGCCCATGGCGATACCGACGGCGCCGGCTTTCAGCGCCAGAGCGTCGTTGATACCGTCTCCGACGACCATGGGGCGCCATCCCTCTTTTACCGCCTGATGGACCTGCTGGAGTTTTTCAGCCGGTAGCGCTTCGGCGGTCAGTTCGTCGATCCCGGTTTGTTGCGCGACCCGTTGCGCAGCGATGTGTCGATCGCCTGTCAGGAGAAGCTGACGGTCAATACCCAAGGTCTTAAGTATCGCCATCGCCTCTGGTGCCTCCGGGCGTATGGCGTCATCGAGGAGAAACCAGCCGAGAAACGCGCCATCTTCCGCCACACCGACGACCGGACCATCATGATCGGGCAGGGGAGAGACGTTTATGCGATAGCGTTCAAACAGTTCACGCCGTCCCAGCAGGGCCTGGCCCGCGCTGGTGGTCGCGATCACTCCCAGTCCCTGAATCTCCTCAACATCACGCAGCACAGTATCTGTGCCTGTCGGTCTGGCTTCAGCCAGCGCACGGCTGACCGGGTGGTTACTGGCCGCGCCGAGAGCCGAGGCCAACTGTAATACGGCCTCTTTGGGACGTTTCGTGGTGAGAATGATATCGGCAAGCCGTAGCCTGCCCTGGGTCAGAGTGCCGGTTTTATCAATAATGATCGCGTCGACATCCGCCAGCTCCTCCAGAAAAGCTGCATTGCGGATCAATATCCCATGCCGTGCGGCCACGGCGATTCCGGCCATTGACGTTGCTGGTGCCGACAGCACCAGGGCACAGGGACAAGCCGCGACCAGCACCGCCAGCATAGCCTGACTGTCATAGGTTAAAAACCAGGTAGTCGCGGCAATCAACAGGACAAGAATAAGGTATTGACCGGCGTAGCACTCTAGCATCCTGGTAATCGGAGGTTTTGCCTGCTCAGCCTCTTTCATCAGGGCGATAACTTTCCCCAGCGTAGACTCCTCGCCCGTATGGATGACCTCCACCCGCAGTAAACCGTTCAGATTCAGGGTACCGCCGAAAACAGACATTCCCGCTGTGACCTCTACCGGGATCGGTTCACCGGTGATGGAGGCCATATCGATGCTGGCGTGGCCAGAAAGAATACGACCATCCGCAGGAATTTGATCGCCAGGGCGAATGTCTACGATGTCGCCCGGCTGAAGATGCTGGCTGCTAATATTTTCCAGCGAACCATCCTGACGCACACGTCTTGCCCGGCTGTAAGCTAGTCTGCTCAGGCCGGCAATGGCCTGACGTGTACCCATTACGCTTCGTTCTTCAAGGATGTGACCGAAAATCATGATAACCGGCAGTAACGCGGCGGTCATCAGATCGCCCAGCGCCCACGCCCCGAGCATTGCCAGGACGATCAACTGGTCGGTTACGCCGTGCAGATCAGGGTACAGCAGACTGTGCCAGCCGGCGCGAAAAACGGGCACCGCGACCAGCAGCCACGCGACGCCGGCCAGAATATCGCTGACAGCCGGCTGGCCCGGCGTTATCGCGCGCCAGAGCAGGCTTAATAACAATAGCCCGATGGTGATCATCGCGATCGCGATCTGCCGCGACATACGGTGCTGTTCAGCAGGGGTTTGCAGATCGCTGCTAAAGTGGATATGTCCGTGGCTACACTGGTGACTCATGGTTTTTTCTCGCTGGCAGGCGGCGTGGCGGATTGTGGCGTGAGACCCTGTAAGATTAAACGGCTGTCGTCGCCGGGCGCGACGGCAACGACCTGTCCGGCTTGGGTCAGAATGCGGGTGACGTTATCTCGCCACAGCCGTTGTAATAGCCCCCCATCTGTTCCGTCTTGCAGCACCTGCGCTAGCTGCAATATTGTCTGGGTATCGGTACTGGCTTTTGCCAGCGTTTCTTGACGGCTGGCCTGTGCCTGCTGCATCAGACGATCGGCCTGCTGTTGCGCCTGCTGGGCGAGCAACGCTGCCGCGGTACGAGCGGCGGCAATTGTCTGATCGGCCTGTTGGCTGGCGGTCAGCACTGCATTGAATGCCGCAATGGCGTTATCCGGCAACGATGAGACAATGTCTACACGCTCAATAGTTATTCCCGGATCGTTGCCGCTGGCCGCCATTCGCGCGAGGCTTTGCTGCATGTTCTGTTTAAAATCGCTGCGCAGGCGGATACGCTCTTCCGCCGAATGCTGGTCATTCTTCGGTGTCTCAGGCTTTGCCACAAGAATGGCATCCAGATTGCGCTCCATACAAACGACCGCGGCGGCGCGTTCGGCCAGGCGGTCAATCAGCGGATCAATATGTGGGCGTTGTAGCGCGAAACGGATGGGATTGCTGACGCGCCAGAAGACACGCACATCAAGCTGCACGACGCCTTCATCACCTGTCAGTAAGTAACCCGCACCAGCGCCGGCGTCCCCGTCGCGATCCCAGCTATTGACCAGATCCAACTGCTGTTCGCGGCGTAATATCCTGACCTCGCGCTCCATAATTCGTTCTGCGGCTGGCACGCGTTCTACCCGGTCGACCGGGTGCGGCCAGGTAAGCAGCAGACCCGCATTCGCTACCCGGGTCGGTTTACCAAACTGGAAGACTACCGCTCTGCTGTCTGGAGTGACCTCATAGATACAGGATAAAAGCCACGCGCTGGCGGCAATGAGCGCCGTACCATACAGCATAAAGAAGGCGATACGGTAGGACTGTCCCCACGGTGTACGGCCCGGCAATGCTGGTGTCATCGTTTTATCTCTTTCAACGGAGCTGGCTCCTGCACCAGAGTACTGAAAGGGGCCGCGTCAGTACGCAGCACTATGCGGGTACTGGAATTGACAACAGAACGCAGCGTATCCAGCGAGCGTAACAGGTCATAGAGTTGCGGGTCGCTACGCCAGGCTTTACCGTAAATGCCGGCCGCGTCGCGCTGGGCGGCAGCAGTAATGGCCGCCGCTTTAACCGAGGCATCAGCTTCAAGAATGCGGGCGTCGCGATCGGCTTTTGAATGGATCTCCGCAGCCAGACGTTTACCTTCTGCGGTACGTTCGGCGGCGATGGTTTCGCGTTCCGCACGCATTCTATCAACAGTGGCATTCAGGGTTACAGCAGGGAGCGTCAGGCGCTCAATTCCTGTCTGGATAACGTCGATGCCGTAGCTATTAAGCAACTGTGTTTTAAGCTGCGTCTGCAACTGCTGCTCAAGCTGGGCGATTTTGATTTTTTTTCTGTCGACGTTGACGATATCCGACAGCGCGTAGTTGCTGGCGGTGGTTTCCAACGCAGAACCAATAAACGTCCGGATTTGTCGGGTCGCTTCATCCGGCTGGTTTTGTACGGCGCGAATAAAACGCAGCACATCTTTGTCGTCTGATTTTACTTTCCAGATAACCCAGGCCTGAACCAGCACCCGTAGCCCGTCACGTGTGCCTACGTCCTGCAGACCGCTGGATGTGGAGCGAATCCGCAGATCGACATCCAGAGGAGACTCAAAGGGGGCCGGAAGTCTCCATGCCAGGCCAGGCGTGAGAAGGACGCGTACCGGATCGCCAAAGCGGGTGATTACGGTCGCATTGCCGGCGCGGACTTCCAGCAAACTAGCCGTCAGGACGGCAAGCATGACCAGCAGTGCCGCCACGCCGATGCGAAGGGCGCGTTTGCCGGGCAACCGGGCTGGAGGAACATTCCGCCGCTGAATGGCGTTTGGCGCATCTCTGGCAGGGGTTAACGCAGTGATCTTCATTTTGTACTGGCCTTCTGTGGTGCGGTACTGTCTGTTAAGGCGGGATACTGGCGTAGATCCAGTACGGGTTCATTCGCGCCCTGTAGATGATTATCAAGGATCAGAAGCGGCGTATGGGCCAGCGCTTGACTCAGGATCTGGTAGCGTCGCTCGTTGATAAATGCCTCTCCCGCCAGTTGCCATGCCTGCTCTTCAGCGGAGAAATCGGTGGCGGCGGCCCTCGCGCGTGAAAGGTTTTCTGCTGCCGCAGCTTCTGCGGTATCAAAACCGGTCTGGGCCTTGCGTTGCGCCTCATTGTTGACGGTAGCCGCATACCCTTTTTCGCGCGCAATCAGGGCATTTCCCGCAATTTGCGCCGCCTGGACGCCATGATAGGCGTCGGCTGCCCCGGCGGGGGGATGGATGGCTTCAATTCGGGTAAACAGTAATTCCACCCCGGTATTAAGCTGGGTAAGGCGCTGCTGAATTTCCTGGCTAAGCGTGGCCGCCAACGTCACCCGCTGTTCATCAAGTAGCTGGTCGAGCTGTTTACTGGCAAATTGTGCCATTAATACCTGGCGTGCAACGCTGCGTATAAGTACCGGCAAATCCTCTGTTTGATATTTACTGTTAAGCGCATCCCTATCCCTTAGGCCCACGCGCCAGATCACACGTATATCCGTATTGACCATCTGGAAGTTCTGGCTGTCCATGGTGGTACTGGCGATGACCTGCGATTGGTCCGTAGCGTGGCTGTTATCCCACAGACGCCAACTGCTCTGCGGGGCTGGGCCTTCGACACTGTCCGGCTGTGCGGCAGGCTGTTTCGTTTCCGTATTATCGCTAAGCTGTAATTCGTGCACCGCGCCGTTCTCTACCGGGATAACGCGTCCAAACGGCCAGGGTAAGCCGATATGCAGGCCAGGAGAGAGAACGGCTACCGGGCGTCCGAAATGTTCATAGATACCCCGCTGATATAGCTCCACTTCGGTTAAACCACTTAGTAGCCAGCCCAGAACGGCGATACAGCAGGTAACCGGCAGAAGCTTTTTACCCAACAAACGGAACGCCTGAATCTGACGAAGATCGACGCCAAATCGCTGATGAAATGCACCCAATAACAGAACCACCGGCTGCAGCGGCCACCGATACAACGCTGTAAACAGGCTGCGGGTGAGAAAATGGGGTTCGGATTCAGCAGAGAGGGGAAGCGCCATTGCCATCATGGCACGCAGCAGATATTCCAGCGCCATCAGCAAAGCGATGAGGCTACCCAGCTTTATGAGCCACAGGGTCACTGTGAGAGAGAGCGCTGCAATCAGAAATGCCATGGTAAGCAGCAAAAAAATACTCAGGATGGCGCGAACAAGCTCAGTGTGCTGCTGTTGATATTGCCATCCCCGAATCACTTTGAAGCTGAGCATGCGCTCAATAAGCAGCAGGGTAAAACAGAGCAGAATAAAAAAGCCGGTCACTGCCAGCGGGGGAGCACTTGACTGGTCGACGGGCTGCGTGTCAGCGATATTTGCGATGGCAAAAGCGATTGCCAGCAGGGCTGTGATAAGTGTTGTTGCCAGATGTCGGTGAAAATAATGCAGCCAGGCCTGCAGACCCGGCTGCAATAATCGACCTGGCGGGCGTGGCGCAGCAGCTGTTGTTTCAGTAACGGGCTCCGAATCCTGTGGCTCAACGCCTTCACAGCGCAGTGAATTTTCCACAAAGGCCAGCGCCACAAACGTTGTCGCCAGAATTAGACGCGTAGCGGGCAGCCAGAAGCCGGGAACGGAAAATAGCTGCAGGAATAAATAGACCGCACCTGCTACAACCAGAATACAATACAGGCAGGTTTGCACTATTAACAGGCGTCGATACCTCGGGGTTACCTGAGGGGTTCCCGTAGGTAAAGGGGATTGCGACATATTTTCTCCAGTTGACCCGTCCCTGCCCGCATTATTTGGGCATATTTCACCGTCAGTTCAGCTTGCACAACGCATCAATGATGCTATGAAATAACATTGACAAAACAAACAAAGCGACTTTGCGACATAGTGTTAAATATTTCGGTTATAAGCGTAATCATTGACGTGATGTTATATTGTAACTATTTGTGTGTTTGTCGGTTTTAAGCCGGGCTTTTGCTGACGGCGGTGTCGCTATAACGCGCGGTTTTGCGAACAAGATGCAGGGCTGGTTACTGCCAGTCATAACCTGCCCGGCCTGGAACAAAGCCCGGCTTTTCCGCGTTACCTGCATGTTGAAATGACCTGCGTTACGATAGGCAGCTTTGCTTATTTTCTTTTTAGCGCCGCGGGTACTGGCGTGGCGGGCAAGGTGAGCGTCTGATATGCCTCACGAATTGTTGAAAGCGGCGAGACAAAATAGTGGTAAGGGGTGAATCGCCACGGATAATCTGGACACTTCTAATCCGTTGATAATATTGATTTTCATATTCCGTCGGTGGCATCTGATCACTCGAACTATGCGGACGCTTACGGTTATAAAACATTTCGATGTAATCAAAAATATCACTGTGGGCTTCTTCCCGCGTTCCGTAGATCTTTTTCTTTATCCGTTCGCGCTTCAGTAGCTGGAAAAACTTTCTGCAACTGCGTTGTCGTGACAGTTATCACGACGGCTCATACTGCCCTCCAGTCCATGTGATTTCAGGAACGACTGCCACTCATGGCTTGTATACTGACTACCTTGTTCAGAATGAACCAGCACCTGTTTTTGAGGATTACGTCGCCACATGGTCATCAGAATTGCATTCAGGACAATATCTTTTGTTATCCGGGGTTGCATCGACCAGCCGATAACTTTGCGCGAGAACAGGGCAACAACCACGGCCAGATATAGCCAACCTTCGTGAGTTCGGATGTACGTTATGTCCGTTACCCAACGTTCCTCCGGTACGTCCGGGTTCAACTGCCGCTGGAGCCTGTTGGGCGTCATGATACTGGCTTCGCCCTTACGTGCCTGTGGGCTACGGTACCCGACCGGAGCCTTTATCCCGGCACGCTTCATCAGCCGCCAGACCCGGTTAATCCCGCACTGTTGCCCTCTATCCCGCAGGTCGGGATGGATCTTGCGATAGCCATAAACGCAACGGGACTCAGCCAGAACTGTTTGATTTGTCCCGTTCGTCAGTAACCCGCTTCAGTTCCTTCTGGAGTCGGCGGATCCAGGCCTGAGCATCTGACTGTTCTTTGTTACTGGAAGAGCCCGGCCCGTACTTCTTTATCCAGGCGTAAAGACTGTGGGTGGTGATATCGAGACGTGTTGCAACGCTGGAAACAGAATAGCCACGCAACCTGTTTGACTGCTTCAATTTTAAACTCTTCGGGATAACGCTTACCACTCATGGGCACCTCTCTTTCAGCCATCTTAAATGACTCAGAGGTGTCTGTTAAACCTGTGGCGATTCAGTCGGTCATATGATTATAAGACCAATAATCCTTGCTATTTTTCCTGGGGGAAAAGCACTGGCGGGGTAAGAAGGGAGCCCCGGCGTACTCAGACGCCGGGACTGTGTTATCAGAACGACTGCAGCGTGCTGATCTTCCCTTGCTGCCAGTTGACTTCCGACTGACGCAGCGCGTTGCTGATATCCGCCAGTTTGTCCGACGGCAGTGTCTTCGGCAGCAGGTCTACGCCCACGCTGGAGATAATCTGCCCGTAGGTGTTACGCAGCTCCGCGTAGGCCAGGTCCTGACGCAGATCGGCGTTCAGCGCATTCAGTTCGCCCTGAATTAGCTGCAACTCACCGATGCTATTGGCTTTGTAGCGGTTACGCAGTTGCTGAACGATTTGCCCGTCCAGATCACGCAACTCTTCGCTGGTTTTATACTGACGTAGCGCTTCGTTGTAGTTGGCGCGCGCCACGTACAGTTGCGCCATGATCGCCAGCGACATCGCCTGACGCTGCAACTTGCCCACCTGCTCGTTGGCCTTCGCCGCGCTGTGCGCAGCCGGGCCAGACATCAGGTTGAACAGGTTCCAGGTGGCTTTCACCCCCACGTCGGCCCAACTGTTGTTGACGAGGAATGAGTTGCTGTCATAGTGGCCGCCTGCGCTAATCTCAATACCCGGCAGCATACGCAGCAGCGCTTTACGGGTTTCGGCGGCGTTAATGCGTACCTGGTAATCCTGCTCACGCAGTTCCGGGCGGCTCACCAGCGCGGTCTCTTCCAGGGTTTTCTGATCCACATTCAACTGCGGAACCGTCTCGTCACCGCTGGCGGGCAGAGCCAGTGTATATGGCGTGTCCAACGGCAGGTTCATCAGTGTGGCAAGTTCGGTTTTCGCCAGCGACAGCGCACGGCGCTGCTCTTCCAGTTGGCGGGTGGCCTCAATCAGCGCACGGCGGTAACTCAGGGCTTCAACCTGGTCGCCGACCTGCTGGGCGGTCATCCGCTCGCTAGCTTCACGCGCCTGGTTTACCCGGTCAATCAGCGTATCGATCTGGCCCAGCAGACGCTCGGCGGCAACTGCACGCCAGTAGGCGGAACGGACATCCTGCAAAATGGTGTGTACCACCTTGCGTTTACGTTCTTCGGCAATCCAGCGCTGATCCGATTGCTGTTTCGCACTGACGTAGCTTACGCCAAAGTCGAGCACGTTCCATACCATCGTCAGGTCCGCCACATCGCGGTCACGATCTTGCGAGGTGGATGGTTCCAGAGAGGTTTGTCCGGTTTCCACGCTGCGGCTACTGGAGGCGCTGGCGTTGTTGCGCCCTACGTAGCCCGCCGAAGCCGCCAGCTTTGGCAGCATGTCATAACGGGAAAGATCCAACTGCTGTTGGGCCAGCGCGCTTTCCATGACTTTTAAGCGCGACTCAAGGTTATATTTTAGTGCGCGGGCCATCGCGTCATACAGGGTGATCGGCGCGGTAACCGGCTCCTGCTGGCTGAACATCGCTACTCGATCCTGCTGGCTGCGCTGTTCGCTCTCTTTTTTGGTAATCGGGTCGCTGGTCACGGCACACCCATTTAGCGCCACGACCAGTACGCTCAGAGCAAAAAGCTTGCGGCCTTTACGCATCATTTCGCTGCCACTCACAGTTGTCACCACCGACAACCGGTTTGCCACCATCACGTTCATCATAGAATTAACGCCTTTTACTGTAGTCTTGTAGTTATTAGCCCTGCTGCTGGCCCAGGTCGTACAACGCCTGTTCAATGGCTGACAGACGTTGTCCTTCAGCATCGCCAATGTGTTGTAATTGCCGGTGGAACGATGGGATAAACGCGGCTGTCGCCTGTTCTTGCCCCTGTTCTGTCACTCCCTGTGCATGCAGGTTGATATCTTTCCAGCTACCGCCAGTAAACACTTCCATCGGAGTCAGTGAAGGCAGATAAATGCCGGAGAAAACGCTGGCCAGCGACGAGCTGCCACCCAGCGCCGGATCTTTGTTAAAGCTGGGGAATGAGCCCAGCGAACTCTCAAAATGGCTGCCGAACGATGAACCGGGCCCGAAGACATTCGCCACTTCGCTCTTCGTCGCATCCCTCCCGCTTGCCCCATCGCTGCTGGCACCGAAGATGGAGGCCATCATCGAACCGCTCCCGGCGGTGCGTCCGGCATTAAAGCTGCCGAGAGAGGCGGGGGTAATCAATATGTTGAGCGGCGGTGCGGCAGCCTCCTGAGGCTGGATAGTGGGTGTTTGGCTGTCCACCGGACGTGGTCCGTTCGTACCATCTGAAATACGGAACTGCGGATCGCCGCTGGTAATGCCTGCGCGGGTAACCGTCAGGCTAAAGGTGGTGCTGATTGACGTGTTCCCGGCATCGGTCGCGGTAACCCGAATGACCAGACTACCGATATCGGCGTTGCCCGGTGTGCCAGAAAACGAGCCTTTCGCGGGATCGAAGCGCAACCAGGCAGGCAGTGCGGAACCGTCCGCCTGCGTCGCGCTCAGAGTTAAGGTGTCGCCATCCGGATCGACAAAGGTGCCAGCCGGGACGGTGAGGTTAAAGCTGCCGTCTTGCGCCACGCTCTGCGGCGGGATCGGCGTACTGAGCACCGGGGCATCGTTCACATTGGTGACCATCAGGCTAAAACTGGTGCTGACCGAGGCGCTGCCATCGCTGGCGGTGATACGAATATTCAGGTTGCCGACATCCGCATTCCCCGGCGTGCCGGAAAACGAGCCTGTCGCGGGATCGAAGTGCAGCCACGCAGGCAGCGGGTTGCCATTTGCCAGGGTGGCGCTCAGGGTCAGCGGGTCACCGTCCGGGTCGACAAAGGTGCCCGCAGGTACGGTAAAACTCAGACTGCCATCCTGCGCAATGCTCTGCGGCGCAATCGTCGCGCCGATAACCGGCGCATCGTTCACGTTGGTGACGACCAGCCCGAAAGTGGTGCTGACCGACGCATTGCTGCCATCGGTTGCCGTCACCCGAATGGTCAGATTGCCCACGTCGCCATTACCCGGCGTACCGGAGAAGGTTCTTGTGGCCGGCTCGAAGCTCAGCCAGGCGGGCAGTGCCGAGCCATCGGCTAGCTTCGCGCTCAGGGTCAGTGTGTCGCCGATATCCGGGTCGGTAAAGGTTCCCGCAGGAACAGTGAAGTTAAAGCTGCCATTTTGTGCGATGGACTGTTCGTCCATCGGGATGGACACCACGGGCGGGAGATTACTGTTATTCACCGTCAGCCCAAAGGTGGTGCTGACCGAGGCATTACTGCCGTCAGTCGCGGTTATACGAATCGTCAGGTTGCCGACATCACTGTAGCCCGGGGTGCCAGAGAAGGTACGGGTCGAAGGATTAAAGCTCAGCCAGGCGGGCAGTGCCGAGCCATCGGCCAGCGTCGCGCTCAGGGTCAACGTATCACCGCTATCCACATCGACAAAAGTACCGGCAGGCACGGCGAAGCTGAACACTGTATCTTTGGTGGCGCTTTGAGGACTGACCGTGCTTCCCATGCTAGGGGCATCATTCACGCTGGTTACCATCAACGACGCCTGTGCACTATTGGCGGAGAACGCACTGCTGCCGCCAGAGGTCGAGGTATCCGCAAGACCTTTGCTGCTACCTGCCGTCGCCGTACCACTGGTCTGATCCCACGCGCTGAAACTCAGGGTTGCGGTTTCACCATTGGCGCTGTCCGGTACATAACGCAACTGTGCCGTTGACCCGAGCAGCAGGGCTGCTGAACTGGATACCGTGCCGATATTGAACCAGTTAGCTCCGCTATCGGTGGAATACTGCCAGCCACCGTTCCCTACTGTCGCCGTAATCGCAATGCCGCTGGACGCTCCGCTGTCGACATCCCCATAACCCGCACTGTTGAGCAATGACGATACTGTGGTGGCAGACGATGTTACATCTTCCGTTGTGGATGTCAGAGTGACCGTCGCACCGCTGGATAACGTTGGCGCATCGTTAACCGGCGTTACGTTAAGGGTCATCGTTCCTGTATTAGCGGACAACGCCGTGCCATCGCTGACCTGCCAGGTAAAGGAGGCATAACCCGTGCCGTTGGCGTTCGCGGTCGGGCGGAAGATCAGTTTGCTGATATCAGCCGCGCTGACCACCGAACCATTGCCCAGTAATGTATCGCCACCGCCACGTACACCGTCGTTGTTCGCGTCAATAAACAGCTCACCCGCGGTTGGTGCTGTGACGATAGTGATGGATTGCAGGGTGTCGCCGTTGTCCACATCGCTGAAACCAAAATCTGCGGCGCTAAAGGTCTGGGCGCTATCCTCATTGATGGTTTTACTGACTGACGTATTGCTGATGATCGGCGCATCGTTAACTGGCGTTACGTTAAGGGTCATTGTTCCGGTATTGCTGGACAACGCCGTGCCATCGCTGACCTGCCAGGTAAAGGAGGCATAACCCGCACCGTTGGCATTTGCGGTCGGGCGGAAGGTCAGTTTGCTGATATCAGCCGCGCTGACCACCGAACCATTGCCCAGTAATGTATCGCCGCCGCCACGTACACCGTCGTTGTTCGCGTCAATAAACAGCTCACCCGCGGTTGGTGCTGTGACGATAGTGATGGATTGCAGGGTGTCGCTACTGTCCACATCACTGAAACCAAAATCGGCAACGCTAAAGGTCTGGGCGCTATCCTCATTGAAAGTCTTGCTGACCGACGTATTGCTGATGACCGGTGCGTCGTTGACCGGCGTGATACTCAGCACCGCCTGATTGGTGCCGCTACTGTTGAGCGAACCGTCATTAAAGGTCCAGTTAAGCGTCACGCTGGACGGTGGATCGTCAGAACTGTTGGCATAGGTCAGGGATTGCAGCACCGCATTCACTATCGCCGCCGTTGCATTGCTATTGAACGTCAGCGTCAGCGTGCCTGAGGAATTCGCCGTGACACTGCCCACCGTCGTACCGTTATAGGTGAAGTTTTGCCCTTGAGTCAGTGCCCCCAACAGTCCGCTATTGCCGAAGGTATCGACACTGTTCGCCCCGCCGTTACGGGCGATTGAAACAGAGGCTCCGTTATAGTTGCCCTGAATATCCAGCTCGGTATCGGCAACAGTGACATCGCTGTCCATCACCACTGCACTGCCTTTTTCAGTAAAGGTCGCGCCGCCATTGAGGTTGCTGAAGACGGGGGCGGTGTTGGTGGTTGAGGTTATCGACGAACTGTTGACCGCCGTCAGGCTACCTGACGTGGCGCGCAGTGCCAGCGTATTGATACTACCGCTGTTGGTGTACTGTATGATAAGCCCGGTGTAGGTGGCGATACCGCCAGACGGCGTTAATGTTACCGTCGTAGCGCTGGCATCATTATCCCCGGAGGTGACCGCCAGGCTATTGACCGTACCATCGACGACGCTGTCGTTAGGGTCAGTCACTGAGAGCACGATATTGGTGGTGTAGTCCTGATCCACCATGCCATTCGCATCGACCGCCTGTACTACCGGCACAGTGGTAAAAATGGCACTTTGTCCATTCTGAATCGCCGTGGGAACGGGCTGGGTGGAAAAAACCAGTCGCGTCGCCACCACATCCGGATTGAGCGATGCAGATGTGGCGCTGACCAGGCTACCGGCCGCCGCCGTCAGCACGAAGTTAGCATCACCATCACTGGCCGAGGTGTACTTCACACCGCTAAAGGTAGCAATACCGTTTGAGGCGGTCGCCTGAGTGGTGCCCGTCAGCGAGCCGCTACCATTTTCGCTTAATGTCACTGAACCGTTAAAATCAGTATCGATATTGCCGCGATCGTCAACGGCAATCACCACCGGCTGGGTGGTGAAGTTAATGCCACTGACCACTGAGGTGGACGGCGATTGGCTATAAATGAGTTTGGTTGCTGCCACATCAATGCTGGCACCACTGCCGTTGTTCACGTTGGCCTGACTACTGGCGAACGTTGAACCGCCGGAGACCGTGGTGAAATTGCTGGCATTTACCGACAATATTACCGTGTGGTGATCGGTGATGTCGTTACTGCTGGTATTGTCGTTGTAATACGCCTTGATGGTGTAAGTTTCACTGCTGTTATCCGCAACCGACAGGTTTAAGCTGGAAAACGTGATTCTGCCGGTGCTGCTGTCGTATGTGCCGACGACGTTAGTGGCATCCGGGCCACTGAGCAGGAACGTCATCTTGCTCAATTCTGATGATGTCGCCGTACCACTGACGTTAGCGTAGAATTGGCTGACATTGGTGGCCGAACCATCAGACGTGCCGAGGTCAGTAAGGGTAAAGTCCAGCAGCGAGGTAGCGCTGGCCGCTGACGTCGCGGTAGTGGAAAATGTCGTTG
Organism: Kosakonia sp. H7A; assembly: GCF_003028445.1. Classification (NCBI taxonomy): domain Bacteria; kingdom Pseudomonadati; phylum Pseudomonadota; class Gammaproteobacteria; order Enterobacterales; family Enterobacteriaceae; genus Kosakonia; species Kosakonia sp. H7A. The sequence goes on along the minus strand of NZ_PYTZ01000001.1, from coordinate 1,382,918 downwards.
CTTCGCCAGATGGCCCAGCGGTTACGGTCGATGTCGCATCTACCGAAGAGGCGGCATGAATATTGTTCAATACCAGGTTATCCAGATAGTACTCATTGGTACCGGATGTCGTAATGGTAATGGAAGAAACGCCGACAAAATTGCCGTTAAAGCCGCTGATAGTGGTATAAGACACGCTCCCGGGGAATGGCAGTACTCCACTCTGATTGTCCCCACTGGTCGATTTACTGGATGAAATCGTGTAATTCATGTTGCCGGTGCCATCGGCATTCAATAAGTCCAGTGAAGATAAATCAAAAACATAGCCGGGAATGCTGATGGTGAAGGTCAGCGAATTTGACGAACTGGAACCATCCGTTTGCACGTCATAGATCAGGCTATTGCCGTCACTGTTTAGCCCAGAGAGTACGTTTCCGACAAAATCGAAATGTAGGGTATACCCCCCTTCCTGCCAGGTCTGGTTATTGCCGCCACCGCCGCCAGTACCTGTCTCAAACGTAAAGGTATCCAGCACGTGGGTATAATCCCTCTGTGTGGCGGCGGTTATCGCAATGTCAGTAGTGATCTGACCGACTTGCGATTCCAGCATCCAGTCGCCTTTTAACGCTGTCGACCCGGTCAGGTCAGTGGACGCAGCCACATCAGCTCCGGTGAGCGCTGCCAGGTTGCTAATAAAAGTCTGCCCTTGTGTTCCTTGCGCCACATTACAGCCATAAAGCAGGATATCGCCGGACTCAGTCAGCGACTGGCCGATAGTGGTCAGAGCAGCACTTCTCGTAGCGAGCATACTGTCGGTCAATGTGACGCCCCCAAGCGTCAGTCGGCCTTCGCCACCATTGCTGATGATATGGATGGCGTCGTAACCCGTGTGGGTTTGCGCCCATTGCATTATCTGGCTTAACCCATCTTTGTCGGCATCCAGCAGCACCACCTCAACCCCGTCTTTCACGCCGCGGGCCAGTTGCTGGTAATCTGCCACTGCGGTGTCAATAAACACCACTTCTTTATGCGTGGCACTGCCGGTCGCAACCGCAACGCTACTGTCTGCTACGGTCTTCGAATTCTGGGTATCAGTATTGTGGGCGGTTGTATCAACATTGCTCGTTGCATCGGTATTGTGGCTGGTTGTATCGGTGGTACTTTGGCCAGACTGGCCGCTGTCCGTCGACGCGGCTGTCTGTGTCGCTGTATTTTGAGTGACAGCAGTCTCAACCGTGGCGGCGACCGCACCATCAAACAACATACGCGCTTCCAGCATAACGCCCAAAGGTACCTGCTCATGACATGCAGCACCTTGCGGAACCTGACGACTTTTTTTGCTCAGCCAATGACGCCACAACATAATAAGGATACCTTTCAGGAGTAGATTTATTTACAACGCAGACCAGCCTGCGTTATGCCGAACTGGCCTGTTTTTTCAGATTATTATCTTGTAAACGCTAACCACTAAGGCCTGTCGGGGTATAAACCTTCGGCCATAATGCACACAGTCAGTCCCTGCGAAGGAGACTGGGTTGCCACTCGAACGACCGGTTGCGCCGACGTCCCCGCCGTACCAACCGCAACCGAACCGCCTGTCACTGTCGGTACGGTGACCGTGAACGAGGGAATTGTTGGCGTCCCGGTAACCGTCCCATTGGAAATCGACGAATCAATAGTGCCGCTGACCGGGCCGGTTAACGTCTGACTGGGCCCTAGCGTAGTATCGGCAGTCGCGGTTGGATTATAAATATTCGGTGCACCAAGCGCGGGTTTAGCCAGTATCGCGCCATTGGTGGGTAATGACGCGCTACCAGCAACAGCAGACCCACCTGCAATCTTCAGCAAACCGGAAGTCGCTGCCGTCAGATTAAGGGTATTCGTGATGGTCTGGCCGCTTACCGTTAACCCGCTTCCGGTTTTTTCCGGCACGGTTACCACAGTACTCCCGGTCGTTGGGCTAAACGTTGCCGCATGGTTATGCAAAGGCAGCGGCACCGCAAAATCGACTGTTGGCGCACCGATTTTCTGCCCGAGGTTCACTGTCGCTAACCCCAATCCAGAACCGGTCCCGACAACAGAACGACCTCGCAGATCGGGTATCCCAAAGGTGGTTGAACCATCGCCACCAAACTTGAAACCCAGCAGAGAGTACAACGCCTGATTAGTATTAATAGGGACAGTCTGGCCGTTAGCCGGAAGCCAACCGCGAGGACAAAAAGACATGGCAAAAGAACACACAGTACCAATGTAGGATTCGCTGTTACAGGCCGCTGCACTTTGGGGTAAAAGAATACTGGCAGCGATAGCGGTAGTGATGGCTGATTTAACAAATAAACGCTGAATATATCTCATACAGATCCCTCCTGGAGGAATAGCTGATTTATTAAGATCAAATGTTATTAATAACCAACCTTATAATTTGGGATGGAACAAAATAATAAGATAACGATGGGGAGCAAAAAACGTGTATGACTCATCAGGAATATAGCTCAGTCAGTAAAATTAACATACATAAAAAAACATTAACTTACGCACATAATTCAAATGAAATAACTTGAAATAAAGCAATATTTTAATTTTTATTTATTATCAAGCGGATAGGGTTTTGTTCCTTCACTGACTTCTGAGATAACAACTATTGGTTTTTTATGGCAAACGTGAATGCGATATATTTCGTAAAATATATCCGTGTAATCTTGTCAAAATCCGCTTTCCCGAATACCCAACGCGGCAATTCGTCGCCATAACGCGCCGAGAATAGATTCCGTTTCCCCTTCCAGTATTACGCTGCCCCGTAACGGCTGTTGCGGCGGCGAGAATTGCCCCTCCTGCAGCGCGAAACGCACACTGTACTGCGCCTGGATGGGTTGAGGATTATGATCCCTGTCGCGACGCACGGCGATCGGGCCGTGGCGATCGGACGCCAGCATCTCTTGCTGTAACCAGGCGGTACCGGTAGGCGCAATATCTTTCAGTTGTACGACAAGGCGGGGATACGCGGGATCATCGGCGATAAAATAGCCTTGCATCCCCACTTTCGCGCGTTTTAGCGTATCGTCGGGTAAATATCCCTGCACTTTTCCGATACCCTGCCCAACCACACGGAGCAATGGCATATCCGGGGTCAGCCAACGGCCTTCCGTCATATCTCGTGCCACATCCCTCACCTGGCCTGCCTGAGGCGCGGTGAGAGACAAGCGCTGGCGTTGCGCATCCAATCCCCGATAGCGGGCCAAAGATTCCGCCAGTTGTCGGTCAAGCACCTGGGTTTCGCTGGCGGTTTCCTGACGTCCGGCTCCCCGCTGCCGCTGCTGTTGCAAAATAGCAATTTGCTGACGCTCTATATTGATGCGGTAGTCCAAATCGGACGAGGTGAGATCCAGCAGTTTCTCACCGGCTTGCACCTGCTGGCCGTCAGTGACGTAGAGCGCTTTGACCTGCGCAGGAATAGGGGCATACAGCGCGCTGACGTTTTCTGCTTCCAGCACAGCAGGAATACGGATGCTGCCGCGCCAGGGAAACAGCAGCTGCACTAATACCGCCGCCAGAATCAGCCCTGAACGCAACAGCTTAACGGGATGAGCATTCTTACGCATGGACCACCAGATACGGGCCTCCTTCACCACCGGAAGCGCGATAAACCAGCCAATTTCTACCGACATCAAAGCAATACCAACCACCTTAATGAAAAAGTGGTACACCATCAGTGCAATGCCGAAAAAAAGGAAAAAGCGCCATATCCATGAGGCGTAACCCCATATCAACAGCTTGCGTTGCATCGACGGCGACCAGGTATGCGGTGCCGGATGACCATAACCAAATAACGCCTCGCGCAGACGCCAGCGGCACAGGGCATACGCGCGTTCCTGCAGGTTTTCCACCCGCCAGAAATCGCTCAGCAAGAAATAACCATCAAAGCGCATTAGCGGGTTAAGGTTAACCACCAGCGTCGTTATCCAGGTGGCGCTGGAGAGCATAAACGCTGCCGTACGCAGAGGACCGTCCGGCAGCAGCGTCCATACCAGCAGCGCGAAAACCGCCAGCAGCACCTCGGCCAGAATACCGCCTGCGCCAATCAGCAAACGCGATCGACGATTCTTGAGTTTCCACGCATCGCTCACGTCGGTATAGAACAGCGGGAACAGCACAATAAAGGCCACCCCCATGCTCTGCACCCGGCAGCCCGCGCGCTTAGCCATAAACGCATGGCCAAGTTCATGTATGAATTTGGCGATCACCAGCGACATCCCGAATACAGCCATCCCTTGCAGACTGAACAGGTGAGGGAACGCATGGGTGTAACGCACCCAGTCACGGCTGACCAGATAGAGCCCCATCACCAGAATCAGCGGGAATACCCCCAGCAATATTGCTGTTCCGTAGCGCTTAAGCCAGGGCCAGCAACGGTTGAGCAGCGGATCGGGCCGCCAGAGCGGGATACGGAAAAAAAGATACTGATGCAGCACTTTCTTCCACAGGCTGGTGCGCATGGCGCGGGCTTTGCTGAGGTAACGCTGACGCTGTTCGGCATCGCCCGAGGTCACCAGATCGTGCTGGCGTAAAAACTGCAGCAACTGCTCCAGCTCTTTGACCTGTAGGGGCAGGCCCGGCTCCTGGTTGGCTGCAGCAAGGACCTGTTGTGGCAGACGCAGGGACCAGTGGCGCAGCAGGCGGATAGCCGTGGGCGTCAGCGTGAAATAGCGACCGGTAAGCGGGTCCGCCAGTACCCATTGCGGCGCACCGTTAATACCCGCAGCCGATTCTGCCAGCTGGAGGTCGGGGCGCAGCGCGGGTAAGAGCGGGTTCATAGGCCGATAGCCTGGCGGATCACGGAGAGCGGGCGACGGAACAGATAGACCGCCAGCGGTACATATTCGCCGGACAGTTTGGCGGTTCCGCGCAGGCCAATACGCGGCGGGGCATCGCTAAAGCGGCCATCAAGCCGGTACGCCAGATTGCCTGTCGGGGTCTGCTCGGACTCATAGGCGATGCGCTCAAGCTTTGCCGCATACGGGGTGATGGGGTCACTGTCGAGGAACAGTGTGATGGGCGCATCCTGTTTTAATTGAATGGCATCCCCCACATCCAGCTCGATGCGTAACGCGGCCAGCGCCGGGTCGGCAAGCTCCATTAAGCGCTCGCCGGTGCGCACCGGTTTGCCAATCCAGCGGTCGGCGTCGGCAAACACGGCAATACCATCCCGGTCGGCGCGAATTTCAGTGCGACTTAACAGGGCGCTGGCGTAATCGCGCTCGGCCCGTTTTTGCGCCACCTGTGCGGCCAGGAAATCAAGTTTCGCTTTGGAATCTGCATCCTGAAAGGCGCGCTGCGAGCTGGCGCGAAATTCCGCTTCGGCAACATTCAGCGACCGCTCGGCGACGTCGGCCTGCGCTTTTAGCATGGTGTCGTCGAAGCGGACCAGTACATCACCCTGATGTACGCTCTGGTTTGGCTGCACGGCAAAAGACTGGATCACGCCGTCCAGCGGTGCGGCGACCACACGCCCCAGGTGGGGGACCACTTCGGCGGGAGCCAGCACGGACTGGCGCACCGGAATAAACAGGCAGGCGAGCAATACCAGCAAAGGGATAGCGATCTTCCAGCGCCCTTTACGGTGATGCCAGCGGTTGGTTTGCGGCTCCAGCGCCAGCCATGCGTGGCTGAATGCGCCAGCAAGCTGTTCGGCCAGCACCCGGTCGGCGTTTTGCCACGGTTGTTCGCGCGCGTACCAGATGCCGCCAAACCCTTCTCCCTGGCGGTCTTTAAGCGGTGACCACAGGGCTTCGGGGGCGGAGAGGGTCTGCCAGTCGCTGCGGCTTTGTTCGTCGAGTTGCACCGCTTCAATGACGCCGCACTGGTTGAGTGGTTTGCCCTCAGTTGTCTGCAAACGGGCGCAGGCACGTTCGATAAACGCCACAAACGGCGCGTGGGGTGCGGGTTGAGTGACACCCGTTACCGCGCGCACCCGACCGTTAATAACGAGTGCGGCGTGACGATAGCCGAACAGCGGCTGGCTGTCGTTGACGATGCAGTACGCCAGCTCTTCGCTGCTGGCAGCGGCCCTGGCCTGCTGTTCGATATCAAGAAAACGGGCAAAGACGGCCGCACTGGCTGTAGCCGGCGTGGGGGAAGTACTCACTTCGCCTCCGGGAACTGCGCCGTGCCGCTCATGCCCGCCATCAGGCTGGCGTCGGCATTGACCAGCGTACCGATCAGGCCGATGGTCTGGCTGCTTTCATCAATACGCGCGCCGAGCCGTGCGATGCTGGCCTGCAATGGTTTACCGGTTTCATCCGGCGTAAAGGTAAAGGTCAATCCGGGTTTGAGCGCCGACAACAGGCGGGAAGAGACCAGCAAGTTAATTTCGAGGTGGCGATTGTTCACCACATCCAGCAGCGGCGTGCCCTGAGCAACGCTCTCGAAGGTTTGCGTGCGGCGTTTCACGACCTGGCCATCAAACGGCGCGGTGATACGACAGCGATTGACCTGAATCTGATACACCTGGCTTTCGGCCTGTGCCTGGGCTAAATGAGCGGCGGAGAGCGCCACGGCGTGCTTGCCGACAGACTTGAGTTGCGCCAGCTGTTGGTTCTGGCTGAGTTCAGCTTCGGCTGCTCTGGCCGCCGCCTGCGATGCGGCAAGCTGTGCCTGGTAAATACTGCAATCGAAGCGCACGAGGATATCCCCTTTTTTGAACGCTTCGCCCTCTCTGAATGGCATCTCCACAATGCGGCCAGCCAGTTCGCTGGAGAGGGTCGCTTGATCGACTGCCGCCAGAATGCCGCGTGCCTGATTATCGGTATGCGTTTGCGCGGTGTCGCCAGCAGAAGGGGAGGTCAGAAGCGGATCGGCAGCCAGGGCCAGGGTCATGTGAAACAGTGAGCTCATTAAAAACAGCCCCAGGGTACAGCGATAAATCGACATATTCACTTTCATCACGCTTATCGGCCTTTCCTGTATAACCCCTTGTTAATAAGGGGTTTATGCAACGAAGCTAAATGTAACGTACTGTTAATTCTTTGTAATTTAGTGTGTCGAAGTATAGCAGGCAAGGAAAAACTCGGCAGGCTATAAGAATCTATAGGGGGAAGATCCCCACAACGTTGAAATGGATAACCTGCCGGCAGCAATCCCCACCAGCGGGTGGGGATTGCTTAACATAAATTATTGGTTGTCCAGCTGTGCGCGGACATTGCTGAGACCGGTACGGTTAATGCGATAGGGCTGACCCTTTACCGAGCGGATCAGTTTTTTGCTTCTCAGTTTCTTAAAGACGGCGAGCGTGCAGTCGCTGAGCAATAGCCCTTCACGGGTATAACACTCAACGGCGGTGACGCGACCGGACGTATCGCGGGTATGAACGATACGCCCGCCTTTAGCAAGGACATGCAGGGTACGTTGTTCCTGACGGGAAATATTCATGCTGAAAATGCCTGTAATCATCTTGTGCAAAACCTGCCAACACCCTGGGGGGTTAGCGTGAGTGTTTAGCGCAGTGATAACCAGCCCGGCCGCAAAGGTCGGAAAGCTGATTATCAGATGGTTGCATTCTCCAGCATCGAAGCCTCGGTATTCGGTAAGAAAGATTTATCTCATCAATATTAACACGCGGCATACGCAGGGAAATAATTTTGCTTAAGGAGTGTGATCTGTGTGGATACTCAGCGAGGGTTTTTTTTCACTCTGTGCGCACGGTGACGTTATGGACAATCGGGTCATCGCGAAGGCACGCATTGCTTATGAAATGTCCATTTTATAAGACAATACTTAAGACAGAGAAGCATATGGCCTTACACAGCACGTCCGCGGACTGAAGGAGTATGCGAATGAAAAAACAAGACCTGAACGCAGTGAGGAATTTTGATTTTCTGGCACGCAGTTTTGCCCGTATGTATGCCATGGGCCAGCCAGTTGATATTGATGCCGTGACCGGCAATATGACCGAAGAGCAGAAACAGTGGTTCCTGGAACATTACAACCATTATTGCCAACAGGCGCAGCGCGCCAGAGTGAAGGAACTGCAATAGTAATCACCACAACGGGCCTGGCGGCCCGTTGCGTTTTCTGGCTTCGGGGTGTCTTGCGGTCTATTCCCATTTCGGACTCAGCCAGCAAAATCAACGTATCATGCTCTTGTTTCCTGCAGGAGAGGCAAGGGCACTCCTGACTGAATAAGCCAGCTAGCTCATCTGTGCCTCAGGCCATCAACTCTCATTTTCGTGATAACAGGTGTTAACGTATCTGCAGGACGGTGCCGGGCTTTTGTATGCACGCCCCCCATTTATGATGATTGGCCGTATCATTGAACGCTACGCCAATAACGTGGTTTGATTAGCTGCCTTCAGGGGCAACCTACCCGCACAATGACTCGTTAAACCTGAGCGACTTTGGTAGCTCAACACTTTCGTTCGCAACGCTGGCATTTTTGTGCAGCACGCTGTCCAGACGCGCATTGATTGTGTCTTCCGTGATAGCGCATCCTGTCCTTGCTAACTCCATCACGACGTAGCCGATAGCCTTCGCCATCTCATCGGAATCACGCTTGTTAGTCTGCATAAGCCCACCTCAAAGCTAAGGGAATTCAACTTATCTGACTATTACTCCTTAAGCTGCGAGGTTACCAGGCCGTTCCTGTTGTTCCGGTTATTCTATATATGTTTTTAGGCAGTAACTTTATGTATTAACTGGGTTATATGATTTATATATGGAACCACGCTGGAACAATATTGAAGGGATTTGAAACAACCGAGTTGGGGCATGTTATTGCATAGCCAACATGGTGTTTTCTTCAGGCTGGCCTGCGGTTTGGGAAGTCAACAGTAACCATGAGGCCACCTTCTGCAGACGTACTTAGGTACACGCTGCTGTTGTGTAGCTGCGCAACCGCTTTGACTATTGCAAGCCCTAATCCACTCCCGCTTTGCATCTGATTGGGATCGCGAAAAAATCTATCGAACACGCGCTCTCTCAATTCAACGGGAATGCCGGGCCCGGCATCGGAGACACGTAGCTGCGTGGATTCATCTAATGATCGTACCTCTACCTCAACCCGGCCGCCCTCAGGACTGTACTTGACGGCATTTTCAATGACGTTGTCGAGCAGCGACATCAGGCGTTCTCGGACGCCTGTCACCCAGATCTCATCATACGAGTAGAATTCAAGCTCAATCCCGCGCTCGGCAGCCAGCGGTGCCAGCATCGCCATTCGCTCTTGTATCAGTGTGGTCAGCGGCACAGGCTCCATAACCGTGTCAATGCGCGCTTCGCTGTGCATCAGCAGCAGCAACTGATTGACGAGACGAGCCGCACGGCTGTTGCTGCGAATAATCCCTGCAAGCAACTCCTGTTGACTATCGCGGCTAACATAAGACTGTAAAGCCTCAACATTGATTCTCATCGCAGCCAGGGGGGTACGCAGCTCGTGAGCGGCATCGGCAATAAAAACCCGTTCCCTTTCCGTGCTTTCCCGCACTCTGGCAAGAAAAACATTAACAGCATCCACCATCTGGCGAAGCTCCCTGTGCTTTGGCTCTGCTTTTAAGGGAGAGAGATCTTCTGGAGTTCGTGAGGCAATTTCATTGACCACCTTGTTCCAGGGGCGCATTGCAATGCGGATTGACAGCCACGCGGGAAACAAAAGAAAAGGAATGCATACCAGCAGCGGCAATATGTAGTATCCACGCGAGTTCAGGTAAATAAAGAAGTTCCAGCCGCCGGCAGGGGTGACGAGCGTGACCTCCGCGTCGGAATTGCCGGATTTTAGGGTACGGCTGGTCCAGGTGCGGCCTTCACTCTCAATGCTCTGAATTTTCCCGTATAGGGTGTTTTTCACCCCCGTTGGAGCGCCATCTGATGAATAAATTATCGCTTTATTCTTCCGAACAATGAGGCTGATCGACAGTTCCGGATCTTCGCCTCCGCCATAACCTTCCCGCAACGCCTTGCTGAACTTTTCCAGCACATCGGTGAGATCCTGTGGGCGATCGTCCATCCGATCAACCAACGTAAGAATGGTTTCGTAAGTCTTGTTGCCCAATAACATAGAGGGGCTACGCAAGTTTTCCCATAAAATGTAGGTCAGAAAAAGACACCAAAGCAGCGTAAGCAGTAGCATCTGGGCGATCATAATTCGCCGTACAAGCGTCGGGGTTTTCAGGCGGCGGCAAAAATTTCGCATCAGCCTGTCCCTTTCTGAATCGGTACGGTATCAATGACATACCCTACGCCTCTCACCGTTCGCACATAGCCGTCGCCGATTTTGCGCCGCAAATTCCCCATATGCACATCGAGAGCATTGCTCATGTTTTCTTTTGCGCCGAATATCCTTTCTTCCAGAAACCCTCGTGTCAGTACGCGGTCAGTGCGCAACATTAACGTTTCAAGCAGCGCGTACTCACTTGCCGTCAACTCAACATTACGTTCACTCACTGTCACGCGACGCGTCGGCACGTGAAGAGATAACCCTCGAATTTCTATCACCTCATTCTGAAAACCGTAACTGCGGCGCGCAAGTGCTCTCACCCTGGCGAGCAACTCGGCGAGAACAAAAGGTTTGACGAGATAGTCGTCTGCACCGGCATCCAGCCCGGAGAGGCGATCTTGCAGGGTGCCTCGTGCGGTCAGGATGATGACGGGTATCCCCTTGAGCTGCTGACGCAAGCTTGCCATCAGGCTCATGCCATCGCCGTCGGGCAGCCCGAGATCGAGCAATACCAGTTCTGGCGCGCAGACATCAAGTTGATGCAGTGCATCCACTTTGCGGCGAACCCATATGACATCTAATCCTTGATCTGCAAGGGCAATACGCACGCCATTGCCGAGATCCAAGTCGTCTTCGATGAGGAGAATTTTCACAATGGTTACGGTATCAACAGTGAATGAAGAACGTCTGAAGAAAAAAACGGTATCAGGAAATCTATCAGGTTTGCAGCCCCTGTACTTGCTTCAGTCTTTCTTCATTTTGGGCTCATGAGAACTTTAGGGTGAGCATTCAAACTGAGCGTTCTGGCGTTTAAAACCGCTTGTATCGTAATCATTTGAATCCACAAGGACTTCTTTCATGAGAAACATCGAACCGCGTCATAAGTTCCCCCATTTACTCTCGGGGCGCATGCTGAAAAAAATGTTGCCGGGAGCTGTCCTGGCCTTACTGGCGACCCCGATACTGGCGGCAGAACAGAAACAGGGCAACGAGTTGACTCTGGGAGGCGGCGTGGATGTTGCGCCACGCTATTCTGGTTCGGATGAAAGCCGCGTCACGACTGCCCTGGTGCTTGATTACGCTATGGCAAATGGTTTCTTCGTCAGCACCACGCGTGGTATCGGTTACGGCAACAACATCGGCAAGTGGAATTACAGCACTGCGCTGAGCTATCGCCCTGGCCGTAAGGATCGTAACGTGGACAGCGACGCGATCAGCGACGGCAGCGACGACTTGCGAGGTATGGGTGACATCAAAGGCTCGGCTCTCGGTGTGCCTGGCCTGGGGTACGAGGTGACCGACTGGCTTAATGTGCAATTGCAGGCTGAGGTGCCGATTTCTCAGCGAAGCAACGGTGAGGCCCTGCATTTCAGTATTATCAGCCCGTTCTATAAGTCATCGAAAAATTCCGTGACGCTGGCGCTGACCGGCAGTTGGGGAACCAGCAAGTATATGCAGACTTACTACGGGGTCAGTGCATCGCAGTCGGCCGCATCGGGGTTTAGCCGATATGATGCCGGATCGGGCATTTATGCCTGGTCAATGAATGTTGACTGGACGCACAAGCTCAACCAGGACTGGAGCGTGGTTGCTGCCGCAGGCTTTACGCAGTTGGCTGGTGATGCACGCAACAGCCCAATAGTGCAACGAAAAGCCTCGCCCACTGGCAGCCTGAAGGTGACATATAGCTTCTGAACGTTGTGCGACCTGGGCTTCCCGGCAGCGCTTTGCTCACTCATAAATATGCCTTCGATCCGCCCCGGTTCAGATGACGGGGTGGTACTGACCCTGGCCCCAAATCCTGCGCCATTCAGAAGCAAAATTCCTTCCTGATGGGATCATCAATAAACCGTTAACGGCTACGTGCGTTGAGACCGAAACAGGCGAATGGCGTTACTTACGCCCTGAGTGCGCGGAATAGTTCCACTTCGCGGCGGCGAAGAAACAAAGCGGAGAAGAAATTACTGTTGATTCCTCTCCACCTCAGGATCTGCGTGGGAGGAGAGTTAAAGCTTCGAGCCTATAATTCTGGATGCGACTGCTTTCGCCGCTTCAAGCTTTGCTTTCCCGGCTTCAGAATGTGTGCCAGATTCAAATGCTTTGAAGTTAAGCTGAATGTTCTCTTTGGCTTTATCGATGAACAATTGCGGCAGTTCTGAGCAAATGGACTGAAAAATTATTTCATACGCTAAAACACGGGATTGCAGATCATCAATCGCTTCTTCTACTGGCTTCATAATCTCTCCTTACGAAATACTCTGGCGCTCACCGGCAAACAAGAAATGCTCTGTCGCGAGTACCTGTGCTATGTGAATATTAAATATCGTTCAGTTAGGCAAATAAAACCAGAACAAGCCATGGCCAAACTGGACCGGGAGATCACAGAAATTGAAGGGAAATCAGGAGGTGAGCCAAAAAGTTCGGATGGGTAGCGCACCTGGTCAGCAAAATAGTGACGATCTCGGGTAATGGTCAACAGACAAGCACTCTGCAGGTAAATGTTACGCGAGTGGATGACGCATAACCGATCGGCAATACGTTGTTCGCTCAGATGGAGCAGGGCACTTAATCTCTTCCTGTTGGTCTGGTCAGTTGTTTATGCAGGCCACTATTTTCACCCACTTTCCATCCCTGCAGGTTTGTCACTGCCAGTGCGGTTGCCCGGAACGCATACGCAAAAAATTTTTATTTTGTGGTCTTGAAAAACGGGCGGGAGGAATTATCTATTGGATCGGACAAGCAACGCTTGCCTTTACGTTGAACTTTTGAATTGATTATTCAGGAGGTTAATTATGGCACTCAGAACCTTGTCAGCACTTCCGGGCTTTTCCGATTCTGTTTTTGCTGACCGTTTTAATCGTATCGACAGGCTGTTCAGTCAGTTAACGGGCGACTCTCCGGTCACTTCACTACCCGCTTATGACCTGAAAAAAATCGATGCAAGCAATTATCTGTTAAATGTAAGCGTACCTGGCTGGAAGGAAGACGAACTCGAAATCGAGACGGTCGGCGGAACGCTGAATGTTTCTGGTAAACGCGCTGAAAATGAATCGCAGGATGAGCAGGGCTGGATCTATAAAGGCATCCGCCGTTCTGATTTTCGTTTGAGTTTCACTTTGCCGGAGCATACCAAAGTCAGTAATGCAAAACTGGAAAGCGGGATCTTGCAGGTTTCCATTTACCAGGAAATCCCGGAAAGCGAAAAACCACGCAAAATTGCAATTGAGAATACACAGAAAGCCATTGAACATCAGGCTTAATAATTGACGTTATGTATCATTTTTCAGGGCCCGCTCAGGCGGGCCTTTTTTATTTTCCGTTTCATTTGGCTGTCACAAACGAAGTGGAAAATAAAAACTGGCAGACGCGACATCGTTTCTGCCAGTGAAAGAAGTTAGTGCTTGTCAGAAGTCATATCCCTTATGCATGTTATAACTTACCTTCATACAATTCACTAATCGCAAATTTCTGTATCCTGATTCAGAAATTTAATGATCCTGGTACTAATGCTTGCCGCGACTTCAAGCCCGCTTATCGTCCTGCGCGGAATTTGTATGATGCCGCCAGCAATGCGACGGCAATCAGGCCGTCAGAATCACGTCTGACAGCCGTTGAACAAGGGGATTTGGGCAGATTAGCGCCGGGCAGAAAGCGCTCTCCCGGCGGGGCACATCTTCAGGACGCGTTTTTACCCGGCAGGCCGCGCACCCGGATGGGCTCTTCGACGGCGTTCGCGGCGAGCAGGCGCTGAAGAGCGGAGATCGCGGTATCGGTCAGTTCATGACCTTTGGTCAGTACCATTAATCCATTTGTGGTGCGAATATCTTCATCGACAACCCAGCCCGGCATCAATTCACGGATACGCGCGGAGCGAACCCCCTCCACATTCGAGCGAAAATCTGACAGCGCTTTGATGAGATATTCAGGCAGCGCCGGACGCGCCGCACGCAGGATTTCCCACGGACGCTCCAGGCTCCAGCCGCGCGCGGCGTGCCGTTCCAGCTCCAGTGCGGCGCGCAGTAGCTGAGCGCCGCGTACCACTTCTAACGGTGCATTGGCGGGCGCTTCTTTCGCCTGGTGACGAATAATTGCCGCAACCAGTTCAAGACGCGGGATTTGTTCCACCAGTCGGCCCGCAACGTCCGGATGTTCATGCAGCAGTTTTTCCTCCTCCGGCGTCAATTTACGCTGTGCGGCATCAGCCTGGACGATGTCGGCAGGAATGCCAACGCAGCCGATCTGACTTAACGACGCGGCGAGAGTGTAAAGCCACTCATCGTGCCACCCCAGTTTCGGCAATGCGTGGCGGACGCAGGACTGCGCAAAAGCTGCGCGCTGAAAAGCCCAGGGGGCAACCATCGCCAGTATTTCTGTGAGCGTTTTTACCGAAGCAGAAAGCGTGGTCGCCAGGAGCTCTTTTTCTGCGCACACGAGCCGGTACTGACGAACTGCGTCATTCAACGTCGCTATCAGATCCTCTTTTGGGCACGGTTTACAGAGATAGCGGAAAATAGCGCCTTTATTAATTGCCGCGATAGAGGATTCCACATCGGCCTGCCCGGTAAGGAGAATCCGCACGCTGTCCGGCGAGACTTCCCGCGCTCTGGACAAAAAAGTCGCGCCATCCATTCCCGGCATGCGCATGTCGGAGAGGATCACCGCAAAAGGTTCTCCGCTGCGAATCGCATCCAGACCGGCTTCACCACTGTGCGCGGTCACCACATCAAACACATCAAACAGATTTCGCGTGATGGCCGCGAGCACATTGGGTTCATCGTCGACGCATAACACACGGGGTAAGGAAGTATCAGTCATTGAGCATCTCCTGCCATGCGGGCAGTTGGTCCAGCATGCCGGTTTGTTCGAGATAACGTTTATCGGGAACGCCATGATTGGCAAGGGTGACCGCAACATGGACGACACCGATCATGCCAAAGGTTTTTTCTGCTGAGCGTGAAGGTTGTACATGGCCTGCGACGGCTTCAACAATGTCCATCGGCAGCCCCCATAGCGCCAGTAAATAGGCACCGATGGCGGCGCGCAGCGGGATATCACCCTGCTCAGTCGTCGCCTCGTCGCTGGTGGTTCTTAATTCTGGAATGAGTAGCGCAATATTGGCCAGCAGCGCCGCAGTGGCTTCCCGTTCCTGATGCCTGGAGATACGCGCCGCCAGCATTGAGGCGCGAAGGGCGGTCTGCTGTAACTTATCCACATAGGGATCGGTAGCGGCATCGGCATAAACCTGGGACGCGAGTACCAGCAACTTCACTTGTTCCAGCCCCAGGTGAACGATCGCATTACCAATGTCATGAATATGTGCTCCCCGGCTGAACCAGGCGGAATTTGCCAGTTGCATAATCCGGGCGCTTAGCGCCGGATCGCTCGCCAGCAGTTCGGCAATTTCCCGAGTATTCGTCCCCTGGTTGGCAAGGAGTCGGTTAATTTCCGTAAATACTTTCGGGGCGGGCGGAAGCTGGTTAATTTTCCCGACCAGCATGACGACGGTGGGATCCTTGAAAAGCGTGCGCAACGCCAGCGCGTTTGCCACCATCGCCAGTAATTGCGTGCTGTCGCAGGGTTTGGAGACGAAACGGTGCGCAACGCCGAGCATACGAACCGTGGCCTCGGGTTCGGAGTAACCGGACAAAATGATCCGGATCGTGCCGGGCCAGCGGTCACGAACCTGCGACAGGAACTCCGCGCCATCCATCAGCGGCATACGCATATCCGACACCACAACATCGGCAGGGGTTTCTTCCAGCAGGCTCAACGCTTCATGACCGCTGGTAGCGAAGCGGCATTGCCACTCGCTGTCCTGCATCATTAAGGCGCGCTCAATACCCGAGAGGATGCGAGCTTCGTCATCCACGAACATCACCTGCATACTTATGCCTCCTGCTGCACGACGAGGGGAAAACGCATGATGAATGTGGCGCCCGAACCGGGTTTCGATTCGCAGCGAATCTGCCCATTATGCTTGTCCACCACGGTCGAATAGGCAATGGCCAGCCCCTGGCCGGTGCCTTTGCCGACCGCTTTGGTGGTGAAGAAGGGATCGAAAATGCGTTCGCGTATTGCCTCAGGGATGCCGGTGCCATCGTCGGCGACGCGGATCTCCATCATATCGCCGACCTGCTCCGCAGAGACAACGATATGCCCTTTTTCCTGCTCGCGGGTCTGGAGGCTGTCCGCAATGGCGTGCGCCGCATTGACGATAAGGTTAAGCATCGCCTGGCCAACCATGTCGCGCAGACAGGGCAGGAGCGGCAAATCATCGGCAAAGCGGGTTTCCAGTTCCGCCACGTATTTCCACTCGTTGCGGGCGACGGTCACAGTGGTATTGATGATGTCGCGTATATCCACGTACTCCTTTTTATTTTGCGAGGGATGAGAGAACTCTTTCATGGCGGCGACAATCCGGGAGATATGGCCAAGCCCGTCGAGTGATTCATCTAAAGACTGGGGGATCTGATGGCGCAGAAACTCAATTTTGCTGCTCTTAAGGAGGGTATCGAAGGCGGTAAGCGTTGGCTCATCGGCCATTTTTTCCCGCATCACGGCAGCCATGGCGATCGCCGCATCCAGCAGGTTGAGCAGCGAACGGTTGGCGGTCTTCACGAACCCGACGTTGTCAGAAACATACTGCGTGGGCGTGTTAATTTCGTGGGCGATCCCGGCGGCGAGCTGGCCGATGGACTCCATCTTTTGCGCCTGTAGAAGCTGTGCCTGCGTGAGGCGCAGCTCAGCAAGCGCTTTCTTTAACTCATGGCGCTCGTTTTCCAGTTCGATGGTTTTACGTGCGACCACTTTCTCCAGGCCCACATTCTGCTCAAGAATAGCGAACGGGGTCATCTGGTTGTGCCGACTTTCCTGCGCGATGCGTCGCTTTAATACCTCGATGGTTTTATCCCGCGCGACAAGTTTGCGCTGATAATCGGTTAGGGAGAGTGTTGCAACAACTGCTTCAGATGGAGACATCATTTACCTCCTATTGCCACGCCCGTGAATGTCTGGTTGACGTGCAGTCCGTTGTACTGCTCGCCATAGGTTGAGAAACCCACGATCCGGTTTTGCACCATAAAATTGCCGATCTGCAGGTCAAGCTCCTCCTGCTCAAACTGCAAACGCCGCAGGATACAGTCGCAGCCAATAATCACCGCCGGTTCCGGTATGGTTTCATGAACTTTTTCCAGCGCCTTGCTAAAGGTTTCGAGCGGATCTTCCGCAATGCCAATCGAGACGATCAACCCTTCTTCAATTGCGCAGTAGCAGGTCAGCGAGAGATCGTCGTTCATTTTCTGGATCGAACGGACATAAGGTTCGTCGCCAAAAGAGAGCACCAGCGGATTGCGGGAAAAAACGGTGGGCGTTAATTCTGCAACGGTGATGCCCAGCGATTCGGCATACACCTGCGCGGCAGGTTCGCCGTTAATTTCCCGGATCAGCCGTTTTTCAGGATCGGCCTCGGTAATGATTAATTCCACCTTACTGGGTTCGAAGTGCTGAACTTTAAAAATCGCCACCGGCGAGGAGGTTTCGATGACCGCGAACACCGCGGCATCGGAGATAAACTCACCTTTACCGTTATAGACGTAGCTCTTTTCGAAACGCAGATCGTCACCCGCAGAACCGCCGATAACCGGAATATTTCCTGTCTGCTGATAAAGATTAGCGATAAGGCGTTCCTCAGCCATCGACAAGCCATCAACCAGTAACAAACCAAAGCGTTGCAAAGTGGGTCTGGCCGCGCTGTCGCGATGGATCTCCTCGGCAATCTCTGCGATGGTCGCGGAGTAATCATTCAGGGGGTGAATCACAAAATGGCGGGTGCGAAAAGCGGCGCTCAGACCCAGCCCTAATATCCCGGAGTGCTGAAAACCTTCGGTGCCGATCTGCCCGGAGGAGGTACATCCAATACAAGGGCAGTGAAAGGTTTTTTGCATCTCTCGGCCCAGAATATTCAGGTCATAGTCCGGGGAACAGAAGAAAAGGATCGTTTCTGGTTCAGCGGGAAGCATCTGCCGGGCAAATTCCGCAACCGCCAGCACGGGGTCAGTTAGTTCGCTGCTTGCATATCGGATCTGGAAATTCACGTTGTTTCTCCCATGCTAAAGCGTCAGCGTCGCTGGCGGCGTCGGGTAATCAACGCCGCAGCGCGTCAGGTTTAAAAGGATTGCCAGTTTTCGTTGGCAGTCGCGTTACGGGTTGTTTTGCGCGAAGGAGGATTTGCCTTCGTGGCGGTTTTGGCTGCCTGTCCGGGAAGGGCAGTCACGGGGTTGCCTCCTAAATCAAAGAGCGCGATGGCGTCGTTTAATCGCCCGGCTTCTTCTTCAAGTGCGATGGCATTCGCTTTAGCCTCCTGAACCAGCACCGCGTTCTGCTGCGTCACCCGATCCATTTCTGTCATCGCCTGGCCAATCTGATCGATGCCTTTGCTCTGCTCGTCGGAAGCAATGGTGATTTCACCCATCAAGGCATTGACCTGACCCACGGTACTGATAATGGTCGACATTGCCTCGCCGGCCTCTTGTACCTGCTCTGCGCCCGTTTGCACTCTCTTAACGGATTCACTGATCAGCGCTTCGATCTCTTTAGCGGCCTGGGCGCTACGCTGCGCAAGTAAGCGCACTTCGCTGGCGACGACGGCAAAGCCACGCCCCTGTTCACCGGCGCGCGCCGCTTCCACTGCCGCATTCAGTGCCAGCAGGTTGGTCTGGAAAGAGATGCTGTTTATGACGCTGGTGATATCTGCAATCTTCTGCGAGCTTTCCGAAATACCGTGCATCGTGGCGACAACCGTCGATGTAATATCTCCGCCTTGTTCCGCCACCTGCCGGGCGTTTCCGGCCAGTTTTTGTGCTTCGCGTACGTTATGCGCGTTGTTTCTGACGGTCGAGGTCAGCTCTTCCATACTGGCGGCGGTTTGCTGAAGCGCTGCGGCCTGTTGATCCGTGCGACCGGAAAGCTCTTCGTTCCCGGTGCGTATTTGGTTGGTGCTGGTAAAGATGGTGGTTGAGCTACCCTGAATCGCCTGCACCGTTCTGGAAAGATTTTCCTGCATCCCCTGAATAAAGGGGATCAAACGACCGGCGCAGTTACGCCCAAACTCTTCAAGCCTGGTGTGCAGCTTGCCGCTGGCAATGGTTTCAAGGTGCCGCGCAATGGTATCAAGTGGTTTAACCAGATAATTGACCAGATAACGATCGGTTAAGAACAGCGTCACAACACCGGCGACTAACGCACTGATTAGCACCAGTTTGTTAAAACTGACTTTCGCCGTGGTCTGGTTTAAGAAGTCATCTTTTTGAATCGCTTGTGTATATTTTTCGGCGGTCACGCCAAATTGCACACTCAGCGGCGGATAGGTTTTGCGAAACAGTTCGCGGAACTGGTCGGCCTGCTTATCCTGTGCGGCTTTATACATAGGAATAATGCCGTTGTTCAGCAGTCTTTCCCAGTCCTGAGCCATGCTCTGAACAACCTCATCGCTGACGCCAGGATGGCCGCTCTGGCGGAACTTCGCCAGCATATCCTGGCTGATCTCCAGCGCTTTGCCCGCGGAAATCAACGTCTTATCTGCATTGGCATCATCACCGGTCAGGCGATAATCCATGGCGCGCAGCATGCGTGTTACGGTACGGAAATATTGATCATTGCCTTTAACCAGATAAGAGTAGGCGTTTTTTTGCGCGGTGTTCTGCGTTAATAAATTTTCGATGGTGGCGAAGTTAAATAAGGTCATTGCCGTGGCGATGCCCCAGATGCAACTGAACAGCACCAGGATGAGTAAAACCATTTTTCTGATTGTTATATCGCGAAGTATTTTCATCGTATTTCCCCACTACGTATTGGGTAAGCTTTTTTACGGCGCCGCTGCGCGCCGCAAGAAAAAGAGTTCACTTCTCAAACTGCAATTATTGTTGGTTGTTATAGGGCTGCATCACACCTCGCTTCGATATTACATTCAATAATGTGCAGGTTATCCTTGACTGCCTCTAATGAGACTGGACGGCCTATGTAATATCCTTGTGCAATGTCACATTTGTATTTTATTAATTGCTGCAATTGCTCTTGTGTTTCAACACCTTCAGCGGTTACCTCAAGGTTATAATCCTTGCCAAGTCCAATGACCTTTTCCACAATACTCTTTGCTGATTCCGAATCGTTCATCGCGAAGATAAATGACTTGTCGATTTTAATGCCATGAAAAGGAAAACTGTGCAGGTAATAAAGCGAGGCATAACCGGTACCGAAATCATCAATCAGCAGTCGGATACCTAAGGTTTTTAATTCCTGCATGACGATCTGTGCGTTTTCTGGGCTACATAATGTCACGTTTTCAGTGACTTCCAGTTCAAGGCGTGCCGCCGGAAAATGAGTTGTCGCCAGTACGTTTTTAATGCGTGCGATAACATCGCTGGCTTTGAATTCCATCGGGGAAATATTGACCGATACAGAAATATGGTTAAATTCTCTGCCGATGTCCTGACAGGCATTGACCAGCACCCAATCCGTCAGGTCGGTAATAATTCCTGACTCCTCGGCCAGGGGAATAAACTGATCCGGCATCAGTAACCCGTGACGCGGGTGTAGCCAACGCACCAGCGCTTCGACAGAGTTAATGCAGCCTGCACGGATGTCGAAGCGAGGCTGATATACGAGAAATAATTGATTTTCCTTAATCGCTTCCCGTAATTCATTTTCCAGTTCGCGTCGTTGGACGATCTGTTTCGCCATGTCAGCCTGATATAAAACAAAACTGTTATTGCCGAGATTTCTGGCTTCATACAGAGCAATATCTGAGTAGCGTAATAAATCGCTGGCCGTCAGAGCATCTTGTGGTGATTGCGCCGCGCCGATATTGACGCCGAGAGAGACTTCATTGCCGGACACGATAAACGGCTTGTTGATGACAGCAATAATAAGCTGGCAGAGCGTACGGATATCCTCTTTTTTATGAATCGCAGGAGCGATAATAATAAATTCATCACCGCCCTGGCGTGCGACCAGATCGGTTGCGCGTAAACAGTTGCGCAATCTCTGCGCCACCTCGCCCAGCACCTTATCGCCAGCGTCATGCCCGTAGATATCATTGACCAGTTTAAAATCGGTCAGATCGAGGCTGAGCATCACCAGCGTGCTATTTGCTTCGCCGCGCGAGTGCAGTTTCCCGTCGAGGAACTCTTGCATCATGGCGCGATTCGGCAGGCCCGTTAACTCATCGTGGTGGGAGAGGAAGCGAATACGCTCACTGGACTCCACCTCCAGCGTCACGTCCGAAGCCGTACCACGAAAACCGATCGCGCCATCCGGCAGGGTAATTCTTTTTAACGTGATATTGCAGTAGCGCTGGCTGCCGAGCGCGGAAACATAGCAGCAGTGCGACAACGTTAAATAATCGCCCGGATGCGGCAGCGTTAACCAGTTGCTGATTGTTTGCTGGCTGTCGACTAAAAAATCGGTAAAGCTGCGTCCCAGCCACTCATCGATGCGATGGCCTGTGATCACCGGAAAGCGGGCAGAAATCCAGGTAAGATTAAAGTTTTCATTGGCTTCCCAGATCCAGTCCGTGGTGGTTTCAACAATATCCCTGAAACGCTGTTCGCTGGCGGATAACGCTGCGCGACTTTGTTCCAGCAGAAAGGTTTTTTCATCATTCATGCGCGCTTTTGTTAACGCTTTACGCATTAAACTAATGGCCAACAGCACGGAAACCACCATCAATAGCACCAGTAAAGGCAACACTTTGCTTAACAGTGTTTCGACGGGGTTTTTGCTCTGCCATTCGACATAAATGCGATCGTTTCCGGCGGTGAGAAACATCGTATCTTTGCGCATTGATGCCACTTCAGGCGGCAAAGTATGTAACCCCTTGATTTCGTATTCGTCACCAAGTTGCTGAAACTTTTGTGGCGTAAGCTTATCGACAAAGATCATTACCGCATGCTCTGAAGGATTTATCCCGGCAGCCGCATAATCATCCGACGTGATCCATGATGCGGCGACGAGCGTGGGTTGGTCATGGATAGTGATCAGCCGGGAGAACGCTATTCCTTGGTTGTTGGCTAATGTTGTTATTAACGAGTCGGTCAGATTGACGCCTAACCATGTTTCAAAGGAAACCTGCCCGGGCTGCCCATCCAGCACGCTATAGCGGGTTATGCCATCCGGTGAGAGGACAAAAACGCCTTCATACTGAAACTTATTAAAAAGCGATTTTCCCAGGTTCTGTCTGTCCCATTCCCAGTGCACATTTACGGTGCTTGTCAGATTTTGAAAAGCGTCATCCCAGTTGGCGTAATCAGCAAGGTGTAATCGTAAGTTTTCCTGTCTGTTTTCAAGCGCTTTAGTCAGCAAGTGCATTTTTTGCCGTTGTTCAGTTTGCTGAAGATCGCTTTTTGTCTGGATGAGGGTGAAGAGGATGGTAAAAAAGATAAATGTCATCAGCGCCAGCATCAATGTCGCTGTCTGCTTGAGTATTCCATGCGTATTACCAGCCAGCGAAGGCAGGTTTTTATCATCGAGAACATGCATGCTTCACCCTTTTCTTGTGATGAATAAAATACGCCGGGTCTTTTTACATTAACGGCCTGAGATACGTTTTATTTAATGCAAATAGCACCGTTGATACTTTTTTGTGATAGTTATCAAACTTCATTCTTCTTTTAATTTTTGCGAACGCGGGAATATTAATTTTTCCTTAAATTATTAGCCTGGGTATCATAAAAACAGTGTTTTTTTTCTATAGGTTAATGTTTTTTGAGTAGCAGTAACCAATAATATGAAACGTTGGTTTTAAATATATTTTATATTCCTGCTTTGCCGGTGGTGAATTTATCGCATGCAGAATCAATATGTTGTTTATTAGTAATAAGTATTTTCTTATGAAGGATAGTGTAAATACCCCCTGATGGGTATTTTTTGCGTTTGTTTGCAAGCTGGATGACAGAAAAAAGAGACCTGGCGGGGAGGGCTTTATTGCGTGTCATGCCGTTCCCCGGCAGGCCTTTTGCGGTGGGAGGCTATTGCCCTCCCACCAGGTTTACATCACATCAGAACGATTTACGCAGACGCAGGCTGACTGTCTGGGCGTCGAAGTGCGGCGCAGTAGAAAGGTCATAACGCGCGCTGAGGCTCAGGTCGTCATTCTGTACCAGCGCCACACCGGCACCGATATCCGCGGTATCGGACACCGGCGTGGCGCCGAAGCTGGTGAAACGCGTTTCGCCCAGCGCATCGGCGACGTAGCTGGCGCTGGTCGCTGTGCGGCTGCGGTCATATTCGTGCGTCCACATCGCCTGCACGAATGGCACCACATCGCCGATTCCTGTGCTCCAGCTATGCTCCAGTTTTGCGCCCAGCGAGCTGCGCACCGACTGCGTATGGCTGGAATCAACTTTCAGCGCGGCACCCTGATCGCT
Organism: Kosakonia sp. H7A; assembly: GCF_003028445.1. Lineage (NCBI taxonomy): Bacteria > Pseudomonadati > Pseudomonadota > Gammaproteobacteria > Enterobacterales > Enterobacteriaceae > Kosakonia > Kosakonia sp. H7A. The sequence goes on along the minus strand of NZ_PYTZ01000001.1, from coordinate 1,359,314 downwards.
GTGCTCTTTATAGTCATCCTGGTGCAGGTAGCTGTAACTGACGGCAGCGAGCGGGGTCAGCGTGGTTCCCTGGGCGAAGAAGATCGGGTAGCCGACTTCTGCTTTAGTCATCACTTGCTGCCCATTGAAACTGCCATCCGCCTGGCCGGCAAAGCCGTCGAAACCGATGCGGCGCTGGCTGTCATATCTCTGCGTGCTGACACTGGCGGTCAGGTTGACGTACAGCGGGTTGCCGCTCCAGCTTGCGTAGGCAATGCCACTCCAGGCATCAACATCCGTATGGCTACCCGTCAGGTTGTCGCGGCCATTGACGGAAGAGTGCGCATAGCTGAATGCGCCGCCCACACGCCAGTCGTCAGCGATCTGACGATCCGCTCCAAGCACCACACCGCCGTAATGCGCGGTGTAACCGCTGACGTTATCAATCATGCCCTGGCGAGCACTACCGTAGAACGGCTGGCCCCAGACGGCCCAATCCAGCGCATCATCACCGGTGGCAATACCGCTTTGTGAACCGTTACGGGCGAGACGCGTGCTGTTCATATGGTTGTTCACCACGGCCAGCGCGCCGGAAGAGGCTGCGGCTGCGGTGCTGCTCGCGGCGCTGTTCTGTACCGGCGACAGTTGCTCACCGGCCCGGTTGGCTTCTTCGCGGCTGCCGATCGCCATAGAGGCGTTATAGAGATTGAGCAGGCCTTCAGAGAAACCGCTGTAGTTACCCAGCCCGCGCAAAGAGGAGATAGCATTTGGTGTCGTGGCAAAACCTGTGTTCGGGGTAACCACTGGCGTTGTTGGTGTCGTCGGTGTGGTTGGCGTCGTCGGTTCTGTTGGCGTTGTTGGTGTCGTCGGTGTCGTTGGTTCCGTCGGGGTTACCGGATCCTGACCGTCGAGATAAACCACGAGACTGTTAGTGCCATCAATCGTTACCGCTTTACCGGTCACCGTACCGTTGTAACCCGCGACATGGTAGGCCAGCGCGTTCTCATTGTACTGCGTTCCCGAACCGGAGGCCTGCACCACCAGGAAACGCTGGCCGTTAGCAAAACCGTAGCTCTGGCCTGTCGTTAGCAGCGAAACGCTGGAATGCGCGGCAAAAATCGCATCGCCGGTCACTACCAGGCGGCCATAACCGCTGTCCTGCGTATTACCGTTGGCAACCGCGCCATCGGCGACGCCGATAGCCAGCTCGCCTTGCTCCTGCTGGAGGTAATTACCGTTAATTGTCACCGTACGGTTAAGTAATAAAGAGGCACCGTCGTTGATAACGCTGTGCGTGCCCATCTGGAAATCATCATCCACGGTGAGCTTGCCGGTGCCAAAGTGCAGATCGGCTCCGGAACTGTAGACCCTGCCACCGCTGTTATAGCCGGTCAGCAGGCTGTCGTAGCTGCTGCCGCCATTAATGGTTAACGGGTTTGACGTGTTGTTCCAGATGTTGCCAGCCAGCGTGCCGTTGTTATTAATGACCGATAGCGCGCCGATATTGTAAATAGCAGCATCGATACCGCGCAGCGTACCATTGTTGGTGATCCCGTTGGTCATCGTACCGGCGTTCTGCACCGCGTAGGCGCCATCAATCAGGCCGTTGTTAGTGAAATCGGTGATGGTGCCCCAGCTAATCACACCGCTGTTAGGGCCCTGAATCGTCCCCTGGTTGATCAGCGAGGTAATTGTTCCGAAGTTATTCAGCGCGACGTTACTCGTAATCGTGCCATTCACACTGTTTTCCAGCGTGCCGATGGTTCCCCGGTTATACAGCCCGTAAGCGCCAATAGTGCCTGAATTACCGGCGAGATAACTGTTGTTGGAGAACAGATCTACAGACGAACTATCATCGATATACATACCGGAATCGTTGTAGTTACTGCCGGAACTCATGATCGTGCCGTTGTTGGTAAAGGTACCCATATCAACAGACTGGAATGAGAGCGCGTTACCCGTGGGGCTGACGACACTTCCGGTAGAGGTGATCGTCACTGAATCAAATGAACCGATAAAAGAACTTTGACCTTCTGTTGTGGAAATCTCAGTACCAATTGATGCCTGAGTTACAGGGGTGAATGACACCCAGGCAGCCGCCATCGCGAGCAATAATGGCTTCTTACGAAAGACAGGTTTATGCATATGCTATTCATCCAAAATGAAAAGTAACTGCTGAATCTTTGTCCAGGCAGGTGTGGCGGCAGAAAAGGACGCACCTGAGACCAGGGGCGATGGCGTCCTTAACCGATATTTAGTTATCGGCGTGTCTCTGAATGGCTGTAGGGGAGAGAAGAAAATATATCGTGCATTTATTTTACCTCTTTCACCTGCTGCTTTTGTGAAGACCATTTGCCCGGGAATGAGAGCAAACTGGCGGCAGGGGATAAGAAAGAGCTTAATTGTATTGTGGTTTTTAGGCGCACCAGGTCTCTGGCGCAGTAAATAAAGCAAAGTTCCCTCTAAATATTTATCTCATCAATTAATCAGGACCTGCGGCAAAAAATGAACTTCCGCAGGTCCTTTTTTGCTGGCGACAACCACAATGACGAAAATTATTATTTTCACCAGTTAATTTATTGACCTCGAATTATGGAGTGGTCTATGTCAAATAAACTGGAATGGCAAAAAATAGCGAATAAAGAGCTTAGTCGGAAAGGAAAGACGATTGATTCGCTGGTAAAACCGACGCCTGAGGGTATCGCCATTAAACCTTTATATACCCGTGAGGATCTCGACGAACTGGATATTGTCCGGTCACTGCCAGGGCTTCCACCTTTTACGCGCGGGCCGCGCGCTACCATGTATACAGCTCAGCCCTGGACGATTCGCCAGTATGCTGGTTTTTCAACGGCAAGAGAATCGAACGCCTTTTATCGCCGTAATCTTGCCGCCGGGCAAAAGGGGTTGTCGGTGGCCTTTGATTTGGCGACGCACCGGGGCTACGATTCGGATAATCCGCGCGTGGTGGGCGATGTGGGTAAGGCGGGTGTCGCCATTGATACCGTTGAGGATATGAAAATCCTTTTCGATAATATTCCGCTGGATACCATGTCGGTTTCCATGACCATGAATGGCGCGGTATTGCCGATTATGGCCTTTTATATTGTTGCCGCTGAAGAGCAGGGCGTCTCGCCGGAGAAATTAACTGGCACCATCCAGAATGATATTCTAAAAGAGTATCTGTGCCGGAATACGTATATTTATCCACCGAAACCGTCAATGCGAATTATCGCCGATATTATTGCCTGGTGTTCGGCAAATATGCCGCAGTTTAATACCATCAGTATCAGTGGCTATCATATGGGCGAAGCGGGCGCAAATTGCGTTCAGCAGGTGGCGTTCACCCTTGCAGATGGCATTGAATATATTAAAGCCGCAATTTCCGCCGGGCTGAAAATTGATGACTTCGCGCCGCGCCTCTCTTTTTTCTTTGGCATCGGCATGGATCTGTTTATGAACGTCGCCATGCTGCGTGCCGCCCGTTATTTGTGGAGCGAGGCCGTCAGTCAGTTTGGCGCCACGAATCCGAAGTCGCTGGCGCTGCGCACCCACTGTCAGACATCCGGCTGGAGTCTGACGGAACAGGATCCTTATAACAATATTGTTCGCACCACGATTGAAGCGCTCGCCGCCACGCTCGGCGGCACGCAGTCTTTGCATACCAACGCGTTTGACGAAGCGCTTGGGCTACCGACAGATTTTTCGGCGCGTATTGCGCGTAACACCCAGATTATTTTGCAGGAAGAGGCGGAAATCTGCCGCACGGTCGATCCGCTCGGCGGCTCTTATTACGTCGAGTCGCTTACCGCTCAGATCATCAAAGAGGCACGGGAGATTATCCGGCAAATCGATGAAGTGGGCGGCATGGCGAAAGCCATCGAAGTTGGGCTGCCGAAACGCATGATTGAAGAAGCTTCCGCGCAGGCGCAGTCAGAGATCGATCAGGGTAAACGCGTGATCGTCGGCGTAAACAAATACAAGCTGGAGCAAGAGGCCATTACGCCGGTGCTGGAGATCGACAATGTGAAGGTGCGCAATGAGCAAATCGCCGCGCTGGAGCAGATCCGCAGCACGCGTGATGCGGCGGCAGTTCACGATGCGCTGGCGGCGCTCACCCATGCGGCACAGCATAATGAAAATCTGCTGGCGGCCGCCGTTCATGCGGCGCGGCTGCGCGCCACGCTCGGGGAGATTTCCGATGCGCTGGAAGCCGCATTTGATCGCTATCTGGTTCCCAGCCAGTGTGTCACTGGTGTCATCACCCGCAGCTATCAACAAAGCAAGGATGCCGCAGCGGAATTCGACGCCATTGTTGAGCAGACCCGGCAATTTCTCACTACTCACGGCCGCCGTCCGCGCATTTTGATTGCCAAAATGGGGCAGGATGGTCACGACCGCGGCGCGAAGGTCATTGCCAGCGCCTACTCCGATGTCGGTTTCGATGTCGATCTCAGCCCGATGTTCTCAACACCGCAGGAGATAGCCCGCCTGGCGGTAGAAAACGATGTGCATGTCGTTGGCGCGTCGTCACTGGCAGCCGGACATAAGACACTGATTCCGGAGTTGATTGCCGGGCTGAAAGAGTACGGGCGAGAGGATATCTGCGTTGTCGCGGGCGGTGTCATTCCGCCGCAGGATTATGCCTTTCTGCATGAACAAGGCGTGGCGGCTATTTACGGCCCCGGCACCCCGATGCTGGGAAGCGTGCGCGACGTATTAACACGGATTAGCCGCCAGCATGATTAACGAAAAAACGCTGGAAGCGACGATTCATCGGTTGTGTGCCGGCGATCGTGTCGCGCTCGCTCAGGCGATGACGCTGGTGGAAAACCAGCTTCCGCAATATCAACGCCTTAGTCGTCAGTTGCTGGATATCATTATGCCGCTAACCGGCAGGGCGCTACGCATTGGCCTTACCGGTACGCCTGGCGCCGGGAAAAGCACTTTTCTGGATACCTTCGGCATGCTGCTCATCCGGCTCGGTAAGCGGGTCGCCGTGATTGCTGTTGATCCCAGTAGCCCGCTGAGCGGCGGCAGTTTGCTTGGCGACAAGACACGAATGACATCGCTGGCGCGTGCGGAGGCGGCATTTATTCGTCCTGTGCCCTCCGGTGGTTATGCCGGGGGAGCCAGTCAGCGTGCCGCTGAATTGATCCTGTTATGCGAGGCGGCGAATTATGACGTGGTGATCGTTGAAACCGTGGGTGTTGGTCAGTCGGAAACGGAAGTCTCTGGCCTGGTGGACTGCTTTGTCTCGCTGCAAATCGGCGGCGGCGGTGATGATTTGCAGGGGATTAAAAAAGGCATCATGGAGATGGCCGACGTCATCGTTATCAACAAGGACGATGGCGACAACCGCCTGGCGGTTGCGGCCGCGCGCCAGGTGTACGAGAGCGCGCTTTCGATGGTGCGACATAAGTATCCGCAGTGGTCGCCGCAGGTGCTGACATGCAGCGCACGGGAAAAGCGTGGGATTGAGGATGTCTGGCAGTGCATTGTCCGCTTTAGCGAGGTCATGGCGCAAAGCGGGGGACTGGCGCAGTTGCGCCAGCAACAAACGATGAAATGGCTTCAGAAGCAGGCCGAAGAGGAAGCGCTGCGACAGCTTTTTGCCCATCAGATTTTTCGCCAGACTTTCAGCCAGACGCTGGAAAGCGTGAAAAATAACCAACAGGCTCCGCGCACCGGCTTACAGCACATCCGTGAATTTCTTCAGCATCACTATTTTGAACAATAAGAAGGTAACTTTATGTCGTATCAGCATGTTGTCGTCACGATCATACAAAAAGTGGCTGTTATTGAATTTAACTATGCCCGCAAATTGAATGCGCTCAGCAAGGTATTTATCGATGATTTGATTCAGGCGCTGGAGGATCTCAACACTCCGGAGATTCGCTGCGTAATTCTCCGCGCTCCGCACGGCGCGAAGGTTTTTTCCGCCGGGCATGATATTCATGAGCTGCCGACTGGCCGCCGCGATCCGCTCTCGTATGATGATCCGCTGCGGCAGATTACCCGCATGATCCAGAAATACCCGAAACCGGTTATTGCGATGGTTGAAGGGAGCGTCTGGGGCGGCGCTTTTGAGTTGATCATGAGCTCAGATCTGGTGGTGGCAGCCACAACGTCCACCTTCTCAATGACGCCGGTAAACCTCGGCGTGCCGTATAACCTTGTCGGTATCCATAATCTAACGCGCGATGCCGGTTTTCATATCGTTAAAGAGATGATTTTTACCGCCGCGCCGATTACCGCTGAGCGCGCTCTGGCCGTAGGCATTCTGAACCATATCGTGGACGCGAATGAGCTGGAAGATTTTACCTTGCTGATGGCGCATCAGATCTGTGAAAAAGCCCCGCTTGCAATAGCCGTTATTAAGGAAGAACTGCGGGTTCTGGGGGAAGCGCATACCATGAACGCGGATGAATTCGAGCGAATTCAGGGCATGCGTCGTGCGGTTTATGACAGCCAGGATTATCAGGAAGGGCGAAGCGCCTTTATGGAAAAACGCAAACCGCATTTTCTGGGCTACTGAGCAACGGAGAACAGCATGAAAGAGTTCTGGCCCCGGCTAAGCGCTGACGAGGCGGCCGCGCTTATCCGGCATGATGAAATGGTGGCATTTAGTGGTTTTACTGCCGCCGGTTCGCCTAAAGCGCTACCCGCTGCGATTGCCCGGCGCGCGCGTGAGTTACATCAGGCACAGCAACCTTTTCAGATTCGCCTTCTGACCGGCGCATCCATTGGTGCTGCTGCCGATGATGTATTGTCTGAAGCGGATGCAGTCTCCTGGCGCGCTCCGTACCAGTCGGCAGCGGGCATGCGGCAAAAAATCAATCAGGGCAGGGTGAAGTTCGTTGACCTGCATCTGAGTGAAGTGGCGCAAATGGTGAACTATGGCTTTTTCGGCGACATTGATGTCGCCGTTATCGAGGCTTCGGCGCTAACGAGCGATGGCAAGATCTGGCTTTCCAGTGGTATTGGTAATGCGCCAACCTGGCTGCGTCAGGCAAAACGGATAATCATTGAATACAACCATTATCACAGCCCGCAGGTGGCTCAACTGGCTGATATCGCCTCACCTGGTGCACCACCGTACCGCAACAGTGTCGCTATTTTTAGTACGCTGGACAGAATTGGCCTGCACTATGTGCAGATTGATCCGCGAAAGATTATCGCAGTGGTGGATACCGAATTGCCGGATGCCGGTAACACGCTTGATGAGGAGAAACCGGTCTGTCAGCAGATTGCGGACAATGTTGTGACCTTCCTGCTCAATGAGATCGCACACGGACGTATTCCCCCAGAGTTTCTGCCGTTGCAAAGCGGCGTCGGTAATATCAATAACGCGGTGATGGCGCGTCTTGGCGAAAACCCGGATATCCCGCCGTTTATGATGTATTCCGAAGTGCTACAGGAGTCGGTGGTCCATCTGCTCGAAACGGGAAAAGTCAGAGGGGCTAGTGCATCCAGCCTGACGGTTTCCGACAAAGCGTTGCGGAAAATCTACGATAACATGGACTTTTTCGCCGAACGCATTGTGTTGCGGCCGCAGGAGATCTCCAACAACCCGGAGATAATTCGCCGCCTTGGCGTCATTGCGCTGAATGTCGGGCTGGAGTTCGATATTTACGGTCATGCCAATTCAACGCATGTGGCAGGCGTTAACCTGATGAATGGCATTGGCGGCAGTGGAGACTTTGAGCGCAATGCTTACTTATCGATTTTTATGGCCCCCTCGATTGCAAAAGAGGGGAAAATATCGACGATTGTGCCGATGTGCAGTCATGTTGATCACAGCGAACACAGCGTCAAAGTGATCATTACCGAGCAGGGGATTGCCGACCTGCGCGGGCTTTCGCCGATTGAGCGAGCCCATACGATTATTGAAAATTGCGCCCACCCGCTATACCGGGATTATCTCCATCGTTATCTGGAATCCACGTCCGGCGGGCATATACGCCACGATCTTAGCCGCGTCTTTGAACTGCACACCTCGTTACTGAAAACGGGTTCTATGCTGGGTTAAACCGTCGTACCGTCGCGATCGTCAGCAATGTATTGACATATCGCGGCGGTATGCCGCTGGTTTTTCAGTGAATAAAGATATTCCTGCATCGCCATCGGGCCGTTTGGCGCATCGAAATACGTTAATGTCTGCGGGTTCACCAGCGGCCAGGCGAACCAGGGGATCACGGTGAGAAATTGCCCGCGTTCCACCGCGCTGATTTTGGCCATAAAGCTGTATGCCCGGTAAATAATCGTCGGATGAATGCCGCATGAGCGGATGTGGGCATCCAGCATGGCTTCAAAATTGGCTCGATTCTGGAAACGCATTTGCAGCCACGGCAATTCGCGCAGTAGTTCCTGCGGCTGTTTATCCTGATAGCGTCGCGAGACAAGAAAACCGAGTCGCAGCGGTGGAAGCTCAGTAACCATCAGGTTTTCCAGTTCCTGAACGCGTGGCGAGACCAACTGTGGTGAAATAATAAAATCGAGCTGATGACCCAACAGATCGTCAATCACCCCATTTTCACTAAATTCAACCGCCTGGGTGCTGACGTTTTCATATTTATCGCCCAGGCTTATGAGCTGATCGAAAATAATGGTTGGATAAGTGTTATCAATACCGAGCACCACTTTCTGTGAGCGCTGCGTTGAGTTATGGAGCTCGTTTTCAATGGCCGATAACCGTTCATAAACCGGGAAGAGTTTCTGGTAAAGCTCCTGACCGGCTTTATTCAGGCAGATGCTGTTATCTTTTCGGGTAAAAAGCGGGTAGCCAATCTGCGCTTCAAGCGCGATGATGCTTTTGCCAAAGGGCGATGCGGTCATATGAATTTTTTCCGCCGCTCTGGCAATGCTTTTGGTCTGCACCAGGACAATAAAATTACGCATCCTTTTGGAAATAAAAATAGAGTTGCTCACCTGAAAATCCCTCTCGGTTCCAATAACCATTATGTTTGGCAATCCGTGCCATTGTTAGCATGCTATTTATTGCTGCGATCAATGTTAGCACACAGTGGCGCAGTGGGGACCACTGCAATCCGTCAGAGATGGGAGAAGTGCCGCATTTCACCTGTTGCGTTTGCCAGATGGCTTCTTCGGTCAGTGTGACAGGATGAAAAGAAGCGCGGCGGTTTTTTCTTCCAGGCACATTGCTGGTATGATTTTGAATTAAGATGAGAATGAGATTCATCTCATGCTTTAATTTATTTCAAATATTAAGAAAGCATTAATATTCAATTTTATTGATGCTTTTTTTTGCGAGATGAGTTCCACAATTGATTCATTGATAAATGAATCTCCTGTGGTAATGTTTCATTTAAAATGAATGATCGGATCACCAGTGGAGTGAGTATTATAGTTGCATCATGGTAGATAAAAACATTTACTTCGAGCTGCAAAAGCTATCTTTAGCACTATTTTTAGCGACGAAAAGTTCAGCGGCGCGATTATTTATCGACGATGATAACCAACCTGTTAATAATTCAGCGGTTAATGAACCTCTCGACGTGATCGACGCGGGGGATCCGCATACCCGGTTGCATGTGCGCCATTTTTGCAACAACGTGCAGCTGGTGAAAATACATACCCGCGCGAGTGAATGTCAGCAGATCATCGAGGCCTGGCGCGCTTACTGTAACGACAGCCTGATGGATGGGCAGTCGATGCCGCTGCTTAATCTTGTCCAGGGCTGGACTTTAATCGAGGACTGCCGACGGCATCGCGATGGATGTATGACGAAACATCGTTTTGATGAGTGCGGGACATTACATTGTGCAGGCTCTATTTTTCAGCAATGTTTGCCTCCACCAACAGAATTAACCACAGAGATACAGGAAAAAAACGACTGTGGGCATTGTTGCTGTCAGTTGAGTATTCCTCATATGCAGGTTTATACAGCGGATAAATAATCCGCATGATTCGTTTAATTTTCATGGCAATACATTAGGCAGCCTGATTTCTTAACATTCGCCCCGGATGGGGTGATGGGCATTTACTGTACTACGAGTAGAACAGACACAAGAATAACGTTAAGGCCCTATTAATTTCAGGGGGAATTCTTCGCTGCGGCGACTATGTTTGTTTTCTCGCTGCCGTTTGCCAGATCTTTCGGATAGCATGCTTTACGGCATATTCGCTAATTCAACAGGTCGTGCAATGAATGACGAAGCGCAAGAATAGTCACTTAACATCGCCAGGAGGAAGTTGATCGGGCAACAAATTGTGTGCCGGGTAATAAACCCTGTCGGTAGCATAGACGGGAATGTTGTTGGCACTAAGCATACTCAGGGAAAAGCTAAATAAGCGTCCGATGGCAGGAGCCGATCGTTTCGGTGTTGCACGATGGCTGTTTCGTGCTGCAGTTAGCGCTATCAGATGTTACTTAAGGGATAAATGGCGGCGGTGTGAGGGAAAGGTCAGAAAAGAAAGCTGAGTGGCTGGGCAGAAATAAAAAAAAGGGGCAGTTGCGCTGCCCCTGATACATTTTAGAGCTCGAAGTCTTCCAGCTTTTTGCCGCCTTCAATGGCTTTTGCAATCGCTTTCGGCGTACGACCCTGGCCGGTCCAGGTTTTTTCGCTGCCGTCTTCGTCGATATACTTATATTTAGCAGGGCGAGGCGCACGAACAGATTTAGACTTCGTGGTTTGCCCTTTCAGGGAGGATAAAAGCTCGGTTGGATCGATTCCTTCATCCAGCAGTTTTTGACGGAATGCCGCCAGCTTGGCTTCTTTCTCTTCTTGTTCTTTGCGAATTGAAGACTCTTCCTCGCGGCGCTCTTCAACGACAACAGACAGTTTCTCAAGCATCTCTTCCAGTGCTTCGAGCGTAACTTCACGAGCCTGAACTCTCAGGGTGCGAATGTTATTTAATGATTTTAATGCTTCTGACATAGCGTCACTCCGTGTGCAGAGAAATGTAAATTCTATCGGAATTAATTTTTAGTGATCATGAGATAAAAATCAATACTGAATTATATTTTTTAGCAAATATAAATTCACTTTTGTAAACATGCTCTACCTCATACATGTGGATAAAGCGAAATTTAGCCAGCGATATACGGGAAAAGACCATATCCTTTAAGGGTTATTTTAATGTTGAGCCACAGTTAATGCCGCCTGGCTTGTTGAGGAAATAATGCGCAACTCACCATTTTTCATCCATACAAAGGCAAGATTGCGCCCAAAAGCCCGTCATTCCATGTTTAGCGCCTGTTTCAACCTATAAAAATTATCTCTGAAGAGGCGCGTTTTCTCTTTCTTGTTGGTTGTTTCGTCAACTGCGATTTCAGCACTGCTGAATGTTTCGTTAAACATTACCACATATTGATGGCTCAGATTCCGACACAATAAGTAGCTAAGGAATTTCGCCCGCGTCAAACATTGTTGAGAATAATCTCGATCCGTCGCCAGTACGGCGCGCTCCAGCTCATACCGGAAATCAAAGAAATCCACTTTGTTGACGGTCATATGTGGTTTTTTCTTCATACCATCCTTTTATTCTGTCAGGTAATGGCGTATGCCGCGTTACCAGGTCTTGCCAATATTAAACTGGAACTGTTCGGCTTTATCGTTCGCATATTTTTTAAAGGGCTGGGCATAAGAGAAGACCAGCGGTCCCAGTGGCGACATCCATTGCAAGGCGATACCTGCGGAAAAACGGATATCATAAGGATCACTGTAATCTGGCAGACCCGCTGCCAGCGTTTGTGCCGTGTTATGCCAGGAGGTACTCCAGACCGTTCCGGCATCGACGAATAATGAGGTGCGCAAGCTGTCGGCATATTTATCGCTGACAAATGGCGTCGGGACGATAAATTCGCTGTTCAGCACCACCATCGCATTTCCGCCCACCGCATCATCTGAGTTTTCCAGCGGGCATTCGCTATAGCTACTTTCTGATCCGTTACAGCGGTAATAAGCTGATTTTGGCCCGATAGTATTTGAGGAAAAGCCGCGAACTGACGAAGATCCGCCAGCGTAGAAGTTGTCATAAAATGGCACTTCTTTACCATTCAACCCGCCGGCATATCCTGCACGCAGACGTTCCATCCACACCCAATTTTTGTCGCTGTTTAATGGCAGATACTGCGCACTGTCGAAACTGATTTTGTAATAGCTGTTATCGGAACCCGGAATGGTTATTTTGCCGGTTAAGCTACTTTTATTGCCGGAACGGGGGAAAAAGCCGCGATCCAGCGAGTTATAGCTCCAGCCCAGCGAGGCAAAGAAGTCATTGGCGCTATATTCCGCGTTGCTGTCTTCATCTTTGCTCACCACTTTAGGGTAGATACCGCGTGAATTAAGGTAATTCCACGTGGTGAGCTCCGGTTCCATATTGGTTAACCGGTTATGGACATAATCCAGCCCGAGATTGAGGGTATTATTTTCGCTGACCGGGAAGCCCATATTCCCGCTGAGGCCATAACTTTGCTGATTGTAGCTACCGGTGTCGGCATCAGTGGCATCGTAACTGTTATAGAAAATTTTGCCGCCGAGGCTTACCCCATCAACAGTGAAATAAGGATCGGTGACGCCCAGTTCAATATAAGACTGGTAACTACTGCGCGTACCGTTAAAACTGACGGTGTTGCCGGTGCCGAGCCAGTTATCCTGCGAAACGCCCAACTGGTAACTGATACCGCTATCCGTACCGTAGCCGAGGCCGACATTAAAAGAGCCGGTATTACGCTCCTTCACTTTATATTCGACATCCACCTGATCCGGCTGGCCGGAAACCGGTGTGATATGGCTCTCAACGGTTTCGAAATAGCCGGTGCGTTCCAGCCGCGCTTTCCCCTGTTGCACTTTCTCATCATTCAGCCATGCGCCTTCCATCTGGCGCATTTCCCGACGCAGTACCGAATCGCGGGACGTATCGTGGCCGGAAAACCGGATCTGGCGTACCGAGTAGCGACGCCCGGCATTGACATTAATCCGCAATGTGACGCTATGGTTTTTGTCGTCAATCTCCGGCACGGTTTTGACCTGCGGCCAGGCATAACCATCCTTGCCGTACAGTTTTTTGATCGCCTCTTCGACGCGAGTAATGCCCGCTGCGCTGTAAGTTTGCCCTTGCAGTGTTTGCGCCAGTGCATCCACCTCTTTATTGCGCTGCGCCAACTCGCCGTTCACCAGTGTGCTGACGACCTGATAGCGCTCACCCTCGGAAATATTCAACGTGATATACAGTGATTTTTTATCCGGCGTCATACTGACCTGGCTGGAATCAATCGCAAAACGTGCAAACCCACGATCGAGATAATAGCTGCGGAGAGTCTCGATATCGGCTTCAAGTTTTTGCTTTTGATATTTCTGATCGCCAAGCACATTCCACCACGGTACTTGATCGCGTAATTGCAACTGATCCAGCAAGGTCTGCTCGCTGAATACATGGTTGCCAATAATATTAATCTGGACGATTTTAGCGGAAAGCCCTTCCTGAAAAACAAATTTCACATCAACGCGATTGCGCGGTAATGGCGTTACCACGGAATGAACCTGGGCGCTGTATTTCCCTACGCTGTAATAAAAGTCCTGTAACGCTTTTTCTATTTCCGAAAGGTTATTGCGATCCAGCGCGGAACCTTCCTGAATGCCATTGGCACGCAGGTTCTCTTTGAGCACATCATCTTTTATCGCTTTATTTCCTGCGAAGCTAATCTGTGCGATTGTTGGCCGTTCTTTGACCTTTACCAGCAATGTTTCGCCTTCGCGCAGGATCTGCACATTATCGAAACTGCCGCTGGCGTACAGCGCACGTACCGATTCGCTGATATCGTCATTGGTGACATCTTCACCCGCTTTGATCGGCATACTGAGCAGTGCTGCCCCAATGGTAACGCGTTGCAAACCTTCAAACTGAATATCATTGATTTTCAAAGAGGTGGCGGCATGCAAAGCGCAAGGAGACAACAATAAACCGGCGATGATATTGTATTTTTTAAGCATGAAAGTTTCGTCTAAGAGATATTTTCAAAGAGAACGGCTGCAAATAGAAATGCAGGATTGCATTTAATCATGGGGAAAGAATGGAGAAAGCATGGATATACAACGCAGGTAAAAATAATATGCGCGCAAGGAACTTTATTGGAATGTTAATATCAAAAAGTTTGTCTGCGAGGGGTGTAATATTATTTTTAACTCACTCCTTAAAAAAGCCCCCTTCCTGAACGGGGGGAAAGGGGGAAGAGTTTATTAGGAATGATGTCCTCTGCACTCAACAAAGAACGCTGAGACAATAACAAATAATGTGTCAGTTAAAATGAAGAAAGCATGGATAATATATGTATGAAAAAAGGGGCTGCTGAGCATAAAGTCGTTAGTCGAGGAAATCATTAATAAAAGAGCGCAGTGAAGGGAAATCCCCCCTCCACCGCATGGCTGCGGTTGGGATTTGGAAGGGGGGATGGAGTACTACTTTTATGAAGGAGTGGTATTACACCACAGTTGATTTCTGCTGGATCCATTCCCGCCGAACTCAACTGCGCTAATAATAAACCCGCATCGTGAAAGGATTATGCAGAAGCGATGAAGATTTTGTCATCATATATAACAGCGCGGATTTAGCGCACAAAAAAGCCGGAAAAGTAACCTGTTCCGGCTTGGATGATGACATCAGAAATGCGTGTTCACGCTAACATAAAAGGTGCGTCCGGATTCGTTATACGTTTCTGCGCCTGCGCCGTACAGGTAAGCACCGGTGGTGCTGTTGCCGGTGGTTTGCGCATTACCGGCGCGGTAGTGGCGGATATCAAAGATATTGTCCACGCCGCCGGTCAGGCTCAGGTTTTTGTTCACCGTCCAGGTCGAGCTCAGACCGACCACGCTGTAAGGGCTGACTTCATTCAACTCACTGCCGGAAACCGCTTCACCTTTATAGTTGAAGCGTTTGGGTTTCTGCCGTCCGTACCAGGTAAAGGTGCTTTGCAGCGACAAATCATCGCGTACCTGCCAGGCCAGCGTCGAGTTCAGGGTAAATTGCGGGATCACCGACAGACGATCGCCCGTGGTTTTGTTCTTGCTTTGCAGCATCCACGTCATGTTGTTACTCCAGTTGACGCTTTCGCTAACCGGAACATTCAGCGTGCCTTCCAGCCCTTCCACTAACGCTTTCGGCACGTTTTCCCACTGATAAATATTGGTGGTGCCATTGCTGGCGGTACCGACGGCGGAATAACCGGATTCGATCTTGTTGTGGTAATCATTGCGGAAGTAAGTGATGCCGCCCTGGAAGCCGTTGTGTTTGTACTCGATGCCGATCTCTTTGTTAACGCTGGTCTCGGCTTTCAGGTCGCTGTTACCCATCAGATAACAGGCTGAACTACTGGCATAGCATCCCTGGCCATTACTGTAGAGAATGTAGTTCGGGTTGAGCTGATAAAGATTTGGCGCTTTATAGGCGCGCGCAATCCCCAGTTTTAACGTCCAGTCCTCCGCCAGCCCTTGCGACAGGTTCAGCGACGGGCTCCAGTTGTTGCCGACAATCGAATGGTGATCAAAGCGCAGCGCCGGTGTCAGCATGGTGCTGTCGGTAAGGGCGATATTATCTTCGGTAAACAGCGAGAAGATCTCCGCGCTGGAATATGGACTGCGATTGGTGCTGCTGACGCCATCAATCGATCCGTAAGAGAGCGACTGGGTTGTCGAAACGCCATCTTTCATGCGCTGCTGGTTCCACTCGGTGCCGATAGTCAGGTTCTGATCGACGCCCAGCGTAAATGGAATGTTGACCTCGCTGTGTAGCAGTACATCGGAAAGATCAATATCGAAGAACTTATCGCTGGAGAAGATCCCTTCCGTGCCGCCAGCCAGTCCTTCGCCGAGCCGGGAGTTGCGGGTGCGTTCATACTGCGCGTAGGTGTTGGTTGTTACGCCATTGTCCCAGCCACCGGTCCAGGTCACGCCCCAGTTCTGGCGGTAAAGACGGTTGGTCTCTTTGCCATACATACTTTTCACCAGCGTGCTGGTGTTGGTGTTCTGCGTATCGCCTGCGTACAGGTTGCCCTGACGGCTGTAGCCGGACTCAAACTCCAGTGCCTGCATCGGGGCGAATTCCCAGCGCACTTTGCCGTGAATATCTTTATTGATCACCCCTTCACGGCCTGCCGGATAAGAACCGGCGTAGGTACCGGTGCGTGCGGCTTCGTGGCCGGAGTTGATGTCCTGTGCGTCGGCCTGGGTTTTGCTCAGGTTGCCCCACAGGTTAAAGCTGACGGTATCGGAAAGCGGGCCGTTCAGGCTGAAGTTGGTGCGTTTCGTCGAACCTTCTTTGCGGTGCTGCGGCGCATTCAGATAAGTGTTCCATGAACCGTGCCATTCACCGGTAGTGGGTTTGGTGATGATATTCACCACGCCGCCCATCGCGCCGTTGCCGTAGCGCGCGGCGGCCGGGCCACGGATCACATCGATATGATCGATCATTTCCGCCGGTACCCAGTTGCTGTCGCCACGGCTATCGCGATCGCCACGCCAGCCATAGCGCACCGAGTTACGGCTGGTCACCGGTTTGCCATCCACCAGAATCAGCGTGTTTTCCGGCCCCATACCCCGGATGTCGATCTGGCGATTATTTCCGCGCTGGCCGCTGGTGGAGTTGCCGGTCAGGTTGACGCCAGGCTGCGTGCGGATCAGTTCCGAGACATCGCGAGCGGGCGGGTGTTTGCGGATTTGTTCGGCGGTAATGGTGGATACGCCGGAAGCCTGCAACGTCTGTTTGGCGGCGGTTACCACCAGCGTATCTTCCTGCGTTTTGGTTGTGTCCGTCGCGGTTTGGTCAGAAGTATTACTGGTGTCAGCGGCCTGTACCGGAAGCGTCAGACCCCACAGCGCCACGTGAATCAGCATGGCCAGTGGATAATGTGAAGCGTGTTTCATGCCATATTCCCTGTATTTTTATGTGTGCGGTTCTCGCTTTTTTCGGGCGTCGTGACGCCTCCCTGAGCCGTGGCATAAAAAAGAGAATACATGCCCGGACTGCGGCGGTTATCTGCGTCAGTAAATGAGTAAAAACGAGAGGGATTATTTGCACGATGGGGAAAACGTTATTCGCCAGAGAATCCTCATCATGCGCGAATGACGTTAATAGAAATGAAATTTATTATCAAGATAATAACTATTCAAAATTTACAAATTAAAATACTATTTATAATCAATGCGTTATAAATATTTTTTAAAATTAGGTTGCGAGGTGGGTAAATAATAAAAACAAACCATCATTGTTAATTCATAATGTTTTCAAATTCTCTTCATTATTAACGTTGTTATTCCTTGAGTCACGAAAATAATATGCTGACATTAGCGGCTAACATTTTTCGGGAAACTCTCCAGCAGCCAGTCAATAAAAACCCGCAGGCGATGCGTAACATGGCGGTTTTGCGGATAGACCACATGGAAAGGGTAGGGCGCGGGACGCCACGGGCGCAAAATTTCCACCAGCGCGCCGCTCTTCAGCGCGCTTTCCAGCGCATAACTGAAGGTCTGAATAATCCCCAGCCCGGCCAGGCCGGCGGCCAGATGGGCGTTACTCTCGTTTACGCCGATGCGGTGATCGACCTTGATTTCACACTTTTCGCCGTCGCGCTCAAAACGTAAGGGGAAGGCTCTGCCGGTTTGCGGCGACAGATAACTCACCAGCCGGTGGCCATTTTTCAGCTCGTCCGGGTAGGCGGGCGTGCCAAAGGCTTTCAGATACGCGGGCGTGGCGCAGGTCAGCAGTGTTGCAGCGCCAATCTGGCGGGCGATCAGCGAGGAGTTATCCAGCGGGCCGCCACGGATCACGCAGTCCACATTGTCACTGATCAGATCCACCGGGCGGTCAGAAACGCCGAGATCGATACGAATATCCGGGTAGCGCGCCATAAACTCCGGTAGCGCCGGGATCAGCACATCGCTCGCCGTGGAGCCGCCTACGTCAATACGCAACTGACCACGCGGATGGCTGCGCACGCTGTTAAAGGAGGTATCGATATCTTCCAGATCGCGCAAAATGCGCGCGGTTTTGTCGTAATAGTCGCGTCCTTCCGGCGTCACCGTCACGCGGCGAGTGGTACGCTGCAACAACCGCACGCCGAGGTGCGCTTCCAGCTCCTGCACCAGTTTACTTAGCGTGGCGTTAGGCATCTCCAGTGAATCTGCCGCCCGGGTAAAATTTCCGGCTTCCACCACGCGGGCAAAAGCCCGTATTGCCTGCAACTGATCCATACGTCCCCCCTTACTGGCGAAAATTGATTATACACCACGGTGAATAGTCATTTTCATTTTTCGGTATTTTTCAATAAAAACGCCAGCGCTACAGTGCAGCTATACCGAAGACGTCAGCCCGGCTGACCGCCGGTAAACCCTAAAACCTAAACTGAGGAACAGAAAAATGACGAAACAACTGAGCGGAAAAATTGCCCTTGTCACTGGCGGTACCAGCGGTATCGGTCTGGCTACGGCAAAAGAACTGGTAGCCCAGGGCGCACGTGTCTTTATTACCGGTCGTCGACAGAAAGAGCTGGATGCCGCTGTCGCTGAAGTCGGTGCCAGCGTAACCGGCATCCGTGCCGATGCGTCAGTTCCGGCGGATCTCGACGCGGTGTATGCGCAAATCGCTAAAAGCGCCGGGCGACTGGACATCCTCCACGCCAATGCCGGGGGCGGCGATATGTTGCCGCTGGGGTCGATTACCGAAGAGCATTTCGACCGCATTTTTGCCACCAACGTACGCGGCGTGCTGTTTACCGTACAGAAAGCGCTGCCGTTGCTGGTGAATGGCGCATCGGTTGTATTGACCGGCTCCACCGTGTCGATCAAAGGGACAGCCAACTTCAGCGTCTACAGCGCCAGTAAAGCCGCCGTGCGTAACTTTGCCCGCTCGTGGTCGCTGGATCTGCAAGGCCGCGGTATCCGCGTCAACGTGGTCAGCCCTGGCCCCATCCGCACACCGGGTCTTGGCGATTTAGTCCCGGATGAACACCGTCAGGGATTGTTTGACGCACTGGCCGCGCAAGTACCGCTGGGCCGTCTTGGCGAACCGGAAGAGGTCGGCAAAGTGGTGGCTTTCCTGGCCTCGGATGCCTCCAGCTTTATCAACGGCGTAGAGCTGTTTGTTGATGGCGGCATGGCGCAAATCTGATGGTCAACGCCCTCACTTTTCGCGGGCTGATGCCGGCAGCGTCGATGGCGCTGCCGCAGGTTCTCGCACAGACAATGGAGCATAAAGAGATGACATCACCTGAACTGCAAATCGCTCAGCACCTGATCGATAAACACTTTGTCATCTGGAACGATCCGCAGCCGCGTATCAGTAGCTTTGGCGAGGTTTATACCGGGGACTTTTATGTCGCCGATTACGCCGACATCGCCACCGGCTATCCGCAGGTTGTGGCGTTAATTGCCCGCGTCCAGCGCGAACATCCGGGCTTTGTCTTCCATCCGGCGCCCGTGACCTGGAATCATGGGCTGGGCCGCGTGACCTGGAGCTATGGCCCGCAGAACGACTCCGGGCTGGTACACGGCGAAGACATTTTCACCGTTCGTGATGGCCGTATCGCCAGCATCCATGTGTTTATCAACCAGCCCTGAGTGGCAAGAACAATGAAACGCCCTCTATTACTATCCCGACGATCGGCAGACCTTTATTGATGCCGCGGTGCCGGAAATGGCCGCCACGTTCTTTCGGATGCTGGCGACGGTGGTCGAAAATATGCGCCTCCTTCATCGCGAAGGCGTGCGTTATGACGTGGCGCAGCAACATTCTGGATCCGCGCGGCAAAGTGGCCTGCGCCGCGCCGCCCGGCGTTTTGCCATTTTCAGCAATAGTTACGCCATTTAAGTTGGTTGTGATTTCTGCCGTTCCCTCACATCGTGACGCGAATAAGCCCAGAGAGTGTATGAGTGAATGGAAAAACGTCGTGCGGTCTATTTACATGAAGAACAACGTCATTTTATCCAACAGCGCGCCCGCAGCTGGCTGTGGCGCTATGAGCTTCCCACCTGGACGGTAATTATCGCCGTGTATAGCGGCTGGTTCGCCACGCTGGCGAACTGGCAAAGCTTAGGTCTGTGGCCGGCAACGTTGCTGCTGATTGTGTTTACCTGCTGGTATCTCTCTGTGCAGCATGAATTAATTCACGGTCATCCAACGCGCTGGCCGTGGTTTAACCAACTGCTGGGCCTACTGCCGCTGGCGGTCTGGTATCCGTACGGCCTTTACCGTGATTCCCATCTCGCGCACCACAACACGCCGGAGCTGACACTGCCGCACGCGGATCCTGAATCTTATTATTTTGCCCCTCAGCGCTGGCAGCGTTTCTCGCGCGTGCAGCGCGACATCATTCGTCTGCGCAACACGTTCCCCGGGCGATTGCTATTGGCGCCGCTGCTCGATATCGGGCAACTGCTGGCAGTCATGATGACCGCATTTTATCAGCGGCAGAGGAAAGCGATCGTCATGTGGCTGATGCACGGTGTACTGCTTGCGGCGCTGTTTATGTGGATGGCGCATTGCGATTTTTCACCGCTGTGGTTTGTGCTGGCGGTTAGTTATCCGGCGCTGGCGGTGACCAAAATCCGCTCCTTTCTCGAACATCAGGCGGCAGACGATCCGCTGGCGCGCTCGGTGATTAATGAAGCGGCGCTGCCGTGGCGTATTCTGTTTCTGAACCTCAACTACCATTCCATCCACCACGATCTGCCCGGTGTGCCCTGGTATGGATTGCGCACGCTCTACCTGCGTGATCGGCAGGCGTACCGCCAACGTAATCGCGGATTTCTGGTTCGGGGCTATAGTGAATGGTTACGACGCTTTTTGTTTACATCGGTGGACGTGAATGCACACCCAGGCTGCAAGCAACACTACGACTAACCTGTTTTCTTTGCCCATGTACGATCTGCACCGCGCAGATACCGTGGCGCTGGGCGGTGTGCTGAAAGAACTGTTCGCCGCTCGCGGTATCATGACCACGCATGTCTGGCCGCCGCCGGATCTGTTAACGCACTGGCAGGAAGATGCGCTGCTGTTAAGCCAGACCTGCGGTTATCCGCTGGTCACGCAGCTTGATAAAGTGCAAACCGTGGGCTGTTTTCACTATCAGGCACCGGGCTGCGAAGGCATCGGCTACCGCAGTTTCCTGGTGACGCGTGAAGAAGAGAGCGGGAAAACGCTGGGGGATTTTCGCGGTCAGCGCGCCGTCTGCAACGCCATCGAATCACAATCGGGCTATAACGCCCTGCGGAAAATGGTCGCAGCGCTCTCCGGCGGGGAACGTTTTTTTGCCACGGTGGAGTTTAGCGGTAGCCACCGGCAATCGCTGGTGGCGTTGCAACAAGATCGTGCGGATATCGCCGCCATCGACTGTGTCACCTGGGCGCTGCTGCAGCGCCATCAACCGGACTTACTTGAAGGGCTGACGATTATCGGTCAAAGCCCGTTGACACCCGGGCTACCGCTTATCACCTCCGCTTCAACCTCCGCCGCCAGTCTGGCGCTGCTGCGGGAATCATTACAGCAACTGGTCAGCGATGCACAGTATCAGCACGTTTGTGCGGCGGCATTGATTGGCGGTTTTGCCGCTGTCACACGCGAGGATTACGCTTTACTGCTGGAGTGGCGGGATGACGCGGCAGCGCGCGGCGTGGTTGATTTATAAATGTTGAAATATTTCATCATGTTGTGAAAACCAAAAGCCAACAAACGGCACGTTCCGCCAAAGACAATCGCGCGCGGCAGGCAGAAAGTCATGAGTCTCAGCCGGACTTAAGGAGAAGAAATGAGCCAATTATTTACGCAAGCAAACGTGGGCAGCGTTGCGCTGGATAACCGCATTGTTATCGCTCCGATGTGTCAGTATTCCGCCGACGCGGGGAAAGCGACCGCCTGGCACCGCATTCATTTGGGCAACCTGGCGCTTTCCGGGGCCGGGTTACTGATTATCGAAGCCACCGCCGTAGAGCCGGAAGGGCGTATCTCACCGCAGGATCTGGGCTTGTGGGATGATGAGACACAGCAGGCGCTGCGCGTGGTGCTGGATGATATTCGCCAGTATTCACCGATAAAAATGGGCATCCAGTTGGGCCATGCGGGACGTAAAGCCTCCGTCAGCGCGCCATGGCTGGGCGGCAAACAGCTCAGCCTGGAAGAGGGGGGCTGGCAAACGATCTCCGCTTCGTCCGTGCCGCACGATCCGGGCGAACGCCCGCCGCGTGAAATGAGCCAGCAAGATCTGCAACGCGTCAAACAGCGCTTTGTCGACAGCGCACGCCGCGCCGTGGCGCTGGGCATTGAGGTGATCGAAATTCATGCCGCTCATGGTTATCTGCTGCATCAGTTCCTGTCGCCGCTCTCCAACCAGCGTACCGACGAGTACGGCGGAAGCCTCGAAAACCGTCTGCGCTTCACGCTGGAAGTTTTCAGCGCGGTGCGTGAAGCCGTGCTATCATCCGTGGCGGTCGGCATCCGTATTTCCGCCACCGACTGGATAGAAGGCGGCTGGGATCTGGAGCAATCCATCGTACTGACGAAGGAAATCGAAGCAGCGGGCGGCGATTATGTTCACGTTTCCAGCGGCGGGCTGTCGCCGTTGCAGAGCATTAAAGTGAGCGCCGGATATCAGGTGCCCTTCGCCAAAGCGCTGCGTCAGCAGACCAGTATGCCGGTGATCGCCGTTGGGCTGATTACGGAGCCTCAGCATGCGGAAGAGATTCTGCAACAGGGAGATGCGGACCTGATTGCGCTGGCGCGCGGTGCGCTCTACGATCCACGCTGGCCGTGGCATGCCGCCGCTGCGTTGCACGGCGCGGTGCATGTTGCGCCGCAGTATCGTCGCGCGGAGCCGCACGGCGTGAAAGGCACGGTAAAATAATCAATTCAGGCGAGCCTGACCGCAGCAGGCTCGCCTGCCTGAAAGTGCTAAGCGGAGCTAAACGCCTTTGCGTACCAGTTCCGCTGCTTCCAGAAAAACCTCATCTTCAACCCCATCACCCCGGCTTCTGCCTTGCCGTTCAATCTCCTGAATAATGTTGTCGCGGTTAATTGTCTTTCGCTCCGAAACCAGTCCAATTACTGCTGCGCCAATGGCTAATCCAATGAGTCCCGTGTGCTCATCATTGAACTTCATGCTCCACTCCTCCTGATTATTGGTATAGGAAAAATCTAGCACAGGGATATATTTTCGTCATTTTCCCAAAGTGCCGTGCGATCAGCAGGATATGGCCGCTATGCGCCGGAGATCTGTTTCCCTTTTTCGCAGCGCTTGCGGCAGGATTGTGCAGGTTATTATCGGGTTGTTCAGGGGAAAAAAAATCAACAACATGGCCTCTCACTGGCTGGCAGTGAGAGGCCTTTCAATCACTTCTTACCGTTAGGTTTTAACTGCTCGCCCGGCTTGAGTTTGAACAACTCGTCGTCGCGCGTGGAGTAACGCACCGTACCATCATCCAGCCGGTATGCGCCTTCGGTAAACCCTGCGCCATTGAGGAACGGAGCCACCGCATCCGGTTTACCGCGCATCGCCGCTTCCAGCGCCAGCAAGGCATAAGGGGCGATACTGTCGATATTGGCGTAGATATACTGCTGATCATCGACGAAAAAGCCATTCAGCCGTTTGTGGGCAATAATGTTGTCCGCCACTTTATCCGCCAGCGTGAGGTAGCTTTTATCGCCGGTTGCCTGCGCCAGATCGATCAGCGCAAAGATGGCGTACGGCTCGCTGTTTTGCGTGGTGAGATCCAGTTTGTGGTTTTTGCCGCCGGGTTCGCCGATATCACCCAACCCCTGGCTACGGGCAATCCCGCGCGCCACTTTCCATATCTCTGTATCCGGCTCCAGCGTCCAGGCGCGGGCGTAAGAGAGCAGGAATTCATTGCCTGCCGGATAAGGCTTCAGCACGGTGCCTTTTTTACCGTAGTAGCCGTCACGTTTCAGGGTATAACCCGACAAATCGCTGCCGTTTGCCAGCATTGGACGGAAGGTGTTGCTGTTCGCGTCATAGGCATATTTGGCGAAAGCTTTCAGGCCATCCAGCGTCCATTTTTTGATGTCATCCCCGTCGTGTCCGAGAGATTTCGCCAACGCCAGTTGCATCAGCGCGTTTTCCGAATAGAGCGTGCTGGTACGGCCTTTCAGCATCATATTGCCTTCCAGTGCATCCGCGCCAAACTCCGGGCCAAACTGGCGCTGCGCGCGGTCGCCATATTTTGAGTTGGTATCGCTGTCGTCGCTGGTTTCGGCGCGTTTTAACGCCTGGGTAAACTGATAAACGCCTAACCCGGTCTTTTTATCGCGTGGCAGAACATACTGTTCCGCCAGCCGTTTTGCCCAGGTGAGCGCGCCTTTGTCACCATCGTGTTGATAGAGCAGCGAGGCGGAGTAGATCAGATCATTTCCCGCGTTGAGAAAGCTCAGGCCTTTGGTGGCAAAGAACGGCGGCTGTTGTTCAAACTCGCTGTTCCACAGTTTGCCCATTACTTTGCCGTATTCCCCGTGGCGGCTGGTTTCCAGGATCTTCCAGTCGTAAACATGTGCATTCCAGAACGCGCGGATAAAACGTTCGGTCGCCGGTTTATCGACGGTAAACATCAAATCATAGTAGGGGTAGGCGTTCTTCAGTTCGTGGACCATCTCTTTCTCGCTTGGCCCTTCCGGTTGCAGCGTGTTGAGATCGATAAAGCGGTGTCCGCCCCACAGCAGCAGTCCGCTCTTGTCCTGGTAATGGCGGAAATAGTAACGAACATTCTCTTCGGCCAGTTTTTTGTATTTTGCATCGCCGCTCAGATTACTTAACCCAACCAGCACGCGCATCAGGTTCTGCTGCGCGGAAAAATTCGACAGCACTGCGGTTTTCCCATCGGGGAAGATCCATTCCATCTGCTTGCCGGTACGCGGATCCACGCCATCGGCCAGTAACGGCACGTTGGGCTGATTTTGTGCGGCGGCCTTCGTCATCACCGTGTCGGCAAAGGCTTTGACGCTGCTCAGGCGCGCGCTCTCCTGCGCAATGGCCGCGCAGGAGAAGGTACTCAACATCGTTAATGCCAGCGTTATTTTTGACAGTTTCATTATTCGCCTCTTTAAAAATAAGGATTTCTGCCGAAATCCTTATTTATATCCGGGTTATCAGAAATTATATTTCACACCGACGCGATAACGAGTTTGACGTTCATCTGTATATTTACTGCCGGATACATTACCAATCGCAACATACGGCGACCAGTTTTTATCAAATTTGTAGGTTAATTTCACATCATGCGTCCAGTCGTAATTTTCATTATCGGCAATCAGCACGCCAGCGGACGTCGCGTGTTTATAATCCAGTTCGTAGTCGAGCTGATAATCATTAAACAGTTTCCACGAAATAACAGCCGTCAGGTTGTAGCCGTTTTCGCTGGTGTCTTTTGTGGTGCCGATGTTGTTGGAGTTGCGCTTAAAGTAAGGGCGGTAGCGCAGCGTAGCTCCGACATCACTGGAGAAGTTGACCTTGCCGCGCAGATACGGGCGATAGTTGTTCGAGGTTGAACTGCTGTCCAGTGAAAAACCCGGTTCAATCTGGAAGGTCGGATTAATTTTATAAACATAACTGGCAACCACTTCCGTACCATTACTGACGGTTTCGTGATACGCCTTGTCTTTATTTTGTGAGCCTTTCCATTTGCCTTCCAGCGATAAACCAAAACCATTTGCAAAGCGGTGCGACATTAATAAACGATCTTTGTGGTTATTACCGCCACTGTCATTTATTTCATGGCGATAATCAAAAGTCACCGCATGAGCCGCAATACTGAACAACGGTATGGTAGTTAATAACAACGTGCGCAACATAATATCCCCTATTATTTTAACCCAAAGGTACAGAAGGTTCTCCGCAAAAAAATTGCAGATAGTTTTAATTCAGAGGGGATGTGACAATCCCTTCTGATAAAAATTGATATAATTAGCAGGCATAATAATTATGACGAATATAATCACTGTGCCGGTAATGTGGTGTGTGGTGCCGGGTGCCTCCCGGTGAACTGGAGGCCGATCTCTCCAGTTCGCCCATAAAAATGAAACATCATTGAGGATAACCTCATATCAGCATGACCCCGCCGCTGAGGGGGATTCACCACACAGAATACGTTATCAACCAAATTATCAGGATTAATTGGGTGCATTAATCTTGTTGTTTTCATATCTTAATTAATCATATGGAACGCACTTTTACACAATTTGAAATGATGTTTTGAGGCTGAGATCAAACATTTAAATACAGACTGTAAATTATTCAAATGATGGAATTAAAGATATTCCTATTTATAATAAATCATTTATAAACAAGAGGATAAGTTTTCTAAGTGAGATGATGAATAAAGAGATGTATTGTTGATTTACTATCGAAAATAAATAAGTTAATAAATTTATTCCTGGAATAAATTGCGAACATTTGACGAAAAATGCAATACACTGAGCGCAACAGGGAGAGTGCGGAATGCAGAACCAGACGGGATGTCATCAACAACCTAAACGAAAGCTAAACAAGACAGTCAGCCAGGCTTGATCTGCCTTAACGTATCCCTAACACTCAGGAAAAAACATGCCTCCGTTAACGGAGCGGAAAATATAAAAATTATCCTCTGGAGCCGCTATGACAATCTATGGAAAGGATCGCCTTTTCATCTACGGTATTGAGAAAATACTCAGGCAACTGAGCAGAGAAAAAGGTAGCCGTTTTCGCAGCGGTGGCGCCGCAATATATGTGACCGCGGGAATGGATATCGTGGAAATGTATTCACTGTTTTTCTCCAGCCCGCCGCCGCATTACTCTATTTTCATCTCCTCTGAACGCCATTTCGATTCACTGACGCTACTTTTCCCTGGGCTGGTGAAACTCTGCCTTGCAGAAGATGTTCACGTACATGAGCTGCGCCAGGCACTGGAAGTGATGATCCTGCTTTGTCAGCAAAACCAGCAGCCCGGCTATATTCATGGCGCCTTTAAGTTCACCAGCGCCGAGCAGCAAATTATGCGCTTGCTGCTGCGCGGGCATTCAGTGGAGGATATCGCGCGGATACGCGGCGTCAGCCCGACCACCGTCAGCGTGCAGCGCAACAGCCTGATGAAACGTACCGGCACCAAGAGCTTGCAGGCGCTCTGTTCGCTCTATTCAGCGATGCGTACCGGTAGCGCACCCGCGATGTGCCGTTAATGCACGGTGTTGCTGGCTGGCAGGCACAAAAAAAAGCGCCTGGCCGGCGCTTAAAAACAACAAACACAATCCACCTGGTGTGGGCTGAGAATCAACAGGTTTTCGCCAAAAAATCACTGACGGTCTGCATGCACAACGACCGCTCTTCGACATGGGGCATATGGCTGGAGGATTCGAAAATCACCCATTGTGCCCCGGTAATATGATCCATAAACGGCTGCACCACTTCTGGCGTGGCTTCGTCATAGCGCCCGGAAATCAGTAATGTCGGAACGCGCACCTGCGGCAGACGGTCGATAATCGTCCACTCTTTCATGCTGCCGATCACGTGGAATTCTGTTGGGCCGTTCATTGCGTGGTACACCGTCGGATCGGCGTCCATCGCATCAAAGGTGCGCTGTACTTCCGGCGGCCAGGGGGAGAGACGGCAGACATGACGCTGGTAAAACACCTGGCTTGCCGCTTTGTATTCCGCGCTGTCCAGCGTGCCCGCTGCTTCGTGCGCCAGCAGCGTCTGCTGGACGTCAGGCGGAAGCTGCGCGCGCAGTTTCGCTGCACCTTCCAGCCACAGCGCCATTGATGCCGGTGAGTTGGCGATAATCATCGCTTTCAACCCTTGCGGCTGGGTGACTGCATGTTCTGCCGCCAGCATTCCGCCCCAGGATTGCCCCAGCAGCGCGTAGTTGTCGGCAATCTCCAGCGCCTGGAGAAGATGATTCAGTTCGTCGAGAAACAGCGAGGGCTGCCAGAAATCCGGGCTTTTCTCCGGCAGATGGGTGGAACGTCCGTTACCCAATTGATCGTAGTGGATCACGGCGCGCCCGGTTTCGGCGATATCTTTGAACGTATCAACATAATCGTGAGTGCAGCCGGGGCCGCCATGCGCGACCACCAACGGCGTCTGACCGTTGTGTAGATCGCCGCAGATGCGAAACCAGGTCTGATATCCCCGGAAGGGAACATAGCCTTCTCGAATGGTGTACATGAGTGACGTTTACCCTGTTAAGTGAACTGGCTTTCAGGTTAGAACGTCACTGCTTACGCTGAACACTAGCAAAAATGCTAGTTCTTAGCTGTCCAGCAAACGGTAATGCAACGCACGGACAACTGCCTGCACGCGGTTGGTCGCGCCGAGCTTTTTCGCCGCCGTGTTCAGATGCAGCGTAACAGTCGCAACTGAGCGGTGCAGCTTGCGGGCAATCTCTTTCGCCGTCAGCCCTTCGGCGGACCACGCCAGACATTCGCGCTCGCGGTTGCTCAGTTTGACATGGCGGCAGGTGAGCATTGAGGCGTCAAACAGCGGAAACGCCGACTCCTGGAAGCGGTGCGCCAGAAAGGTCAGCTGCGCCAGTGTTTCGCTGATATCCCGCTCTTCCCGCTGGTCGGTGACAATTCCGGTCAGCGTGACAAAACCGCCATTGGGCAGATGCAGCGGCACGGTGGCGCCGCAGGGCATATTGTTATCGCGCATGTAGTGCGTCACTTCTTGCGCGTTCTCATCCAGTCGCCCCTGTAATGCGCTGCGATCCGGGCGTTGATAAGACCAGACGAACGGCGCGCAACTCTCCAGCGCAAAATGTTGAACCGGATCGACCTGATAGTAGCCACGCTCGCACCACAGCCTGCGCATATCATCCGGCACATTGCGCATCTCCAGCAGCGATGGCGTAATCAGCGCGCCTTCCAGCGAACGCGGCACCGGCGTGTAGTCGTAAATTACCGCATCAAAACCCAACGCCTGCGTCCGGGCAAACAGCCCGGCAAAAGCCTCTTCAAGCCTGGTGGCGTTGGTTGCACCAGGGCTTTCGATATCAATGCGCATAATGAACTCCCCCAAGGTAAACGGTGCCATGCCACGGGCACGGTTTGTGCAATTTCCCCATGGCTTCGCCAAAGCATGCAATTCCGGTGCCGTCCTGCGAGAAAGGTAAAACTAGTATTTTTGCTAACTACCCAGCCCTGAATGATGCCGTTAGCGTAAAGAAAACGCCCGCTAAGGCTGACCGGGCGCAAATTTATGACGCAGGGCTGCACTACGGCGGAGCGATTTTTTAACTTTCACCACCGTATGCACCATGGGAGTTCGCTGATGCATCGTTACCGTTTTCTGTTATTTCGACCCTTGCAACTGCTGCCCGTGCTGCTTGGGATCAGCATCATCACCTTCGCGATGGTACGGGCAATCCCCGGCGATCCGGCGCGCATTCTGCTCGGCGTACGCAGTACGCCAGAGGCGCTGGCGCGTATCCGTGCGCAGTTTGGTCTCGATGAACCGTTATGGGTGCAGTACGGCTACTTTCTGCGCAATTTATTACAGGGGGAGCTGGGCAAATCGATTGTCTACCGCGTCGATACCCTGAAGCTGATTAACTCGCGGCTCGAACCAACATTGTGGCTGGTGCTGGGCAGTGTGCTGCTGGCGGTGATCCTCACCGTTCCGCTGGCTTCGCTGGCAGCGCGACAGCGCGGGCGGGTGGCGGATCAACTGATCCGTCTGTTCACCACAGCCGGGTTAGGGTTTCCGGCGTTCTGGCTCGGTATCATGATGATCATCATTTTTAGCGTGGTGCTCGGTTGGTTCCCGGTCTCCGGTTACGGTAGCGATTTTGCCGACCAACTGCACCATATGGTGCTGCCGTGCCTGACGGTCGCGCTGGCGCTGTCTGCGGTATTGATTCGCAACCTGCGCGCCAGCCTGCTGATGGAGATGAGCAGTGACTATGTGGTGGCGGCCAGGGCGCGGGGGCAGCGCGAAAACCGTATCTTCTGGCGTCACGTGTTGCCCAACTCACTGGTGCCGACGCTAAACCTGCTGGCGGTGAATATTGGCTGGCTGATTGGTAGCACGGTAGTGATTGAGAGCGTGTTCGCCATTCCGGGGCTGGGCCAGTTGCTGGTGAAAGCGATTTTTAGCCGCGACTACATGGTGGTGCAGGGCGTGGTGATGGTGTTTGCGCTGGCGACCGTGGTCGTCAACCTGCTGGCCGATGTGCTGACCGTGGCACTGGATCCGAGGGTCAAATTATGAGTGCTCTCAGCGTGATTTCCGGGTTACGCCGCCGGGCGATCCCACGCCAGCACGCGCTGCGCGCCGGGATAGTGATTGTCGGGCTGTGGCTGTTTATCGCCCTGTTTGTTCCGTGGCTGGCGCCGTTTGATCCCATTACGCAGGATGCCGCATCGAGCCTGCTTCCTCCCGGCGGCGCGCACCTGTTCGGTACCGATAACTTTGGCCGCGACATCTTCTCGCGCGTGCTGTGGGGCGCGCGGGTGGATCTGCAAATCTGCCTGCTGGGGGTTATCTTCCCGTTTTTGCTCGGCACCACGCTCGGCGCGCTGTCTGGTTATCTCGGCGGCGTGGTGGATGCGGCCATTATGCGGCTGATCGACATCGTACTGGCGTTTCCTTTTCTGGTACTGATGCTGGCGATCATCGCCATCCTCGGGCCGGGGCTGGGCAGCTTCTACATTGCGATGGCGATGGTCGGCTGGGTCTCTTACGCCCGGCTGGTGCGGGCGCAGGTGCTGACGCTAAAACAGCGGGATTTTATTGTCGCGGCGCGCAGCCTTGGCTACGGCCACGCGCGCATTCTGTTCCGTCATCTGTTGCCGAACGCCATCACCGGCGCGCTGGTGTTCTCCATGTCCGACTGCGTGCTGGTGCTGCTGAATGGCGCGGCGGTCAGCTATCTCGGGCTGGGCGTGCAGCCGCCCACGGCGGAGTGGGGCGTGATGGTAGCGGAGGGGCAGAGCTTTATCACCACCGCGTGGTGGATAACCACCTTTCCGGGGCTGGCGATTGTGCTGCTGGCGATGGGTTTCAGCCTGCTGGCCGATGGCCTCGGCGATAAACTGGGAGCGCGCGTATGACCCTGCTGACCGTCTCAGAACTGACCATTACCCGCGAGCCGGATATCGCGCTGGTCGATAAGGTCTCATTTACGTTGAATGCCGGAGAGATGCTCGGCCTGGTCGGCGAGAGCGGCTCCGGGAAAACCGTGACCTGTCGGGCATTGATGCGTCTGCTGCCCGGCCAGGGGCTGGCCATTACCGGCGGCGAAGTGCGGCTGGGCGGCCGTGATTTACTGTCGCTCAGCGAAGCGCAGATGTCGGCGGTGCGCGGTCGCGAAATGGGGATGATTTTCCAGAATCCCGCCAGCCACCTGAACCCGGTGATGACCATTGGCGAGCAAATTGCCGAAAGCCGTCGCCGTCATTTCGGCGCCAGCCGAGCACAGGCGCGGGAAGATGCCAAAGAACTGCTGCGCCAGGTGGGTATTCCCGATCCGCAAAACCGCATTCATAACTATCCGCATGAATTTTCCGGCGGCATGCGCCAGCGCGCGATGATCGCCGTGGCGCTGGCACCTGAACCGTCGCTGCTGATTGCCGACGAACCAACCACCGCGCTGGATGTCACCGTGCAGATGCAGATCCTGCGTCTGCTCAGCGATTTGCGCCAGCAACTGGGGCTGGCGGTGATCATGATCACCCACGATCTTGGCGTGGTGGCGCAAACCTGCGATCGCATCGCTGTTATGTACGGCGGGCGGTTGTGCGAAGTGGGCGGTAAGCGCGATGTGCTGGCGCAACCGCTGCATCCCTACACCCGTGGATTAATTGATTGCCAGCCGGCTAGCGAAGGCGGGCAGGGGCGTCTGGTGACTATCAGCGGTCAGCCGCCGGTGGCGGATAACTTCCCGGCCGGTTGCCGCTTTCATCCCCGCTGCCAGTACGCCAGCGCGGCTTGTCAGCAACAGCCTGTGCTGCGGCAGGGGCGCGACACGCTGGCGCATGCGGCGGCCTGCCATCATGCATTACAACCACTTAGCCTGCGGGAGGGCGCATGACGACATCAGCAAACTGGCCCCTGTTAGAGGCGGACAACGTCAGCGTGACCTTTCCGGTTTCCGGCGGCCTGATTGGCGCCAGGCGGATGGTGCACGCCGTTAATGACGTCACACTGAAAATTCACGCCGGGGAAACCCTCGGTTTGGTGGGCGAATCTGGCAGCGGCAAAAGCACGCTGGGACGGGCGTTATTGCAGCTTGAGCGGGTGACGGCGGGCGAGGTGCGCTTCGATGGTCACCGCATTACTCATGGGCTGAAGAGCGACGTGGCGCGGTTGCGCCTGCAAACGGCGATGATTTTTCAGGATCCTTTCGCCTCGCTTAATCCTCGCCAGACCATCGGCGACAGCATTGCGGAAGTACTGCGCGTGCATCAGAAAGTGCCGCGCAGCGGTGTGAATGCGCGGGTAGCTGAACTGCTGACGTTAGTCGGGTTGCGCCCGGAGCAAGCGAAGGCCCGACCCGGCCAGCTTAGCGGCGGGCAATGCCAGCGTGCCGGGATTGCCCGCGCGCTGGCGCTCGAACCCCGGTTGATAGTGGCAGATGAGTGCGTGGCGGCGCTGGATGTCTCCATTCAGGGGCAGATCGTTAACCTGCTGATGGAACTGCGCGAAAAGATGGGGCTGGCGATTTTGTTTATCGCACACGATCTGGCGATTGTGCGCCGCCTGTGCGATCGCGTGGCGGTGATGTACCTCGGGCGTATTGTCGAAGAAGGCCCGTCCGAAGCGGTGTTCACGCAGCCACGTCACCCTTATACCGCCGCGCTGGTCGCGGCGATCCCGGAAATCGATCCCGATAAACCGCTGCCCGCAGAGCCGCTTGGCGGAGAACCGCCCAGCCCGTTATCCATTCCACAGGGCTGCGCTTTCCATCCGCGCTGTCCCTATGCGCAGGTGCAGTGTCGCACCGGCGCGTTACCTCCAACCCGGCAGATTGCCGATCACGCATATTCCTGTGTGTTGACCCACACAGGCGATGAGACTGTTTTTCCTTTAACCAGGAGATCTTTTGATGAAGCACAGGCATGTTAAGTTGTTGGCGGCCAGCGTTTTTCTGGCGCTCAGTGTGGTCAGCGAAATGGCGCAGGCGGCAGGCGTATTAACCATTGGCCGTCGCGAAGACAGCACCACGTTCGACCCGATCAAATCGGCGCAAAACGCCGACAACTGGGTGTTTTCCAACGTCTTTGATCCGTTGGTACGGGTAGATAAAACCGGCACCAAACTGGAGCCGGGCGTGGCGGAAAGCTGGAGCATTTCGCCGGACGGCAAGGTCTATACCTTTAAAATTCGCGACACCAAATTCTCCGACGGTACGCCAGTGAGTGCCAGTGATGCCGCGTTCAGCCTGCTGCGTATCCGTGACGATGCCGGTTCATTGTGGCGCGATTCGTACAGCATTATCGACAAAGCCGAAGCGCCGGATGCGCGCACGCTGGTCGTCACGCTGAAATCACCGTCTGCGCCGTTCCTGTCACAACTGGCATTGCCGAATGCGTCGGTGATCTCGGAAAAAGCGCTGAAGGATGAAGGGGCAGAGACGTTTGCCGAAAAACCGGTCGGTTCTGGCGCGTTTAGCGTGAAAGAGTGGGTGCGCGGCGAGAAAATCGTGCTGGTGAAGAACCCGAACTTCTGGCAGGCGAAGAACGTCAGCCTCGACGAAGTGGACTGGCTGACCATTCCTGATGACAACACCCGCATGCTGAAAGTGCAGGCCGGTGAACTGGATGCCGCGCTGACGGTGCCGTTCTCGCGCATTGCATCACTGCAAAAAGACAGCAATCTGAAGGTGGAGCTGGATCCATCAACCCGTGAAGATCATCTGTTGATCAACCACTCGCACGGCGCGCTCGGTAAAGTGGAAGTGCGCCAGGCGCTGGACTTTGCCATCGACAAAGATGCGATTGTGAAGACCGTGACCTTTGGCTACGGCCAGGTGGCGAACTCCTATATTCCGGCTGGCGCGCTGTACCACTACAGCGATAACCTGCGCCGCGCCTACGATCCTGAAAAAGCCAAACAGATGCTGAAAGCCGCTGGCGCCTCCGATTTAACGCTGAATTATGTGGTTAACGCCGGGGACGAAGTGGATGAGCAGATCGCCATTTTGCTGCAACAGCAACTGGCGAAAGCGGGCGTGAAAGTGAACCTGCAAAAAGTTGACCCCAGCCAGAGCTGGGACATGCTGGTGGCGGGCGAATACGATATTTCGGTGATGTACTGGACCAACGATATTCTCGACCCGGATCAGAAAACCACCTTTGTGCTGGGCCACGATGCGAACATGAACTACATGACGCGTTATAAGAATGACAAGGTGAAAGCGCTGGTCGCCGCGGCTCGCGTGGAAATGGATCCGAAAAAACGCGAACAGATGTATATCGATCTGCAAAAAATGGCCAAAGCCGATGTGAACTGGATCGACCTCTACTACAGCCCGTACCGCAACGTGAGCCGGAAAAATATCGAAGGTTTCTACCAGAATCCGCTCGGTCGCTTCTTCCTCGAAGATACGGTGAAGAAATAACGTTTTGCCTGATGGCGTACGCTTACCGGGCCTGGGGGAATCTGCGCCAGGCCGGGTGAGCGGCGCTAATCGAAAGCCGCGAGGAGGCGTCGCACCAGCGGCTTTGTTTCGTTTTTTCTCCACACCAGGTGTAGCGCGATCTCCAGCGGTAGCCATGGCAAAGCCACTAATGCCACATTCTCCGAGGCAATGCGTGCCAGGCTTTGCTGAATAAACGTGAATCCCAGTCCTGCTTCGACACAAGAGAGCGCGGCCAGCGGGCCGGAAACTTCCAGGCTGATGCGCGGGGTGAAGCCTTTTTCCTGACAGGCCCGAAGTAACTGCGCGCGCGCTGCCGGGTTCAGGTTTTCCTGCTCGGCTATCCAGGGATACTGCTCAAGCTGCGCGGGCGTGGGCGCGGGGAGAGCCAACGCTTTCGGCATCGCCAGCAACACCGGCTCGGTAAGGACGATTTTCTGGCAAAACTGCGCGTCGCTTGACGGCGGCAGCGTGTATAAGAACGCCACATCAATTAACCGGGCCTGTAGCTGCTCAAGCTGCTGTTTTGAACGCATCGAATGCAGCTTGATATCGATCTCTGGCGGGAGCGCTAATTTTGCCAGCGCATCGGGCAGCAGACGTGAGTGAATCGCCGCTTCGACATAGCCGATATCAATGCGTCCGGCGTTGGCCTGACCCAGATGTCTGGCGTGATCTTTCAGCCGATCATAATGCTGGAGAAAAGGCCCCACTTCGTCGAGAAATTTTTCCCCTTCGGTGGTCAGATGGAGGCGTTTTTTCTCGCGATGAAACAGCGTGACGCCTAATTCATCTTCCAGCATCTGAATTTGTCGGCTCAGCGGGGATGATGAGATATTCAGCCTTTCAGCCGCCTGGCCGATATGCTCAAGCCGGGCAACAACGGTAAACGATCGCAGCAGTTTGATGTCCACAACAAATCCGGTCTCAACTGGGTTAAAAATGGCAATAGCCTGAGCGGCTATTTAACCGCAATATAACCCTCATGAATACTGCACCGTAACGTGTTGATAATTCACTACTCATAGAGAGGAGTTTGCGTATGTTTATCGTAACGCTGAAATATAAAAAACCGTTAAGCGAGGTCGATCGCTTTGTTGAGGAGCACCGCACGTATCTCGACGCGTGCTTTAAAGAGGACTATTTTCTGGCGGCCGGGCCGACGAACCCGCGCAGTGGTGGTGTGATTTTAACCCGCGCACTGGCCCGCCCGGCACTGGATGCGCTGCTGCAAGAAGATCCCTTTTACCGTGAAGGTGTGGCCGATTACGACGTTGTTGAATTTGAGCCCATGAAATGCAGCGCCGCAATGGCCGCCGCACTGGGAAAATAGCGCTTACCGTAGCAACAAACTCAGCAGGGCACGAATCGTGCCCTTGTGCTTTTCCCGCATTAAAACACCATCACATGTAACAGCGTGCGGACCAGAATGCCGACAATCGCGCCTGGCAGTACAAAGCGGAACAGGCGGACAAAGCGGCTGGCGATACCGAGGAAAATCCCAATTCCTGGTAAATCGAGGGTTTGCACCAGGAAGCCCGCCGAGGCGTTGATCTGCTGCGCCGTCAGTTGACCGTGCTGCGCCATCTCCGAGGCCACGCCAAAATAGGCCGTACCGCCCGCCAGGCATTTAGTCAGCGTCAGCAGCACATATACTGTGGAAATATGGAAGAATTCCAGCATCGGCGTTAACAGCGATGTCAGCGCTTCTACCACGCCTGCCGCTTTTAGTAAGCCCACCACCGTCAGCGATAACAACAGCATCGGCAGCGACCCCAGCGCCAGGCGAATCGCATCTGCGCCAGCGCCGTTAATCACCGAAATCAAACTCGCGCGCGGTTTATCTTTATTCAGTTCACCCTCTTCATCGCGCAGGCTGGCGGCAGAGAGCCTGCATCCCGTGACGTACCAGGTCAGCGTTGAGGCGGCAAGACCACCAATCATCGAAATCACAATCGCTATGCCCCAGTGCAGGCCGAACGGAGTCAGAGGGTAAAACACATTCGCCTGACCCATGGCGAATAACATGGCGAGCGTGGCGGCAAGATGGCGATCGGAAGTTCCGCGGCGCTCCATAATCGCCAGCGCGGCGAGCGGTGCGGCAAAGCTGACGAAATTAAGCTGAATCAGGGCGAAAATCCCCATTCCGCTGATACCAAAAGGTTTTAATACCGGGGAGGTGAGACGAACAATGCCATCCAGAACCCCTTTTTCCTCCAGATACTTCATTATGATGAGCATCACCACCATGATCGGCAGCAAGGTATACAGTGCAACATCCACGGAAACCTTGCCCGCCGACATGATGATTTCAATGATATTCATGAACCACTCCGGTAAACGTACTTGCCCGGTAGTTTACACCCGCTAACGGAACGGCAGGCTCATTCATTCCATTGGTTTTACTTATTTTCTGTAAGCGGATACGGCATTCGCGAATGCGCCGTCGGCATAAATCGGAGGGGAAAAGACGTCAGGAACCTGGGTTGGCGTAGCCGCCGAGGATAAACCAGGCAAGGAAAGCGACCGCTACAATAAAAACCAGCACCGGAAAGGCAATACCAATTCTCATATACCCTCTTACGTTGTCAAAAGCCTTAGTCAACAGGAAACCGCGTCGTCTGCGCGGGGAGACAACGTTAACACAAAAACACTAAAAATGACCGTGTTACAGACTAAAAGCGACTGCGATTCGCCGGTTCAACGGTGATTTTTAAGTAGCTGTTGGCAATATTTTCGCGGAAGTACGCTTCCTGCTGCTGGCTCATCAAAAAACCCTGCCAGATCTTCGGTGGTACGCCGAGATACTGCTCAACGCGGCCATTACTGTGCTCAAGCTCCAGCACGCTGGAGTTCGGGTCATAACCTGCCGCCTTTAGCGCCCTGCAAGAAAGGGGATGTCTTTTCATTTTTTGTCCTGCTCAACGTCAATGTCACAAAAGGCTTTTAAGCTATCGGCAGGCGACAAAGAATATTTACCACTGATACAAGACTCTTTTCGTATAACCAAGGTGAATAAATGACGCTCAGCAACCTACACATTGCGCCATGCGCTGGCCGGAACTTTCAGCCAGCGGCAGTGGTGAACAAGTTCGGCGCGGCGATGATCGCTGGCACTGATCAGCGCTTCCAGCTCAATTCCGGTTAGCTTTTGGCTCCTGAGTTCATAAATTTCTTCGACCGCATTGAGCGAGGAATAACGGCGTAAAATACGCAGATAATAGTGGCGCAAGGCAGTCATACTACAAAGGTTAGTAGGCATGGTAATTTTCTCTTGTTTTTAAATGAATAAGTCTTTTCAAAATAATTTTTGTGGTGAGGCCAGTCTTATTTTCGGTATCAGCTATTGACGTGTGACGCTGTTCATCAGTAAATAAAGCATCCTCTCTACGCGAGTACACAAAATGATCATCATCGAACTGACTGTGATTGGTGTGCTACTGGTTATAATCATTTTTTCATTCTATAAGCATTTAAAAGTGGTTCGTTCCAGAAACGTCGGCAACACCAAAAAATATTACCGACGATAGTCCTGCTGCTATTATATTTTTACGCTGTCTGTTTCGAACGTAAACAGGTACAGAGGATATATCGCAATACTGAATTATTATGGTTTACGTTGTGAACATCAGGTTTTTATTTCAACCTGTAGTGATAATCAGCCGTAGGCCACCACTCTACGATTTGGCGTTTTTTGCTGGGGGAATGGCATTATTTCTTCCTCATTTTCGGCCAGTCCACAATCTTTGAATGGAAAAATACTGAAGGCGTAAAAAATATCAATCCTGGAGTTGGCTGATATTTTCTTCTTAATGTTATCCTTATGAGATGAGACTGTTTTTTTGTTAATACTCAGTAGGTTAGATATTTCATCATCGCTCTTCTCGAAGATCATGCCCTTCAATATTGCGATTTCTCGACGGCCCAGTCGAATGGTTTTTACATGGCTACTGACGCGTCCATTTATAAATTCAGTTAAAATATCCAATAAAACATCCACTTGTATTTTATCGGGAATCACAATTATAGGTGTATGTACCAGGGTAAAGGGAGAAAAATGACCTTTAGTCACAACCAGCATCCCTCGGTTGGAAAAAGGCGCACTAAAGTTAATGGCAATGTGTATTTCACTGCAATTTCTGATTTCTTTTACTAATTGAATTATACCTTTTTTGGTATAAGAGCAATTAATTTTGAACAATACGATATCTATATTTCTTCCCATGTTAACATCCTCCCGGTTCGTATGAAACTGTGTGTAAAAACATTGGCGGGTAAAAAATGGTTTCTGCTTTTGATCCTTCTTCTCTTTCTAGTTTGATCTGTATCATATTGCTAAAAAGTTGTTAACTGAGGATATTCTTATTTTTGTTTTATGCAAGCTGTTGCCGCTTCGTTTAGATAATTAAATAGAACTGAGGAATCTCCCAATTGTTTCCATATTGTCGAGGAATGTCTTAATTTGCGATCTTATTTTGTGATGGCGATTTAAAGTGCGAAAGGTCCCAATAAAATATGAGGGTTGGTTCATGACGCATTTACATCGCATTATTTTGGTCGTTAGTTTTATTATTTCTGGATTAGCACACGCAGCACCGGTAGCAGAAGGCTCTGCCGCAGGAAGTGACGCTTCAGACAGTGCCATTGGAAATTCGGCGTGGGTTGGTGTCGCGGGCGTTGCTGCCGTCACCGGGTTGGCATTGCTGGCAATGGGCGGTGACAACGGCAGTAACACGTCAACCAGTACCACCACCACCACCACGCCGTCGAATTGAGGTAAATTAAGACCGCATCGTTGTTGACTGAGAAAAAAGGGAGCCAGGATGTCTCCCTGCTTCGGCGCTAGCCGCCAATGCAGCCAATCAGTTTCGGGCATAATGGATAATATCGACCAGCGCTTTAGTTTTGCCCGTCTGTTTAGTACTCCGAAAACGCTGGCCTTGATGCTGACAAGGTTCAGTAGTGAAGCCGATTGCATCGATCGTTATTCCACATGAAAAAGGCCGTCAGTACGCGATCGCAGTACTGCCGGCAAAATCATCATTAACTGCACTGCGCCTTACAGCCTGGCACTGCAGCGAATCCCTCAAGGGCGATGTGAACCGTTAATCAGTAATAAGGAGCCAGCATTTCAGCAACAAATGCCCGAACCGCGTGTCACTGTGGGCAGCGGCGGCGCATCCGGCTTCTCCTTTATTATTGGGCCGTTCGACCTCTGCCTTTTATTGCCAGCGCGACATCAGCCCTGCGATTAAACCGGCAATATACCCCGCCTGTAGGTCTGATAAGACGCTGCTGCCCTCCGGCGATCCCATCGTAATTTCATATTTTCCGTAAGGTTATAGCCTTCGTATAGTGAAATCGCACCCATTACACAGCTTGTGGAATTCGTTGAAACACTACGAGGGATACTATGCGAGTCATCAAACCCTTCTCTCTTGGTGCGCTTTTAGGCACCGGTTTTGCCGCCATTATTGTGATCAGTTTCCTGGTGGCGATTTTTGGACGGACACAATTACTTAGCACCAGCAAACACATTGAATATTATGAAAAATATCACCTGACTAACCTGCTGGCGATGCAGGAGTTAAAGGACACGTTAAATAACGCTACCAAAGCGACCTTTATTATGGTGTTTCAGGATGACGCCGATAAACAGGAGGCCGAAGAGAAGGTCACCGAAGCGGCAATCCAGCGTATCGACACGCTGGTCAAACAGTTACAGCAGAATATTCAGGGCAGCGATGTCCAGCAGATGTTGGATCGTTTTAAACAGACGCAGGCGCAATACGTCGCGGTTGTGCGCCAGACGGTGAGCATGGCGAAAAATGGCCAGATGCTCGACTCCCAGTCGATGGCGGTGGATAAACTGCAACCGGTTCAGGCACAACTGTTTAATGAAATCACTGTGATGATCCAGCGCCAGCAGGCCAGCACGACCGCGGCAGCGGCGGAGAGCACCGGCAGTGCGCGAGCGTCTGGCGATCTGTTGCTGATGCTGGCCGCAGCGGCAACGCTGTTTGGCGTGTTGATCGCCTGGTTTGCCACGCGGCTTATCAAGCGGCAGCTGGGCGGTGAACCCGCTTATGCGTTGCGAGTGGTACACGATATCGCTGAGGGCAATCTGGCAATGCCGGTGACGCTGGCGGCAGGCGATCGCCACAGCCTGCTGGCCGGGATGGAGGCGATGCGTCAAAGCCTCAATCGCATTGTGGCGCAGGTTCGTGAGAGCAGCGAATCGATCTCGGCAGGGGCCAGCGGCGTGGCGGCGGGCAGTATGGATCTTAGCCAGCGCACGGAACAGCAGGCGGCCAGCCTGCAACAGACGGCGGCGTCAATGGAGCAAATCGGCCAGACCATTCGCCAGAATGCCGACACGGTGCGCGTCACCAACCAGCAGGCCACCGCCGCCAGCGACATTGCCGCCAAAGGCGGGGAAGCGATCGACAACATTGTGCGCACCATGGATGAGATCAGCCAGAGCGCGCGCAAAATCGGCGAGATCATTACCGTTATCGACGGCATCACTTTCCAGACCAATATTCTGGCGCTCAATGCGGCGGTGGAAGCGGCACGTGCCGGTGAGCATGGGCGCGGCTTTGCCGTGGTCGCAGGAGAGGTGCGCTCACTGGCGCAGCGCTCCGCCACGGCGGCGAAAGAGATCAAAGGGCTGATTCAGGCCAGTATTGATTGTGTGGATAACGGCGCTACGCTTGTCAACAATGCCGGTTCTACCATCGGCGAGCTGGTTAAGCAGTCGCACCATGTCGCGGAAATGATTAACGAAATCGGTATGACCACTCAGGAGCAGGAGTTGGGCGTTGCGCAGGTGAATGATGCTATTGCCCAGCTCGATCAGGTAACGCAGCAGAATGCCGCGCTGGTGGGCGCCTCCAGTTCGGCGGTCGATCATCTGCGCGATCAGTCACGGAATCTGGTGGCGTTGATGAGCGTTTTTCGCACCGAGCATGCCCGGCGGGAAAGTCCGGCGCAGCTTGCCTCCGGTGTGCTGGTGAATACCTGACGCTTCTGAACAAACGCGATGCCATGATACATAAACCAGACAACGGCGTCGCAGAGCGAGGGACAAGGATGTCCCGATAGTGATTTGCCTTTCTCATTGATGTAATCCGGACGGACAGCACGCGTATCACTTAATCATTAAACCATCGTGAATGGGCGGATTATGCCGCCAGCGGCGGTCAATTCTGTGGTTTCAGTCAGTGCTAGCGATCAGAACAATTGGCTGGATATCGTTATTTTTTGCAGTAGATTCGATGAAGGTGTTATTTATCCCGGAAAAATTCTGGAAAGTGATATTTTTATTTTATAAACATAGGGGGTAATACTTTTATTTTAATAAGGTAAATGGTCTGAATGTTAATGATACGTAATTTTTACTAGTCTTTTATCTGTGGGGAAGGTTTTTTGTTTGGTTCAATCCTCTGGCTAAAGTGGATTATTTTTAGTTATTATTACTGAAGGTTTGTTATTGTCTTAATGAACTAAACATGGTTTTATCTTTCGGCAGTTAACCAGGGATTGCTGCCTTGTGAATATTAATGATATTTACATGCAAGAAATAAATGTTATTTATTATACGAATAACTTACAGCGTGTTGTTTTGTCATTTTGACAATAAAATTGTGCGGTACGGACATCTGTGTAAACGCTAAGGAGGGGTATGCCAGACGAGGAAAATAAAGCGCTTTCAGTCATGGGCTTCCTTATCGAAAAGAGTGTGATTTATGACTGTAGAACAAAAAGACTCATCTGCCTTTATGGAACGGCGAAATATATTTCTCTGAGAAAAACCCAGTCGTACTTACTGGAATACCTTTTGTGTCATGGGGTTAACAACGTTGTTTCTGATGACATGCTTATGAGTGATGTCTGGGAGCGAAACGGCCTTCGCGCGTCAGTTCAGCGGGTTTGGCAGGTTATAAATGATCTCAAATATAACGTTAGTAAATCAGGTGTCAGTGATGAGTTTATCCTGAGGGTTTCCCGGAAAGGATATTTGATTAGATCAAGCAGTGTGCAAACTTTATTTTATCATGCAGGCAATGAATGCTAATTTTCGTTGCATAAAAATAAGGTTAAGGTTTAGTGGTAATACATTATTTGTTTTTGGTTGATGTTAACAATGTCAGGTTTGAGGTTATCGATGAAAAAAATTTTATTGTCCATTGCCGTCTCTGTAGCTATTACGATGCCAGGATTGGTTCACTCTGAGGGAACGGCGACTGTAAATCAGGTAGTGCGACCGGAAGTGGCTGAAAGGGTCAAG
The DNA here is from genome assembly GCF_003028445.1 of Kosakonia sp. H7A. NCBI lineage: Bacteria > Pseudomonadati > Pseudomonadota > Gammaproteobacteria > Enterobacterales > Enterobacteriaceae > Kosakonia > Kosakonia sp. H7A. The sequence continues at coordinate 1,316,479 of NZ_PYTZ01000001.1, read as the reverse complement.
GCTTATGAAGGGGCGGAAGGCACCATTGTATGGACACTGCGTTATGGTAAACCTGACGAGAAAAAAATGATTGTGCAGATGACGGATATTGATCATCCATGGAATAAAAAAATTCATTTAATGAACGTGGATGATGTGGGTACGAAAAAATATGTTTACACATTGGTTGATGGGAAAAAATTTACCGTCTTGTTTTTTAATAGTAATGGGTGGGGGGAGCTGAATCTGCCGGGCGAAAATAAAGCGATACCAATATATTACAGCAAAGCATACTCCTCCGAAGGAAATGCCCAGGCTTTCCTGACTGATTATCTTGAATCGGATAAATAAAAAAGCAGTATCTGCTCTCTCAAGATCAAATCATACGCGTTACGACGATGTAGCAAGATTGAACCAATCCAGTTGCTGGCATAAGTCAGCGACTGTGGTGGTGTTGCTAAGATAGCTGACGTAAAAGCTACCCGGCAGGGGTAACAAAACTGACAGGATTATCATTTTCGCGTCACTTTTGAGTCAGTATCCCTGCGTTAAGGTGAGAGCTCCTTAAGAAGGAGGCTTTCACGATGGGTATGCAACAGATGGTGGTACATGAGATCCAGCAGTGGATCGATGAAAACCTCGACCGTCCGCTCAGAATTCGCGATGTCGCCACGCGGGCCGGTTATTCAAAATGGCATTTACAGCGTCTTTTTCAGGAAGTGATGCAGGTGCCGTTAGGGATTTATATCCGTAATAAGAAGCTGGAAAGCGCTGCCGAGGCGCTGCTGACGACGGAAGATTCGATCATCACCATTTCCACGCGTTATGGTTATGACTCACAGCAAACCTTCACCCGCACCTTTGCCCGTAAATACCATATGCCGCCGGGCGTATGGCGTCGGTACCATCAAAGCTAGCGCTAGCGCAGAATTGACGCCACGATACGTGGTTAATCATCAGGTTGCATTTTGTCGCTAAAACGGTGAAAAAATGTCAGCTAAATGTCAGCCCAACAGCGGTAACATTGCGGCTATGAATATGTTTGCGGCAGGTGCCGGAACGTTGAAGGAGTCGCCCCTTTGAAGCTGTTACTCATCGAAGACGAGGAAAAGACCTCGTCATATATTAATCGTGCGCTGAGCGAACAGGGTTTCACTCTCGATGTCGTTGATAATGGTGTCGAAGGGCTGCACCTGGCGCTGGAATACGAGTACGACGCGATTGTGCTGGATATCATGTTGCCCGGCATGGACGGTTACCAGATTCTTGAGCGGCTGCGCGCCTGCAAACAGACGCCAGTGCTGATGCTCTCGGCGCGCGGCTCGGTTGAGGAGCGGGTAAAAGGGCTGCGCCACGGCGCGGATGATTATCTGCCAAAACCCTTTTCGCTGATCGAGCTGGTGGCGCGCATTCAGGCGTTGCTGCGCCGCAGACCAGGCGACGGCGCGGACATCACTCAGTTGCATATCCACGATCTGCACCTCGATCTGCTGGCGCGGCGCGTAACGCGCGGCGGCGACCGCCTTGAACTGACGGCGAAAGAGTACGCGCTGCTGAGCCTGCTGGCGCGTCATCAGGGCGAAATCTTGTCGAAAATGATGATCGCCGAACAGGTCTGGGATATGAACTTTGACAGCGATGCCAACGTGGTTGAAGTGGCGATTAAACGCCTGCGCGCCAAAGTTGATAATCCTTATCCCGTTAAGCTGCTGCATACGGTGCGCGGTATGGGGTATGTGCTGGAAACCCGCCAGGAGAGTAAAGCCAGTTGAATGCGCTCTCTTTGTGTAAACACTCGATTGCCGGACGCATGGCGCTGATGTTCGCCGTGGCGTATGTGTTTGTCGTCGTCACCTTTGGCGTTGTGCTCAGAAGCTCGTTGTATGAGTCGCTGCAAAGCCAGATGCATAACGAATTATTATTCCGCGAATCGCTGATGGCGCCGTGGGTGGAAAACCGTCAGTCCATCGACGGCTGGAAATCCCTGACCACCAAATTTAATACGCTCTCCTCCTATGAGGGCGGGCGCGTGAAGTACTGGCTAGTGGCCGATGATCCCCGCTTTGATATGGGCGGTCCGCCGCCGAAAGGCGTGGAGTGGGCTTCGCTGAAAAACGGGTTCAGCACCGCGCCAGGCGAAACGGAAGCATCCTGCCTGCTGTTCCTCTACTCCCGCGAAATCCCGGCGAGCGGCGAACGCCCGGCGATGCGCTATGTGGTGGCGATAGATTCCACGCCTTATATGGGCACGCTGTATGAATTTACCTGTGCACTGGTGCTGGTCAGCTGTATCGGTGTCTTCCTGATTGCGCTGCTGGGTTATCTGATCGCCCGTTTCGGTATGCGTCCGGTGAATACATTAAGCGAGCAGGCACACCAGCTTGCGCCGGGTAATCATGGTCAGCGTCTGCAGGCGCATACTTTGCCGGACGAGCTGCAAACGCTGGCGGTCTCGTTTAATGGTGCGCTGGAGCGCCAGGAGATCGCCTGGCGCCAACTGGAGAGCTTTAATGCCGATGTGGCGCACGAACTGCGTACTCCGCTGACCAACCTGATTGGCCAGACGCAGCTTGGCTTGTCACGTCAACGCTCCATAGAAGAGTTACAGGATCTGCTGGAGTCCAACCTCGAAGAGCTGGAGCGCATGACCTCCATCGTCAACGATATGCTGTTTTTATCCCATGCCCAGGCGGGCGAACACGCCACCCAGCTCACCACGGTTTCTCTGCGCGAAGAGGCTTACAAAACGTTTGAGTATGTCGAGCCTTCGTTTGCCGAGAAGAATCTCCAGGTGCAGGTCGAGGGAGATGTCACGGCATCCATTGACCGCCGTCTGTTCCATCGTTCGCTGGCGAATTTGCTGGAAAACAGCGCCCGCCATGCGCCGCAGGACAGCACAATCATTGTGCGGCTGCAAAACGTCGGTGAACTGGCGCATGTCGCGGTGTCGAATAACGGCGAGGAGATCGCGCAAAGCCACCTTGCGCGGCTGTTTGAACGTTTCTATCGTGTGGATGCCTCCCGCACCCGCAGCGATACGCACCACGGGCTGGGGCTGTCAATTGTCCGCGCGGTAGCGAACATGCATCAGGGCGATGTGTTTGCCACCAGCGCAAACGGGATCAATACCTTCGGCTTTACCCTGGCGCTGAAGCGCGAAGCGGCCAGCCGCGAGGCGGAAAAGCGCTAAGGGCAAATACCTTATGCTGAAGCGGCGGGGAAGATCCCGCCGTATTCCACGCGACGATGTTACTCAGAAGCGAAACGCTTCGTTCCACGCCAGACTCTTTACCTCAATGTGTCGCTTTAAGTTATTACATATATGATTTACCATATGTGTAAATGAACGCCATCGAGACTCAGCATGCTACATCCGGTTCAGCTTTTCAAAACGCTCTCCGATGAAACCCGCCTGTCAATTGTGATGCTGCTCCGCGAATCCGGAGAACTCTGCGTCTGCAATCTCTGTGCGGCAACGGGAGAATCGCAGCCCAAAATTTCCCGCCATATGGCGATCCTGCGTGAATACAACCTGGTTATCGACCGGCGTGAGGGGAAATGGGTTCATTATCGTCTCTCTCCGCATATTCCGGCCTGGGCCGCTGACGTCATTGATACCAGCTGGAACTGCCTGCGCGAAGAGACGCGCGAAAGGCTAAAAACCGCCGCGTCCGGCAGCTGTTAACGCCTCAAACATATTCATAAATTCAGATGTGATGGAGTAAGTGATGTTACTGGCAGGGGCAATTTTTTTGTTCACTCTGGTGCTGGTTATCTGGCAGCCGAAGGGGTTGAGTATTGGCTGGAGCGCGGTGATCGGCGCCGGGCTGGCAATGGTCTGCGGGGTGATTCACCTCAGCGATATCCCGGTGGTGTGGAATATTGTGTGGAATGCGACGGCCACCTTTATTGCGGTCATTATTATCAGTCTGTTGCTGGATGAATCCGGCTTTTTCGAATGGGCGGCGCTGCATGTTGCCCGCTGGGGAAACGGGCGCGGTCGGCTCCTGTTCACTTATATTGTATTGCTTGGTGCTGCGGTGGCAGCATTGTTCGCCAACGATGGCGCGGCGCTGATCCTGACGCCGATTGTTATTGCCATGCTGCTGGCGCTGGGGTTCAGCAAACGTGCCACGCTGGCCTTTGTGATGGCGGCGGGGTTCATTGCGGATACCGCCAGTCTGCCGCTGATTGTCTCGAATCTGGTCAATATCGTCTCGGCCGACTTCTTCCGGCTCGGGTTCAGGGAATATGCCTCGGTGATGGTACCGGTGGACATCGCGGCGATTATCGCGACGCTAATCATGCTGCATCTCTTCTTTCGCCGGGATATCCCGCCGGTGTATGACATGGAAAAACTGCGGGAGCCAGCGCTGGCGATTAAGGATCGTGCAACATTCCGCGCCGGTTGGGTTGTTCTGCTGCTGTTGCTGGTCGGTTTTTTTGTGCTGGAGCCGCTGGGTATTCCGGTCAGCGCCATTGCGGCAGTTGGCGCGCTGATTCTGTTGGCGATGGCGAAAAAAGGTCATGCCATCAATACCGGTAAAGTGCTGCGCGGCGCCCCGTGGCAAATCGTGATTTTTTCGTTGGGGATGTACCTCGTCGTCTATGGCTTGCGCAACGCCGGATTAACCGCGTATCTCACCGACATTCTGAATATGCTGGCCGATAAAGGATTATGGGCAACCACGTTGGGAACGGGATTCATCACAGCGTTCCTCTCTTCGGTGATGAATAATATGCCGACGGTGCTGGTGGGCGCGCTGGCTATTGATGGCAGTTCGGCAACCGGCGTAATGAAAGAAGCGATGGTTTATGCCAACGTGATTGGCTGCGATCTTGGGCCAAAAATCACGCCGATTGGTAGCCTGGCGACGCTGCTGTGGTTGCATGTGCTGGCACAAAAAAATATACGCATAAGTTGGGGTTACTACTTCAGTACCGGTGTGGTCATGACGCTGCCGGTGCTGTTTGTCACGCTGGTGGCGCTGGCGCTACGCCTCTCTATTCATCCGTAACGGGACACTGCTATGAGCAACATCACTATTTATCACAACCCGGAATGCGGCACGTCACGCAATACACTGGCGATGATCCGTAACAGCGGCGAAGAGCCGACCATTATTCTCTATCTTGAGACGCCGCCGTCGCGCGATGAACTGAATAAGCTGATTGCGGATATGGGCATTTCGGTGCGGGCGCTGCTGCGTAAAAACGTCGCGCCTTACGAGCAGTTGGGGCTGGCGGAGGAGACATTCACCGATCCGCAGTTGATCGATTTTATGCTGCAGTATCCGATCCTGATTAATCGCCCGATTGTGGTGACGCCATTGGGGACGCGGCTGTGTCGTCCTTCGGAAGTGGTGCTGGATATTCTGCCCGGTCAGCAAAAAGGGGCATTCACGAAAGAAGATGGCGAGCAGGTTGTGGATGCCGCAGGCAAGCGAATCGTATAACGGCTTTTCAGGATGCGAAAAGAGAAGGGGGGCATGGCTGGCCCCCCTTTTTTCATTCACCGGTTGCCGGATATCCGGCCTGCGGCTTATTTATACAGCGTCGCAACGCCGTAATATTTATCATCGCCACCGGCAGAAACGATTTTAAAGCTGCTGGCACCCTCTTGCGTTGCTTTCTGATTCAGCTGGTGTTGCAGGTCGCTTAAGGTATCGGCACCGGAAACGGAGACGCTGCCAATCGGCTGCATTCCGGCAGCCGAGGTCACTTGAGTTGCTGCCCAGGTTGCCGTAGAGAAAATAACCAGACTCGTTGCGAAAAGCGCTGCTGTAACCTTTTTCATCTTAACCACCTCATACTATACAGAAGTAAATAAATCGTCTTTACAGCTGCTATTTTACGCGGCGAGGCTGACAGGATTCTGACCTGAAAATTACGAACTTGTCAGATAACAAAACTCAACAATTCTTTTAATAAAAAGAGGTTACGCATAGGGAAGAATACAAAATCAGCGGGGAAAAGAAGAGACGGCGAGCGCCGCCTCTGTACAGAATCAGAACTGATAAACCATACCTACAGCGACAACGTCATCGGTATTGATGCCAGCCGCATCGGTGAATTTATCGTCATCGATCAGGTTAATTTTATAATCGACGAACATATTGAAGTTTTTGTTGAAATAGTAAGTTGCACCCAGGTCAACATATTTTTCGATATCTTCATCACCGTAGCTAACACCGCTGGTATTGCTGCCGATTTTTTTGCCTTTCAGCGCGTTATACGCAACGAACGGCTGTAAGCCAAAGTCGAACTGATAGCTGGCATAGGCTTCAAAAATCTGCGATTCGTTAGCATAACCGAAAGTCTGCGTATCGCTGGATGAGCTACCAAAGCGTGAAGCGTTATAAGCCTGAGTAAACATGGCTGCCAGATAAATATTATTGGCGTCATATTTGATTGCGCCGGAATAGGCTTCTGCGCGTTTGCCGCTGCCATAAATATTGGCTGTATCATTCTGTGCATTAGTGCGATCGGCAGAACTCATCGCGCCGACAACGCTTACGCCTGCGCCAATGTTATATTCCAGCGACATACCGTAGCCGTCGCCATTCTGGCGCAGCACATTACGACCGGCTCCAGATTCACCCGCGCCGTCATTTTTACCCTGATATTGCAGGGAGAAATTCAGACCATCGACCAGGCCGAAGAAATCAGTATTGCGGTAAGTCAGCATGCCATTACCACGGCTGAACATAAACTGATCGGAACCGTAGGTCATGCCATCGAACTCAGGCTGCATATCGGTATAACCCAGTGAGTCATACAAAACGCCTTTATTACGACCGTAATCCAGTGAGCCATAATTGGCGAATTTTAAACCAGCAAAACCATAACGAGTACGCGGTGTATTGGTATCGCCTTCGGATTTATTGGCATCGATATGCATCTGCCACTGGCCGTAACCCGTCAGTTGGTCGTTGATTTGTGTTTCACCACGGAAGCCAAGACGCATATAAGTCTGGTCGCCATTCCAGCCGCTATTATCAGAAAAATAATGTTCTGCTGAAATCAAACCATATAAGTCTAACTTATTACCGTCTTTATTATAGATTTCCGCAGCCTGTACAGAAGAGCACAGCACTGCAGCAGAGACTAAAAGACTCAGTTGAGAAATTTTCATATAAATAAACCCTTAGAAATTGCCACTGTTTTTTAATAGCAACAAGAATCCGCCACCATTTATGAAAATGATTCATGGTTAATTCAGGTTGTACCACACTGTTTATCACCGGGGATCCGTGTCTGTAAATATGTAAATTGTTTTTAGCACAGATTGATAAATATTTACATTGATTCGGTTGAACTATTTTTTATCGCACATATCGATAATATTTTTGCGCCGTAAGTGGGGTAAGTTAACAGCGTTTTATTAACCTCATTGCATTTTTTTAGTTGTCTATTGCTTATTTTTTTAATATCCCCGGGGTATTCCCCGGGAGTTTTATTGGCAATATGTGCTTTTAAATTTGCAGGGTTAATTAGGTGGCTATTTTGGTTGGCCGCTAATAGCGGGTATTTGATTTTTAAATATCTGCCGCTGCTGCATGGGTAAATATAATTAATATAAATTAAAATAGCGGAAAATAAAAAAGGCCGGAAATTCCGGCCTCTGGCTTGAAATGACTCGTCGTCCTTATCGTGGCTTCGCGTGTGTCCATCGTCTTCACGCCGCTCTCCGGTTGAATTACCGGCGCTGACGGGGTTGCCGTGGATTTTCACCACTGCGTTCGATGCGAGCGACATCCTGCAACCCCCTGTGAGCCATCGCGGTTCACTTTCAGCAGAATATTGGTGAGCTCTTCCGCCGGGGTGAGTTTGTTGGGATCAAACCATGCGCACATCGCTGACGACGAACCGACAGCGATGTTGCCGACGCCAATGCGATGCCCGCAGGCATCACAATAATCGCCAGCACCCAGGCAAAAATGGGGCGGCTGATGAAAAAATCGACATCAAAGAGTCCTCGAAAGCAAAGGGCAGGCAGAATCAAACTGGTGCGTGGGAGGTTTCTGTCTTGCCGTTTAAACGCCGAAAGCGGGAGGGCGGTAAACGGTATTTTTTTGCAAAACTACGGGTGAACGACTGTTGCGAGTCGAAGCCATATTTCCACGAAATTGAGAGTATGCTTTCGTCACTCTGGATTAAATCTCGTGCTGCCATTTCCAGTTTTCTGTCGCGAATATAATTCGCCAGGTTGGTATTCTTCACCTGATAGAAAACGCGTTGCAGATGCCACTTTGAATAGCCGGAACGCTGTGCCACATCTTCTATTTTCAGCGGCTTATGAATGTTGCTGTCAATCCAGATGAGTAATTCATCAATGATATGTTCGAGTTTGACCACTGAAGCATCCTTTTTAGTAACCTTGATTTTTTGTCAACCACAATCCCGGTTGATTAAAATTCCAGACGTCTTCGGTGAATGAGCTGTGGGGATTGTCGTGCCGTTATTTATAAATTTCGGCATCACCGTGTAGCTTATTATTGCCGGTCGTCGATAATACCCGAAAAGCGCTCGCACCCTGCCGATCGGCTTTTTCGGCAAGCTGATTCACCAGTTCATCCAGCGTCAGCGCATTGCTGACAGAGACCACGCCAATTCTTTGTTTACCTGTGCTGTCGCTAATTTGTTCAGCGGAAAATGCCTGTTGTGTTGTGCCTAAAATAAACAGGGTGGCCATGATAAAAGTGAAACGTTGCATAAAAACCTCGTCAGTTTTGTGGGGGATATTACTGCCATAACGACCGTGATATTACCGTCTGGATGAGCACTGATTAAGGGGTGATTATTACTTGAGGTTATGAAGTAAATTCATTAAAGGTGTTTTCAGAGGATGTCTATAACATGAAAACAAGTGACCTGCTTCGCAATTGGAGCCATTTTGCCGCACGATTCGTGAATTATGAACATATATTTAATGGCAGGCAGAGTGTAGCATAACCCGCAATGACATAATCTGACAAAGGAGCAGAAATGCTAAAAGATAATTTTAACGATCTGTTCTATTTAATTGTGGTAGCGCGGGAACGGAGTTTTACCCGCGCGGCAGCAAAATTAGGCGTATCGCAATCGGCGCTTAGTCATGCTATTCGCGGGCTGGAAGAGAGACTGCAAATTCGCTTATTAACGCGTACTACCCGCAGCGTCGCACCAACCGACGCGGGTGAGTCATTAATTAATAGTATTGGCCCACGTTTTAAAGAGATTGAGGAAGAGCTGATTGCACTGACCGATATGCGCGATCGCGTGGCGGGGAATATTCGCATCAATCTTGGTGAACACGCTTTGCATTCCACCGTGTGGCCCGCGCTGCAGCCGTTTCTCGAAACCTACCCCGATGTTCACGTTGAATTAACCATTGATAATACCCTGACCGATATTGTCGCCGGGCGCTATGATGCCGGTATCCGCCTTGGCGAGCAGGTTGCCAGAGATATGGTTGCGGTGCGTATTGGCCCCGACTGGCGCATGGTTGTGGTGGGTTCTCCGGCTTATTTTGCGCGTTACGGTAAACCGCAAACGCCACATGATTTACAGAGCCACAACTGTATTAATATGCGCTTGCCGACGCTCGGCGGATTATACGCGTGGGAATTTTCTAAAGACGGACAGGAGATTCGCGTACGGGTCGAAGGGCAATTAACCTTCAATAATCTGGCTTCGCGTATTAATGCGGCAACCAGCGGAATGGGGCTGGCGTTCGTGCCGGAAGATTGCGTGGCCGATGCGGTGGCGCAGGGAACGCTTGAGACTGTGCTCGATGAATGGTGCGAACCTTTTCCCGGCTACTTTCTCTATTATCCGAGCCGAAAACAACATACCGCCGCCTTTGCGCGTTTAATTGACACGCTGCGTTACTCCGCGCATTGAATAAGCCCGATGACGCCGCACCAGCGGAGCTGCGTTTTACCGCGCCACCCTATCAATCTGAAAGAGGCCGGTGGCGAGAAAAGTATAAACCTATTATTAATGTGGCTTGTGTTTATGAGCGATATTCATAGATAAAAGCAGCGGCGAAATAATAGACGTAAAAAAACGAACTCTAACAGCAGGCTGACAGCCTGATGACATTTCTGTTAGGTGTTCATGCAATATTTCAATTAGTAAGAATAATAGCTTGAAGTGTTAAATCCCTTGTCGAAATATCAGCGTATGCTGACGCCGGGAGTTGCCTGAAAAGGATTTCTGCACATAAAAATTAACGTTGGGAATAGTGCATAAAATCAATGCTACGAGAGAATATTGTCAATCTGTTATCGTTTATTGAAGTGGCTCGTGAGTGCAGTTTTACGAAAGCGGCGGCAAGACTTGGCGTTACCCAATCGACATTAAGTCATTCGGTGAAAACGCTGGAGGAGCGTCTGGGGGTGAAATTGCTGATCCGCACCACGCGCAATGTCGCGCCAACGGATGCTGGCGAACAGTTACTGAATATCCTTGTTCCACGTCTGGGGGAAATTGATGAAAAGCTCAACGATCTGGCAAGTAATAACAGTTCGCCGGTGGGAAATATCCGCATTGCCACCAGCGAACATGCTGCGGATGCTTATTTATGGCCAAAGGTAAAAGAATTCCTCGCGGCCTGGCCAAAAATTAATGTCGAACTGTTTATCGACAATGGTTTTAATAATATTGTCGCTGAACGTTTTGATGCTGGCGTCAGGTTAGGAGAATTCATTGAAAAAGATATGGTTGCGGTACGCATCAGCCCCGATTTTCGTATGAAGGTGGTCGGCTCTGCAGACTATTTTTCACGCCATTCCGCGCCTGTAACACCGGATGATTTACATCAGCATGAGTGTATTAATTTTCGACTCTCGACGAGCGGAGGTATTTATTGCTGGGAATTTGCCAGGGCCGGGCAGGAAATTAAAGTTAAAGTGAAAGGGCGATTTATTGTCAATACTGTGAGGCAGTGCGTTGAAGCGGCGAGTGCCGGGCTTGGTCTGGCTTATGTGCCTGAGGATCTTGTTAACGATGCGCTGGCATCCGGCGAGCTGGTACAGGTGTTAGAGGAGTGGTGCCCGGTTTTCCCCGGTTATTTTCTCTATTACCCGAACCGGCAACAGCACAGTAATGCCTTCCATTTATTTATTGAAGCCGTGCGTCGCCATCCGTTTTGAAAAAACCTTCCCGACAATAAAGTTTAAGCACCATCTCATCAGGGATCATGTAACCTTTTCCCGCCACCCGCACTATAAAATCTTCCGGTAAATCAAACTGCTCCAGCTTGCGCTTCAGGTTATTCATCACCTGCCACAAACGCTGGCTGGAGCAGCGCAGGCCGTGGTTTTCCCATACCTGGATCTGTAATGCTTTATCCGCCACCACGGTGCCAACTGCATGACTTAACAGGTAGGTCAGCAAATTAGCCATTGTTAGCCGTAAACTGACATTACTTTCCGCAGAACCATAGCGGATAAGGCTTTTTTTAAAAGGTACAAATTCTATTTCGCTATTTTTACCCAGGCGATAGCCATAAACAGTGAGTTTTTCCATCGTTTCAATCCAGATGTTCAGGGAAGAGGATGAAAAGCGCAAAGTGCCTCTTTTCCGTCTTCTCTGAAAAGGCGACCATCGGAGGGAAGAACTTAAATCGTGGTGTAAAAAAACTGTCGTCTCTGTACTGCTCTGGCCTCAGAGGCTGTCAGAAGGAATATCGTCGGTCCATTTGGTTGCCGCTTTAATCAGTTCCGCAATCATGCTGCGGTTGAAACCCAGACGGTGACCAAGGGCGCTGACCTCTTCCCACTGGTGCTGTTCGTAGAGTTCGATCAGGCGCAGGTAAGGGTACAACGTGCCTTTTTTTTCCCGCAGCGCCAGCATGACGTTGGCGGAGATATCGATCTGGCTTATCAGATCCGCCATCGGCATTTCGAAAATGCTGTCGAGCTGTGAGAAGAGGCCGACGATAAACGCGTCGTCTGCGGAGTGGCGGCTAATCGAGTGCGCCGATGCCAGTTCGCAAAACTTGGCGCGAATCAGGCTCTGGCGATAAATATCATCGGTCTCGTCTTTATTGACCGATGTCAGGCAGGAGACCAGCACAAAGCGGCGCAACTCATTGGTGCCAAGATAGAAAATAATGTCTTTTAACGACTGGCTGCGGATATGTTTAATGCCGCGGGCATTAAAGACAATATTTTGCGCATAACGCATGATTTTGAACGACAGCGCCAGATCCTGCTTCAATAGCGCCTCGATCTTGCTGAAATCCGGCGAATCGGTATTCACCTCTTTCATCAGTTTCAGGGTGATGGCCTGGTTTTGAATCAGCTTGTTGCCGGAGTGGATCACCGGTCTGCTGAAAAAATGGCCCTGAAACAGCGTGCAGCCTATATTTTTAAAACACTCATACTCTTCCTGCGTTTCGACTTTTTCCGCCAGAAACACCGTATCTTTTAGTAAGGCGCCTTTGTCTTTGATATAGCCGCTTATTTCTTCCGGCGTGTTTATCCGCACATCGAATTTAATGATGTTGATATAGGGGAGAAAGGCATTCCAGCCATCGCCAAGTTCGAAGTCGTCCAGCGCAATGCGAAAGCCATGCGCAGAAAGCTGTTTTACTGTATGCAGCAGCAGCGGCGTCGGTTTGGCCGTTTCGAGAATTTCCACAATCACTCTATCTTTCGGCAACGTTTCCGCCATGCCCTGCACCAGCAATTCATAGGGGAAGTTGACGAAAATAGCGCTGTACTCTTTCAGACGGCCCAGCGGCGCGCCGAGAAATTGTTCCACAATAATTTGAGCAGTCGCGTACTCCGGCGTTACGTCGGGAAACCGGTTTGTCATACTGTCTCTGAACAACAACTCGTAACCGACTGTGTTCATATTTGCATCAAAAATCGCCTGGCGGGCGACAAAAGAGAACATGCGAAACTCCACTTACAGATGCCTGCAAATCTTTTAAAAGTCGGTAATGCGCGAGTTTGACCTGGTCAACCCCCGCCATTTTTCCGCAGGGTAAAATGGAAGCCTGGACGAAAACGGAAAAGACGCAAGTCGGAGCTGGGGAAGGCAGTATCTTTTGTAAACTTCCGGGGAATTTAAGTCAAATTCGGAATGGCAGAATCATACAGTATTGCGATATTTATCGGCAACTGAGGCAAGAAAATAACCCGACGGCAGACAATCGGGTTATTTCCCTCACGGACATCAGGTATTGCGCGCCACGACACCGGCTTTTTCCAGCATCGCATGCAATAACACATTGGCACCGGCGCTCACCTGTTCTGGCGACGAATACTCAATTTCGTTATGGCTGATGCCGTCCTTGCAGGGAATAAAGATCATTCCGGTCGGTGCCAGCATGCTCATATATACGGCGTCATGTCCGGCGCCGGAAACAATATCCATATGAGAATAACCTAATTGCTGCGCCGCCCGGCGTACAGCCTCTTTGCAATCGGCATGGAAGGGCGCTGCCGGGTACTGCGACACCTGGCGCAGAGCGATATCCAGCCCGGTTTTCTGCGCCGTTTGCTGGATAACGGCTTTCAGCGCGGCATCCATTTTATCGACCTCGGCATCGGTCATATTGCGAAAATCGATGGAGAAGGTGACGCTGCCCGGCACCACGTTACGGCTGTTCGGATGCACCTGCACCATGCCCACCGTTCCGCGCCCGTGCGGGGCAAACTGGTTGGCGATGGTGATCACTTCCTGCATCAGACCGGTTGCCACTTGCAGCGCATCTTTGCGCATCACCATTGGCGTTGGGCCAGCGTGCGACTCCATCCCCGTAACCGTGCAGTCATACCAGCGGATCCCCAGCACCGCCTGCACCACGCCGATGGCGACATCCTGCTCTTCCAGAATCGGTCCCTGCTCGATATGAGCTTCAAAATAGGCGCCAATCGGATGCTGGCCTGGCGTATGTTCGCCCGCATAGCCAATGTTGAACAGCTCATCGCGTACCGTTTTGCCTGCGGTATCGGTTGCCGCATAGGCGTGTTCCAGCGAAAAAATCCCGGCAAAAACGCCAGAACCCATCATCACAGGAACAAAGCGCGAACCCTCTTCGTTAGTCCAGAACACCATCTCGACGGGGGCTTGTGTTTCAATGCCGTTGTCGTTGAGCGTGCGGATCACTTCCAGCGCGGATAACACGCCAAAGTTACCGTCGAATTTGCCGCCGGTCGGCTGGGTATCGATATGGCTTCCGGCGACGATGGGCGGCAGGCTGTTATTCCGCCCGGCGCGGCGCATAAAGACATTGCCGATTTGGTCTATTTCCACCGACAGCCCGGCCGCTTTGCCCCAGCCGACCACCAAATCGCGCCCCTGGCGATCAAGGTCGGTGAGCGTCAGGCGACAACAACCGCCTTTCGGCGTTGCGCCGATTTGCGCCAGATCCATCAGCGACTGCCACAGGCGCTGGCCATTAATACGCAGGTCGCCCGTCGCAACCACGGCGTCCGGCGCGGAGATCGTTTCACTCATCTTTTTTCTCCCAGGTTAACGTTGCACGGCCTGCGGCGCACGATGGCGCTCCCAGACCGCGGCGGCACTGAAATCCGGTCCGAAGGCCGGGCGTTTGATATAGCGTCCTGCGCCTTCGCGCGCGCGCAGTTCACCGTCAGCCCAGACCACCACGCCCTGGCTGAGGGTATAAGCCGGGACGCCGGTGACGACGCGGCCCTCGAAAATATTGAAGTCGTTGCGTGAATGGTGGGTCGCAGCAGACAGTACCTTGCTGCCCTGCGGATCCCACAGCACCAGATCGGCATCCGCGCCTGGCGTGATCACACCTTTGCGCGGGTAGATGTTAAAGAGCCGCGCGGTATTGGCAGAGGTGATGGCGACAAACTCACTCGGCGTCAGACGGCCACTGTTAACGCCTGCATCCCATAGCACCATCATACGTTCCTCCACGCCGCCGCAGCCGTTCGGGATTTTGGTGAAATTATCCAGTCCGGCGGCTTTCTGGCTGTCGCAGAAGGTGCAGTGATCGGTGGCAGTGGTATGAAGCTGACCGGACTGCAAACCGTGCCACAGCGCAGCCTGGTGCGATTTATCACGAAACGGCGGGCTCATCACATGGGCGGCAGCGAAGGCGAAATCGGGGTGACGGTAAACGCTGTCATCCACCACCAGATGGCCCGCCAGCACTTCGCCGTAAACGCGCTGACCGCGGCCGCGCGCGCGGGCAATGGCTTCTGCCGATTCCCGACAGGAGACATGCACTACATAAATCGGCACACCCATAATGCTGGCGACGGTAATCGCGCGGTTGGCGGCTTCACCTTCCACTTCCGGCGGACGCGAGAGGGGATGCGCCTCCGGGCCGGTGATCCCTTGTTTCAGCATCTCCTGTTGCAGCAGATACACCATCTCGCCATTTTCCGCATGCACCGTTGGCATGGCGCCCAACTCCAGGCAGCGGCGAAAACTGTTCATCAGCGTTTCGTCGTCGCACATGATGGCGTTTTTGTAGGCCATAAAGTGTTTAAAACTGTTCACCCCTTCCTGCTGTACAAGCTGCCCCATATCCTCACGCACGCTCTCATCCCACCAGGTAATGGCGACGTGGAAGCTGTAGTCGGCGGCGGCTTTTTCTGCCCAACCGCGCCACTGCTGATACGCCTCCATCAGCGGTTGCTGTGGATTGGGGATAACAAAATCGATAATCGTCGTGGTGCCGCCCGCCAGCGCGGCGGCGGTGCCGCTGTAGAAATCATCGACCGTTGTCGTACCCATAAACGGGAAATTCATATGGGTATGCGGATCGATGCCGCCGGGCATCACATACAGGCCTCCGGCATCAATGACTTGTGTGTGTGCCGGAAGATCCCACAGTGAGGCGTCGCCGACGGCGGCGATCAGGCCATCAACGCACAACACATCGGCGCGGCGCTGGCAGTCCGCATTGACCACCGTGCCGCCTTTAATCAACACTTTACGCATGCTCTTCTCCTGTGCCTGACCCGGTTTACGCCGTGGTCGCCATCGGGTTATTGGGGTGGGTTGTCCAGTTGGCGTACTGGTCGGAAACCACGTTTCCGGTGCGTTTATCCACTTCGCCGGGTTGCAGGTGGCGCAGCGAAATACAGTTTTCTACCGGGCAAACCGAGGCGCAGAGGTTGCAGCCAACGCAATCTTCCTCGCGCACAGCGAAATGGCGCTCGCCCATCAGGCTGGTGGAGATCGCCTGGTGCGAGGTGTCTTCGCATACCAGGTGGCAGCGCCCGCACTTGATGCAGCTTGTCTGGTCGATGACGGCTTTTTCGACGTGATTAAGGTTGAGGTAGCGCCAGTCGGTAACGCTGCCCAGCGCCATGCCGCGAAAATCCTCCAGCGTGCGAAACCCTTTCTCATCCATGTAGTTTTCCAGGCCGCTTATCATGTCGCGCACAATCTGAAAGCCGTGCACCATTACTGCCGTACAGACCTGGACGGTGCCGCAGCCCAGCGCGATAAATTCGGCGGCATCGCGCCAGGTGGAGATACCGCCAATGCCGGAGATCGGCAACCCGCGCATTGGCGCGTCGCGGCCAATTTCCGCCACCATATTCAGCGCAATGGGTTTCACCGCCGGGCCGCAGTAGCCGCCGTGGGAACCCTGATTGCCGGTGTGCGGCGTCATCAGCATCTGGTCGAGATCAACGCCCATCACCGAATTGATGGTATTGATCAGAGAAACCGCATCCGCGCCGCCCGCTTTTGCCGCCCGCGCCGGGTAGCGGATATCGGTAATGTTCGGCGTCAGTTTGACGATCACCGGCAGGCTGCAATACTGCTTGCACCAGCGGGTGACCATTTCGATATACTCCGGCACCTGGCCGACCGCCGCGCCCATGCCGCGCTCGCTCATGCCGTGCGGGCAACCGAAGTTCAGCTCAATGCCGTCCGCGCCGGTGGCTTCCACCTGCGGCAGGATCCATTTCCATGCCTCTTCCTCACAGGGCACCATGATCGACACCACCACCGCCCGATCCGGCCAGCGCTGCTTAATCCGCGCGATCTCTTCAAGGTTGGTCTCCAGCGAGCGGTCGGTTATCAGCTCAATATTGTTCAGTCCAAGAATACGGCGGTCCGCGCCGCGTAGGGTGCTGTAGCGCGGCCCGCAGACATTGACGACGTGCGGATCAAGCCCCAGCGTTTTCCACACCACGCCGCCCCAGCCAGCCTGGAACGCGCGTTCGACGTTGTACTCTTTATCGGTGGGCGGTGCTGAAGCCAGCCAGAACGGATTGGGGCTGTGAATGCCGAGAAAATTACTATGTAGATCAGCCATGAGACGGCTCCTGGAAAAAGGTGGCATTGGCGGCATCGGCCTGTGAAATGGCCAGTGCCAGCAGGATGGAGCGGGCGGCGGCTTTGCCCTGTTTAACCGCATCGACAGTGAGATCCAGCCCGCCTGCGCAGCAGTCGCCACCGGCCCAGACGCCGGGCAGCGAGGTGCGTCCTGCCTCGTCAACGGCGATGCGCCCGCCGCTTAATGCCACGCCCTGCGCCGGGCGCGGATCGTAGGTTTGCCCAATCGCTTTCAGCACCATATCCGCCGCCAGCGTGAAGGTTTCACCGCCAGGCGTCAGCCCTGCATCGGTCTGTTGCATGAGGGAAAAAGTGACGCCGGTTAAGCGGTTATCCTGCTGCTCAAAGCGCAGCGGCGCGGCGAGAAAGCGCAATGTGACGCCGCACGCTTTTGCCCACTGCTGCTCTTTCAGGGAGGCTTTCATCTGGCTTTCGCCACGGCGGTAAACCAGGGTGACTTCGCGCGCGCCAAGCTTTTTCGCCTGCACGGCGGCATCCACCGCGGTCATTCCGCCGCCAATCACTACTACATTGCGACCCACTGGCATCTGGCTGAGATCGGCACACTGGCGCAGTTCGGCAATAAACTCGACGGCTTCGCGCACGCCGTGCGGCTCTGGCGTATCACTGTCGAGCGCATTCACGCCCGCTAAACCGGTGCCAAGGAATACCGCGTCATACTCTGCGCGCAGTTGCGCCAGCGTGAAGTGCTGGCCCAGCGTTTTGCCGCAATGCAGGGTGATACCGCCTACCGACAGCAGCCACTCCACTTCCAGCGCCGGAAAATCCCCGGTCACTTTGTAACGGGCCAGACCGTATTCGTTCAGACCACCAGCTTTCGCGCGGGCATCAAACAGATCAATCGCATGCCCGGCGAGCGCCAGCGCATGCGCCACGGTCAGCCCGGCAGGCCCGGCGCCGACAATCGCCACGCGTTTACCGCTGCTGGCGGCGCGGGTAAACAGCGGTTTGCCGGGAGCGGCGAAAAAGCGATCGGTGGCGTAGCGCTGCAAACGGGCGATATCCAGCGGACGGCCATCCTGCGCATTACGCACGCAGGCCTGCTCGCAGAGGGTTTCGGTCGGGCAGACGCGTGAGCAGGTGCCGCCAAGAATATTGGCCCGCAGGATCACTTCCGCCGCGCCACGATCGTTACTCTGCGCGATGCGCTGAATAAAGCTCGGCACATCGATCTCCGCCGGGCAGGCGCGGGTGCAGGGGGCATCAAAGCAGTAGTAGCAGCGTTCCGCTTCCAGCACCGCCTGTGTGGAAGAGAGCGCGGGGTCGCAATCGCTGAACGCACGGGCATACTCCGCGGGCGTCAGCCGACCGGGGTAGATCCCCGGCGTATCGAGTGTGTTCATCATGCCTCCTGAATAATCCTGACCAGATGGTTAAGTTTTCACAAATAGCCATGCGATTTGTGTGCCATATTGACGGCAACAGCAGCAGGGCAGACAAAATCAGCGGTTCAGGGATCTTCAGGATCGATTGCACTAAAATGATCGTCGCATTTTGGTGCATTTCGCACCAAATTTGCCGATTATTGCTGCATTTAGCAGCAAGAAGGTTATTCCAGACCGCAGATGCGCCAGACGGCGCTCAGCACATGCTGCGTGGCGCGCGACTGCATCGTGTCGCTGTGAGCATCTTCGCCGCAGACGGCTTCCACCTGGATATCGAAATCGGCATAGGTTTGCGTCATCGACCAGACAGTAAAGAAGAAGTGCGTGGTATCCAGCGTGCGCATTTTACCGGCGGCAATCCAGCCATCGAGGATGCGCGCTTTCTCTTCCACCAGTTGTCGCAGTTCGCTTTTCAGTAACGGATGCACAACCTGTGCGCCTTGCAGGATCTCGTTGGCAAAGAGTTTGGAGGCTTCCGGGCGGCTGAAACTGAAGTGGATTTTGCGCCCGACATACTCCGCCAGCGCGCTTTTCGGCTCGGCGCTGGCGCAGATCCCCTCCAGCGGCGACAACCAGTCGTGGAGAATGTTTTCCAGCACCCGCAGGTAGAGATTGTGTTTGTTGCCGAAGTAGTAGTGCAGATTGGCTTTCGGCAGACCTGCGGCATCGGCAATCTGTTGCATCGTCGCGCCGCGAAAGCCGTAGCGGGCAAATACGCGCTCCGCCGCTGGCAGGATAATGGCTTCGTTATCCTGACGAATGCGTCCCTTATCGGGTGACTCCACCACGCCGTGGAGAAGAACCTCATTCATAGTGTGCTCCGTGAGAAAACCGCCCTCCCTGGCGGCGGGGGTTATTTCAGTTTGGCGGCGGCGTCCCAGACTTCGTGCGTCATACCGCTGTCGCCCGGATCTTTCTTGATAACCGGCGTATCGCCACCGCTGTGCAGCAACACGTCGATGGTGCGACGGTACGCGGCCGGATCGAGATAGCCGATTTTCGGCGTATTGGCGTTGGTAATAAGCTTCGCCACGTTCTCCATCTGGCGAGTCTGCACCTCTTCCGTGGCAGCGCCGGAGGCATCTTCTGCCACCACGATTTTCGCCGCTTCATCCGGGTGTTTCACCGCGTAATCCCAGCCTTTAAACGACGCTTTGAGGAATTTCGCCATTTTGCTGACAAACGCCGGATCTTTCAGATCGGAACCGAGGACATACAGCCCATCTTCCAGCGTAGAAACGCCCTGATCCTCATACGGGAAGGTGATTAAGTCGTCCTGCTTCAGCCCGGCGTCGATCAACTGCCAGTATTCGTTGTAGTTCATGGTCGAAATACAGGCGGCCTGATCCTGTAACAGCGGATCAACGTTAAAGCCCTGTTTTAAAATGGTGATGTCTTTACCCGGTTTGAGGCCCAGCTTGTTCATCCAGTTAAAGAACGGGTATTCGTTGCCGCCGTACCAGACGCCAAGGGTTTTGCCTTTGAAATCGGCCGGGGTTTTGATGCCGCTCGATTTTTTACAGGTCAGCATCATCCCGGAACGATCGTACACCTGGGCGATATTCACCAGCGGCACGCCCGCTTCGCGCGAGGCCAGCGCATCCGGCAGCCAGTCGACAATCACATCGGCGGATTTACCGGCAATCACCTGCACCGGGGAGATATCCGTGCCACCGGGCTTAATGGTGACATCCAGCCCTTCATCCTGATAAAACCCTTTTTGCTGCGCCACGTAATAACCGGCGAACTGTGATTGCGGCAGCCACTTCAGTTGCAGTGTGACTTTCTCGGCGGCGGCCGCCTGAAAGGCCAGTACAGACATTGCCGCCAGCAACAAACCCCGGCGCAAAGCGAAACTTTTTATCATTAGAGAACTCCTCGGGTTAGTGAACCTGGATAGGTGCTAATTGTTTTACTTCTGAGCGGCGCTCCCACGTAGCGTGGGGTGCCAGAAATTCACGCGCCGGTCGAGCTGAACCAGCAGGCTGTAGAACAGGGAACCGGCGATCGAGGCGACAACAATTGCCGACCACACTACCGGCATATGCATGCGCGCCGACTCGGTGGAGATGCGAAAGCCCAGTCCGGCGGTTGGCGAGCCGAAAAATTCCGCCACAATCGCGGTGATAAGCGACAGTGTGGCATTCACTTTCAGAGCGCTGAAAATAAACGGCATCGCGGCAGGCAGACGCAGCACCCGCAGGCTTTGCCCCGGCGTGGCGGCATAGCAATACATCAGTTCCTGCTCCAGCTTGCCGCTGGCTTTTAACCCGGCCAGCGTACTGACCAGCGCCGGGAAGAAGGTCACCAGCGTGACCACGGCGGCCTTGGAAGGCCAGTCAAAGCCAAACCACATCACCGCAATCGGCGCGACGCCGACCAGCGGTACGGTGCTGGTAAGGCTGGCCACCGGCAGTAATCCGCGTTGTAAAAACGGCAGGCGGTCGATAAGAATCGCCACGCCAATCCCCAGCCCGCTACCGAGCAGATAACCTGCCAGCACGGATTTGATCACCGTTTGCAGCACATCGCCCGCCAGCAGCGGAACGCTGTTGACCAGCGCGGCAAGAATGTCCAGCGGCGCGGGCAGAATGACCTGCGGAACGGCAAAACCGGTGACCAGAATCTGCCAGAACCACAGCAGCCACAGGCCGAGCAGCGCCGCGACGCTGGCTGCCGGAAGCGTTGAGCGCGCCAGACGTTGCACGCTGACCATCGCCAGCAGCGCTACGGCGCCCAGCGTCAGACCGTGAATCGGCTGCCACGCCAACCACAGTACGCTCGCCAGCAAAGTGACGGCGAACAGAGCGCCGCGCAGAAGGCTGAAGGTGGCGGTACACCCTGCCAGCGCGCACAGCACCAGCAGGATATTGACCAGCAACAGCGGAGCCGATAACGGCGTTTGCCCGCTCAACTGGATCAGCGACAACATCAACAACAGCAGCGCGCCGACCAGTAAAAACGTGCCGGGTATCGCAGTGCGTTTCATCATCCCCCCTTACGCTGGCGCATCACCAGCCGTTCCGTGAGCGTGACCAGCCCGGTTAACGCCAGCCCAAGCAGCGAGGCCATCACCAGCGCCGACCAGATCTGAATGGTGTTGCCATAGTAGGAGCCGGTCAGTAGCCGCGCGCCCAGCCCGGCCTGCGCCCCGGTGGGCAGCTCGGCCACCATCGTGCCGACCAGACCGCTGGCAATCGCCACGCGAAACGCCGGAAACAGATACGGCAGTGAAGAGGGCAGGCGCACAGTCCAGAAGATATCGACCCGCCGGGCAGCCCAGGTGTGCATCAGTTCCATCTCCATTTTTTGCGGCGAGCGCAGTCCCTGCACGGTGGCGATGGTGACCGGGAAGAAGCAGAGATACATGGCGATAGTGGCTTTTGGCAGCATGCCGGTGATGCCGACGCTGCCCAGAATGATCAGCACAATGGGCGCTATCGCCAGTACCGGAATGGTTTGCGAGGCGACGATCCACGGCAGTAGCGCTTTATCCAGTGTGCGCGAGTGAACAATGCACACCGCCAGCACCACGCCGAGTACCACCCCCATGGCAAAACCCGTCAGCGCTGCGCTGGCGGTGACCCAGGTATGCAACAGCAGGTTGCGCGGTGAGGTAAGCGGCCACTGGGTGATGCTGTTCCAGATATCGATGGCAATCTGGTGCGGTGCGGGCAGCAGCGGACGGCTGGCATTCAGCGCGGCCTGCATCACATCGTGATAATTCCACGCGCCGCGCGGGACCAGTACGCGGTCAATCACGCCGGGCGCATTCAGCGCCAGCGCCAGCAAATACCACAGTACCAGCGCGACCAGCAGCACCATGCCCACTGGCAGTGCGTTCGCAATAAGACGCCGCTCAGCGATCATGATGTCCCTCCACCAGCGCTTCGCGCACCTCCTGCGCCAGTGCGAGGAACGCGGGCGTATTGCGGATCGCCAAATCGCGCTGTGCCGGAAGCGGGGAGTCGATCACCTTCACGATGCGCCCCGGACGCGGCGACATCACCACGATTTTGGTCGACAGATAGACCGCTTCGGCAATGGAGTGGGTAACAAACACCATCGTGCGCTGCTCGTTGTACCACAGTTGCTGAAGCTGCTGATTGAGGTTGTCGCGAGTCAGTTCGTCGAGCGCGCCGAAGGGTTCATCCATCATTAAAATTTTCGGCTCAAAGCCGAGCGCTCGCGCGATAGACACGCGCTGTTGCATGCCGCCCGAGAGCTGCCACGGGTATTTTTTCTCAAAACCCTTCAGGCCAACGCGTGAAAGCTGCTCACGGGCGATTTCATCGCAGCGTTCTGGCGGTACGCCCTGGATCTGCAACGGCAATTTGACATTGGCTATCACGGTGCGCCACGGCAGCAGCACCGGGGCCTGGAAGACATAGCCATAAGCCCCCGCCTGGCGCGCTTCCGACGGCGACATATCGTTCACCAGCACATCGCCGGAGGTAATCGGCTCAAGATCGGCAATAACCCGCAACAGGGTGGTTTTGCCGCAGCCGGATGGCCCGATAAACGAGACAAACTCGCCCTGGCGAATCGTCAGATTAATGTCCTGTAACGCATGTACGGGTTTATCCGCCGCCGGATAGATAACGCTGGCCTGACTGACGGTTATGGCGGGCCGCGCTGTGGCGCTGGCGGTCTTTAAGGACACCACTGCGCTCTCCTCAGCAAACATCACCTGGCTCATCCTGCTCCCCCTGTTTTTTGACTAACTGGTTAGGTTTCTTTTTCACCATGCCATTTTTGTGCCAGGGGTTAATTTCCGCATTTTTACTGCATTTGGCTGCACGATAATGAATTTTACTCATCAATTTAGTGCAGATGTCGGCGCGTTTGCTTTGTGATGGGGCAGGGAGGGGGATCGGGGTGGGAAAAGGCAGCATAAACAGGCGCAGCGCGCGTGGTTAGTGACAGTTGTCGTATTTCTGCGTGCCAGTGGCGCGAAAAGAATGATCGACGTCATACATCTTTCGCGCCGTGCGCGTTACATATTGCCAGGATTAATCCGATTGACTATTATCTCTACACCCCTTACAGAGCTAACGCCACATCTTATGTGAGTGCCGGAGATAAGCGCCGGGCGGGGTAAAACCTTGCAGTACTTAGCTACACTTAAAACACCAGGCCCTGGCATCAGCCGGGGCGTTTTATTTTGTACGCCAGTTAACCCCCTCCCCGCAGGAAGAGGGCGGTAACTCAGTCGCGGTCGATGGCAAACGGCTGCCAGGCCTGACGCACCGGCATCACTTCCACGCGGTTGATATTCATATGATCCGGCAGAGTGGCGATGTAGAACATCTGTTCGGCAATATCCTGCGCGGTCAGCGGCGTGGTGCCGCGATAGAGGTTATCCGATGCGGCCTGATCGCCTTTGGTGCGCACCAGTGTAAATTCCGTTTCCGCAATCCCCGGCGCTAAATCGGCCACACGCACCCCGGTACCGAGTAAATCGCAGCGCAGGTTATAGCTGAACTGCTTCACAAATGCTTTGGTCGCGCCATAAACATGGCTGCCAGGATAGGGCCACTGCCCGGCAATTGAACCGATATTGATGATAGAAGCGCCTGCGCCGTGTTGAATCAGCGTGGGCAGCAGGGCGTGGGTCACATTGACCAGCCCGGTCACGTTGGTATCGATCATGGTCTGCCAGTCTTCAAGATCCACGCGCTGTGCAGGTTGCGGCGACAGCGCCAGCCCGGCATTGTTGATAAGCGCGGTAATATCGGCGAACTCAGCTGGCAGCGACGCCACGGCGCTTTTCACTGCATCTTTATCGCGGACATCCAGCTCAATAATATGCACCGGCACTTTTCCCTGAAGGCGGTCTTTAAGGCTTTCGAGACGTGCCAGACGACGCCCGCTCAGCACCAGCGACCAGCCCGCATCGGCAAACACCTGCGCTGCCGCTTCGCCAAAACCGGAGGTTGCGCCGGTAATAAACACCACTTTCTTTGCTTCACTCATCGTCTTCTCCTGTGCGGGTTTGTGACGTCACTATAAAAACGCCCGCCCGCGCCAGACAGTGCCAGTTGTTATGTCGCGGTGTGACACCTGTGTCACATGTTGCTAACACGACTGGCTCTATCCGCGGTTTGCCCGCGCGCCGCATGATACGGACAACAATAACGGCATGAGAGGAGCAGGATATGAAACTGGCACTTCAGAGCGAGATGGCGATAACCAACGACGACGTACGTCAACTGGACCGGTCGTATGTGTTTCATTCATGGTCGATGCAGGGCAACCTTAACCCGATGGTGATTGCCGGGGCGAAAGGCTGTGAGTTGTGGGACTACGAAGGCAATATGTATCTCGATTTCAGCAGCCAACTGGTGAACGTTAATATTGGTTATCAGCATCCGCGCGTGCTGGCGGCGATGAAAGCACAGCTTGACGAACTGGTGACGATCGCACCGGCGACGGCCAACCTGGCGCGCGGCGAAGCGGCCAAACGCATTGTCTCGCTGGCGCCGGAAGGTTTCAGTAAAGTCTTCTTTACCAACGCCGGGGCGGATGCCAACGAAAACGCCATCCGTATGGCGCGTCTCTACACCGGGCGCGACAAGATTTTCTCCGCCTACCGCTCCTATCACGGCAATACCGGTAGCGCGATTGCCGCCACCGGCGACTGGCGGCGCGTACCGAACGAATATTCACGTGGGCATGTGCACTTCTTTAACCCGTACCTCTATCGCAGCGAATTCAACGCGACGACGGAAGCCGAAGAGTGCACACGTGCGCTGGCGCACCTGCGCCGCATGATTGAGGTTGAAGGGCCGGCATCTATCGCCGCGATCCTGCTCGAATCCGTACCGGGAACGGCCGGTATTCTGGTGCCGCCGGAAGGGTATATGAAGGGCGTGCGCGCGCTGGCCGATGAGTTTGGCATTGTGCTGATCCTTGATGAAGTGATGGCCGGTTTTGGCCGCACCGGTAGCTGGTTCGCTTTTGAACAGGATGGCATCGTGCCGGATCTGATCACCTTCGCGAAAGGCGTTAACGCCGGTTATGCGCCCGCAGGCGGCGTACTGATTTCGGAGCCGATTTCACGCTACTTTGACGACCACTTCTTCGCGGGCGGTCTGACTTACTCCGGCCATCCGCTGGCAATGGCAGCGATTGTCGCCACGCTGGATGCGATGAAAGAGGAGAAAGTGGTGGAGAATGCGGCGCTGGTGGGTAACGGCGTGCTGCGTCCGGGGCTTGATGCGCTGGCGGCGAAACATAAGCTGATTGGCAACGTGCGCGGGCGCGGCATGTTCCAGGCGATGGAACTGGTCAGCGATCGGCAGAGCAAAACCCCGCTGGCGGCGGCAGAGATGGGATCCATCAAAGCGGCGCTCACGCAGGCCGGTATTTTGAGTTTTATCGTCGAAAACCGCATCCACGTGGTGCCGCCTTGCACCATGAGCGCGGAAGAAGTGAATAAAGGCCTGGACATTTTTGACCGTGTTCTGGCGCAATTTAGCCATTTCGCGAAATAATCCCTCTGGCGTCAGAGCTTTCTGACGCCAGACCTGCTCATTCCTCTGATTTGAAAAGCTTTTTTAACAACGCCCCCCAATTTTTAGCACTATATTCCGGCGCGCAGACTTGATAAAACATCTCTTTTATATTGGTCTTTTTTGCCGGGGAGAGAAACGTGCCGGAAATCAATCACTTTGGTCAAACAGTCGGCGACAGGCTGCCGCACTGGAACGGTGTTCAGCCGCTGCCGCACAGCGTGTTGCCGGGCCAATATTGTCGGCTCGAACCGCTCGACGCCAGAACGCATACGCACGATCTCTTGCAGGCTTACGCGCAGGCAGAAGATGACAGCGGCTGGACCTGGCTGGCGGGCGAACGGCCTGACGGGCTGGAGAGCATGGCGCGCTGGATCGTCGGTAAAACGCTCGACACCAGCGTAGCGCCTTTTGCCGTGGTGGAAAATGCCAGCGGCGATGCGCTCGGCGTGATTGCCTGGCTGGCGATCAACGCCGACAACGGTTCGGTAGAGATTGGTCATGTCACCTGGTCGCCGCAGATGCAAAACAGTGTTCTCGGCACGGAAGCGATATGGCTGATGCTGCGCCACGCTTTTGCCTGCGGTTATCGCCGCGTGGAGTGGAAATGTGATTCGCTGAATGTCGCCTCGCGCCGCGCGGCAGAACGCATCGGTTTCACCTGGGAGGGGCGCTTCCGCCAGCATATGGTGCGCAAAGGGCGCAATCGCGATACCGACTATTTATCGATGCTGGACAACGAGTGGCCGCTGCGCGACGCCGCCATTTCCGCGTGGCTGAACGCGGATAACTTTGACGCGCAGGGGCAACAAAAACAGAAACTTGATACCTTCCACGAACAGCAGTAAGCCACCGCGCACTGGTGGCTGCCGGTGCGCGGCATTACCCCATCCGGTGTTCACCACGCACCAGCGCGCTACGGTCAAAGAAACGCTCAATCACGCCATTGGCCATAAATGCTGCCCGGTCAGACATATGGGCAATCACATCGGCATCATGGCTGACCAGCAGATAGCTCATGCCGTGCTGCTGCTTCAGGCGGTTAAGCAGGTTAAGAATTTCGGCCTGCACCGACATATCCAGCGCCGATGTCGGCTCATCCAGCAGCAGAATTTTTGGTCGCAGCAACAGTGCGCGGGCGATTGCCACGCGCTGACGCTGGCCGCCGGAGAGCTGGTGCGGGTAACGCCGTGCGGCATCAACCGGAAGCCCGACCTGCTCCAGCGCGGTAGCCACCTGCTGGTCAATTTCCGGTTCACCGTGAATTTTCAGCGGCTCCGCCAGCGTGCGCCACAGCGTATGGTTCGGGTGCAGCGAGGCGTAAGGATCCTGGAAGACCATCTGCACATTGCGCCGCAGCGTACCCTGATAACGCGTTCCGGCTTTCACCGGCTGGCCGAACAGCGACAGCTGGCCCTGCCATTCGCGCTGTAAACCTGCCAGCACGCGCAGCAGGGTTGATTTCCCGCAGCCGGACGCGCCAATCAGGCTGAAAGTTTCACCTTCTTCCACGCGCAAACTGGCGCCTTTCACCACTGTTTTCTCAGCAAAAGTGACCTGCAACTGCGCGATATCAACGATGCTCATCATTCGCCTCCGTAAAGGACTGGCTGCGATCCAGCGTCGGCAGCATCTGGCCCCAGGTTTCTGCGCTGGGTCGGCAGGTCCACAATGTGCGGGTGTAGGGATGCTGCGCCTCAGGCAGATCGGCCGCCGCCATCGTATCCACGCATTCCCCCTGATACATCACCATCACCCGGTGGCAGTGCTGCGCCACCAGCGGCAGATCGTGGCTGATGAGCAGCAGCGCCATTTGCCGTTGTTCGCACTGGGCGACCAGCAGTTCAAGGATCTGGTTACGCAGGCGCGCATCCAGCGCGGAAGTGGGTTCATCGGCAATCAGCACCTGCGGATCGTTAACCAGCGCCATGGCGATCATTACCCGCTGGCCCATACCGCCGGAGAGTTCGCCGGGGTAGCGTTGCAGCACCGTCGGTTCAAGTTCCACCGCCCAT
The DNA here is from genome assembly GCF_003028445.1 of Kosakonia sp. H7A. Taxonomy (NCBI): domain Bacteria; kingdom Pseudomonadati; phylum Pseudomonadota; class Gammaproteobacteria; order Enterobacterales; family Enterobacteriaceae; genus Kosakonia; species Kosakonia sp. H7A. The sequence goes on along the minus strand of NZ_PYTZ01000001.1, from coordinate 1,288,294 downwards.
AGCGCCTCGTTGATCTTCTCCAGCCGCTGCTTGCGGTTCAGCCGCTGGTGGAGCGTCAGCGCTTCATCCAGTTGCGCCAGCACGGTTTTCACCGGGTTCAGCGCATAGCGCGGATCCTGCAATACCATCGCAATGTCGTTACCGCGCAGCGCGCGCCAGCCGCGATCGTTGAGCGTGGTGACATCCCGTCCCAGCACATTCAGCGTGGTGGCGCTGACGTGGCCCGGCTTGCGCACCAGCCCCATCAGGGCGCGGGCGGTCATTGATTTTCCCGAACCGGATTCGCCGACCAGCGCCAGCCGCTCGTTGCCAAGTGTAAAGCTCAGGTTTTTCACCACCCGCGCGCCGGGGTAGTCGATATTCAGGCCGCTTACCGCGACGCGTGTCTCAGTCATGTTGCGGCTCCAGTACATCGCGCAGGCCATCGCCCAGCAGGTTGAAGGCGAGGCTTGCCAGTAAGATCACCGCACCGGGCGCTGCGGCAATCCACCATTGATCGAAAATCACCTGCATACCGTCGGCGATCATCGCACCCCATTCCGCCATCGGCGGGCGTGCGCCCAGCCCTAAGAAACCCAGCCCGGCGGCAGCCAGAATGATGCCTGCCAGATCGAGCGCGAGGCGCACAATCGCCGAGGGCAAACAGAGCGGCAGAATATGGCCAAACAGCAGCCGCCAGCCGCGAATGCCCATCATCTCGGCGGCAGCCAGATAATCACTGTGACGCAAACGCTGGATCTCGCTGCGCGCCTGGCGGGCGTAAGCGGGCCAGGTGGTGAGCGCCAGCGCCAGCGCGCCGTTCACCAGCCCAGGGCCAAGCATGGCGACAAAAGCAAAGGCGAGGATCAGGCGCGGCATCGACATCACCACGTCGGTAAAGCGCATCAGCACGCGCTCCAGCCAGCCGCCGTAGTAGCCGGAAACAATACCGATCAGCAGCCCGACAGGCAGGGTAATGGCGGTCACCAGCGCCACCAGGCCGAGCGCCGGGCGGGTGCCGTAAATCAGCCGCGAGAGCAAATCGCGCCCGTAGCTGTCGGTGCCGAGCCAGTGCTGTGCGCTCGGTGCCTGCAAGCGCGCGGCGGCGTCCTGCCAGTTGGGATCGCGCGGTGCGAGCCACGGCGCAAACAGGGCGATCAGCAGCAGCACGGCGACAATCAGCAGCCCGCTGAATGCGGCGGGCGAGCGGCGCAGACGGTGCAGAAAAAGTGTCGTCGGCATCAGCGCACCCTCGGGTCGGTTAACCGTACCAGCAGGTCGGTCAGGTTATTGATCAGCACAAAGCAGACGCCAATCACCAGCGTACCGCCCATGATGGCGGTGGTGTCGCCAGCGAACAGCGCTGTGGTGAGATAACGACCAATGCCGGGCCAGGAGAAGACCGTTTCGGTGAGTACCGCGCCTTCCAGCATGCTGGTGTACGCCAGTGCGATCACCGTCAGCAGCGTACCGCGAATATTCGGCAGCACATGGCGCAGCAGAATGGTCATCTCGCCTGCGCCTTTAGCGCGCGCCAGCAAAATGTACTCTTTGCTCATCTCGCTCAGGCAGGCAGAGCGGGTAAGGCGGGTAATGCTCGCCAGCGAATAGTAGGCCAGCAGCAGTACCGGCAGCAGCAGGTGGCTGAGCGCATTTTTAAACGCGCCGCTATCGCCGGAAAGCCAGGTATCGATCAGCGCGAAGCCCGTGCGCGGCGTGACGGTGTACTGGTAGATATCATCGAGCCTGCCCGGCCCGGCGCTCCATTGCAGGCGGGCGTAAAACAGCGCCAGCATCAGCAAACCCAGCCAGAAAATCGGCACCGAGTTGCCAAGTAGCGTAAAGGTGCGCACCGCCATATCCCACGGTGAGCCTTTAAAGCGTGCGCATAAAACGCCCGCGATCACGCCGAGCACGCTGCCGACAATCAGCGCCAGCGTTGCCAGCTCCAGCGTCGCCGGAAATGCGGCGAGCAGATCCTGCAACACTGGCTGCCCGGTGGCGCTGGCAGTGCCTAAATCACCATGGGCCAGGTTCACCAGGTAGTGCCAGAACTGCACCGGTAGAGGCTGGTCCAGCCCCAGTTGATGACGTACCTGATCGTAGGTGGACTGGCTGGCATGATCGCCGACAATCTGCAAAACCCGGTCAACAGGGGAGAAGGCCGACAGCGAAAAAGTCACCAGCAGCAGGCCAAAAAGCGTCAGGGCCAGCGTGAGCAGCCCCTGAAATAGCGCGAGCAGAGGACGTTTTACGCGCCGCTCTGCTCTGTTGGGTAAAACCACAGACATGGAAAAACTCGTCTTCAGCGAAAGAACCCTCCCGCGCGGGCGGGAGGAGGAAACGTTATTTGGTGACGCGGTCGTACCACACCATATCCGCATTCAGCCCCTGCTGGTAGCCTTTCACGTTATCGCGCACCACGATCTGTGTTTTGCCCTGATCGACAAAGACATACGGCGAGTTGTGCTGCAACTCCTGCTGCATTTTCTTGTACAGTTCGAGGCGTTTTGCCGCATCCGGCTCGGCCACCGCCGCCAGCGTCTCTTTATTCAGTTGCGGGATCTGCCAGCCGTTCAGCCCGGCCACGGTGCTGGATTTGCCATCGTTCCAGGCAAAGGCGCTGGCGTTAGAGTGGGCGTCGAAGTAATCCGGGATCCACAAACGAATCGCCGCCTGATGCTGTTTTGCCCGCACGCGAGCGTACACCTGGCTACCCGCTGCGGGCAGCAGATCCACTTTCACGCCGCCCTGGGCGAAGCTGGCCTGCATTGACTGGGCAATGGTGATAAACGGCGGTTTGTTTTCGACATCCAGCGTGAAGTGCGCGTCTTTAATGCCCGCTTTGGCGAGGATCGCTTTGGCTTTCGCCGGATCAAAGGTGAACGGGTTATCCTCCAGCGCCCCCGGCAGGCCGACCGGCAGGAAGCTCTGGTGGACAAAATACTGTCCTTTCAGCAGATCTTTGGTGATGCCGTTGTAATCAACCAGCCAGCGCGCGGCTTCCCAGAACGCCGGGTTGTTCAGCAGCGGGTTGGCGCTGTTGCCGGTGTTAAAGACCAGGTAATTCTGCTCGGCAGACGGAATGCTCAGCACTTTCACGCCTTTCTTATCCGCCAGCGCGCTGATTTGATCGGCGCCCAGATCGCGCGCGACATCGGCATCGCCCTGCTGGATCAGCAGGCGACGGGAAGCCGGATCCGGCACGTTTTTAATGATGATGTTTTTAAGCTTCGGCGCGCCGCCAGGCGCGCTGGCGTTGGCATCCAGCACGATGGCCTGGTGCGGCTGGTAGACACGCATTTTAAACGCGCCGCTGCCCGCTGAGTGCATTTTCAGCCAGGCGTTGCCGAAGTCATTACCCTGTACATTGGCGCTGACCAGCTTCTCATCGACGATCGAGGCAATCGGCGTGGAGAGAATATTCAGCGCGACCGCCGGGCTGACATCCGCCGTCCAGTGCAGTTGCAGGGTGTGGTCATCCACTTTCTTCAACTGGCTGGCAATATTATCCGGCTGCCAGCCCAGCACGTTGAGGATAAACGCCGGGGATTTGTTGAGCGTCACCGCGCGGGTATAGGAGAAAATCACATCTTCCGGGCGCAGCGGGTTACCGGAGGCAAATTTCGCGTCGCTCTTCAGTTTGATGGTCAGGGTTTTTGCCGCTGGGTCCGCCTGCCAGCTTTCAGCCAGAATCGGAGTGATTTTTTCCGGGTTTTCACGATCGGGCTGCACCAGGCGCTGGTACAGGCTCGGCACGGTCTGAATACTGGAAAGCTCGTTCGCTTCCGCCGGGTCAAGGCTGACAATATCGTCTAAACCCTGAGCGACGACCAGCGTATCCGGCGGTGTTGCCGCGTAGCTGGCAGCAGAAAGGAGCGCCAATATGACAGCAGGCAGCAGTTTTTTAGTCATAAGAAATCCCTGAAAAGTTAATATGATGTGATTATTTTGTACCGCTAAGGTAGGCCAGCTGCCGGCGTTTTTTAAAGTTTAAATTCATCTTTCTATATGCTGCATGCGCATAAGCCAGATTGTTTTGTCATTAGGGGAAAGATGCGTGGGGCGAGCGCCCCGCGCAGAGAGAATTACTTCGTCGAGCGCGCCAGTTGCACTGCGTTTTGCCAGTCAAACCAGCGTTTTTGCAAGCGGCCATGACGCGCCATATCCGGCTGAAAAGTGATGTGTTCCGGCAGGTAGCGGCGCAACTGTTCGCCATCGATGCGCAGCAGCGCTTTGCGCGCCAGCAGCGCCGCGCCGATTGCTGACAGTTCCGCAACGTCGCTGCGCATTACCGGGCAGCCGAGCAGATCTGCCTGGTACTGCATTAGCCAGTCATTCTTCGTCGGCCCACCGTCCACCATCAGCGCCTTCAGCGTGAAATCACCGTGCTGGCGCATGGCGACCACCACATCAGCAATCTGATAAGTGATGGATTCCAGCGCCGCGCGAATCAGATGCGCGCGCTTAACGCCCCGGCTTAAACCGTGGATCAAACCGCGCGCCTGCTCATCCCACCACGGCGCGCCCAGCCCGGTCAGCGCCGGAACAAAGTAGACGCCAAGTGTGGAATCCACCGACGCGGGCAACGTGCTGAGCGTCTGCGCCAGATCGGCTTCCGGCAGCTCGCTCAGCCCGGTGCTTTCGACCATCCACGCCACCGCATCGCCGGTGTGCGGAATATTGCCTTCCAGACCGTAAACCAGTTTTTCGCCGTCGTGCCAGGCGACGGTCGTCGCCAGCGATTTCACGTCACCCTGCGCCGGTGCGACCGGCACCATTACCGAAGAACCGGTGCCGTAAGTCGCTTTAACGCAGCCCGCCGCGCCCAGCCCGTGGGCGAACAGCGCGGCATGGGAATCGCCAATCATCGCCAGCAGCGGAATGCCGTCCGGAATTCCCTCCAGCCCTCGGGTGTGACCAAACAATCCGCTGGAGGGGCGGATTTCGGGCAGCGCCCGGCGCGGAATGCCGAACAGTTCCAGCATGCTGTCATCCCACTCGCCGCGTTGCAGATTCAGCAACTGGGTGCGCGAAGCGTTGGAATAATCACAGCAAAACGCCGCGCCGCCGGTGAAGTGCCACAGCAGCCAGCTATCGATCGTGCCAAGGCAAATCTCGCCTTGCTCCGCCAGCGCGCGGGCGTTGGGTGTGGCATCGAGCAGCCAGCGCATTTTCGAGGCGGAAAACAGCGGCGCGACCGGCAATCCGGTCACGGCTTTAATCTCCGTTTCGCGCCCTTGTTCACGCAGGGCGTGGCAAAAATCAGCGGTACGCGAACACTGCCAGCTTAGCGCCGGGCCTAACGGTTGCCCGCTGGCGCGATACCAGCCGATGGCGGTTTCGCGCTGGTTGCTGATCGCCAGTGCCGCAACGTTTTGTGCGCCGACGGCGTCAATCACCTGGCGCACCACGGCCAGCGAGGCCTCCAGCAGCAGTTCGCCGGACTGCTCGACCCAGCCTTCGCGCGGCGTCTGGATATTCAGCGGCCGCGCGCATTTGGCGACCACGGCGCCGCGGGCGTCCAGCGCCACGGCTTTCGCGTTGGTGGTGCCTTCGTCCAGCGCGATAATGATCTCTTTATTCAGCGACATGGCGTCTCTCCCGGCGGCTTATTGATGGAGATACGTTTCGACGCCGAGATAACGGGTAAAGGCTTCGTGCAGGATCTCCGCGCTGTCCGCATGGTTCATCGCCACGTGGTGTTCGAAGCCGTTACGGCAGATCCACGCCAGCAGGTTTTCCAGGTTGGGCACCTGAATCACCGCGCGGCAGCCGACGGTATCGAGCGGATCGTCGACCGACTGCCCGGAACCGACATAAGCTTTGATCTCGCCGCTCAGATCGTCAGTACTTAAGCGGAAGTAGGTGAGAGCACCCGCTTTCAGGCGGCCATGCACTGCGCCGCAGGTGTTCTCTTTGCCGACGGTGGTGCCGATGATATCAGCGGTGCCCATATGCGGGCTTTCCAGGCTGGCAGAAGCGAAGTTACCGCAGTGAAACAGCACGCATTTGTTGCGATCATCGCCAAAGTTGTTGTTCCAGTCGGCAATAGAGGCCGGGCTCATATTGGCGCTCGCCAGCGCATACATCGACAGCGCGCCCATCACGTCCACTTCGCAGGCCGACGGCATCAACTGGCCGGACATCACGCTCATGATCGAACAGACGTTAATGCCGAGATTGTCCTGCAACGAGGTCCAGCACTGGATGGCGGTAGTGTCGATATCGTTGGCGATCACCCATTCGCTGATCACCACGAAGAGCTTCGCCATCGTCACCAGTTTGTCGGCGGGAATGGCGCTGGCATCGGCGTTATCCAGCAGCAGGCGGCGTTTTTCATCGACGCGAATATCGTCATCGCGCAGGGTTTTGATGCGGGTAAAGACTTCGGAAAGATCGAGGGTTTCTACTGCAATGCCCAGCCGTTCGAGCAGTTTTTCGCTGTAACGCACGGTGTTGAATCCGGCAGGCCGCGCGCCAATTGCGCCAACGCGTACGCCGCGCATGCTGCTGACCACCCGGCAAATCTGCTCAAAACGTTTTAGGTCTTTTTCAAATACCTCGCCGCTTAATGCACAAACATGCTGAGTGGTGAGGGTAAAAGGAATGCCGTACTGGCGCAGGTTGTTACACAGGGAGATTTTGCCGCAGAAACTGTCGCGGCGCGTCGCCAGCCCCATTTTGTCCAGATTATCCTCTTCGGCCTGCACCAGCACCGGCACATTCAGCCCGGAAAGGCGCAGGGTTTCCGCCACCGCTTTTTCATCGCCAAAGTTGGGCAGCAGCACCACCACACCGTGGATCTCATCGCGGTGAGCGCGGAACAGTTCAGCGCAGATTTTCGCATCCTGGCGGGTTTCTACACCGCCCAGTTCGGTTTGCGCTTCATCAAGCATGATGGTGTTGATGCCAAGACGGCTGAACAGGGCGATGGCCTGCTCGCGGGCTTCGGCGACCAGATAGCTCGGGAAGAAACCACGGTTGCCAATGATCACTGCCATGGTCAGTGTTTGCGGAATTCGGGACATTGTTCTCTCTCCAGTAAGATGTTCTTTTTATTGTTATTGCCGTGCGTTCAGCAGTTCGCGGGCATTTTTTACCACGCCAGCCGCATCGATTTGATGGCGGGCGCGGGTTGCCGCGCGATCGGCGGCGATGGCGTATTGCCCGTCGGCAATACCAAGCCGACGCAGCGGTAGCGCGCATCCGGCTTCGGCCAGCACTTCAGCCACCAGGCTGCCGACGCCGCCGTTAATGTTGTGCTCTTCGACGCTGACTACGGCGCGGTGGGATTTCAGCGCGGCCAGTAGCTGGGATATATTGCAGGGACGAATAGACGGTACACTGATAACACTGGCCTCAATACCTTCTGCTGCCAGTTGTGTGGCAGCTTCGACAATTTCATGGACCGTCGACCCCATCGCCACCAGCGCGATATCGCGCCCGCTCCGCAGCACATCGATGTTACCCGGTGCGAAGCGGTAGCTTTCGTCATGCAGCTCCGGCAGCGCTTTGCCATCAAGACGGATATAGACCGGGCCAACGTGGGCGAGGGCGTAATCAATAATTTGCCGACACTCCAGCGGGCTGGATGGGGCATAGATTTCGATATTGCCGAAACCGCGCAGCACCGAGATATCGTCGATACTGTGGTGCGTGCTGGCCAGCGGGCCGTAGCTGGCTCCGGCGTTCAGGCCGAACAGCTTCACATTGGTGTTGTTGTAGCAAATATCGACTTTGATCTGCTCGTTGGCGCGGGAGATCAAAAACGGCGCGGCGTTACAGGTGACGGCGATTTTGCCGCCCAGCGCGAGGCCTGCCGCGGCACCGACCAGCGTCTGTTCGGCGATGCCGACGTTCACCACGCGGCCGGGAAATTTCTGCATAAACTGCGAGATTTTGGCGGTGGACGTGGAATCCGCCACTACCGGCACCAGATCCATACCGTTGTCGACCGCGTCGATAAAGGCGTTCACCATCACCGTCGCCAGGTGTTCACTGTTACTCATCTTTCAACTCCTCCAGCGCCAGTTCAACTTCGTCGCCTTTCGGTACGCGGTGATGCCACTCCGGGCGCCCCTGAATAAAGGAGATGCCCGCGCCTTTGGTGGTGTGGGCGATCACCACATGCGGTTTACCTGCGGGCCGTAAGCCTTCCAGTGTGCGCACCACATCGGCCATATCGTTACCGCGACATTCCGTTACCTGCATACCAAAGGCACGCCACTTGGCATCCAGCGGATCGGTATTGAGGATCTCTTTGGTTGGCCCGGCGAGTTGCAGGCTGTTTTTGTCGTTAATAATGATCAGGTTGTCGAGCTGGTAGTGCGCCGCCACCAGCGCGGCCTCCCAGTTGCTGCCTTCCGCCAGTTCACCATCGCCAGTGACTACGAAAACGCGGCGCGCGCTGTTGCTGCGTTTGGCGGCCAGCGCGATGCCGACAGCGACCGGCAAACCGTGACCGAGCGCGCCGGTGTTGAGTTCAATGCCGGGGGTTTTGTGTTTCACTGGATGGCCGGGCAGGTGCGAATCGGCGTGTTGATAGGTAGAAAGCCAGTCGACAGGAATAAAACCGGCTTCGGCCAGCACACAGTAATAACCGCCGACCGCGTGGCCTTTTGATTGAATGTAGATGTCCCGCTCATCGCTCTCTTTGGTCTGCGGTGAGCAGTTCAGGATGCGAAAATAGAGCGCAGTCAGCACTTCTACCTGGGATAAATCAGCTCCGGTATGCCCGCCAGCCGGGCTTTCGGCGTTAAGCACGATAATGCGACGACGTACCGCGCGGGCTTTTTTTTCAAGTTCATCCACAGAGAGTGAAAACGGATTCATAGCGTACCTCTTGAATGTATAATCTGTCATGAATAAATATTCAATCAGGGCGTGAAAAGGCTTCCGGATAGCAGGTGACAACGCATTATCGTCAGTTTTTACGACAGGTTGTGACTGAGTTGGAATATATATTCACTGTTGATTTATTATTCATGATTAAAGATATGCCTTGTGTTAAGGTTTGTCTACGCCCGGATCGGGCAAATTTGGAAGAAAGGAGAAAAGGATCACATTTGGATGAGGGTTGCCGCATCGGGCTGGCTTGTTATCTATTCAATGATGAATAAAAATATCAGGCATCAGAGAAAGGGGAATCTCATGTCAAAGCAGGATGAACAGCGGCTGCTGGTGAAAATCGCCACGCTTTATTACAACGAAAATAAAAAACAGTCTGAGATCGCGACGCTGCTGCACCTTTCGCAATCCTTTGTTTCGCGCGCGCTGACGCGCTGCCAGAAAGAGGGGCTGGTGAAAATCACCGTTGTGCAGCCGACCAATATTTTTGTCGCGCTGGAAAAGGCGATCGAGCAGCAGTACGGCATCCGGCAGGTGATTGTCGTGGATGTCGGGGAAAATCCCGCTAACGCGGCGATAAAACACGCCATCGGCAGCGCGGCGGCGCACTATGTCGAAACGCGTCTGCGCCCGGAAGACCTGGTTGGGATCTCGTCGTGGAGCAGCACCATTCGCTGCATGGTGGATGAGATGCACCCGCAGAGTATCCGCGCAGCCGGGGTGATTCAGCTGTTGGGTGGCGTCGGGCCGAACGGTAACGTGCAGGCGACGATCCTGACGCAGCAACTGGCGGCGCACCTCGGTTGTCCGGCGTGGCTGCTGCCGTCGCAGAGTATTGAGCATTCGGTGGATGAGCGGGCGCGGCTGGTGAACAGCCCGGATGTTGCCGCCGTGGTAGCGAAATTTGCCGAAGTGGATGTGGCGATTGTCGGTATCGGTGAGCTGGAGCCGTCGCAACTGCTGAAAAATTCCGGTAACTACTACAACGAAAACATGTTGAAACTGCTGGCGGAGCGCGGCGCGGTGGGCGATATCTGCCTGCACTATTACGACGCGGCGGGCAACCCGGTGCTGAGCCATGAAGAAGATCCGGTGATCGGCATGGAACTGGCGCAGATCCGCCAGTGCCCGCAGGTGATTGCGCTGGCGGGCGGTATCGAAAAACGCAACGCCATTCGCGGCGCGTTGCAGGGCAACTATATTGATGTGTTGATCACCGATTACCCGACGGCTCGTAGCCTGGTGCAGGCTGAGTAAGGCCTGGCGGCAAAATTACCGTTGGCGCTGCGCTTATCGGGCCTACGTAATTACAGCAACGCATAAGCTATTTTCTGCCACAACTCTCACAGCGAGGGGGTTGTGTCCCCGCTGAAATCGGCGAGCCGAAGCGCAGATGACAAGGTCTGGACGCCTTGGATGGCGGCCAGAGGCGAACCGGGACAGGACGTCGAGTTGAGCCGACCGCAGGCAGATGCGCGGGAGGTGAGCGCAGTGCGCAGCACCGATTTCCCGCGGGGCCGCGGGGATTGGCAAGGGGAGCGCGGCAGCTCCCCTTGTCCCGTTCACGTGATGCCATGTTTCTGAAACTACTGAACGCCTGGTGAACGGAACCCTTTCTCATAGCAGCGGTTTTGCTAAACTCGCAGACCCGGTTCGTGCTGCGCCACCAGGCATTCCTCACTACAACCCCCTCGCTGCGAGAGTTGTGGCAGAAAATAGCTTATGCATCGCTGTAAGCGGGTTAGCCCGGTGGTGCTGCGCCATCGGGCCACCCGCCGCGATTGTTATCGCTGTTTTAAATAAAAGTTATTGCCTTACTTCTTTTTAATCTTAATTAACTTCGCTGTAACGCCGATGGAGAGTTAAGCAGCGCTGTATCGCTGTTGTTCCTTTTCTTCACAGCAATTTACCGGGGTTTTTATGCACATAATTCGAAATTTAAAAATCAAGGTCGTGATGCTTGCGATCCTGATCATTTTTACTCTGCTCTGGGGCGGCGTGTCGTTTTTCTCTCTGCATGCATTAAGCGGCTTAACGGACGAAGTTGAACTCACCAACGTTCAGCAGGTAAACGGTGACATTATCAATAATGCCAGCGACCGTTACTATCAGGTGAAACTGCTGATGGATCGCGCAATCGTTTACCAGGCAAATAACGATACCCAAAACTACCAACAAACCATCGAGCGCATCGGCAAAGATATCGACTTTCTGCAGGGCGGGTTGAACCAGTTTAAAGTCACCGACCACGCCAATATCAGCACTACTGCTACGGACAATATCTACAACAGCTCGCTGACGCTGTTTAACCAGGCCATCACCCCCATGTTTGCCGCTATCAAGGAGAACAACGCCGCGAGTTATGCGCAGCTGTCGAAAGATCAGTTCAGCCCGCTGCGCAGCGGTTTTTCGCAGGCAATCGTCGCTTATAACCAGGAGATTCACGATCTGAAATCCGCGGCGAATGGGCGTATTGCCAGTTGGGTGTCGGTGACGCGCACCATCATTATTATCGCGATGGTCATTGGCCTGGCGATGCTGGTGCTGTCGGAACGTTACCTGGCGCTGTGTCTGGGGCGTTCGCTGGAGTGGGTGAAACAGCATTTGCAGGTGCTGTCGGTCGGGAGCCTGGATAAACCGACGAAAGATCTGGGGCGCAACGAAGTCGGGCAGTTGATCCCATATCTGGCAACGATGCAGGAGAACTGGGTGAAAACCGTCGCGCAGATCCGTAACAGCGCCGGAGAAATCTACCAGGGCGCCAGCGAAATCGCCTCCGGGAATACCGATCTCTCTTCGCGCACTGAAGAGCAGGCTGCGGCACTGACGCAAACCGCCGCCAGCATGGAGGAGTTAAGTGCGGTGGTGAAACAGAACGCCGACAACGCCAATCAGGCCAGCCAACTGGCGAAAACTGCGTCGGAAGCGGTGAACACCGGTGAAGAACGGGTGCAGGCGGTTATCGCCAGCATGAAGAACATTACCGAAAGTTCGCAGAAAATTACCGACATTATCAACGTGATCGACAGTATTGCTTTCCAGACCAATATCCTGGCGCTGAACGCTGCCGTGGAAGCCGCGCGCGCCGGTGAGCAGGGGCGCGGTTTTGCCGTCGTCGCCAGCGAAGTGCGTAACCTGGCGCAGCGCAGCGCCGGTGCGGCGAAAGAGATCAAAACGCTGATCGACGAGTCCGTAGTTAACGTCAATAACGGTTACGACCAGGTGACGCTGACCAGCGAATCGATGGATAACATCCTGCGTTCCGTCACCAGCGTGACGGACATCATGGGCGAGATCGCGTCGGCATCCAGCGAGCAGAGTAAAGGGATTGGCCAGGTCGGCACGGCGATTTCGCAAATGGATGGCGTTACCCAACAGAACGCCGCGCTGGTGGAAGAGTCTTCCGCCACCTCCAGTTCGCTGGAACAGCAGGCTTACCAACTGACCGAAATCGTGTCGGTGTTTAAACTGCCGGGCGATGTTGCTGCGCAAAGCGCCGCCAGCAAACCGGCATCGAAAGCGCCGAAAGCCGGAAAACCGGTGCTGCGCCCGGCATTAGCCAGCGCCAGCAAAGCGCCGGATACCGAGTGGGAAGCGTTCTAATAAAAAAATGCCCGGCCGCATCATGCGAGCCGGGCGGTAAAAACCCGGCGCATCAGAGCCGGGCAAGCTGGTCTATTTACCTTCCATCACCGCCTTCTGCGCGACCACTGCCGCTTTCTGCTGCATGCGGTTTTGCATCTGATCGATAATCACCGCCACGATAATCACGATCCCTTTGATCACCATTTGCCAGAACTCGCTGACGCCCATCATCACCAGCCCGTCGGCGAGAAAACCGATCACGAACGCGCCAATCAGCGTACCGAGCACGGTGCCGCGACCACCGGCCAGCGACGTACCACCCAGCACCACGGCGGCGATGGCGTTCATTTCAAAAGCCGTACCGTTAGCCGGGTGGCTCGCCAGCAACTGCGCCGAGACCACAATGCCCGCCAGCGCGGCGCACAGCCCGGAGAGGGTGTAAACCCAGATTTTTACCTGCTTCACCCGCACGCCGGAGAGCTCGGCGGCGCGTTCGTTATCGCCAATCGCATAAACATGGCGGCCAAACGGCAGGCGGCGGGCGATATAAGCAATCACTGCGGCCAGCACAATCATCAGCCAGATGGCCCACGGAATGCCGAACAGCGTCCCGGCGCCAATTTCATCAAACCCGGTATTGCCGAGCAGCGGGTTGCCGGCAAGCCCCGGAAACGTCTGCCCGTCGGAGGTCAGCATCGCCGCGCCGCGCAGCACGTACATGGTGCCAAGGGTGCAGATAAACGGCGCAACGTTGTAGCGGGTGATGATCCAGCCGTTTACCGCGCCGATAAGCCCGCCAGTCAGCAGTACCAGCGGCACAATCACCCACACGCTGGGGAAAATGGCGATACCGAACATCGGCAGGACAATGCCTTTGGTGATCATCCAGCCAGCGATCATTCCGCACAGCCCGAGCGTTGCGCCAATCGACAGATCGATTCCGGCGGTGATGATCACAAAGGTAATGCCCAGCGCCAGAAAGGCGTTGATGGCGATATGTTTAATCATGATCAGCAGGCTGCCGGTGGAGAGAAAACCCGGCACGGTGGCGGTAAAAAAGCCGACGATCAGGAACAGCGCGATAAAGGTACGCAGCTTCAACAGTAAAAGCAGAATGCTTTCGCGTGATAACGATGCGCCCGCGCGCGGCACGATGGCCATAGATTGTGTTGTTTTCATATCAGAACCCCTGAGCACTTGCTGTTACCAGTGCCGACTCTTCGGCCCGGGCGCGTTCAATATCGGCCGTCAGTTTGCCGCCGGACATCACCATAATACGGTCAGAAACCGCCATGATTTCTTTCAAATCGGAGGTGGAAAAGACCACCGCGATCCCCTGTTGCGAAAGCTGCACCATCATGCGGAACACATCGGCTTTTGCGCCGACATCAATGCCGCGCGTTGGCTCGTCGAGAAATAGCACTTTCGGGTTAGTCAGCAGCGAGCGGCCAATCACCACTTTCTGCTGGTTACCGCCGCTGAGCGCCTGGATCTCCACCTCCGGCGAGGAGACTTTAATCGACAGGTTGCCAATGGTGCTGGCGACCACCGCTTCTTCATCCTTTGTGGCGATAGTGAAACCGCGCTGCAAGCGCCGCCACAGGCTGGCGATGGTGAGATTGCTCGCTACCGACGAGATGGGAAAGATGCCGGTGCGTTTGCGATCTTCCGGTACCAGGCTCATGCCCATGCGGATGCGCTCCGCGGGCGTCAGCCGTTGCGGCACCGGTTTGCTGTCGAGCCACAGCTTGCCGAGATAGTTGCGTTCGGTTCCGAGCATGCACTCAAACAGCTCGGTACGTCCGGCACCCATCAGGCCGTAGATGCCGACAATCTCACCAGCATGCACTTTAAAGCTGACATCATTTACCGTGGTGACGCCGCTGGCGTTTACGCAGGTGATGTTTTCAGCTTCCAGAACCGGCGCGCCGAAGGTTCTTCCCGGCGAGAGGAAGTTACTCACCGGATCGCTGCCGAGCATTTCGCGTACGATCCACGGCACATCGATATCGCAGACCTTCGCTTCGGCCTGAAATTTGCCATCGCGCAGAATGGTGATGACATCGCCAATTGCCATTAACTCTTCCAGCCGGTGCGAAATGTAGATAATCGACACCCCCTGGCGCGTGAGTTCACGTATCACGCGGAACAGGATCTCCACTTCCGTTTTGCTCAGCGCCGAAGTGGGTTCGTCGAGGATCAGAATATCGGCATCCTCGGCCAGCGCTTTGGCGATCTCGACCAGTTGCTGCTGGCCGACTTTTAAGTTGCCAACCAGTTCGCGCGGCGAGATGGGCTGATCGAGGCGCCTGAGCTGTTCAGCGGTGCGTTTTTCCTGCTCCGCTTCGTTAATCGGCGTCACCCCTTTTTGCAGCTCGCGGCCGAGAAAAATATTCTCCGCGACGTTGAGGTTTTCGAACAGATTCAGCTCCTGGTGCACCATGCCAATACCGTGTGCGGCGGCGGAGCGGGTGTCGGAAAAGTGCACCGTTTCGCCATTCAGTTCGATGGTGCCGACGCTCGGCTGCTGCACGCCGGCGAGAATTTTCATCAGCGTCGATTTGCCCGCGCCGTTCTCGCCGATAATCACGTTTACTTTGCCGCGCCAGACGTTGTAATCGACGTTGTCCAGCGCCACGGTGCCGGGAAACAGCATCGACACGCCGCGCGTGCGCAGAATGATGTCGTCCACAGGTAGATCGCTCATTACTGTGCCTCCTGTTGCAACTCCAGTGCCACGGCGTCATCAAGCTTGCCGCCGCTGAGCGTGACCGCCATCAGTATGGTGACCGGTTTTCCGGCCCAGCTGGCGTCAACTTTTGGCAGATGTTTTGCTGCTTCACGGTTATAGGCGCGGGAAAGCTGCGCAAACTGGACCTGGTTGGTAAAGTCTTCAAATTTAAAACCGGTAGCATCGCGAATTGCGTTACCGCGTATTACCGGGCCAAGCTGCACCGGCAGCGGTTGCCCGTTAACGTTAATCAGCAACTGCTGTTCGCGTTCATTACTGGTATCAATGCGTTCGACCTGGCTTGTCAGCCGGACAAATACGCTCTGCGGCGCGGCGGCCAGGTTTTTTTGTTGGGCGGCCAGCGTGTCGGCGCTCAGCGCATGTTGGTGCGCGGCGTTGATCACGCGTTCCTGCCAGGTTTGTTGCGCGATCTGCTGCGGCGTCTGGTTGTCAAAGCTGGCTTTGGCATGCGGATCGGCAGGCATAATCGGCTTGCCGTTCTCATCCAGATCCACCACGGTGCAGGCCGTGAGCAACAGGGCAACGCACCCTGCGAGCGCATTACCCCATTGTTTTAACCACATAGCGCCTCCGCGTTACTTGCTGAGGTTGAACATTTTCAGTTTGCCGGCGTTGCTGTCATCGATCAGCATGCAGTCCATCAGTTGTTTCTCTTCCTTCTGCGCTTTGCCGTTTTTCAGGAAGTAATCCGCTTGTTCAACGGCCATTTGCGCCTGCTGCCAGCCGGGTTGCAGCACGGTGGCTTTGATGTTGCCTTTGTTGATGATCGAGTCGCGCACGTAGTCGCTGCCGTCAAAACCGACCACGATGACGTTATTTTTTCCGGCGGCTTTCAGCGCTGCTTCCGCGCCAAGCGCCATGGTGTCGTTGCCGGAAATCACGCCGACAATGTCCGGGTGCGTTTGCAGAATGGCTTCCATTCGGGTGAAGGCTTCAGTCTGGCTCCAGTTGGCGGTTTGCTGCGCCACCATTTTCATCTCCGGGTTGTCATCCAGCACATCGTGATAGCCCTGGGAACGCACGCTGGCGTTGGTGTCTGACTGGCGGCCTAACAGCTCAACGTACTTGCCTTTACCGTTCAGCAATTTGGCGAACTTCTCCGCGCCCAGTTGCGCGCCCTGATAGTTGTTGGAGACGATTTGCGCCACCGCCACACCGGTTTTGTTGATTTCACGATCGATCAGAAACGTGGGCACGCCTGCTGCTTTTGCTTTCTCCAGCGGGCCGACGGTGGCATCTGCCCCGGCGTTATCCAGAATGATCGCTTTCGCTTTGCGGGCGATCGCCGTTTCAATCAATTGGTTCTGTTTGTTGACATCGTCGTCATGGGAAGCGACCAGCGTGGTGTAGCCCAGCTCCTTCGCTTTGGCTGCTGCGCCATCGGCTTCCGCTTTAAAAAACGGATTGTCGTGGGAAGGGGTAATAATCGCGATCAGGCCGTTATTTGCGGCGAAAAGCGAGCCGGATGCAGCGATCATCGAAGCCAGTACAACGGATTGCAGTAGGGTCTTTTTCATCTTTTTCTCCACATTGAATATATATTCAATAATGATTTATTATTCAAAATAACGATAATTCGGCGACGGCAAACTGTCTACGGTTTGCGCAGCTAATTTCTTAAAAGGAGAAAAGGATCACGATCCGAACGGTAAACCCACGGCCAGCGTCATTACCCGTTCGTGGTCGGCTCGCCAGTAGACGTTTACTTTTTTATCAACCAGTTGTGGGGAAAATTCCGCCAGAAAACGCAGCTCAAGATGCTGTTCATCAATAGCGGTGATGTGCGCGCTGGCAAAGCCGGGGAAGGGCTTCGCCTGCGGGGAGAACGCTTTGTAAAGGCTCTCTTTCGCGCTGAAAGCGAGCGTGAGCGCCAGCGTAAACGGCAGGGGGCAGGCGGCGAGCAGCGCATGTTCCTGCGCGTTAACAATGCTTGCGGCCAGTTCATCGCACAGCGCCGGGCTGAACTGCGCTTCAAGATCCACGCCGACAGGATGCGACGCCACTACGGCAACGGCACGCTGCCCGCTGTGGCTGATGCTACCCGATACGCCTTGCGGCCAGCAGGGTTCGCCAGCCGCGCCAGGGGCCGGAATCGTGCTGAAACCATGCTCATGCAATGCGTGCAGCGCGGCGATGCGCCCGGCCAGATGCTCGGTCTGGCGCTTTAACGCGCAGTGCGCAAGCGCCTCGTGATGCGGCAGCCAGAGCAGATCGGCGGGAGTAAACGTCGCGGGAAGAAAATCGATCAGATGAAGCGTGTGATCGGCGAGGGAAACGGTGTGATGAGTGGTGTGCATGGCGTTTCCTCGCCCGGCCCTCTCCCCGTCGGGAAGCGGGGGATCTTCCGTTGGGGGAGAGGGCGGGTGCAACTTAGAAGTGGGTATTCACACTCATATACCAGGTGCGGCCCGACTCGTTATAGGTTTCTGCGCCAGCGCCGTACATCCAGCCAGTGCTGCCGCCGGTGCTCTGGGCGTTACCCGCGCGCCAGTGGCGTTTGTCGAACAGGTTATCGATACCGGCCGTCAGGCTGACGTATTTGGTCACATCCCAGGTGCCGCTCAGGCCAACAATGCTGTAAGGGCTGACTTCGTTGGTGGCGGAACCGGTCACGCGGTTACCCTGATAATCATACTTTTTCGGTTCCTGTTTGCCGTACCAGGTAAAGGTCGACTGAACAGAAACATCCTGCACAATTTGCCAGCTCAGGGTGGAGTTGACCGTGTATTCCGGAATGATCGACAGGCGCTCGCCAGTGGTTTTGTTTTTGCTTTGCAGCATGTAAGTGAAGTTGTTGCTCCACGTTACCGCATCGCTGACCGGCACGTTCAGGGTGCCTTCTAAACCTTCCACTACCGCTTTCGGCACGTTTTCCCATTGATAGAGATCGGTTTTGGTACTGCCGACCGAGGTCTGGCTCAGCGGTGAATAACCGGCTTCAATCTTGTTGCGGTAATCGTTGCGGAACCAGGTCAAACCGGCCAGCCAGCCTTCATGTTTGAATTCCAGGCCAATCTCTTTGTTGATGCTGGTTTCCGCTTTCAGATCGTCGTTCCCCATCATGTAGCAGCCCACGCCGGTGCCGCTGGCGTAGCAGCCCTGACCACGACTGTAGAGAATGTAGTTCGGGTTGGTCTGATAGAGGCTCGGCGCTTTGTAAGCGCGGGCGATACCCATTTTCAGCGTGAAGTCATCGCCCAGACCCTGCGACAGGTTCAGCGATGGGCTCCAGTTATTGCCGACAATGGTGTGATGATCAAAGCGCAGGGCTGGCGTCAGCATGGTGCTCTCGGTCAGCTCCATATTGTCTTCCGCGAACACCGAGTAGATATCAGCGCTGGAGTAAGGGCTGCGGTTGGTGCTGCTCAGACCGGAAATGGGGCCGCCCTGGAAAGCCTGCTTATTCGACGCCATGTCTTTCATCCGCTGCTGGTTCCACTCGGTTCCCAGCGTCAGCGTCTGATTGACCAGCAGATCCAGCGGCAGGTTCACTTCGTTATGCAGCATCACGTCCGAGAGATCGATATCGGTGAACTTATTGGTGTTGAATAACCCTTCCAGACCGCCCGCCAGGCCTTCGCCGAGACGCGAGTTGCGCGTGTGTTCGTACTGGAGCCAGTTATTGGTGGTCACACCGTTATCCCAGCCGCCATTCCAGGTGACAGAGTAGTTCTGGCGATAAAGACGGTTCGTCTCTTTGCCGTAGTTCTCTTTCACGTAGTTATTGGTGCTACTGTCGTTGTTGGTGTTCTGCGTATCGCCCGCGTAGAGGTTGCCCTGGCGGCTGTAACCGGCTTCGAACTCCAGCGACTGCAACGGTGCAAAATCCCAGCGCACCACGCCGTTGATATCTTTGTTAATCGAACCTTCACGACCGGCAGCCATGGTGTTGGCATAGATCCCGGTACGTTCAGACTGGTGATCCTGGTTGATATCCCATGCGTCGGCCTGGGTTTTTGCCAGGTTGCCATACAGGCGGAAGCTGACATCGCCGCCCAGCGGGCCGCTCAGGCTGAAGTCGGTACGTTTGGTGGAACCTTCGTCTTTATGTTCCGGCGCGTTGAAATAGGTGTTCCAGGCACCGTGCCATTCGTTTGTTTTATCTTTTTTGGTGATGATATTCACCACACCGCCGGCTGCGCCGTTACCGTAACGCGCTGCTGCCGGGCCGCGAATCACTTCGATACGTTCGATCATTTCCGGCGGCACCCAGTTAGTGTCGCCACGGCTGTCACGCTCGCCGCGCCAGCCAAGGCGCACGGAATTGCGGCTGGTAACCGGTTTGCCGTCAATCAGGATCAGGGTGTTTTCCGGGCCCATACCGCGAATATCGATCTGGCGGTTGTTGCCGCGCTGACCGCTGGTGGCGTTACCGGTTAAGTTAACGCCCGGCATGGTCCGGATAATTTCAGAAACGTCGCGCGCTGGCGGGTTTTTGCGAATTTCATCAGCGGTGATGGTGGAAACACCCGGCGCCTGCAAATTTTGCTGCGCGGCGGTCACAACGATGGTGTCATCATTCTCGGTGGAGTTGGTGGTATTGCTGTCTGCCGCCATGGCGGGCAAAGCAGCACCGTAAATTCCCAGATTGACCAATAAGGTCAAGGTCTTGATTTTGTTATTCATTGTTTTACCTGATTTTCATCGCCGCTTCCCCGGTTCATCCATTCCCAGGGGGAGAGGAGGCGGCATAATGGAGCCAGCACAAAGCGAGCTATTCAGCCCTGAGCAGCATCGACAAAGGTGGCCAATTGAGTGAAAGACGCGCTTCCCACAGCGCGCTAATACGCTATTGCAAATGCAAATTGTTATCAATAATATTATCAACAAATTTGGAAGTGCAAGCAAAAATTTCCACAGCATATTTGGGGTAATAGACGTGACGTCAACAACGGGAAGTGATGCCTGGTGGGAGTCAAAACAGGGGCCGGAATGGGTGCAGGAAGCGGGCGAATACCGCGTCACGTTTTGGTGGCGGGATCCGGCAGGCACGGAAGCCACTTCCCCCATTCAACGGGTCTGGCTCTATATCACCGGCGTGACCGATCATCATCAAAATGCCCGGCCGCAATCGCTTGAGCGCATTGCCGGTACTGATGTCTGGTACCGTGAGATCCGCCTTGAAGCGGGCTGGCGGGGCAGCTATTGCCTGATGCCTTCGCAAAATCACGACGATTTTTCCCCCGCGGTGTTTGCTGCCATTCCGCCGGATCGCGCCGCTCTGCGCGAAGGCTGGCGCAAACTGCTGGCGCAGGCGATTGCCGATCCGCTTAACCGGCAAAGCTGGCGCGGCGGTCGCGGCCATCCGGTTTCGGCGCTGGAAATGCCTGATGCGCCGCTACAGCCGGGATGGCAGGCATCCGATACGCCTTTCAATGAACCGCAACTATTGCACTGGCGCAGCCAGCGGCTGAACAACACGCGCCGCGTGTGGATCTACACCACTGGCGAGGAAAACGTGGCCGAACGCCCGCTGGCGGTGCTGCTCGACGGGCAATTCTGGGCGCAGAGTATGCCGGTCTGGCCCGCGCTGGCCGCGCTCACCAACGAGGGGCAATTACCGGCGGCAGTCTATGTGCTGATCGATGTGATTGATAACGCGCACCGCACGTGCGAACTGCCCTGCAATGCCGATTTCTGGCTGGCGGTACAGGAAGAGTTGCTGCCGCAGGTGCAGGCGCTGGCGCCGTTCAGCGATTGTGCTGAGCGCACGGTGGTGGCCGGGCAGAGTTTTGGCGGTCTCTCTTCACTTTATGCCGCGCTGCACTGGCCGCAGCGTTTTGGCTGCGTATTGAGCCAGTCTGGTTCTTACTGGTGGCCGCATCGCGGCGCAGAGCAGGACGGCATCATTATCCAGCAACTTCAACGCGGTGAACTGTACCCCTCCGGCCTGCGCATTGTGCTGGAAGCGGGCGTGCGCGAACCGCTGATTTTTCGCGCCAATCAGGCGCTTTTTTCCCTGTTACAACGCATACAGCAGCCGGTTTTCTGGCGTCAGGTTGACGGCGGACATGATGCGCTTTGCTGGCGCGGCGGGCTGACTTCCGGGCTGATTACCCTCTGGCAGCCTTTGACCCGCGCCCGCTGACGCGCCTTTCTATGACAGGAGTTTGCTATGGAGTTCACCAACCCCTTCGATAATCCGCAAGGGCGGTTTTATATTCTGCAAAACAGCCAGCAGCAATACAGTTTGTGGCCTGCACAGTGCGTGTTGCCTGGCGGCTGGCGCGTGGTGTGCGAACCGCAGCCACAGGAAGCCTGCAATAGGTGGCTTGACGCTCACTGGCAGACCTTAACCCCGGCGCACTACGTGACTGCAAGGAGCGGCCAATGACGCAACGTTTACCGCTGGTTGCCGCCCAGCCAGGGATCTGGATGGCGGAAAAACTCTCGTCGCTGCCCAATGCCTGGAGCGTGGCGCACTATGTTGAGCTGAAGGGCGATATCGATGCCGCGCTGCTGGCGCAGGCGATTGTCACCGGTATGGTGCAGGCCGATACGCTGCGCATGCGCTTTGAGGAAGATAACGGCGACGTCTGGCAGTGGGTGGATGAATCGCAACAGTTTGCGCAGCCCGCCATCACCGATTTACGCTCCCACAGCGATGCGCATACCGCCGCGCTGAACATTATGCGCGCCGATCTGGCGCAAAACCTGCGCGTCGAGAGCGGTAAACCGCTGGTCTGCCATCAACTCCTGCGCGTGGGCGAACAGCGCTGGTACTGGTATCAGCGATACCATCATTTACTGGTCGACGGCTTCAGTTTCCCGGCAATTACCCGCCAGATTGCCGCCATTTACAGCGCCTGGCGACGCGGAGACGAAACGCCATCATCCCCCTTTACGCCGTTTGCGCAAGTGGTGGAAGAGTATCAGCGTTATCGCGACAGCGACGGCTGGCAGCGCGATGCCGCTTTCTGGGCGAAACAGCGCAGCGAACTGCCACCGCCGGTTTCACTCTCGCCGACACCGCTGCCGGGACGCGCGGCGACCACTGACATTCTGCGCCTGAACG
Source organism: Kosakonia sp. H7A (assembly GCF_003028445.1). Classification (NCBI taxonomy): domain Bacteria; kingdom Pseudomonadati; phylum Pseudomonadota; class Gammaproteobacteria; order Enterobacterales; family Enterobacteriaceae; genus Kosakonia; species Kosakonia sp. H7A. Next base: position 1,266,113 of record NZ_PYTZ01000001.1, on the reverse strand, counting down.
TTGCGCTCAATGCCGATGATTTCCGCTGTTTAACCCGCGCGCTGCCGAATAGCCAGCCTGCCGATCTGGGGCTGGCGCTGGTGGCGCTGTGGCTCGGTCGTCTGTGCGGGCGGATGGATTACGCCGCCGGGTTTATCTTTATGCGCCGCATGGGTTCCGCTGCGCTGACGGCGACCGGGCCGGTACTCAACGTGCTGCCGTTGGGCATTCATATCGATGGCGCGCAAACCCTCGCGGAACTGGCCGCGCAGCTGGCGGGCAGCCTGAAAGTGATGCGTCGCCATCAGCGTTACGATGCCGAACAAATTGTCCGTGATGCGGGCCGCGCCGCCGGCGATGAGCCGCTGTTTGGCCCGGTATTCAACGTCAAAATGTTTGACTACTTGCTGGATGTCGATGGCATTCACGGCATCACGCACACGCTGGCGACCGGGCCGGTCAACGATCTGGAGATTGCACTGTTCCCGGATGAAGAGGGCGGCCTTGCCGTTGAAGTGTTGGCGAACCGCAGCCGTTACGATGAAGCCACACTGCGCGGCCATGTGGCGCGGCTGGGCCAATTACTGGCGCAGTTTGCTGAAAACCCGGCGCTGCGCAGCGGCGATGCCGATCTGCTTGCCCCGCACGAAGCGCAACAATTGGCGAAGATTAACGATACCGGCATGATGCTGCCGACCACAACCTTAAGCGATTTAGTGGCGATGCAGGCAGCGAAAACCCCGGACGCACCTGCATTGCGCGATGCCCGCTGGCAGTTCAGTTACCGCGAAATGCGTGAACAGGTTGTCGCGCTGGCGCAGCATCTGCGTCAGCTTGGCGTGCAACCCGGCGACAGCGTAGCGGTGGCGTTGCCGCGCTCGGTCTTCCTTACGCTGGCGCTGCACGGCATTGTCGAAGCGGGCGCCGCCTGGCTGCCGCTGGATACTGGCTACCCGGACGAACGTCTGCGGATGATGCTGGAAGATGCGCAGCCAAGGTTGTTGATCACCGCAGAAGATCAACTCTCCCGCTTTAGCGATATTCCGGGGCTGGCGCACTTCTGCTACCAGCAGCCGCTGGCCGCGCAGGGCAGTGAAGCGCTCAATCTGGCGCGCCCGGAACAGACGGCGTATATCATTTTTACCTCCGGCTCCACCGGGCGACCGAAAGGGGTGATGGTCGGCCAGACCGCCATCGTCAACCGCCTGCTGTGGATGCAGGAGCAGTACCCGCTGACTGCGCAGGATGTGGTGGCGCAGAAAACGCCATGCAGTTTTGACGTCTCGGTGTGGGAATTCTGGTGGCCGTTTATCGCCGGGGCCAGCCTGGTGATGGCCGAGCCGGAAGCGCACCGCGATCCGCAAGCGTTACAGGCTTTCTTTGCCGAATATGGCGTGACCACGACCCATTTCGTGCCGTCGATGCTGGCGGCTTTTGTCGCTTCGCTAACGCCGGAGAGTGCGCAGCAGCGCTGTCGAACGCTTAAACAGGTGTTCTGTAGCGGCGAAGCGTTGCTGGCAGAATTGTGCCGCGAATGGCAACTCCTGACCGGCGCGCCGCTGCATAACCTGTATGGCCCGACGGAAGCGGCGGTGGACGTGAGCTGGTATCCGGCGCACGGCGAAGCGCTGGCGCAGGTGCGCGGCAACAGCGTGCCGATTGGCTTCCCGGTGTGGAATACCGGGCTGCGTATTCTCGACGGCATGATGCGTCCGGTGCCGCCGGGCGTGGCGGGCGATCTCTATCTGACCGGTATTCAACTGGCGCAGGGCTATCTGGGACGTCCGGATCTGACCGCCAGCCGCTTTATTGCCGATCCGTTCGCCCCCGGCGAGCGTATGTACCGTACCGGCGATGTGGCGCGCTGGCTGGAAAATGGCGCGGTGGAATATCTGGGGCGCAGCGACGATCAACTGAAAATTCGCGGCCAGCGTATTGAACTGGGCGAAATTGACCGGGCGATGCTGGCTTTGGCGGATGTGGCGCAGGCGGTGGCGCATGCCTGCGTCTTTAATCAGGCGGCGGCCAGCGGCGGCGATGCGCGTCAGCTGGTGGGCTATGTGGTTTCCGCGTCCGGTTTGCCGCTCGATACCGCCGCGTTGCTGGATCAACTGCGTGAGCAACTGCCGCCGCATATGGTGCCGGTGCGCCTGCTGCAACTGAGCGCCTTGCCGCTGAGCGCGAACGGTAAACTCGATCGCAAAGCGCTGCCGTTACCGGAACTGGCGGCGGCACGCTGTGGTCGCCCGGTGAATACCGGGATGGAAACACGCGTGGCGCAGGCGTTTGCCGCGCTGTTGGGTTGCGAGGTGCAGGATGCGCAGGCTGATTTCTTTGCGCTGGGCGGCCACTCGCTGCTGGCGATGCGTCTGGCGGCACAGCTCAGCCGCGAGCATCAAAGGCCGGTGACGCCGGGGCAGATTATGGTTGCATCTACGGTGGAGAAACTCGCCGCGCTGCTGGAGCAGAGCCTGACGGCGGAGCAGGCGCAGCGCCTCGGTATGGAAACGCTGCTGCCGCTGCGTGAAAGCGACGGCCCGACGCTGTTCTGCTTCCATCCGGCTTCCGGTTTTGCCTGGCAGTTCAGCGTGCTGGCGCGTTACCTCGCGCCGCGCTGGTCGATAACCGGCATTCAGTCGCCGCGACCTTCTGGGCCGCTACAGCAGGCGGCAACGCTGGATGAAGCCTGCGAGCAACATCTTGCCACGCTGCTGGCGCAGCAGCCGCACGGGCCTTATCACCTGTTCGGTTACTCGCTTGGCGGCACGCTGGCGCAGGGCATTGCCGCGCGTTTGCGGGCGAGGGGCGAAGAGGTGGCCTTCCTTGGTCTGCTCGACACCTGGCCGCCGGAGACGCAAAACTGGGCGGAGAAAGAGGCCAACGGGCTGGATCCGCAAGTGCTGGCAGAGATTGAGCGTGAACGGCAGGCCTTTCTTGCCGCCCAACAGGGGCAAGGCTCCGGCGAGCTGTTTTCGACTATTGAAGGCAACTACGCCGATGCGGTGCGTTTGCTGACCACTGCGCACAGCCTGCCATTTGACGGTAAGGCGACGCTGTTTGTCGCCGAACGCACGCTGCCCGCAGGCACCGATCCGCACAAAGCCTGGGCGCCGTGGGTGCGGGAACTGGCGGTGTATCGCCAGGATTGCGCCCATGTCGATATTATTTCGCCGCAGGCGTTTGAGCGTATCGGGCCGGTGTTAAGGGAGATCCTGGGGGAGTGATATTGCCTGTTGCCCGCTAACGCGTTTAGCGGGCAGGAGGTTTGCATCGTAGGCCGGATAAGGCGTTTGTGGAGTGGTTCCGTTCACGTGTTAGTGCGTTTCTGAAACTCTTGCATGCCAGGTGAACGGAACAATACCTCTGGAGTGACATATCCTGTGGAGAAACCCGCTTTCCCCGGGCTGAGATTATGTGGCACAGCTTGCCGATTGCGCTAAGTCTTTCGGGACTCTATTCCGCTGCGCCCCAGCGGCACCACCAGCGGCGTATGCGCCACCGGATCGTCAATAATCATGCAGCGCAGACCGTAGACCGCTTCTATCAATTCGGCGGTGACAATTTCTTTGGGCGCGCCCTGCGCGACAATTTTGCCATCGCGCAGTGCAATCAGATGCGTGGCGTAGCGGCAGGCCTGATTCAAATCATGCAGCACCGCCGCCAGCGTATAACCCTGCTCGCGGTTCAGCGCGCTTAACAACTCCAGCAGATCGATCTGGTAGCTGATATCGAGCCAGGTGGTGGGTTCATCGAGCAGCATGATGGCCGTCTCCTGCGCCAGCACCATCGCAATCCACGCCCGTTGCCGCTGGCCGCCGGAGAGCGTATCGACACTCTGGCTGGCCAGCGAATCCATGCCGGTGGCTTTCATCGCCCGCGCCACGGCGTCTTCATCCTCTTTACGCCAGCGGGTGAACAGCGGCTGATGCGGGTAGCGACCGCGTGCCACCAGCTCCTGCACGGTGATATCGCCCGGCGTGGTGGCGTTTTGCGCCAGCAGCCCGACACGCCGCGCCACCTCTTTGCTGGCGAAGCGCTGGATCTGCTCGCCATCGAGATAAACATGCCCCTGTGCGGGCGTCATCAGGCGGCTCAGCGTGCGCAGCAGCGTTGATTTACCGCAGCCGTTGGGGCCGATAATGGCGGTGAAATGGCCGTCGGGAATGGCAACGCTTAGCTGCTCGGCAATGATTTTTTTGCCATAACCCAGCGTTAAGTCTGCGCCGCGCAAACGGGAAGATAAATCGGTCATTTCTTGCGGGACTCCTGAATTAACAAGGCGATAAGGTAGATACCGCCAAGGCTGACGGTGACCACACCCACCGGCAACTGATAAGGCGTAAACCCTTGCTGGGCGACAAAATCCGCCAGCAATAACAGCAACGCGCCGCACAGGGCCGACTGCGTTAAGCCCCAACGGGCGGTGGCGCTGATGCGCCGGGCGATGTGTGGTGCTACCAGAGCGATAAATGAAATCGGCCCCGCCAGCGCGGTAGCCGACGCTGTCAGCGCCACCGCCACCAGCATTAACAGCAAGCGTGAACGCTCGACGCTGACACCAAGCGCGCAGGCGCTGTCATCACCCATCTCCAGCAACCGCATCCGGCGGGCGAGCAGGGCGGCGCACACGAACATCAGCATAATGATTGGCGCGGAAGGCAGCGTTTTCGCCCAGGTCAGGCCGTTCAATGAGCCAGCATTCCACAGCCCGGCGGTGACGGCAGTTTCCAGCGACGCCTGCAGCAGCAGCCAGGTATTGAACGCCACCAGCATCGCACGCACGCCAATGCCGACAATAATCAGGCGGAAGGTTTCAATGCCGTTGCGCCAGGCCAGCAGCCAGACCACCAGCGAGGTGAGCATACCGCCCGCCATCGCCGCCAGCGCAATGGCCGTTAAATGCTGACCAAACAGCACCATCGCCACCAGCACGCCGCTCCACGCGCCGGTGTTAAAGCCCATCACATCCGGGCTACCTAACGGGTTGCGCATCAGCGATTGAAAAATCGCGCCGCTGACGCCGAGCGCGGCACCGACCAGCAGCGCCATCAGCACGCGCGGTAAACGCCACTCCATCACCACCAGTTGAATCGCGCGCGGCGCATCGCCAGTTAGTGCGTTCATCACCTGGGGCAATTCCAGCGTTACTGCGCCGCTGCGCAGGCTCCAGACCGCCATCAGCACGGCACAAAACACCATCAGCAGGCAACTGGCGACTAAACGACGGGACGGTGAAATCACAGGCCACCTCCGCGTGCGCGGCGCACCAGAACAATCAGCACAGGCGCACCGAGAAAGGCGCTGACTACCGATACGCGCAGCTCACCGGGCACAATCAGGCGGCCAATAATATCGGCGAACAACAACAACGCTGGTGTCGCAAGCAATGTGACTGGCAACGACCAGCGGTGATCCGCGCCCACCAGCCAGCGCGCCATGTGCGGCATCATCAGGCCGATAAAGGCAATCGGGCCGACTACCGCCGTCGCGCTGCCGCACAGCACGGTGATGGTCACTAATCCAAGTAATTGCGTGCGCGCCACCTTGCTGCCAAGCGCAGTGGCGGTATCGCTGCCGAGACTCAAACTGTTGAGTGAGCGGCTCAGCAGCAGCGCGATCGCCGCCGCCAGTAGCACCGGAATGAGCACAATTTTCAACGTTTGCAGGGTGCGGATATCCAGCGACCCGGCCTGCCAGAATCGCAACTGGTCATAGACATCGGCATTCAGCAGCGCAATCCCGCTGGAGAGCCCTTCCAGTACCGCGCCAAGCGCGACTCCCGCCAGCGTCAGACGCACCGGACTGAGTTGCCCGCCGCCCTGGCTGCCGGTAAAGGCCACCAGCAGCGACGCGGCCAGCGCACCGCAAAACGCCAGCAGTAATTGTTCCGCCGGAGACGAAATACCGAGCAGCGCTGCGCCGAGCACAATGGCGAAACTGGCGCCGGAGTTAACGCCAAGCAGGCCGGGATCGGCCAGCGGATTACGGGTGAGGGTTTGCATTAGCGCACCAGCAAGCCCCAGTGCGCCACCGGCCAGCAGACCCGCCAGCGTGCGCGGCAGGCGCGCATCGCGGATTACGGTGCAGTCCGCGCTCTGGCAGACACCGGAGAGCGCGTCGATCACCACGGCGGCGGGCATCGGTTTCGCGCCAATAAACAGGCTGAGTGCGGCGGCGACAACAAGCAGTATCAATAGTCCGGCGAGAGCAAAGGGGCGCGCCGGAAAAGCAGAACACGACATAAGACGTCCCAAATTTGATAATGATAGTAATTATCGTTATCGATCTTGTTTTGATATGTTAACATGCGAAGCCGGTATATGGACATAAAAAGTACGTATTTAAGGCGCTGTGATGAAACAACAATCCTGGCTGTTGAACCTTAGCCTGCTGCACACGCATCCGGCTTTTCGCGCAGTGTTTTTGGCGCGTTTTATCTCGATTTTATCGCTGGGCCTGCTTGGCGTAGCGGTGCCGGTGCAGATTCAGGCAATGACCCACTCCAGCTGGCAGGTGGGGTTATCGGTCACGCTGACCGGTTCGGCCATGTTTATTGGCCTGATGTTTGGCGGCGTGCTGGCGGATCGCTATGAACGTAAGAAACTGATTTTACTGGCGCGTTCGACCTGCGGCGTTGGGTTTATCGGCCTGTGTCTGAACGCGCAACTGGCGGAGCCTTCGCTGGCGGCGATCTATCTGCTGGGTTTGTGGGACGGCTTTTTCGGCGCGCTTGGCGTGACGGCGCTGCTGGCGGCAACGCCTGCGCTGGTCGGGCGGGAAAATCTGATGCAGGCGGGCGCGATCACCATGCTGACAGTGCGTCTGGGGTCGGTGATTTCGCCGATGTGCGGCGGTCTGCTGCTGGCTTCGGGCGGCGTGGTGTGGAACTACGGTCTGGCAGCGGCGGGGACATTTATCACCCTGTTGCCGTTACTCAGCCTGCCCGCGTTGCCGCCACCGCCGCAGCCGCGCGAGCATCCGCTGAAATCGCTGCTGACGGCGCTGCAATTTTTATTTCGTAACCCGTTGATTGGCGGTATCGCGCTGCTCGGCGGGCTGTTAACCATGGCCAGCGCGGTGCGCGTGCTTTATCCGGCGCTGGCGATGAGCTGGAACATGTCGGCGGCGGAAATCGGCCTGCTGTATGCCGCGTTGCCGCTTGGTGCGGCGATTGGGGCGTTGACCAGCGGCAAGCTGGCGCACAGCGAAAGACCTGGCGTGATTATGCTGATGACCAGCGTCGGCGCTTTTGTTGCGATAGGGCTGTTCAGCCTGATGCCAGTGTGGGCGCTTGGTGTGCTGTTCCTGGCATTATGCGGCTGGCTGACCGCCGTGAGTTCGCTGTTGCAGTACACCCTGCTGCAAACCCAGACGCCGGAAGCGATGCTCGGGCGTATTAACGGCTTGTGGACCGCGCAGAACGTGACGGGCGATGCGATTGGCGCGGCGCTGCTGGGGGCGATGGGATCGATGATGACGCCCGCCTCATCGGCGAGCATCAGCGGGCTGGTACTGGCGGCGATCGGTTTAGTGCTGGTGGTGGCGCTCAGCGAGCTGCGCCGTTTTCGTCAGACGCAGCCTACTGCATAGAAAGCTTACGGCCGGATGGTGCTTCCGGGCTTACATGTTTAGCGGATCTCGATCGCAGGCCGGATAAGACCGGCAAACAGATTAACCAAACAGCGCCGACAAACGCTGCAACACGCGGCTGGCGCTGTAGTAGTCCAGGCGGAAGGTTTCTGCGCCGAGGGCGTAAACGCGTTTGTTCTGTACCGCAGGCAGATGCGCCAGCAACGGATTCGCGTTCAGCGCGTCGGCATCTTTTTGATCGCTGGCGAACAGGAACAGCGCTTCACCGCCCAGTCCGGCAGCAAGGTTTTCTCCGCCCAGTTGCACGATGTCGTGGCGTTTACCCTGGCTCTGGCTGGTTTGCAGATTGGCCGGTAGCGGCGCAAGGGCGAAGCCCAGTTGCTGCATCAACTTGCCCTGCGCGGAGTCGCTGGTCCACAGGTTGGCGCTGTGCGCGGCGGGGGTATAAACCAGCGCAGTAACCGGCTGCGGCGGCAGTTTCATCCGTGATTTGACGTCGGCCAGTTGCTGGTTGAATTCGCTGATGCGCGCAGCGGCCTGTTTTTCCTGGCCGGTGATTTCACCCAGTTGGGTGAGCAGCGCCTGCCAGCTTTTATCGTCGTAATTGATAACCAGCGTCGGCGCGATGGTGGAAAGCTGGTCGTACAGGGCAAGGGCGGAATCGCCGCCGGTAGCGCTGATGAGGATCAGATCCGGCATCTGTGCGGCAACGGCCTCGGCATTCGCTTCGCCAATGTAAAGACGAGCGACGTTGCGTTGTTTCGCCACATCGCCCCACTGGCGTAGAAAGCCCTGCGCGTCGGCGAAACGGTTATTCGGCGTGGTTGCACCACTGGCAATTACAGGTGCGTCAATCGCCAGCAGCGATCCGGTAAGGGTGACGCTGGTTGACACAATGCGCAGCGGCTTGCTGTCGAGCTGATGCGTACCGCGACTGTCGGTGACCTGGCGAGGCCAGTCGGCGGCGATTGCTGAGGTTAGTCCTAAAACAAAAATGCCCAGAATCGCTAAGGGCTTACGGAACAAAAAAGAAAATCTCACGGATTGCGTCCTGTTTTTGTTGAGGTTAATGCTTCTCATTTTCATCATTGTATGAAGGGGATGCAAGCATTAGCGGCGCAGAAGAGGAATCTGCTGTTGACAGCGCTGGTAATAACTTTTTATCTTACCGCCACAAAACACAAATGATAATCATTATTAATCTCACTTATCATTGTTGGAGGATGATATGGATATGTCCCTGGCTGAGGATATCCAGCAGTCTGCGAAGACACTGGCCGCGGATCAGTTTTTGTTTATGTCGCCGTACCGCAGTTTTATAACCTCCGGGTGCGTTGCCCGTTTCTCTGAACCTGCCATCGGTGGTGATTCTCCGGAGAGCGCCTTCCAGACCAAACTGGCGCAGGCCTTTGCCGATGCGAAAGCGCAGGGCGTGGCCCGGCCGGTGATGGTTGGCGCGATCCCGTTCGATACCACGCAACCTTCTGCGCTGTTTATTCCGGCGTCGTGGCAAACCTTCTCCCGTCCGGCGCGCCAGCGTTCTGCCCGCTATTTCAACGCCAGTGACATGCCGAATGTTGTCGCGCAACGTGAAATCCCGGAGCAGGAAACCTTCATGCTGATGGTGGCGCGCGCGGCGCAGAAGACCGCCACGCCGGAAGTGGACAAAGTGGTGCTCTCCCGTCTGATTGAGATTGCCACCGACAGCCGCATCGACAGCGGCGTGTTGCTGGAGCGGCTGATTGCCCAGAATCCGGCCAGTTTCAACTTCCACGTTCCATTGCCGGATGGCGGCGCGCTGCTGGGCGCCAGCCCGGAGCTGCTGCTGCGCAAAGAGGGCGACCACTTCAGTTCGCTGCCGCTGGCCGGTTCCGCCCGTCGCCAGCCGGATGACATGCTGGATCGCGAAGCGGGCAACAAGTTACTGGCGTCGGAAAAAGATCGTCACGAGCACGAACTGGTGACGCAGGCGATGAAAAAAGTGCTGCAGCCGCGCAGCCGCTCTCTGAACTTACCGGATTCGCCGCAACTGGTGACCACGCCGACATTGTGGCATCTGGCGACGCCAATTGAAGGCACGGCGCTGGCGGGAGAAAACGCCCTGACGCTCGCCTGCCTGCTGCACCCGACGCCTGCGCTGAGCGGTTTCCCGCATCAGGTGGCGAAAAAGCTGATTGCCGAGCTGGAACCGTTCAACCGTGAACTGTTCGGCGGCATTGTCGGCTGGTGCGATGACGAAGGAAATGGCGAGTGGGTGGTGACCATCCGCTGCGCCCGCATTAATGAAAACCACGTCCGGCTGTTTGCCGGAGCCGGTATTGTGCCTGCATCCTCGCCGCTGGCGGAGTGGCGCGAAACCGGGGTGAAACTGACCACCATGCTGAACGCATTTGGTCTGCACTGAGGAGCGAAGATGACCATTCCTTTTACCCGCTGGCCGGAAGAATTCGCCCGCCGTTACCGCGAAAAAGGGTACTGGCAGGATCTGCCGCTTACTGACATTTTGACCCGCCATGCGCACAGCGATGCCACCGCAGTAATTGATGGCGAGCGTTCGTTGAGCTACCGCCAGTTGCATCAGGCTTCCGATAACCTCGCGTGCAGCTTGCAGGCGCAGGGGATCGCCCGCGGCCAGACCGCGCTAGTGCAACTGGGCAATGTGGCGGAGTTCTACATCACGCTGTTTGCCCTGCTGAAACTCGGCGTTGCGCCGGTGAATGCGCTGTTCAGCCATCAGCGCAGCGAACTGACCGCCTATGCCGCACAGATCAAACCGGCGCTATTGATTGCCGATCGCGATCATGCGCTGTTTGCCAACGACGCGTTTATTTCCACGCTGGATTCTGTTCGCGTGGTGCTGTTGCGCGGCGAACAGGGCGAGCACGCGCTGGAGGCAGCGATTGCCCACTCGGCGGATAACTTCGTCGCCACGCCAACACCGGCCGATGAAGTGGCGTTTTTCCAGCTTTCCGGCGGCAGTACCGGCACGCCGAAACTTATCCCACGCACCCACAACGATTATTACTACAGCATTGCGCGCAGCAACGAGATTTGCGGCTTCACCGCGCAAACCCGCTACCTGTGCGCACTGCCCGCAGCGCATAACTACCCGATGAGTTCTCCCGGCGCGCTGGGCGTCTTCCTCGCGCAAGGTTGCGTGGTGTTGGCCGCCGATCCGAGCGCCACGCTCTGCTTCCCGCTGATCGAAAAACACCAGATTACCGTGACTGCGCTGGTGCCGCCTGCGGTGAGCCTGTGGTTACAGGCGATTACCGAGTGGGGCAGCAATGCGCAACTGGCATCGCTCAAACTGTTACAGGTCGGCGGCGCGCGGCTTTCAGCAACGCTGGCGGCGCGTATTCCTGCGGAGATCGGCTGCCAGTTGCAACAGGTGTTTGGCATGGCCGAAGGGCTGGTGAACTACACCCGTCTGGACGATCCCTTTGATCGCATCATTAATACGCAGGGCCGCCCGATGTGCCCGGATGATGAAGTGTGGGTGGCGGATGAACACGGCAATCGGCTGCCGTCAGGCCATGTCGGGCGGCTGATGACGCGCGGGCCGTACACCTTCCGTGGCTATTTCAACAGCCCCGAACACAACGCCAGCGCCTTCGATGCGAACGGTTTTTACTGCTCCGGCGATCTGATTTCGCTTGATGAGCAGGGCTACATCACCGTGCAGGGACGGGAGAAAGATCAGATCAACCGCGGCGGCGAGAAGATCGCTGCCGAGGAGATCGAAAACCTGCTGCTGCGCCACGAGTCGGTTATCCATGCCGCGCTGGTGAGCATGGAAGACAGCCTGCTGGGAGAAAAAAGCTGCGCGTACCTGGTGGTGAAAGAACCGCTACGTGCCGTTGCGGTGCGTCGTTTTCTGCGTGAGCAGGGCGTCGCGGAATTTAAGCTGCCGGATCGCGTGGAGTGCCTGGAGGCACTGCCGCTGACGCCGGTCGGCAAGGTTGATAAGAAACAGTTACGTCAGTGGCTGGCCGAGCGCGCCACCGCGTAAAGGAGAGACGATGGCGATTCCAAAATTAGAGGGTTACGCCCTGCCTGCGGCGGCGGATATCCCGCAGAACAAAGTCAGCTGGCCGTTTGAGCCGGAGCGTGCAGCGCTGCTTATTCATGATATGCAGGACTATTTTGTCAGTTTCTGGGGCGATAACTGCCCGATGATGCAACAGGTGATAGCGAATATTGCTGCACTGCGTGCGTTCTGCAAACAGCACCATATCCCGGTTTACTACACCGCGCAGCCGAAAGCGCAGAGTGATGAGGACCGCGCATTACTGAATGACATGTGGGGGCCGGGGCTGACCCGTTCGCCGGAGCAGCAGAAAATCGTCGCCGAACTGGCTCCCGATGAAGCAGATACAGTGCTGGTGAAGTGGCGCTACAGCGCGTTTCATCGCTCGCCGCTGGAGCAGATGCTGAAAGAGACCGGGCGCAATCAGTTGCTCATCACCGGCGTCTATTCGCATATTGGCTGCATGACCACCGCCACGGATGCGTTTATGCGCGATATCAAGCCGTTTATGGTGGCCGATGCGCTGGCGGATTTCAGCCGCGAAGAACATTTGATGTCGCTGAAATATGTCGCCGGGCGTTCCGGCCGCGTGGTGCTCACCCAGGAACTGCTGCCGGTGCCGGGCAGCAAAGCGGCGCTGCGCGCGGTGGTATTGCCGCTGCTGGATGAATCCGACGAGCCGCTGGATGACGAGAATCTGATCGACTACGGCCTGGATTCCGTGCGCATGATGGCGCTGGCCGCGCGCTGGCGCAAAGTCCACGGCGATATCGATTTTGTGATGCTGGCGAAAAATCCGACCATCGATGCGTGGTGGGCGCTGCTCTCGCGCGAGGTGAAATAATGGCCAGCCTGGATTTTACCGGCAAAATCGTGTGGGTGACTGGCGCAGGGAAGGGCATCGGTTATGCTACCGCGCTGGCCTTTGTTGCGGCGGGCGCGCAGGTTACCGGCTTCGATCTGGCTTTTCCTGGCCGCGATTATCCCTTCTCCTGTGAAACGGTGGATATTGCCGATGCCGCGCAGGCGCAGGCCGCCTGCAAACGGCTGCTGGCGCAGAACGATCGGCTGGATGTGCTGGTCAATGCCGCCGGGATTTTGCATATGGGTGCGACCGATGCGCTGAGCGCAGAAGCCTGGCAGCGCACCTTTGCTGTGAATGTTGGCGGCGCGTTCAACCTGTTCCAGCAGACGATGGCGCAGTTCCGCCGTCAACAGGGCGGGGCGATCGTCACGGTGGCGTCCGATGCGGCGCATACGCCACGCATCGGCATGAGCGCTTATGGCGCGTCGAAAGCCGCGCTGAAAAGCCTGACGCTGACCGTCGGCCTTGAGCTGGCGGCAAGCCGCGTGCGCTGTAATGTTGTTTCGCCGGGTTCGACGGATACCGATATGCAGCGCACGCTGTGGGTGAGCGATGATGCTGAACAGCAGCGCATTCGCGGTTTTGGCGAGCAGTTCAAGCTCGGCATTCCGCTGGGCAAAATCGCCCGGCCACAGGAAGTGGCGAACACCGTGCTGTTTCTGGCGTCCGATCTGGCCAGCCATATCACCCTGCAGGATATCGTGGTGGATGGCGGCTCAACGCTGGGGGCGTAGATGATCTGGAAACGTCACTTAACGCTTGAGGAACTGAATGCCAGCAGTGAAAACACGCTGGTGGCGCATCTGGCTATTCTCTATACCCGCATCGGCGACGATTTTATCGAGGCCGAAATGCCGGTCGATGCCCGTACCCATCAGCCATTTGGCCTGTTGCACGGCGGCGCGTCGGCGGCGCTGGCGGAAACACTCGGTTCGATGGCGGGCTATATGATGACGCGTGACGGCCAGTGCGTGGTCGGTACGGAGTTAAACGCTACGCATCATCGCCCGGTTGCCCAGGGAAAGGTGCGCGGCGTTTGCCAGCCGCTGCATCTTGGACGGCAAAACCAGAGCTGGGAAATTGTGGTGTTCGATGAACAAGGACGTCGCTGCTGTACCTGCCGCCTGAGCACCGCCGTGCTGGGCTAATTTCTCCCTCTCCTTTCGCGGAGAGGGCATTCTTGCGATCCCGTTAACACAATCATGTAAATACCTGGTTGCAGGGCAAATTTCCCCTGTTTCAAAGTTGTTAAAAGCCGTGGGTTGATATAGATACAAAATGTAACATCTCTCTGTTTCTCACACGGATAACCGCTATGAACAACCCAGGGAAATACCTTATCTGGGCAATCCTCTCCCTCGTCGGAGCCTTTGCCCTCGGCTATATCGCTCTCAATCGCGGCGAACCGATCAACGCACTGTGGATCGTGGTTGCTGCCGTCTGCATTTACCTTATTGCTTACCGGTTTTATGGCCTCTATATCGCCAAAAATGTGCTGCAGGTTGATCCGACGCGCATGACCCCGGCGGTACGGCACAACGATGGTCTCGACTATGTGCCGACGGATAAAAAAGTGCTGTTCGGTCACCATTTTGCAGCAATTGCCGGGGCAGGCCCGCTGGTGGGGCCGGTGCTGGCGGCGCAGATGGGGTATCTGCCGGGCATGATCTGGATCCTCGCAGGCGTGGTGCTGGCCGGGGCGGTGCAGGACTTTATGGTGCTGTTTATCTCGACCCGTCGCGACGGGCGTTCGCTCGGTGAGATGGTGAAAGAAGAGATGGGATCGACTGTCGGCGTGATTGCGCTGGTGGCGACCTTTATGATCATGGTGATCATCCTCGCGGTACTGGCGATGATTGTCGTTAAAGCGCTGACCCACAGCCCGTGGGGTACGTACACCGTAGCGTTCACCATTCCGCTGGCCATTTTTATGGGCATTTATATTCGCTATCTGCGCCCCGGGCGCATCGGTGAAGTGTCGGTAATCGGCCTTGTGCTGCTGGTGTTTGCCATTATTTCCGGCGGCTGGGTTGCCGCCAGTCCGACCTGGGCGCCGTTCTTCGATTTCACTGGCGTGCAACTGACGTGGATGCTGGTGGGCTATGGTTTTGTCGCCTCGGTACTGCCGGTGTGGCTGCTGCTGGCACCGCGTGATTATCTCTCCACCTTCCTGAAAATCGGCACCATTATTGGCCTGGCGATTGGCATTTTGATTATGCGCCCGACGCTGACCATGCCGGCGCTAACCAAATTTGTTGACGGCACCGGCCCGGTGTGGACCGGCAACCTGTTCCCGTTCTTGTTTATCACCATCGCCTGCGGCGCGGTGTCCGGCTTCCATGCGCTGATCTCTTCCGGCACCACGCCGAAGATGCTCGCCAGCGAAGGCCAGGCCTGCTTTATCGGCTACGGCGGTATGTTGATGGAATCGTTTGTGGCGATCATGGCGCTGGTCTCGGCGTGCATTATCGATCCGGGCGTTTACTTCGCGATGAACAGCCCGATGGCGGTACTGGCGCCTGCAGGCACGGCGGATGTTGTCGCCTCGGCGGCGCAGGTGGTCAGTAGCTGGGGCTTTACCATTACGCCGGATGCGCTGACGCAGATTGCCAGCGAAGTGGGCGAACAGTCGATCATCTCAAGGGCGGGCGGTGCGCCGACGCTGGCGGTGGGGATGGCGTACATCCTGCACGGCGCGCTCGGCGGCATGATGGACGTTGCCTTCTGGTATCACTTCGCCATTCTGTTTGAAGCGCTGTTTATTCTGACAGCTGTCGATGCCGGTACGCGCGCGGCGCGCTTTATGTTGCAGGATCTGCTGGGCGTTATCTCGCCGAACCTGAAACGGACCGAATCACTGCCTGCTAACCTGCTGGCGACGGCGCTGTGCGTACTGGCGTGGGGGTACTTCCTGCATCAGGGCGTGGTTGATCCGCTTGGCGGCATTAACACCTTGTGGCCGCTGTTTGGTATCGCCAACCAGATGCTGGCAGGCATGGCGCTGATGCTCTGCGCGGTGGTGCTGTTTAAAATGAAACGCCAGCGTTATGCATGGGTGGCATTAGTGCCAACCGCCTGGCTGCTGGTGTGTACGCTGACCGCTGGCTGGCAAAAAGCCTTCAGCCCTGATGGCAAAGTCGGCTTCCTGGCGATCGCCAACAAGTTCCAGGCGATGATCGACAGCGGCAACATTCCGGCGCAGTATACCCAGTCACAACTGGCGCAACTGGTATTTAACAACCGTCTTGATGCCGGGCTGACCATCTTCTTTATGGTGGTTGTGGTGGTGCTGGCGTTTTACTCGCTGAAAACCGCGCTGGCGGCGCTGAAGGTGAGTGAACCAACGGCGAAAGAGACGCCGTACGAGCCGATGCCGGAGAATCTTGAACAGATTGTCGGCCAGGCAAAAAGCGCCCATTAATGGTTTCCCCCTCTCCCTTGCGGGAGAGGGTTTTCTCAGGGGGAAAAGATGTTTGATACGCTCTCGAAAGCCGGAAAATACCTGGGCCAGGCGGCGAAGATGATGATTGGCGTGCCGGACTATGACAACTACGTTGAGCATATGCGCGTTACGCACCCGGATCAGACGCCGATGACCTACGAGGAGTTTTTCCGCGAACGCCAGGATGCGCGCTACGGCGGTAAAGGCGGCGCGCGCTGCTGCTGACGCGCCGCCTCTGCTGGCGTTACGCGTTGGCACCGCCATCCACCACAATATCGGCCCCGGTGATCTGCTTCGCCGCCGGGCTGGCCAGGAAGGCAACCGCCTCGGCGATATCCTGCGCTTCACCGTAGTGGCCCAGCGCGATCAAGCGGCGCTGCGCATCGGAGGTTTCACCGTCCACCGGGTTCATATCACTTTCTGTCGAGCCGGGTTTCACCATATTGACGGTGATGCCGCGCGGCCCCAGATCCCGCGCCAGCCCGCGCGTTAACGAGTTCAGCGCCGATTTGGTCATCGAGTAAATCGCAATTTCACCCAGCGGTACGCGGTCGGAAAGGCTGCTGCCGATATTGATAATGCGCCCGCCTTTCGGCAGATGGTCGATGGCCGCCTGTGTCGTATAGACCACACCGCGAATATTCACATTGATCAACGCATCGATATCTTCCTGCGACATCGTTTCCAGCAAACCGCCGCGCGCAATCCCGGCGTTATTGACCAGAATATCCAGCCCGCCCAGTTGTTCTACCGTCTGCGCAACCGCCGTGCGTGCCGCCTCCGGCCTGGCGCTGTCGGCCTGAATAGCAACGCCGTTACGCCCGAGGGCGCGGATTTCTGCGGCAACCGCTTCGGCTTTCTCTGCTGATTTCTCCCAGGTGATGGCGACATCCGCCCCGGCGCGCGCCAGCGTTAAGGCAATGGCTTTCCCCAGACCGCGGCTCGCACCGGTGACCAGTGCGCGTTTACCTGCAAGTGAGTGTGACATGAGTGGCTCCTGAATTATGTGTCGATTGATACATAATTAAAATAATCACGCTTCCATATATTCGTCAATATTATTAATATACCGATCAGCACAAAATGTGAGGGTAGCGAAGTGAGCCGTGGAAGACCCCGTGAATTTGATCGCACAGATGCGCTGAACAAAGCGATGATACTCTTCTGGCAGAAGGGTTATACCGCGACGTCGATGAATGATCTCTATGCGACGATGGGGATTAAATCCCCCAGCTTGTATGCCGCGTTCGGCAGCAAAGAGGATCTCTACGACGAGGTATTGCAGCACTACGAAGAATGTGTGGCACCGCATATCTGGAACGGCATGGAGAGCGAGCCGTCACCAAAAAAGGCGATTGCGCAGTGGCTGGAGCGTTCAGCGGAAACCTTAACCCGCAGTGATTTGCCGCATGGCTGTATGGTGACGCTGTCGTCCGTCGCCAGCGAAGGTCACGAACGGCTCGGCGCGCGGGTTCAGCAGTTGCGTAATAGCGGCTTTGAACTATTGAAAGCACGCCTGAGTGAAGCGCAGCAGTGCGGCGAATTACCGCCATCAACCGATATCGACGCGCTAACGCGTTTGTATGTCAGCATTCAGCAGGGGATGTCGATTCAGGCGCGGGACGGCGCCAGCCGCGAAACGCTGCTCGGCATCGCGCGAATGGCGATGGGGCTGTGGCCTGCATGAGTGGGGCGGATACGTTCATACGACGGATAAAACCACAGGCCGGATAAGGCGAAGCCGCCATCCGGCAATGAGCGCTAACGGTCTTCTTTTGTATGCCAGATTCGCAGGATGATGATATGGCTGTCCGTCAGTTCGTAAATCATTTCATAACTGCCAACAAACAAAGAACGGACTTCGCGCGGATACCAGCTTTCATCCGGCGGGCCTATTTGTGGGTGGAGCAAGAGCATTTCAGGGGCGTCAGCCAACATGATGACAACTTTGCGGGCGGCTTCAGGGTTTTGGATAAACAGGAATTTTGACAGTCTCTCTACATCCTGAAGAGCGAGTCGCGTCCATTCTAACTGCATTTATCATCCCCGTTTTTTAACGCCTGGCAGCGGCATTGGATTAACCGTCCCCAGACTTTTAAGCCAGGTCGCCGCTTCTGCATGACTGACGGTTTCACCGCGTTCAACGGCATCCAGGCCTTGCTGGATCATGGCCTGGCGTAATTCTGCACGCTCAATATATTCCGCGAGCGCACGCTTGATAATCCAGCCCCGCGAGCGTTCGCTGCTTTCGGCAAGTAAATCGACTTTATCGGCGAGTTCAATAGGTACATGCGCTGTCAGTACTTTCGTCCCAGGCATTTGGACACCTCAATCAGTGTGATTTTTAAAAAATCGTAGCGATTAGGTGGAAGAGATTCAACCTCTTTTTTGACTGTCTGTCGGGGAGGCACGATGAAAGATGTTTTCCGATTTACGTAGCAGGATTTCCAACCAGGATAAACAGAATAAGCGCCAGCCAGTATTTTGTCTGGCATCGCAGCTTATTGCCGGATGGCGGCCTCGCCTTATCCGGCTTACACGCTACCTGCCGGGGCAAGCACCGAAACCGTAGGCCGGATAAGCGCCAGCGCCATCCGGCACTATGATTAGCGCGACAGCGCTTCGACTTTTTCAAACGCCGCTCGCAGCGTGTCGGCGGAGAGGTTTACCGGCAGGTAGTGGATGGATTCCACTGGACGCAGGATGTGAGCAATCACTTTCTCCAGCTCGGCGTGATTGTTGATATCCACCTCCAGCGCCGCCAGCGTGGTGGGCAGGTTGAAGCGCTGATATGCATCGATTAGCTGTGCCAGCACATCGTCCTGGCCGAGCAGGGCGCTCTGCACCAGAATGCCGTAAGCGACTTTGGTGCCGTGCAGGAATTTATCCGTTTGCGGCAGTACCGTCAGGCCATTATGCACGGCATGTGCGGCCGCCACGCGGGTATAGCGCTCGCCCAGCCCGCCAACCATACCGCCGCCAGCAATGATTGCGTCCACCACATCACGAAATGCCTGCGTCACTTCGCCGCGCTGCTGATCGGCCAGCGCCTGTTCGCTGCTTTCCAGTAGCACATCGCGGATAGCCAGTGCGCCGTTAATCCCCAGCCGCACGGTCAGCGGCAGGTTTTCCGGCTGCGGTGCCAGCACCACGGCTTCATACCACTTCGCCAGCGTATCGCCGATGCCCGCCAGCAGATACTCCGCCGGGGCATTGAGGATGATTTGCGGCTCGACCAGCACGAGGAAGTTGGCGTCGTCGAAAATCTCAAAATGCAGCGCCTGCCCGGCATCGTTGTACCACACCGACAGCGGCGTCCAGGCTGCGCAGGTCGCAGCAATGGTCGGGATAGCCACTACCGGTAAACCGAGGCGGCGCGCCACCACTTTGGCGGTATCCAGCAGTGCTCCGCCGCCAACGCCAATCACCACTGCGCGGTCATCGCCGGATTGCCGCACCAGTTCGGCCACGTCGTGTTCGCTGCAATGGCCCTGAAACAGAATGTGCTTTGCGCCCGGCGCATTAAACCCTTGCGGCAGAAAGGCTTTGGCCCCGGCAAAAGCGCGTTCGCCGTAGATCCACACCGCGCGCGAGAGCTGCTCTGCGCTGTAGAAGTCGTGCAAACGCGCAAGGCTTCCGGCATGGGAATAATAATTGGCAGGGCCGGGTACGACGCGAATATCAGTGTTGCTCATGTGTAGTGTCCTTGTGCGTGTTTGCTAACCCGATGTTATGTCTGGACATCCGGATGGCTAATAATATTTTGCTTTATCTTATGCATTTTCCGTCGTTGCCAGTCAAGCGAGGCTGTGAAAAATTCGTTAAATCAATCTATTAATTGCAGGGATTCATGCACCATGAGCCGTAACCACCTCGAAATGCGCACCATTAGCCTGGCCTTTGGCGGCTTCAAGGCGCTGTCGCAAGTGGATTTCAGCCTGCACGGCGGCTCGGTGCATGCCTTAACCGGGGCAAACGGTGCGGGGAAATCGACGCTGATGGCGGTGCTGTGCGGTACGCACGATCACTACGAAGGTGAAATCAGCATCAACAATCAGGTGGTGTCCATTCGCACCCCGCGCGACGCCAAACAACTCGGTATCCATCTGGTGCAGCAGGAAGTGGATGTTGCGCTGATCCCCGGTTTAAGCATCGCCGAAAACATTATGCTCGATACGCTGGCGGAAACCGGGCACCGCTTCCGCTGGAATGAGATCCGCCAGCAGGCGCGTGATGCGCTGGCGCAGCTTGACGTTCAGCTTGATGTAAGGCGCTCAATTGATAGCTGCACGCTGGCGGAGAAGCAGCAAATTCTGCTGGCGCGGGCGCTGTCGCACCACTGCCGTTTTTTGATTCTTGATGAACCCACCGCACCGCTCGATCAGCATGAAAGTGAGCGCTTGTTCACCGTGGTGAAACGCCTGCAACAGCAGGGCATTGGCATAGTGTTTATCTCGCACCGCATTCATGAACTGAAAGCGATTTGCGACACCTTAACGGTGCTGCGCGACGGCAAGCTGATTGAATCCGGGCCGATGGCGGAGCTGAGCGGCGAAGAGATTGTCGAGAAGATGCTCGGCCACGAATTAAGCGATATCTATCCGCCTGCGCGCCCGCCGCACAGCGATGAAGTGCTGCTGAGTATTGACGGTCTGCACGACGAAGGGCTGTTGAAAGATATTTCGCTGCGCCTGCGCAAAGGCGAAATTCTGGGCATCGCCGGGTTGGCGGGCGCGGGGAAAACCGAATTGTGCAAGGCGCTGTTTGGCGCAAGTAAAAGCCGTATCAATCGTGGCGAGCTGAATAACCAGCCGTGGCGACCGCGCGATCCGGCTGATTCGGTGATACGTGGACTGGCGCTGGTGCCGGAAGAGCGGCGCAAAGAGGGCATTTTTGTTGATGAGCCGATCAGCATGAACCTCGCCATCAGCGCGGATAACAGCTTTTCACGCTGGGGATTGTTTGGTCATCGCCTGGCCTGGCGCTGGGCGGAAGAGGTCATTGCCCGTGTCGGCATTCGCACTACCGGCCCGGCGCAGACGCTGCGCCGCCTCTCTGGCGGTAATCAACAAAAAGTGGCCATTGGGAAGTGGTTGCGCGGTAACGCTAACGTGGTGATTTTCGACGAGCCGACCAAAGGTGTGGATGTGAAAGCGAAGACCGACCTGTTCCAGTTAATTGACGGGCTGGCGCGGGAAGGGAAAGGCGTGATCTATGCGTCAGGTGAATTCGCCGAGCTGGTTGGGCTGTGCGATCGGATTTGTGTGCTGTGGGACGGACGCATCGTAGCAGAAGTGGCGGGTAAGGAGGCCCGTGAAGAGACATTACTTTATTATTCCACCGGAGGAACGGCGCTGTGAGTAAGGCCCTGTCAGTCAATGCGGCGGTAACGCCCCGCCAGCAGTTTTTTGATTTTCTGTATAAATGGGGCATGTTGCTCACCGTGGTCTTGTTGATCGCGATTTTTGGCCTCGCGTCGGACAACTTCCTCGACCCATTCAATATTATCAATATCTTACGCTCAATCGCCATTGTGACGGTGATTGGCGTAGGCGTCTCGATTTCGCTGACAATCGGCGGCTTTGATCTCTCCGTGGGGTCAACGGCTTCGCTGGCGAATGCGCTGGTGATTTCGCTGTTTGTCTGGCACGGCTTCGGCACGACGGAGGCGATCGTTATTACTCTGGCGCTCTGTACGCTGGTCGGCCTGTTCAATGCTTTTTTGATTGTGGTGCTGCGTATTCCCGACATGCTGGCGACGCTCGGCAGCCTGTTTGTTATTCAGGGCGTGGCGATGACCTACAGCTACGGCGGCTCGATCACGGAAAATATGGTGCTGCCGAGCGGCGATATGGCGGAAGGGACGATCCCAGCCGCGTTTAGCCTGCTTGGCCAGGTGCCGACGATCGTGATCATTATGCTGGTGGTGACGGTAGTGGCGCAGCTCGGTCTGTCGCTCACCACGCACGGCCGCCGGATGTATGCCATTGGCGGCAATCCGGAAGCGGCGCGCCTGTCGGGTATTCGCACCACGCGCTATAAAGTGGCGGCCTACGTCATTGCCTCGCTGCTGGCGGGCCTTGGCGGCATTCTGCTCGCCTCGCGTATTGGCTCTTCGCAGGTGAATGCGGGCGGCGGTTATTTGATGGATGCCGTGGCAGCGGCGTGGATCGGCTTTTCGCTCGCCGGTTCCGGTAAACCGAATGCGCTCGGCACGCTGGTGGGCGCGGTGATCCTTGGCGTGCTGCAAAACGGGCTGGTGATGCTGTCGGTGCCCTACTATGCAATGGACATTATTAAGGGGCTGGTGCTGGCCAGTGCTCTTGCGTTGACTTACTTCCAGCGTCGTTAATTTTCAGGGGAAAAACAGACATGAAAAAAATTGCACTCTCACTGTTAGCGCTGGGGTTACTGAGCGCGCTTCCGGGCCATGCGGCCACGCCAGCGCCGGTGCCGGATGCCATCGCCAATCACAACGGCCCGGTGCGCATTGCGCTGATCCGTAACCTTGGCTCGGACGATAACACTACGCAGTTCGTCTCCGGCGCCTTACAGGAAGGTAAAAAACTCGGCTTTAAAATCAGTACCTTTTTGAGCAATGGCGACGATGCCAAATTCCAGGACTTTGTAAATCAGGCGATCAGCCAGAAGTATGACGGCATTATCCTGTCGCAGGGTCGCGATCCCTATTCCACCGATCTGATCAAAAAAGCGGTGGCCGCCGGGATCAAAGTGTCGGTATTCGATACCGCTGTTAACGGTGAAATTCCGGGCGTGACCGTCACCCAGCAGGATGACGCCTCGCTGACCAAACTCTCGTTCGGTGCGCTGGTAAACGATTTCAACGGCAAAGCCAACATTATCAAACTGTGGGTCGCCGGTTTCCCGCCGATGGAGCGTCGTCAGGCGGCTTACGCTGAGCTGCTGAAAGCTAATCCGGGTATTAAAGAACTGGAATCCATCGGCGCGGTCTCTTCCGATGTGCAGGGCGATACGGCTAACAAGGTCGGCGCGGTGCTGGCGAAATACCCGAAAGGTAAGATTGATGCTATCTGGGGTACCTGGGATGCCTTCAGCCAGGGCGCGTATAAGGCGCTGAAAGAGAATGGCCGCACGGAGATCAAACTCTACAGCATCGATATTTCCAACCAGGATCTGCAACTGATGCGCGAAGCTAACAGCCCGTGGAAAGTGAGCGTGGCGGTGGATCCGAAGCTGATTGGCGCGACGAACGTCCGCCTGATTGCCAACAAGATTGCCGGTGAGCAGACGCCTGCCACCTACGACTTTAAAGCGGCGGCAATCCCGCAGGCGCTGCTGGCCAGCCAGCCGGGCGCGGTGAACGTCGCGTCACTTGGCAAAATCATTCCGGGCTGGGGCCAGACGGAAGACTTTATTGCGCCGTGGTTCGCGACGCTGGAAGCGAAAAACAAATAACTTCGCCGGATAGGATTGCTTACGACTGCCGGATAAGCGTTAGCGCCATCCGGCATTTTTAAATCCGGCATCGGAAAGGATTAATCATGGCAACTGAACTTCCGCGTCCCGAATACAGCCGCAATATGCGGTTAATTGGGCACAGCGATCAGGGGGGACGCCCGGATGGCGTCCAGTTGATGGTGCATCGCGGCTTTGCGTATATCGGCCATATGGTGTCGCAGGGTTTTTCTATTGTCGATGTCCGCGACCCGAAAAAACCGAAACCCGCAGGCTACGTACCTGCGCCGCCGGGCACCTGGAATGTGCATTTACAGGCGCATGACGATCTGCTGCTGGTGATTAACGCCCGCGATCTGTTCGCCGATGCGCGCTTTGCCGATGAAAAGGTGTACTACACCCGCTCGGTAGGCGATACGGTCAGCGACGTGCAGGATAAAGGCTGGAGCGCCGGGCTGCGCATTTTTGATATCTCCACGCCGGATAAACCGCGCGAAATCAGCTTCCTGTCGCTCAATGGCATTGGTATCCACCGCATCTGGTACGTTGGCGGGCGCTGGGCTTATGTATCGGCGCTGATCGACGGTTTTACCGACTATATTTTTCTGACCATCGATCTGGCCGATCCGCGCAAGCCGCAGGTCGCCGGGCGTTGGTGGCTACCGGGCATGAACCAGCAGGCCGGCGAAACGCCCGCATGGCCGGAAGGCAAACGCTATGCGCTGCACCACGCGATTATCAGTGGTGACACCGCCTACGGAAGCTGGCGCGACGGCGGCTTAACGCTGCTGGATGTGAAAGATCGCACTCAGCCGAAGCTGATCAGCCATCGGAACTGGAGCCCGCCGTTTGGCGGTGGTACGCATACCGCGCTGCCCTTACCGGATCGCGATCTGCTGGTGGTGCTGGATGAAGCGGTGCTCGACAATCAGGAAGATGGCGAGAAGCTGATCTGGCTGTTTGATATTCGCGAGCCGTCGAACCCGGTCAGCATCTCAACCTTCCCGCAACCGGACGAGACGGATTATGTGGCGAAAGGGGCGCATTTCGGCCCGCACAACCTGCACGAAAACCGTCCCGGCAGTTTTATCAGTTCGACGCTGATTTTCGCCACTTACCAGAACGCCGGTGTCCGTGCTTACGATATTTCTAACCCGTATCGCCCGGTGGAAACGGGTGCGCTGGTGCCTGCCGCGCCCGCGAAGATGATGGATACCCGGCCAGGACGCCCGCGCGTGATCCAGTCGTGTGATGTGTTTGTTGATGCGCAGGGGATTATCTACAGCACCGATTACAACGGCGGGTTGTCGGTGATTGAGTATCTGGGGTAAAACGCAGGCTGGACTCAGCTAACGTTGCAGCAACATGTTTGTTATTTTTATGCACGGATCATGCAGCGATGGGGTTGTGTCCCCGCTGAAATCGGCGAACCGAAGCACAGATGACAAGGTCTGGACGCCATGGATGGCGGCCAGAGGCGAGTCGAGACACGACGTCGAGTCGAGCCGACCGCAGGCAGATGTGCGGGAGGTGAGCGCAGTGCGAAGCACCGATTTCCCGCGGGGCCGCGGGGATTGAGAAGGGGTGCGCGGTAAGCACCCCTTCTCCCGTTCACGTGCCACAACAGATTATGTGTCTGCCAAACACGTAGTGAACGGAACAATTCATCAGATGCCACATTAGCTGTTTTGCCGGATGGCGCTGATGCTTATCCGGCCTACAAATCCGGGGTACATGTCAGGCTTATGCGTTACGAATACTGGCGCACCCGCGCGATCAGCTCTTCCACGCTGTCGATGCGTTCGGCAATCACAATCAGCGCTTTGCCGAGCGAAATAGCGTGGCGCAGACATTCGTGGCGCATCTCTTCATCTTTAATGGTGTCGATGTCCGCCACGTGCGACAGCCCGACGCTGCGGCGAATCAGTTCGGTGCCGCAAAAACCAATCGCATCGGCCCACACTTTTTTCAGGAAAGCCGAAGCATAACCGGGCTGCGCCAGCGCCACGTCGCGGGTTTTTTCCGTTGCCAGCGCCTGGAAGCGCTCTGCAAACGTGGTCCACAGCGTCTGAATATCGGCGAGGCGCTGTTCGCGTGCCGCAGCGGCATCGCGAATGCCCAGATGCCCTGGCAGACCGCAATAGTTGAGCAGCAGGTTGCCGATCGCCGTGCCGACGTCGAAGCCAATCGGCCCAAAATAACCAAACTCAGCATCGATAGCTTTCAGGCTGCCATCGGCCACAAAAATCGAGCCGCTGTGAATATCGCCGTGCAGCAGCGCTTCGGCGTGAGAGAAGAAACGGTGCTTCAGCGCCGCAACGGCCAGCTTGAGCTGAACGTCGTCGCGCAGGGCGGCAACATCCGCTTCCAGCGCTGCCGGATAGTTGTTGCGCTCGTGGATCTGATACGGATCGTTGAAGAACAAATCTTCGGTGATCTCGCACATTTCCGGGTTAATAAACTGCGCCACCTGCGCTTTTTTCTGATGCGGATGCAGGTAGAAATCGCTGGTGTGGAACAGGGTTTGCGCCAGGTAGTTGCCGAGTTGCGCGGCCGCCTGCGGGTAATAGACATTGGCGATCAGTTCGCCGCGCCAGATCTTATGGTCGGAGAGATCTTCCATCACCATCACTGCCAGTTCCGGATCGAAGTGGTGGATTTTCACCGTGTGCTGCGGGCTGTGCTGATAGTGTTCCACCAGCGTTTGCGCTTCCAGCCTGGCTCTGTCCAGCGTTAATGGCCAGGATTCACCGACGCAACGCACATAAGGTAGCGCCTGTTTCACGATGATACGGCTGACGCCCTGCGCGTCGAAAATTTTAAACACCAGATTGAGGTTACCGTCGCCCACTTCCTGCGCGTCCACCAGTTCGGACGGGTTGTCCAGGCCGCCAAATTGTTGTGCATACGCCACGGCATCACGGGCGGAGAAGGTACGGTATTGCGACATTGCCTCGATCCTCTTTTTGCTGATTAAGCCATTTAGACGTCTATACATCTGAACGTCATCCTGACACAATACGATACAACAACGCAACAGGGATTTAACGATATGCACGCATTACAGACCACCAGCCTGCGAGTCGCCGACAATCACTTATTTATTCTCGACCAACAGGCGCTTCCGCAGGAGAAACGCTGGTTGTCGGCGGATACGGTAGCGGAACTTGTCGGCCATATTCACGCTTTGCGCGTGCGCGGCGCGCCGTTGATTGGCCTCTCCGCCAGCCTGTTGCTGGCACTGCTGGCCGAGCAGGGCGCAAACCGCGACCAGTTAGCGCAGGCGCTAGAAATGCTGCGCGCGGCGCGTCCGACGGCGGTCAATCTGATGAACAACCTTGATCGTATGAAGCAGGCGCTGGCGCAGGAGAGCTTTGTTAGCGCGTTAAGCGCCGAAGCGCTGCGGCTTATTGATGAAGACAAACAACTGTGCGACAGCATCGCGCAGGCGGGCAGCGCGCTGGTTACTCCTGGCAGCCGCTTGCTGACGCACTGCAATACCGGCGGGCTGGCGACAGCAGGTGTCGGCACGGCGCTCGGCGTGATTGCGCTGGCGCATCAGCAGGGCAAAGTGGCGAATGTCTGGGTGGATGAAACCCGTCCGCTGCTGCAGGGCGGTCGTCTGACGGCCTGGGAACTGGGCGAACTGGGCGTGCCTTATCAGCTGATTACCGATTCGATGGCCGCCAGCCTGATGGCGAAAGGGCAGGTGGATGCGGTGTGGGTCGGCGCTGATCGTATTGCTGCCAACGGCGATGTGGCGAACAAAATCGGCACCTATTCGCTGGCGGTGCTGGCGAAGTTCCACCATGTTCCGTTCTATGTTGCCGCGCCGCAAACCACGCTCGATCCGTTGTGTCCGAATGGCGATACGATTCCGATTGAGCAGCGTGCGGCTGCGGAAGTGACTGGCGTGGCGGGCAGTTTCGGCGCGGTGCAATGGGCGCCGGAGAATGCGCAGGTCTACAACCCGGCGTTTGATGTGACGCCTGCGGCGCTTATCAGCGGCTGGGTGCTCGACAGCGGCGTGGTGACGCCTGCGGAGGTGGCAAACGGCGTGTTCCAGCCGAAATAACGCATTGGCGGAGCACTCGCCAGCCGGATAAGCGTTAGCGCTATTTGACATAATGCCCGGTGGCTAATTCATGCCTCCGGGCGCTGCACTATCACATCATTATCGGTAGTTTGCGCCTGGTTTTCCGGCTCGTTACTGCGCTTGTCGTAGCGTGGCGGAGTGATCACCGGATAGACAAAACGGCTGGTTTCCCGGCACGGCTCCGGATCTTCCGACCCGGCATAAAACAGATAGTACTGGCCCGAATCCGGGAAAAAAGCCAAATCGTCGCCGTTACCAAAGGTGGTGCTCCAGAATGCCACGCCCGCTTTGGCATGGTTGCGCTCCTTGCCCGCCGCGACCTGAAAATGGTCGCCCCATTTCATGGTGATCAGATGGTAGTTGAAAAAGGAGATCGTGATATTACCGCGAGTTGGGCAGTTAAGCCGGACGGCATTGTCTTCAGCCTGCGCCATGGTGAGGAAGGCAAGCAGCAACAAGGATGAATATTTCATAGAGTGTTTCCGGGAATTAAGAAAAAACCGAGGGTAATCATCAGCCTGATGATAATCCGTAATAAATTATGTCAGCGAAACAGAAAACGGATCAGGATGTTAAAGCGGGGTTGCGGTACAACGAATTATTGGTGTTGTATATGATTCATTTAGTTTAACATGATAATAATTATCAAAATCATTACAATCCAACTCTCAGCAAGGTTGTTTTTTATGCAAGGAAAATCCATCAGCAAGCTCGTTCTCGCCGCTTTTCTCGCCGTTCCGCTGCTGGCTCACGCTACACAATATCCCCTGACAGTGACCGATTTTTCCGGCCAAAAAGTGACCATTGCGCACGAGCCACAGCGCGTGATTTTGCAGGATGGCCGCGACATTATGGCGATGGCGCTGCTCGATCGTGACGATCCGTTTAAACGCCTGGTGGCGTGGAATAACCTCGCGAAAAAACAGGATGTTGCCACCTGGGAGATGCTGAAAACCCAGTGGCCGGAAGCGGCCAGCATTATGGATATGGGCTTTAGCGATAAAGGTAACGTCGATCTGGAAAGTGTGCTGTCCAAACAGCCGGATCTGATGGTTGCCCAGCTACGGGCTAAACCGGCGCTCGCCGATAGCGGTGTGCTCAGCAAGCTGGCGGCGCTGCATATTCCGGTGCTGTTTATCGATTATGAAGTCAATCCGGTGAAAGATACCGCTTCCAGCGTCGATCTGCTGGGAAAAGTACTGAATCGCGAGAGCAATGCGGCGGCGTATACCACCTACTATCGCCAGCAGTTAACCGCCATCGAACAGAAAACCGCGGCCATCAAACCGCAGGCGAAAGTGTTTGTTGAAGCGCTGGCCGGTAATACCGATGCCTGCTGCTTTACCCACGGCCACAGCGGCTGGGGCGGGCTGGTTGAAGCCGTCGGCGCGAAAAATATCGGTTCTGAATTATTGCCAGGCGCCAGCGGTTTTATCGCGCTGGAGAAGGTGATTAGCGAAAACCCGGATGTTTACATCATGACCGGCTCGAAACGTGGTAACAGCCAGGTACTGCCGCTGGGGCTGAAAACCTCGCCGCAGGAGGTGAATGCTCAGGCGCAGGTATTGTTGCAGCGTACCGGCGTCGCCCAGATCCCGGCGGTGGCGGCGAAACACGTTTATGGCGTTTATCACCACTTCTACAACCATCCATATAACATTGTGGGGATGGAGTATCTGGCGAAAGATATCTATCCGCAGGCTTTCGCGGATCTCAATCCGGATGCGACGTATCACCACATCATCAAAAACTTCACCAAACTGCCGGACGACAATTTCGTCTTTAGCTGGCAGCAGAGTAAATAACCGTGAGTACGACTATTGAACCGGGGGCGTCACAGACCGACGGCCTGATGCTCAACTACCGCGCGATTTTGCGCCGCCGCGTCAGCCTGCTGGTTGTGCTGGCGGTATTGATTGTGGCGTCGATGTTGCTCGATTTTACCCTTGGTCCGTCGGGCCTGCCGCTGGATACGCTGTGGCATACGCTGATCGATCCGGCCAGCGTTGATGCCGGGACGCGGGTGATTGTCTGGGATATTCGCATGCCGTACGCGCTGATGGCGATTATCGTCGGCCTGACGCTCGGCCTTGCTGGTGCGGAGATGCAAACCATCCTCAATAATCCGCTTGCCAGCCCGTTTACGCTTGGCGTTTCGTCGGCGGCGGCGTTCGGCGCGGCGCTGGCGATTGTGCTTGGTATTGGTATTCCGGGCATTCCGGCGCAATGGTTTATCTCAGCAAATGCCTTTATTTTCGCGCTGCTGGCGGCGTTGTTGCTGGATGGCATCACCCGCTGGACGCAGGTGGCGACCTCCGGCGTGGTGCTGTTCGGCATTGCGCTGGTATTCACCTTTAATGCGCTGGTGTCGATGCTGCAATTTATTGCCAACGAAGATACCTTGCAGGGACTGGTGTTCTGGACGATGGGCAGCATTGCCCGCGCGTCGTGGGAGAAACTCGGCATTCTGCTGCTGGCGCTGGCGGTGATTATGCCGCTGTCAATGCTTAGCTCGTGGAAACTCACGTCGTTGCGCCTCGGCGAAGACCGGGCCATCAGCTTCGGGATTAACGTGCGCCGTCTGCGTCTGGCAACGCTGCTGCGTATCAGTATCCTGTCGGCGTTGTCGGTGGCATTTGTCGGGCCGATTGGCTTTATCGGCCTGGTCGCGCCGCATATTGCGCGTCTGCTGTTTGGTGAGGATCACCGCTTTTATCTGCCGGCCAGTGCGCTGATCGGCGCGCTGGTGCTGTCGCTGGCATCCATCGTTTCGAAGAACCTGATCTCCGGCGTCATTATCCCGGTCGGCATTGTCACCTCTCTGGTGGGCGTACCGTTCTTTATCACCATCATCGTGCGTCACCGGGGGAGTGTATGAGCCACAGCGGTCTGAGCCTGCGCGGGTTTGGCGCGGGCTATCACAAACGGCAGATTATTCACGATCTCAATATCGCTGAGCTGCCGCGCGGCAAAGTCACCATTCTGCTGGGGCCGAACGGCAGCGGGAAATCGACACTGCTGCGGGCAATGGCCGGGTTGAACAAAGCCGAGGGCGAGTTGCTGCTGGATGATGTCGATCTGCTGAGCCAGCCGTTTGCCAGACGGGCGGAGCAGGTGGTCTACCTGCCGCAGTCGTTACCGGCGGGCGTGCATCTGCATGTGCTGGAGTCGATCATCGTCGCCCAGCGCGCCTCTGGCGGCCTGCACAGCGCGGCAAAACAGGCGGAAGTGATGACGCTGCTGCGCCAGCTCGGAATCGAGCATCTGGCGCTGCATTTTCTCGATCAGCTCTCCGGCGGGCAGAAACAGTTAGTGGGGCTGGCGCAGTCGCTGATCCGCCAGCCGTCGCTGCTGCTGCTGGATGAGCCGCTGAGTGCGCTGGATCTCAACTATCAGTTCCATGTCATGGATCTGGTGAAGCGCGAAACGCAGCAACGCAACATTGTCACGGTGGTGGTGGTGCACGATATCAATATCGCCCTGCGCCACGGCGACCATGTATTGATTCTCAAGCAGGGCAAGCTGTTAGCCAACGGCAAACCTGATGAGGTGATCACTCCGCAAAGTCTGGCGCAGGTCTATGGAGTGCGCGGGCGCGTGGAACCCTGTTCGCAGGGGATGAAGCAGGTGATTATCGACGGGCTAACCGACGCGGCGCACTGATCGTTACGCCAGTTGCGCCATCCATTTGCTGTGCTCCTCGCCGAGCATCTGCGTGGCCATTTGCAGAAAAGTTTCTACCGCTGCCGGGCGGTGTCGGCTGCCCGGTACCTGAATCTGTAACGAGCGCTGGCTGAGCGAGGTGTTATTGATGGCTTTCAGTGTCATTGCATCCAGCCGGGCGCGCCACAGCACGCTGAAATGGCTGCACACGGTAATTGCCTGCGCGGTATGGCGGGTAAACTCATACAGCGCCGAGAAGTTATTGCTGCTGAACGCCGGTTCCAGAAAGGTGTTTGCCATCCGGCAGGAGAGATCGAACAACTGGCGAATCGTTGTTCCGGCTTCCGGCAGCACCAACGGGTAGTGATGTAGCGCGTCGAGGGTGACGCTCGCCTGCTGCGTTAACGGATGTCCGGCATCGAGCAACAGCAAGACCGGCGCAGGCCATGCGGCAATGATCTCCACCTCGCGCTCAGGAGCCAGGCTGAACTGAAACGCGACATCGCACTCGTTATGGCGGATCCACTGCGCCACCTGTAACGCTGTGCCAACCTGCAAATCAAAATTGACGCCGGGATGCTGCTGGCGAAAACGCGCCAGCACGCCGGGCAGCAGATCAAACGCCATGCCGTCGGTGCAGGCAATGCGCACCAGCGCTTTGCGTACCGCTTTTAGCCCCTGAATTTCCGCCAGCGCAAACTCCATGTCGCGCATGCTTTTACGCACGTGATTAGCCAGAATTTGCCCGGCATCGGTCAGCACCATCCCGCGTGCATGGCGCTCAAACAGCGTGACGCCAAGGCGAGCTTCCAGCTTCTGAATCTGTCGGCTGATAGCGGAACCCGCGACAAACAGTTGCTCGCCGGCGGTGCTCAGCGAGCCGGAGGTCGCCACCGCGAAAAAGTAGCGCAGTTCATTGGTCAGCATTGCGATAAGGCTCCATTGGGGAAAGGAAGAATATTGCACGTTAAAGTTGTTTTTTGTACTGATATCAACGGGCCGCACAGGGCGAGTAAAACCGGGGGGAACAGGCCTGAACCAGCGGATGCGAAAGGATGCCGCCCCGCCCGGATTTGTCGGATTGAGGTTCCTGAATCCAGCGCACAATTTGGCGGCAAAGTCTTGCTGGCTATTTTTCATCTGTCTGATATTGAAGTATTATCGCCAACAATAACCTTACGTATGAGGTGGTTTTTATGTGGCGGGATGAGATTGACGGTATTTGAAAAGCAGACAGATAGCCTGGTGGGAAGCCAATAAGGCGATGATAAAAGCGAAGTACGGAATTCCTCACAAATCTAAAGACGGCTTCTGGCAGTGTTTATTATGGATTTTGGCGACGGATATCGTATCGACAGAGGGACAGATGAAGATTCGGATCTGCTTTGCTTCGATGAGATGCCCGTTGCTGCTCGTTGCATTGAAAAAAAGCCGCTTCGCTGGATCGGCTGGAGCCAGAATTCAGGGCAGTTTTATCGATAGCTATTAGGGGGCATCTTACCCCGGATCGTAGAGGCACATGGAACGGATGTTTGCAGTGAAACTAGCCCTCTTTGCGATGGCGTTATTCTCTTTGTCAGGCATTTCTCTTACTTAAACCCCTTCCTGTATTGCTCTGGAATTGTGCAACTCACCCTTATCAAAAAGGCAACGCTAAGTTGCAATTATTATTATTGTGGCAACGCTCTGTTCTGGTTTAGAACAAAAAGACAACAACAGATATTTGCGCCATCGGCAGCAAATCAGACAGGGCAAACAACATGACAACACAACAAATTATTGCGCATGCGCTGGCGTGGTTTGATAGCGGCCACTTCAAAGAGACGCTTGCCGCACGCGTGGCGATCCCCAGTGAGAGCCAGCGCACCGATCGCGACGAAGCATTACGTCGTTACTACGACGAGGCGTTTATTCCGGCGTTTCACGAAATGGGCTTTCAAACCGAGATCATCGCGAATCCGGTGAACGCCGCGCGGCCATTTTTGCTTGCCAGCTATCAGGAAGATCCCGCCTTGCCGACGGTGATGTGCTACGGCCACGGCGATGTGGTGTTTGGCGATGATGCACGCTGGGCCGAAGGGCTTTCGCCATGGACGTTGACCGAGCGCGATGGCAACTGGTATGGGCGTGGTACGGCGGATAACAAAGGCCAGCACTCGGTGAATCTGGCGGCGCTGGCGCAGGTGTATCACGCGCGTAACGGGCGTCTGGGTTTTAACTGCGTCTGGCTGTGCGAGATGGGTGAAGAGATGAGCTCGCCGGGGCTGGCGGAGGTGTGCAAGCAGTTAAAAACGCGCCTTAACGCCGACCTGTTTATCGCCTCTGATGGCCCGCGCCTGAGCGCCGATCGCCCGACGCTGTTTCTTGGCTCGCGCGGTTGCGCCAACTTCCGTCTGACCATTCATGCCCGCGCCAAAGATTACCACTCCGGTAACTGGGGCGGTTTGCTGAGCAACCCCGGAACGCAACTGGCGAACGCCATCGCCAGCCTGGTGGACGGCAAAGGCGAAATCCAGATTGCCGCGCTGAAACCACCCGCGCTGACAGCGGAACTGAAAGCGATCCTCGCGGATATCACGCCTGCGAGCGGTAAAAACGATCCGGCGACCGATGCAAACTGGGGTGAGCCGGGCTTAACTGCTGCCGAGAAATTGTTTGGCTGGAACACGCTGGAAGTGCTGTCGTTTCTCACCGGCAACCCGGCGCAGCCGATGAACGCTATTCCCGGCCACGCGACGGCGGTCTGCCAGCTACGTTTTGTTGTTGGCACTGACTGGCAACAACTGGAACATGTGCTGCGCGCGCATCTCGATGCGCACGGCTTTTCGATGGTCACCCTCAGTGAAGTGCGTGGTACACCAGCAACCCGCTTTGACCCGACCGATCCGCTGGTACACTGGGTGCTGGAGGCGATGGCGGAGACCAGCGCCAACAAACCGGCGCTGCTGCCAAACCTCGGCGGCTCCTTGCCCAACGATGTGTTCGCCGGGATTTTAGGTCTGCCGACGCTGTGGGTGCCGCACTCTTATCCGGCCTGTGGCCAGCATGCGCCGGATGAGCATCTGCCGGTCGCCATCGCCCGCGAAGGGCTGGCGATCATGACGCGTTTATTCTGGGATTTAGGCGAGCAGGGCGCAGAGCTGCTGGCGCGCCACCGTTTACATCAGGCCGGAGGTGCGCAATGAGTACGTTGGCTCGAGAAATGGATCAGGGCGGTACCCGTCCGAGCCTCTATAAAACTCTTTTCGCTACCTGTATTGGCAACGCGCTGGAGTGGTTTGATATTGCGGTTTACGGCTTTTTTGCCAGCTATATCGCCCATGTCTTTTTCCCGACCGCTAACCCGACAGTATCACTGCTGCTGGCCTTTGGCAGCTTTGGCGTCGCCTTTCTGATCCGCCCGCTGGGCGCGATTGTGCTGGGGTCGTATGCCGACAAACACGGGCGCAAAGCGTCGCTGCTGCTGTCGATCAATTTGATGATGCTCGGCGTCGCGATGATCACGTTTATGCCCGGCTATGCCACGCTGGGCGTTGCCGCACCGCTGTTGATTCTGGTCGCACGGTTGATTCAGGGCTTTTCGGCGGGCGGTGAGTTTGGCAGTTCGACGGCGTTTCTGGTGGAACACTTTCCCGAACGCAAAGCTTTTATCGCCAGCTGGCAGTTTGCCACGCAGGGCGCGAGCACGTTGCTGGCCTCCGCGTTTGGTCTGGGGCTGGCGCAGTGGCTGACAACGGAGCAGTTGCAGGAGTGGGGCTGGCGAATTCCGTTTGCCTTTGGCCTGCTGATTGGCCCGGTCGGGCTGTGGATCCGCCGTCATGTTCATGAACCGGCAGCCTACGCTCAGGCAGAAAAACCTGCCCATCCGGTGAAACTGCTGCTCGGCGCGCAGAAGCGACTGGTGCTGCTGGCGATTGGCCTGATGGTGGTTTCGACGGCGATCAACTATATGCTCAACTACGTGCCGACGTGGGCGACGAAAAGCCTGGGTTTGCCGCCGTCCTCCGCGTATAGCGCCACGCTGCTGGCCGGGGTGATCCTGACAGTGGTAACGCCAATTGGCGGCCTGCTGGCTGAACGTGTTGGTCGCGTGAAGTTGCTGTGGGTCGCACTGGTGCTGATGGCGTTCACGCTACTGCCCGCTTTCTGGCTGACCAGCCTGAACGTCACGCCGCTGTCACTGGCCTTGTTGGTAGGCTGGATGGCGCTGCTGAAATCGATTTACTTCTCGACCATTCCGTCGCTGATGGCCGATATCTTCCCGGTATCGACCCGCGCCAGCGGCATGTCGATCAGCTATAACGTGGCGGTAACGGTGTTTGGCGGTTTCGCACCGTTTATCTGTACGCTGTTGATCAGCGCCACTGGTAGCCACTTCGCTCCGGGGCTGTATCTGATGGTGACGGTATTCCTCAGCGTCATGGCGCTGTGGCAAGCGCAGAAACAGCATCGGTAGCTCAACCTTCAGGGCGTTGTGCGTATTCGCGCAGCGCTCTGGCGTAAGGCGCGGTGCGCGCATCCGGGTGCTGCGCAATACAGTTAAGCAGCAAGCTGACCGCCTGTTGATGTTCGCCGAGATTGTGCAGGCACAAAGCATACAATGGCCTTACCTCTGTAGCCTGCGGCCAGTGGGTAAGGATCTCTTCAAACAGGATTTTCGCCTGCGCGTACTGCCCCAGGCAGCGCAGTGTTGAGGCCAGGCCAAAGCGGGCTTCAAATTCATCTTCGCCTGTCAGCCCAGCTTCCAGTGCGGCACGGTACCACTGCTCTGCTTCCTGCTCATTACCTTCGTTATCATACGACCAGGCGATATTCAGCAACGCCAGCGCGCGTAGCGTCGGTTCCGCGACAAGCACTTTCAGCGCCTGGCGGCTTTGTTCGTACTCGCCCTGTTTTCGCAGCGTGATCGCTGCCTGTATTCTGTTATCCATCTCTTCCTTACCTGATAAGCCAACATGGCACAGCAAGCTCATCGTAATAAAGAATCAAGGAAAATCCTATATTTTTAAAAGCGCTGGTGAAGCCACTGGGTATGTTTTAATATTATTATTAATTAGTAGTGATAATGAAATTGCGCAGAGCTTAATTAGCGCATATTAATTATATTTTTTGTTTTTACTGACTCACACAGCAAACTAATCATCAAATTCTGGATTGCATTAATTTTAATTGCAATCATAGCTACTTTTGTCTTTTTTTATAAAAAAATATCAATGGATGTCGTTAAATTTATTGGCTTGTTTTATATCTAATTTATGTTCTTTTGCGCGGTGGTTGTGATCAGCTTTTTACCAGTGATGTTGTTGCCACCAACAATGACCCTCAAAAATTTAACCTGTTTGGGTTGATTGCGGCGCGGATACTGCATTTTTATTGCTAAACTGAAATTAACCCCCTCATTACTCACCATTCCGATGGTCGTGACAATCTTATGGCCTTTTCTGCTTCGGTTAATCCATTTTGCCAGAAATGGAAATAAAATTACTGGCGAAGAAAACAAAGAAACCGGCAACTTACCTGAAGTATCGGGTTATTACTGGCAGCTCGATGTTGCCTGCTAATATTTCCGTGGCAATATATCCGCGTATTAACCAGTTTTTATCTGCGGGTTAAGTGATGCCCATCTATGAGATATCTATTCGGTGGCAGTAACGTTAGCCATTTCCTGGAATTTTGTCGTGCTGACGCAACTGAACTACGGCGACAAAAAGCGCGGTGCTGAAGATGCACCTGCTGATGTTTGGCGCGTTACCAGGCATGGTGCGAAGGATCTTCTGACATTTGCCGGAAAGTCGTGGCTTTCCGGCGTCGTGCAATCAGGCTGTTTTTTCTTCGTAGCCCAGTTCCTGGGAAATCGCTCTGGCGGTATTTTTCAGCGCCGCAAGCAGACGTGCTTCACCTAACAATTCCAGCCGCGAGGTGGAGAGCGAAATGGAGACGGCGTATGGCACGCGGCCCTGAATATCGAACACTGGCACCGCGAGGCAGGAGACGCCTAACTCATTCTCTTCCCTGTCTTTTGCCCACTGCTGCGCACGAATTTCCTGCAACTCCTGCTGCATCACATCGAGCTTATCGATGGTGTAGCGGGTGAGCGGCTTGATCCTCTCCCGGTGGTTTGTCCAGTACTCGACAACATACTCCGGGCGGCCATAAGCCAGGTAGATTTTGCCCATCGCCGAGCAATACAGCTCCTGGTGCTGGCCGATATATGCCCGCGTTCTCAGCATGCCGGTGGTCGGCTCAAGTTTATAAATCAGGATCGCGTGATCATCTTCGCGGGTGGAGAAGTTGATGGTTTCACCGATCTCCAGGTTCAGCGCTTCAAGATGCGGCGCGGCAACATGAATGATGTTTAATGACGACAACGCCTTTTGCCCAATGGCGATGCATTTGGTGGTTAAACGGTAACTGCCTGCCGCCGGTGCGGGTTTGACATAGCCGCAGGATTGCAGCCCCTGCAACAGGCGGTGCACCGTACTTTTGTTCAACTGCGCCAGCTCAGAAAGATGCGCTAACGGGCATCCATTTGGGTAGTTACTCAGAATATCCAGCAGTTGTAATCCCCGAAACAGGCTTTGGCTACCCGACGGTTTCTCTTTTTCTTCTTGCATTGATGCGCTCTCGCTTCCTGCCACTTACGGACCCGTTAAATTTGCCAGCTTCAATACTAACGCAAAATGGAACGGGCCACACAAAATCGCGGTACGTTTGTAACTCATTGATAGTAATAAACTTGGAAATTTAAAGTGACGCGATGATCACATATCTGAATTTTACTATACGGAATGCTATTTCGTATTTTGAAATTCAGGGGTATAAAAAAAGCACAGATGTTCGATGCAATCAGGAGAAAAAAATGAAGGTAACCTTCGAAGAGCTGAAACACGCTTTCAAACGCGTGCTGCTTTCCCGCAAGGTGCGTGAAGAGACTGCCGATGCCTGTGCAGAAATGTTCGCCCGCACCACCGAATCCGGCGTTTATTCCCACGGCGTTAACCGCTTCCCGCGTTTTATTCAGCAACTGGATGCCGGCGACATCATTCCGGAGGCGCAGGCTAAGCGCATCGCCAATCTTGGCGCGATTGAACAGTGGGATGCACAGCGCTCGATTGGCAATCTGACGGCGAAAAAGATGATGGATCGCGCTATCGAACTGGCGTCGGATCACGGCATTGGCCTGGTGGCGGTGCGTAACGCCAACCACTGGATGCGCGGCGGCAGTTATGGCTGGCAGGCGGCGGAGAGAGGTTATATCGGTATCTGCTGGACCAACTCCATCGCCGTGATGCCGCCGTGGGGCGCAAAAGAGTGCCGTATCGGCACTAACCCGCTGATCGTCGCCATTCCCTCCACGCCGATCACCATGGTGGATATGTCGATGTCGATGTTTTCCTACGGCATGCTGGAAGTGAACCGGCTGGCCGGGCGCAAGCTCCCGGTGGATGGCGGCTTCGATGATGACGGCAACCTGACGAAAGAGCCGGGCGTGATTGAGAAAAACCGTCGCATCCTGCCGATGGGTTACTGGAAAGGTTCTGGCCTGTCGATTGTGCTGGATATGATTGCCACGCTGCTTTCTGATGGCGCATCTGTCGCGGAAGTGACGGAGGATAACAGCGATGAATACGGTATTTCGCAAGTCTTTATCGCCATTGAAGTCGATAAGCTGATAGACGGCGCTTCGCGCGATGCCAAGCTGCAACGCATTATGGATTACATCACCACCGCGGAACGCGCTGATGAAAATGCGCCGGTTCGCCTGCCGGGCCACGAGTTTACTCGCCTGCTGGAAGAGAACCGTCACAATGGCATCACCGTGGATGACAGCGTGTGGGCCAAAATCCAGGCGCTGTAAGGAGGAACGATGATCTTCGGCCATATTTCACAGCCCAATCCCTGCCGCTTACCGGCAGCGATTGAAACCGCGCTGGAATTTCTGCGCACCACCGATTTCCGCACCCTGCAACCTGGTGTAGTGGAAATTGACGGGCGCACGGTCTTTGCGCAGATTCTTGACCTGACCACCCAGCCCAGGGAGCAGCAGAAACCGGAAGTTCACCGCCGCTATCTGGATATTCAGTTTCTGGCGTGGGGCGAAGAAGAGATCGGTATCGCGATTGACCGCGGAAATAACGTTATTCAGGAAGAACTGCTGGCCCAGCGCGATATTATTTATTACCAGGACAGTGAAAACGAATCCTTTTTTGAAATGGTCCCAGGCAGCTACGCGATATTTTTCCCGCAGGATGTTCATCGTCCGGCCTGTAATAAACATCGCGCAACGGCTATTCGTAAAATTGTTGTGAAGGTGGCGATTTCTGCATTGAATTAATTCGCCACTGAGTAGGAGCGAAATATGAATAATAATGCCGGTTATATTATCGGTGCGTATCCCTGCGCGCCGTCGTTTCACCAACAGGGTGAAGAGCAGGAACGGGATTTCTGGCGGCAACTGGCGGATACGCCGCACATTGCCGGGCTGGAACAGCCTTGTCTGGAGAATCTGCACCCGCTTGGCGATGAGTGGCTGCTGAAACACACGCCGGGCGAGTGGCAGATAGTGGTGACAGCGGTGATGGAAACCATGCGTCGCCGCGCGTCGAACGGCGGTTTTGGCCTCGCCTCCAGCGATGAACAACAGCGCCGCGCCTGCGTTGATTATTACCGCCATCTGCATAACAAAATCCGCGCGGTCAATGCCCGTTTTCCCGGCAAAATCATCGCGCTGGAGATGCAGGCCGCGCCGCTGGCGGGTAATGCCAGCGTGGAACAGGCTACCGACGCATTTGCCCGATCAATCGCGGAAATTGCCCGCTGGGACTGGGATTGCGAGCTGGTGCTCGAACATTGCGATGCAATGAACCAGCCCGCGCCGCGTAAGGGCTTTTTGCCGCTGGAAAATGTACTGGAAACGCTGGCGGGCGTGGAGATTGGCGTGTGCATTAACTGGGCGCGTTCGGCCATTGAAGGGCGCAATACGACACTACCGCTCAGCCATACGCAA
This sequence comes from Kosakonia sp. H7A, assembly GCF_003028445.1. Taxonomy (NCBI): domain Bacteria; kingdom Pseudomonadati; phylum Pseudomonadota; class Gammaproteobacteria; order Enterobacterales; family Enterobacteriaceae; genus Kosakonia; species Kosakonia sp. H7A. Next base: position 1,226,004 of record NZ_PYTZ01000001.1, on the reverse strand, counting down.
CGGGCGCAACAGGCCGGAAAATTGCGCGGCTTGATGTTCTCCGGCACCACGCAGCAGGGCGCTTATGGTGAATGGCAGGATTTGCACGCGCCATTTGCTCCGTTTTGCGCCGAGAGTTTATTAACAGTCGATCGTGCCAGCGCGTTATTTAACGCCACGGCAAACGATAATTTATTATTCAGCGGCATTAAATTACTGGAAATTGATGCCAGGGCCAGTATTGACCATCGTGTCGCGATATTACGCGACGGCATTAACGCATTAAATAAAGCCAGACAATAAATACAACAAACTCTGTCATCGCATACCTGTTACTTTTAACGAGATGCTAATTATGAATACATCCTCTTACTCTACACCTGCGGATATTCCGCATCAGCGCTGGTTAAGAATAATTCCCCCGATTCTTATCGCTTGCATTATTTCCTATATGGACCGCGTGAATATCGCGTTTGCCATGCCCGGCGGGATGGATCAGGAACTCGGTATTACCGCGTCGATGGCCGGTCTCGCCGGGGGAATTTTCTTTATCGGTTATCTCTTCTTGCAGGTGCCTGGCGGCAAAATTGCCGTGCACGGTAGCGGCAAGAAATTTATCGGCTGGTCACTGGTAGCCTGGGCGGTGATCTCGGTACTGACCGGGTTGGTTACCAACCAGTATCAGTTACTGGCACTGCGCTTTTTACTCGGCGTGGCGGAAGGCGGCATGCTGCCGGTGGTGCTGACGATGATCAGCAACTGGTTCCCGGATGCGGAACGTGGCCGCGCCAACGCGATTGTGATCATGTTTGTGCCGATTGCCGGTATCGTCACTGCGCCGCTCTCCGGCTGGATCATTACCGCGCTGGACTGGCGCTGGCTGTTTATCATCGAAGGGCTGCTCTCCATTGTGGTGCTGGTGCTGTGGGCGATGACTATCTATGACCGTCCGCAGGAAGCGCGCTGGATCTCGGAGACCGAGAAAAAATATCTGGTTGAGACGCTGGCAGCAGAGCAGCGCGCCATTGCCGGGAAAGAGGTGAAGAACGCCTCGCTGAGCGCCGTGCTCTCCGACAGAACTATGTGGCAACTGATTGCGCTCAACTTCTTCTACCAGACCGGCATCTACGGCTACACCCTGTGGCTGCCCACCATTCTGAAAGAACTTACTCACAGCACCATGGGGCAGGTGGGCATGCTGGCCATTCTGCCGTACATCGGCGCAATTGCCGGGATGTTTATCTTCTCTTCCCTCTCTGACCGTACCGGTAAACGCAAGCTGTTTGTCTCGTTGCCACTGGTGGGGTTTGCACTGTGCATGTTCTTGTCGGTGGCGCTGAAAGAGAGCATCTGGCTCTCCTATACGGCGCTGGTTGGCTGCGGCTTCTTTCTGCAATCGGCGGCGGGCGTGTTCTGGACCATTCCGGCGCGGCTGTTCAGCGCGGAAATGGCCGGTGGCGCGCGCGGCGTGATTAACGCACTGGGTAACCTCGGCGGTTTCTGCGGCCCGTATGCGGTGGGTGTGCTGATCAACCTCTACAGCAAAGATGCCGGGGTCTATTGCCTGGCGATTTCCCTGGCGCTCGCCGCGCTGATGGCACTGCTGCTGCCAGCGAAATGCGATGCGGGAAACGCAGCCGTTAACCCGCTCGGCGCACGCAAACGCGAAGCCTGACCGCGATGCCCGGTGCTTACCGGGCAATCAGCGGCAATAACAACGAGAGCATAAAGATGAGTGAAAAAGAGACCTTCTGGTTGGGTATCGATTGTGGCGGTACTTATCTGAAAGCCGGTTTATATGACAGCCAGGGCCGGGAGCACGGCATTGAGCGCCAGCCATTGAAAACGCTCAGCCCGCAACCAGGCTATGCCGAGCGCGATATGCACGCGCTGTGGACGACGTGTGCCGAAACGATTTCCCGCCTGCTAAAACAGACCCACACACCAGGGAAACTTATTCGCGGCGTGGGGATTTCGGCACAGGGAAAAGGATTATTTCTGCTCGATAAAAACGACCAGCCATTGGGAACGGCGATCTTGTCCTCCGATCGCCGGGCCCTGGATATTGTCCGCCGCTGGCAGCAGGATGGTATTCCGCAAAAACTCTATCCGCTTACCCGCCAGACGTTATGGACCGGGCACCCGGTTTCGCTGCTGCGTTGGATGAAGGAGAACGAACCACACCGTTATGCACAGATTGGCTGCGTGATGATGGGGCACGACTATTTACGCTGGTGCCTGACCGGTCGCAAAGGCTGCGAAGAGAGCAATATCTCCGAATCCAATCTCTACAACATGGAAAGCCAGCGCTACGACGCACGATTGTCGCAGTGGCTGGGTATTCAGGAAATTGACGCCGCGCTGCCGCCGATTGTCCGCTGCGCCGAAATTTGCGGGGAAATCACCACTCAGGCAGCCGCCATAACCGGTCTGGCGGCGGGTACGCCCGTCGTTGGCGGTCTGTTTGATGTGGTTTCCACCGCACTCTGCGCCGGATTGCAGGATGAGCAGCGGCTCAATGCGGTAATGGGAACATGGGCGGTGACCAGCGGTATTGCCAACGGGCTTCGCGATCACGAAGCGCATCCTTATGTTTACGGTCGCTACGTCAATGACAGCCAGTACATCGTGCATGAAGCCAGCCCGACTTCCTCTGGCAATCTTGAGTGGCTCACCGCTCAGTGGGGAGACATCTCTTTCGACGAGATCAACCAGGCGGTGGCCAGTCTGCCGAAAGCAGGCAGCGAGCTGTTCTTCCTGCCGTTTCTCTACGGCAGCAACGCCGGGCTGGAGATGACCAGCGGCTTTTACGGCATGCAGGCGCTGCACACCCGCGCACATCTGTTGCAGGCGGTGTATGAAGGCGTGGTGTTCTGCCATATGACTCACCTCAATCGCATGCGGGAACGCTTTACCGCGGTGCGTGCGTTGCGGGTCACTGGCGGCCCGGCGCACTCCGAAGTGTGGATGCAGATGCTGGCGGATGTCAGCGGCTTAGCGGTGGAGTTACCGCAGGTGGAAGAGACCGGCTGCTTCGGCGCGGCGCTGGCGGCGCTGGTTGGCACCGGCGTATTCCGCGATTTTCACCACGCGCAGCAAACGCTGAAGCATGACATTCGCACGCTCACTCCCGATATGGCCGCGCACGCCGCCTACCAGCGCAAATACGCGAATTACCAGTTTTTGATTGAAGCACTACAGGGCTTTCACGCCCGCATTAAGGAGCAGACGTTATGAGCCGACCATTACTGCAACTGGCGCTCGACCATACCAGCCTTGCGGCTGCCCGGCGCGATGTGGCGTTATTACAGGATCACGTGGACATCGTCGAAGCCGGCACCATTTTGTGCCTTAGCGAGGGGCTAAACGCCGTACGCGCCCTGCGTGCGCAGTGCCCGGAGAAGATTATCGTTGCCGACTGGAAAGTGGCCGATGCCGGAGAAACACTGGCGCAACAGGCGTTGGGCGCGGGCGCGAACTGGATGACCATTATCTGCGCTGCGCCGCTGGCGACCATTGAGAAAGGCCACGCCGTGGCGCAGGCGCATAACGGCGAAATTCAGATCGAACTGTTCGGCAACTGGACGTTTGATGATGCCCGAGACTGGTACCGCATTGGCGTGCGTCAGGCGATTTACCACCGTGGACGCGATGCGCAGGCCAGCGGCCAGCAGTGGGGTGAGGCCGATCTGGCGCGGATGAAAGCGCTGTCGGATATCGGCCTTGAACTGTCGGTGACTGGTGGCCTGCAGCCTGCCGATCTGCCGCTGTTTAAAGATATTAACGTCAAAGCCTTTATTGCCGGGCGTGCGCTTTCCGGCGCGGCGGATCCGGCACAGACCGCGAGCGATTTCCACGCGCAAATTCGCGCCATCTGGGGAGATAACTAATGCGTACGCATCCGTTAGGCATCTATGAAAAAGCGCTGGCGAAAGAGCTGAGCTGGCCGGAGAGGCTGGTGCTGGCGAAAAGCTGCGGTTTCGATTTTGTCGAAATGTCAGTGGATGAAACCGATGAGCGCTTATCACGGCTGGAGTGGAGCACTGCGCAGCGGGCATCGCTGGTGGAAGCGATGCTGGAAACCGGCGTGGCAATTCCTTCGATGTGCCTCTCTGCGCACCGGCGTTTTCCGTTTGGCAGCCGCGATGAAGCGGTGCGCGAGCGGGCGCGCGACATCATGCGCAAAGCGATTCGTCTGGCGCGCGATCTGGGTATTCGCACCATTCAGCTTGCCGGTTACGACGTCTATTACGAAGAGCATGACGAAGGCACGCAGCAGCGTTTTGCCGAAGGGCTGGCGTGGGCGGTGGAACAGGCCGCCGCCGCGCAAGTGATGCTGGCGGTCGAGATCATGGATACCGCCTTTATGAACTCGATCAGTAAGTGGAAAAAGTGGGATGAGATGCTCGCGTCGCCGTGGTTCAGCGTCTATCCGGATGTCGGCAACCTCAGCGCGTGGGGCAACGATGTCAGTGCCGAACTGTCGCTGGGTATCGACCGTATTGCCGCCATTCACCTGAAAGACACACAGCCGGTGACTGATGACAGCCCCGGCCAGTTTCGTGATGTGCCGTTTGGTGAAGGCTGCGTCGACTTTGTCGGCGTGTTCCGCACGCTGCAACAACTGAACTACCGCGGCGCATTTTTGATTGAGATGTGGACCGAAAAAGCCAAAGAGCCGGTGCTGGAGATTATTCAGGCGCGGCGCTGGATTGAAGCGCGTATGCAGGAAGGAGGATTCGCATGTTAGAACAACTGAAAGCCGAGGTGCTGGCCGCCAACCTGGCGCTGCCCGCTCATCATCTGGTGACCTTTACCTGGGGCAATGTCAGCGCCGTGGACGACACGCGCACGTTGATGGTGATCAAACCGTCCGGCGTGGAATATGAGGTGATGACTGCCGACGATATGGTAGTGGTGGAGATTGCCAGCGGGCGCGTGGTGGAGGGGAGCAAAAAACCGTCGTCCGATACGCCGACGCACCTGGCGTTGTACCGCCGTTTCCCGCAGATTGGCGGCATTGTGCATACGCATTCGCGCCATGCCACTATCTGGTCGCAGGCCGGGTTGGATCTGCCCGCATGGGGCACCACGCACGCCGATTACTTCTATGGCGCTATTCCCTGTACGCGGCTGATGACCGAAGAGGAGATCAACGGCGAATATGAGTATGAAACCGGGGAAGTGATCATCAAAACCTTTGAACAGCGCGATATTGACCCGATGCAGATCCCGGCGGTGCTGGTGCATTCGCACGGCCCGTTTGCGTGGGGCAAAAACGCGGCGGATGCAGTGCATAACGCGGTGGTGCTGGAGGAGTGCGCTTACATGGGGCTGTTCTCACGCCAACTGTCCCCGCAGCTTGCGGATATGCAGCAGGCATTGATGGACAAACACTATCTGCGTAAGCACGGTTCGCACGCCTATTACGGCCAGTAAATGGCAGACCGGAGGGGAGCGTCCTCCGGTTTTTTATTTCAAAAAGCGGCTATTGAATTTGCACCCCTACTTCGCACATCGGCGATGTTAATCCGCTATTCATGGCGTAAGCGTCCGGCGCACTGCTGGTCATTCATCACGCCCTATTTGCTTCTGTTCGGATAAAAAAACACATAATCCGCAGTCGGTTTCTATACTGACTGCGGAGGTGATGAATGAAAAAAATGTTGTATTCGTTGTTTGCCAGTCCCGATCGGTTATTGCAGGTGATGAGCCATAGCGAGATCCAGGATTCGATTGAAGATGGCGATCGTATTGTTGTTGATGCCGACGGTAATACCTCGGTGAATATTCACTGTCAGCAGGTGCAGGACGATTTTAAACGTCATGTTGACGCATTGAAGAGGGCGTAAATATGGGAACCGCCATCTTCATGGTATTAATGGTTTGCGGCTACTGGTATACCTCGCACGATCTCTCCACGCGCTTTAAATTCAAACGTAGCTTCGGCTGGGATGTCTATTTTCTGGTGGCGCTTTATGGCTGCGTTTTTGTCCTGCAGGGCATTCTGGCCACGGCGCTGCTATGGCTGTGTCTGTTAATCGCTTCCACCGTGATGAACCAACTGCCTGCGGAATTTGGCGCCGAACAGCATCACTTGCACATGAGTTTTATGAACTGGAGCTTTTTAGGCATTCAGGCGCCGGTGGTGATTATGCTGGCTTTTGCCGTTCTGTTTTGTCTCTGGCGATCAAACTGGTCCGGCAGCGCGCGGCTGGACAGCTCCGGGCGTCGTGAACTGTATAAACACCTGTCACGCGCCAACGGCGTGGAAGGGCTGATTTATCAATGTATGGAAACGGGCGATCTGGCGTGGATAACGCTTAAGTCGCAGCGCATTTACATCGGTATGATCCACACTGCTACGTTTGACAGCGGCGATGCGAACAACATTGTGCTGATCCCGATGTTGAGCGGCTATCGCGATGAAAAGACGCTGGATCTGCATGTCGAGCACAACTACAGCGCGTGGTACGCCGAACACAATATCGAGCTGGCTTCCGGGCCGCGCCCGGCGCTGGATTTCCGCAAAGTGCTGCTGTTATCGCAGGTTGAGAGCCTATCGCTGTTTGACCCGGCGCAGGTGCTGGCAATGGGGATTCATCGCCAGCGGGAACAGCAAGCGTAACCCGGTTTGCCGGATAATCGCGCCATCCGGCAACGCCTTTCTTGCACAGTAGTCGATCTGCTACTGTCGGCTGCAGTGACAGCCGTGCGTGTTGTGAAATTCACCCACCAGGATTTGTGGGTTCTTATTTCGTCATCCAGGGCGCAATGTCCCGACCTGGGGATATTAAGGGTTTTATCCCTTTGTCGGGATAACGATAAAAGCCCGCAATGGGAAAGGAGCTTCACCCATGAACGAGACCTTTGTTTACCTGAGTATCGGTTGCCTGGTTCTGATGGCGCTGGCGTGGCAGCGCATTAAACCGAACCGTTTTTACGGTGTGCGCACGGCGCTTACGCTGCGTGATGAAGCGGCCTGGTATCGGGCGAACCGCGTATTTGGTGTGACGATGTTATTTTGCGGCGCAGCGTTTTTTCTGCTCTCGGTGCTGCTCGGCAACTGGCGCGAGAGGGGGAGCCAGGCTATCAGTGTTGTATTGTTTTTGATTGCGGTGTCGGTTCCGGCGTTAGCGGCACTGGTGACGAATAAAGGCGGAGAAGTGCGATGATGGATGTAAGAGTGAAAGCCTTTGGCGCGCGCTTTTTCGGGCGTGTGGACGCTGAAAGGCTGCAATTTGCCATCGATTATGTGGATTACAACGAAAGCGGGCTGGCTTTTGAAACGATCTGCGATTACCTCATTGAAGCGGATGCTCCCCTCAGCGAAGAAGAGTACCGGCTGGCGGAAGAACTGTACCGCGATATGGAAATGAAATGGGGCGGCAGTTGCCTGAAATACTTGCAGGTGCTGGTGGCTTCGCGACAATAAAGTAACCCGATCTTCTGCACTGCTGTTACCCCGTATTCTGAGTACAACCGGCCGGGTAAGCGCGAGCGCCACCCGGCATTTCGGCTACAACCTGAACGCATTCACATCATTCAGCAGCTTCCCGGCCTGATGGCTGAGCGAATTGGCGGCGGTAGCCATCTGTTCGACCATTGCGGCGTTCTGTTGCAGGTTACCTTCCATCTGGCTGACGGCAATATTCACCTGCTCAATACCGTGGCTCTGCTCGCTGGATGAGTTATTCACCTGATTAATCAGCAATGTGGTTTCATCCACTGCACCCAGCGCATTATTCATCCGCGTAGTAACGCTGGAGGCATAGCTGACCCCTTCACTGACATTCTTAATCGCTTCATCGATCAGCCCGCGAATATCCCGTGCCGCAACGGATGAGCGGTGCGACAGCGAACGCACTTCGCCCGCCACAACGGCAAAGCCTTTACCCTGTTCGCCCGCGCGGGCAGCTTCCACTGCCGCATTGAGCGCCAGAATGTTGGTCTGGAAAGCTATGCTGTCAATAATGTCGGTGATTTCAGAGATCTTCGCCGATGAAGCGGAAATATCATCGATCGATTTTTGCAGGGAACTCAGTTCGCGATGACTTTCGTTCATCATCGTCTGCAGACGGCCAATAAAGGCATTCGCCTCCTGTGCGTTGTCCTTATTGTGTTTCACCGTCGCTGAAAGCTGGTTCATACTGGCGGCAGTCTGTTCCAGCGAGGACGCCTGTGATTCTGTGCGTGAAGAGAGATCGTCGTTGCTTTTGGCGATTTCACTGGCGGCGGTATCGACTTCACTGCTGGCCTCTTTCACGCTACTCAATACATTGCGGATTTTTTCCATCAGGCCATTAAAACTCGCCGCAGTCGCGCCCAGTTCATCTTTTTTATCGAGATCCACTTTCAGGGTTAAATCCAGTGATTCGCTAATAGTGCCCATACTGGTTTGTAGGTTTTTCAATCCTTTATTCAGATAGCCAAGAATGAGTGAGGCAAATACGGCAATCAGTACTAATAAAAAGATAATCGTTGAAATTAATAACCAGAACGTATTCTGATACTGCGTATGGTTATTAGCCGCATATTCCTTAGCGATATTATAATTGCGTTTCAACATTTCCGTGATATTCGCACTTAATGCAACGGAAGCATTTGCTGTAACTCCGCCATCCGACACCATCTGCCGTGCCGCATCGATGCCGTCACGGTGATAAACGCCTGTCATTGATTCTACTTTCTGCGCGTAAGCATCAAAGGATTGTTGCGTGCTGGCCAATTGTTGGGCATCAGTATCATCACTGATTAAATTCGCTTTGTAATATTCAAATATCTCTTTGGTTTTATTCAACTCCTCTTTCGCCTGCGCCATATGTTTAGTAAAAACGGCTTCATCATTAATCAGCAATGACATCAGAATTTGCCGCCTTCCCTCTTCGCGATGCTGTAGTGCCTCGCTGAGTTTACTGATACTGGGCAGGCTATTATCAATAACATAATCAAAGCGTTCTTGTGCTTTGTCTAATGCGCGAATACTCAAACCGCCGAGCAGAAGCATGGCGATAAAGGTAATGGCAAAAACAAATAGCAGTTTTTTTAAAATAGTCATAACGGCCTCAGGTACATTCCATTTCCAGGGGTAACGTTATTTTTATCGGCGACCAAAGGGAAATCTTCATGGTTAAAAAATAAAAAATCGCTTTTGTTATCTTCCCGGTTAGCGAATAAAAAAGCCATGTAATACAAGGGTTAAATGTGCAGTGGAGTATTTTTCTGCATCGCCTGTATAATATATTTTCGTGATTTTGATTTCTTGTAATAAATATATTCTACATCTTTACATATTACTAACAACCCAATGTAGCGTTACTGAAATATAATTAAGGTGCAGTATAAAAATAATGATTAACGCTACCTGATTATCCATCGGCAGGTAATGCGCTGAGTGCTTTTTAGAGAAGCGTGTTACCGGCCAGCTACGTTATTCAGGGAAACCGGACTGGCCGGATTTTGTGAGCAGAGAAGGCGGGGCAAAACATTAGCTGAGATCGTGAAGATCTTTCTCCAGCAGCGGCGTTAACGCCATTTCAGTAAAACTCACTGCCAGCCCGCTTCGCTCCGGCGTGCAACACATCACGCCGACCGCACAGCGCGGATGGGGAAAATGGCACAGCCGCAGCAGCGGCCAGACGCGTCCGTCGGTGGAGTATTGCAGGCGCAATGCATCGCCTTTGCGGCTCAGCCGCAACCAGAAATCTCCCGCATCGCCGTTGAAAATACCGGTTGCCCAGTCCGAAAAGCCCTGCGTTAGCACGCTGCCGATGGCCGGCGCACCGTCATTAAACTCTATCCCGGCTTTTAACCAGTTCTGATCATCCGCCACCAACAGCACGCCCGCCTGATCATACAGCGCGGAAAAAGGCGCCTGAATTCGCACCTGAAAAGTGAAATCGCCCGTTACATCATGCACATAACCGTGGCCGCTGAAGCGTTCAAACCCGTACCAGGTTTTGCGCCAGAAATCGGTGTTGCCATCGGTGAGCACCTCGACTTTGCCCTGCGCTTCGCGCCACTGCTGCGGTTCATTGATCCAGTAAAAATCGCCCGACATGTTTCGCTCCTTTTGTCTGTTGGCTTAAGGAGTGTTGCTGGTGGCGGGGGAGATTGCCAGTGAGTTGCGCAGCGTATTCTGCGGGGATCACACCTTTTGGTAGAAAGGCATTGCGAGAAACGATTAGCTACCGTAAATACGCAGAAAGCGCCGCGGTAAAAACAGAGGCCTCTCTGACTGGTTGTTTCATTTGGGGTAAAAGGTGCTCATGAAAATGAGATTTCGCAATAGTGAAAAAAGAGTGGAGCAAATGGCATCCGTCTATTCAGAAGAGTACCAGCGTGTGAGCATCGCGCTCAAAAAAGCCCGTAAAGAACGAGGCATTACTCAGGCGCAACTTTCCGAAGCGCTTGGTCGCCCGCAATCTTTTATCGCCAAAATTGAGAGTGGTGAAAGAAGGTTAGATGTGGTTGAGTTGTGCATCTGGCGAGATTGGTGGGCCTGGAGCCAGGGGATATATTGCAGGGGATACGTTAACGAACGGCGTTACCCACTGCCGCTGGAGATAGCTTACTCTTCGAACAGGCGTTCAATAGACTTTGTTGGATAGAACAGTGAATGCTGGTTGCCATCGGCTAACGGAATGAAGCCCAGCTTTTCATAGAATTTTTTGGCGTTGCCAGTGAGTGCTTCGACAAATAATCCATATACGCCGATGGTAAGTGAGGCGGTGTAAACCACCCTCATAGCATGAGCCACCAGGATTTCTCCCCAGCCGTTTCCCTGGAGTGATTTATCAATAGCGAGCCGACCTAATATGACGCAGGGGACATTGTGATAAGGCACCTTTTTTTGCTGCGTTTTCGTGGGCAGTTGTTCTTTCTCGAAACTGCCGCCAGACAAGGTGTAATAGCCTAAAATGCGCGGCCTGGGCGTTTTCGTCACAAGGAGCCAGGCACGTAAAATTTTGCCATCATGCTGGCGTTTGAGATGGTTGGTTAAAAAAGCGTTGAGCGATACCTCACCACAATCAAAACCTCCTGTTTCATACTCTGTCTCTCCTGAGAACATCTCAATGGTCAGGTTGTCCACGATTCACTCCATGTTTTGCAGACGTTTTGCGGCGCGTTTAAGTTTGTCATTCGGTGCTGGTGGGTTTTCGATAGCATCCATAACCCTGGTCCATGATTCTTCGCTGAGAATCAGGCGACGGTGCTGTTCAATCACTTCCGCGGCGCGTTCAGAAGCGCTGTTAACCAGAAATTGTGTGACCGTCTGATTGGTCATTGCCGCCGCTTCTTCGATCATTTTCTTATCCTCATCCGTTAGTCGCAGATCTATGCGCTGTTTTTTCAGTGCGGGCATAGCGGTTCTCTCCCCGGCTGCCTGAATTTATACAGACCAGCCAATAATCTTTATCAGGTTATGTACGGTTAAAATCCGTACATAACGATAAGATCGGACAGCGCGAATTGCAACTCAAACCGGGTATCTGTCGCAAGGGATGTGAAATGAAAAACCGTGCAGGCTCCCAAAAACGTTGACTGCGCGCCGTGGGAGCCATGTCGGGTTAGAGCAGATAATCCTCTGCGATAATTTTTCGTTCAGTGATTTGATGAAGTTCCATCAACGCCGGGAGCAGAGATGCGGCGGATTTTAACCCGTGGCCTAACTGACACAGGCTTTCGCGGGAAAACTCCAGCACGTCGCTGTCTGCAAATGAGACGAAGGTTTTTCCCAGAAAGTGCAGACCATGGCAAAGCCCGGCGATGTGTTCTTCACAACCGTTCGCCAGTTGAAAAGTCTCTTCCGCACTAAGCTGCGAGAGATCCAGTTTTCGGAAAATATCGCGCAGTTCAGAGGAGAGGATATCGGTGTCAGGCAGCATTGCGCACCTCCTGTAAAGCAGAACGGCGGGAAAGGGAATGGCAAACAAAAGCGTTAGCAGAGAAGGGGTTGGGCTTTAAATATCCGTACGTGGTACCATTGGCAACAGCCATACATTACCTCCAGTAATGATGTGGTTAGACGCCTCGACAGTGTTCCCGCACTTCGGGGCGTTGCTTTTTAAATTCACTACATTGGTGTACATTGAACACCAGCATGTAAAATATACAGGAGTGGCAACCAATGTCAACCAAAGACAACCAAAAAGAAAGGCACGTTGTGCAACTCCGTCTGGATGCTGATCTATCAGAAAGACTGGCTATCGCAATGAAAGAAGACGGCGACGATAACAAAGCGGGGTGGATTAAGCGGCTGTTGCGCAGGGAATTGGATAAGCGTGGGATAGGCTCTAAATAAATGTAGTTTACTTATTCATTGAATTGATTAATAAGGAACGAAATCTAGTTATTGGATAGGGTTGATATACATTATATATTTCTTATGTCGAGGTTCAGATGTTAATCGAACAAGCCTTTCATAATCTTCCGGAAATATTATTAGGTTCGGGTTACTCTCGCCAAGAATATGCGAGAGGTTTCGAGGCTAGCATAGTTAGTGCATTCTCACTGGCAATACTACAAGAGTTAAATGGAAGGAACGCTCCTAACCCTATTTCTTTTTTAATGGCAGAAAAAAGATATTCAGAATTAAGAAGAAATATAAGGGCAGATCTTCATGTGAATTTATCAAAATTGTTCACGGGTTCTGAAGATTATGCCAAATTTGGTTTCAGATTTAGTAATTGGATAGAAGCAAAATATTTTAGGAAGACTAAAGGATCAATCCCTTACACCCAGAATAGAGGCTTGGTGGTCGCGGATCTAATTCGGCTGATTGGCTTGATTCCACGAGAGGAAAAAGATGGGCTTACACGAACGGGACGATATTTCCTTCACGTTTATCAAGGTAATCCACTGAGTTATCTCCATTCTTCAGTAAAGACTGCGCCACCTGAAAGAAAATGGGTTGACCAAATTCTTAGACACGGGTATCAAAGTATATCTGACCTTGAATTAGGCACAGAAAAGAAGTCTTTCTTCACTCACTTCCCAAAAAGTTTAGCAAATGCTGCTATATCGTTGGATGTCACAAATTATAAATTGAATCAACTTCAGGATCAGGACAACAGTTCTTATACATTGATATTAACAAGAATAGAATCAGCCAAAATACTATGGAATAATAAGGTCTTAACTCTGACAGGGGACAGAAAGCTTGAGTGTGATGAATTTGAAAATTTTCGCGATGTTCTATCTGAAAAGTTGAAACCGCAAAAAGATTAAAAGAAAATAATTATGCACTATAAATGGAATTTTATTAAAACACGATGATAGCTAAGTCATTCATTATTATGAAGCCGCTGATTGGATTCGGAAACGATATTTTTGAAGGGGATAATATATCCCCTATGTAAAAACTACGCCAGGCGCGGATACCCTTGCGCAATATCACTCCCGGTAAACTGCGCGATCCAGCCTTCGGGATTATCGAAAATACGGATGGCGGTGAAGTTCGGCTCTGAGCCCATATCAAACCAGTGCGGGGTGCCGGCGGGTACGGAAATCAGGTCGTTCTTCTCGCACAGCACCTGGTAGATCTCGCTGCCGATGTGCAGACAGAACAGGCCCGCGCCTTCAACGAAGAAGCGGACTTCATCTTCACCGTGGGTGTGTTCGTTGAGGAATTTGGCGCGCATCGCCTCTTTTTGCGGGTTGTCGGCGCGCAGGCTGATCACATCCCAGCTCTGATAGCCTTTTTCGGCCACCAGTTTGTCGATGGCATGCTGGTAAGCGGTGATCACCGTCTCTGGCGTCGGGTTGGCGCCCAGATCGCGGTCCGCCTGCCAGCGTTCAAAACGCACGCCTTTGGCGTTTAGCTGCTGCTGAATTTCACTGGCCTCTGTGCTGTGCCACACCGGCGTGCTGGCATCTTTGTCGGTATAAATCGTCAGTGCGCTCATGAAGGGATCTGCTCCGGCTTAATGTTGCTGAAAGAGTTAACCTGGTAATGATGGCTGGCTGCGTCATCATCGCCGCGAATCAATTGCGTGGTGCGAAAACCTGCTGCTTCGGCGGCGTCCAGCTCCTGATGAATATCGGAGAGGAACAGAATGGAAGCGGGCGGCTGCCCGATTTGCGTAGCAATATTGCGGTACGACTGCACGTCCCGTTTCGCGCCGACCAGCGTGTCGAAATATCCGCTGAACAGATGAGTAATATCACCTTCGTCGCTGTAGCCAAATAACAGTTTTTGCGCCTCCACTGAGCCAGAGGAATATACATACAGATCAATGCCCTGTGCTTTCCATTTTTCCAGAGCAGGCAGCACATCCGGGTAGAGATGGCCTTTAAAATCGCCATTCACATAGCCGTCGCGCCAGATGATCCCCTGTAACGCCTTCAGCGCCGTCGATTTATGATCTTCATCCATAAAGGCAAACAGCACCTCGATCAGTTCGGCGGCGGTTGCCTCCGGTTGCGCCACTTCTTCACGCAGATTATTGAGGATGGTGCTGACCGGCTCTTTGTACTGCTCTGCGGTGACAAACCCGGCCAGACGCTCGCGGGCGTACGGGAACAGGACGTTGTGCACAAAGCGGATGTCACTGGTGGTGCCTTCAATATCGGTAACGATAGCGCGGATCATGGTCTCTCCAGCAGGCGACGCTGCATTTCGCATTCAAATAAAAATTCCAGCCCTTCCAGATGGCGACGAGCTTCGGCGACATCGCGCCCCCAGCAGGTCAGCCCGTGGCCGCGCAGCAGAAAACCATAGCGCAGCGGGTGCGTCTGCGCATAGTCGGCAATGCGTGCGGCCAGCGCGTCGATATCCTGATCGTTATCGAAAATCGCCACCGGCACGGTGTCGAGGTGCGTGGTCTGGCCGCTGAGGGATTTTTGCATTTCAAAGCCGTTCAGCAACAGGGCAGAGGATTTCTCCACCCGTGAGAGCACCGTAGCGTTCACCGTGTGCACATGCAGCACCGCGTTAGCTTGCGGGTAGAGGCGATAAATCAAAGTATGCAGGCCGGTTTCCGCCGAGGGTTTGCGGCCGGAGGGCGCGTGGTTATCGGCAATGGAAACCTGCAAAAAATCCGCTGTCGTCAGGCTGCCTTTGTCTTTGCCGGATTCGCTCAGCCAGCACCAGTCGGCGTCCTGGCGCACGGACATGTTACCGCCGGTGGCGGGCGCCCAGCCTTTCGCGCCGATCCAGTGGCAGGCGGCGACGAGTTGTTGGAGTTGCAGGTGGTCTGTCATAACCCTTCCTTATAAGGAATATTGTTATCGTATAGACGTCTAAGCGTCTTGATTGCCAAATACTAACATCGTGTTATAGTGGCAGCAACACGCGTATTACAAGCAGGCACACAACGATGAGCAATAACGCATTGATTCCGCAAAGTAAACTCCCCGCTTTAGGCACCACCATCTTCACGCAAATGAGCGCGCTGGCGCAGCAGCACAACGCCATTAATTTGTCGCAGGGCTTCCCGGATTTCGACGGCCCGCGCTATTTGCAGGAGCGGCTGGCGTTTCATGTGGCGCAGGGGGCGAATCAATACGCGCCGATGACCGGTGTGCAGGCGCTGCGCGAAGCCATTGCCGATAAAACGGCGGAACTGTACGGCCATAAACCGGATGTGAACACCGATATTACGGTGACCGCCGGGGCGACAGAAGCGCTGTATGCGGCGATCACTGCGCTGGTGCGTCAGGGTGATGAAGTTGTCTGTTTTGACCCGAGCTACGACAGCTACGCGCCTGCGGTGGAGCTTTCTGGCGGTGTGCTGAAACGCATTGCTTTGCAGCCGCCGCACTTTCGCGTTGACTGGCAGCAGTTTGCCGCGCAGCTCAGCGATCGTACGCGGCTGGTGATTCTGAATACACCGCATAACCCGTCGGCAACGGTATGGCAAAAGGCGGATTTTGCCGCGCTGTGGCAGGCGATTGCCGATCGTGAAATCTACGTGCTGAGCGATGAAGTGTACGAGCACATCTGTTTTGCCGAAGAGGGCCATGCCAGCGTGCTGGCGCATCCACAACTGCGCGAGCGGGCGGTAGCGGTATCGTCATTCGGTAAAACCTATCATATGACCGGCTGGAAAGTGGGTTACTGCGTCGCGCCTGCCGCGATCAGCGCCGAATTGCGCAAAGTGCATCAATATCTGACTTTCTCGGTCAATACCCCGGCTCAACTGGCGCTGGCGGATATGCTGCGTGCCGAGCCGGAACATTATCGCCAGTTGCCGGAGTTTTACCGCGCACGTCGCGATGTGCTGGTGAATGCGCTCAGCAACAGCAAGCTGGAGATTTTGCCGTGCGAGGGGACTTACTTCCTGCTGGCGGATTACAGTGCGGTTTCCGATCTGGATGACGTGAGTTTCTGTCAGTGGCTGACCAAAGAAGTGGGCGTGGCAGCGATCCCGCTGTCGGTGTTCTGCGCCGATCCCTTCCCGCACAAGCTGATTCGCCTGTGCTTCGCGAAACAGGAATCGACGCTGCTGGCCGCGGCAGAGCGCCTGCGTAAGCTGTAATGCTTCCCGGCGGCGCGGTCTGCGCCGCCGTTATTTCTCGCCCATAATGGTTTTCAGTTTTTCCGCGTCCGGCAAGCCCACTTCCTGCTGTAACACGTTATCTTCATTCATGTAGTAAATCGCTGGCGTGGCATTCGCACCGAGATCGTCCATGATTTTCTGGTTGATATTGAGCTTTTTCATGATCTCCGGCGGCACGGATTTCGGCAGCGTCAGCGCCATCTTGCCGTTGGACTGTTCATAATCGTGCCAGCTTTTCGCCGGATCTTTCGCACTCATGATCGCCGCAGCGGCCGCCGGGCTTTCCGGTTTGATCACGCCAACCAGTAATGTGCGCAGCTGCACTTTGCCGGATTCCACCCACGGACGCGCCTGCTGCCAGAACTGTTTGCAGTACGGGCAGTACGGATCGGCGAACATGTACACCACGCGCGGCGCCTCTTTTTTGCCATCAAGGATCCAGTCGGCTTTTTCCATCTGCTGCCACAGCGCGCGGCCCGCCGGGGCGTAAATCTCTTTGGTGATTAACTTCTCGCTGAGGTTGGTGCCCGCCTCGTCGTACATATAGCCAGAGATGGCGTGTTTACCGTCCGGCGTGACGTAAATGGTAACGCCCATCTCCTGATATTTACCGAGATATCCCTTCATACCGCCCGGCGCATCGAAGGATTTGATGATGGTGATGCCTTGCTTTTCTATGGCTTTTACCGGAGCAGGTAACTCTTCAGCATGCAGGGTCAGCGGCAGCAACGTCAGCATTAACAGGCGCTTAAGCATAAAAATCCTTACTAATTAAATGGTTAATATTCGACTTAGGGAAAACCTATCACAATCATCGGCAGGATCGCGAAATGAAACGTTGTCGTCAGCCGCCCACAGTGTTCTAATCGAACAGCTTGATGGCCTTTAGGTTATGAGCGCAACGCATAGCCAGCTTGCTGGCGCTGAAGCACCCACGGGTATTTCAGGTATCGAGGCCACCCGTCGCGGTGGCCTTTTTACTTTTGGCAAATCAGCCGTTCACATGGTTGCTCGTTAGGGTTTGTTAGCTAACGCTTATTGATTTGATAAAGCAAACGCATTGGCTCGATCAAACAAAGTTCGTTAACTTACACCCCAACGAAAACACGGAGGAAGTATAGATGTCCTTAATTAATACCAAGATCAAACCTTTCAAAAACCAGGCGTTCAAAAACGGTGAGTTCATCGAAGTAACCGAGAAAGATACTGAAGGCCGCTGGAGCGTCTTCTTCTTCTACCCGGCTGACTTCACTTTCGTATGCCCGACTGAACTGGGCGACGTGGCTGACCATTACGAAGAGCTGCAGAAACTGGGCGTAGACGTTTACTCTGTCTCTACCGACACCCACTTCACCCACAAAGCGTGGCACAGCAGCTCTGAAACCATCGCGAAAATCAAATACGCGATGATCGGCGACCCGACTGGCGCCCTGACCCGTAACTTCGAAAACATGCGTGAAAACGAAGGTCTGGCTGACCGTGCCACTTTCGTTGTTGACCCGCAGGGCATCATCCAGGCCATCGAAGTAACCGCTGAAGGCATCGGCCGTGACGCTTCTGATCTGCTGCGTAAAATCAAAGCGGCTCAGTATGTTGCTTCTCACCCAGGCGAAGTTTGCCCGGCTAAATGGAAAGAAGGTGAAGCGACTCTGGCTCCGTCTCTGGACCTGGTCGGCAAAATCTAAATTTCCCGGCGTCATTACGGCGTTGGCGTCACCTGCTCACCCCGGTCACTTACTGATGTAAGCTGCCGGGTACTTTCAGGCTGGTCGCCTTGCTCTGACACGAAATACTGGGGAAATTATCTTACAAACGGGTGCTTTTGGTGCCCGTTTTATTCAGCACCATGATGCAAGTTGCATTGATGCAGCCCTGAACAACGCGGCTTGCATGATGATGTTTTAAGCGAGGGATTAAGAATGCTCGACACCACAATGAAAACCCAGCTCAAGGCCTACCTTGAGAAACTGACTAAACCTGTTGAGTTGATTGCTACGCTGGATGACAGCGCGAAATCGGCAGAAATCAAAGAACTGCTGGGCGAAATCGCTGAGCTGTCTGACAAAGTCTCCTTTAAAGAAGACAACAGCCTGGCGGTGCGCAAACCGTCATTCCTGATCACCAACCCAGGCTTAACCAGCGGCCCGCGCTTTGCCGGTTCGCCGTTGGGTCACGAATTTACCTCACTGGTGCTGGCACTGCTGTGGACCGGTGGGCATCCGTCGAAAGAGGCGCAGGCGCTGCTGGAGCAGATCCGCGATCTCGACGGTGACTTTGAATTTGAAACCTATTACTCGCTCTCCTGCCATAACTGCCCGGACGTAGTCCAGGCGCTGAACCTGATGGCCGTGCTGAACCCGCGCATCAAACATACGGCGATTGACGGCGGTACGTTCCAGAACGAAATCACCGATCGCAACGTAATGGGCGTTCCGGCGGTGTTCGTGAACGGTAAAGAGTTCGGCCAGGGGCGTATGACGCTGACGGAAATCGTCGCCAAAATCGATACCGGCGCGGAAAAACGTGCGGCCGAAGAGCTGAACAAACGCGACGCTTACGATGTATTGATCGTCGGTTCCGGCCCGGCGGGCGCGGCGGCGGCAGTCTACTCTGCGCGTAAAGGTATTCGTACCGGCCTGATGGGCGAGCGTTTCGGCGGCCAGGTGCTGGATACCGTGGATATCGAAAACTACATCTCCGTACCGAAAACCGAAGGCCAGAAACTGGCGGGTGCACTGAAAGCGCACGTAGCGGATTACGACGTGGATGTGATTGACAGCCAGAGCGCCAAAAAACTGACCCCGGCGGCAGTTGAAGGCGGTCTGCACCAGATTGAAACCGCGTCCGGCGCGGTGCTGAAAGCTCGCAGCATCATCATTGCGACCGGCGCGAAATGGCGCAACATGAACGTTCCGGGTGAAGATCAGTATCGCACCAAAGGCGTAACCTACTGCCCGCACTGCGACGGCCCGCTGTTTAAAGGCAAACGTGTGGCGGTGATCGGCGGCGGTAACTCTGGCGTGGAAGCGGCTATCGACCTGGCGGGGATTGTTGAGCACGTGACGCTGCTGGAATTCGCCCCGGAAATGAAAGCCGACCAGGTATTGCAGGATAAAGTGCGCAGCCTGAAAAACGTCGACATCATTCTGAACGCGCAGACCACCGAAGTGAAAGGCGACGGCAGCAAAGTGACCGGCCTTGAGTACCGTGACCGCATCAGCGGTGACGTACATCAGGTCGCGCTGGCCGGGATTTTTGTCCAGATTGGTCTGCTGCCGAACACCACTTGGCTGGAAGGCGCGATTGAGCGCAACCGCATGGGCGAAATCATCATCGACGCCAAATGCGAAACCAGCGTGAAAGGCGTGTTCGCGGCGGGCGACTGCACCACGGTGCCGTACAAACAGATCATCATTGCGACCGGTGAAGGCGCTAAAGCCTCCCTGAGTTCGTTTGATTACCTGATTCGCACTAAGACTGCATAAGCAAAATAAGAAAGTAAGCAATACCTGCAAATGAAAGAGGCTACCTTCGGGTAGCCTCTTTTTTTATGCCGAATGGCATTAGCACCATCCGGCAACCCAACAATATTTACCGCACCACCAGCACCGGAATATGCGCGTGGCGCACGATGTTGGCGGCATTGGAGCCGAGCAGGTGAGTGGTAATTGACGGATTGCGCGAGGCGATAACCACCATATCCGCGAGCAGTTCTTCTGCCAGCTCATTGACCACATCTCGCACGTTGCCAAAACGTACATGGGTGCGCACGCGTGACGGCTCAATGGAAAAATGGGTCTTCATGGTGTCGAGGCGGGTTTGCGCTTCCTGCTGCAAATGCTCTTCGAAGCGGCGCAAATCGGCAGCAAAACGGTGCAGACTCATGCTGGCGGAAGCGGGTAATACATGCAGAAGATGAATAACGCCCTCGCGCTGGGCGAGGAACTCAGCGTGGCGCACCGCTTTGTCACTCAGCGCCATTTCGAAAACATCAACCGGCATAATAATGGTCTGATACATAAACGCTTCTCCCTGTGGGTTATGTTGTGCTGATTGAACCATAAAGGGCGTGAATTTTTTGCTGCGTATATGGCAAATATGAAGAATAGGATGGCGGGAACGGAAAGAGGATGCGGGCGCATCCTCTGCGGAAAAAGCAGCGGGAATTAAAGCCGGAAATCGCCTGCCGCTTCGGGCTGGTAAAGCAGCTCAAGCACTTCAAGATCGGTGGTGGTGCCGCCCGGCAACTGCCAGTGAATGCTGTCACCCACCCGCAAACCGAGCAGCGCAACGCCAACCGGAGCCAGCACGGAAAGCTGCGTGGCGCTGTCGGTCATCTGCGCCGGATACACCAGCGTGCGCACCCGCTCTTCACCACTTTTCAGTTCGCGGAATTTCACCGTGCTGTTCATTGTTACTACATTGTGCGGCATCGCTTCCGGCGCGCACATCTGAGCGCGATCCAGCTCATCATTCAACGCATCCGCGACCGGCAGGCTGGCATAATCAGGTTGCTCCAGCAACCGGTCAAGACGCTCGGCGTCTCGCTCATTAATCATAATGGCAGGTCTGGACATCAGTTACTCCATGTTGTTTGATTGATCCAAAGAAAAACCCTCGCCGACGGGCAGCGAGGGTTTGTCTACAACGGATGATACTGAGAGCGCGGCCCGGTGTGAAGTGATGCGGCGCACATTTGCCGGAATTATGAATGTTCCGATCGTCGGCTCAGTAACCCGCTTTATCAATCACAAAACTGTTCCCGCAGTTACCGGGATGCGGCTGCGGCAAAAAGGAACCGCTGACCAGCGGGGCATTGATGGCATCGGCTTTGATGGCGATTTGCATCTCCGTCAGCCACGCCGGATTGCCGCTACAGGTCAACTTCACCGCTTTCACGCTTTGCTCGCCGTAGGCTTTGGCGACGGCTGCGTTGAATGCATCGCGGGTAACGGTTTTTCCGTAATTTTCTGCGAGGAAAACGCCGAGCGGGCTGGCTTTGATTTCGGTGTTCAGGCGCACCATCGCACCGAAATAGTCATCCGGATCGAATCCGAAACAGACGCCGTGTTTGGCATATTCATAACGCTCAAGGCAGGTATTGCTGCCTGCACCGGGCATGACGGCATTCAGTTTATTCGCCACTTCCAGCGATAAACCGCTTTCCGCTGCGGCGCATTTCTGGCTGGCTCTGGCTTCCGGCATATTGGGAACCGGGCGGGTAGCACAGCCGTAACGCATCCAGCGACGATCGTCGACGCCGCGCACGGCGATGGATTTCGGCAGAGCTGGCCACAGACCGTGTACCGTCAGGTAATCCGCTTTATTGGCGGGCTCTTTTTGCAGACGGCATTCATCGGGTTCGCTACGCCCGCGGTCATGCAAGCTCTGGCAAAATCCGGTCTGCCAGGATAGTGCCAGCACATAGCGATCGAAATCACCATATTGTTTGGGCTGGAGCGGTGCTGCGTACGCAGAAGAGAACTGGATGGCGGCAACGCACAGGCCGATGGAGAGTCCCTTTTTAATCATTTCATTTCCTGATGGGTGAGTCCGGGTAATTACTATGAGTTATTAAAGCATAAAAAAAGCGCCGGGCAGGCGCTTTTTCATAAGTGGCGTTTATTGTTGATTAATGAACCGCAACCCCCGGAACCAGAAATTCAGTAGCAATAATCACCACAATCAGGCCAACCATCACCGGAACTGATGTGCGTTTTACCACTTCAAATGGCGAAATATTCGCCATCCCGGCCACCGCAACCACCACGCCGGAAACCGGAGAGATGGTGCGACCGAGGTTGGATGCCTGCAACATTGGGATCGACAGATACGCCGGGTTGATGCCGGATTCATGGGCCAGTTTCGGGATCATCTCGACAAAGGCGTAAAACGGCGCATTACCGGAACCGGTGGTCATTGCTGCCAGCATGGTGAGGATCACCAGGACCAGCATCAGAATAATGCTTGCCGAACCGAAAGAGGTGGCGATGGAGATCAGACTCTGGATAAAGCCGATGGTGCTCAAGCCCTGGGCGAAAACCCCGGCGGCGACCAACAGCATCACCACGCCTGCGAAGGCGTCGGCCATACCGCGATATGCCACTTCCAGCCCGGAGAAGACTTTTTGCGTATTAAAGCTGCGTAAAAATTCCAGCGCTGCCGCCAGCAACATACAGATCACCAGAATGGTGATGATGTGCAGTTCCGGGCCCCATTTACCGTCGAAAATCAGCACGCCGATAATTGGCGTAAACGGCAGAATAGCGTAAAACGTCGGCGCCGTGGTGGTGATGTCTTTCACATCCAGCATTTCGCTGACAATGTGCTCTTTTTTATCGAGAAAGCGCTGCCAGAAGTAGTGCGCGATTGCCATGGCGATAATCGCCACAATCGATATTGGCAGTGTAGTTTTGAAGGCAAAATCGATCAGCGGCATTTCGGCGGCTTTCGCGGCCAGCACTACATCGCCGGAAGTGGGTGAGAGAATAATTGCCGCTGGCGAGGCGCAAATCGCCGCTGCCGCACCGCGACTGATCCCGACGTTGACCATCACCGGGAACAGCGTTGCCATCAGCAGCACGCCGAGGCCCGTGGCGGACGACACCGCCAATGACATCAGGCAGGCAACGAAGTACGCGGCAATCATCAGCAAATAAGGTGAGTTGATAAAACGCAGCGGGCGCGAAGCCAGCTTGACCACCATATCGTTCGCACCAATGTGCGTCATATAGGCGGCAAAGCCGCACAGCATCATGATCATCATGCCGAGATCGCCGCCGCGGCTCATCAGCAGGATTTTAATGTATTCGACAATATCCGTGGCGCTGTAACCGGTACTGGTGGCGCTACCAGGCAATATTTTGTGCCCCATCAGCGCACTGACGATTAATAACGCCAGACCGCCGACAAACAGCACGCCGGTGGCGGAATAGCCTTTGATGATATAGCGCGCAACGCCGACAATCACCACCACGCCGATCAGCAGTTCGATCAATGTTAAAGTCATGTTATTGGTCCCGGAGGTTGACCTGAAAGATAAGTAAGTAAAAAAATCAGCAACGCAATGTGCCGAATAACGTGCGGTTCGTAGATGATTAAAATCAATGAAGCGTGATGTTGAGGGAAATATCG
Organism: Kosakonia sp. H7A; assembly: GCF_003028445.1. NCBI lineage: Bacteria > Pseudomonadati > Pseudomonadota > Gammaproteobacteria > Enterobacterales > Enterobacteriaceae > Kosakonia > Kosakonia sp. H7A. Next base: position 1,202,389 of record NZ_PYTZ01000001.1, on the reverse strand, counting down.
CGGGAATTTGCTATCAATCTACAGAATAAATAATGGCTGGTTGATAAGTTAAGCGAATGCATTACGATAATTTTGTATTTTAAATGATAAAAACTAGTTAATTAGTTTGGTTATTTAGGTTTCAATACAGCGCCAGACGTAAATTTGCTAAAAATATCTTTAAAAATAAAAATAGTGCTGCTTATACTCGCCGTTAATTTCCCACGGACCTGGTGTTTTATGCACGCTGAATGGCTATACCGAATTCGCTTTATGAAGCGGCATCTGTTGATGCTGCTGATGGCGTTCGGCTGGCTATTAATCCAGAGTCAGGTGGCGATTGCTTCTCATCACTGCGACTTGCAGGTTGACGAATCGCGAGCAGTAACCCAGCACATAAGCCATATGATGATGTCGGATACGACACCGCGTATGGACATGATGAAATCCCCGCTGTGCGAAAAGCATTGCGTGCCGGATGCAGCACAGAAGGATAGCGGCCACCCGCCTCTGGTGGCGCTGCCGGTTTCACTAACGCTGGCTGAAGTTACGCCGGTTTGTTCCCCCGTCGTCGATGAGGGTTGGTCATTAACCCCGCCCGCCGCAGGCCCGCCGGCAACGATCCGTTTTTGCCGGTTCAGGGAGTAGACAACTGTTAATTCATTGAATTTTATTTAATTTATGATTAACAGGAGTCTTATTATGCGTTCTTATGTACTGTGCATGCTGTCTGGCGTGCTGTTGTTCTCCGTTTCCGCTGTTCAGGCGGAAGATATGCATGCGATGCACGGCATGCACGATATGTCGCAACATGCGGCAATGCAGGCTCAGGCTCAGGAATACCAGAGCCAGGGTACCATCAAAAAACTCACCGCCGATTCTGTTTCCATCGCTCACGCTGCTATTCCGGCGCTGAACTGGCCGCCAATGACCATGCAATTTGCACTGGCGCAGGGCAGCGCGTTGCCTGCGGTAAAAGTGGGCGACAAGGTGAGCTTCACCTTTGTTCAGAGTGAGAGCGGTTACCAGCTCGTTTCATTGACGCCACAAAAATAACCGGGAGCGACAATGAAACGATACTCACTGAGCCTGCGGCTCGGTGGGGTATTGCTCGGACTGATGTGCTCCGCCGTGCAGGCGGAGCCATTGACGCTGACGCAATCCCTGGCCGCCGCGGAACGCTACTCTGCCGAACTTTCCGCCAACCGTAATGAAGCGCAGGCACTGGATGCGATGGCGGATTCCGCCCGCCAGTTGCCGGATCCAAAACTGAAATTTGGTATCGAAAACGTGCCGGTGCAGGGCAACAATGACCGCCGCTTAACCCGTGAGGGAATGACTATGCAGCGGATCGGCATCATGCAGCAGTACGTCAGCGCGGAAAAACGCGACCGCAAAGCCGAAACCCTGCTGGCCGAAGCGCAGAGCGTCAGTGCCAAATCCTCAGTGGTGCGCGCTAATTTACAGCGTGATACCGCGCAGGCGTGGCTCGATCTGGCGTTGTCAGAACAGGCGCTGCAAACCGCGCGTAAGCTGCTGGCAGAAACGGAACGCCAGCAGGGCGCACAGCGCGCCAGTGTCGGCGCAGGTAATGCCGCGCCGGACAGCGTGCTGGCATTTCGCGTGGGCTTAAGCGCGATGCGCGACAAAGTCACCCTCGCCGAACGTGATGTGCAACTGGCACAAACCCGCTTGATGCAGCTTACCGGAGAGACGGTGACTGCCGTTTCTGGCGATCTTCCTCGTTATCAACGCTTGCCTGCCGATGAAAAAACGCTGGAGCAGGGCATTGCTCAGCATCCTGACATTGTCGCTGCCGCCAGCGCCGCCAACAGCGCGAAAGCGCGTTCGGCGGAGTCAGCGATTGCGGCCATTCCGGATGTGGAAGTTGAAGTGTGGTACGGACGTCGCGCTGAAGGTTACGAGGATATGGCCGGGGTGATGTTCACCGTCGACCTGCCGCTGTTCCAGTCCCATCGTCAGGATAAAGATCACGCTGCGGATGTCTCGCGCACCATGCAGGCCAACGATCAACTGGCGCTGGCCGAGCGGGATCATATGGCGCAACTGCATTCCCTGATTGCTGAGTACAACGCGGCGCAAACGCTGTGGATGCGCCAGCGCGATGAAGTGCTGCCGATGGTGCGTCAGCGCGCCACCTTGCTGGCAGCCCAGTATCGTTCCGGGCAGTCGGATTTGTCGGCGCTGCTGGAAGCGCGCCGTAACGTCCTCGACAGCGAGCTGGCCGTTAATCAGGCCGAGAAAGAGATGGCGCAGAAATGGGCCGCGATCCGTTGGTTGATCCCGCAGGAGTTGATGTGATGAAGAAGACCCTCTTGGCTGTCGCGATCGCCGCATGTGTCGCAGCGGGCGCAGGCTATTTTATCGGGCGGCAACACACCGCGCCTGCCGCATCCGGCGAACAAGCGCAGGAACGCAAAGTGCTCTACTGGTACGACCCAATGGTACCGGATCAGCGTTTTGACAAACCCGGAAAATCACCGTTTATGGATATGCCACTCAAACCACGTTATGCCGATGAAGCCCCGGCCAGCGGCGGTGTGAGCGTAAGTGCGCAGCAGCAGCAGAATCTCGGCATGACCACGGCAAAAGTGGAAAAACGCGTTCTCGGTAGCGCCTTCTCTGCATTTGCCACCGTAACCACCGATGAACGCAGCATCCAGAGCGTGCCTTCTCCGGCGGCGGGCGTGGTAGAAAAACTGTTTGTCCGTGCGCCGCAGCAGTGGGTGAAAAAAGGCGAAGCGCTGGCACAGTTGTGGATCCCGCAATGGACGACTTCTCAGCAGGAGTATCTGGCGGTACGCCACCTGGGCGATGGCGAACTGACGCGCGCTGCCCGCGAACGTCTGGCATTGCAGTTTATGCCGGAAGCGATTATCCGCGCTGTCGAGCGCAGTGGGAAACCACAAACCCGTCTGACGCTGCGCGCCGATCGCGACGGTTACGTGGTCAAGCTGGATTCCCGTGAAGGCGCACAAGTGGCCGCCACGCAAACCCTGTTTGAGCTCGCCAGCCTCGATCCGGTGTGGCTGGTTGTCGATTATCCGCAAAGCCAGGCACAGGCGCTCAGTGCAGGCAGCGAAGTGATAGCAACTTCTGCAAGCTGGCCGGGCGAGCAGTTTCATGGCTGCGTCAGCGAATTGTTGCCGCAACTGGAGACCACCACCCGTACGCTGAAAGCGCGCATTGTGCTCGATAATCCGCAGCAAAAACTCAAACCCGGTATGTTTCTCACCGTGACGCAGCCGGAATCTGCACGGCAACCGGCAGTGCTGGCGATCCCGGAAGAGGCGCTGATTGCAACGGGGGCTGCCAGCCGTGTGCTGCTGGCTACGGGCGATGGCCACTTCCAGGCGGCAAACGTGACGACCGGGCGCACGGCGCAAGGCTGGACTGAAGTGCTGTCCGGCGTCAAGGAAGGTGACAACGTGGTCACTTCCGGCCAGTTCCTGATTGATTCGGAAGCCAGTTTGCGCAGTGCATTGCCGGAACAGCAGGCGCAACAACAGCCAGCGGCGAAAAAAGTCGAGACTTATGAAGGAACCGGCGTGGTGAAAGCCATCGAAGCAGGCAGTATTACCCTGTCGCACCAACCCATTCCGGCACTGAACTGGGGAGCGATGACGATGGACTTCGTGCTCAAACAACCCGATCCCAGTGTCAAGCCGGGCGAGACAGTGATGTTCAGCTTTGTACTGGATGATGAAGAGGGCGCAGTCATCACTCACCTGATGCCGATGCAGGAGGAGATGAAATGATCGCCGCCGTTATTCGTGCCTCGCTGCGCAATCGCTTGTTGATCCTGCTGGCCGCTCTGGTGCTGACCGGCTGGGGGATCTGGGCGGTTCAACGCGCACCGCTCGATGCACTACCGGATTTGTCGGATGTGCAGGTGATTATTCGCGCCAGCTATCCGGGCAAAGCGCCGCAAATTATTGAAGACCAGGTCACCTATCCGCTCACCACTGCCATGCTTTCCGTGCCGGGCGCAAAAACGGTACGTGGCTATTCGATGTTCGGCGATTCCTATGTGTATGTTTTATTCGAGGACGATACCGATCTCTACTGGGCGCGATCGCGGGTGCTGGAGAATCTAAGCCAGATCCAGTCCTCGCTGCCTGCCGGGGTGAACGTCGGGCTGGGGCCGGATGCTACCGGCGTTGGCTGGATTTATGAGTATGCGCTGGTTGATCGCAGCGGTAAGCACAATCTGGCGGATCTACGCGCTTTACAGGACTGGACGCTGAAGTTCGAGCTAAAAACGGTGCCGAACGTGGCGGAAGTTGCCAGTGTTGGCGGGATGGTACGTCAGTATCAGATTGTGCCGGATCCGGCACGAATGCGGGCGCTGAATATTACCCATGAACAGATTGTCAATGCGGTGCAGGCGGCGAACCAGGAGAGCGGCGGCGCGCTGCTGGAGATGGGCGAAGCCGAGTTCATGGTGCGTACAACCGGCTATTTGCGGCAGTTGTCGGATTTTCGTCAGATAGTGATCGCCAGCCGCGAGGGCGTGCCGGTGATGCTTTCAGATGTGGCGACGGTGCGGTTGGGGCCGGAACTACGACGCGGCGTGGCGGAGTACAACGGCGAAGGGGAAGTTGCAGGCGGTATTATCGTCATGCGTTACGGCAAAAATGCGCTGGATACTATCCACGCCGTTAAAGCCAAATTGGGTGAAATACAGAAAACGCTGCCCGCCGGGGTGGAGATCGTACCGGTTTATGACCGTTCAACGCTGATTGAGCATGCGGTTGAGACGCTCACCCATAAACTGATTGAAGAGTTTATCGTTGTTGCTCTGGTTTGTACGCTGTTCTTGTTCCACTTCCGCTCTGCGCTGGTGGCCATTGTCTCGTTGCCGCTGGGGATTCTTGGCGCGTTTATTGTCATGCACTATCAGGGCATCAACGCCAACATTATGTCGCTTGGCGGGATTGCCATCGCCATTGGCGCCATGGTGGATGCCGCGATTGTGATGATCGAGAACATGCATAAGGTGATGGAGCAGTGGCGACATGATAACCCCGATCGTCAACCGACGAGTGCTGATTACTGGCGCTGTTCAGAGCGGGCGGCGGTGGAAGTTGGTCCTGCTCTGTTTTGCAGCCTGTTGATCATCACGCTGTCATTTATTCCGGTGTTTTCGCTAGAAGCGCAGGAAGGGCGAATGTTTTCCCCGCTCGCATTTACTAAAAGCTGGGCGATGGCGGTTGCGGCAGGGCTTGGGATCACGCTTGTACCGGTGCTGATGGGGTTGTTTATTCGCGGCAAAATCCCCGATGAAAAAGCAAATCCGATTAACCGCTTTCTGATCCGTCTGTACGAGCCGCTACTGGATAAAGTGCTGGCATGGCCGAAAGCGACGCTGGGCATTGCGCTGTTGTTGCTGGTGGCGACGCTGTGGCCGTTAAGTCGTCTGGGCAGTGAGTTTATGCCGCCGCTTGATGAAGGCGATTTATTGTATATGCCCTCGACGCTGCCGGGGATTTCCGCCCGTGAAGCCAGCCGTTTGTTGCAGCAAACCGATCGGCTGATCAAAAGCGTGCCGGAAGTGGAAAGCGTGTTTGGTAAAGCGGGAAGGGCGGAGACGGCAACGGACCCTGCGCCGCTCACCATGGTGGAAACGACCATCCGCTTTAAACCGCGTGACCAGTGGCGCCCTGGAATGACGCCGGAGAAACTGGTTGATGAGCTGGATAAGACCGTGAGTATTCCGGGGATTGCGAATGTCTGGGTACCGCCGATCCGTAACCGCCTGGATATGTTGGCGACCGGTATTAAAAGCCCAGTCGGCATAAAGGTGAACGGTAATAACATCGCCGATATCGAGCGCGTGGCGCAGCAAATCGAGCAGGTTGTGAAAACCGTGCCGGGAGTGACTTCGGCACTGGCGGAAAGGCTGGCGGGCGGGCGCTATGTCGATATCAACATCAACCGGGCGCAGGCCGCGCGTTATGGCGTTTCGGTGAAAGAGCTGCAATCACTGGTTTCCACGTTGGTGGGTGGGGAAAATATTGGCGAAGTGCTGCAAGGTCGTGAACGCTTCCCGATTAATGTGCGTTATCCGCGTGAAATACGCGATAACGTCGATGATCTGCGCACATTACCCGTAATAACCGAGAATGGCAGCCAGATTGCACTTGGTGAGCTGGCCGATATCGTAGTTACGGAAGGGCCACCGATGCTGAAAAGCGAAAATGCGCGCCTGTCCAACTGGATTTACGTCGATCTGCGCGGACGAGATTTAAAATCCGCCGTTGAAGAGATGCAGCAGCGAGTGGCGCAGCAGGTTAAGCTACCGCAAGGTGTGACACTGTCGTGGTCCGGTCAGTTTGAATATCTGGAGCGTGCAACGGCGAAGCTGAAGATCGTCTTGCCGGTAACGTTAATGATTATCTTTGTCTTGCTGTTTATTACCTTCAAACGTGTCACCGATGCCCTGTTAATAATGGGGACATTACCCTTCTCATTGATTGGCGGTGTCTGGTTATTGTGGCTACTGGGATATAACTTATCCGTTGCCGGGGCCGTTGGATTTATTGCGCTGTCCGGTGTTGCGGCGGAGTTCGGCGTTATTATGGTGCTCTATCTGAACCACGCACTGGATAAATATCGTCAATGCGATCCGCAGGGAGGAAATAAGATGTTGCTGCGGGCAATTCATGAGGGGGCCGTATTGCGTGTGCGGCCGAAGGTGATGACTGTCGCGACTATTATGGCAGGATTGTTGCCCATCATGTGGGGCAGTGGCAGCGGATCAGAGGTCATGAGCCGTATCGCTGCGCCGATGATCGGCGGTATGGTCACTGCGCCATTACTGTCGATGCTGGTCATTCCGGCGGTGTATTACTTGTTGCATCGTCGACGCTAAGAAAATGTACGCCGCAATATTGTTGCGGCGTAACATATTGTATTTAACCTGAAAATGATTAGCGGAATAAGGAATTTTCGCTATGTTTTCAGAATTAATCTGATTTCGTTAAGAGTTTATTCAGATATCCTGCTACAGACTATACGTCAATACGTAAAATGGAATGCATACGGTGTCTGTTAAAAATAAAATTTTCACACTCTTCGCTATATTTTGTCAGTTTTCGGTGGTTTCCCTGACGCACGCAGCTCAGCAGTCCTGGTTCTCCGATTTTACCGACAACGTAAAGCAAACCTGGCAAGCGCCAGAGCATTACGATCTCTATGTACCGGCTATTACCTGGCATGCGCGTTTTGCTTATGACAAGGAGAAAACCGACCGTTATAACGAACGCCCATGGGGCGCCGGATTTGGTCAGGATCGCTGGGATGAGAAAGGCAACTGGCACGGCTTGTACCTGATGGCCTTTAAAGATTCGTTTAACAAATGGGAACCGATTGGCGGCTATGGCTGGGAGAAAACCTGGCGACCACTGGCGGATGATAATTTTCGTCTCGGGCTCGGTTACACCGCAGGCGTGACTGCACGCGATAACTGGCATTACATTCCGATTCCGGTGCTGTTACCGCTGGCTTCAATTGGCTATGGGCCGGCAACATTCCAGATGACCTACATCCCAGGAACTTACAATAACGGAAACGTTTACTTCGCGTGGATGCGCTTTCAGTTCTGATTTGGCCAGCGGATGATGCTCTGCACAGTTCTTAAGCAGTACAAAAAATGCGGAATAAAGCGTCAAAGAACAAAACTTAGCGACATTTATCACTTTTTAGCGAATAACGACTGGACAAAGGTCGCCACAATTGATGTACTGATACCCGACACAGCATTTGTGTCGTTTTTTCATGTAAAGGTAATTTTGATGTCTAAGATTAAAGGTAACGTTAAGTGGTTTAATGAATCCAAAGGATTCGGTTTCATTACTCCGGAAGATGGCAGCAAAGACGTGTTCGTACACTTCTCTGCAATCCAGAGCAATGGTTTCAAAACTCTGGCTGAAGGTCAGCGCGTTGAGTTTGAAATCACTAACGGTGCCAAAGGCCCTTCTGCTGCAAACGTAATGCCTGTTTAATTCAGCTACGTAAGCAAGAATTCCAAAACCCGCTGATAAGGCGGGTTTTTTTTGCCTTCAGTTTGCATTAACGGCCGAAAAGAGCCAGAAAGCCAGCGCAGTCATCGCAAACGATCCCAGCAGGTTAACTGCTACGTTCAACAACGCCCAGCTGACACGACCTTCCTGCAACAAAAACACCACTTCAGCCGAAAAGGTGGAAAATGTCGTCAGCCCGCCACAGAAGCCGGTGGTAAGCAGCACTTTCCACACCGGATCGATATGTGTCATTCGATTGAACCACGCCAGCCCCATGCCAATAATAAAAGCGCCCATCAGGTTGGCGGTTAATGTGCCAAGGGGAATGATTTGATGCGCCGGGTTTAGCTTCATGCTGAGCATCCAGCGCGCAACGCTACCTGTACCGCCACCGATAAATACCGCTAAAAGAAGTTGTAACACCGTGAAATCCTGCTATTTGATTTGCTAGAGTGTTGAGTTTAGCGCCGCAGCCACTTTCTGGCTACGACGGCACAGCGGAGGGAAAACGATGATTGTTGCAGTCGGGCAGTTTGCCGTTACACCGGACTGGAAAACTAATGCATTAACTTGTGTCGAATTGATGGCGCAAGCGGCACAGCAACAGGCATCGCTGCTGGTGCTGCCAGAGGCGTTACTGGCCCGGGATGATGCAGACCCCCATCTTTCTGTAAAAGCGGCGCAGAGGCTGGATGGTGGCTTCCTGCATTTGCTACTTGAAGAGAGTCGCCGGAACAGTATGACCACCATACTGACGGTGCATGTGCCTTCCTCGGAAGGACGGGCCGTCAATACGCTGGTGGCGTTATACCAGGGGGAAATCATTGCACAGTATGCAAAGCTCCATCTCTATGATGCATTTAATATGCAGGAGTCGGCGCGAGTGGATGCAGGCAACATTCTGCCACCGCTGATTGAGATTGACGGAATGAAGGTCGGGTTGATGACCTGTTATGATTTGCGGTTTCCGGAACTGGCGCTGGCACTGGCGCTTGCTGGCGCACAACTGCTGGTTCTGCCTGCCGCATGGGTGCGAGGACCGCTAAAAGAGCAGCACTGGGCGACATTACTGTCTGCGCGGGCGCTGGATACCACCTGTTACATGGTGGCCGCCGGGGAGTGCGGCAACAAGAATATCGGTCAGAGTCGGGTTATCGATCCGCAAGGCGTAACTATTGCTGCGGCAGCTGAAGCACCACAACTAATTTATGCGGATGTCACTGCAGACCGCGTGGTGCAAACGCGAGAGAAACTTCCTGTTTTACAGAACCGACGCTTTGCGCCGCCGCAACTCCTGTGATGTTTTTTTAAACAATGCTTGATTCATCTCGTTACAGATTGCTATTGTGTGCGCGCGTCGAATGACCGTTAATGAAGTCAGGTTATAATGACGTTTTATACAGCCTGTTTTACGAAAGAAGGTATCTATGGGTGAAATTAGTATTACCAAGCTGCTGGTCGTGGCCGCGTTGGTTGTTCTGCTATTTGGAACCAAGAAGTTGCGTACGCTGGGCGGCGATCTGGGCGCGGCCATCAAAGGCTTCAAAAAAGCCATGAATGATGACGATGCTGCGAAGAAAGACGCTGACGAAGTGACAGCAGAAAAACTCACTCACAAAGAGTGAGCCGCCCCGACAGGCGAAAAAAAACCGGCGTAGAGGCCGGTTTTTTTGTCTGGAGTGTAAGCAGGTGTTACTTCACCTCAATGCCTTTTGCCTGCAGGTCCGCGTGATAGGAAGAGCGAACGAACGGGCCGCACGCCGCATGGGTAAAGCCCATTGCCAGCGCTTCTTCTTTCATTTCGTCAAACTCGTCCGGGCTGACATAGCGCTGGACCGGCAGGTGATGGCGGCTAGGCTGTAAATACTGCCCCAGCGTCAGCATCGTCACTCCGTGGCGGCGCAGATCGCGCATCACGTCGATAATTTCAGCGTTCGTTTCGCCAAGCCCTACCATCAAACCTGATTTGGTTGGGATCTCCGGATGCGCTTCTTTAAAGCGCTCCAGCAGTTTCAGTGACCAGTTGTAATCCGCACCTGGACGTACCTGGCGATAGATACGCGGCACGTTCTCCAGGTTGTGGTTAAACACGTCCGGCGGCGTTGCGGTGAGGATATCCAGTGCGCGATCCATACGACCGCGGAAGTCCGGAACCAGCGTCTCAATTTTGATGGACGGACTTTTTTCACGGATTGCGGTGATGCAATCCGCGAAATGCTGTGCACCGCCGTCACGCAGATCGTCACGGTCAACAGAGGTGATAACCACATAACGCAGCGCCATATCGGCAATTGTCTGCGCCAGTTTTTGTGGTTCGTTAGCGTCAGGCGCCACCGGACGGCCATGCGCCACATCGCAGAACGGGCAACGGCGTGTACAGATGGCGCCGAGGATCATAAAGGTGGCCGTTCCGTGGTTGAAACACTCAGCAAGGTTCGGGCACGATGCCTCTTCACACACAGAGTGCAGCCCATTTTTACGCATAGCTGCTTTGATCCCCTGGATACGGGAAGAGTCTGCCGGGAGTTTGATTTTCATCCATTCCGGTTTTCTCAACAGAGCTTCGCGCTCGGTTGCCACGTTTTTAACCGGGATAAGAGCCATTTTATCGGCATCGCGGTACTTAACACCGCGTTCCATCACAATGGGTTTACTCATAGCGTGCGTGTTCCAGTTGCGGATAACGAAGTAAGTATTTCAATTCAAGGAAATGTTGTATTTATCAACTATTTTTGAATTAACGTGCACGCAGTATACCATTATCGGCGAGTAGAAAGCAGCCTGACAGCGGGGCAATTTGTAAAATAGTTGTTGTTTTGTGCCAAACGCCCAGCAAGCGTTAGCACTTTCACCAGGGGTGAACGGGCGTTAAAAAGCCCGTCGGATAACATTGATGACATTCTCCAGCACTGGATCGCGCAAACTCAATTTATTGTAATACAGGGATATATCGAGCCGTTCGCTGCTAAGCGGCGGAAAATCGATTTCGACCAGCGGCCAGCAACCACTGAAGAGTTTGAACAAACGTGTTGGCATCAGGCCGAGCATATCGCTGTTGCCGATCAGTGCTGCAATAGTAAACATATTGTAACTGCTGAAACTCACCTGACGTTCCGGAAAGAGATCCTGTATACGCTGGCGTAGCCCGCTCAGATTTTGCCCTTCCAGCATCAGCAGCGTGTGCTCATACTTTTGCAAAACCTCTTCGTTGATCGGCCCATTCAGACAAGGATGCCCTTTACGACACACCAGCATCATCCGGTCGCTATACAACACGTGATGATTGAGCGTGCGCGAGCTAGCAATATGCGTATCAATAATCAAATCCGTCTGGAACTGGCTAAGCTGGCTTTCTGCGTCGTTTACCGGAATATTACGCATCATCAGATGCGGCGCGTTTTCTTTAATAGCCTGAAAGATAATCGGAATAACTAATGCGCCGATGGACGGCGGCGTGCCAATCGTAATGGTACGTTGTTTGTCGTAGCTACCGGTAAGATCCAACGCGCCGAGGATCGACTCCAGCCCCTGGCTGATATATTCATGTAAATGCGATGCATAGGCGGTCGGCGTAACGCCCTGGCCTTTACGAATAAAAAGCGGATCTGGAAATATTAAGCGCAGTTTCTGAATCGACTGGCTAATAGCTGAAGGCGTGAGGTTAAGCACTTTTGCCGCGTTAACGATCCCTTTATGAACATATACTGCCTCAAAAATCGTCAGTAAGTTGAGATCAATATTGCGCAGCGTCCGGAAGATTTGCGGCTTATCATCTTCAGGGCGCACGGTTATTCGCTTTTCCGGTTGGTTATTATTATCCACGCTTGTGCTCCATAATCATTCGCAATATGAATGATAGTTGAATTTGTTTTTTTAGTTGATTATTAATTTGAGTTAACATCCTGTCCTGCATCATCATTACGTAGATTTTTCACCGTGATGCGAACATTGCGCTCAAAATGGCTGGCCTGAAGCACGCATACGAAGCCCGGAATAGCACCGTAATGCATATTAGCCAGACAAGGCAGGTAGGTTGAAAATAGAGAATAAGGCATCTGTTGTAAAGCGCTAACATGCCAATTAAATAACGACCCGCACGAAATGCGGGCCAAAATACATGATATATTAAGCACCTATATATTGATGGGGTGGATTGTTTAGTAACGCTAAAAATTGCTGAACAAGAATTGGCCTTATTTTATCCACCTCAATATTTTCCGTCAGTTGGCTGACCTGCGTCATTTCCATCCCGGCATAGCCACACGGATTGATGCGCATAAACGGCGCCAGATCCATGTCGATATTTAATGCCAACCCATGAAATGAACAGCCTTTACGGATACGCAAACCCAGCGAACAGATCTTCTTCCCTTGTACATAAACGCCCGGCGCATCAGCACGCGCTTGCGCATTGATACCCTGCGTCGCCAGCGTGTTGATCACCGTATTTTCCAGCAACGTAACAAGCTCACGTACGCCAATTTTGCGGCGTTTCAGGTTGATAAGCACGTACATCACTTGCTGGCCTGGCCCGTGATAGGTCACCTGGCCGCCGCGATCGCTCTGGATCACCGGAATATCGCCGGGCGCCAGAACGTGTTCAGCTTTACCGGCCTGGCCCTGAGTAAACACCGGGTAGTGCTCTACCAGCCAGATTTCATCGGGCGTTGTATCGTCGCGGGTATCGGTGAAGTCATGCATTTGTTGGGACACTGGCTCGTAATATTGCAGGCCCAGATTGCGGATAAGAATGGTGTCCTGAGACAAAACGGCATCTCCGGCGGAGAAAAGAGTGGGGGGAGTATATCACAGCGAAGACGTTACCCGAATGTTTCCGGGTAACGTCAAACGATTACAGAACCATACGCACAATTTCGATGTTGCCGAGTTCTTCGTACAACGTTTCAACCTGCTCAATATGGGTGGCAGTGATAGTGATGGATACCGAGTGGTAATTGCCTTTGCTGCTCGGTTTTACCTGCGGGGAGTAATCACCTGGCGCGTGGCGCTGTACCACTTCAACCACCAGATCAACCAGCTCTGGCTTCGCCAGACCCATCACTTTGTAAGTGAAGGGTGTCGGGAATTCAAGCAGTTCTTTGAGATTGGTTTTCATGTCAGCTCCGGCGTAAAAAATAATAACTCCTGCCGGATGAGCAGGAGTTTTTCTGAGATGCTAAGTATATGGGGACGGAAATCACACTTTCAAGTGTTCAATTTTTAACCAAACCAGTGATGGAACATCAATTTAATGTAATCAATGATTTTGCCGAAGAAATTGCCTTCCGGGATCTCCTGCAACACCACCAGCGGGCGTTGCTCGATGGTTTTGCCATCTAACTGGAAGTTAATGGAACCAACAACCTGATTTTTCTGCAGCGGCGCGTGCAGTTCGCTGGTGTTCAGCACATAGCTGGCTTTCAGATCTTTCATGCGGCCGCGTGGAATAGTCAGATAAACGTCTTTATCGACGCCTAACGATGCGCGATCGCTGTCGCCAAACCAGGCTGGCTCAGAAGCGAACTCTTTACCGGCTTTCAGCGGACTGACAGTTTCAAAGAAACGGAAGCCCCAGGTCAGCAGTTTTTTGCTTTCGGTCTCGCGGCCTTTAAAGGTACGACCGCCCATGACGGCAGAGATCAGGCGCATCTGGCCTTCTGTTGCCGAAGCCACCAGGTTATAACCCGCTTTGTCGGTATGGCCGGTTTTGATACCGTCTACGTTCAGGCTGTTATCCCACAGTAGACCATTACGGTTGGTCTGGCGGATGCCGTTAAAGGTAAACTCTTTTTCTTTATAGATGGCGTATTCGTTCGGTACGTCGCGGATTAATGCCTGGCCAATCAGCGCCATATCGCGTGCGGAGCTGTACTGACCATCAGCGTCCAGACCGTGAACCGTCTGGAAGTGGCTGTTCTGCAAACCGAGCGCATTCACATAGCTGTTCATCAGACCGACGAAAGCGTCCTGGCTGCCCGCAACATAATCGGCCATCGCCACACAGGCGTCGTTACCGGATTGCAGGTTGATACCGCGAATCAGCTGAGAAACCGGCACCTGCATGCCTGGTTTCAGGAACATCAGCGAAGAACCACGGAATACCGGGTTGCCGGTCGCCCATGCATCGTTACCAATAGTCACCAAATCGCTGTCTTTAAACTTGCCCGCTTTCATCGCCTGGCCGATGACATAGCTGGTCATCATTTTGGTCAGGCTCGCCGGGTCGCGGCGCGCATCGGCGTTCTGTTCCGCCAGCACTTTACCGGAGTTGTAATCGATCAGGATGTAAGATTCCGCATCAATCTGCGGAACGCCTGGGATCATGGTTTTGATATTCAGATCATCGGCATGGGCAGCGGTAAGAGATGCTGCGGTCAGCGCGGTGGTGAGCGCCAGGCGCTGCATAAAACGAACGGAAAAAGTGGTCTTCATGGTCGAACAACGACATCCGTGATGGAGTTAAAAAAAGTGCCTTACTATAGCAAAAGCTATATCGGCAGGCATCTGACTTTAAGCATGACTTTGTTAATGCTGCTTACACAAGCTGACAAAGTCAGATACCTTACCCAATTACTGCGCGCCAGTGATGAAAGACTGTAACTGTGCTTCATTTTGCAACCGCTGCTGCAATGCACTGGCGTCTGCTTTGGTGCTGAATGGCCCAAGCTGAACGCGCCATACCGCACCGTTCTGCGTCACGCGGCCCGGTACAGAGAACTGCTGCGCCAGGCGCTGCTGATACTGTTGCGCGCGAGCCTGATCGCTGACGGCGCCGACCTGCACCATATAACCGCTGCTGGCGGCGGCTGTTGCACTGCTGGCGGCGACAGAACTTTGCACGTGCCCCTGAACAGAACCAGGCGCAGTAACCGGCGAAGTGCGGGTTGCTGGCATCACGGTTTGCGTCACCGGCGTGGCGGTTTGCGCGACCGGCGTCGTGGTCGTGGTTGCGGCCGGTTGCGCTGTTTCACTGCCTTCCAGCACGCCGCTGGCGAGCGGTGTCGGTGCACCGAGGAATCCGCCGCTGCTTACCGGCGCGCCAGTAGCATTGTCGCTTTTTAGTGAATCGTTACTGATGGCCTGAACGTTGCCCTGCGGCTGTACAGGTTGCGGAGCAGAGGAGGCGCTGCCCAGACCGCCGCCGAGATCGGGACGTGCAGGCAGCACGTAGGTTTGCTGCGCGACTTTAGTACAGACAGTGCCTGGCCCGGAAAGTGAGCCATCCTGAGCGACGATAATCGGGTCGATACGCACTTTGGTATTATTCGATGTATTCAGGCGATCCGCTGCCGCGCGCGACAACGAGATCACTCGGTCGTTGCCAAACGGTCCACGATCGTTAATGCGGACCACAATCATGCGGCCGTTCGCCAGGTTGGTGATACGTGCGTAGCTTGGGATTGGCAGCGTCGGATGGGCTGCCGTCAGTTGCATAGGATCGAACACTTCGCCGGAGGCGGTCAGATTGCTGCCCGGCTCAGCATCATAAATGGCTGCTAAGCCAGCCTGGCTAAAACGGGAGGGATCCTGAACGATTTTGTAGCTCTTGCCGTCGCGCTCATAATCCTGGTTTGCCGTGGCGTTCGGTGCTTCGTAATGAGGCTCCGCGCCGCTGATTTCAACGACAGGACCAGTACACACCGCAGGTTGAGGCGCTACGGTGGTCTGCTGCTGACCATCATTATTTGAACATGCCGCCAGTAACCCTGCTGCTATGCAGATCCCCAGCCATTGCTTACGCATTGCGCACCTCTTAAACGTTCTTAGACAACATTTTCCTGTGAGTATGGATCGACATAACGATACCAAACCCGGCCATGAGTACGATCAGGGCTGATCCCCCGTAACTGATCAGTGGCAACGGTACGCCGACCACCGGCAGTATGCCACTCACCATACCAATATTTACGAATACATAAACGAACAAAATCAACATCAAACCGCCAGCCATGACGCGGCCAAAGGTGGTTTGTGCCCGCGCGGCAATCCATAACCCGCGCATAATCAGCAGCACATACAACGCCAGCAAAATCAGAATCCCGATCAGCCCCAGCTCTTCCGCCAGCACGGCGAAAATAAAGTCGGTGTGGCGTTCAGGCAGGAATTCCAGCTGCGACTGCGTACCGTGCAGCCAGCCTTTGCCGCTCAGGCCGCCGGAGCCGATAGCAATTTTCGACTGAATAATATGGTAGCCTGCGCCGAGCGGATCGGTTTCCGGATCGAGCAACATCATCACGCGCTGGCGTTGATAATCATGCATCAGGAAGAACCACAGCACCGGAATAAACGCCGCAACCAGTACCGCTGCAATAGCGATCAGCCGCCAACTCAGACCGGAGAGGAACAGGACAAACAGTCCCGAGAGCACCACCAGAATCGAGGTACCCAGATCCGGCTGTGCTGCCACCAGCAGCGTTGGCAGAAAGATCAGCGCCAGCGCGATAGCGGTATTTTTCAGCGAAGGCGGGCAAACGTCGCGGTTAATAAAGCGCGCCACCATCAGCGGCACGGCGATTTTAGCGATCTCGGAAGGCTGGAAACGTACAACGCCGAGATCGAGCCAGCGCTGCGCGCCTTTGGATATCGCGCCGAAAGCATCCACCGCTACCAGCAGGATAATGCAGAAAATGTAGAGATAGGGCGCCCAGCCTTCATAGACGCGCGGCGGCACCTGCGCCAACACCACCATGATAATCAGCCCCATAGCGATCTGGCCGATTTTACGTTCGGTCATGCCAATGTCCTGGCCGCTGGCGCTCCAGATCACGATCGCGCTGTAAAACAGCAATGCGAGGATAATTAGCATCATCGTGGGATCGATATGGATTTTGTCCCAGAACGATTTTTTGTTCGGATTATCCGTCATGATTATTGGTCCTCCGCCGCTGCCGTTGAGGGGTTTTCCGCCGGCAAATCGGTGTTGTTATCGCCAAGCATAATGTGGTCGAGGATCTGGCGCATAATGGTCCCGACTGCCGGTCCTGCACCGCCGTTTTCCAGAATCATCGCGACGGCGACCTGCGGATTATCATACGGTGCAAACGCAGTCATCAGTTTATGGTCACGCAGCCGCTCAGCGATCCGGTGCGCGTTATAGGTTTCATTCGCTTTCAGGCCAAAGACCTGCGCAGTACCGGACTTCGCTGCAACTTTATACGGTGCATCGGCAAAGTATTTGTGGCCGGTCCCATTCGGGCGGTTCGCCACACCGTACATCCCGTCTTTCGCGATCTCCCAGTAGCCGGAGTGAATATCGCCGACCGGCGGTTCGACAGGCTGTTTCCACGGCACCTGTTGGCCGTTTTCCACCGTGCTCATCAGCAGGTGTGGCACTTTGACGATACCGTCGTTAATCAGGATCATCATCGCTTTATTCATTTGCAATGGTGTTGCCGTCCAGTAGCCCTGGCCAATCCCTACCGGGATGGTGTCACCCTGATACCAGGGCTTCTTAAAGCGTTTCAGTTTCCACTCGCGCGTCGGCATGTTACCGGAGCGCTCTTCCGACAGATCGATGCCGGTATAGTGGCCGTAACCAAATTTACCCATCCACTCCGACAGGCGATCGATTCCCATGTCATAAGCGACCTGGTAGAAGAAGGTATCGGCGGATTCTTCCAGCGCTTTGGTGACGTTCAGATGACCGTGGCCCCATTTTTTCCAGTCGCGGTAGCGTTTTTCAGAACCCGGCAATTGCCACCAGCCGGGATCGAACAGGCTGGTATTGCGGGTGATCGCACCGGCGCTGAGGGCGGAAACCGCTACATACGGTTTCACCGTTGACGCCGGAGGGTAAACCCCCTGCGTGGCGCGGTTGATCAGCGGTGTGTTCGGGTCATTAAGCAGCGACGAATAATCTTTGCTGGAGATACCATCGACAAACAGATTGGGATCGTAGCTCGGCATCGACACCAGCGCGAGAATGCTGCCGTTGCGCGGATCGGTGACAACCACCGCGGCGCGGCTGCCAGCGAGCAGCGTTTCGATGTACTGCTGTAATTTCAAATCCAGCGTCAGGTAGATATCGTGCCCGGCCTGCGGCGGCACTTCTTTAAGCTGGCGGATCACGCGGCCGCGGTTGTTAACTTCAACCTCTTCATAACCGGTCTGGCCGTGCAGAACATCTTCGTAATAGCGCTCAATCCCCAGCTTACCGATATCGTGCGTGGCGGCATAGTTGGCCAGTTTGCCCTCTTTATCCAGCCGATCGACGTCTTTATCGTTAATTTTCGAGACGTAGCCGATAACATGAGTCAGGGCGGAGCCGTAAGGATAGAAGCGGCGTTTGTAGCCTTTCACTTCCACACCGGGAAAGCGGTACTGGTTAACGGCAAAGCGCGCCACCTGAACTTCGGTCAGGTTAGTTTTTACCGGAATTGACGTGAAGCGGTGCGAACGCGAGCGCTCTTTTTTGAAGTTGGCAATATCATCATCGGTCAGATCTACCACGTCGCGCAGGGCATCCAGAGTTTGCTGCACGTTATCGACCTTCTCCGGCATCATTTCGACCTGGTAAATGGTGCGATTAAGTGCCAGCGGCGTGCCGTTGCGATCGTAAATAATGCCACGGCTTGGCGCGATGGGAACCAGTTTGATGCGGTTTTCGTTAGAACGGGTCTGGTAGTCCGCAAAACGGACGATTTGCAGGTTATAAAGATTAGCGATCAGCACGCCGGTAAGCAGCAAAATCCCCGTAAAGGCGACCACCGCCCGGCGTACAAACAGCGCGGACTCAGCCGTATAGTCGCGAAAAGAATTCTGTAATTTCATCCGCTGCTTAATCTACCTAAGACTCGTCATTACTCACGGTGGTAAGGATGGTTGGTGGTAATACTCCATGCGCGATACAGGCTTTCAGCCACCAGCACGCGCACCAGCGGGTGCGGGAGCGTTAGCGCAGAGAGAGACCAACTTTGTTCTGCTGCCGCTTTGCAGGCGGGGGATAACCCTTCCGGACCGCCGATAAGCAGACTGACATCGCGTCCGTCCTGCTTCCAGCGTTCCAGTTCATTTGCAAGCTGCGGCGTATCCCAGGGTTTGCCGGGGATATCGAGGGTGACGATGCGATTCTTGCCAGCAGCCGCCAGCATCTGCTCACCCTCTTTGTCGAGAATACGTTTGATATCTGCGTTTTTACCGCGCTTTCCTGCCGGGATCTCAATCAGCTCAAACGGCATATCTTTGGGAAAACGGCGCAGATATTCAGTAAAACCTGTCTGTACCCAGTCCGGCATTTTTGTGCCGACGGCGACCAGTTGCAGTTTCACGCATTAACTCCAGAGTTTTTCCAGCTCATACAGGCGACGGCTCTCTTCCTGCATTACGTGGACAATGACATCGCCCAGATCGACCACAACCCAGTCGGCGGCGCTTTCGCCTTCGACGCCCAGCGGCATCAGACCGGCGGCGCGGGATTCCTGAACCACATGATCCGCAATGGAAATCACATGACGAGTGGAAGTGCCGGTGCAGATAATCATGCAATCGGTGATGCTTGATTTGCCCTGCACGTCAATTGCAACGATGTCCTGACCTTTCAGGTCATCAATTTTGTCGATAACAAAATCCTGGAGTGCTTTACCCTGCAAGTGTTCCCCCTGGGTGAGTGAAAAATGTACTGTTAATGAACGGCCTGACATTATACCTGAACTGCATCGATTGTCGGGACAAATGTCTGACCCGGCAATTTCAAAAGCGGGCTATCATCCCATCATGACCGTGTGATTGCATCGCCATTTTTGTAAAACAATTTCTGCGCGCGGAGGATAACAGCCTTGCATGGCGTGTCAATGACCGAATCACCACGTTGAATGGGATGGTTGAAAAACACGCTTACTCGTCAGCCCGCCAGACGGCGCGGCTGTTAAGTACTCGCAGCGTGGCGAAATCCTCATGCATATCGATCGCACTCCAGCACCCTTGATCAACACGAAAATGCCATAGCGAGGCGGCGGGCATCTTTAACAGGCGGGCGATTAACAGGCTCAAAACGCCCTGATGGCTCACCAGCAGGATATTCTGCTGATCCTTAATATCGGCCAGATGTGCGATAACTTGCTCAATGCGCGCGGAAAATGCCTGAAAGCCTTCGCCATTGGTCGGGATGGCCTTCTGCCAGTCATTGCACCAGGCGGCATAGTTCTGCGGATCTTCGCGCGCCAGATCGCGGTGATGGCGCATTTCCCAGTCGCCGAAGAACATTTCATTCAGTAACGGCGTGGTTTCAATGGTGATTTCGCGCCGCTCAAGGACGCGTTCCGCCGTCTGTTGCGCCCGCTCCAGCGCGCTGCACAGTACGCGATCAAAGGGGACCTCGCTGAGCAATTCACCCAGGGTTTGCGCCTGCGCCAGACCCTTTGGCGTCAGCGGAGTGGGGGCGTGGCCGCTGTAAAGCCCTGCAACGTTTGCTTCGGTTTCACCGTGACGAATCAGCCAGAGTCGCATCGTTATCTCCCGTCTGGATTACTGCGCAAAGTTTACCACGCCCCTCAATCCACATCCCTTTTTCGTTTAAGATAGCGGCTTTAAGCAAGCGGAGAGAGCGATGTTTCATAGCGCGCACGGCGGCAATACACGCGAGGCGGCCGCACTGCTGGGCATTGCCCCGGAGCAGTTACTGGATTTCAGCGCCAATATTAATCCGGCGGGTATTCCAGACTCTTTGCGGCATGCATTGCTGGAGAATATGGCGCTGGCTGAGCGCTATCCGGACGTGGAGTATCAGCGCCTGCACCAGGTGCTGGCGGAACATCATCAGGTTCCAGCGTCATGGTTGCTGGCCGGAAATGGTGAGACGGAAGTGATCTTCGCCCTGGTCAATGCGCTGGCGCCGCGTCGGGCGATGCTTATCACGCCTGGGTTTGCTGAGTATCGCCGTGCGCTGCGGCTGGCAGGTTGTGACATCGTCGATTTTCCGTTGCGCGAAGACGAGGGCTGGCAACTGACCGAACGTCTGTTGGGGGCGCTAACGCCGGATCTGGACTGCCTGTTTCTCTGCACGCCGAATAATCCGACCGGGCTGCTGCCGGATGACGCGCTGCTACAGACCATTTCGGCGCGCTGCAAGTCGCTGGGCATTCAGCTTATTCTCGATGAAGCGTTTATGGATTTTATCCCGCAACGCCGCGGCTTTATCCGGCATCTGGCGGGCAATCCGCATCTGTGGGTGCTACGCTCGCTGACCAAGTTTTATGCCATTCCGGGTTTGCGGCTCGGCTATCTGTTGGGCAGCAATGAACAGAAAGTGACGCAGATGCGCGCTGCGCAGATGCCGTGGTCAATCAATGCGTTTGCTGCACTGGCGGGAGAGGTAATCCTGCATGATCATGCTTATCAGCAGGCGAGCTGGCAGTGGCTGGCGGGTGAGCGTCCGCGTTTGTTCGCCGCACTGAACGATCTTCCGGCACTCACTGTCTGGCCTGGTGTGGCGAATTACCTGTTTCTGCGTTGTGATGCGCCTGGGGTGGAGTTACAGCGTGCGCTGCTGGAACAGCATATTTTAATTCGTCGCTGTGCGAACTATCCGGGGCTGGATGATCGTTATTACCGCGTTGCGGTGCGCAGCAAAGAGGAAAATGATCGGCTGGTTACGGCAATGCGCCGGGCGCTTGGCGGTACAATCCCTGCGCGTTGATATATTCCAGTACGGCGGCAGGCAGCAGGTCATCGCAGTTTTCGCCGTGCTCCAGCCGCTCACGGATAAGCGTTGCGGAGATATTGAACCACGGCGTTTCAGCCAGATAGATTTTTCCCGCAGGCTGCGTGTGCAACGTTTCGACATGCTGGGTGAGATGTTCATCAAGCCATTGTTGATGCTCTTCCTGCGCCATCTCCAGCGGGTAGCCGGGGCGGCGGCAGACAATCAAATGGCAGTTATCCAGGATGGTTTCGTAGTGGTGCCAGCTCGGGAAGGTAAGCAGAGAATCCTGACCAATGATAAACGCCAGCGGGCAGTGTGGCCCTTGTTCCTCTCGCCACTCCTGCAGCGTTAGCGCGCTGTAAGAGGGCGTGTCGCGGCGCAGTTCCCGCTCATCGAGGGTAAACAGCGGTTTGTCGGCGATGGCCAGTTCGAGCATGATTTTGCGTTGCTGGCTGGTGGCTTCCGGTTGCGGACGGTGCGGCGGTACGTTATTGGGCATAATGATTACCCGTGACAGCCCAATCTGATTCGCCAGCGCTTCAACCGGCTTCAGATGCCCATAATGGACAGGATCGAACGTACCACCAAACAGTGCCTGCAACTGATTCATATCAACCATCAATAAAAACGTCTGCTAATGCCTTATGACAGAGTAGCAGAGAAAACCCTTCCAGCTCGGCCCACACCGACTGACCAAAGTCCTGCTTCACAATCAGCTCAATGTGGCTGAGCAGATGCACCGCCTGGCGTAGCTGATCGGCGCTCAGGCGGTTCAGCGCATCGCCCATCATGCCACGGCGATTTTGCCAGACCCGATGTTTATCAAACAGCGTACGCAGCGGCGTATGCGCGGCGTGACGCTTGAGCGTGACCAGCAGCAGCAATTCGCGCTGCACCGTGCGTAGCAGGATCACCGGCTCGCATGCCTCCAGCCGTAACTGGTTCAGAATATGCAGCGCACGTTTGCTCTTGCCCGCGAGCAGTGCATCAACCCAGTGATACGGGGTAAAGTGCGCTGCGTCGTTGACCGCCTGCTCCACGCGCGGCAGCGTTAATTTGCCATCCGGCCACAGCAGCGACAGCCGTTCAAGTGCCTGCGCCAGCGCCAGCAGATTGCCTTCGTAGCAATAGCAAAGTAGCTGATTTGCGGCGTCATCCAGCTCCAGCTTGTTTTGCTTCGCCCGTGCGGCGACCCAGCGGGGAAGATTCGCCTGTTCTGGCGTCTGGCAGCTAATCTGCACGGCGTGGTTATTCAGTTGCGTCAGCCATGCTGCGTTTTCCTGCGCTTTCGTCAACTTGTTGCCGCGTACGATCAGGATCAGATCCTCATGTAGCAACGAAACCAGCTTTGCCAGTTGTTCATTAATGGCGGCGTTTGGACCGTTCTCCGGCAGCAGCAACAGTAGGGTTTGACGACTGGCAAACAGGCTAAGTGCCTGGCAGATGGAAAAAATAGCGTCCCAGTCGGTGCTGGCATCCAGTGTAAACGTGTGATGTTCGCTGAAGCCTTGCGTGGCGGCAACCTGGCGCACGGCGTCCTGGCTCTCCTGCAACAGCAGTGGATCGTTACCGAGAAGCAGATACGCCGCGCGCAGCCCTTCATTGAGCTGCGCGCGGAGTTGTTCCGGATACAACCTGAGCATTAGCTACCCGGCGTGATGGAAACGGAGGGAGAGGACGGTGCCTGGGTGTTATGCGTCTCAGCGGCATCAGCCGTGTGGACGCTCGGCAGTTTGCGAATCAGTTGCTCTGCCGCTTTGTCGTACATTTCCTGAATAATAATGTCCTGCTCGGCGGCTTTCGCCAATGCCGTTTGCGGGTTATCAAAGAATGAACGGTACACTTTTGTACTGATCGGGTAGATATCATGCCCCGGGATCAGCACGCTGGCATTCGCGGTCAGCACCATTTGATACTCTGCGGTACGGCCGTTCTGGAAGATCGATGCCGTGTCGCGAGTAAACGTCACCGCGCCCAGACGCAGCGAAGGCACATCCTGACGCAGCGTACCTTTCTCCAGCAACTGAACGCCGTTCAGGCGCAGCTGGTTACGAATGGCACGGCTCAGCGGACCGTTCGGATCGCCGGAATCGAAAATCATCGTTTTCATTTCGCCCGGAACCTGCGTGGTGTTACGCAAATGCCAGCCACATCCGGCGGTAACCAGCACCGCCAGTGACAATAACAATGTTGCCAGATATCGCACGCTTCCTCCCGCGCTTAGCCAACGACCAGATTGAGCAGTTTACCCGGTACGTAAATCACTTTACGCACGGTAACGCCATCAAGATACTTCGCCACCAGATGTTCCTGGCCAGCGCGTTCACGCACCTGTTCTTCGGTGGCGTCCACGGCAACGGTAATTTTACCACGCACTTTGCCGTTTACCTGGACGACAACCAGCGTGGTGTCTTCCACCATTGCTTTTTCGTCCGCTACCGGCCACGGTGCATTATCAATATCGCCTTCGCCGCCCAGCTCCTGCCACAGCGTAAAGCTGGCGTGCGGCGTGAACGGGTTCAGCATACGAACTACGGCCAGCAGAGCTTCCTGCAACAGCGCGCGATCCTGATCGTTTTCCTGAGGCGCCTTCGCCAGTTTGTTCATCAGCTCCATAATCGCTGCGATAGCAGTGTTGAAGGTCTGACGACGGCCGATATCATCGGAAACTTTAGCAATGGTTTTATGAACATCGCGGCGCAACGCCTGCTGCTCGTCGTTCAGCGCGGCCAGATCCAGTGCGGCAACCGCGCCTTTGCTGGTGTGCTCGTAAACCAGTTTCCATACGCGTTTCAGGAAGCGGTTCGCCCCTTCCACGCCGGATTCCTGCCACTCCAGCGTCATATCAGCCGGGGAAGCGAACATCATGAACAGACGAACGGTATCCGCGCCGTAGCGTTCAACCATTTCCTGCGGGTCGATACCGTTATTTTTCGACTTGGACATTTTGCTCATGCCGGTGTAAACCAGCTCATGACCCGCCGAATCTTTCGCTTTCACGATACGGCCTTTGTCGTCGCGCTCAACGATCGCGTCTTTCGGGGAGACCCAGTTACGCTCGCCGTTTACGCCAACGTAATAGAATGCATCCGCCAGCACCATGCCCTGACACAGCAGCTGTTTAGCCGGTTCGTCAGAGTTCACCATGCCCGCATCGCGCATCAGCTTATGGAAGAAGCGGAAGTAGAGCAGATGCATGATGGCGTGTTCGATACCGCCAATATAAATATCAACCGGCAGCCAGTAGTTCGCCGCATTCGGGTCGAGCATGCCTTCGCTGTACTGCGGACAGGTATAACGCGCGTAGTACCAGGAAGACTCCATAAAGGTATCGAAGGTGTCGGTTTCACGCAGCGCTGGCTGGCCGTTAACGGTCGTTTTCGCCCATTCCGGGTCGGCCTTGATTGGGCTGGTGATGCCATCCATGACCACATCTTCCGGTAGAATCACCGGCAGTTGATCTTCCGGAGTCGGAATGACTGTACCGTCTTCGAGAGTGACCATCGGAATCGGCGCACCCCAGTAACGCTGACGGGAAACGCCCCAGTCGCGCAGACGGAAGTTCACTTTACGCTCGCCCACGCCTTTGGCTGCCAGCTTGTCGGCAATCGCGTTGAAGCCTTCTTCAAAGCTCAGACCGCTGAACTCGCCAGAGTTGAACAGCGTGCCTTTTTCAGTCAGCGCCTGCTCAGACAGATCCGGCTCTGAACCGTCCGCCGCCAGAATAACCGCCTTGATCGGCAGGTTGTATTTGGTGGCAAATTCATAGTCGCGCTGATCGTGACCCGGAACGGCCATGACCGCACCGGTGCCGTACTCCATCAGTACGAAGTTTGCCGCCCAGACCGGGATCGCTTCGCCGGTCAGCGGATGAACCGCTTTAAAGCCGGTAGCAACGCCTTTTTTCTCCATCGTCGCCATATCGGCTTCCGCCACTTTGGTATTGCGGCATTCGTCGATGAAAGCGGCCAGCTCTGCGTTACTGGCTGCGGCTTTTTGCGCCAGCGGGTGACCTGCGGCAACGGCCAGATAGGTCGCGCCCATAAAGGTATCCGGACGGGTCGTATAGACCGTCAGCTTCTGGTCGCTGTCCTGAACGTCAAAGGTGATTTCCACGCCTTCGGAACGGCCAATCCAGTTACGCTGCATGGTTTTCACGGTATCCGGCCAGTGATCCAGATTATCCAGGTCGTTCAGCAGTTCGTCGGCGTAGGCGGTGATTTTGATAAACCACTGCGGGATCTCTTTACGCTCAACTTTGGTATCGCAGCGCCAGCAGCAGCCGTCGATAACCTGTTCGTTCGCCAGTACGGTCTGGTCGTTCGGGCACCAGTTCACCGCAGAGGTTTTCTTGTAAACGAGACCTTTTTTGTACAGTTCGGTGAAGAACTTCTGTTCCCAGCGGTAATATTCCGGGGTGCAGGTCGCCAGCTCGCGGCTCCAGTCGTAGCCGAAGCCCAGCATTTTGAGCTGGTTTTTCATATAGGCGATGTTGTCGTAAGTCCACGGTGCCGGCGCCGTGTTGTTTTTCACCGCCGCGCCTTCCGCAGGCAGACCGAACGCATCCCAGCCAATTGGCTGCAATACATTTTTACCCAGCATGCGCTGGTAGCGAGAAACCACATCGCCGATGGTGTAGTTACGGACGTGGCCCATGTGTAGTCGGCCAGAAGGATAGGGGAGCATCGACAGGCAATAGTATTTCTCTTTGCTCTCGTCTTCAGTGACTTCGAATGTGCGTTTCTCTTCCCAGTGACGCTGTACTTTGGATTCTATCTCTTCCGGGCGGTATTGCTCTTGCATGGCAGCCAGTAGTCCTGTTTTTGCTACAGCTACAAATGTAGCGTTGTTACGTGGTTTTTCAGATCGGCATAGCATAGCCCAAACGTCAGCCTCAAAACAGCCTTTCCGCGAGCCGCGAACGAAATAGCCCGGCGCTTTTGCCGTTAACTTTTTGCCAACAGTGCGGCGCAGTCGGCACTGCGTACGGTAAATAACGTCTACCATTAGAGAGAGTTACTGAACCGGGAGGCGAAACGATGAACAAGGTTGCTCATTTTTACCGTGAACTGGTAGCGACGTTAACCGAACGTTTGCGCAATGGAGAGCGCGATATTGACGCATTAGTTGATCAGGCGCGCCAGCGCGTCTCACAGACCGGTGAGTTAACTCGCACCGAGATCGACGAGCTGATGCGGGCTATCCGCCGCGATCTCGAAGAGTTTGCCCGCAGCTATAACGAAAGTCAGGAAGAGGTGACGGACAGCGTCTTTATGCGGGTAATTAAAGAGAGTATCTGGCAGGAACTGGCGGATATCACCGATAAAACGCAGCTTGAATGGCGCGAAGTATTCCAGGATCTCAATCATCACGGTGTCTACCACAGTGGCGAAGTGGTGGGGCTGGGGAATCTGGTATGCGAGAAGTGCCACTTCCACCTGGCAGTATATACCCCGGATGTGTTGCCGCTGTGCCCGAAATGCGGGCACGATCAGTTCCAGCGACGCCCCTTTGAACCTTAAGGCAAAAACGCCTGCCGGTACTGGCAGGCGTTAATTTGTTAGTGCAGGATTTTGGCGAGGAAATCTTTTGCCCGTTCGGATTTTGGATTATTGAAGAAAGCGTCTTTCTCTGAATCCTCAACGATTTTCCCTTCATCCATAAAGATCACGCGGTTTGCCACTTTGCGGGCAAAGCCCATTTCGTGGGTCACCACCATCATCGTCATCCCTTCGTTTGCCAGTTCGACCATCACATCCAGCACTTCGTTGATCATCTCCGGATCGAGCGCTGACGTCGGTTCATCAAACAGCATCGCCACCGGATCCATACACAGGGCTCGGGCGATTGCCACACGCTGCTGCTGACCGCCGGAGAGCTGCGCCGGGAATTTGTTGGCGTGCGCCGACAGCCCAACACGCTCAAGCAGTTTTAAGCCTTTTTCCCGTGAGGCGGCTTTGTCACGCTTCAACACTTTGACCTGCGCCAGCGTCAGGTTGTCGATAATCGACAGATGCGGGAAGAGTTCAAAATGCTGGAATACCATGCCGACATGCGAGCGCAATTTTGCCAGATCGGTTTTCTTGTTGTTAACCTGGGTGCCGTTGACGATGATTTCGCCTTTCTGCACCGGCTCCAGGCCGTTAACGGTTTTAATCAGCGTGGATTTACCGGAACCCGACGGGCCGCACACTACCACCACTTCGCCTTTTTTCACTTCGGTGGAGCAGTCGGTCAACACCTGAAAGTGGCCATACCATTTAGAAACATTTTTCAGGGAAATCATTAGACGGTCCTTTTCTTCAGCCAGCTGACCAACAGCGAAGCACTGAGACTGATAACAAAATACACGGCGCCGGCAAACAGGATCATTTCGACCTGCGTACCATCACGCTCGCCAATGGTGGATGCCGTACGGAAGAAGTCCGCGAGGCTCAGGACATACACCAAAGAGGTGTCCTGGAACAGTACGATCCCTTGCGTTAACAGCAGCGGAACCATGGCGCGAAACGCCTGCGGCAGGATGATTAACTGCATCGACTGCCAGTGCGTCATACCCAACGCCAGCGCTGCGCTGGATTGCCCACGCGAGATACTCTGAATACCTGCGCGGATAATTTCCGAATAGTAAGCCGCTTCGAACATTGAGAACGCCACCATTGCCGAAATCAAACGGATATCGGTTTGCGGCGACAGGCCCAGCACGTTTTGCAGGAAACCCGGCACAATCAGGTAGAACCACAGCAGCACCATCACCAGCGGGATGGAGCGGAAGACGTTCACGTAGCTTTTGGCGAACCAGCGCAGCGGCGCAAACGTCGACAAACGCATTACTGCCAGCAGGGTGCCCCAGACAATCCCGATCACAATGGCGGTCACGGTGATTTTCAGCGTAATCGCCAGCCCGTTGAGCAGATAGGGCAGAGAAGGAACAATTGAACTCCAGTCAAAATCGTACATGTTTATTTGCCTCCCATATTGCCCGGCAGGCGAATTTTGCGTTCTACCAGCGTCATCACCAGCATAATGACCGCGTTAATCAGGACATAGGCTACGGTGATAGCAGTAAAGGATTCCCACGCGTGCGCGGAGTAATCCAGCAGTTTCCCTGCCTGCGCCGCCATATCGACCAGACCGATGGTGGAGGCGATAGCGGAGTTTTTCACCAGGTTCATCATTTCGGAGGTCATTGGCGGCACAATCACGCGATACGCATTCGGCAGCAGCACATAACGATAGGTTTGCGGCAGCGTCAGCCCCATTGCCAGCCCGGCGTTCTTTTGACCGCGCGGCAGCGACTGGATCGCCGCCCGTACCTGTTCGCATACGCGAGCGGCGGTGAACAGCCCCAGACAAACCATTGAAGAGATGAAAAATTGGATGTTCGGATCGAGCTCCTGTTTGAACCACATGCCGATATTTTCCGGCAGCAGTTCCGGTACCACCAGATACCATGCAAAGAACTGCACGATCAGCGGAACGTTACGGAACAGTTCGACATAGCAGGTGCCAATGCCGGACAGGAAACGGTTAGGGACTGTTCGCAGGATGCCAAACAGTGAACCGACAAGAAAAGCGATAATCCAGGCCGCGATGGAAAGCGCGATAGTGACCTGAAAACCACTCCATAGCCAGCCAAGGTAGGTTGTGTTGCCGAACGGGGCTTGTTGCAGGAATATTCCCCAGTTCCAGTCTATGGACATAAATCTACTCCGGAAAAAAAAGGGTAGCAGCGCTACCCTCGAAGATTGTATGAAGAGCGAGTTTTCGCGTTGAGTGGGGAACGACCATTCAACGTATAGTCTGTCCGTGCTACTTCGACAATCGAGAGGGCAGGTAAACCCGCCCCTAATGGTTTTAATTAGTTAAGAGCTTTATCATTCGGTGCTTTGAACAGCGCTTTCATGTCATCAGACAGCGTAAAGTTCATGTTCATGTTTTTTGGCGGAATCGGGCTTTTAAACCATTTCTCGTAGGACTTCTCTGCCGCGCCGGAGGTTTGCAACTGAGCAATGGTGTCATCCATCAGCTTTTTAAACTCTGGATCGTTTTTACGCAGCATGCAGCCGTACGCTTCGTGGGACTGCGGCGTACCAACGATTTCCCAGTTGTCGGGTTTCTTCGCTTTCGCACGTTCACCCGCCAGCAGAGCATCATCCATCATAAAGGCCACAGCACGGCCGCTTTCCAGCGTACGGAAGGAGTCGCCGTGGTCTTTAGCGCTGATGATGCGCATATCCATTTTCTTCTCATCATTCAGTTTGTTGAGCAGAATTTCGGACGTGGTACCCGAGGTCACGACAACCGCTTTGCCTTTCAGGTCTGCGAAGTCTTTGATCGGGCCGCCTTTTTTGGTCAGCAGACGCGTACCGACCACGAAAATGGTGTCGGAGAAGGCCGCTTGTTTTTGACGTTCAAGGTTGTTGGTGGTGGAACCGCACTCAAAGTCGAAAGTGCCGTTTTGCAGCAGCGGAATACGGTTCTGCGAAGTAATAGGGATCAGCTTAACGGCCAGATCCGGCTTATTCAGTTTTTTCTTCACCGCTTCAACGATAGCGTTGGAGTAATCCTGCGAGTAGCCGACCACTTTCTGTTCGTTGTCGTAATAGGAGAACGGTACGGAAGATTCACGGTGACCCACGACGATAACGCCGTTTTTGGCAATTTTATCCAGCGTCGTTTGCTGCTGAGCAGCCGCATCGGCAGGTTTTGCATCTTCAGCATGAACCAGACCGGCGGACATTCCCATCACCAGCATTGCGGCGGCCAGTTTACGTAATTGCATATCCAGACTCCTTTATCGTCAGCGCCAGAGACGCATTGATACCCGTTGTGTATGTTGTGTTTTTTATAGACTGCGACATTTTCGTGCAGTGTCGTGTGTGTTTGTTACATTTAGTCTGGCTTAATGTAAAGATTTTGCTGCGGTATTGTTTATTTTTGCGAGGCGCGCCGCACCGTTTAAAGGCAAAAATCTTCCATTGCACCAAACTGGTGCCGCTAATGTTCCCTGCCGGTGCGACTCTGTTGCACATAAGCGGATTTCATAGCTGCCTGATATGTATAAGCAAATGGCATGCCAGAAACGACTGGATGGCTGCGAAGATGGGGGGCCTTTAGGAAGCGTTGCCGGATGGCGGCTATGCCTTATCCGGCCTACGGTGTGTGAATTGTCGGCCGGATAAGCGAAGCGCCTTTCGGCGCTTAAAAGAGCAGATTAACGGCGGCGCTGGCGCAGGCTCATGATCACGGCGGCAAAGCCGAAGAGGGCGGAGAGGATCCACACCGGCCAGTTACCTGCGCGTGCGTATGGTGTCAAACCGGATGTCGGCGTGACGCTGGTGGTGAGCACCTCGCGGGTAAACTGCGGGATCATCGCCTGAATCTCGCCCTGTGGGCCGATCACTGCGGTGATGCCATTGTTGGTACTGCGCAGCAGAGGACGCGCCAACTCCAGCGCGCGCATACGCGCCATCTGGAAGTGCTGCCACGGGCCGATAGACTTGCCGAACCACGCATCGTTAGAGATGGTCAGCAGGAAATCGGTATCCGGGCGGAAGTTATCACGCACCTGCTCGCCAAGAATGATCTCGTAGCAGATAGCTGCCGTCAGCTTCAGACCGTGCGCCGTCAGCGGCGGTTGTACATACGATCCGCGGCTGAATGAGGACATCGGCAGATCGAAGAACGGCGCCAGCGGGCGCAGAATCGACTCCAGCGGTACGAATTCGCCAAACGGTACCAGATGGTTCTTGTTATAGCGATCGGATGAACTGTAGCTGTAGGCGCTGTCTTTACCCAGCGTGATAATGGTGTTGTAGGTATCGTAACGGTTTTGTTGATTCAGCCGCGCATCGACAATACCGGTGATAAGCGTACTGTCATGCGCCCGCAGCAGATCATCCATGGCTGTTAAAAAGCGCTGTTGATTAATTTCCAGATCCGGAATGGCGGACTCCGGCCAGATGATCAGTTGCGATTTCCCCATCACCTGCTCAGTGGCGTCGCTGTAGATTTTCAGCGTGTTGAACAACTGCTTTTCGTCCCACTTCAGCGCCTGGGGAATATTGCCCTGTACCAGCGAAACCTGCGTGGTGCGCTGTGGCAGCAACTGATACCACTGGATATAGCGTAGCGGGAACGGCAGGGCGAACAGCAGCACCGCAATCACTAACGGATGCCAGCTTTTGTTCACCAGCGCCAGCACCAGTAAGCCGCTAACTACCATCAGCAGGAAGTTGATGGCTTCGACGCCCATCAGTGGCGCCAGCCCTTTCAGCGGGCCGTCGATCTGGCTGTAGCCGAACTGCAGCCACGGGAACCCGGTCAGCACCCAGCCGCGCAAAAATTCGGTAATTTGCCATACCACGGGGGCGGCGACAGCCACGCGCAGCCAGCTGGTTTGCGGCCAAAGGCGTGACAAAATCCCGGCGAACAGACCGGTATACAACGACAAATAGGCGGCCAGCAGAACCACCAGGAAAACGTTGACCGGGCCAGGCATACCGCCGAACTGCGCAATACTGACGTAAACCCAGTGCACGCCGCTACCAAACAGCCCCAGCCCCCAGAAATAACCAATCCAGGCGGACTGTAGCGGTCGACGATTGAGGGTTAATCCTTGCAGACCCATCAGAGAGATAAGAGCTGCAGGCCAGAAGTCATAAGGAGAAAAAGCCAGCGTTCCGCTGGCTCCGAATAACAGCGCCAGCAGCAGACGCACGCGCTGGCGCTCAAACAGTGAGGCAAATACCATTTACATTACTCATCCAGTTTCGGTTGCGGCGAATCATCCGGCATTCTGACATGGACCTGAATAATACGTCGGCTGTCGGCCATAGCGACTTTGAATTGGTAACCATCAATGTCAATCGCTTCTCCGCGCGCCGGGAGATGACCAAACGCCTGCATCACCAGCCCGCCGATGGTGTCCACTTCTTCATCGCTGAAGTGGGTGCCAAAGGTCTCGTTGAAGTCTTCAATCGGCGCCAGTGCGCGCACTGTCCAGGTATGACGGCTGAGCTGGCGGAAGTCGATATCCTCTTCTTCGTCGTACTCATCTTCAATTTCGCCGACGATCAGCTCCAGAATGTCTTCAATCGTCACCAGACCGGAAACACCACCAAACTCATCAATCACGATAGCCATATGGTAGCGCTGGGAACGGAACTCTTTCAGCATGCGATCCACACGCTTACTTTCCGGTACCACCACTGCCGGGCGTAACACCTTTTCCATGCTGAAGGCTTCGGCATCGCTGCGCATAAAAGGCAGCAAATCCTTGGCCATCAGAATCCCTTCGATATGATCTTTGTCTTCGCTGATCACCGGGAAGCGCGAGTGGGCAGACTCGATAATGACATCGAGGCATTCGTCCAGCGTCTGGTTGCGTTTCAGGGTGATCATTTGTGAACGGGGGATCATGATGTCGCGCACGCGCTGGTCCGCGATATCCATCACCCCTTCAAGCATGTCGCGCGTATCGTTGTCGATAAGCTCGTTCTGCCCGGAGTCTCGGATCAGAGCCAGTAATTCGTCACGGTTTTTTGGTTCGCCGTGGAAAAGCTGACTCAGTAAAAGGGAGAAGAATCCCTTCTTGCTGTTGGTTGTGTCGCTACTGTGTGAGTTATCGTCGCTCATGGCGTCGTGTGGGTTCTCATGTTGGTTAATTTGTCGCTCGTCACGCGTAAACTCAGCGCCGGACGGCAGTTAAGAGTGGATGCGCAGGCTTTCCGGTTACTCTTTCTCGGAAATGTACGGATCCTCATAGCCCAGAGCAAGCATTATCTCTGTCTCGATCCCTTCCATTTCTTCCGCTTCATCGTCTGCAATATGGTCGTAACCGAGCAGGTGTAAACTACCGTGCACAACCATGTGCGCCCAGTGCGCATCCAGCGGTTTACCTTGCTCCTGCGCTTCCTGTTCCACCACCTGGCGGCAGATAATCAGATCGCCGAGCAGCGGCATTTCGATGCCGGGCGGCGCTTCAAAAGGGAATGACAGCACATTGGTCGGCTTATCTTTCCCGCGATAAGTCAGATTCAGTTCGTGGCTTTCCGCGCTGTCGACCAGGCGAATGGTGACTTCCGCTTCTTCCTGAAACTGCGGGATAACCGCGTCCAGCCACTTCTGAAACTGCGCTTCTTCCGGCAGGCCGCTGTTATCTTCACACGCCAACTGTAAATCGAGGATCACCTGACTCATTTCTGTTCCTGCTCCTGCGCTTCGCGCTTACGTTCGGCAGCCAGTTCTGCTTTACGTTTCTGTTCGGCTTCTTCCCAGGCCTCATAGGCGATAACGATGCGGGCAACAACCGGATGGCGGACCACGTCTTCGCTGTGGAAGAAGTTAAAGCTAATTTCATCGACATTCGCCAGCACTTCAATCGCATGACGCAGACCGGATTTGGTATTGCGCGGCAGGTCGATTTGCGTAATGTCGCCGGTGATCACCGCTTTCGAGTTAAAGCCGATACGCGTCAGGAACATCTTCATCTGCTCGATGGTGGTATTCTGGCTTTCATCAAGAATAATGAAGGCGTCGTTTAATGTCCGCCCGCGCATGTAGGCCAGCGGGGCGACTTCAATGACGTTGCGCTCAATCAGTTTCTCCACGCGTTCGAAACCGATCATTTCAAACAGCGCGTCATACAGCGGGCGCAGGTATGGATCCACTTTCTGGCTGAGATCGCCTGGCAGGAAGCCCAGTTTTTCCCCTGCCTCAACCGCCGGACGCGTCAGCAGAATACGGCGCACTTCCTGGCGTTCCAGCGCATCCACCGCCGCCGCAACCGCAAGGTAGGTTTTCCCCGTACCGGCCGGGCCTACGCCGAAGGTGATGTCGTGATCGAGAATATTGGCGACGTATTGCGCCTGGTTTGGCGTACGCGGTTTAATCACACCACGCTTGGTTTTGATATGGATAGCTTTGCCGTATTCCGGCACGCTCTCGGCGCTTTGTTCCAGCACGCGGGCTTCTTTGATCGCCAGATGAATTTGTTCCGGTTCGATGTCCTGCGTCTGGCCGCGCATTGGCGCAGTATCGACATACAGCGTGCGCAGAATGTCGGCCGCAGCGTTGACGCAGATTTCGCGTCCGGTGAGTTTGAAGTGATTATCGCGACGGTTGATTTCTATGCCCAGTCGCCGCTCCAGTTGTTTGATGTTGTCGTCAAACGGGCCGCACAGACTTAGCAGGCGTGTGTTGTCCGCTGGCTCAAGGGTAATTTCACGCGTATCTATGTTCAAACTGTTCCTCTTTTCAGTGTGTCGCGGGCTCTGCCCATCAGGGAATTATTCACGGCATATTAAGAAGTCGCAAGCTTAGCGCATGATGTTGGGGCAGGCAGGGGAAAAGCAAGGCCTGCCAGAAATGGCAGGCCAGTGGCATTACGGCTGGTACGTGCCAACGCCGAGGTCGTTCTCTTTACGCGTACGGGCGATTACCGATTCCGGGGATTCCACGACGCGCAGACCCATTTCGTCTTCGGTACGGACCAGTACGCCGCGCAGGGAGTTTGGATAGACATCAACGATTTCCACATCGACGAATTTGCCGATCATCTCTGGCGAGCCTTCAAAGTTCACCACGCGGTTATTTTCGGTACGACCGGACAGCTCCATGATGTTCTTGCGTGAAGTGCCCTCTACCAGAATGCGCTGGGTAGTGCCGAGCATACGCCGGCTCCAGGCCATCGCCTGCTGGTTAATGCGCTCCTGCAGAATATAGAGGCGCTGTTTTTTCTCCTCCTCCGGTACATCGTCCACCATATCGGCGGCCGGTGTCCCCGGACGTGCAGAGAAGATAAAGCTGTAGCTCATGTCGAAATTGACATCGGCGATAAGCTTCATCGTCTTTTCGAAATCGTCGGTGGTTTCGCCAGGGAAGCCAACGATAAAGTCGGAGCTTATCTGGATATCCGGGCGCGCCTCACGCAGCTTGCGAATAATTGCTTTATATTCCAGCGCAGTGTGCGTACGACCCATCATGTTCAGCACACGGTCGGAGCCGCTCTGCACCGGCAGATGCAGGAAGCTCACCAGTTCTGGCGTATCACGGTAGACATCAATGATATCGTCGGTGAATTCAATCGGGTGGCTGGTGGTGAAACGGATACGGTCGATGCCGTCGATCGCGGCGACCAGACGCAGCAGTTCCGCAAAGGTACCGGCGCTACCGTCGAAGTTCTCACCGCGCCAGGCGTTAACGTTCTGGCCGAGCAGATTCACTTCACGCACGCCCTGCGCCGCCAGTTGAGCGATTTCAAACAGGATGTCGTCAGATGGGCGGCTCACCTCTTCACCACGGGTGTAAGGCACCACGCAGTAAGTGCAGTATTTGTTGCAACCTTCCATGATAGAGACAAAGGCGGTCGGACCTTCGGCACGCGGCTCCGGCAGACGATCGAATTTTTCAATTTCCGGGAAGCTGATATCGACGACCGGGCTACGGTTGCCGCGCACGGAGTTGATCATCTCCGGCAGGCGATGCAGAGTTTGCGGCCCGAAAATAATGTCAACGTAGTGGGCGCGCTGGCGAATGTGATCGCCCTCCTGAGAAGCTACGCAGCCGCCAACACCGATAATCAGATCGGGGTTTTTCTCTTTCAGCAGCTTCCAGCGACCCAGTTGATGGAAAACTTTTTCCTGAGCCTTTTCGCGGATCGAGCAGGTATTGAGCAGCAGCACATCCGCCTCTTCCGCCACTTCGGTCAGTTGATAGCCGTGTGTGGCATCCAGCAGATCGGCCATCTTCGATGAATCGTATTCGTTCATCTGACAGCCCCAGGTTTTTATGTGGAGTTTTTTAGTCATCGACTTGCTCTTGCTTAAGTTCATATACCCCGAGTATGACGGGTATAAGCCAGGATTGCAGGCCGCGTATTGTAATGCTTTGGTCGCGTGCTGACCAGTATGATGGATGTCAGACGCAAGGGAGAAAAAATCCGGTAAACTTAAGGGATTCTCGTTTAAGGAAAATTAGCCATGACACATCACACTGAAGTCGCCGTCGTTGGCGGTGGCATGGTCGGCGGAGCGCTGGCGCTGGGGCTGGCGCAACATGGATTTACCGTTACGGTAATTGAGCAGCATGCGCCGCCCACGTTTGATGCGACGGCGCAGCCGGATGTGCGTATTTCGGCAATTAGCGCCGCATCGGTGGCGTTGCTGCGCGGGTTGGGTGTCTGGGAACGTGTGCAGGCGATGCGCTGCCACCCGTATCGCCAGCTGGAAACCTGGGAGTGGGAAAACGCCCATGTGATATTCGATGCCCGCGAGCTGAAATTGCCGCTGCTCGGTTATATGGTTGAAAACAATGTCCTGCAACGTGCGCTGTGGGACGCGCTTGAGGCGCATCCGCAGGTCACGTTACGTGTGCCCGCGCCACTCAGCGGATTACATACGGATGGCGATCATCACCAACTGACCTTCGAAGAGGGCGAGCCGTTAACGGCGAAGCTGGTGGTTGGCGCGGATGGCGCTAACTCCCGCGTTCGGCAGGCGGCCGGAATTGGCATTCACGCCTGGCAGTATCAGCAATCCTGTATGTTGATTACCGTTGAGTGCGAAGCTGAGGCAGGCGAGAGCACCTGGCAACATTTTACTCCCGATGGGCCACACGCCTTTTTACCGCTGTTTGGCAACTGGGCCTCGTTGGTATGGTATGACACGCCTGCGCGTATTCGCCAGTTACAGACGCTGACTATGGCGCAGCTGGAGCAGGAGATCGTTCGCAACTTTCCTCCGCGACTGGGGCGCGTGAAGCCGGTTGCGGCGGCGGCATTCCCGCTGGCGCGCCGTCATGCGTTGCAATATGTTCGCCCGGGCCTTGCGCTGGTGGGCGATGCGGCACATACCATTCATCCGCTGGCCGGGCAGGGTGTCAATCTGGGCTATCGTGATGTTGATGCCTTGCTGGAAGTGCTTACCGGGGCACGTACGCACGGCGAAGCCTGGGCCAGTCACGCGATTTTAAAACGCTATCAGACGCGTCGAATGGCGGATAACTTTATTATGCAAAGCGGTATGGATCTGTTCTATGCCGGGTTCAGCAACAACCTTGGCCCGGTCAGGTTGTTGCGTAATATTGGTCTGATGGCGGCGGAGCGTGCCGGAGTGCTGAAACGTCAGGCGCTGAAATATGCTTTAGGACTATAGATGTTAACTTTGTGCCGCGAGTATCCAGTGCTCGCGGCCTTTGATTCGCATTAGCGTAACGAAAGCAGTACATCCAACGCAGTACGCACGCGCATTTTCTGCTGGAAAAAAGCCTGATAGCCGTCAGCTGCTTCAACATGTTGCAATGCCCATGCACCGGCGCGCATATCGCGCATTGTTGTCAGTGTATGGTAGATCGGCAGCAGCAGAAGTATAAATGCCGCTACTGCTGCGATCCCTGCATAGCTCGTCCACTCAATTTCCCGCGTCTGCTGTATCAACAGTCCTAAGGTCATTAACTGCAAAATGAGCCGGGCAATAAAGCCCCGCCAGTAGAATTGCTGAAGACGTTCTGGCGTACGAAAACAGGGGTTTTTAAGCGAAGCGCGTTGCTCTTCCAGCGGAATGCCTTGTATGTAAACTTTCCAGTTAGATATTTCGCTGAGCAGCGTGGCCTGGCCATGTTGGCTGAGCGTGTGCAGTCGCATCGAAACCAGCACCGGAAACACGAGACCCATCAGCAGACCATACAAAAAGGGTGCGGAGAGGCCGAAAAAAGCCAGTGCCAGGCAAAATACACCTAACAGAATGTAGAGTGGGGAGTAGAGTGGGAAGGCTGTTGTCTGGTAGTTCATGATGTCATCCCTGCTGAGTAATGGTTTAAATTACCACTGATTTTGACGGGATACTCGCTACCAATTCCGGGGATGAAAAAACAAAAAAGCCCGCCGAAGCGAGCTTTTTTGCATTAAGTGGCTGGGGTACGAGGATTCGAACCTCGGAATGGTGGAATCAGAATCCACTGCCTTACCGCTTGGCGATACCCCAAATGTGCGCCCGCAAAAGCAGACGTCTTTGAGATGGCTGGGGTACGAGGATTCGAACCTCGGGATGGTGGAATCAGAATCCACTGCCTTACCGCTTGGCGATACCCCAACAAATCTTTCAGGTTTAATACGCTAAAGTACTACACCTTAAATATGGTGGCTACGACGGGAATCGAACCTGTGACCCCAGCATTATGAGTGCTGTGCTCTAACCAGCTGAGCTACGTAGCCAAATTTTACTGCTTACCCAGTCATCGACTGGCTGGGGTACCTGGATTCGAACCAGGGAATGCCGGTATCAAAAACCGGTGCCTTACCGCTTGGCGATACCCCAACGACTGACGCGTTTACACGCAGGAGTCGAAGAAGAGATGGCTGGGGTACCTGGATTCGAACCAGGGAATGCCGGTATCAAAAACCGGTGCCTTACCGCTTGGCGATACCCCATCCGTGCAACACCTGTTGGGAATGGTGCGGGAGGCGAGACTTGAACTCGCACACCTTGCGGCGCCAGAACCTAAATCTGGTGCGTCTACCAATTTCGCCACTCCCGCAAAAAAAGATGGTGGCTACGACGGGAATCGAACCTGTGACCCCAGCATTATGAGTGCTGTGCTCTAACCAGCTGAGCTACGTAGCCATCTTTTTTTCGCGTTACCTTATCGGCGTTGCGGGGCGCATTATGCGTATTGGGCCTTACAGCGTCAATACCTTTTTCATCGAAAATTGCCGTAATGTGACTGTTTGGTTAGGTTGCGAACAGCATGGATGCTTTATTCAACAAAATTCGAATTTATTCATGAAATCAGTGATACAAAAAAATACGGACCCCTCAGGGCCCGTAAGAATAACCGCCACTTATTAATAAGCGGACTGGTGAATACCCACAGCGCGACCTGACGGATCGTTCATGGTTTTGAATGCTTCATCCCACTCGAATGCTTTAGCCGAAGAGCAGGCAACAGACGGACCGCCAGGTACGCATTCTGCTGCGCTTGGCAGCGGGAACAGCTCTTCAAAGATTTCGCGGTACAAATACGCTTCTTTTGACGCTGGCGTGTTGTAGGGGAAGCGGTAGCTGGCGGTCGCCAGTTGCTGATCCGTCACCTGCTGCGCCGCCACTTCTTTCAGCGTATCGATCCAACTGTAACCTACACCGTCGGAGAACTGCTCTTTCTGGCGCCACGCCACGCTTGCCGGCAGATAGGATTCAAAACATTCGCGCAGAATGTGTTTTTCCATTTTGCCGTTGCTGCCGCACATTTTGTCCTGCGGGTTGATGCGCATTGCCACGTCGAGGAATTTCTTATCAAGGAACGGAACGCGTGCTTCAACACCCCAGGCCGACATCGCTTTGTTTGCACGCGCACAGTCAAACATATGCAGCGCTTGCAGTTTACGTACGGTCTCTTCATGCAGTTCTTTGGCATCCGGCGCTTTATGGAAGTAGAGATAGCCGCCGAATACTTCATCGGAACCCTCGCCGGAGAGCACCATTTTGATACCCATCGCTTTGATTTTACGCGACATCAGGTACATCGGGGTTGAAGCGCGAATAGTCGTCACATCATAAGTTTCGATGTGATAGATAACGTCACGGATCGCATCCAGACCTTCCTGCACGGTGAAGTGAATTTCGTGGTGCACGGTGCCGAGATGGTTAGCCACTTCCTGCGCGGCTTTCAGATCCGGCGCGCCTTTCAGGCCAACAGCAAAGGAGTGCAATTGTGGCCACCAGGCTTCAGAGCGCTCCTGATCCTCAACGCGACGAGCAGCGAATTTCTTGGTGATAGCTGAAATGACAGAAGAATCCAGACCGCCGGAGAGCAGCACGCCGTACGGCACGTCTGACATCAGATGGCTTTTCACCGACTCTTCCAGCGCCTGGCGCAGCTCGGCTTTATCCGTCACGTTATCTTTTACAGCGTCATAGTCAAACCAGTCGCGCTGATAGTAAGAACGGATTTCACCGTCTTTGCTCCACAGGTAGCTGCCTGCCGGAAACTCTTTAATCGTGCGGCAAACCGGTACCAGCGCTTTCATTTCTGAGGCAACATAAAAGTTGCCGTGCTCATCGTGACCCATGTACAGCGGAATAATACCGATATGGTCGCGGCCAATCAGATAAGCATCTTTTTCACTGTCATACAGGGCGAAAGCAAACATCCCCTGCAAATCGTCGAGGAATTCCGGACCTTTCTCCTGATACAGCGCCAGGATCACTTCACAGTCGGAACCGGTCTGGAATGCATAACGATCGCCGTATTCTGCGCGCAAAGCCTGATGGTTGTAGATTTCACCGTTAACCGCCAGCGCATGCGTTTTTTTCTCGTTATACAGCGGCTGCGCGCCTGCGTTGACGTCAACAATAGAGAGACGCTCATGGGCCAGAATGGCTTTGTCACTTGCATACACGCCGGACCAATCCGGGCCGCGGTGGCGCATCAGGCGGGATAATTCCAGCGCTTTTTTACGTAATTCTGCTGCGTCGGTTTTAATATCCAGTACGCCAAAAATTGAACACATAGACTTCTCCGTTAACCTTGAGGGCATTGCTGTAATGTTGTGTGCTTGCATTCAAAATGCCGCAAAAGCGCAGGGGCGCGCAAGCCTTTTGCGAGCGTAAACTTAAAAAGTGCAATAGTGATTATCGAATGCTGAAAAAAGAGTACAGATTGAACTCTGTTATTGATGAATCATTAAAATAAAGCGCTTTTTATTGAATGGCGTTGTTTTTTATCAGGCTCAAAATGAAAAACCACGCCCGAAGACGTGGTTTCTGTCAGATAACATCGATTTCCGCGACGGAGGGGTAAATCCACGAAGGGCGAAACGGCATGGCGTCAATATCATCAATTTGTGAAACGCCCGAGAGCACCAGGATGGTCTCCAGACCGGCCTGAAAACCGGCCAAAATATCGGTACGCAGATTGTCGCCGACAATCACCGTCTGCTCCGAGTGTGCCTGCATCGTATTCAGCGCGGCGCGGATGATCCACGGGCTGGGTTTGCCGACGTAAAACGGTTTACGGCCAGAAATTTTTTCGATACCAGCACACAGCGCGCCGCACGCAGGGTAAAAACCGCGCCCGTGGGTGTCCGGGTTGGTGGCAATAAAGCGTGCGCCATTGGCGACAAAGAAGGCCGCTTTGTGCATCATTTCCCAGTTATAGGAGCGGGTTTCGCCGACGATGACAAAATCCGGATTGATGTCGGTAATGGTAAAGCCTGCTTTATAAAGCTCATGGATCAGCGCGCCTTCACCAACAACATAGGCTTTTTTCCCTTCCTGACGCTTGAGAAAATCCGCGGTAGCCATGGCCGACGTATAAAAGACGCTGGCGGGTACATCAATACCGGCGGAAATAAAGCGGTTCGCCAGATCCTGGCCGGTCTGAGAAGGGTAATTCGTCAACAGCACCAGCGGCATTCCTTTCTCAAGGATGCGCGTAATGAACTCTGCCGCGCCAGGCACCGCTACGTTATCGTGCATCAGCACGCCGTCGATATCACAGATTACATTCTGAATGGTCATGGACTGTCCGGATAAAAATGAAGTAATAACTATAAACCCTGTCAGTTTTCCAGCAAACGTTGCAGCAGCAGACCGTTCAACATGGCGCGTTTCACCAGCGCGAATGCGCCGATAGCCGAGCGATGATCCAGCGTGGAGGGCACCACCGGCAGGTTTTTGCGAAACGCTTTCAGCGCCTGGGTATTAATGCAGGCTTCAATGGCGGGGAGCAGGACTTTGCTGGCCTCAACAATCTCGCCTGCGATCACGACTTTTTGTGGATTAAACAGGTTGATGGCAATCGCAATGGTTTTGCCAAGATGACGGCCGACATATTCGATCACTTCACAGGCCAGCGCGTCGCCTTTATTTGCGGCTTTACAGATCGTTTTAATTGAACAATCGTCTGGCGTGAGGCGGCTTTGATAGCCCTGTTCCAGCAGATGGCGCACGCGCTGTTCAATGGCAGCATTGGCGGCTATCGTCTCCAGACAACCGAAGTTACCGCAGTGGCAACGTTCACCCAGCGGCTCGACCTGCACGTGACCGATCTCGCCTACGTTACCGTTACGACCAATAAAAATACGCCCGTTGGAGATGATTCCGGCGCCGGTGCCGCGATGCACGCGCACCAAAATAGAGTCTTCGCAGTCCTGACTTGCCCCAAAATAGTGCTCAGCAAGTGCCAGACTGCGAATGTCATGACCAACAAAACAGGTCAATTTAAAGCGTTTTTCCAGCGCTTCCACCAGCCCCCAGTTTTCGACCTGGATATGCGGCATGTAACGGATGACGCCGCTTTCCGGATCGACCAGCCCCGGCAGGATGACCGAAATGGCGATCAGTTCGCGGATCTTACGCTGGCTGGTTTCAATAAACAGGCTGATGGTATTAAGCAGCGCATGCTCGAGTGTTTCCTGGGTGCGTTCCGGTAAAGGGTAGTGCTCTTCAGCCAGCACTTTGCTGCTCAGATCATACAGCG
Source organism: Kosakonia sp. H7A (assembly GCF_003028445.1). Taxonomy (NCBI): domain Bacteria; kingdom Pseudomonadati; phylum Pseudomonadota; class Gammaproteobacteria; order Enterobacterales; family Enterobacteriaceae; genus Kosakonia; species Kosakonia sp. H7A. Next base: position 1,159,246 of record NZ_PYTZ01000001.1, on the reverse strand, counting down.
TCAGCGTAGTGTCATAACGACCAAGACGCACACCGATAGCCTGAAAATTGCGGGTTTCGGTGACGATGGAGATGGCGCGGCGGCCTCCGGTGGAGGCCTGTTGATCGACTTCTTTGATCAACCCGCGTTCAATCAGTTGACGCGTGATTTTGGTCACGCTGGCAGGAGCAAGCTGGCTTTGTTCGGCAATCTGAATGCGCGAAATGGGGCCATGTTGATCAATCAGGCGGTAAACCGCCGCGCTGTTAAGCTGTTTTACGAGGTCAACGTTACCAATTTGAGCCTGTCCGCCTGATGTCATACTTTCTCTTTATACAGTGACGACCTCGTTGCCATTAACGATGGTCTTGATGATTTTATAATCGCGTGTGAACGCGGTCAGGTTCGCCACTTTGCCGATGGCGAGGCTGCCTAAGCGGTTATCAACGCCAATGGCGCGAGCGGGGTAGAGTGTTGCCATACGCAGCGCTTCGTCCAGTGCGATGCCGACATGCTCTACCAGATTGCGAACCCCTTCAATCATTGTCAGGGAGGAACCGCTCAGCGTTCCGTTTTCGTCCACACACAACCCATTCCGGTAGTATATTGTTTTGCCAGCAAAAATAAATTGTTCAATGTTTGCACCCGCTGGCGCGGTCGCGTCGGTCACCAGGCAAAGTTTGTCACCTTTCAGACGCTTAGCGTTACGGATATTAACGTAATCGACGTGCAACCCGTCTGCAATAACGCCACAGTAAACATCCGTATCATCGAGCACCGCGCCAGCCAGACCCGGCTCACGACCGGTGATGTATGGCATGGCATTATAAAGGTGCGTCGCAAAAGTGATCCCGGCGCGGAATCCGGCTTTCGCTTCTTTCAACGTGGCGTTAGAGTGCCCGGCGGAAACCACAATCCCTGCATCCGCCAGTTGACGAATGACTTTGTCGCCCGCCATTTCCGGTGCCAGCGTTACCTTGGTGATAACATCGGCGTTCTGGCACAAAAAATCGACCAGTGCAGGTTCCGGTTTACGCACAAACGCCGGGTTATGGGTGCCTTTTTTAACGATATTCAGCCACGGCCCTTCCAGATGAAGGCCGAGCGCCTGATTCGGATATTTCTCCAGGTAATCGCGCATCACCTGCACGCCCTGTTTCATTAATTCATCGCTGGTGGTGATCAGTGTCGGCAAGTAGCTGGTGCAGCCGGATTTTTCGTTCGCCTGCTGCATTATCTCCAGCGTTTTTACGCTTACCGCTTCCGCGGTGTCATTAAACTGTACGCCGCCGCAGCCGTTAAGCTGCACGTCGATAAATCCGGGGGCCAGAATGGCGCCATTCAACGAGCGTTGTTCGATTCCCGTCGGCAACTCGTCCTGTGGGCAAAGACGTTCAATCAGGCCATTGGCAATCACAACCGCGTGATTATCCAGAATTTCATGGCCGGTGTAGATTCGGCAATGGGTTAAAGCATACATAACGACCCCCGGTTACAAATGTGTACCGCTCCGTAGTCATCCATTGCGGAGCGGAAACTGAATTACAGACCTTTGATGTTTTCCGCTTCTAACTCGTTGAAGTATTTCAGCGTTTTAACTTTCAGCTCCATCGTGGACGGTTCATCGCAGACGATGACTGCTTTCGGATGCAGCTGCAGGCAACTAATGGTCCACATATGGTTTACGTTGCCTTCTACTGCCGCCTGCAGAGCCTGCGCTTTCACGCCGCCAAGTACCAGGATCATCACTTCCTCTGCGTCAAGCAGCGTGCCCACGCCGACAGTCAGCGCGTATTTCGGCACCAGGTTCACATCGCCGTCAAAAAAGCGAGAGTTCGCCACGCGAGTGTCATGAGTCAGGGTTTTAATGCGCGTGCGTGAAGCCAGAGAAGAGGCCGGTTCGTTAAACGCAATGTGCCCGTCGTTACCTACGCCGCCCATAAACAGGTGAATTTTGCCGTAGGAACGGATTTTTTCTTCATAGCGGCGGCATTCTGCGTCAATATCAGGCGCATTGCCATCCAGCAGGTTAATATTTTCTGCCGGAATATCAACGTGATCAAAGAAGTTGCGGTGCATAAAGCTATGGTAGCTTTCCGGGTGCTCTTTCGGCAGGCCAACATATTCGTCCATGTTGAAGGTGACAACGTGCTGGAAACTAACCTGGCCTGCTTTGTGCATCTCAACCAGCGCTTTGTAAGCGGTGAGCGGCGTACCGCCGGTTGGCAGACCAAGGATAAACGGACGATCTGCCGTCGGTTTGAATGCGTTGATACGATTTACGATATGGCGGGCTGCCCATTTTCCGACTTGTTCAGCTGTCGCCAGGGGAATCAGTCTCATTGTTCACCTCAAAAGTTAAATGAATAAAGTTGGCGGAATGCTTACTGGCTCGGTGTTAAGCGTAACCTGAATTCGTTACAGAGAGGGAGCAGTCCGTTTTGATATTTTTGATCATAAAATAAGTTTTACTTGTTTGCTAGCATTCGGGAGGCTTATTGACGATAGTTAGTGACTCTTATCACAAAAAAAATGCTTTTAATTTGCGAGGCGAATTAATTTTTCACACACTCTGCAAGGTAGTGAAAAAATAGCCTGTAGGGTAGTGAATAAATAGCCGTGATTTCAGGTTAGTTACACAATAAAAAACGACTGTTTCAGTGAGCTCACGATGGGTTCATAGGGGGAATAAAAGTGAGTATTCTAGGTTATTTACAAAAGATTGGCCGTGCGCTGATGGTGCCTGTCGCCACTCTGCCTGCTGCGGCGATACTGATGGGTGTCGGCTACTGGATTGACCCGGTTGGCTGGGGTGGACAAAACGCACTGGCGGCGTTTTTCATCCAGTCCGGCTCTGCCATTATCGATAACATGGGCGTGCTGTTCGCGGTGGGTGTCGCTTACGGTATGTCCAAAGATAAAGATGGCGCTGCTGCGCTTGCTGGTTTTGTCGGCTTCCTGGTATTAACCACGCTGTGTTCACCTGCTGCGGTTGCCATGATCCAGAAGATTCCGGCGGATCAGGTTCCTGCTGCGTTCGGCAAAATCAAAAACCAGTTTATTGGTATTCTGGTCGGGATTATTGCCGCCGAACTTTATAACCGCTTCAGCAATGTCGAATTGCCGAAAGCGCTCTCCTTCTTCAGTGGCCGCCGTCTGGTGCCGATCCTCACATCGTTTGTGATGATCGTGGTCGCTTTCATCATGATGTTTATCTGGCCGGTCGTGTTTAGCGGTCTGGTGGGTTTTGGTGAACATATCCAGAAAATGGGGTCAATCGGTGCGGGTGTCTACGCCTTCTTTAACCGTCTGCTGATCCCGGTTGGTCTGCATCACGCGCTGAACTCCGTGTTCTGGTTCGATGTTGCTGGCATCAATGACATTCCTAACTTCCTTGGCGGCGCACAGTCTATCGAAGCTGGTAAAGCGGTTGTTGGCGTCACTGGTCGTTACCAGGCGGGCTTCTTCCCGATCATGATGTTCGGTCTGCCTGGCGCGGCGCTGGCGATTTACCACTGCGCTCGTCCGGAAAATAAAGCCAAAGTACTGGGCATCATGATGGCCGGCGCGTTTGCCGCGTTTTTCACCGGTATTACCGAACCGCTGGAATTCTCCTTCATGTTCGTGGCGCCGGTATTGTATGTCATCCACTCGATCCTGACCGGTATCTCTGTTTTCATCGCTGCGAGCATGCACTGGATTGCCGGTTTCGGCTTTAGTGCGGGTCTGGTGGATTTGGTGCTCTCTTCGCGTAACCCGCTGGCAACCCAGTGGTGGATGCTGATCCCGCAGGGGCTGGTGTTCTTCGTTATCTACTATGTGATCTTCCGCTTCACGATCACCAAATTCAACCTGCTGACGCCGGGCCGTGAGCTGGCTGTTGCCGGTGACGAAACCGATGGTCAGGATGTAAACGTAAGTGCGGATACCGAGCAGGATGTGAGTGGGCTGGCGCGTCAGTATATTGCCGCAGTTGGCGGTACTGATAACCTGACCGGCATTGATGCTTGTATCACCCGCTTGCGTCTGAACGTGAAAGACTCTGCACTGGTGAACGATGCGCTGGCTAAACGCTTGGGCGCAACCGGTGTTATCCGTCTGAACAAAACCAGCGTGCAGATCATCGTTGGTTTTGTGGCGGAAAAAATCGCCAATGCGATGAAGACCACCGGCCATGTTCCGGCTGCAGGTAATGCAGCGCCAGCCGCTGCACCCGTGGCGAGTGTTAAGCCTCAGGCCGTACCGAACGCAACAGTGATTGCTGAACTGGTATCGCCAGTAACGGGTGAACTGGTTGCGCTGGATCAGGTGCCTGATGAAGCTTTCGCCAGCAAAGCTGTTGGCGACGGTGTGGCGGTGAAACCAACTGAAAGCATTGTGGTTTCTCCGGCAGCGGGCACCATCGTTAAAATCTTCAATACTAACCACGCATTCTGCCTGGAAACCGAAAAAGGCGCTGAAATCGTTGTGCATATGGGCATCGATACGGTGGCGTTGGGCGGCCAGGGCTTTACGCGGTTGGTGGAAGAAGGCGCAGAAGTTGTGGCGGGCCAGCCAATACTGGAAATGGATCTGGCGTACCTCAATGCGAATGCCCGCTCAATGATTAGTCCGGTTGTCGTCAGCAATATCGATGACTTTAGCGGTCTGGTTATTAAGGCGCAGGGTCAGCTTGTTGCCGGTCAGACGCCGCTGTATGAGATTAAAGGCAAGTAGTTGCTCCTGAGTAAGCATTAATGCCTTAAGCGGCGGGGGAGAACCTCCGCCGCTTTTTTTTTGCCCCGCACTTAATCAATGCCATACTGCAGCCGCTTTATTACAAGGGATACCATGAAGCGGATGTGCTTTTGACTCTGTTTGCCACTGTTTCAGAGAGGCTGCCCACGCGCACAAGCCATAGCCGATTACCTTTCCAGCGGGCAACGCTGATTTGTATAAGTAAAGGTTGTTTCCTGCGCCCTGTTATTAGATCATATGCCGTTATACGTTGTTTACGCCTTGAGGAACCCGTGATGAGTGAGGCAGAAGCCCGCCCGACTAACTTTATTCGCCAGATCATTGATGAAGATCTGGCCAGTGGTAAGCACACTACCATCCATACCCGTTTTCCGCCGGAGCCGAATGGCTACCTGCACATCGGCCATGCGAAATCTATCTGCCTGAACTTCGGCATCGCACAAGATTACCAGGGCCAGTGCAATCTGCGTTTTGACGACACCAACCCGGCTAAAGAAGACATCGAATACGTTGAATCGATTAAAAACGACGTGCAATGGTTGGGCTTTCACTGGTCTGGCGACATCTGCTACTCCTCGGATTACTTCGACAAGCTGTACCAGTATGCGATCGAGCTGATCAACAAAGGTCTGGCCTATGTTGACGAGCTTTCTGCTGATGAAATCCGTGAATATCGCGGTACGCTGACTCAGCCGGGTAAAAACAGCCCGTTCCGCGATCGCAGTGTAGAAGAGAACCTGGCGCTGTTTGAGAAAATGCGTGCAGGCGGCTTTGAGGAAGGTAAAGCATGCCTGCGTGCGAAGATCGATATGGCATCGCCGTTTATCGTGATGCGCGATCCGGTGTTGTATCGCATTAAATTTGCAGAACATCACCAGACCGGCAACAAGTGGTGCATCTACCCGATGTACGACTTTACCCACTGCATCAGCGATGCGCTGGAAGGCATTACGCACTCCCTGTGTACGCTGGAATTCCAGGACAACCGTCGTCTTTATGACTGGGTGCTGGATAACATCACCATTCCGGTTCATCCGCGCCAGTACGAGTTTTCGCGTCTGAATCTGGAATACACCGTGATGTCGAAGCGCAAGCTGAACCAGTTGGTCACTGAGAAGCATGTGGAAGGCTGGGATGACCCGCGTATGCCGACCATCTCCGGTCTGCGCCGCCGTGGTTATACTGCCGCTTCCATCCGTGAATTCTGTAAACGCATTGGCGTGACCAAGCAGGACAACACTATCGAAATGGCTTCGCTGGAATCCTGTATCCGTGAAGATCTTAACGAGAATGCGCCGCGTGCAATGGCAGTTATCGATCCGGTGAAACTGGTTATCGAAAATTATCCGCAGGGCAGCAGCGAAATCGTCACCATGCCGAACCATCCGAATAAACCGGAGATGGGCACGCGTGAAGTGCCGTTTAGCGGCGAGATCTGGATCGATCGCGCAGATTTCCGTGAAGAAGCGAATAAGCAATACAAACGTCTGGTGCTGGGCAAAGAAGTGCGCCTGCGCAACGCGTATGTAATTAAAGCTGAGCGCGTGGAGAAAGATGACGAAGGCAATATCACTACCATTTTCTGCTCTTACGATGCGGACACTCTGAGTAAAGATCCGGCTGATGGGCGTAAAGTGAAAGGTGTGATCCACTGGGTAAGCGCGCAGCATGCGTTGCCAGTAGAAATCCGTCTCTATGATCGCCTGTTCAGTGTACCGAACCCGGGCGCGGCGGATGATTTCCTTGCCACCATCAATCCGGAATCGCTGGTGATCAAGCAGGGTTATGCTGAACCCTCTCTGAAAGAGGCGCAGCCGGGTAAAGCGTATCAGTTCGAACGCGAAGGTTATTTCTGCCTCGACAGCCGTTATGCAAGCGCTACCAAAGCAGTCTTCAACCGCACAGTCGGGCTGCGCGATACCTGGGCAAAAATGGGTGACTGATTAAGTCAACCACGGACTATCAGCTTAAAACGCCGCGAACTGCGGCGTTTTTTTTTGCTTATTCATTAGGCCATTATCACACAATATATTCGCGTCGCGAATTAATGTCGTCTCTTATTGATGTTGACTTAACCTATCGAAAAAGATCGCAAATAGATAATTTTAGCTAAATATAAGATGTAATCGCTAACAAAAGGCATTATATGCTATTTAATTGCTTTAAAATTAATCATTTAACCGGTATATGTAATTTGTTTCAAAACACTACCAATTATGTGCACTTCATCATAATCCTGCATTTTGCTCACTAAAAAGCATTGATAATTCGCGTCGCGAAAAATAGTCTTAACCCGGTAGTTACTTCGGGGGTATTTCATAACTACCTAAACTTTTTGCTTTTTTTCTCGCCGTCGCGGCGGTTTATATGCGTCCAGAAGGAATCACTCATGCGTATGTTTAGTGGTAAACGTAGTGCACTGGCACTGGCTATTGCCAGTGTCACAGCAATATCGGGCTGGGTTGTATCTCCACAGGCTCATGCAGCAGGTTTTATCGATGATTCCACGCTCACGGGCGGTATCTATTACTGGCAGCGTGAACGTGACCGCAAAGATGTTCTGGAAAATAAATACAAAACTAACCTTGCTCACTCGACCTGGAACGCCAATCTGGATTTCCAGTCTGGCTATGTCGCGGACATGTTCGGTCTGGATATTGCGGCTTTTACTGCGATTGAAATGGCAGAAAACGGCGACAGCGCGCATCCGAACGAAATTGCTTTCTCCTCCAGTAACAAAGCCTACAAAGAAGACTGGTCAGGAGATAAAAGCGGAATCAGCCTGTATAAAGCCGCCGCGAAATTTAAATATGGCCCGGTCTGGGCGCGCGCGGGTTACATTCAGCCAACCGGGCAAACGCTGTTAGCGCCGCACTGGAGCTTTATGCCGGGCACCTACCAGGGGGCGGAAGCCGGGGCGAATTTTGATTACGGCGATGCAGGTGCGCTGAGCTTCTCGTATATGTGGACCAATGAATACAAGGCGCCGTGGCATATCGAGATGGATAAGTTTTATCAGAACGACAGAAAAACCAAAGTCGATTATATGCACTCGCTCGGCGCGAAATATGACTTCAAAAACGATCTGGTGCTGGAGGCCGCATTTGGCCAGGCGGAAGGCTACGTCGATCAATACTTCGCTAAAGCCAGCTACAAATTTGACGTGGCAGGCAGCCCACTCAGCACCAGCTACCAGTTCTACGGCGCCCGCGACAAAGTCAGCAATGGCGGCGTGAACGATATTTACGACGGCACTGCATGGCTGCAAGCGTTGACCTTTGGCTACAAAATTGGTCAGGTTGATTTGCGTCTTGAAGGCACCTGGGTCAAAGCTGACGGTCAGCAAGGATACTTCCTGCAACGTATGACGCCAACCTATGCGTCATCCAACGGACGCCTCGATATCTGGTGGGATAACCGCTCTGACTTTAATGCCAATGGTGAAAAAGCTCTCTTCTTCGGCGCGATGTATGACCTGAAGAACTGGAACCTGCCTGGCTTTACGGTCGGCGCCTCTTACGCCTATGCGTGGGACGCGAAGCCGGCTGATATGGCAACACCGGATGCGTATTACGATCCAAACTACCGCCTGAAAGAATCCGCTTACAGCCTTGATGCGATCTATACCGTTCAGGATGGTCGCGCCAAAGGTACGATGTTCAAGCTGCACTTTACCCAATACGACAACCATTCTGACATTCCGAGCTACGGCGGCGGCTATGGCAACATCTTCCAGGATGAGCGCGACGTGAAATTTATGGTTATCGCACCATTCACCATCTTCTGATGCGTTTGCCGGGTTATGCCCGGCTGAAATACAAGGAATAAGTAATGAAAACAGTACGTTTAAGCATCTTAGCCAGCGCAATCTTTGGGATATTAAGCAGCCCTGCGCTGGCAAACCAGAATACTGTCGACGCCATCAGCCAGTTTCATCTTAACTACGCGGTGAAGGATAACTTTGCCGCACAGAACGGCATTGATTGTGCGAAGCTGGGGGCTGACTGGGCTTCCTGCAATAAGGCGGTGATCACGCTGACCAACAAGGGTGAGGCTGTAACCGACAAGGATTGGGCGATTTACTTCCACAGCATCCGTCCGATACTGGAAGTGGCAAATGACCAGTTTAAGGTTAGCCATATCATGGGCGATCTGCACAAACTGGAGCCAACGGACAAATTTACCGGCTTCCCGGCGAAGCAGGCAGTGGAAATTCCTGTTGTTAACGAGTACTGGCAGTTGTTTGTTACCGATGTGCTGCCTCGCTGGTATGTGACGGCCGAAGGTGCGACGGCAAAAATGATCGCCAATACCGATACCGAAGACCTGTTCCAGTTTGTTACACCGCTCGACGGCCAGTGGAAACGTACGCCGGATGATAAAAACATCCTGATGACCGCTGAAGCGCGCTTTGAGAAAAATAGCGACGTCAAAGCGCTGAACCTCGCCACGTTGCGCGGCCAGATTATACCCACGCCGCAGGAGGTAAAAATCTCCGGTCAGGATGTGGATCTGAGCAAAGGCGTGAAGCTCGATCTCTCTGCGCTAGGCGCGGATGCGCAGGAAGCGGTGAAGTCGCGCTTCGCGCTGCTGGGCGTCAAAGAGGGCAGTTATCCCATCCGTACAGAGATCGCAGTGAAGGCTTTTGCGGGTGATGAAGCCATATCTGGTGCCTATCAGTTGCACATTGGGGCAAATGAGGCGGTAATCACCGGCTTTGATCAGGCTGGCGTGTTCTACGGCCTGCAATCTTTGCTGTCGCTGATCCCTTCCAGTGGCGAGCAGAAAATCGCACGGCTTGAAGCAAAAGACGCACCGCGTTTTGATTATCGCGGTATTCAGCTTGATGTGGGACGTAACTTCCATAGCAAAGATGCCGTACTACGCCTGCTGGATCAGATGTCAGCGTATAAGCTGAACAAATTCCACTTTCACCTTACCGATGACGAAGGCTGGCGCATTGAGATCCCTGGTCTGCCTGAGTTGACCGACATCGGCAGTAAACGTTGCCACGATCTGAGCGAGAAAACCTGCCTGCTGCCGCAATTGGGTTCCGGCCCGGACAGCAACAACAATGGCAGCGGCCACTTCAGCCGAACCGATTACATCGACATACTGAAGTACGCGAAAGCGCGCCAGATTGAAGTGATCCCGGAAATTGATATGCCGGCACACGCCCGTGCAGCCGTGATCTCAATGGAAGCGCGCTATGAGCGCCTGATGAAAGAGGGTAAAGAGAAAGAGGCGAATCAGTACCGTTTGCTGGATCCGACGGACACCTCTAATACCACCGGGGTACAGTTCTATAACCGCACTGGCTATCTGAACCCTTGCCTCGATTCGTCGCGCAATTTCGTCGATAAAGTGATTGGCGAAATCCAGCAAATGCACAAAGAAGCGGGTGTACCGCTGAACACCTGGCATTTTGGCGGTGACGAAGCGAAAAACATCTATCTGGGGGCGGGTTATACCGACCAGAAAAAACCGGAAGCGGGCAAAGGTATCATCGATCAGAGCAAGCAGGACAAACCGTGGGCAAAATCTCAGGTCTGCCAGACTATGGTTAAAGAGGGTAAAGTTGCAGATGTTGAGCATCTTTCCAGCTACTTTGGTATTGAGGTCAGCAAGCTGGTGAAAGCGCACGGTATCGGTACCATGCAGGCGTGGCAGGATGGCCTGAAAGATGCCAAAAATGCCGCTGAGTTTGCCACCGATCACGTCAATGTTAACTTCTGGGATACGCTCTATTGGGGCGGTTTCGATTCAGTAAATGACTGGGCGAACAAAGGGTTCCGCGTCATTGTCTCGAACCCGGACTATGTTTACCTCGACTTCCCGAACGAAGTCCATCCGGCGGAAAGCGGCTACTACTGGGGCACGCGCTTTAGCGATGAGCGCAAGATCTTCAGCTTTGCGCCGGATAACATGCCGCAAAATGCCGAAACCTCACTGGATCGTGACGGCAATCCATTCAGCGCGAAATCGGATAAACCGTGGCCTGGAGCCTATGGTCTTTCTGCTCAGCTGTGGAGTGAAGTGGTGCGTACCGACAACCAGATGGAGTACATGATTTATCCACGCATGATTGCGGTCGCAGAGCGTGCCTGGCACCGCGCCGGTTGGGAACAGGATTATCAGGCCGGGCGCGAGTACAAAGGCGGTGAAACTCATCTGGTCGATGTAAAAGCGCTGGATAAAGACTGGAGCCGCTTTGCAAATCTGTTAGGCCATCGTGAACTGGCAAAACTGGACAAAGCAGGCATCAACTATCGTCTGCCTGTACCGGGCGCGCGCGTGGTTGGCGGCAAGCTGGAAGCCAATACCAGCTTACCGGGAATGGTCGTGGAATATTCTACGGACGGCGGTAAAAACTGGCTGCGCTACGATGATAAAGTGCGTCCTCAGGTGAGCGGGGAAGTGCAGATCCGTACCGCCAGCCCGGACGGTAAACGTTTCAGCCGTGTGGATAGCGTGAAAGCGTAATTATTGCTGAAGTAACCTGCCCGGCAGCGCAAACCTGCCGGGCATTTTTGTTTTTGAAGGGCAAAAAAAAGCCAACCCGAAGGCTGGCTTGAGTATGAAAAGGGATTATTTCGCGTCGTGCGCGTGTTCATCTTCGCGGCAGTCACCCTCGGCGCAGTGACCGTACAGGTAAAGACTATGGTTCGTCAGACGAATGCCGTGTTTCGCGGCGATTTCGCGCTGGCGCGCTTCGATGGAATCATCACTGAATTCGATCACTTTGCCGCAGTCGAGGCAAATCAGGTGATCGTGGTGATGCTGCTGAGTCAGTTCAAAAACGGATTTCCCGCCTTCGAAGTTATGACGGGTCACAATGCCGGCGTCATCAAACTGGTTCAGTACACGGTATACTGTCGCCAGCCCGATCTCTTCGCCCATGTCGATCAGTCGTTTATATAAATCTTCCGCACTGACATGATGGTTATCCGGTTCCTGAAGTACTTCCAGGATTTTTAACCGAGGAAGCGTGACTTTCAGGCCAGCCTTCTTTAATGCGGTATTGTTGTCAGTCATGCGGAATCTGTCCTGTTGCTATACGATTCACTTCCTCAATGGAAGTTAGAAGGAATGCACCTGGGATAATGCGTCTCATTATAGAACTGCCATGGCTAAATGAAAACTGCAAGTCCTCAAGTAAAGTAAGCTTTTAAAACGTGGTGTCACCAGCAACTCCTGTGCTTTATGACACCACTTTAGCAGGGCTTATTGTACAGCGATGGAGAAAAAAGTTAAAAATTTGTAGCAATTATTTCCATTGCTTTTACCTATTAATACCACGTAACCCACAGATTACGCCGTAAAATCAGGCGTTGATGATGTCATCAAGATGCAGCTCTTCGCGAACTTGCTTAACCCATTTTTGCACGCGTTCTGCGGTCAGTTCTGGCTGGCGATCTTCGTCAATGGCCAGACCAACAAAATGGTCGTCATCCACCAGACCTTTAGAGGCTTCGAAATGGTAGCCTGCAGTCGGCCAGTGGCCCACGATGGTCGCGCCGCGCGGCTCAATAATATCGCGGATCGTACCCAGCGCATCACAGAAATATTCTGCATAGTCTTCCTGATCGCCGCAGCCAAACAGCGCAACTAACTTACCATTAAAATCAATGTCTTCCAGCGTCGGGAAGAAATCATCCCAGTCGCACTGCGCTTCGCCATAATACCAGGTCGGAATGCCGAGCAGCAGAATGTCATATCCTTCGATATCTTCTTTGCTGCTTTTGGCAATGTCATGTACGTCGGCAACGTCCTTACCAAGCTGACTCTGAATCATTTTCGCAATATTTTCGGTGTTGCCGGTGTCGCTGCCGAAGAAAATACCTGTAATTGCCATGAGTAAAATAACCTCTTGAAACCTAATGAATATGATGGTGGCGCTACGCCCACAGATAAGGGCAATCATAGCAGAACAGAGAAGCGCGCGAAAACAGCTATCGCCGCGGAGTGCACTGTATGACACATGAAAACGTAAAAATAAGAGAGGTGATTCGGAGTAATTACTTTCCGCGCAATGCGCTCAGCTGTGCCAGCAGCATCTCTTCGATAAGTTCGCTGCGGCTCATGTCGCGCGCATCGGCAAGTTCGTTTAATGCATCAACGGCTTCAACATTCAGTTTTAGCTCGACGCGTTTAAGCCCACGAACTTTATCGCGTTTTAATTGATTGCGTTTGTTGATGCGTAACTGTTCATCACGCGAGAGCGGATTCGTCTTCGGCCGTCCCGGGCGACGCTCATTCGCGAACAGATCCAGGGTTGTACGGTCCGTTTGTTCTTTAGCCATGTTTAAGCATACTACGGGAAAGACAAGCAATCGGGCTGCCGCCCGGGCTGAATAGCGCGCCATCATACATCAGCATAACGGGCGCGCCAACGGGCGGACGCGTTCTGGCGACTGGTCGCCGCCTTTTTAATCAGTTTGACTTTTCAGCGAGATAACGATTAATTGCCCGCATTACCGCTTCAGGTTTTTCCGCATGCACCCAGTGACCGGCGCCAGCAATCACATGCGCGCGCGCCTGCGGGAACTGTTCAAGCAAAGCGCTCCGGTACTGCTCCGTAACGTAAGGGGAGTTGCCGCCGCAGACAAACAGTGCCGGATGAGGCCATGCGGGAATGGTTTCCCAGCCGACAATATGCGGATATTGCTCCCACAACACCGGAACATTGAAACGCCACTCGCCCTCAACAAACGATTTCAGCAGAAACTGGATCACGCCTTCTTCTTTTACATGCTCGCGCATTAGCGAAGCCGCCTGCTGGCGCGTAGTGACCTGCGCGTCAGTGACGGCATTGATCGCGGCAAATATCTCGTCATGGCGGCGAACATGGTAATCGACCGGTGCAATATCAATCGCCACCAGCTTTTCTACGCGTTCCGGCGCCAGTGCCGACAGCGCCATCACGGCTTTGCCGCCCATTGAGTGCCCAATAAAGATAGCTTTGTCGATATGATGGGCGTCCAGCGTATCCAGCAGATCCTGCGCCATTGCCGGATAGTTCATCTCGTCGGAGCGGGGGGAAAGACCGTGGTTGCGCATATCAACCTGCACCACGTCATACTCCTGTACCAGTTCGCGGGCCAGTACGCCGAGGTTATCGAGGCTACCAAACAGCCCGTGGACAAGGACGACAGGAGAATTGTTGTGCGGATGTTGTGCAGATTGCGCTCGCGTATTCAATTTCATAGGAAAGTTCTTTTTTTCACTCTGGCGGGTTAGGTTATTATGGTGAACATTCTGCCGCCCGGCTGCAAGGTTAAGAATTACTCTTACTTTTGCCGCCATCCTGGTTTGACGCTATCCGCTGTTGAGATTTCACTTTATAATCCCAACACTTGTATTCAGATTAGATATCGCACTGGATTAAGATGAAAACGATCGAAGTTGATGATGAGCTCTACAGTTATATTGCCAGCCATACTAAGCATATCGGCGAGAGCGCATCCGACATTTTACGGCGCATGTTGAAATTTTCCGCCGTATCACCGGCACAGCCTGCCGCTTCTCTTGCAACGGTAAAAGAGCCGCGTACCGTCGTTGCTGTCGAAGGCATCAAACCGGCTAATACCGCAAAAGATAAAGTCCGCGCCGTGCGTGAGCTGCTCCTCTCTGATGAATATGCCGAGCAGAAAAAGGCCGTCAATCGTTTCCTGATGGTGCTGTCTACCCTCTATTCACTCGACGACAAAGGCTTTACGGAATCCACTGAATCACTGCACGGGCGCACAAGAGTATACTTTGCCGTCAATGAGCAAACCCTGTTGCAGAACGGCAACCAGACCAAACCGAAGCAGGTGCCGAACACCCCTTACTGGGTCATCACCAACACCAATACGGGTCGTAAATGCAGCATGATTGAGCACATCATGCAGTCAATGCAGTTCCCGGCGGAATTGATTGAAAAAGTTTGCGGCACAATTTAATCCTTGCATTGAAAGGACCAGGCAATGGCTAACCACCCGCGTGCGGGTCAACCTGCACAACAGAGCGATTTGATTAACGTCGCCCAGCTTACTGCGCAGTACTATGTGTTGAAACCTGAAGTCGGTAATTCAGAACATGCGGTGAAATTTGGCACTTCCGGCCACCGTGGCAGCGCCCATCGCCACAGCTTCAACGAGCCACACATTCTGGCCATCGCTCAGGCGATTGCCGAAGAGCGAGCAAAAAACGGGATTACCGGGCCGTGCTATGTGGGTAAAGATACTCACGCGCTGTCTGAAGCGGCGTTTATCTCCGTGCTGGAAGTGCTGACAGCAAACGGTGTGGATGTGATTGTGCAGGAAAATAACGGCTTCACGCCCACGCCTGCCATCTCAAATGCCATTCTGGTACACAACAAAAACGGCGGCGCGCAGGCGGACGGTATCGTTATCACCCCGTCGCATAACCCACCAGAAGATGGCGGGATCAAGTACAACCCGCCTAACGGTGGCCCGGCTGATACCAACGTTACCAAAGTGGTGGAAGACCGCGCGAATGCGCTGTTGGCGGATGGTCTGAAAGGCGTGAAACGTCTTACGCTGGATGCAGCGCTGGCCTCCGGTCATGTGACAGAAAAAGATCTTGTGCAGCCATTTATTGAAGGGCTGGCGGACATTGTCGACATGGCGGCAATCCAGAAAGCTGGCCTGAAACTGGGCGTTGATCCGCTGGGTGGCTCCGGTATTGAATACTGGAAGCGTATCGCGGAGTACTACAAGCTGGATCTGAGCATCGTTAACGATCAGGTCGATCAGACCTTCCGCTTTATGCACCTGGATAAAGACGGCGCGATCCGTATGGATTGCTCCTCCGAATGTGCGATGGCGGGTCTGTTGGCGCTGCGCGACAAGTTCGATCTGGCGTTTGCTAACGATCCGGACTACGACCGTCACGGCATCGTAACCCCGGCAGGGTTGATGAACCCGAACCACTACCTGGCGGTTGCTATCAACTACCTGTTCCAGCACCGTCCGCAGTGGGGCAAAGATGTTGCCGTCGGCAAAACTCTGGTCTCTTCAGCGATGATCGACCGCGTGGTTAATGACCTTGGCCGTAAGCTGGTGGAAGTGCCGGTGGGTTTCAAATGGTTTGTTGATGGTCTGCATGACGGCAGTTTCGGCTTTGGTGGTGAAGAGAGCGCGGGCGCGTCCTTCCTGCGTTTCGACGGTACGCCGTGGTCAACAGATAAAGACGGCATCATCATGTGTCTGCTGGCGGCTGAGATCACCGCCGTGACCGGGAAAAACCCGCAGCAGCATTACGATGAGCTGGCGGCACGCTTCGGAGCGCCGAGCTACAACCGTTTGCAGGCTTCTGCCTCCTCCGCGCAGAAAGCCGCGCTGTCCAAACTCTCTCCGGAAATGGTGAGCGCCAGCACGCTGGCAGGCGACCCTATCACTGCGCGTCTGACGGCTGCTCCGGGCAATGGCGCATCGATTGGCGGCCTGAAAGTGATGACCGACAACGGCTGGTTCGCCGCGCGTCCGTCAGGTACTGAAGACGCCTACAAAATCTACTGCGAAAGTTTCCTCGGTGACGAACACCGGAAGCTGATTGAAAAAGAAGCGGTAGAAATTGTCAGCGAAGTGCTGAAAAACGCGTAAGAAAAAAGGCTCCTTCGGGAGCCTTAAATTTTTGCGGATCGGGGGCTGCCATCTGTTGCAAACTCACCCCAGCGCAACCATCAGCGCACCGGCAGTAATTAACGCCACGCCCGCTGCCGCAATCAGTGAGACTTTCTCGCCAAACAGGATCACCGCCAGGATCACGGCAAACACCACGCTCAGCTTGTCGATGGGAGCAACCCGCGACACGTTGCCGCTTTTGATCGCCATAAAATAGAACAGCCACGACAGCGCGCCCGCGATGCCGCTCAGTACCACAAACAGCAGCGCTTTTTTATCGGCCAGCACGGTGGCGACCAGCGACAATTTGCCCTGCACCACGACCACACCGACCAGAAATACGGCCATTACCACCGCACGGATCGCCGTGGCAGTATTGGCGTCGAGATGTTGCAAACCGATCTTGCCGAAAATAGCCACCAGCGCAGCGGTGACCGCTGATAACAACGCATAAATTAGCCAGGCGCTCATCATTACCCTCCCAAAAAACAGCAGGATACGCCCTCAAAGCATAAACCGGTAGCCAATCCCTGTTTCAGTCAGTAAATGGCGAGGGCGGGCAGGATCGGCTTCGAGTTTCTGGCGCAGGTGGCCCATATAGATGCGCAGGTAGTGGCTGTGCTCGATGGCATTCGGCCCCCAGACCTGGCTTAGCAGTTGTCGCTGAGTTAACACTTTGCCGTGATTGTTCAACAGCACGGCCAGCAGGCGAAATTCAATGGGCGTCAGATGGATCTCTTCCTCACCGCGCTGGATGCGGCGGTTAGCCAGATCGACGCGAATATCAGCAAAGGCCACCACCGGTTCGCCAGGGGTTGTGGCCGCATGACGGCGCAGGGCAACGCGCAGGCGGGCCTGCAACTCGCCAATGCCAAACGGTTTACTGAGGTAATCGTCGGCGCCGGCATCAAGAGCCGCAATTTTGTCGCTCTCTTCAGCACGCGCCGAAAGGACAATCACCGGCATCTGGCTCCACTGGCGCAAATCACGGATAAAGTCCAGACCGTCGCCATCCGGCAGCCCCAAATCGAGGATCACCAGATCGGGTTTGCGGGTGGCGGCTTCAATCAGACCGCGCTGCAAGGTCTCCGCTTCATGGACGCGCAACCCTTCAGCTTCCAGCGCGGTACGCAGAAATCGGCGAATAGCTTGTTCATCTTCGACAATCAGAACGTTGATCACAGATCCTCAGGTAATTCATCCAGTTGCGGAGGTGTTTCACGGGGAAGTGTAACACAAAACAGCGCACCCCCTTGCGGACGATTGCGGGCACTAATGGTACCGCCATGAACCTCAACAATCGCCTGGCAAATCGCCAGCCCAAGACCGACGCCAGGAATCGCTGATTCCTTGGTTCCTCGCGCGAACTTATCAAAAATGGCCTGCTCCTGTCCTGCCGGAATACCTGGCCCGTTATCCCACACATCCAGCATCAACTGTTGCGGCGTGTCATGGGCGGTAATGCCGATCTCTGCCCGCTGTCCTGCATATTTCACCGCATTTTCCAGCAGATTGATCAGCACCCGTTCAAATAATGGGCCGTCAACATGTACCAGCATTAACGGGTCGGGCAGGGCGAGGTTGATATGGCGGCCGCCAAGCCCGGGTTCCAGCGTTCTGAGCGCGCTGCCGACCACCTCTTCCAGCGTTAACCACTCTTTTTTAAGATTAAAACCACCGGACTGAATACGTGCCATATCCAGCAGATTGTTCACCAGTCGCGTGGTATTCAGCACATGCTGACGGATCTCGTTGGCCTGCGGCGCATGCGAGGAGCCTTCACTTGCCAGATCGAGCGTCAGGATCTCTGCCTGGCCAAACAGCACAGTCAGCGGTGTGCGCAAATCATGGGAGAGTGCGGCCAGCAAGGAGTTACGAATGCTTTCCCGCTCGCTGGCGAGGCGAGCCTGTTCTTCGCTGGTGGCAAGCGCCTGGCGTTCAAGCGCACTGGCGACCAGCAGGGTGAAGGTTTCCAGCAGGCGTTGCTGTTCCGGGATCATCAACTGACGTAAGTTGGCCGGTTCCACAATCAATAACCCATGGGTTTTTTGGTCGCTTTTAAGCGGCAAAATTTGATACGGCACGCCGGGCAGGGTGTCGGTTCCCGCTCCGGCAGGCTGGCCTTTATCAAAACTCCAGCGGGCAATTGCGTCATCCCAGGGCGTCATGCCGTGGGTTTGCGTCACCGCTTTCAACTGCCCGTGGCTGTCCGGCAGCAACAATTTGCTGCGGGCATCAAAGGTAGACTGGATAAATGTTTCGCTGGTAACGGCGATATCCTTGTTATTACGCCCGACCGCCAGCGCTTTCGACATCTCATAAAGATGGCGGGTGCGCTGCTCGCGATACCGCGCCACGCGCGCCTGATAACGCACCCCGGCGGTGAGATTGCCAATGACCAAACCGACCGTCATCATCACGCCAAAGGTCAGCAGGTATTGCACATCGGAAACGGCCAGCGTGCCGCGCGGAGCGATAAAAAAGAGATCGAAACTGATGACGTTAATCACCGTGGCGAACGCGGATGGCCAGCGCCCATAAAACAACGCAACCAGCACCACGCCAAGCAGGTAGATCATCACAAGGTTGGCGGCGTCGAAAGCAGTCAGCCACTGCGCGGCGATCAGCGTGATTGCCGCACAGAGGGCGAGGGCGACGGCACAACCTTTTAACTGCACCCGCCAGCGCTCAATCAACGGGCGTGTATCTCCGGCGCGTGAGGGCAATGCTGCCGGAGCGTCGTCCAGCGCGATGATCACCAGATCGAGATCCGGCGCGCGGCGTGCCAGCTTATCGGCAAATGATTCTGGGTTCCACCAGCGGTGCTTATTGCGTCGGCCAATAATAATTTTGCCGAGGTTATGCTCGCGGGCATAACGCAGAATCGCCTTCTCTTCCGCCGGATCGGAAAGCGTTGCCGTTTCGGCCCCCAGTTCCTGTGCAAGGTGCAGGGCGCTTAAAATCGCCCGCCGTTGCGGTTCCGGCAATTTATGTAACGACGGCGTTTCAACGTACACCGCATGCCAGACGCTGCCCAGTTTGGCTGCCAGCCGCGCCGCCGTGCGGATCAGCTTCTCATTGCCCGCGCCATGCCCGACGCAGAGCAGAATAGCATCACGCGTATGCCAGACTTTCTCTTCACCCTGGCGATCGCGCCAGGCGCGCATCTGATCGTCCACACGGTCGGCGGTGCGGCGTAGCGCCAGTTCGCGCAGGGCAATCAGATTACCTTTACGGAAGAAGTGTTCGATGGCGCGCTCGGCCTGGCCGCCGATATAGACTTTGCCTTCGTGCAGGCGCTGGCGGAGATCGTCCGGCGGCAAATCCACCAGTACGACTTCATCGGCGTTATCGAAAAAGGGATCCGGTACGGTTTCACGTACCTGAATACCGGTCACGCCGCTGACCACATCGTTGAGGCTTTCCAGATGCTGGACGTTGACGGTTGTAAAGACATTAATGCCCGCTTCCAGCAGCTCTTCTACATCCTGCCAGCGTTTCGGATGGCGCGAGCCGGGCGCGTTACTGTGCGCCAGCTCGTCCATTAAAATCAGCGCCGGACGGCGCGCAAGGGCGTCGTCCAGCGAAAACTCCTGAATAAGTCGCCCGCGATGGGCGATACGGCGTGGCGGCAGGGTTGCCAGCCCTTCCAGCAGCGCGGCAGTCTCTTTGCGCCCGTGAGTCTCCACCACGCCAACGAGAATATCAAGCCCCTGCGCCCGCAGACGCTGCGCTTCTTGCAGCATAGCGAACGTTTTGCCCACACCGGCGCAGGCGCCGAAGAAGACTTTCAACTTTCCCCGATGCGCCGTTGCGGCGTGTTCCAGCAAGCGGTCGGGATTGGGACGCAAAGGCTCGTCAGTCATGCTTTATTTATCCTTGAGCGCATCCAGCGCCAGATTGAGTTCCACAATATTGACCACCGGCTGGCCGATAAAATTGACCAGCGGTGTGGTGGTATGTTCGGCCACCATTTTTTCCACTTCTGTCACGGGTAAGTGACGAGCCTGCGCCACGCGCGGGATCTGCCAGGCGGTGGCGGCCGGAGAGAGTTGACCATCAAGGCCGCTCGCCGAGGCGGTAATCAACTCCACCGGCACATGCGTATCCGCTTGTGGATTCTCGGCACGCAGTTGCGCCACGCGCGCCGCCACTTCTTTATCCAGCTCCGGGTTGCTGCCTGCCAGATTGCTGCCGCCGGACGCCATTGGATTATAAGGCGCATCGGCAGTGGCAGAAGGGCGGCCGTGAAAATAAACCGGCGCGGTAAAGTCCTGACCCAGCAAGCGCGAACCGCGCACAGTATCGCCCTCACGGATCAGCGAACCGTTCGCCTGCGCGTTAAACCACCACTGCCCGAGCGCGGTGGTCACCAGCGGATAGATCCCGCCGGTAATCAGGGTGAAGAGTAACAAAAGCAGAAATGCGGGACGTAATAAAGCCATTTTTTATACCTCTTACACCAGGCCAAACAGGGTCAAAATCAGGTCGATCGCCTTGATACCGATAAACGGCACTACCAGCCCGCCCAGCCCGTAAATCCACAGGTTGCGGCGCAGCATGGCGGAAGCAGTAAGCGGCTTGTAGCTCACCCCTTTCAGCGCCAGCGGGATAAGAAACACAATCACCAGCGCGTTAAAGATCACCGCGCTTAAAATTGCCGACGCCGGGGAGTGCAGATGCATCACGTTCAGCGTATTCAGTTGCGGATAGGTTGCTGCGAACGCCGCCGGAATGATGGCGAAGTATTTCGCCACATCGTTGGCGATACTGAAGGTGGTCAGCGAGCCGCGAGTCATCAGCATCTGTTTACCGATATGCACCACTTCAATCAATTTGGTGGGGTTCGAATCGAGATCCACCATGTTGCCCGCCTCTTTGGCGGCCTGGGTGCCGGAATTCATCGCTACCGCAACGTCCGCCTGCGCCAGCGCTGGCGCATCGTTCGTGCCATCGCCGGTCATCGCCACCAGACGACCTTCCGCCTGATACTGGCGGATCAACGCCAGTTTCGCTTCCGGCGTCGCTTCCGCAAGGAAGTCATCGACACCGGCTTCAGCAGCAATCGCCGCAGCGGTTAAACGGTTATCCCCGGTGATCATTACCGTTTTAATGCCCATTTTACGCAGCTGGGCAAAACGCTCTTTAATCCCGCCTTTGACGATATCTTTCAGCGCGATAACACCCAGCACTTTCGCCCCTTCGGCAACGACCAGCGGCGTGGCACCCTGGCGGGCGACGCGTTCGACCAGCGTTTCCACATCGGCCGGGAATTGGCCGCCATTGGCGGCGATATGACGACGGATAGCATCCACCGAACCTTTACGGATCATCCGATCCTGCACGTTGATGCCGCTCATGCGGGTTTGCGCAGTGAAGGGCACAAAGGTGGCTTGCAGGCTCTGCATATCGCGCTTGCGCAGATTAAAGCGGCGTTTAGCCAGTATCACAATACTGCGGCCTTCCGGCGTTTCATCCGCCAGCGAAGAGAGTTGCGCAGCATCGGCCAGCGTTTTTTCATCCACGCCCTGCGCGGGCAGGAAATCGGATGCCTGGCGGTTACCTAAGGTGATGGTGCCGGTTTTATCCAGCAGCAGCACATCGATATCACCTGCTGCTTCTACCGCACGACCGCTGGTGGCAATCACATTCGCACCCAGCATGCGACTCATCCCGGCAACGCCAATCGCAGACAGCAGCCCGCCGATAGTCGTTGGGATCAGGCATACCAGCAGGGCCACCAACACAGTTACGCTGACTGCCTGGCCGCCATATACCGAGAATGGCCACAAAGTGGCGGTTGCCAGCAGGAAGACAAGAGTCAGGGCAACCAGCAGAATGGTCAGCGCGATCTCGTTCGGTGTTTTACGCCGCTGCGCACCTTCCACCATCGCAATCATGCGGTCGAGGAACGTTTCGCCGGGGTTAACGCTGCACTGGATCACCAGCCAGTCAGAAAGAATGCGTGTCCCGCCAGTGACCGAAGCGAAGTCGCCACCGGACTCACGGATAACCGGTGCCGATTCGCCGGTTATCGCGCTCTCATCTACCGATGCGCCACCTTCAATCACTTCACCATCGCACGGAATAATGTCACCGGCCTCAACCAGCACCACATCGCCTTTACGCAGGTCTGCTGCCGGAATATGGTCGATTTGTGCATCATGCTGCGGGGCGCGTAATTTGCGGGCGAAAGCGGTTTTTTTCACCCCTTTCAGGCTATTGGCCTGCGCTTTGCTGCGACCTTCCGCCAGCGCCTCTGCAAAGTTGGCGAACAATACCGTAACCCACAACCACAGGCTGACTGTGCCAGTAAACCATGCACTGCCGTCAAGATGGCCTGTTGCCATTGCCACAGTCAAAACTGTGGTCAACAGGCTGCCGATCCAGACAATAAACATCACCGGGTTACGCCACTGTACTTGCGGGCTTAACTTGGTCACCGAATCCATCAGCGCCTGACGAACAAGGTGCGGTTCGAACAGGGCCAGTTGTTTGCGACTCATAAAACGCGTCTCCGCCAGTCTCAAAATAAGAGGTATTCCGCCACCGGGCCGAGCGCCAGGGCAGGAACAAAGGTCAATGCGCCAACCAGCAGTACCGTGCCGATCAGCAGGCCGATAAACAGCGCGCCGTGCGTCGGCAGGGTGCCAGTGCTGGCGGGCTGGATTTTCTTGCCGACCAGTGAACCGGCAATCGCCATCACCGGAACAATCACACCGAAGCGGCCGAAGAACATGCAGAACGCCAGCAGACAGTTCCAGAACGGGGTGTTGGCACTTAATCCGCCAAAGGCGCTGCCGTTGTTGTTGGCCGCCGACGAGACGGCGTACAGCACTTCACTAAAGCCGTGAATGCCGGGGTTAAACATGCCGCTACGCCCGGCATCGGTCATCATCGCCAGCGCGGTGCCAATCAGCACCAGCGCCGGGGTGACGAGGATCGCCAGCGCGGTCATTTTCATTTCGCGGACATCGATTTTTTTGCCGATGAACTCCGGCGTACGGCCAATCATCAACCCGGCAATAAACACCGCCAGCAGCACGAACAGCAGCATGCCGTAAAGACCCGAGCCCACGCCGCCAAACACCACTTCGCCAATCTGCATCAGCCACATCGGGATCATGCCGCCCAGCGCGGTAAAGGAGTCATGCATGGCATTCACCGCGCCGCATGAGGCAGCGGTTGTAACCACGGCATACAGGCTGCTCGCCAGAATGCCAAACCGACTCTCTTTACCTTCCATATTGATGGCGCTGTCGCCACCGAGCGTCAGGAAGTGCGGATTACCCTGGAACTCCGCCCACATCACCACCCCGGCACAGACCACGAAAATCAGCGACATCGACCACAGCAGCATGTGCCCCTGGCGACGGTCCGCCACTGCATCGCCAAAAGCAAAGCAAAGCGCTGCCGGGATCAGGAAGATCACCAGCATCTGCACGATGTTGGTCAATGCGGTCGGGTTTTCAAACGGGTGTGAAGAGTTGGCATTGAAGAAGCCACCGCCGTTGGTGCCGAGCATTTTGATCGCTTCCTGAGACGCGACTGGCCCCATCGGCATCAGATGCTGAACGCCTTCAAGCGAGGTGTAAGGCTGATAAGGTAAAAAGTTTTGCAGGACGCCTTGCTGAATAAAGAACAAGGCAAGGATCAGCGAAATCGGCAGCAGTACCCACAGAGTAATGCGAGTGAGATCTACCCACGCGTTGCCGAGCGTATCCATGCTGCGGCGCGCAAAGGCGCGGATCAACGCGAATATCACCGCAATCCCCGTTGCCGCAGAGAGGAAGTTTTGCACCGTCAGCCCGACCATCTGGCTGAAATAACTCAGTGTGCTTTCGCCTGAATAGGATTGCCAGTTGGTATTCGTGACAAAGCTGACCGCCGTATTCAGTGCCAGATGCCAGGAGAGGCCGGGCAAGTTTTGCGGGTTCATTGGCAAAATGCCTTGCAACATCAGCATGGCAAATAGCAGCACAATACCGAGCACATTGAGCCACAGGATGGCGAACAGATAGTGCCGCCAGTTCATTTCACGGGTATCAATACCCAGTCCACGCCAGAGGATATTTTCGATTGTCGCCGTGCCGGGCAGCGCTTGTCCGGCAATCAGTTTTGCCAGCAGCGATCCCAGCGGGCGCGCAAGAATAAACAGCACCAGCAAAAAGCTGGCGACCAGAAGAAACGCCTGAGCGGCCATCAGAAAGCCTCCGCGTTAATCAGGGCATAAACCAGGTAGCCCAATAACAGGAAAACCAGCACGATGCCGATTATTACGCCTGCACTCACAATTCACCTCCGGGGTGATTTAAGGATGTGTTGTGAAAGTAGTTTTTTCGGCGCAAAGATTTCGCAAAAATCGTCAGGCGGGGTGTAAAAAAAATATAAAAATGGCCAAAAACATTGGGCGGACAAGCGGGGGATCCCCCAGGGGCTTTCAACGTAACGAAAATCTATAAACCACAATTTAACTAATGATTAGTATTAATTTAACTGTTTTGTAACTAATTTACCGCCGGGACATCAATAAATCGTAAATTGACAGAAAAATAGTGGTCGGATGAGTAGTAAAATTACGAATAAAGCGATACTATTTTAACCAGATTTCAGCGCCGCCCTGATTTTCTGTAAGGCGGGAACATTTCCGGTAGTGATTGCCGGCCTGACAAAGGGGAGAGAATTATGAACACATATAAAGCGTTTCCGGTACACGTTGTGTTGATGCGTCGCGCTTTCGCCATTCTGGCAGGCGTTCTGGCATTACCAGTGATGTTATTCTGGAAAGATCGCGCGCGTTTTTACAGCTACCTGCACCGCGTCTGGGCGAAAACCAGTGAAAAACCGGTGTGGATGGACCAGGCCGAAAAAGTGGCCTGCGACTTTTATTAATCGATTACACACAGCAAACTCTCTAAGCCACCGCCTTGCGGTGGTTTTTTTTGCGGTAACCTTTTTGCTACATTTACACTGTGCCGCCTGGCGTAGCGGATTAGATCCGCTACGCTGCGCTTTCGTTATGGACATTAAGGAGTGATATGACCACCCATCTGGTCTGGTTTCGCGCGGATTTACGCGTACAAGATAATCTTGCGCTCGCGGCCGCCTGCCGTTATCCCGATGTCCGAGTTATTGCGCTTTTCATTGCCACGCCAGCACAGTGGCAGCAGCATCATATGGCTCCCCGTCAGGCGGCGCTGCTCAACGCCCATCTTAATGCGCTGCAACAGGCGCTGGCGGAGAAGGGCATTCCGTTGCTCTACCGCGAGGTGGATGATTTTGCTGCCTGCGCGCAGGCCATCGCCCAAATCTGTGCCAGCGAGCAGGTAAGCCATCTTTTTTATAACTATCAATATGAATTCAATGAACGCCAGCGTGATGCGGCGGTAGAAAAAGCGCTGCCGAACGTATCCTGCCAGGGGTTTGATGACAGCGTGATGCTGGCACCTGGCAGCGTTATGACCGGTAATCACGAGATGTATAAAGTCTTTACGCCGTTCAAAAACGCTTTTTTGCGTCGGCTAAAAGAGGAACTGCCGCAATGCGTTGCCGCGCCACATGCACGCGAAGGGGCGCAGCCTGTCGCTAAGCCGATCGCACTTAACTATCCGCAGCAGCCGTTTGATGAACAACTTTTCCCCGCCGATGAGAAAAGCGCGATTGCCCGGCTGCGTCACTTTTGCCAGCAGCAGGCGGCGGAGTATGAGCAGCAGCGTGATTTTCCGGCGATTGAAGGTACCAGCCGCCTCTCCGCCGCGCTGGCGATTGGCGCACTGTCGCCGCGCCAGTGTCTGCATCGTTTACTGGCCGAGCAGCCGCAGGCGCTTGATGGTGGAAGCGGCGCAGTATGGCTCAATGAGCTGATCTGGCGTGAGTTTTACCGTCATCTGATGACATTTCATCCGGCGCTCTGCAAGCACAAACCTTTTATCCCCTGGACTGATAGGGTGCAGTGGCAGGGGAGCCAGCAGCAGCTTGCGGCGTGGCAAGAAGGCAAGACTGGCTTTCCGATTGTCGATGCCGCAATGCGCCAGTTGAACAGCACTGGCTGGATGCACAATCGGCTGCGGATGATTACTGCCAGCTTCCTGGTCAAAGACTTACTTATCGACTGGCGTTGCGGAGAGCGCTATTTTATTTCTCAGTTGATTGATGGCGATCTGGCGGCAAACAATGGTGGCTGGCAGTGGGCAGCCTCAACGGGGACCGACGCGGCGCCGTATTTCCGCATTTTTAATCCCACCACGCAGGGGGAGCGCTTTGACGCCAGCGGCGAGTTTATTCGTCACTGGCTGCCGGAACTGCAAGCAGTGCCGGAAAAGCATCTCCATCAGCCCTGGGCGTGGGCGGATAAACAGGGGCAACGTCTCGATTATCCTCGCCCGATTGTGGACCATAAACAGGCGCGAGCCGCCACCCTGGCGGCGTATGAAGCCGCCCGTAAAGCGTAAAAGAGAGCATTGATGAAAAATACCGAACTGGAAAAACTGATTAACGAGAAGCTGAACAGTGCGGCATTCAGTGATTACGGCCCGAACGGCCTCCAGGTTGAAGGGCGGGAAACGGTGCAAAAAATTGTCACCGGCGTGACCGCCAGCCAGGCGTTGCTGGATGAAGCGGTGCGTCAGCAGGCGGACGCGGTAATTGTCCATCACGGCTATTTCTGGAAAAACGAAGCGCCAGTCATTCTGGGCATGAAGCGTAACCGCCTGAAAACGCTTCTGGCGAACGACATCAACCTGTATGGCTGGCATCTGCCGCTCGATGCGCACCCGGAGCTGGGCAATAACGCGCAACTGGCGGCGCTGCTCGGTATTACCATTCAGGGCGAAATCGAAGAGCTGTTGCCGTGGGGAGAACTCACGATGCCGGTGCCGGGGCTGGAACTGGCTTCGTGGATCGAAGCGCGTCTCGGCCGTAAGCCGCTCTGGTGCGGCGATACCGGGCCGGATGTTGTGAAACGTATCGCCTGGTGTACCGGCGGCGGACAGAGCTTTATCGATAAAGCCGCCCGCTTTGGCGTGGATGCCTTTATCACCGGCGAGGTATCGGAGCAGACCATTCATTCTGCGCGTGAACAGGGGCTGCATTTCTACGCGGCAGGGCACCATGCCACCGAACGTGGCGGCATTCGCGCGTTGAGCGAGTGGCTGAATACCCATACCGATCTTGACGTCACATTTGTGGATATTCCGAACCCGGCCTGAGGAGCAAACAAGTGCAGCGAGCGCGTTGTTATTTATTAGGGGAAACCGCCGTGGTGCTGGAGCTGGAGCCTCCTGTGCAGTTGGCGACGCAAAAGCGGATCTGGCGGCTGACGCAGCGGCTGTCCACGCTGCCGGAGGTGGCAGAAGTCATTCCGGGAATGAATAACATTACGGTTGTGCTGCGCGATCCGGGCACGCTGGCGCTCGATGCCATTGAACGCTTACAGCGCTGGTGGGAAGAGAGCGAGGCGCTGGAGCCGGAATCTCGCGCCATTGAGATCCCGGTGCTGTACGGCGGCGATGCCGGGCCGGATCTCGGACGGGTGGCGGAACATTGCCGGATGAGTGAAAAACAGGTAGTGGAGCTTCATGCCTCTGTTGATTATGTGGTCTGGTTTATTGGCTTCCAGCCTGGCTTTCCCTATCTGGGTGCCCTCCCGGAAGCACTGGCCACGCCGCGACGCGCTGAACCGCGTGTTCGCGTAGCAGCCGGTTCTGTCGGTATTGGCGGCGCACAAACCGGCATCTACCCGCTGGAGACGCCCGGCGGCTGGAACCTGATTGGACGAACAGATTTGGCGCTCTTTAACCCGCGTTTAGCGGAGCCTTCATTGCTGCGTCCTGGCGACACGCTGCGCTTCATTCCGCGTAAGGAGGGCGTATGTTGAACATTATCCGCGCCGGTATTTACACCAGCTTACAGGGTGGTAAGCGTACCGGTTTGCGCCAGTCCGGAATCAGCTATTGCGGCGCGCTGGACGCGCCTGCGCTGCAAATTGGCAATGCGCTGGTGGGCAATGCGCCTGATACGGCCGGGCTTGAGATTACGCTCGGCCAGTTCGAAGTGGTGTTCGAAAGCCGCTGCTGGTTTGCCCTGACCGGCGCCGGTTGTGAAGCGAAGCTCGACGGTAAACCCGTGTGGACGGGGTGGCGTTTTGTGGCAAAAGCCGGGCAGCGGCTGGTGCTGAAACGCCCGCTGCACGGTGTGCGTAGCTATCTGGCAGTGGCAGGAGGTTTCGCGCTGCCGGAGGTGCTGGGTTCAGGGAGTACCGATCTGAAAGCCGCTATCGGCGGGCTGGAAGGGCGACTGTTACGTGATGGCGATACGCTGCCTCTGGCAAAAACGAAGCGGCAGTTTCGTACCCAGCAGGGCGTAAAACAACTGCTGTGGGGTAACCGCATTCGCGCGCTGCCGGGGCCGGAATATCACGAATTCGACACGGCTTCGCAGGAAGCATTCTGGCGTCTGCCATGGCAGATAAGCCCGCAGAGCAACCGCATGGGGTACCGCTTACAGGGGCAGCCACTGTTGCGGACGACCTCGCGCGAGTTGCTCTCCCACGGCTTATTACCCGGCGTTATACAGGTGCCATCAAATGGCCAACCGATTGTGCTGATGAATGATGCTCAGACGACCGGCGGATACCCGCGTATTGCCTGCATTATTGAGGCCGATATGTACCATCTGGCGCAAATTCCTCTTGGGCAACCGGTGCATTTTGTTCAGTGTTCACTGGATGAAGCGCTGCATGCCCGCCAGGACCAACAGCGTTACCTTGAACAACTGGCATGGCGGTTAACGCATGAAGATTGATTTAAACGCCGATCTTGGCGAAGGCTGCGGCAATGATGCTGCGTTGTTGAAACTGGTGTCGTCGGCCAATATCGCCTGCGGTTTTCATGCGGGCGATGCCGGGACGATGCTGACATGCGTGCGCGAAGCGCTGCGTAACGGGGTCGCCATCGGCGCACATCCCTCGTTTCCCGATCGGGAAAACTTCGGTCGTACAGCGATGCAACTGCCGCCGGAAACCGTGTATGCCCAGATGCTGTACCAAATCGGTGCACTGGCAGCGATGGTGCATGCTGAGGGCGGTAAATTACAGCATGTGAAGCCCCACGGCACGTTATACAACCAGGCGGCAAATGATGCGCAACTGGCCGACGCTATCGCCAGTGCGGTACACGATGTTGATTCGGATTTGATCCTGGTCGGGCTGGCGGGCAGTGAACTGATCCGCGCCGGAAAAAACTGGGGGCTGATCACCCGCCAGGAAGTGTTTGCCGATCGCGGCTATCGCAGCGATGGTCGGCTGGTACCACGCAGCGAGCCGGGCGCGTTGATTACTGATGACAATGTGGCGCTGGCGCAAACGCTGGAGATGGTGCTGGCAGGGCGTGTCAAAAGTATTGAAGGCGAATATGTTCCCGTGCAGGCGCAAACGGTGTGCCTGCACGGCGATGGTGAACATGCGTTACTGTTTGCCCGCCGTCTGCATGCTGCTTTTACCCAGCGTGGGGTGATCATTTCCGCGCGATAACACAAGGAGTTTTACATGCCGGAAGGACCGGAGATCCGCCGGGCGGCGGACATGCTTGAAGCGGCGGTTCAGGGAAAACCACTGACCGATGTCTGGTTTGCTCCGCCGCAGCTAACCGATTTTGCCCCAGGTCTGGTGGGACAGCGCATCGAGCAGATTGAAACCCGCGGCAAGGCGCTGTTGACGCACTTTTCCGGCGGGTTGACCCTCTACAGCCATAACCAGCTTTACGGCGTCTGGCGCGTGGTGAATGCGGGCGAAACGCCGCAAACCAACCGCGTGTTGCGCGTAAAATTACAGACGACCGATAAAGCCATCTTGCTTTACAGCGCGTCAGATATCGCCATACTCACGCCAGAACAACTGGCGCAGCACCCGTTTCTACAGCGGCTTGGGCCGGATGTGTTGAACATGACGCTCACTGCGGCGCAGGTGAAAGAACGTCTGTTATCGCCGCGTTTTCGCCGTCGTCGCTTCTCCGGTTTGCTCCTCGATCAGGCGTTTCTGGCCGGGCTGGGCAACTATTTACGCGTAGAGATCCTCTGGCACTGTGCGTTGGCACCGCAGCATTGTGCCGCCGAACTGGATGATACCCAGCTTGACGTGCTGGCGCAGGCGTTGCTGGATATTCCTCGTTTGTCCTGGCAGACACGCGGCACTGTGAATGAGAACAAGCATCACGGCGCGCTGTTTCGCTTCCGGGTCTTTCACCGGGCAGGGGAGATGTGCGAGCGCTGCGGTGGGATCATCGAAAAAACCACGCTCTCATCGCGCCCGTTTTACTGGTGCCCGGGCTGTCAACGCTGAAACAAAAAACGCGCCCACAGGCGCGTTTTTTTATGCGGATTCACCCTTAATCTTTTTTCAGATCGGAGGAGAATTCGCGTTTGGCATAGCCGGTGTAAAGCTGACGCGGACGGGCAATCTTGATGCCGTCGTCGTGCATTTCGTTCCAGTGCGCAATCCAGCCCACGGTACGCGCCATCGCAAAGATAACAGTAAACATGGACGCCGGAATACCCATCGCTTTCAGGATAATACCGGAGTAGAAGTCGACGTTCGGGTAGAGTTTGCGTTCGATAAAGTACGGGTCGTTGAGCGCGATGTGCTCCAACTCCATCGCCACTTCCAGCAGATCATCTTTCGTACCCAGCTCGCGCAGCACTTCGTGGCAGGTTTCACGCATCACAGTAGCGCGTGGGTCGTAGTTCTTGTAGACACGGTGACCGAAGCCCATCAGACGGAACGAATCGTTCTTGTCTTTGGCGCGACGCAGGAATTCCGGAATATGTTTTACGGAGCTGATCTCTTCCAGCATTCTCAGTGCCGCTTCGTTGGCGCCGCCGTGCGCCGGTCCCCACAGAGAGGCGATACCGGCCGCGATGCAGGCAAACGGGTTCGCGCCAGAAGAACCGGCGGTACGCACGGTAGAGGTGGAGGCGTTCTGCTCGTGATCGGCATGCAGGATCAGAATACGATCCATGGCGCGTTCCAGCACCGGATTCACTTCATACGGTTCGCACGGAGTGGCAAACATCATATGCAGGAAGTTGCCGGCGTAAGAGAGATCGTTGCGCGGATAGATAAACGGCTGACCGATGGAGTATTTGTAACACATCGCCGCTACGGTCGGCATTTTGGACAGCAGGCGGAACGCCGCGATTTCGCGGTGGCGCGGATTGTTCACATCCAGCGAATCATGGTAGAACGCTGCCAGCGCGCCGGTCACGCCACAAAGTACTGCCATTGGATGTGAGTCGCGACGGAAACCGTGGAACAGGCGGGTGATCTGCTCGTGAATCATGGTGTGGCGGGTGACCGTCAGTCTGAACTCTTCAAACTGCTCCTGCGTCGGTTTTTCGCCGTACAGCAGGATGTAGCTCACTTCCAGGTAGTTGGATTCGGTCGCCAGTTGATCAATCGGGAAACCGCGGTGTAACAAAATACCTTCGTCACCGTCGATAAAAGTGATTTTTGATTCGCACGATGCGGTAGAGGTAAAACCAGGGTCAAAAGTAAAAACCCCTTTTGAACCGAGACTACGGATATCAATTACATCCTGACCGAGCGTGCCTTTTAGCACATCCAGTTCAATAGCAGCGTCACCATTGTAGGTGATGTTTGCTTTTTTATCAGCCATTTACGGTCTCCTTAGCGCCTTATTGCTTAAGACTGCCAGTTACCGGATTTGCTTTCAACTGCCCGTCAACGTTACCAGTTTGTTATTAGCTCGCAGCTCTGTGGAGAGGGAGAACCAGGGTACAGAGCAATGGCGCGTGCCAGTACACATTGAAAATACAGTGAAAAAACAGCAAATCAGCGTCTCAGCAGTCCGAATTTGTCAAACCTGTATATCACTAATAACTGTCCTGATTACATCGGTCAATACCATCACACTGTTACATAACTTATTCTCAGGTGAAAGCAAGACCCCATAACTTTTGCGAATTATAAGCCTTATTCGGCGTAGTTTGTAACAATAATGTTTAACTTTTGTCAAATCAGATGATTAAATTTTAAAAGAATGTTGTTATCGTGATGAGTGTCACTGTTCTGCATAAAACCCGACAAACTATATGTAGGTTAATTGTAATGATTTTGTGAACGACCTATACTGCCGCCAGGTCTCCGGAATACCCTGCCATCCCGAGCCACCCAGCGTTGTAACCTGTCGTTTAGCATCTGGAAGCTAATTTTTTGCATGACGAGCAGTTATAGAAAAGGACGCTGTCTGACCCGCACGCAGACCGGAGGAAGGAAACTATAAGAATAGCATGTGGGCGTTATTCATGATAAAAAATGTGAAAAAACAAAGACCTGTCAATCTGGATCTGACAACAATTCGGTTTCCTGTTACGGCTATAGCTTCCATTCTTCACCGCGTCTCCGGCGTTATTACGTTTGTAGCCGTCGGTATTCTGCTGTGGTTACTGGGCCTGTCGCTGTCATCTGAAGACGGCTTCCTGACTGCCTCTGCCATCGTGAACAGCTTCTTCGTTAAATTCATTCTGTGGGGCATCCTCACCGCGCTGGCGTATCACGCTGTCGGCGGGATTCGTCACATGCTGATGGATTTTGGCTGGCTGGAAGAAACCTTCGAAGCAGGAAAACGTTCCGCAAACCTTTCTTTTGTGATCACTGTCGTGCTTTCAATTCTCGCAGGAGTTCTCGTATGGTAAGCAACGCCTCCGCATTAGGACGCAACGGCGTACATGATTTTATTCTTGTCCGTGCTACCGCCATCGTCCTGACGTTATACATCATCTATATGGTGGGTTTTTTCGCCCTGCATGGCGACCTGACCTGGGTGGTCTGGACCGGCTTCTTCTCCTCCGCCTTTACCAAAGTCTTCACTCTGCTGGCGCTGTTTTCCATTCTGATCCATGCCTGGATTGGCATGTGGCAAGTGTTGACCGACTACGTTAAACCGCTGGCTGTACGCCTGATTCTGCAACTGGTTATTGTTGTGGCGCTGGCGGCTTACGTGATTTATGGATTCGTTGTGGTGTGGGGTGTGTAATGAAATTGCCAGTCAGAGAATTTGATGCTGTTGTTATTGGCGCGGGCGGCGCAGGTATGCGCGCGGCGCTGCAAATTTCCCAGAGCGGGCAAACCTGTGCGCTGCTCTCCAAAGTTTTCCCAACCCGTTCCCACACTGTGTCTGCGCAGGGCGGTATCACCGTAGCCCTGGGCAATACCCATGAAGATAACTGGGAATGGCACATGTATGACACGGTAAAAGGTTCCGACTACATCGGTGACCAGGACGCGATTGAATATATGTGCAAAACCGGCCCGGAAGCGATTCTTGAGCTGGAGCATATGGGCCTGCCGTTCTCCCGTCTTGATGATGGCCGTATCTATCAGCGTCCGTTTGGCGGCCAGTCGAAGAACTTCGGCGGCGAGCAGGCGGCGCGTACCGCAGCGGCAGCGGACCGTACCGGCCATGCGCTGCTGCATACCCTTTATCAGCAGAACCTGAAAAATCACACCACCATCTTTTCCGAGTGGTACGCGCTGGATCTGGTGAAAAACCAGGATGGCGCTGTCGTGGGCTGTACCGCACTGTGCATCGAAACCGGTGAAGTCGTCTACTTCAAAGCCCGCGCAACCGTGCTGGCAACTGGCGGCGCAGGCCGTATTTACCAGTCCACCACCAATGCGCACATTAATACCGGCGACGGCGTGGGTATGGCACTACGCGCGGGTGTACCGGTGCAGGATATGGAGATGTGGCAGTTCCACCCGACCGGTATCGCCGGGGCAGGGGTGCTGGTAACGGAAGGCTGCCGTGGTGAAGGCGGCTATCTGCTTAACAAACACGGCGAGCGCTTTATGGAGCGTTATGCGCCGAACGCCAAAGACCTGGCGGGCCGTGATGTGGTGGCGCGTTCCATCATGATCGAAATCCGTGAAGGTCGCGGTTGCGACGGTCCATGGGGACCGCACGCCAAACTGAAACTCGATCATCTGGGTAAAGAAGTACTCGAATCGCGTCTGCCGGGGATCCTGGAACTGTCGCGCACCTTCGCACATGTGGATCCGGTGAAAGAGCCAATTCCGGTGATCCCGACCTGCCACTATATGATGGGCGGTATTCCGACCAAAGTGACCGGCCAGGCGCTGACGGTCAACGAGAAGGGCGAAGATGTCGTGATCCCGGGGCTGTTTGCGGTGGGCGAAATCGCCTGCGTATCGGTTCACGGCGCCAACCGCCTGGGCGGCAACTCGCTGCTCGACCTGGTGGTCTTTGGCCGTGCAGCAGGTCTGCATTTACAAGAATCTATCGCTGAACAGGGCGCGCTGCGCGCTGCCAGCGAATCGGATATCGAAGGGTCGCTCAGCCGCCTCAACCGCTGGAATAACAATCGCAGCGGCGAAGATCCGGTCACCATCCGCAAAGCGCTGCAAGAGTGTATGCAGCATAACTTCTCGGTGTTCCGCGAAGGTGATGCGATGGCGAAAGGTCTTGAACAACTGAAAGTGATCCGCGAGCGCCTGAAAGAGGCTCGTCTGGATGATACGTCGAGCGAGTTCAATACCCAGCGCGTTGAGTGCCTGGAGCTGGATAACCTGATGGAAACCGCCTACGCAACGGCTGTTTCCGCAAACTTCCGTACCGAAAGCCGTGGCGCGCACAGCCGCTTCGACTATCCGGATCGTGACGATGAGAACTGGTTGTGCCACAGCCTGTATCTGCCAGAAACGGAATCCATGACGCGCCGTAGCGTGAATATGGAACCGAAACTGCGTCCGGCGTTCCCGCCGAAGATTCGTACTTATTAATGCGGAGACAGGATGATGAAACTCGAATTCTCGATTTATCGCTATAACCCGGATGTGGATGACGCGCCGCGTATGCAGGATTACACGCTGGAAGCGGAAGAAGGGCGTGACATGATGTTGCTGGATGCATTAATCCAGCTGAAAGAAAAGGATTCTACACTGTCGTTCCGCCGCTCCTGCCGTGAAGGTGTATGTGGTTCCGATGGTCTGAACATGAACGGTAAGAATGGCCTTGCCTGTATCACCCCGATTTCCGCGCTTGGCAACGGCAAACAGAAGATCGTTATCCGCCCGCTGCCAGGGCTGCCGGTTATCCGCGATTTGGTGGTGGACATGGGACAATTCTATGCCCAATATGAGAAGATTAAACCTTACTTATTGAATAATGGGCAAAATCCACCGGCCAGAGAACATTTACAGGCACCAGAGCAGCGTGAAAAGCTTGACGGTCTGTACGAATGTATTCTTTGCGCCTGCTGTTCTACGTCCTGCCCGTCATTCTGGTGGAACCCGGATAAGTTTATCGGCCCGGCTGGCTTGCTGGCGGCGTATCGCTTCCTGATCGACAGCCGCGATACCGAAACCGACAGCCGTCTGGAAGGGTTGAGCGATGCTTTCAGCGTATTCCGCTGCCACAGCATCATGAACTGCGTCAGTGTATGTCCGAAAGGGCTGAACCCGACGCGCGCCATCGGCCATATTAAGTCGATGTTGTTGCAAAGAAGTGCGTAATGAGTCCGTGCCGGATAGCGCTTGCGCCTATCCGGCCTACAGTATGAGTGATGTTTGTCGGCCCGGTAAGGGCGATACAAAAGCAGGAAATCTTTAAAAACCGCCACAAAGACATAATCGAGATGTATGGAGCGAGACAAGGCGGCAACTGAGCGCATCCCTGGGAGCATAGTGAACTATGTGACCAGGGTAAGTGAAGGCAGCCAACACAGTCGCAGCCCGGACAGCGAAGATTAGGGCAGTTTTTAAAGGTTCCTTCGCGGGCCGCCAAGAGCCCGCAAGTGAACCCTGGGACGTGCGCTACTCGGTGTACGTCGTAGTTATCCACGGCGAAGTAAGCATAACAATGCTTAAGGGATCACGATGCAGAACGGCGCAATGAAAGCCTGGCTGGACTCTTCTTACCTCTCTGGGTCGAACCAGAGCTGGATAGAACAGCTCTATGAAGACTTCTTAACCGATCCTGACTCGGTAGATGCTAACTGGCGATCTATGTTCCAGCAGTTACCGGGCACCGGAGTCAAACCGGATCAGTTCCACTCCAAAACACGTGATTATTTCCGTCAACTGGCGAAAGATGCCTCACGTTACTCTTCCTCTATTTCCGACCCCGACACCAACGTTAAGCAGGTCAAAGTCCTGCAGTTGATCAATGCCTACCGCTTCCGTGGTCACCAGCATGCGAATCTCGATCCGTTGGGGCTGTGGCAGCAAGAGCGCGTTGCCGATCTGGATCCGGCATTCCACGATCTGAGCGAAGCGGATTACCAGAACAGCTATAACGTAGGTTCCTTTGCGATTGGGAAAGATACCCTGCCGCTGGGCGAATTGATCAAAGCGCTGAAAGAGACCTATTGCGGTTCGATCGGCGCGGAATACATGCACATTACCAGCACTGAAGAGAAGCGCTGGATCCAGCAGCGGATTGAGTCAGCAGCCGGAAAATCGAGCTTCAGCAGCGAAGAGAAAAAACGCTTCTTAAGCGAACTGACGGCAGCTGAAGGTCTGGAGCGTTATCTCGGGGCGAAGTTCCCGGGCGCGAAACGCTTCTCGCTGGAAGGCGGTGATGCGCTGATACCGCTGCTGAAAGAGATGATTCGCCATGCAGGCAAAAGCGGCACCCGCGAAGTGGTGCTGGGCATGGCGCACCGCGGTCGTCTGAACGTGCTGGTCAACGTGCTGGGCAAACAGCCGCAGGATCTGTTCGACGAGTTTGCCGGTAAACATAAAGAACACCTCGGTACCGGCGACGTGAAATACCATATGGGCTTCTCGTCTGACGTTGAGACTGAAGGCGGCCTGGTGCATCTGGCGCTGGCGTTTAACCCGTCGCACCTGGAAATCGTTAGCCCGGTGGTGATTGGTTCCGTACGCGCGCGTCTTGATCGCCTCTCTGAGCCGAGCAGCAATAAAGTGCTGCCGATCACCATTCACGGTGACGCGGCGGTGGCGGGTCAGGGCGTGGTACAGGAAACCCTGAACATGTCCAAAGCGCGCGGTTATGAAGTGGGCGGTACGGTGCGCGTGGTGATCAACAACCAGGTTGGTTTCACCACCTCCAACCCGCTGGATGCCCGCTCTACGCCGTACTGTACCGATATCGGTAAGATGGTGCAGGCGCCGATTTTCCACGTCAACGCGGACGATCCGGAAGCGGTTGCTTTCGTTACCCGTCTGGCGCTGGACTTCCGTAACACCTTCAAACGCGATGTGTTTATTGATCTGGTGTGCTACCGCCGTCACGGCCATAACGAAGCCGACGAGCCGAGCGCAACCCAGCCGTTGATGTACCAGAAAATCAAAAAACACCCGACGCCGCGTAAAATCTACGCCGATCGTCTGGAGCAGGACAAAACCATCACGCTGGAAGATGCCACTGAGATGGTTAACCTGTACCGCGACGCGCTGGATGCGGGCGAGTGTGTGGTCGCTGAATGGCGTCCAATGAATATGCACTCCTTTACCTGGTCGCCGTACCTCAATCACGAGTGGGATGAGAGTTACCCGAACAAAGTAGAGATGAAACGCCTGCAAGAACTGGCGAGGCGCATCAGCACGGTGCCGGAAGCCATTGAGATGCAGCCCCGTGTGGCGAAAATCTACGCCGATCGCCAGTTAATGGCCAATGGCGAGAAACTGTTCGACTGGGGCGGTGCTGAAACGCTGGCTTACGCCACGCTGGTTGATGAAGGCATTCCGGTGCGCCTCTCCGGTGAAGACACCGGGCGCGGTACCTTCTTCCATCGCCACGCCGTGATCCATAACCAGGCCAACGGCTCAACCTATACGCCGCTAAGCCACGTGCATAATGGCCAGGGCCCGTTCCGCGTGTGGGACTCCGTGCTCTCTGAAGAAGCGGTGCTGGCTTTTGAATATGGCTACGCCACCGCTGAGCCGCGTACCCTGACCATCTGGGAAGCACAGTTCGGCGACTTCGCTAACGGCGCGCAGGTGGTGATTGACCAGTTCATCAGCTCCGGCGAACAGAAGTGGGGCCGTATGTGCGGGCTGGTAATGCTGTTGCCGCATGGCTATGAAGGGCAGGGCCCGGAGCACTCCTCCGCTCGTCTGGAGCGTTATCTGCAACTGTGCGCTGAGCAAAACATGCAGGTTTGCGTCCCGTCCACCCCGGCGCAGGTTTACCATATGCTGCGTCGTCAGGCGTTGCGCGGTATGCGTCGCCCGCTGGTGGTGATGTCACCGAAGTCGCTGCTGCGTCATCCGCAGGCGGTCTCCACGCTGGATGAACTGGCGAATGGCACCTTTATGCCGGCGATTGGCGAAGTGGATGATTTGGATCCGCAAGCCGTGAAGCGCGTTATCCTTTGTTCTGGTAAGGTTTATTACGACCTGCTTGAACAGCGTCGTAAAAATGACCAGAAGGATGTCGCCATTGTCCGTATTGAGCAGTTGTACCCGTTCCCGCATCAGTCGGTGCAGGACGCGTTGAAACCTTATGCGCACGTACATGATTTTGTCTGGTGCCAGGAAGAGCCGCTTAACCAGGGCGCATGGTACTGCAGCCAGCATCATTTCCGTGATGTGATACCTTTTGGGGCCGCTCTGCGCTATGCAGGACGCCCGGCCTCCGCCTCCCCGGCGGTGGGATATCTGTCCGTTCACCAGAAGCAACAGCAAGAGCTGGTGAATGACGCGCTGAACGTCGATTCAATAAAGGATAAATAATGAGTAGCGTAGATATTCTTGTTCCCGATCTGCCTGAGTCCGTTGCTGATGCGACTGTCGCGACCTGGCACAAAAAACCAGGCGATAGCGTCCGACGCGATGAAGTATTGGTAGAAATCGAAACGGACAAAGTGGTACTGGAAGTACCGGCTTCAGCGGACGGTGTTCTGGACGCGGTGCTGGAAGACGAAGGTACGACGGTCACTTCCCGTCAGATCCTTGGCCGCCTGAAAGAAGGCAACAGCTCGGGTAAAGAGAGCAGCACCAAATCTGAAGCGAAAGAATCCACGCCAGCTCAGCGCCAGCAGGCGTCGCTGGAAGAGCAAAATAACGACGCGCTCAGCCCGGCGATCCGTCGCCTGCTGGCTGAACACAGCCTCGACGCCAGTGCGATTAAAGGTACCGGCGTTGGCGGCCGCATCACCCGTGAAGATGTGGATAAGTACCTGGCGAAAGCCCCGGCTAAAGAAGAGAGCAAACCGGCCGCTCAGCCGGCAAGCAGCCCGGCGCCGCAGCTGGCTGGCCGTTCTGAAAAACGCGTGCCGATGACCCGTCTGCGCAAACGCGTAGCTGAGCGTCTGCTGGAAGCGAAAAATTCAACTGCCATGCTGACGACTTTTAACGAAGTCAACATGAAGCCAATCATGGATCTGCGTAAGCAGTACGGTGATGCGTTTGAAAAACGTCACGGCATCCGTCTGGGCTTTATGTCGTTCTACGTGAAAGCGGTCGTTGAAGCGCTGAAACGCTATCCGGAAGTGAACGCCTCTATTGATGGCGACGACGTGGTTTACCACAACTATTTCGATGTCAGCATGGCGGTTTCCACGCCGCGTGGTCTGGTTACGCCGGTACTGCGTGATGTGGATACGCTGGGCATGGCCGACATCGAGAAGAAAATTAAAGAACTGGCGGTAAAAGGCCGTGACGGCAAGCTGACCGTTGAGGATCTGACCGGTGGTAACTTTACCATCACTAATGGCGGTGTATTCGGTTCGCTGATGTCCACGCCGATCATCAACCCGCCGCAGAGTGCGATCCTTGGCATGCACGCCATCAAAGATCGCCCAATGGCGGTAGATGGCAAAGTTGAAATTCTGCCGATGATGTACCTGGCGCTCTCTTATGACCACCGCCTGATCGACGGACGTGAGTCTGTGGGCTTCCTGGTCGCAATTAAAGAAATGCTGGAAGATCCGACGCGTCTGCTGCTGGATGTGTAGTGTCCTTTGCCCGGCGGCGCAGGCTGCCGGGTCTATAACGAACACCTGCTTTGCAGGCCGGAAAGCTCTGGCGCTTCCGGCATGACAAATTAAATGAAGGATGGATAGAACACATGAACTTACACGAGTATCAGGCGAAACAGCTTTTTGCCCGGTCAGGACTGCCGACTCCGGTTGGTTACGCCTGTGCTACCCCACGTGAAGCAGAAGAAGCCGCATCGAAAATCGGCACCGGCCCGTGGGTGGTGAAATGCCAGGTCCACGCGGGCGGCCGTGGTAAAGCGGGCGGCGTAAAAGTCGTTAGCAGCAAAGAAGATATTCGCGCTTTCGCGGAACACTGGCTGGGTAAACGCCTGGTAACCTACCAAACAGATGCCAACGGTCAGCCGGTTAACCAGATTCTGGTCGAAGCGGCAACGGATATTGACAAAGAGCTGTATCTGGGTGCGGTTGTTGACCGCAGCTCACGACGTGTGGTGTTCATGGCGTCGACGGAAGGCGGCGTGGAAATCGAAAAAGTGGCAGAAGAGACGCCGCACTTGATCCACAAAACCACCATTGATCCGCTGACTGGCCCGATGCCGTACCAGGGACGCGAACTGGCGTTCAAACTCGGTCTGGAAGGCAAACAGGTTCAGCAGTTCACTAAAATTTTCATGGGGCTGGCGACTATTTTCCTTGAGCGCGATCTGGCGCTGATTGAAATCAACCCGCTGGTCATCACCAAACAAGGTGACCTTATCTGCCTCGACGGCAAACTGGGCGCTGATGGCAACGCACTGTTCCGCCAGCCGGAACTGCGCGAAATGCGCGATCAGTCGCAGGAAGACCCGCGTGAAGCGCAAGCTGCGCAGTGGGAACTGAACTATGTTGCGCTGGATGGCAACATCGGCTGCATGGTTAACGGTGCGGGTCTGGCGATGGGCACCATGGACATCGTTAAGCTGCACGGCGGCGAACCGGCGAACTTCCTCGACGTCGGCGGCGGTGCGACCAAAGAACGTGTTACTGAAGCGTTTAAAATTATCCTATCCGATGAGAACGTGAAAGCGGTGCTGGTGAACATTTTCGGCGGTATCGTGCGTTGCGACCTGATTGCCGACGGCATCATCGGTGCGGTAGAAGAGGTGGGTGTTAACGTCCCGGTGGTTGTCCGTCTGGAAGGTAACAACGCCGAGCTGGGTGCCAAACGTCTGGCGGACAGTGGTCTGAACATTATCGCAGCGAAAAGTCTGACGGATGCAGCACAGCAGGTTGTTGCCGCAGTGGAGGGGAAATAATGTCTGTTTTGATTGATAAGAACACCAAAGTTATCTGCCAGGGTTTTACCGGTAGCCAGGGTACTTTCCACTCCGAGCAGGCGATTGCCTACGGTACGCAGATGGTTGGCGGTGTAACGCCAGGTAAAGGCGGCACCACGCATCTGGGTCTGCCTGTATTTAATACCGTACGTGAAGCGGTGGAAGCCACTGGCGCGACAGCCAGCGTGATTTACGTTCCGGCGCCGTTCTGCAAAGACTCGATTCTGGAAGCCGTCGACGCGGGCATCAAACTGATTATCACCATTACTGAAGGTATCCCGACGCTGGATATGCTGACGGTAAAAGTGAAGCTGGACGAAGCTGGCGTGCGCATGATCGGCCCGAACTGCCCTGGTGTAATCACCCCGGGCGAGTGCAAAATCGGCATCATGCCGGGCCATATTCACAAACCGGGTAAAATCGGTATTGTGTCACGTTCCGGTACGCTGACTTATGAAGCGGTTAAACAGACCACCGATTACGGCTTTGGTCAGTCTACCTGTGTTGGTATCGGTGGCGACCCGATCCCGGGCTCTAACTTTATCGATATCCTGAAACTGTTCGAGGAAGATCCGCAGACCGAAGCGATCGTTATGATCGGTGAGATTGGCGGTAGCGCAGAAGAAGAAGCGGCTGCTTACATCAAAGAACATGTGACCAAACCGGTTGTCGGCTACATCGCGGGCGTCACTGCGCCGAAAGGCAAACGTATGGGCCACGCGGGCGCCATTATCGCGGGTGGTAAAGGTACAGCGGACGAGAAATTCGCTGCGCTGGAAGCGGCCGGGGTGAAAACTGTGCGTAGCCTCGCTGATATCGGCGAAGCACTGAAATCTATCATTAAATAAAACTATTGCTCCTCCCTGAGGGGAGCATAA
The DNA here is from genome assembly GCF_003028445.1 of Kosakonia sp. H7A. Lineage (NCBI taxonomy): Bacteria > Pseudomonadati > Pseudomonadota > Gammaproteobacteria > Enterobacterales > Enterobacteriaceae > Kosakonia > Kosakonia sp. H7A. The sequence goes on along the minus strand of NZ_PYTZ01000001.1, from coordinate 1,116,766 downwards.
ACTTGTCTCGACATGGTTGGCCGCTCCCGTAGCGGCCTTTTTTATTGCCGTAATTTACGTACTTCAGTATTTGCCGCGGTAAGCCGGTGCCCGTCAGCCGCTTGCGGCAGCATCGGGGGGATGGCTTCGCCGCTCTGGCTATCGATCAATACGGAATGGGGTTCACCAGGAGCAAAAAGATGTTGTTCGCCCCACTGGCGCAGCGCCACTACTACCGGAAATAACGATTCGCCTCTCTCTGTCAGCACATATTCCTGATATGCCGTGCCATCTGATGCGGGTTGAGTGGTAAAAATGCCCGCTTCCACTAGCTTGCGTAGCCTGTCGGTAAGAATGTTACGCGCCACGCCAAGACCACGCTGAAAATCACCAAAACGCCGCGCGCCATCGAAGGCATCACGGATGATAAGCAATGCCCAGCGATCGCCAATCAAATCGACAGAACGGGCAACGGGGCAGGGTTGAGTCTTCAGTGGCACGGCGTATCTCCGGTTTGGAATTCTGGTTGCATTTTAAAACTAGCCTGGCTACGCTTCAACCAGTTTTATTTTGCAACCAGGTTAGTGGAATGAATAAAAACAAGCAGACAACAGAACGGGGTTTGATTGCCCTGTTTGCCGTGGCCAGCGGCTTATGTGTGGCGAATGTTTATTACGCTCAGCCGCTACTTGATGCGCTGGCGCAGAGTTTCGCCATTAGCCAGGCGGCTGTCGGCGGCGTGGTGACTGCAACTCAGGTGGGATCAGCGTTGGCTTTACTGCTGCTGGTACCACTGGGCGATATTGTTGAACGACGTCGGTTATTGTTGGTGCAGTTACTGGCGCTGATGGTGGCGTTGAGCACCGTGGCGCTGGCGCAATCGGCTGTAGTGTTGCTCACTGGCATGCTGGCAACCGGTTTGCTGGGTACGGCCATGACACAGGGATTGATCGCCAGTGCGGCCAGTATTGCCAGTGAACGGGAACGGGGCAGGGTAGTGGGCGCCGCGCAAGGCGGCGTTTTTATCGGCCTGCTGCTGGCGCGTATCTTTGCCGGGGTTATTAGTGACCTGGCGGGATGGCGGGCGGTGTATGGCGTTTCTGCATTGCTGATGATGATGCTGTTGCTGCTCCTCAGGCAACGGTTGCCGATCATGCGCGCCTCTGCGGTTTCTGAAAGCTGGTTTCGTTTGATGTCTTCAATGCTGGTGCTGTTATGCACCGATAGGGTATTGCAAATCCGTGGTGTGCTGGCGCTGTTGATGTTTGCGGCTTTTAATATTTTCTGGAGTGCTATGGTGCTGCCGTTGAGGGCCGCACCATTTGGTTTTTCACATACGGCGATTGGTTTGTTTGCGTTGGCGGGTGTTGCGGGAGCACTGGCTGCGGCGAAAGCCGGAAAGGAAGCGGATCGCGGTAATGCACAGCGCACAAGTTTGCTGTCTCTTCTGCTATTGCTGCTTGCCTGGTGGCCGCTGTCAAGGCTGGAACACTCTCTGGTTCTGCTGATCCTGGGGATTGTACTGCTTGATTTCGGCGGACAGGCGCTGCATGTCACGAACCAGAGTCTGCTTTTGCGCACCAACGTTGCTCAACACGGCAGACTGGTGGCGTTATATATGCTGTTTTACGCGACAGGCAGTGGGTTGGGCGCCATGGCGACAACTGTTATCTATGCTGGATTCGGCTGGCAGGGCGTTTGTTTGCTCGGTGCTACCGTAAGTCTGCTGGCGCTTATCTTCTGGGCTACAACACGGCGCTGGATGCGGCTGAACAATGCCCCATAAAATAAAAGGGTTTAGCACGAGCGAGAATAAAAAGAATAATCACGGAGCGGTGTTAAGTATGATAATCGTAATGGTGAAATATTTGTAAAATAAAAAAGATGTGCAATAAGTCTAATTTCTCAGGTTCTTTATCTGTCATGGACGACCCATTTTTTTACGCAAATGATAAACGTTAAATATACTCGCCATTATTTACCTTTACCTGCCGATTGATAACCATTGATTACGTTAAAATGAACATGCTGTTAACAAGGCTTTTACCACAGCTATACACCAGCTACAAAATTAACAGTAAAGAATAAAAATGATTTAAATCAATATCTAAAAGCTTGGAAAAGATTGTGAAAATCGTTAAATTGTCGCAGATCAAATTGGCTAAAAAGCGGTATGGTTGGCATAAATTGATCGGTGTCGAAAAACGTAAAATTAACTCAATAAAAACCTATTTATCGTAAGGGTTTTCCGAGTTAATATGTTCGCGAGATCAATTCGAAATTTTTATTAACCTGGTTGTAACTTTTTTCATTCATTACCACAATTTATGTGGCAGTGAATAAAAGCAGTGCAACAAATTTGTATTGGGGCATGCGTGTGAACCCGCGCTAACGGGGTTTACTCTCGGAGTCTTCATGCGATGAGCAAGGAGTCAGAATGTTAGATATAGTCGAACTGTCGCGCTTACAGTTTGCCTTGACTGCGATGTACCACTTTCTGTTTGTGCCACTGACGCTCGGTATGGCGTTCCTGCTGGCAATTATGGAAACGGTCTATGTCCTCTCCGGCAAACAGATTTATAAAGATATGACCAAGTTCTGGGGCAAGTTGTTTGGTATCAACTTTGCTCTGGGCGTGGCAACAGGCCTGACGATGGAGTTTCAGTTCGGGACTAACTGGTCATACTATTCCCACTACGTTGGGGATATCTTCGGTGCGCCACTGGCAATCGAAGGGTTGATGGCCTTCTTCCTCGAATCCACATTTGTCGGTTTGTTCTTCTTCGGTTGGGATCGTCTCGGTAAAGTGCAGCACATGGCAGTTACCTGGTTAGTCGCGCTGGGTTCTAACTTGTCGGCATTGTGGATCCTTGTTGCTAACGGCTGGATGCAGAACCCCGTCGCCTCTGATTTCAACTTCGAAACCATGCGCATGGAGATGGTGAGCTTTGCCGAACTGGTGCTGAACCCGGTTGCTCAGGTGAAATTCGTTCACACCGTAGCTTCCGGTTATACCTGCGGCGCCATCTTTATCCTCGGTATTAGCTCCTACTACCTGCTGCGTGGGCGCGACATCGCTTTTGCTAAACGCTCCTTCGCTATCGCTGCCAGCTTCGGCATGGCCGCTGTGCTGTCTGTTATTGTGCTGGGTGATGAATCCGGTTACGAAATGGGCGACGTGCAGAAAACCAAACTGGCTGCCATTGAAGCCGAATGGGAAACGCAACCGGCTCCGGCGGCATTTACCCTGTTTGGTGTGCCGGACCAGGATAAGCAAGAGAACAAATTTGCTATCCAGATCCCTTACGCGCTGGGCATTATCGCGACCCGTTCGGTGGATACCCCGGTTATCGGCCTGAAAGAGCTGATGGTGCAGCATGAAGAGCGTATCCGTAACGGTATGAAAGCGTACCAGTTGCTGGAGCAGCTCCGCTCAGGTTCTGCCGATCAGTCCGTTCGCGATCAGTTCAACAGCGTCAAGAAAGACCTTGGTTATGGCCTGTTGCTTAAACGCTACACGCCGAATGTGACCGATGCGACTGACGCGCAAATTCAGCAGGCGACGAAAGACTCTATCCCTCGTGTTGCGCCGCTGTACTTCGCGTTCCGTATCATGGTGGCGTGCGGTGTTCTGATGCTGTTGATTATCGCCGCGTCCTTCTGGACGGTGATTCGTAACCGTATTGGCGAGAAGAAATGGCTGTTGCGCGCGGCGCTGTATGGTATTCCGCTGCCGTGGATCGCCATTGAATCCGGCTGGTTTGTTGCCGAGTACGGACGTCAGCCGTGGGCGATTGGTGAGGTGTTGCCGACCGCGGTGGCTAACTCGTCGTTAACCGTTGGCGATCTGCTGTTCTCCATGATTCTGATTTGCGGCCTTTATACGCTGTTTATGGTGGCGGAAGTGTTCCTGATGTTCAAATTTGCTCGCCTTGGGCCGAGCAGCCTGAAAACAGGTCGCTATCACTATGAGCAGTCCACTGTGGCTTCTCAGCCGGCACGCTAAGACAGGAGTCGTCAAATGATCGATTATGAAGTATTACGTTTTATCTGGTGGCTGCTGGTCGGTATTTTGCTGATTGGTTTCGCTGTCACAGATGGCTTCGACATGGGTGTGGGCATGCTGACCCGCGTGCTGGGTCGTAGCGACACTGAGCGCCGCGTGATGATTAACGCCATTGCGCCGCACTGGGACGGCAACCAGGTTTGGCTGATCACCGCTGGTGGCGCGCTGTTCGCTGCCTGGCCGATGGTTTACGCTGCTGCGTTCTCCGGCTTCTATGTCGCGATGATCCTCGTGTTGGCTTCTCTCTTCTTCCGTCCGGTGGGTTTCGATTACCGCTCGAAGATTGAAGACAATCGCTGGCGCGGGATGTGGGACTGGGGCATTTTCATCGGTAGCTTCGTACCGCCGCTGGTGATTGGCGTGGCGTTTGGCAACCTGCTGCAGGGCGTGCCGTTCCACCTCGACAACGATATGCGTCTGTTCTACACCGGCAATTTCTTCCAGTTGCTGAATCCGTTTGGTCTGCTGGCGGGTGTGGTTAGTGTGGCGATGATCCTGACGCAAGGCGCAACATATCTACAAATGCGTACCGTGGGTGAACTGCATCTGCGTGCTCGCGCTACTGTGCAGATCGCCGCACTGGTGACGCTGATCTGCTTCGCACTGGCCGGTGTGTGGGTGGTTTACGGCATTGATGGCTATGTAGTGACCTCTGTAATGGATCATCACGCCCCGTCTAATCCGTTGCTTAAAGACGTTGCGCTACAGGCTGGTGCCTGGCTGACTAACTTTAACAACACGCCTGTGTTGTGGGTGATCCCGGCGCTGGGCGTAGTCCTGCCGCTGTTGACCGTACTGACCGCGCGTCTGGATAAAGCGGCCTGGGCATTTGTGTTCTCTTCGCTGACCCTGGCCTGCATCATTCTGACCGCCGGTATCGCGATGTTCCCGTTCATCATGCCGTCAAGCACCATGCTGAAAGCTAGCCTGACCATGTGGGATGCAACATCGACCCAACTGACGCTGAATCTGATGACCTATGTTGCTCTGGTATTTGTGCCAATCGTTCTGCTCTACACCATCTGGTGTTACTGGAAAATGTTCGGCCGTATCACCAAAGAACATATTGAAAGTAATACCCACTCTATGTACTAAGTAAGGAGCTGAATATGTGGTATTTCGCATGGATTTTAGGAACGCTTCTTGCCTGTGCTTTTGGAGTGATTACCGCCCTGGCGCTGGAACACGTTGAAGCGTCGAAAGCCGGACAAGAAGAACAGTAATGGAAAAAGTTATCGCAAAATTGTATGCGGTAATGGATAAGGGCCCGTTAAGGGCCCTTTCCTTAATAATGGCGCTCCTGCTGGCTGGCTGCATTTTCTGGGATCCGTCCCGTTTTGCTGCGAAAACCAGCGAGCTGGAGATCTGGCACGGATTGCTGCTGATGTGGGCGGTGTGTGCCGGGGTTATCCATGGCGTCGGTTTTCGTCCGCGCGCCATTCACTGGCAGGGTTTTTTCTGCCCGCTTATTGCTGATGCCGTTCTGCTGGCGGGGCTTATTTTTTTCTTCTTTTGAATAAGAAATATCCGCTATCCTCATGGGCTTGCAAAAGCCCATAAATTTTTACTATCCGTTTACCTGAACCCATTCCAAAGCACCTTTCCCGCGCGTATAGTAGCGAAGTTTAAAAGCTCTAACTTTTTTTGCATTACCGGGATGTAAAGTGAATACAACGCTGTTTCGATGGCCGGTTCGTGTCTATTACGAAGATACAGACGCCGGTGGTGTGGTTTACCACGCCAGCTACGTAGCTTTTTATGAAAGAGCCCGTACAGAGATGCTGCGCCATCATCACTTTAGCCAACAAGTTCTGCTGGCTGAGCGCGTCGCGTTCGTGGTACGCAAAATGATGCTGGAGTATTTTGCGCCCGCCAGACTCGACGACATGCTCGAAGTCCAAACGGAAATTACATCAATGCGTGGTACCTCCATGGTGTTCACGCAGCGGATTGTCAACGCAGAGAACAAAGTGCTGAATGAAGCTGAGGTGCTGATTGTCTGTGTTGATCCACTCTTAATGAAGCCTCGTGCGCTTCCCAAGTCTATTGTCGCGGAGTTTAAGCAGTGACTGACATGAACATCCTTGATTTGTTCCTGAAGGCTAGCCTTCTGGTCAAACTTATCATGTTGATTTTGATTGGTTTTTCAATCGCATCCTGGGCAATCATCATCCAGAGAACGCGCATCCTCAACGCAGCAGGGCGCGAAGCAGAAGCATTCGAAGACAAGTTCTGGTCCGGCATTGAACTGTCACGTTTGTATCAGGAAAGCCAGGCTCGCCGCGATAATCTGAGCGGTTCGGAACAAATCTTCTACAGCGGGTTCAAAGAGTTTGCCCGTCTGCATCGCGCAAACAGTCACGCGCCAGAAGCGATTGTCGAAGGGGCATCAAGGGCGATGCGCATTTCGATGAGCCGCGAGCTGGAAAATCTGGAAAACCACATTCCTTTCCTTGGTACCGTGGGTTCTATCAGCCCGTATATCGGTCTGTTCGGTACGGTATGGGGGATCATGCACGCCTTTATCGCGCTGGGCGCGGTGAAGCAGGCCACATTGCAAATGGTTGCGCCGGGGATCGCGGAAGCGTTGATCGCTACCGCAATCGGTCTGTTTGCCGCAATCCCGGCGGTGATGGCATATAACCGCCTGAACCAGCGCGTGAACAAACTGGAACTGAATTACGACAACTTTATGGAAGAGTTCACGGCTATTCTGCATCGCCAGGCATTCGCCAGCAGCGACAGCAATAAGGAGTAATCCATGGCCAGAACGCGTGGGCGGGGCAGTCGTGGCCTCAAGTCTGAAATCAACATTGTACCGTTGCTGGACGTGTTGCTGGTGCTGCTGCTGATCTTTATGGCAACAGCGCCGATCATCACGCAGAGCGTAGAGGTCGATCTGCCGGATGCGACGGAATCGCAGACCGTCAGTACCAATGACGATCCTCCGGTCATTATTGAGGTTTCCGGTGTCGGACAGTACAGCGTGGTGGTGGAAAAAGATCGCATGGATCAGCTACCGCCAGAGCAGGTGATTGCCGAGGCGCAGCGTCGCCTGCAATCCAATCCGAAAACCGTGTTCTTAATCGGCGGAGCGAAAGATGTGCCGTACGATGAAATCATTAAAGCGCTGAACCTGTTACATAGCGCGGGTGTGAAATCGGTTGGCTTGATGACGCAGCCTATCTGATCACTCGCCTGACAGGCGGACAGTTTTTGGGAACCGAGAGTGTCAAAGGCAACCGTACAAAACGACAAGCTTAAGCGAGCGATAATCATCTCAGCCGTGCTGCACGTAATTCTGGTGGCGCTGCTGATTTGGAGTTCGTTCGACGAGCATATTGATGCGTCTGCGGGCGGCGGCGGTGGCTCGGCGATCGATGCGGTGATGGTCGATCCCGGTGCTGTGGTGGACAATTACAATCGCCAACAGCAGCAGCAAGCCAGCGCGCAACGAGCCAAAGAGCAGCGCGAAAAACAGGCGCAACAGCAGGCGGAAGAGCTGCGTGAAAAGCAGGCTGCCGAGCAGGAGCATTTGAAACAGCTGGAGCAGGAGCGTTTGCAGGCGCAGGAAGCCGCGCGCGAACAGGCCGAGCAGCAGAAACAAGCGGAAGAGGCGGCGAAAAAAGCGCAGCAGCAACAGAAGCAAGCTGAAGAAGCCGCAGCGAAAGCAGCCGCTGATGCAAAAGCTAAAGCAGACGCTCAGGCAAAAGAAGCAGCAGAAGCAGCGAAGAAAGCCGCTGCCGATGCGCAGAAAAAAGCGGAAGCTGAAGCCGCAAAAGCCGCTGCCGACGCACAGAAAAAAGCAGAAGCTGAAGCCGCAAAAGCCGCCGCAGATGCGAAGAAAAAAGCGGAAGCTGAAGCAGCGAAGAAAGCTCAGGCAGACGCTGAGAAGAAAGCACAGGCCGAAGCGGCTAAACAAGCTGCCTCGGAGAAAGCTGCAGCAGAGAAAGCCGCTGCGGCTGAGAAGGCTGCTGCTGCGAAAGCTGCTGCCGCTGAAAAAGCTGCAGAAGAGAAGAAAGCTGCAGCCGCTGAGAAGGCCGCCGCCGATAAGAAAGCGGCAACTGAAAAAGCGGCTGCTGCCAAGAAAGCCGCCGCTGAAAAAGCCGCTGCTGCCGCTGGCGTTGACGATCTGTTTGGCGATTTAAGTTCCGGTAAGAATGCGCCGAAAACAGGTGGCGGGGCGAAAGGGAATAATGCAGCCGCAGCCGGTTCTGGTAACACTAAGAACAACGGCGCATCAGGTGCTGACATCAGTAACTATGCAGGGCAGATAAAATCGGCGATTGAAAGCCGCTTTTATGATTCCTCCTCCTATGCGGGGAAAACCTGTACGTTGCGTGTCAAACTGGCGCCGGATGGCATGCTGTTAGATATTCAGTCCGAAGGTGGCGACCCGGCGCTTTGTCAGGCGGCTCTTGCAGCTGCAAGACAGGCAAAAATACCGAAGCCGCCAAGTCAGGCTGTGTATGAAGTGTTCAAAAATGCGCCGCTGGACTTTAAACCAGGACCTTAAACCATAAGGTAGACTTTCCTTCGCACCGCGCGGGGGGAAATCGTACCGGTTGTTCCGACGCGGGTAGTTTTGTCTTATTGAGTTTGTTAAAATTCTGCTAAATTATCGCGGGTTTTCCACCCGGATAAGGGAGATATGATGAAGCAGGCATTACGTGTTGCATTTGGTTTTCTGATGCTGTGGGCAGCGGTGCTGCACGCAGAAGTACGTATCGAGATCACCCAGGGGGTGGACTCGGCACGCCCGATTGGCGTTGTGCCTTTCCAGTGGGCAGGCCCTGGTGCCGCGCCTGAAGATGCCGGCGGTATCGTTGCTGCGGATCTGCGCAACAGCGGCAAATTCAATCCCCTCGATCGTTCCCGCCTGCCGCAGCAGCCTGGCAGCGCACAGGAAGTTCAGCCAGCCGCATGGTCTGCGTTAGGCATCGATGCGGTGGTTGTTGGTCAGGTAACCCCGAATCCTGACGGCAGCTACAACGTCGCTTACCAACTGGTGGACACCGGCGGTGCGCCGGGTACCGTGCTGGCGCAGAACTCCTTTAAAGTGAACAAACAGTGGCTGCGTTATGCCGCTCATGCCGCCAGTGATGAAGTATTCGAAAAACTGACCGGCATTAAAGGTGCATTCCGTACCCGTATTGCTTACGTAGTGCAGACTGCGAACAGTCAGTTCCCGTACGAGCTGCGCGTTTCTGACTATGACGGTTACAACCAGTTCCTGGTGCACAAATCGCCGCAGCCGCTGATGTCTCCGGCATGGTCTCCGGACGGGTCCAAACTGGCTTACGTGACGTTTGAAAGCGGTCGTTCTGCTCTGGTTATCCAGACGCTGGCGAATGCGAGCATCCGCCAGGTTGCTTCCTTCCCGCGCCACAACGGTGCGCCGGCCTTCTCGCCGGACGGTTCTAAACTGGCGTTTGCGCTGTCTAAAACCGGTAGCCTGAACATTTATGTCATGGATATTGGTTCCGGCCAGATTCGTCAGGTTACCGATGGCCGCAGCAACAACACCGAACCGACCTGGTTCCCGGATAGCCAGACGCTGGCCTTTACGTCTGACCAGGCGGGTCGTCCGCAGGTGTATAAAGTAGGTATCAATGGCGGCGCAGCGCAGCGTATCTCCTGGCAGGGTTCACAAAACCAGGATGCTGACGTGAGCAGCGACGGCAAATTTATGGTGATGGTAAGCTCTGACGGTGGTCAGCAGCACATCGCTAAACAAGATCTGGCAGCGGGTGGCGTACAGGTTCTGACGTCAACGTTCCTGGATGAAACGCCAAGTCTGGCACCTAACGGCACAATGGTAATCTACAGCTCTTCTCAGGGGATGGGATCCGTGCTGAATCTGGTTTCTACAGATGGGCGTTTCAAAGCGCGTCTTCCGGCGACTGATGGTCAGGTTAAATTCCCTGCCTGGTCTCCGTATCTGTAATAATAAATATTTATAAAGGAATCAAAGAAATGCAACTGAACAAAGTGCTGAAAGGCCTGATGCTGGCTCTGCCTGTTATGGCGATTGCTGCGTGTTCTTCTCACAAGAACAACACCAGCGACCAGAGCGGCGAAGGCATGATGGGTGCTGGCACTGGCATGAACGGTAGTGGCAATATGTCCTCCGAAGAACAAGCGCGTCTGCAAATGCAACAGCTGCAGCAGAACAACATTGTTTACTTCGATCTGGACAAATATGACATCCGTTCTGACTTCGCTGCGATGCTGGATGCTCACGCTAACTTCCTGCGTAGCAACCCGTCCTACAAAGTCACCGTAGAAGGTCACGCGGACGAACGTGGTACTCCGGAATACAACATCTCCCTGGGCGAACGTCGTGCTAACGCCGTTAAAATGTACCTGCAGGGTAAAGGCGTTTCCGCAGATCAGATCTCCATCGTTTCTTACGGTAAAGAAAAACCTGCAGTACTGGGTCATGACGAAGCGGCTTACGCTAAAAACCGTCGTGCCGTACTGGTTTACTAAGAGAATTGCATGAGCAGTAACTTCAGACATCATTTGTTGAGTCTGTCGTTACTGGTTGGCATAGCGGCCCCATGGGCCGCTAATGCTCAGGCGCCAATCAGTAGTGTCGGCTCAGGCTCGGTCGAAGACCGTGTCACTCAACTCGAGCGTATTTCTAATGCTCATAGCCAGCTTTTGACTCAACTCCAGCAACAACTCTCCGATAATCAGGCCGATATTGATACCCTTCGTGGACAAATCCAGGAAAATCAGTATCAGCTTAATCAGGTGGTTGAACGCCAACAGCAAATTTTGCAGCAGATAGGCAATTTGAGCAGTGGCACAGCGGGACAGACGCAGCAAGCTTCCGGCGATCAGAGCGGTGCGGCGGCGCAAGCGCCAGCAGCGGATACGGGCGCAAATAACGGTGCGGCAACGTCTGGTGCTCCCGTTCAAAGCGGCGATGCAAATACGGATTACAATGCGGCGATTGCGCTGGTACAGGATAAATCCCGTCAGGATGATGCGCTCGCTGCTTTCCAGAATTTTGTCAAAAAGTACCCAGATTCAACCTACATACCGAATGCCAACTACTGGCTTGGTCAGTTGAATTATAACAAGGGTAAAAAAGACGACGCTGCTTATTACTTTGCCTCTGTGGTGAAGAATTACCCGAAGTCGCCTAAAGCGCCTGACGCTATGTTCAAGGTCGGCGTGATTATGCAGGACAAAGGTGACAGCGCGAAGGCGAAAGCGGTTTACCAGCAGGTGGTCAGTAAATACCCTGGTACCGACGGCGCGAAACAAGCGCAAAAACGCCTTGGTTCTATGTAATGCATAGCGCATGACCAGAAATCGTGTTTTTTCTGGTCTTGTCGCATGAATCATAAGCAGTTAAGTCATTCTGGTTGAAATTGTTGTTGCGCTGAAATCTTAAATCAGTAATATATGCCGCCGTTGCCACGGGATATCTCTTAAACCAGAGGCAACATGAAAGTGGGTCGTTAGCTCAGTTGGTAGAGCAGTTGACTTTTAATCAATTGGTCGCAGGTTCGAATCCTGCACGACCCACCAATTTAACATCGGGGTGGAGATGTTAAGCGTGAAGGATAACGTTGCGTAGCAACGGCCCGACAGGGTAAGGCAAAGCCGAATTATCCTCACGACCCATCACTTAAAGTAGTATCCAGCACGTAGTATCGGGTGATTAGCTCAGCTGGGAGAGCACCTCCCTTACAAGGAGGGGGTCGGCGGTTCGATCCCGTCATCACCCACCACTCGGGTCGTTAGCTCAGTTGGTAGAGCAGTTGACTTTTAATCAATTGGTCGCAGGTTCGAATCCTGCACGACCCACCAATTTAACATCAATCTAATGGTGTTAAACGTGAAGGATAACGTTGCAGCAGCAGCGACGCCACAGGGCGAGGCAAAGGCCAAATCATCCTGCACGATCCACCACTTAATGTGGTTCCTGGTAAAATTATCTTCGAAGTCACTACCCCTATGGGTCGTTAGCTCAGTTGGTAGAGCAGTTGACTTTTAATCAATTGGTCGCAGGTTCGAATCCTGCACGACCCACCACTTTCAACGTGGGTGATTACTTCGAAGAGCAGTTCCGTAAGGGGTCGTTAGCTCAGTTGGTAGAGCAGTTGACTTTTAATCAATTGGTCGCAGGTTCGAATCCTGCACGACCCACCAATGTAAAAAAGCGCCCTAAAGGCGCTTTTTTGCTTTCTGCGAATAGAGAAGATTCGACAAAATTGTCGGGAACAATTTTGAACAACGCGCAGCGTTCGAAGGGCGAGCGAAGCGAGTCATCCTGCACGACCCACCCATGTAAAATGGCGCTGGCGGGTTTTTTGCTTTCTGACATCCGTCAATCCCGCGATATCCATCCATAGGCCTGCTAAGCACAGCGTCAGCAGTAGCTGCTGTTGGAGGGGGATCTGCCATTCCTTAAAAATTCATCACGACATTTTTTACGCAATCGGCTATCTTGTTTAGTATATAAAACATCTCTGCCGGATTACCCGCTTCCATGGTGACGAACCCGGTTGTTAAGTTCAGCAAGAAAAACGAGTAAGCATGATGAGCGTAATGTTTGACCCTGAAGCCGCAATCTATCCTTTTCCGCCAAAACCCCAGCCGCTGGATCAGCAAGACAAGCAATTTTACCGCGAGAAAATCAAACGCTTGCTGAAAGAACGGGATGCGGTGATGGTCGCGCACTATTATACCGACCCGGAGATCCAACAACTGGCGGAAGAGACTGGGGGTTGTATCGCCGATTCGCTGGAGATGGCGCGCTTTGGTGCCAGACATCCAGCCTCCACGCTGCTGGTCGCTGGCGTTCGTTTTATGGGCGAGACCGCTAAAATTCTCAGCCCGGAAAAAAACATCCTGATGCCAACACTGCACGCCGAATGTTCACTCGATCTGGGCTGCCCGATTGATGAGTTTACTGCTTTCTGCGACGCTCACCCGGATCGTACAGTGGTGGTCTATGCCAATACCTCGGCAGCAGTGAAAGCGCGTGCCGACTGGGTCGTAACGTCCAGTATTGCCGTCGAGTTGATTGAGCATCTCGATAGCCTCGGCGAGAAAATTATCTGGGCGCCGGACAAACATCTGGGAAGCTACGTGCAGAAACAGACCGGTGCTGATGTGCTGTGCTGGCAGGGCGCCTGTATTGTTCATGATGAATTTAAAACCCAGGCGCTGATGCGCATGAAGGCGCTCTACCCGCAAGCCGCTATCCTGGTGCATCCAGAATCGCCGCAATCGGTCGTGCAACTGGCGGATGCTGTAGGATCCACCAGCCAATTGATTGCTGCGGCAAAAACACTGCCGCATAAACAGCTTATTGTCGCCACTGACCGGGGTATCTTTTATAAGATGCAGCAAGCCGTACCGGAAAAAGAGCTGTTTGAAGCGCCGACAGCAGGAGAAGGGGCGACTTGCCGCAGTTGTGCGCACTGTCCGTGGATGGCGATGAATGGCCTGAAAGCGATTGCTGAAGGGCTGGAACACGCCGGTGCTGAGCATGAGATCCATGTTGATGCGGCACTACGCGAAGGCGCGTTGGTATCGCTGAACCGCATGCTGGATTTTGCGGCTACACTACGACCTTAATACTTTTTAACGCGTAACAATACGCTCTGGGGAAAGAATGGATTTTTTTAGTACACAGAACATCCTGGTGCACATACCGCTGGGTGCTGGTGGGTACGATCTCTCATGGATTGAAGCTGCAGGCACGCTGGCGGGCTTACTGTGTATCTGGCTGGCGAGCCTGGAGAAAATCAGTAATTACGCGTTTGGTCTGATAAACGTCACGCTGTTCGCCATTATCTTTTTCCAGATCCAGCTCTACGCCAGCCTGTTGCTCCAGCTCTTTTTCTTTGCTGCCAATATTTACGGCTGGTACGCCTGGTCACGCCAGACATCGCAAAACGAGGCTGAGCTGCAAATTCGCTGGCTGCCGTTGCCGAAGGCGCTGGCGTGGCTGGCCATGTGCGTGGTCGCGATTGGCCTGATGACCGCGTTTATTGATCCTGTCTTTGCGTTTCTGACGAAAATTGCTGTCTCAGTAATGCAAACGCTGGGGCTGAATGTGGCGATGCCGCAGCTGCAACCCGATGCTTTCCCGTTCTGGGATTCTTCCATGATGGTGTTGTCGATTGTGGCGATGATCCTGATGACCCGCAAATACGTCGAAAACTGGCTGCTTTGGGTGATCATCAACGTCATCAGCGTGGTGATTTTCGCATTGCAAGGCGTGTGGGCGATGTCGCTTGAGTATCTGATCCTGACATTCATTGCGCTTAATGGCAGCCGTATGTGGATGAACAGCGCGCGTGAGCGGGGTTCTCACGCGTTTTCACATTAATGGTGATGCTGATGGTGATGGTCAGGCTGTGATTCTCCCAGCGTACAGTCTGGCCCGTTACAGAGCTGATACTCCATCTGCACGGTGGAGTGCTCAATCTGGTAATGGTGGATGAGGAAATGCTGGATCTCACCGAGTAGCTTATCGTGATCCCGCGGTGGAATAACCTGCACATGCAACGTCATTAATGGTTTTTCACCGACCAGCCAGACATGAACATGGTGTACGTCGCGCACTTCCGGAATGGCGCGGCGCAAATGGCGTTTCAACGCGCCAATGTCGAATGTCGACGGCGCACCTTCCAGCAATTCATTGACGCTTTCCTTCAATAAACGCCAGGCGCTGCGCAACACCAGCGCTGAAACCAGCACGGAAAGTATAGGATCGACCGGCGTCCATCCGGTCAGCATAATGACCAGCGCGGCGGCGATCGCCCCAACGGAACCGAGCAGATCCCCCAGTACATGCAACGCTGCAGCACGCACGTTGAGATTCTTCTCTTCGCTACCGCGATGCAGCAACCAGAACGCCAGTAGGTTTGCCAGCAGACCGGCAATAGCGATCACCATCATGGTTAACCCGGCGACCGGCTGCGGATGGTAGAAGCGCTGAAGTGCTTCCCAGACAATCCACACGGTAATCAGCACCAGCGCCAGCGCATTCACAAAGGCGGCCAGCGTCGTCAGCCGCAGCCAGCCAAACGTACGATGCGCGCTGGGCGGCTGGCGAGCAAACCAGACAGCTAATAGCGCGAAGAGCAGGGCGGCGGCATCGGTAAGCATGTGACCAGCATCAGCCAGCAGCGCCAGCGAGCCGGAAATAATCCCACCTGCCACTTCCACCAACATAAAGACGGCGGTGACAATAAATGCCAGCAACAAACGCCGGGCGTTGGCATCGGCGGGAGCGTGTGAATGTGAATGCGCCATGAATGGCTCCTTCCTTTTAACCAGGCTTAACGCCTTACATCATTACAGATTTTTAACCGGTGAGAAGAAAAAAAATAAGGAGAGCCGAAGCTCTCCTCATGTGTCATGGCATCACTCTTTACTGGGTTGTGCCATCGGTTTTGGTATTGACGTCATTATTAGTGCCATTACCGGTTTCGACTTTTTTGTTTACGTCCGGGCAACGCCCATCCTTACACATCGTGTTTTTGTGCACTTCATCTTTGCTCATATGCTGCGATGAGTGAGTTTGCTGCGTACCGGTAGCAGAATTCGTGCTGCCGTTGTTAATTTTGCTGTTATCAACCCCGTTCGGTGCAAGGTTCTGCTGCGCATCCGGGGCGGTCTGACCCGCCGCTGCCGAGGAGTTGGCCTGGCCGTTATTGGCCGAGGCATCAGATGCAGAATCCGCAGCCCATGCTGCGCCACCTGCAAGGGTAAGGGTCGAGGTCAGTAAAAGCGTCGCTAATTTATTCATTTTCATCATAAAGCTCCTGTTCTGGTCGTTTTCATCACCGGCAAAGGCGATAAAAGCAGCGCGAACGAGTCATCACGCTCAGTGGTGAAAGATGCCGCTTTATTTATTAACGGCAGAATGTAATATTGCTAAAATTCAATTTAACGGTGTTTACAGTTAAAAAGTGTAGCTACTATCTAACAGTCTGCGACTTTTGCATGGCATTTTGCGCCATTCCAGGAATTATCCGCCCGAAGTGTAAAAGGGCGTTTACACTTCGGGCCTGACGAGATAGATTGGAAAGATTGCATTCATTACAAAAAGTATGGCCACACTGGAAAGATCATGAATTATCAGAACGACGATTTACGTATTAAAGAGATCAACGAGTTATTACCTCCTGTAGCGCTCCTTGAAAAATTCCCCGCCACTGAAACTGCCGCCCAGACGGTATCCAGCGCCCGCAAAGCGATCCACAACATTCTGCGCGGCAATGACGATCGTCTGCTGGTGGTGATTGGCCCGTGTTCCATTCATGATCCTGCGGCGGCGAAAGAGTACGCTTCGCGCCTGCTGGCATTGCGTGAAGAGCTCGGTGGCGAGCTGGAAGTGGTGATGCGCGTCTATTTTGAAAAACCGCGTACTACCGTTGGCTGGAAAGGGCTGATCAACGATCCGCATATGGACAACAGCTTCCAGATCAACGACGGCCTGCGCATTGCCCGCAAATTATTGCTGGAAATCAATGACAGCGGCCTGCCGGCTGCGGGTGAATTCCTCGATATGATCACGCCGCAATATCTGGCGGATCTGATGAGCTGGGGGGCGATCGGCGCCCGTACTACGGAATCACAGGTACACCGCGAGCTGGCTTCTGGTCTCTCCTGTCCGGTTGGATTCAAAAACGGCACCGACGGCACCATCAAAGTGGCGATCGACGCCATTAACGCCGCCAGCGCGCCGCACTGCTTCCTGTCGGTCACCAAATGGGGCCACTCTGCCATTGTGAATACCGCCGGTAATGGCGACTGCCACATTATTCTGCGCGGCGGCAAAGAGCCGAACTACAGTGCAAAACATGTGGCAGAAGTGAAATCAGGTCTGACCAAAGCGGGCCTGGAACCGCAGGTGATGATCGATTTCAGCCATGCGAACTCCAGCAAGCAGTTCAAAAGGCAAATGGACGTTGGCAGCGATGTCTGTCAGCAGATCGCCAACGGTGAAAAAGCGATTATCGGCGTGATGATTGAAAGCCACCTGGTGGAAGGTAATCAGAGCCTGGAGAGCGGCGAACCGCTGGTCTACGGTAAGAGCATCACCGATGCGTGCATCGGCTGGGAAGATACGGACACTATCCTGCGTCAGTTAGCGGCAGCGGTAAAAGCGCGTCGTGCCTGATTCGAGCCGCAGAGACGTTGGCTTTTCTCGCTAACCTGGGTCACTTTGTGCTAGCTGCCGGAGATTAGCTTCGCCGCCTTTCTGCAACGCGAATTATTTTGTGTCTCTGATTGCGTGTGAAGTGCAAAAAAAAGCGTGGAGCAATCCACGCTTTTTTTATGGGGGGAAAACTTACTTCGCTTTACCCTGGTTTGCTACTGCAGCGGCTTTTGCGGCGATCTCTTCCGCATTGCCCAGGTAGTAGTGTTTCAGCGGTTTGAAGTTTTCATCGAACTCATAAACCAGCGGTACGCCGGTCGGGATGTTCAGTTCGAGGATCTCTTCTTCGCTCATATTGTCGAGGTATTTCACCAGCGCACGCAGGGAGTTACCGTGCGCAGCGATGATCACGCGCTCGCCGCTTTGCAGGCGCGGCAGAATAGTTTCATTCCAGTAAGGAATAACGCGATCGATGGTCAGCGCCAGGCTTTCGGTCTGCGGCAGTTCGGCTTCGCTCAGTTTAGCGTAGCGCGGATCGTGGCCCGGGAAACGCTCATCATCTTTGGTCAGCGCTGGCGGGGTAACGGCAAAGCCACGACGCCACTGTTTAACCTGCTCGTCACCGTATTTCTCTGCGGTTTCGGCTTTGTTCAGACCCTGCAACGCACCGTAGTGACGCTCGTTCAGTTTCCAGCTTTTTTCTACCGGCAACCACGCCTGATCCAGTTCGTCCAGCACGTTCCACAGTGTGTGGATGGCACGTTTCAGCACGGAGGTGTAAGCAAAATCGAAGGAGTAGCCTTCCTCTTTCAGCAGTTTGCCTGCTGCTTTCGCTTCACCAACGCCTTTCTCTGACAGATCGACATCGTACCAACCGGTGAAGCGGTTTTCGTTGTTCCACTGGCTTTCGCCATGACGAACCAGAACCAGCTTAGTAACAGCCATACTCTTACTCCTGTAAGCCTGATTGAATGATAACAATTCTCATTATATTGCCGGAGAGAGAGAGCCCCGGCAACGATTACCCATAACCATAGCGAAAATAGCCGCGCAGTGTAAGGTGCTTGTGAACCAGGGGTTATAGTTTTGTCGATAAGTGACGCTTATTTCAGCAAAATGAGCAAAAAAAAGCCCTCCGGGAGGAGGGCTGAGATTAAAGCGCAATAAAGTGATATTCCGTCAGGCTGACATATTCGCTGCCGGGGCGTAAAACACAGTCCGGCTGCGGATAGTCCGGGCGATTCGGGCTGTCGGGCAAAAATTCGCTCTCCAGCGCCAGGCCTTGCCATGCAGCGTAGGTTTTCCCCCCGCGCGCTGGCGTACCGTCGAGATAATTGCCGGAATAGAACTGGAGCGCAGGAGCGCTGGTATAAACCGTCATTTGCAGTTGATTATCCGCCGACCACAACTGTGCCGCAGGCAGGCTGGCATCGCCCTTCGCCTGCAACAAAAACGCATGATCGTAGCCTTTTACCGCACGCTGATCGTCATCGCTGAGAAACTCTTCCGCCACGGTTTTGGGCGTACGGAAATCAAAACTGGTCAGCGCGACTTTTTTCAACCCACCGGTCGGCAGCCCCATCTCATCCACAGGCAGATATTCATCTGCCAGCAGTTGCAGGGAGTGGCTACGCACATCAGACTGGTACCCATCGAGGTTGAAATAGGCGTGGTTGGTCAGGTTGACCGGGCAGGGTTTATCCGTCGTGGCACGATATTCAATTGCCAGACGGTTATCCTCGCCGAGGCGAAAATGCGCCGTGGCGTTTACGTTGCCCGGAAAACCCTGATCGCCATCCGGCGAAGTCAGCGAAAACAGCACTTCGTTTTCATTCTGACGCTCAATCCGCCAGCGACGCTTGTCGAAACCTTCCGGGCCGCCATGCAACTGATTTTCGCCCTGGCTGGGCGTAAGCGCATATGTCTGACCATCAAGCTGAAAACGGCTCTTGCTGATACGGTTGGCGTAACGGCCCACCGAAGCGCCGAGAAACGCGGATTGTTGCAGATAGTATTCCGGTGACGCGCAGCCGAGCAGCGCTTCACGCACGGAGCCATCTTTCAGTGGCACGCGAGCCGAAAGCAGCGTCGCGCCCCAGTCCATCAGTGTCACCACCATTCCGGCGCTGTTGCGCAGAGTAATGAGACGAAAGGGCAGCCCGTCCGGAGCCGCCGTCGCAGATTCGTTTAGCACTGTCCTGCTCCCTGTGAAGGTTTGCACACATAAAAGGTTTCTTTGATGCCGGTTTTGGCTTCGTACTGGTTTTCCACGGCCTGTTTCACCGCAGGAACCAGCGCTTCCGGCACCAGCGCGACAACGCAGCCGCCAAAGCCGCCGCCAGTCATGCGCACACCGCCTTTATCACCGATGGTGGCTTTCACAATCTCGACCAGCGTATCGATTTGCGGCACGGTGATTTCAAAATCATCGCGCATCGACGCGTGGGATTCAGCCATCAGCACACCCATGCGTTGCAGATCGCCTTTCTCCAGCGCGGCGGCCGCTTCGACCGTGCGCGCGTTTTCTGTCAGCACATGGCGTACGCGTTTGCTGACCAGCGGATCCAACTCATGCGCTACCGCATTGAACTGATCGATGCTGACATCACGCAGCGCTTTCTGCTGGAAGAAACGCGCGCCGGTTTCGCACTGCTGACGACGCGTGTTGTATTCACTGCCAACCAGCGTGCGTTTGAAATTGCTGTTAATGATGACAATTGCCACGCCTTCCGGCATCGACACCGCTTTGGTGCCGAGCGAGCGGCAGTCGATCAGCAACGCGCTGCCTTTTTTGCCCAGCGCCGAGATCAACTGATCCATAATGCCGCAGTTGCAGCCGACGAACTGGTTTTCCGCTTCCTGGCCGTTAAGGGCAATCTGCGCGCCATCCAGTGGCAGATGGTAAAGTTGCTGGAAGACGGTGCCGACCGCCACTTCCAGCGATGCTGAGGAGCTTAACCCCGCGCCTTGCGGTACGTTGCCGCTGATCACCAGATCGGCACCGCCAAAGCCTGCATTGCGTTTTTGCAGGTGTTTCACTACGCCACGCACATAGTTGGACCACTGCTGGCTGTCGTGAGTCACAATCGGGGCGTCGAGGGAAAATTCATCCGTCTGGTTATCGTAATCGGCGGCAATCACCCGCACGATGCGATCGGTGCGCGGCGCGCAGCTAATCACCGTCTGGTAATCAATGGCGCAGGGCAGTACAAAACCGTCGTTATAGTCAGTATGTTCACCAATCAGATTCACGCGGCCCGGAGCCTGAATGGTATGGGTGGCAGGGTAGCCAAATTTCTCAGCAAACAGGGATTGTGTTTTCTCTTTCAGACTCATTGTTATTCTCCGGATTCGCGAAAATGGACATCGCTCAGCGCACGCAGGCGTTCAGCGGCTTGTTCTGCCGTCAGATCGCGCTGGGTTTCCGCCAGCATTTCGTAGCCCACCATAAATTTACGCACGGTAGCGGAACGCAGCAGCGGCGGATAGAAATGCGCGTGTAACTGCCAGTGATCATTCTCTTCACCGTTAAACGGCGCGCCGTGCCAGCCCATCGAGTAGGGGAAAGAGCACTGGAACAGATTGTCGTAACGGCTGGTCAGTTTTTTCAGCGCCATCGCCAGATCGCTGCGCTGTGCTGCGGTTAAGTCGGTAATGCGCTGGATATGCGCCTTCGGCAACAGCAGCGTTTCGAACGGCCAGGCCGCCCAGTAAGGCACCACGGCCAGCCAGTGGTCCGTTTCTACCACCGTACGGCTGCCGTCATTCAGCTCGCGCTGCACATAATCGACCAGCATCGGTGAGTGATGTTCAGCAAAGTACGCTTTTTGCAGGCGGTCTTCGCGTTCCACTTCGTTGGGCAGAAAGCTATTCGCCCACACCTGGCCATGCGGATGCGGATTGGAGCAGCCCATTGCCGCGCCTTTGTTCTCAAACACCTGCACCCATGGATAGTGCTGGCCCAGCTCGGCGGTTTGCTGTTGCCAGGTTTTTATTACCTCTTCCAGCGCGTTCAGGCTCAGTTCCGGCAGCGTTTTGCTGTGATCCGGCGAGAAGCAAATAACCCGGCTGGTCCCGCGCGCGCTCTGGCTGCGCATCAGCGGATCGCTGCTTTCCGGCGCCTGCGGCGTGTCGGTCATCAGCGCCGCAAAATCATTGGTGAACACGTAAGTACTGGTGTAATCCGGGTTTTTATCGCCCGTTACGCGAGTATTACCCGGACACAGGAAGCAATCCGGATCGTGTGCAGGCAATGTTTGCTTCGCAGGCGTTTCTTGCGCCCCTTGCCAGGGACGCTTTGCGCGATGCGGAGAAACCAGGATCCACTGATCGGTCAGCGGGTTGTAGCGGCGATGCGGGTGATCGACCGGGTTAAATTGCGTCATTACTGCTCCTTCAATCCGGATAACCCTGCGGATGGCGTGACTGCCAGCGCCAGGTATCTTCTGCCATTTCGTCAAGCGTACGGGTTACGCGCCAGTTCAGCTCTTTATCGGCTTTGGTCGCGTCGGCCCAGTAGGCCGGTAAATCGCCCTCGCGGCGCGGCGCAAAGTGCCATGCCACCGGTTTGCCGCAGGCTTTGCTGAACGCGTTGACCACATCCAGTACGCTGCTGCCGACGCCGGCGCCGAGGTTGTAAATATGGACGCCCGGTTTGCCGGCCAGTTGTTGCATAGCCGCAACGTGACCGTCAGCGAGATCCATCACATGAATGTAATCACGCACGCCCGTACCATCCGGCGTCGGATAATCGCTACCGAAGATCGCCAGAGAATCTCGACGGCCAACGGCAACCTGCGCGATGTAAGGCATCAGGTTATTCGGGATACCCTGCGGATCTTCGCCCATATCTCCTGACGGATGCGCGCCAACCGGGTTGAAGTAGCGCAGCAGCGCGATGCTCCACTCCGGCTGGGCTTTTTGCAGGTCGGTGAGGATCTGTTCCACCATCAACTTGCTTTTGCCGTACGGACTTTGCGGCGTTCCGGTAGGGAAGCTTTCGACATAAGGGATTTTCGGTTGATCGCCGTAGACCGTGGCGGAGGAGCTGAAAATCAGGTTTTTGACGTTGGCCGCGCGCATGGCGTCGATCAGGCGCAGCGTACCGTTGACGTTGTTGTCGTAGTACTCCAGCGGCTTCGCCACGGATTCGCCAACGGCCTTCAGCCCGGCAAAGTGAATGACCGCTTCAATGGCATGATCGTGCAGGATTTCGGCCAGCAGCGCTTCATCGCGAACATCGCCTTCAACGAACAGCGCGGATTTCCCGCCGAAGCGCTCGATTTCATTGAGCACGCTGCGCTTACTGTTACAGAGGTTATCCAGAATGATGACGTCATGGCCGTTTTGCAGCAGTTGCACGCAGGTGTGGCTTCCTATGTAACCGCTACCACCAGTAACCAGAACTCGCATATTTCACTCCATAAAGCATTTGATATGAACAAACCTTAGCATAACAGAGAGGTGAAAACTGTGACATGGGATAAATTAGTGGAATCGTTTACACTGAATTTTCTGTCGTCCGGTTTGTCGCGTAACCGCCGGAAAAACCCTGCTTTAGCGGCGCTTATCCGGCGAATATGAATAGTCTTAAAATGACTGCATTGCGTTACAGCAACGCAGACGCTGCCGGCAAAGCCGGACAACGTCCCGAGGAGGTTATAAGTCATTGATGGCAGTCAGGCAATCGGCGCACAGGATAAAAGACTATATTCCAGATGTTCGCCAGAGTGATGCTGATCAGGAGGCGTGCGTTTCGAGTTGGTAGCGATAGCTGTCGCCTTCCGGCACGAAGGTCAGCCGGTGAGTAATGCAGGCTGGCGCATCGTCGGCATGGTGCGAAACAAACAGCAATTGGGTTTGCCCTTCACTGATTAATACGTCAACAAAGCGGCGGATTAGCTGGCGGTTTAGCGGATCCAGCCCTTGCAGCGGCTCGTCGAGGATCAGTAATGTCGGATGTTTCACCAGCGCGCGGACAATCAGCGCCAGCCGCTGTTGTCCCCATGAAAGGCTGTGGAAGGGCGCATCGGCGGTGCGGGCGTCAAAACCTAAAATATCCAGCCAGCGCTGCGCCAGTTTGTGCTGCTTGTCTGATACCGCCTGATAGATGCCAATCGAATCAAAGTAGCCGGAGAGGATCACGTTGCGCACATTGGTGCTGACGCGGTAATCAAGATGCAGACTGCTGCTGACGTAACCAATGTGTTTTTTGATATCCCAGATAGTTTCACCGCTGCCGCGACGGCGGCCAAACAGCGTCAGATCGTTGCTGTAACCCTGCGGGTGATCGCCGGTGATCAGGCTCAACAGCGTCGATTTCCCCGCGCCGTTCGGGCCGACGATCTGCCAGTGTTCGCCGGGATTTACCTTCCAGGAAAGCTCGTTGATGATCGGCCTGTCGTTATAAGAAACGACGCCATCATTCAGCACTATCAGCGGCTCGCCCGCGCGTAATGTTTCTCGGGCCGGGGGCGCATCGGGTTCCGGCAGGGCAATCCCGGCCAGCTTTTCACTGTGGGCCAGTTGCGCAATCAGCGCCTGTTGTAGCAGGGCGGATTTTTCACCGGTTTCCGTCAGGGTGCAATCCACCAGTACGCCAGCATGCTGTACAAAATCCGGGATTTCATCGAAGCGGTTAAGCACCAGCACTACGGTGTAACCTTCACTATTCAGCCGCGCCAGCAGTTCCGCCAGTTGCTGGCGGGAGTTCACATCCAGCCCGTCGAACGGTTCATCCAGAACCAGCAGTTCCGGCTCGGACATCAGCGCCTGGCACAGCAGCGTTTTGCGCGTTTCGCCGGTCGAAAGGTATTTAAAGCGGCGTGTCAGCAGATGCGTGATGCCGAACAGCGCCGCCAACTGTTCACAGCGCTGTGGGTTTTTGACCTCATCCTGAATGATGTCGGCCGTGGTGCGCCCGGTATCTTCTTCGCCCGGGCTGAGCATATCGGTGTTGTTGCGCTGCCACTCATCGCTGACCAGTTTTTGTAACTGCTCAAAAGAGAGGCGCGTCAGGCGGGTAAACTGACACTGACGCTCACCATTCAGCAGCGTCAGTTCGCCGGAAAGCGCACGGGCCAGCGCGGATTTCCCGCTGCCGTTCGCGCCAACGAAGGCCCAGCTTTCGCCTGCCCGCAGGATCAACTGCTCAAGGTGCAACGTGCGTGTATCGCTAAGACGAAACGTACCTTGCGAAATTTGCAATGATGACATGATATATCCCGTTTTTTGCAGCAATGAAGTTCAGGGATACGTGCAATGCACTCACTTGTCAATGCGATTAGCATAACGTGGCGAGAATGACGCGATCGGCATTAAAATATGCCGTCACTTCGCGCTGTTCCTGCAAATTATCCACGTCATGCGTCGGCACTGTGGCGCAGAGCTGCTGTCCGTCTGGCAATGTCATCAGCACTTCGCTTTGCTGTTCGCCACGCTCAATATGGCTGATAAACCCTTTAAGCTGGTTGTCGGCAAGCGCTGCGCGCTGCGCATCCTGTGTGATATTGACCCACGGCGCTTTCAGCAATACCAGCACCTCTTTTCCTTCATCAAGACCAAGCCGTTCGCCACTTTGTGCGGTGATAGCGACTTTCAGGCGCGTTTCACCGTCGGCCAGCAGCACTTCAATATGCTGCTGCACCTGTTGGTGATCGCGGGCGGTTACGGTGCCAAACCACTGGTTGCGGGCGCTGGTTTGCAGGGAAAAGCGGGAAATAGCTGCCAGCAGGCTGTTCAGCGGCAGCGCGTCGTCGTCGCTTAGCACGTCAAACGCCTTCTGCTGAATCTGTGCCAGCAGATCGTAAAGCTGAATCAGGCGCTGCCCGTAACGGGTCACTACTGCGCCGCCGCCGCCTTTACCGCCTGTCGCACGATCAACCAGCGTATGTTCGCTCAGTTGGTTCATTTCATTGATGGCATCCCAGGCGCTTTTGTAACTGATGCCTGCGTTCTTTGCGCCCTGGCTAATCGAACCCGTTTGTTCAATCTGTTTCAGCAAAGAAATACGGCGCGGATCGGCAAAAAGGCGTTCCTGGAGTTTGAGGGTTAAGAGAATTTCAGCCTGCATTACGCAATGTCCTGGCAAAAAGAGTATTGTGAAGGAAAAGCGGTATTACGCCTAGCCTGAGCCCTGATATTGATAGCAAAGCGGCTCATGCAATCGCACAAAAGGCGAGTGTTTTTCTGTGGAATCAGGCTAAAATGCCTGCTTCACAATATCCGGAGTCGATCATGTTAGAGTTGTTGAAAAGCCTGGTTTTTGCCGTGATCATGGTTCCTGTGGTGATGGCTATCATCCTGGGGCTGATTTATGGCCTGGGTGAAGTGTTTAACGTCTTTTCCGCCGTTGGTCGTCGCGACCGTTCCAGCCAGCAGCGCTGATCCTTTCGAAAACGCCCACTTCGGTGGGCGTTTTACTGTTCAAGATTTTGTGACATCCTGCCGATATATTTACTGAAGTCACTCATTCTTTATGGGTATTACCTGCCGTCATGAAAACTCTGATAACATCGTTATGTTTCAATGTATATAACGATACTCAGAGGAGCTACAAATGGCAGGTACATGGTTACGCCTTTTTGCTGGGGCGACTTTATCGCTTTCTGTTGCCGGGCATGCGCTGGCGGAAGAGAGCAAAATTACCGTTTTTGCAGCAGCGTCGCTGACCAATGCGCTGCAGGATATTGCGGCGGCGTATAAAAAAGAGAAAAACGTTGAGGTAGTCTCTTCATTCGCCTCTTCGTCAACGCTGGCGCGGCAGATTGAAGCTGGCGCGCCAGCCGATCTGTTTATTTCTGCCGATCAGAAATGGATGGATTACGCCGTCGAGAAAAAAGCCATTGATACGGCGACGCGTGAAACCCTGCTGGGCAACAGCCTGGTGGTTGTGGCACCGAAAAGCAGCGCTCAGGGCGATATTAGCGTTAATGCCAAAACGAACTGGGCCAGCCTGCTGAAAGGCGGCCGCCTTGCCGTTGGCGACCCGGACCACGTTCCGGCAGGGATTTACGCCAAGGAAGCGCTGCAAAAACTGGGAGCATGGGACTCTCTGTCATCGAAGCTCGCTCCGGCAGAAGATGTACGTGGCGCGCTGGCGCTGGTAGAACGTGGAGAAGCGCCGCTGGGCATCGTTTACGGTTCTGATGCGGTTGTCAGCAAAGGTGTGAAAGTGGTGGGGACCTTCCCGGAAGATTCACACCAAAAAGTGGAATACCCGCTGGCTATTATCGACGGGCATAAAAACGCGACGGTAACGGCGTTTTATGATTACCTGAAAGGCCCGCAGGCTTCTGAAATTTTCAAACGTTACGGATTTACGACGCACTAATGATATTGACGGATCCCGAATGGCAGGCGGTACTGCTGAGCCTGAAAGTCTCATCCCTCGCGGTATTATTCAGTTTGCCCTTTGGGATCTTCTTCGCCTGGCTGCTGGTGCGTTGCACATTTCCGGGCAAAGCCCTCCTTGATAGCGTACTGCATCTGCCACTGGTTTTACCGCCAGTGGTGGTCGGTTATTTGTTGCTGGTGGCGATGGGCAGACGCGGTTTTATCGGTCAGTGGTTGTATGACTGGTTTGGTATCACCTTTGCGTTTAGCTGGCGCGGCGCGGTGTTAGCCGCCGCAGTAATGTCTTTTCCATTGATGGTGCGCGCGATCCGTCTGGCGCTGGAAGGTGTGGACAGAAAGCTCGAACAGGCAGCACGCACGCTTGGCGCAGGGCGCTGGCGCGTCTTTGTCACTATCACGCTGCCGCTGACGTTGCCGGGAATTATTGTCGGTACGGTGCTGGCCTTCGCCCGCTCGCTCGGCGAGTTTGGCGCGACCATCACCTTCGTCTCCAATATTCCGGGGGAAACGCGCACCATTCCCTCGGCGATGTACACCCTGATCCAGATGCCGGGCGGTGAAAGCGCGGCGGCGCGGCTGTGTGTGATCTCGATTGTGCTGGCGCTGATCTCGTTGCTGGTATCGGAATGGCTGGCGCGCATCAGCCGTGAACGGACAGGGAGATAACCTATGCTGGAGCTCGATTTCACCCAGACGCTGGGTACACATCAAC
The DNA here is from genome assembly GCF_003028445.1 of Kosakonia sp. H7A. NCBI lineage: Bacteria > Pseudomonadati > Pseudomonadota > Gammaproteobacteria > Enterobacterales > Enterobacteriaceae > Kosakonia > Kosakonia sp. H7A. Next base: position 1,089,514 of record NZ_PYTZ01000001.1, on the reverse strand, counting down.
TGCGTGTCGCCGAATCGCTGCCTGCCAGCGGAATTACGGCGATTTTTGGTGTTTCCGGCGCAGGGAAAACCTCGCTGATTAACGCGATCGGCGGCCTGACGCACCCGCAAGAGGGGCGCATCATCCTGAACAATCGCGTGCTGCTCGATACCTCGCGCAAAATTTGCCTGCCGCCGGAAAAACGTCGTGTTGGCTACGTTTTTCAGGATGCGCGCCTGTTCCCGCACTATAAAGTGCTCGGTAACCTGCGTTACGGCATGGCGAAATCCATGGCCGGGCAATTCGACAAGCTGGTGGCGCTGCTGGGCATTGAGCCTTTACTGGAGCGGCTTCCGGGTACGCTTTCCGGCGGCGAAAAACAGCGCGTCGCCATTGGCCGCGCGTTATTAACCGCGCCGGAACTGATGTTGCTGGATGAGCCGCTGGCATCGCTGGATATTCCGCGTAAACGGGAGTTGTTACCCTATTTGCAGCGGCTGGCGCAGGAGATCAACATTCCGATGCTGTATGTCAGCCACTCGCTGGATGAGATCCTGCATCTCGCCGATAACGTGATGGTACTGGAAGCGGGTGAAGTGAAAGCGTTCGGCAGACTGGAGGATGTCTGGGGGAGCCGCGTGATGAACCCGTGGTTGCCGCCCGAGCAGCAAAGCAGCGTACTAAAAGTGGTGGTGCTGGAACACCATCCGCACTACGCCATGACCGCACTGGCGCTTGGCGATCAGCATATCTGGGTGAACAAAATTGATCGCCCGCTGCAAAGTACGCTGCGCATTCGCGTACAGGCGACGGATGTTTCTCTGGTGCTGCAACCGCCGATGAATACCAGTATCCGTAATATTTTGCGTGCCAAAGTGGCGCAGTGTTTCGATGTTGATGGGCAGGTAGAAGTTCAACTGGAGGTGGGTAGCCGCACGTTGTGGGCGCGCATCAGCCCCTGGGCGAGAGATGAACTGGGCGTGAAAGCGGGTCAGTGGCTGTATGCGCAAATCAAGAGCGTGTCGATAACCGCCTGAGTGCGTAACATAAAGAAGGGGAGCAGAGCTCCCCGTCGTGGCGAAAGTGGCTGGCGGTGATGAGCCTCAGAGATCATCCGTGGTGTGGTGGACAACGATCTCCAGCGTATTGCGGATAACATCGCTTGTGACCACGTCTTTTGTTGTTTCGATCATCTTAATCAATTCAAGAATCAGCGCCTTGTGCGTGATCCTTTGCTCTGCGGCAGAAATACGACGAATGGCGGCACCGAGTATTGCCGATTCCTCTGATAACAAATTGCCGCCGCTGCGGAAGTATTCAGCAAGAGAAGCATCGGGCAGATTTTCGTAACCATATGATGGGTCTTGCATAGCCTGGCTCATCGGGTGGATCCTGTTGTGATTGAACATGACTGAGCGGCCTCAGTGTTTTTTGTTGTTGCCTGGCGATTTTTCGCCAAACAGAGGGAAAACGTTACTTCTGTTTTCCTTGTCCCAGAATGCTTCACTACCCGTGGCGGAGCGTAACGAGGAAATGTTATTGCTGATGATTTCGGCAATAATACGCCCCAGCATGCTACGCCGCTCAATATCGGTTTCGTTTCGCTCCATTGATCTCAGCCGGTTAATCAGTGCCTGAGTGCTAATGGGCGAATTGTCCTTAAGGAGTGACAGAACCGCCACGCCAATAAGTTCATCGGTTAGTTGCTCAATTTCACTACTGTTCATAACTGCATCTCGGGTTGCCGCCCATTGCGGATCTGCAAGGACGGCCTGAAGCCCATTCTCCCGTGGAAACATTCGCAGAATGCTACGTGACCCGCGAGAATTGACTCAAATACCAGATAATTTTTGCTGTTTAAGCAGAGCCTTAGCGGTCAAACAGCATACCAATCAACGCATGATAGTGGCTCTCCTCCTCCGAGCTGGATGCCTGTTCGAGGCGGCTGAGCAGTTTGGTACAAATGGCTTTACGATTGAGATTACGCCCTTCACTGAGGATTTCTACCGCAATTTTCCCGAGTGTCACTTGTTGGGTCGGTAGCGTCGCTTTGTTGAAATAACGGGTAACGGCAGCTGCTGTGTTCGGAAGATAACCGTTCTGTTGCATTTGTCACTCCTCAGGAAATTGTCAGTTAAATAAGTACAATTAAAGTTATACAAACATGGCAAAAATGTATATTAAAATTGTACAAAATTATTAGCGTCCTATAGAAACACTCACTAATTCGTTGTTTTATTGCGTTAATAAATTTCTGAAAATTCAGGAAAAAACAGACGTTGTACAACCTGTCCTCGGATAAGTCTGATATTGATCCATTATCCCATCCGGCGATAAACCAAGGAAAATCAATGCAAGACGCCCCTGAAAGCATCTGCTAAGGTTGCTGTTCTTTCATTTCGCCCCGGAGCCTTTATGCTCACCACCATCATTTACCGTAGCCATTTGCATGAACATGTCTCTTATGAAGTGCTTAAAGAGATGGTCGTCGCCGCGAATATCAAGAATGGTCAGGCAGGCGTTACGGGGATTTTGTTGTTTAACGGCACTCATTTTTTCCAGTTACTGGAGGGGCCTGAAGAGGGCGTCGCCGCCATCTATCAGGATATTTGTGCAGACAACCGTCATTACAATCTGGTTGAGTTACTGCGTGATTATGCTCCTGCGCGTCGGTTCGGTAAGACCGGAATGGAGCTGTTTGATTTACGCGATCATCGCCGGGAAGCGGTGTTGCAGGCGGTATTCGACAGAGGCACTTCACGTTATCAGCTGATCTACGGCGATCGCGCGCTGCAATTTTTCCAGACCTTTGTCGAGGACAGTGAAAAAGAGAACTACTTTGAGATCCCGCCGGGCGATACGTGGGAATTCATTGAGGATGAACAGGCGGTTGCGCTGCCGGCAATGGCGCTCGACAGCCTTGCCGAATGCCGTTTTGCATTCCAGCCGGTAGTCGATCCGTTTGCCCGGCAAATCGTGTCGCTGGAAGCGCTGCTGCGAACGCCGGAAGGCGGCTCGCCGCAGGCCTGGTTTGATGGCCTTGCGGGAGAAGATATCTATGCGGCAGATTTACGCAGTAAGAAAGTGGCGTTTGCGCTGGCGGCCGCCTTGCGCCTGGGCGCGCAAACTCTCTCGGTGAATCTCCTGCCAATGACGCTGGTAAAGGTCCCCAATGCGGTGGAGTTTTTCCTGCAGGAAATTCGCGCCAACGGACTGGTGCCGGAGCAGATTGTCGTTGAATTTACAGAAAGTGAAATTCTTTCGCACCTGGACGAATTTACTCAGGCGGTGAAGCTATTAAAAGGCGCGGGCATCCGCGTGGCGATTGAGCACTTTGGCGCCGGGTTTGCCGGATTGCTGCTGCTGGCGCAGTTTCAGCCGGACCGGATCAAAATCAACCGCGCGTTGATTCAGGACGTACACAAAAGCGGCTCACGGCAGGCCATTGTTCAGGCGATTATCCGCTGTTGTACCGCGCTTGAAATTGCCGTTACCGCCGTTGGCATCGAAACCGCAGAAGAGTGGATGTGGCTGGAGTCAGCGGGCATTACCCATTTCCAGGGCTATTTGTTCGCGCCGCCTTCGCTGTCGGGGATCCCGGCAGTGGCCTGGCCTGAGAAAAGAGAAGATCTACCATCATAAAGTTGTACAAAAGTATTTGTACAAGCTGGCAGAGTTAATTAGTCTTGCAACCGAGTAAACCGGCGTTACCAGTAGAGGAAGTCCATGGCATTTTACAGCATTGGCGAGGTTGCCGAGCGATGCGGCATTAACCCGGTCACACTGCGTGCATGGCAACGTCGTTATGGTTTGTTAAGGCCACAGCGCAGCGAAGGCGGGCACCGTCAATTTGATGAGTCCGACATTCAGCGTATTGAAGAGATCAAACGCTGGATCGAGAGCGGTGTGTCCGTCAGTAAAGTGAAAGCGTTGCTCGATGAGAACAAGCTGGCAGGCCAGGCCGGATGGACATCGGTTCAGGAAGAGATGATGTCCACGCTACGGCAGGTCAATCCTGCCCGTTTGCAGGCGATGCTGACCACGCTGGCGCAGCAATACTCCGCAGAGCAGTTTATTGAGGATATTATCATGCCGGTCAGGCAGCGCATGAGCCTCGATCCCAATACCGCGCGCGTTATGCTCAGTTTGCTGGATGGCGTGCTGATTGAATATGCCGCCGCGGCTATCGCGCAGGCGCGTTCGCAGGCGGCGAAAGAGGCGCTGCTGGTGGCCTGGGACAATCACGATCGTACCCGTTTGTGGCTGGAAGCCTGGCGGCTTTCTCAGCAGGGCTGGCGCATTCATGTGCTTGCCGAGCCGCTCGATTCCCCACACCCGGAGTTCTTCCCCGGCCAGCAGCTTTTCGTCTGGACAGGAAAACCGCTGACGCGCAGTCAGTTGCAGCAACTGACGCACTGGCGCAATCAGGGGTTCACTGTCGCCATTCATCCCGGGACGAAACTTCCCTGATCGCTTGCAAGACAATGCGCTGAGCTGTCAGGCCGAAGCACATTTTCAACAGCCCGGACGGTAACGGGTCGATCACAGCAGCTCTTTGTAGATAAAGCTGGCAATGCTGTCGACGGTATTGTCGCCAATCACCACATCGGCGTGCGCTTTGACTGCATCGTCGGCATTTCCCATCGCCACACCCACGCCTGCCGCTTCCAGCATGCTGATATCGTTATAATTATCGCCAAACGCCACTACGTTCTGCATCGACAAACCTTGTGATGCCACCCATTCAGCCAGGCGTTTACCTTTGCTGTTTCCGGCGCGGGCGATATCGACCTGATCGTGCCACGACCATTCACATTCCAGCCCCAGCGTCTGCTCGATATGGTGGGCGAAATCCTTCAGCTTTTGCGTATCTTCATCGGTGAGCGCGAACTTCCAGATGGCTTGCACTTCCTGCGCCGCAGTGTTCAGCGATGCTACCTGCTGGAAAACTGGGCGTTGCTCTGGCGGCAGCGATTGCGCCCAGTTGTTGGTGCGCAGCACATGGCCGGTGGGTTTCTCGTACAGCATGGCGTTATCGACATACATCAGACCATGAATGTTATGCTCGTTAAGCTGAGTAATCAGTTGTTGCGCTTGCGGCACCGGCAGTGGATCGGCAGAGAGTACTTTTTTTGCATGATAATCATACAAATAAGTGCCATTACAACAAATTGCAGGTGTATCCAGCGCCAGTGCCTGATAAAAAGGGTGGATGGCAACATGATGCCGACCGGTGACGATGAGGAGTTGATGTCCTGCCGCTTTTGCGCGGGTCAACGCTTCAATAGATGAGGGCAGAAGCGTTTTTTTCGGTGTCAGTAGCGTACCGTCTAAATCCAGAGCAATAACTCGCGAAGTCATAACGTATTCCGTGGTCGATGTTGAAATTTTTGCGTCCGGGCATGGTACACCGCGTCGCCGGATGCGCAAAATCTGGCGCAGAAAATCAGCATCAAGCCAGAAAAAAGGCTATCCTGGTTACTTAACGCAAATAAGAATTAGAGGAAAGGAGTGTTCATGAAACAAACCGTTTATACCGCCAGTCCGGAAAGTCAGCAAATCCATGTCTGGCGTTTGAATTCTGAAGGCACCCTGACGCTGGTTCAGGTCGTTGATGTGCCGGGTCAGGTTCAGCCGATGGTGGTCAGCCCGGATAAACGTTACCTCTACGTGGGCGTTCGCCCTGAATTTCGCGTTATCGCTTACCGTATCGCCCCTGACGACGGTGCGCTGACGTTTACGGCGGAAGCGCCGTTGCCGGGCAGCCCGACGCATATTTCCACCGATCACAGCGGCCGCTTCCTGTTCAGCGCCTCTTACAATGCAGGCAGCGTCAGCGTGACGCGCCTGGAAGACGGAATTCCGACGGAGATCGTGGATGTGGTGGAAGGGCTGGAAGGGTGCCACTCGGCGAACATCTCTCCGGACAACCGTACGTTGTGGGTTCCGGCGCTGAAGCAGGATCGCATCTGCCTGTTCACGCTGGCGGATGACGGCAATCTGACGGCGCAAAACCCGGCAGAAGTGACCACCGTGGAAGGCGCAGGTCCGCGCCATATGGTGTTCCATCCGAACGCGCGTTTCGGCTATTGCGTGAATGAGCTGAACAGCTCCGTTGATGTCTGGCAGTTGAGCGATGTGCACGGCAAAATCGAGTGCGTACAGACGCTGGATATCATGCCGCCAGATTTTACCGATACCCGCTGGGCAGCAGATATTCATATCACGCCGGATGGTCGCCATCTCTATACCTGCGATCGTACCGCCAGCCTGCTGACGGTTTTCAGTGTCTCGGAAGATGGCAGCGTGCTGTCGCTGGAAGGTTTCCAGCCGACGGAAACACAACCGCGCGGTTTCAACATCGATAAAAGCGGTAAGTATCTGATCGCGGCCGGGCAGAAATCGCATCACATCGCGCTGTATGAAATCACCGGCGAGCAGGGGTTGCTGATCGAGAAAGCGCGCTATGCGGTAGGCCAGGGGCCGATGTGGGTGGTAGTTAACGCCTTCTGATACCGAACGTCAGCCATAAAAAAACCTCGCCGTGGCGAGGTTTTTTATTACTGCTGAATTACTTTTTCGGCTCAGCGACAACCTGGCTGCCCACGCCGCGGTTGTTAAACTCCCACATGCGGTTGAACTGCGGGTTGTTCAGCTCGCGCTGTACATTGCCTTTATCATCCACCGCACCGACATTGCCTGCGTATGCACGGCCAGAAACCGCAGCATCAGCCCACGGTTTAGCGACGTTAAAGCCTTCATTAATCACGCTGTCGCGGATAACGACCTGACCGTTGGTGTTGCCATCAACATCCAGTGAACGGCCGAGCTGCGCCACGCCGTTGCCGGTAAAGCGGCTGTTCACGGCGAGGAAGCCGTAGTACAGGTTAGAGAGCGTCGCCGGGGCAAAGACGTAGCCTTCTTTCTGCGTGCGGGAGTTCACTACGCGGAAATCGGTGTTATCAAACACCACCGCGCCGCGACCAGAAACGATGTCCACATCCCCTTCGAGGTAGCTGTTGGTCACCAGCGTACGGGTCTGGCGATCGCTACGCAGGGTGTTGTCCACGCTGCTGTTGGTGACAAAGAAGGTATTCTGGCGACCCAGAATGTTGACGTTGTTGATCTGCACTTTATCGCCGTCGCTGCGCAGCGCTACCGCCTGGTGGTTGCCCGCATCAACACTGTCGCCCAGCGTGTTCTCAATGGTCAGGTTCTGCAATTGCAGGCCGTTATTCTGTGACCAGAAAACCGCAGAACACATTACACCGACCGTTGCAGCGCGTTTGCTCTGGCAGTTATCGAACATGTACCAGGCAGGTTTACCCGGCATATATTTGCCTGATGGATTGACCAGACGACGCCAGCTGTTCGGGTCGATTTCAGAGTCAATCGCCATACCGATTTTTACGTCCAGCGCTTTCTCGCCGGTACCGTAAATGGTCACGCTGCCGGAAGCTGCAGGCACATACACCGTGCCTTCATACTCGCCCGGCATCACTGCGATATATTGACGATCGCTGGCATGCTTGTTGATTGCCGCGTCTACCGCAGCCTGAATAGTGGTATGCGTTACGCCTGGAGTACCAGCCGGGCCAACCACGAAGTCCGCTTTTTCCGGCAGACGAATCGACACCGGTTTCCATACCGCGCCGTCCGGCGTCAGCGAGGTGAAGTAGCGATCCGCCACGAAATTTTTCGCTTCGCCCGCGCTGAGGATTGGGCGCGAGGTCGTGCCCGGTGCTTTCTGTTCAGAGGGACGTTCAGCCGGTGGGGTTGAGCTACAGGCGGTCAGTGTCACGCCAAAAGCGAGCGCCAGCGCCAGACGGGAAACCGATGATGTGTTCAAAGCGTGCTCCAGACTATGCAAAGTTGAAAGGGTTACGTCAAAGCCTGCTTTTTTATACTAAGTTGAGCGAAACGGGAAGCCAAAATCGAAAAAAGTCAGCGGTAAGTGAGCGAAAGTGACCGCTATTTGGCGGATGGGGAAATTCCCGCCGCACAAAGACGTCGGCGGGAAGGGAAATTAAGGATGCAGGGCGAGACCTTTGATTACTTTATCGACGGCTTTTTTCGGCCCGCGCAGGGCAATGCCGACCAGGTTCATCGCATCCGCATCTTCCTGCTGAAACACGGCGCGGTTAGCGTCATCATTGCCGGTAGAGAACATCGCTTCCACATATGGCACAACCGTCACGTCCCGCTCCAGCCCTTTGCGGTGGGTACGCTGCAAATCGGCCAGCGTACCGGCGAAAATCAGCATCGGCTGCCCGGCAATGCGCTCGTAGCGGCGCCCGGCGGCATCCACATAGGGTTCACCCAGTACTTCCGGCGCGGCAGAGACCACGCCGGTGGCGAGAAACGCCACCACATTCAACCGTTGCCAGCTTTCCAGATCGTCACGTACCACAAGGGCAACTTTGGTATCAAACATGCGTTTTTCTTCTCCGTCTGTCGTAAAAAGCCCATCTTCGGAGAAGCGCATTCAGCGGGATAGAACGTTTGTGCACTGGCGCTGGAAGGTGGCGGGAGAGAGGCGATACGCGCGCTGGAACCATCGGCCAAGGTGGCTTTGATCGGCAAAACCCACCTGCGCCGCCACCTGCGCTGGCTCCAGCCCGTGCGCCAGCAAGGCTCTGGCAGTGCGCAAGCGCAGGCGCACCAGATACGCGTGCGGCGTCTGGCCAAAGGCTTTCTGAAATTGTCTGCTCAGGCGAAAACGGTCAATACCGCAGTGCGCCGAAAGCGCGTCCAGCCCGATATCGTCCGCCATGTGGTCATGCAGCATCTCTTTCACCTGCTGCATACGCAGCACGGTTTCATCCGGCGGCAGGGCGGTTTTGCCATCAATATGGCGGGTGAGCAGCTTCATGAGATGATCCAGACTCTGATCGCGGGCGAGACGGCCTTCATGATGATGAATGGCAAAAAATGCCTGCTGAATGGCGTGGATCAGCATGTTGTCATCGGTCAGGGTGTTACGAAAGGCCGCTTCGATTTGCGATACGTCTCTGTGTCCGCGCTGTTGCAGCATGGTGGTGACCCACTGTTGCGGCAGGTAAAGCATCGCATAGGTGAAGCCATTTTCGTCCGGCGCATGTCCGTCATGCACCGCGCCCGGCTCAATCAAAATCGCGCGGCCGGGGCGGCTGGTATGCAACTCGCGGTGGCAGTTAAAACGTTGCACGCCCTGCTGGGTCACGCCCACCAGCACTTCATCATGATCGTGCGGATCGTAGGCGTGCCCGGTAAAGTGGGCGCTGACGCTCTCAATGCCGGTTTCCTGCTCGCGGCGAAAATCCACCCAGTCGCCGGATGCACTACGTTGCGCGCACATGAATTAGCTGAACATCGCCGTAATGCTGGCGCTGGCGAGTTTATGAAAATGGACATTAAAACCGACCATCGCACCGCTGGCATTTTCATCCACCTCCAGATGGTCCACATCGAGGGCGTAAACGGTAAAAATGTAGCGATGGGTTTCGCCTTTCGGCGGCGCAGCGCCACCGTAACCGGCTTTACCGAAATCGGTGCGCGTCTGAATCGCGCCTTCCGGCAATTCAGCGACGCCGGAACCGGCGCCCTGCGGCAGAACGCGCGTATCGGCAGGCAGGTTGGCGATAATCCAGTGCCACCAGCCGGAGCCGGTCGGCGCATCCGGGTCATAGCAGGTGACGACAAAACTTTTGGTTCCGGCAGGGACATCGTCCCATGCCAGATGCGGGGAGAGGTTGTCGCCATCGTAGCCCATGCCGTTAAACACATGGCGATGCGGCAGTTTTTCGCCGTCGCGTAAATCGTGACTGATAAGCTTCATTACGGGCTCCTCTGTTCGTTCAGGCTGAAGTGTAGCCTATGCGAACAGATCGCTGCGTGCAACGGCGTGATTCACCGCGCCGGTCAGTCGCGACAACTGCTCTGGCGTAATGATATACGGCGGCATTAGATAGATGAGCTTGCCAAAGGGCCGGATCCACACCCCTTGTTCAACGAAGAAACGCTGTAGCGCCGCCATATTTACCGGTGAGCGGGTCTCCACCACGCCAATTGCGCCGAGCACGCGAACGTCTGCCACCGTGGCGGCTTGCGCCGCAGGCGCCAGTTCTTCTTTGAGCTGGGCTTCAATGGTCGCAACCTGCTTGCGCCATTCGCCGCTCTCAAGTAGCGTCAGGCTGGCGGCGGCTGCCGCGCAGGCCAGCGGGTTGCCCATAAATGTCGGGCCGTGCATAAAGCAGCCCGCTTCGCCGTTGCTGATGGTTTCGGCGACCTGGCGCGTGGTCAGGGTGGCGGAGAGCGTCATCGTGCCGCCGGTCAGCGCTTTGCCGAGGCACAGAATGTCCGGCGCGATGCCCGCATGTTCACAGGCAAACAGTTTGCCTGTGCGGCCAAAGCCAGTGGCAATTTCGTCAGCAATCAGCAAAATGCCTTCACGATCGCACATCTTGCGTATGCGTTTCAGCCACTCCGGGTGATACATGCGCATGCCGCCCGCGCCCTGCACGATGGGCTCGAGGATCACGGCCGCGATCTCATGGCGATGCGCCGCCATCAGCCGGGCAAACGCCACCATATCAAGCTCGTCCCATTCACCGTCGAAGCGGCTTTGCGGCGCAGGCGCAAACAGGTTCTCCGGCAGATAGCCCTTCCACAAGCTGTGCATGGAGTTGTCCGGATCGCAGACCGACATTGCACCAAAGGTATCGCCGTGGTAGCCGTTGCGGAAGGTAAGAAAACGCTGTCGCGCTTCGCCTTTTGCCTGCCAGTATTGCAACGCCATCTTCATCGCCACTTCCACGGCCACCGAGCCGGAATCTGCCAGGAACACACACTCCAGCGCTTCGGGCGTCATCGCGACCAGCTTGCGACAGAGGTCGATCGCCGGTTGATGCGTTATGCCGCCGAACATCACATGCGAAACCGCATCAATCTGCGCTTTCATCGCCGCATTCAGCGCCGGATGACCATAGCCATGAATCGCCGCCCACCAGGAGGACATACCGTCAACCAGTCGCTCGCCGCTGCTGAGTTGAATCTCGCAGCCTTGCGCGGATTGCACCGGGTAAACCGGCAGGGGAGAGGTCATTGACGTATACGGGTGCCAGATATGGCGCTGGTCAAAAGCGAAATCGTCTGCGGTCATAATCGACTTGTAAACCAAATTAAAAAGTTTTAGGTTTACAAGTCTACACCGAATCAAAAATTAACAACACCCTTTGGAGACGCCCGATGGCTCACCACGCACGCTGGACAATGTCGCAAGTTACCGCCCTGTTTGAAAAACCATTCCTTGAACTGCTGTTTGAAGCGCAGCAGGTTCACCGCCAGCACTTTGATCCGCGCCAGGTTCAGGTCAGTACGCTGCTGTCGATCAAGACCGGCGCCTGCCCGGAAGATTGTAAATATTGCCCGCAGAGCGCGCGCTACAAAACCGGGCTGGAATCCGAGCGGCTGATGGAAGTGGAGCAGGTGCTGGAATCGGCGCGACAGGCGAAACTCGCCGGATCAACGCGTTTTTGTATGGGCGCAGCCTGGAAAAATCCGCACGATCGCGACATGCCGTACCTTGAAAAAATGGTTGAAGGGGTCAAAGCGATGGGGATGGAAGCCTGTATGACGCTTGGCACGCTGAATGAAAACCAGGCGCAGCGCCTTGCCAGCGCCGGGCTGGATTACTACAACCACAACCTCGACACCTCGCCGGAGTTTTACGGCAATATCATCACCACCCGCACCTACCAGGAGCGCCTCGACACGCTGGATAAAGTGCGCGAAGCCGGGATCAAAGTCTGCTCGGGCGGCATTGTCGGGCTGGGGGAAACGGTGAAAGATCGCGCCGGTCTGCTGCTGCAACTGGCGAATCTGCCCACGCCGCCGGAGAGCGTGCCGATTAACATGCTGGTGAAGGTCAAAGGCACGCCGCTGGCCGATAATGACGATGTCGATGCCTTCGATTTTATCCGCACCATCGCCATTGCCCGCATTATGATGCCCACTTCCCATGTGCGCCTTTCTGCCGGTCGCGAACAAATGAACGAACAGACCCAGGCGCTGTGTTTTATGGCCGGGGCGAACTCCATTTTCTACGGCTGCAAACTCCTGACCACGCCGAACCCGGAAGAGGATAAAGATCTGCAACTGTTCCGCAAACTGGGGCTGAACCCGCAGCAGACAGAAGTGCTGAATGGCGATAACGAACAGCAACAGCAGATTGAGCAGCAACTGCTGCACGCCGATACGGAGCAATTCTACAACGCGGCAGCGCTATGAGCTGGCAACAGCGTATTGATGCCGCGTTGAGCGAACGCCGCGCGGCAGATGCCCTGCGCTCGCGACAGACGGTGGCACAAGGCGCAGGACGCTGGCTGACGGTCGGTGAGCGGCGTTTTTGTAACTTCTCCAGCAATGATTACCTCGGCTTAAGCCAGCATCCGGCGGTGGTGCGTGCCTGGCAGCAGGGCGCGGAACGCTATGGCGTGGGCAGCGGCGGTTCGGGGCACGTCAGCGGCCACACCGTGGCGCATCAGGCGCTGGAAAGCGAGCTGGCCGAATGGCTGGGATACCCGCGCGCGCTGCTGTTTATCTCTGGCTTTTCCGCCAATCAGGCGACGATCGCCGCACTGACCGGTAAAGAGGATCGCATTGTCGCCGACAAGCTGAGCCACGCGTCGTTGCTGGAAGCGGCCAGCCACAGTCCGGCGCAGTTGCGGCGTTTTGCGCACAACGGTGTGGCGCAGATGCGAACGCTACTGGCAAAGCCCATTGACGGCCAGCAACTGGTGGTCACCGAAGGCATTTTCAGTATGGATGGCGACAGCGCGCCGCTGGCGGAAATCGCCCAGGCGGCACGTGAAGCGCAGGCGTGGCTGATGGTTGACGACGCGCACGGCACCGGCGTGGTGGGTGAGCAGGGGCGCGGCAGTTGCCATCTGCATGGCATAAAACCTGAGATATTGATTGTTACCTTTGGCAAAGGCTTCGGCGTCAGCGGCGCGGCAGTGCTGTGCAGCGAAACGGTTGCCGACTATTTGCTGCAATTCGCCCGTCATCTGATTTACAGCACCGCAATGCCACCTGCGCAGGCAATGGCGCTCAGCGCGGCATTGCGGGTGATCCGCAGTGATGAGGGCGAGCAACGCCGGGCAATGCTGGCGGCGCTGATCGCACGTTTTCGCCACGGCGCGGCGCAACTGCCGATGACGCTGGCAGATTCAGAGAGCGCGATTCAGCCGCTCATCGTCGGTGATAACGCGCGCGCCCTGCGTCTGGCGGAGCGTCTGCGTCAGCAGGGTTGCTGGGTGACAGCGATTCGTCCGCCGACCGTACCGCCGGGCACCGCGCGCCTGCGCCTGACGCTGACGGCGGCTCACCTGGCGGAAGATATTGATAGTCTGCTGGAGGCGTTATATGGCGGTGAATAAACGCGCCGTTGCCGCCGCATTTGGCCGTGCGGCGCAAAGTTACGCTCACCACGACGCATTGCAGCGGCTAAGTGCCGATCTGCTGCTGAAACAACTGGGCGAAATCACCCCGGCAAACGTTCTTGATGCTGGTTGCGGCCCTGGCACCATAAGCCGTTACTGGCGCGGGCTGGGCAGTAATGTGACGGCACTGGATCTCTCGGCCACTATGCTGGATGAAGCGCGTCGACAGCAAAGCGCTGCTCGTTATCTGCTGGGGGATATCGAAGCGCTGCCTCTGGTGGATGCACAGTTCTCACTGGTGTGGAGCAACCTCGCCGTGCAGTGGTGTGATGACTTACGCCAGGCCATCAGCGAACTCTGTCGCGTGACGCAACCCGGCGGTCTTGTGGCATTTACCACACTGGTGGAAGCTTCGTTGCCGGAATTGAATCAAGCCTGGCGGGCGGTGGACGATCAGCCGCATGCCAATCGCTTTTTATCCCTTCCGGCAATCGAACAGGCTTTAGCGGGCTGGTCGTTACGCAGCGGTGTCGAGAGCATCACCTTGCACTTTGATGATGCCGCCCGCGCGCTGCGGTCGCTGAAAGGCATTGGCGCGACACATTTACACGACGGCAGGCAGCAGGGGCTGACGCGGGGCAAACTGCAACGCCTGCAACTCGCCTGGCCGCAGCAGCAGGGGAAATGTCCCCTGACGTATCATCTTTTTTGGGGAGTTATCACGCGTGATTGAACGCTATTTTGTCACCGGCACGGATACTGAAGTGGGGAAAACCGTCGCCAGTTGCGCACTGCTACAGGCGGCAAACCTGCGCGGTTTGCGCAGTGCAGGGTATAAACCGGTTGCATCTGGTAGTGAAATGACGGCGCAGGGGCTGCGTAATAGCGACGCGCTGGCGTTGCAGCAGCATAGTAGTTTGCCGCTGGATTATAAAACCGTGAACCCTTACACCTTCGCGGAACCGACCTCGCCGCATATTGTCAGCGCCGAACTGGGCGAACCGATTGACGCCGCTGTGATGTCTGCCGGGTTACGCACGCTGGAAACGCAAGCAGAGTGGCTGCTGGTGGAAGGGGCGGGCGGCTGGTTTACGCCGCTTTCAGAAACGTTCACCTATGCCGACTGGGTTATTCAGGAGCAGTTGCCGGTGATTCTGGTGGTGGGCGTGAAATTGGGCTGTATCAACCACGCCATGCTGACAGCGCAAGCGGTTCGCCAGGCAGGATTAAGGCTGGCGGGCTGGATTGCTAACGATGTGGTGGCGCCAGGCGCGCGTCACCGGGAGTATATGGCGACGCTGCGGCGCGTGATGCAGGCTCCACTGATTGGTGAAATCCCCTGGTTTGCACACGCGCCCGAAAAAGAAAAAACAGGCCATTTTCTCGATCTCAGCGTACTGACTCCCGTGTCATCCAGTGTGACAGCATCTGATCATCCAGTTGTCTGACATCTCCCTGCGCGACGTTGCGTCCCCGGTGCAACAGACAAAAACGGTCGGCTACCCGGCGAATGAATGAGAGATGCTGCTCGGCCAGTAAAATGGTCATGCCGAATTCCTGGTTCAGCCGTACGATCAGGTTACCCAGTTTATGGATAAACGCCTGGCCCAGCCCGCGCGTCGGCTCATCAAGCAGGAGCAATCGCGGGCGGGTGACCAGCGCCCGCGCCATCGCCAGTTGTTGCTGGTTATCCTCTGACAGCTCTGCGCCACGTACCGGACGCAGCGTATACAGCTCAGGGAACAGGTCGTAAATATCGCGCCCCATGACGCTTCCCGGCTCGCCGACTGCACGCATGGCAATATGCAGGTTCTCCTCCACGGTCAATTGCGAAAAGATGCGCCGGTCCTGCGGCACATAGCCAATTCCCATTGCGCTGCGGTGCTCTGCCTGAATATTCAGCAGATCGCACGGTGGTGCGCCTGCTTCCTGCCAAATCATGCTGCCGCTCTCAATGGGTAAATAACCGGAAATGCAATTTATGAGTGTTGTTTTCCCCATTCCTGGCATGCCGATGATCGAATTACATACGCCCGGGGTTAAATCAAGATCAACATTCCATAACGTATGCTGATTACCGTAGTACTGGTTTACTGCGCGTAAGCTCAACATTGTCCGCTCCTTCTTACGGCTCTGGTGACCATTCCGTATTGCAAAAGGCTTGCCAGAAGCGAAAAAAGGCTTTTTTTTCGGATGCGGATGATAAAACTGCCGTTTAACACGCGGGAAAGAGAGAACGCAGGTAAATATCCTGCACTTTGCCAGTGCTACCAGTGTTGGGTTGTGGTGCAGCAAAGCGACAATTTGTGATTGGTCTCTCATGAGGATGACGTCTTTGTTTAGCTGATAATGAGCAAAAAGAAATGATAAAAATTTTTTAACGAAGAGTTGTTGGGTCTTGTTGGGAATTTGTCGGCTGGCGAGGTATACGGGCTGGCGGCAGTTATCCACTATTCCTGTGGATAACCTTGTGTATTAGAGTTAGAAAACGTGCGGCAAGCGAGAGCGGACGCGGCTTCCGTCTGAATTGGTGCGAAACCCGGCTTTTTGAATTAATTTTTATTTATCAATTGGTTATATAAAATCAATGGTTGTAAGAAAAGTGTCACTGGCTGCCACAAAACTTTCAAGGTGCGGCTTGACAATTGTTAAAAAGTGAAGATTCCTGGGGATAACCCTGCGGGTGTGGTGTTTTATCTTGTCGGGGGGGAAATTTAACGCGAAAACGCATTTCTTTATTGCGGGTAGACCAAATCAGCTAACCTGCTACTGTTTTTTCATCCAGTATTATTTATTGGCAAAAGTGAACAGGGTGAGTAAAATATGTTACCTGCTCGCTCATTCCTTCACCAGGTAGCCGTTCATGAGTAAACCGTTCAAACTGAATTCTGCTTTTCGTCCCTCCGGCGACCAGCCTGAGGCGATTCGTCGGCTTAAGGAAGGTCTGGAAGACGGCCTCGCGCACCAGACGCTGCTGGGGGTTACCGGCTCGGGTAAGACCTTTACCATCGCCAATGTCATTGCCGATCTGCAACGCCCTACGATGGTGCTGGCGCCGAACAAAACGCTGGCGGCGCAGTTGTATGGCGAAATGAAGGAGTTCTTCCCGGAAAACGCGGTGGAGTATTTCGTCTCCTACTATGACTACTACCAGCCGGAAGCCTATGTGCCCAGCTCAGACACCTTTATCGAAAAAGATGCCTCGGTGAACGAGCATATCGAGCAGATGCGCCTGTCAGCAACGAAGGCGCTGCTGGAACGCCGTGATGTGGTGGTCGTGGCGTCCGTTTCGGCCATCTATGGTCTGGGCGATCCGGATCTCTACCTGAAGATGATGCTCCATCTGACCAACGGCATGATTATCGACCAGCGTTCGATTCTGCGTCGTCTGGCAGAACTTCAGTACACCCGCAACGATCAGGCCTTCCAGCGCGGGACGTTTCGCGTGCGTGGGGAAGTGATTGATATCTTCCCGGCGGAATCGGATGACCTGGCGCTGCGCGTCGAGTTGTTCGACGAAGAAGTAGAGCGTCTGTCGCTGTTTGACCCGCTCACCGGGCATGTGGAATCGACGGTTCAGCGCTTTACCATTTACCCGAAAACGCACTACGTGACGCCGCGCGAGCGTATCGTGCAGGCGATGGAAGAGATTAAAGATGAGCTGGCAGAACGGCGTAAAACGCTGCTGGCGAACAATAAGCTGCTGGAAGAGCAGCGTCTCAGCCAGCGCACGCAGTTCGATCTGGAGATGATGAACGAGCTGGGCTACTGCTCCGGCATCGAAAACTACTCGCGCTATCTCTCCGGGCGCGGCCCTGGCGAGCCGCCGCCAACGCTGTTTGATTACCTGCCAGCCGATGGCCTGTTAGTGATCGACGAATCCCACGTCACCATCCCGCAAATCGGCGGGATGTTCCGTGGCGACCGGGCGCGTAAAGAGACACTGGTGGAGTACGGTTTCCGTCTGCCGTCGGCGCTGGACAACCGTCCGCTGAAATTTGAAGAGTTTGAAGCGCTGGCGCCGCAGTCTATCTATGTTTCGGCGACGCCGGGCAATTACGAGCTGGAGAAATCCGGCGATGAAGTGATTGACCAGGTGGTACGTCCGACAGGTTTGCTGGATCCCATCATCGAAGTGCGCCCGGTCGCTACGCAGGTTGACGATCTGCTGTCGGAAATCCGCATCCGCGCGGCCATTAATGAGCGCGTGCTGGTGACGACATTGACCAAGCGTATGGCGGAAGATCTCACCGAATATCTGGAAGAGCACGGTGAACGGGTGCGTTATCTGCACTCTGATATTGATACGGTTGAACGTATGGAAATTATCCGCGACCTGCGTCTCGGCGAGTTTGATGTGCTGGTGGGCATCAACCTGCTGCGCGAAGGGCTGGATATGCCGGAAGTGTCGCTGGTGGCGATTCTGGATGCGGACAAAGAGGGCTTCCTGCGTTCGGAGCGTTCACTGATTCAGACCATTGGCCGCGCAGCGCGTAACATCAACGGGAAAGCGATTCTGTACGGCGATAAGATCACGCCATCGATGGCGAAAGCAATCGGTGAAACCGAACGCCGCCGCGAAAAACAGCACGCTTATAACGTTGAGCACGGCATAACGCCGCAGGGCCTGAACAAGAAGGTGGTGGATATTCTGGCGATGGGCGAAGGGCTGGCGAAAACGCGTGCGAAAGGGCGTGGCAAAACCCGCACCCCGGCGCAGGTGGAAGCGGCAGAACTGGCGCTGACGCCGAAAGCGCTGCAACAGAAAATCCACGAGCTGGAAGGGCTGATGATGCAGCATGCGCAGAATCTGGAATTCGAAGAGGCGGCGCAGGTACGCGATCAATTGCACCAGCTACGTGAACTGTTTATTGTCGCATCTTAATGTTTGCTTAACCTACTCCTGACACACTGCCCCCACTATTCTGGAGGGCAGTGTCATGCAGCAGTTTAACGTTCGTGAATTTTTAGCCGTCGCCTTCGCACTGGCATTAGTGATCGGTTTCGCTCATCTGTGGGTGCTGAGCTACTGATGGTAAATGGCGGGCGGCCGGAAGAAATTTAATCCACGCCCGTACACCGGATTGCGTAAGGCGGTTGTGCAAAAAGAACTGTGCGTCATGAAGCTGTGCGATGCGCGACACGATGCTTAACCCCAGCCCGGTTCCGCCGTAACGGCTGTCCATGCGGACAAACGCTTTGCTCAGTTCTCCGCTGCGGCTCTCATCAATGCCCGGACCTTCATCCTCCACGGCCAGCACTGGCGTAGCAGCCGGTTCGATGCGTATCGTAATGACCGAACCTTCCGGGCTGTAGCGGTACGCGTTCTCCACCAGATTTCTCACCAGCAACCTTAACAGCGTGGCATCGCCGGAGACGGCAATATCGGCGTCAATTTCCGGCACCGCCAGCGTTTGCTTACGCCCGGCGAGCATGGCTTCCAGCTCGCTGCGAATGGGCGCTACTACGTCGGCCATCAGCCGTACCTGCTGATAACTGCCTGCCGAAAAAGACTGCCCGACGCGGGCAAGCAGCAGCAACTGCGCAATGTTTTCCGTCATCTGTTCGAGCCGCTGTACCAACGGCTCGACGTTGATGCCGTTGGTTTTTGCCATCAGCTCCAGGTGCAGCCGTAGCCCGGCCAGCGGCGTGCGTAGCTCATGCGCCACATCCGCTGTAAATAATCGCTCACGATCCAGCGTGAGCGTCAGCCGTGAGACGAGGTCGTTAATCGATGTCGTAACAGCTTCCACTTCGCTGACGCTGTTGTTTAACGTAATCGGTTGCAGGTTGTTCGGCGTACGTTTATTAAGCTCTTCCTGCAACTCCAGCAGCGGGCGG
Organism: Kosakonia sp. H7A; assembly: GCF_003028445.1. Lineage (NCBI taxonomy): Bacteria > Pseudomonadati > Pseudomonadota > Gammaproteobacteria > Enterobacterales > Enterobacteriaceae > Kosakonia > Kosakonia sp. H7A. Next base: position 1,070,273 of record NZ_PYTZ01000001.1, on the reverse strand, counting down.
GTAATGGCTTTGACCGCCTGCATACAAAGCAGCAACGCCAGCCCGATAATCAGCAGGCTTGGCACCAGCAGGCTGGCGACCGCCTCGCGGACTTCATGTTCAATATGTTTACGGTTGTTATGGTTGTGGAGCGCGGCCTGCACCAGTAACTGGATTTGCTCTTCACTTTCATGCCACAGCCAGAACACACTGACCAACTGGCAAAACACCAGAATCCCGCCGATGGTCAGCAGCAGACGGCGGCGCATGCTCCAGTGGCTGAAATTGAAAAACGCCATTGATTACTCCCGGTGTTGCGGCTGAACCAGCATGTAGCCAAACCCGCGGACGGTACGAATGCGCGACTTGCCGATTTTGTCGCGCAGATTATGAATATGGACTTCCAGCGTATTGGTCGAGGGCTCGTTGTCCCAGTTGTAGATATCGTTATAGAGAATTTCCCGGTGCACCGGGCTGTCGGCTTTCAGCATCAGGCGCGAAAGCAGGGCGTACTCTTTCGGCGTCAGATCCAGCAACTGGTTGTCCAGCCACGCCTGGCGGCGGGTGACATTCAGCGTCAGATTACCGTGGGTGATTTCGTTTTCGCCCTGATTATGATGACGGCGCAGCAGCGCGCGGATACGGGCATTCAGTTCATCCAGCGCGAAGGGTTTGACCAGGTAATCGTCTGCGCCGGTATCCAGCCCGGCGACGCGATCTTCCAGCGTATCGCGGGCGGTGAGAATCAGCACTGGCTGGGTATATTTTTCGCGCCGCAAACGGGTGAGCAGATGTAATCCGTCTTCATCGGGCAGACCAAGATCGAGCACGATCAGGCTGTAGTGGCCATTCGCCAGGCACAACACCGCTTCGTGCGCGGTGGATACGCCATCGCAGGCATATCCTTCGCTTTGCATCGCCAGAATCAACCCCTGCAACAGCAGGGCATCGTCTTCAACCACCAGAATCTTCATTTCGCCTGCTCCCGGCACGACGTTAAAATATCGTCTTCAGCACGGTACTCTTTCGTGCTGACCCCCAGTATACCCAACATTGTCGGGAAGAGGTTGTCCTGCGAAACCGCCTTCTCCCGCGCATTTTTTTGCAGGCACTGGTTATTCACGCTGTAGCGTTTCTGGTAGTCATCGGACAACCAGATCAGCATCGGAATATGTTTTTGTGTTTCTGGTGCGATGGAATAAGGCAGACCGTGCAAATAGACGCCATTTTCACCCAATGATTCACCATGATCGGAGAGATAAACCAGGCTGGTGGTAAATCTGTCCTGTTTGGATTGCAATAATTTAATCGCTTTATCAACAATATAGTCGATATACAAAATGGTATTGTCGTAGGTATTTACCAGTTGCTGCTGTGAGCAGCCCTGAATTTCGTTGGTATCACAGGTTGGCGTAAATTTGCGGAACTGCGCCGGATAGCGGTTGTAATAAGTCGGCCCGTGGCTACCAATGGTATGCAAAACGATAATGCCGTCGCCCTGTAATTTGTCGATATAGCTGGCGAGATCGTGGAATAAGATCTCATCCTGGCATTCACCCTTAATGCAATATTCCGCCAGGTTTAACTGCGTCACATCCTGGTGAGGCACGCGATCGCAGGCGCCTTTACAACCGCCGTCATTTTCATTCCATAAAACCTGAATACCGGCGCGTTGGATAATATCCAGCAGCCCTTCCTGATGGTGGGCAAGCTGATCGTCGTAATGCTCCCGCGTCATCCCCGAAAACATGCACGGGACCGAGACAGCGGTGGCGGTGCCGCAGGATGTCGCGTTCGGAAAGTAAATAACATTATCCTGTTTTATCAGCGGGTTAGTTTCGCGTTCATAACCACCAAGCGAGAAATTCGCCGCGCGGGACGTTTCACCCACGACCAGTATGGTCAGGTTCTTACGCGGACCATTTTTCATTTCCGGGCGTTGCTGAGCATCTTCGCCAATACGCACCAGCGGCAAATTATCCATGCGATTATGGGAATACCAGGACAGAGACGCCACAATGGAGTTGGACGGGCTGAGAGATTTCACCAACTCTTTATTATTGCGGAATAGCGAGGCGTAATCTTTATAAAACAGCAGCGCCACCAGCACGATAAGCAGCGCAGAAATAACGATACTGACCGCACGATACGCGATGCTGCGCAGCGCGGATTGTGCCGGTTTAATTTTAATAAACCAGGCAATGAGTACCGGCATGATGGCAGTCAGTAAAATCGTCAGCACCATTTTTGTCGACATCAGGGCGAAACTTTCCGCTGGCGTGGTGTCGAGAATATTGGTGATCATCGAGCGGTCAATGACGATGCCAAAGGTCGAAATAAAATATTGCGCTGCCGCGCTGACCAGCACAAATACTGTGATAACGGGGCGTTCAAGAAAGAAGAATGACGCCAGTGACAGCACGATATTGATCACGCTGAACGCCACCACTGGCATAGACAGAAACACCAGCCAGTTACGCAGCGAGTTTACCGGTAATAGCGTAAAAGCCTGGTGATAGAAAACGATATTCAGCGCCAGCGCAATATAGAGTGCGAACAGAATAATAAACTGAAGACGGCTTAACGCCGGCCGACGAAGGTGAAGCATACGTATTCTCGGGTCCTGCAAAGGAAAGTAGCGCTATGCTGACAGGCGTTTTTTAAGACAACCTTAAGAAATTAATTAATGCAGCGGCGAGTAAAAAAGCCGCCGAAAAGTTAACCCAGTTGCTGTACCGCCTTTTCCAGCGCGGCGCGCAGCAGATGACGATCGTGGCGATAGGGAATATCGCCAGCTTCCAGTACTTCCTGAATAATTAATCTTTCAGTGACGGCGCTGACATTCACTTTCGGCCCGACCACCACGGCATCGATAATCTTTCTGCCGACATATTGTTCCATGATGGCCAGTTTATCGGCGAGCGACAGGCTGGCGGCGGCGGGGCTGAGCTCTTTCCCCAGATTGCTGATAAACACAACTGGCGCGGGCGTGCGGCGCAGCGCCTGAGCTAACTCTTCCAGCAGCAACAGCGGCAGCAGACTGGTGTAAAAGCTGCCGGGACCGATGAGAATCAAATCCGCTTCGGCAATCGCCTGTATGGCTTCCCGGGTGGCGGATACCCTGGGAAACAGCATTAATTCCTGAATCGGCGCATGAAGCTGGTCGATATTCACTTCACCATACACCTGATGCCCTTCACTGTCGGTGGCCATTAAATCGACAGGCTGTTCCGACATGGGAATTAAAAAGGCATCCACTTTTAATAAATTACGAATTAAATTGATGGCCTCTAAAGGCCGCACGCTCAGGTGATCCAGTGCTTTTAACATCAGATTTCCGAGGTTATGCCCGGAAAGTTCACCATTACCGCTAAAACGGTACTCAAACATCGCCGAGGCGACGCTCGGCTCGGTGATTAATTGGTTCAAACAGTTGCGCATATCGCCCCAGGCAATGCCGCCTTCTGAGCGGCGAATTCGCCCGGTAGAACCACCATTATCGGTAGTGGTTACAATGCCGGTGAGACGCGATCCCAGCGACGCAAGCGAAGACATCACACGCCCCAGACCATGCCCGCCGCCGAGTGCGACAACACGATCCAGATCTGCCAGTGTGCGATTACGCATAGTGATTCCTTAGTAAGATTTACCGCGCTACGTTAGCCTAAATACCACCAAAAGACGATGCCTCGCTGAGTGGAAAATGACACATATCAATGCAAAAACGCGATTTTCTCGTACTCTGTAGCGAAAGTGCGCGATCATGGCGCTATATATAAATATATATAGCGATATTCATGATGGCGAAAAGGATTCTCCCGCGCTACTATCGCCATAAGCAATTTTAGCGTTACTGACAAAACATACACTCTAGCCTCTTCGTCTACGTTTCCGGTTAACCGTGAAATATGACGATTTGGCCGTAGCAAAACCGGCAACGGTTTTCGCTGCCAGGGTGCAGGAAGAAATGACTGCATCTCCCGTATTTGGAAAGGTGTACATGCCCTCACAACTTACTGATGCGTTCGCGCGTAAGTTTTATTACTTGCGTTTGTCGATCACGGATGTGTGCAACTTTCGTTGCACCTACTGCTTGCCTGACGGTTACAAGCCGGGCGGCGTCAACAACAATGGCTTTCTCAGCGTCGATGAAATTCGCCGTGTCACGCGCGCTTTCAGTGCCATGGGCACCGAAAAAGTGCGCCTGACGGGCGGAGAACCATCACTGCGCCGGGATTTCCCCGACATCATCGCCGCCGTCCATGAAAACGCCGCTATTCGCCAGATCGCGGTGACAACCAACGGCTATCGGCTGGCGCGCGACGTTGCGCTGTGGCGCGATGCCGGGCTTACCGCCATCAATGTCAGCGTTGACAGCCTCGATGCCCGCCAGTTTCATGCGATTACCGGGCAGGATAAATTCCGCCAGGTGATGGACGGCATCGACGCCGCGTTTGCTGCCGGTTTCGCCAAAGTCAAAGTGAACACCGTGCTGATGCGCGATGTGAATCATCACCAGCTCGATACCTTTCTGGCGTGGATCAAATCGCGTCCTATCCAGCTGCGCTTTATCGAACTGATGGAGACCGGCGAGGGCAGCGAGCTGTTCCGCAATCATCACATCTCCGGCATGGTGCTGCGCGACGCGCTGCTCAAACGCGGCTGGATCCACCAGTTGCGCCAGCGCAGCGACGGTCCGGCGCAGGTGTTCTGCCACCCGGACTACGTCGGTGAAATCGGTCTTATCATGCCGTATGAAAAAGATTTCTGCGCCAGTTGCAACCGCCTGCGCGTCTCCTCCACGGGCAAACTGCATTTATGCCTGTTCGGTGATGGCGGTGTGAATCTGCGTGACCTGATGCAGGACGATGCGCAGCAAACGATGCTGGAGCAACGCATTGCCGTCGCGCTGACGCATAAAAAGCAGACGCACTTCCTGCATGATGGCAACACGGGCATTACGCAAAACCTTTCATACATTGGCGGCTAAGCCGCAAGGAGAATGAGATGAGCCAGGTCAGCGCTGAATTTATTCCGCTCAGGCTTGCTATTTTGACGGTGTCAAACCGTCGTGGTGAAGAGGACGATACCTCCGGTCACTGGCTGCGCGACGCCGCGCACGATGCCGGTCATCAGCTGGTGGCGAAAGCGATTGTCAAAGAGAACCGCTACGCGATCCGTGCGCAGGTCTCCGCGTGGATCGCCAGCGACGACGTGCAGGTGGTGCTGATCACCGGCGGCACGGGTCTGACCGAAGGCGATCAGGCACCAGAAGCGCTGCTGCCGCTGTTCGATCGCGAAGTTGAGGGGTTTGGCGAAGTGTTCCGCATGCTCTCTTTCGAAGAGATCGGCACCGCGACATTGCAGTCCCGCGCGGTAGCTGGTATTGCCAACAGGACGCTGATTTTCGCCATGCCTGGTTCGACAAAAGCCTGTCGCACCGCCTGGGAAAATATCATTGCGCCACAGCTTGATGCGCGCACGCGTCCGTGTAATTTCCATCCTCATCTTAAGAAGTAAGCTATGTCACAACTGACCCATATTAATGCCGAGGGTGAAGCGCATATGGTGGATGTTTCCGCCAAGGCCGAAACCGTTCGTGAAGCGCGCGCAGAAGCGTTTGTCACTATGCAGGCCCGCACGCTGGCGATGATTGTCGAAGGCAGCCACCACAAAGGCGACGTGTTTGCCACCGCGCGTATTGCGGGCATTCAGGCGGCGAAACGCACCTGGGAGCTAATCCCGCTGTGCCACCCGTTACTGCTGAGCAAAGTGGAAGTCCAGTTGCAGGCGCAGCCGGAGCACAACCGTGTGCGCATCGAAGCGGTCTGCCGTCTGAGCGGTAAAACCGGCGTCGAAATGGAAGCGCTGACGGCGGCTTCGGTTGCCGCGCTGACTATCTACGATATGTGTAAAGCCGTGCAGAAAGATATGGTGATTGGCCCGGTGCGCCTGCTGGAAAAAAGTGGCGGTAAATCGGGAGATTTTAAGGTGCAACACGATGATTAATGTTCTTTTCTTTGCGCAGGTACGCGAACTGATCGGCTGCGACAGCCTGGTCTCTGAGACAGTTTTCCCGTCCGTTGAAGCGCTGCGCCAGCATCTGGCGACAAAGAGCGATCGCTGGGCGCTGGCGCTCGAAGAGGGCAAGCTGCTGGCGGCGGTGAACCAGACGCTGGTCAGCTTCGATCACCCATTAAGCAGCGGTGATGAAGTGGCGTTTTTCCCGCCGGTCACCGGAGGCTGAAATGAGCGAAACGCGAATTTGTGTCGAGCGCGCGGCATTTAACGTCGGAGAAGAGTACAGCTGGCTGGCGGCGAATGATGAAGATGGCGCCGTGGTAACTTTTACCGGCAAAGTGCGCAACCACAATCTCGGCGACAGCGTCAGCGCATTAACGCTGGAGCACTATCCGGGCATGACTGAAAAATCGCTGGCTTCAATCGTTGAAGAAGCGCGCAGCCGCTGGCCGCTTGGCCGCGTAACGGTTTATCACCGCGTCGGAGAACTCTGGCCGGGCGATGAAATCGTGTTTGTCGGCGTCGCCAGCGCCCATCGCAGCAGTGCCTTTGATGCCGGGCAATTTATTATGGATTACCTGAAAACCCGCGCGCCGTTCTGGAAGCGTGAAGCCACCGCGGATGGCGATCGCTGGGTTGAAGCCCGCGACAGCGATAAGCAGGCTGCACAGCGTTGGTAATTCATTGAACCGGGATGTGTTAACCTTAGTAATGTAATCCCATCTATCAGGAGTGACTATGGACCGTTATCCTCGTTCTGATTCTATCGTCCAGCAGAGCCGCACCGGGCTTCAGACCTATATGGCGCAGGTCTATGGCTGGATGACCTGCGGCCTGCTGCTCACCGCTTTTGTCGCATGGTATGCGGCTGGTAATGATGCAATCATGGCGCTAGTTTTTTCCAGCCAGATTACCTTTTTTGGGCTGATTATCGCGCAGCTGGCGCTGGTGTTTGTGCTTTCCGGGTTGATTCAGCGTTTGAGTGCGGGCATGGCGACCACGCTATTTATGCTCTATTCCGCACTGACCGGGCTGACGCTTTCCAGCATATTGCATATTTACACAACTGAATCTATTGGCGCGACCTTTGTGGTAACCGCCGGTATGTTTGGTGCGATGAGCCTGTACGGTTACACCACCAAACGGGATCTCAGCGGTTTCGGCAATATGCTGTTTATGGGGCTGATTGGCATTGTGCTTGCTTCGCTGGTGAATTTCTGGCTGAAAAGTGAAGCGCTGATGTGGGCGGTGACCTATATCGGCGTGGTGATTTTTGTTGGCCTGACGGCGTATGACACGCAGAAGCTAAAAAACATTGGCGAGCAGATCGATACGCGTGATGCTTCGCTGCTGCGTAAGTATTCCATCCTCGGCGCACTGACGCTGTATCTCGACTTTATCAACCTGTTCCTGATGCTGTTGCGCATTTTCGGCAACCGCCGTTGATTTGACAGTCGCCATCAGGCAAATCGCCTGATGGCGCTACGTTTTGCTCATCCCGCGAGCCACCATCTCATCAATCAGCTCACTTTCTCCATCGCGCGTTCATTTTTCTCCCGCAGTTTCTTCGCCCGGCTCTCCAGCGCCAGATAACCGATCAGCGCCAGCAGCAGCGGCAGAAAATAGTAAAGCACGCGATAAGCGAGCAGGGCCGCGATAATGGTTCCCTGCGCCACATGTTCACCCGCCAGCAGAGCGATAAATACCGCTTCCAGCACGCCGATACCCGCCGGAATATGCACAATTACTCCGGCAATACTGCTTACCAGCAGCACGCCGAGCACAAAAAAGAAATCCGCTTTCATGCCCAGCAGCAGCCAGATAATCGCACCCATCGCTATCCAGTTGGCGCTGGAGATCACTAACTGGGCGACGGCGAATTTCCATGAAGGCAGCACCAGTTTATGGCCTTTCACCGTCAGATGACGGCGCTTAGCGAAAGCGCAGCACCACAAATAGCCGATAATCACCAGCAGCAGCACCACACCCACAATGCGCAGCGTGCGTTCATCGATATACCAGTGTGCCGGGATCTGCACCACGCCAAAGGTAAAGATCACACCGCCCAATAAGATGTAGCCCAGCCAGTTGGTGGTAATACTGAGTGAGAAAATCCGCGTGATCGTGCTGCCTGGCAGCCCAAGGCGTGAATAGAGCCGGTAGCGCATGCCGATACCGCCAACCCAGGTACTGAGCGTCAGGTTAAAGGCATAACAGATAAACGACACCAACATCACCTGGCGTTTCGCCAGTTTATGCCCACAGTAAGCGCGGCCGAGCAGATCATAAAACCCGTACAGTACATAGCTGACAATCACCAGCGCGACGGCGCTAAGCAACGCGGTGCGGTTGTAGTCGCGAATCACTTGCCAGACATCGTCCCAGTTGACCTTCTGCGCGTAGAGCACCAGCAGCACGGCCACAGCGATAAAAAACAGCATCGTCAGGATCTTTTTCGCCAGCCGCCAGCGAGGATGGGATTTCTTCATCAGGGTTTCACCCCCGAATGTTCTGTTTCCGCGCGATCCTGGGTCTCGATTTCCGGCTGGACGGGCGGTTTCACCTGGGCCAGTTGCGGCGTATGCGCAGGAAGCCAGCCGGCCATGGCCGGAAAATGGCGTAAGAAGTGGAACACGACAATGCTCTTACCGAGGTTCCACCAGGTGCGCTTCGGCGCCATTGATTCGTCCACCCGCACGCAGTCCTCGCGAATAATGGCCTGCAAATTGTCGCGTAACGTCTGGTTAAATTCACGATCATGGATAATCAGGTTAGCCTCCAGATTCAGCGACAAACTGAGTGGATCGAGATTGCTGGAACCGACCGTTGCCCAGTGATCGTCCATCAATGCCACTTTGCCGTGCAGCGGGCGGCGGCGATATTCATACACCTGAACGCCGCCTTTCAGCAGATAGTTGTACAACAGCTCCGCGCCGACTTTGACAATCGGCATATCCGGCTCGCCCTGCACAATCAGCTTCACCGAGACACCGCGCCGGGCAGCGTTGCGCATGGCGTGCAGCAGGCGATAACCGGGGAAGAAGTAGGCGTTGGCAATAATCACTTCGCGGCGGGCGTTGGCCAGCATCTTCAGATAATGGCGTTCAATATCGTCGCGATGATCGTTATTATCGCGCCAGATAAACAGCGCCTGCGCTTCACCGGGCGTACGGTTCTCTTCCGGGCGATGGCGTCGGCGCTGCCACCAGCGTTTTGCCGGCGCGTTATCCGGCAGATTCTCCAGCTCAAATTGCAGAATATCTTCCACAATCGGCCCTTCGACGCGCACGGCGTAATCCTGCTTGGCTTCCGGGCCATAGCTGGTGAGATGTTCTGCTGAGTAGTTAATGCCGCCAACGAAAGCTACGGTGTTATCGATCACCACAATTTTACGGTGCATGCGGCGAAAGAGATTGGTGCGCATACCGAGCAGGCGCGGGCGCGGATCGTAATAGCGGAATACCACGCCAGCGGTGGTCAGCTCGTTGACAAACGGTTCGCTTAAATCCGGCGAACCGTAACCATCCAGCAGCACTTCGATGTTGATGCCGCGACGGGCAGCCCGTAGCAGCACCTGCTGCAACTGGCGGCCAACGTTATCCTCAAACCAGATAAAGGTTTCCAGAATGACGCGTTGCTGCGCATGATCGATGGCGTCATACAGCGCCGGATAGTAGTTGTCGCCGTTTTCCAGCAACTGAATACGGTTGCCTTCCCGCCAGGTGCATTTCATAGGTGGATCTCCGCGCTCAGTGGGGCGTGATCGGAAAGGTGTCGCCAGTTACGCAGCGGCAGCGCGGTCGGCGCGCTGGCATTGGCGTTTTTCACATAGATCCGATCGAGCCTCAACAATGGCAGTGCGACCGGGAAAGTACGGGCAGGGCGGCCGTGAGCGCGGGTGAAAATCTCCTCCAGCCCGGCCTGCGTCTTCAGCGGGTGATTGGCTTTTTGCCGCCAGTCATTAAAGTCGCCTGCCACCACGACGGGTTCGCCTTCGGGCAGCGCATTCACCCACTCTGCCAGCATAGTAAGCTGCGCCTGGCGATGGGCTTCCCGCAGACCAAGATGAACGCAAATGACATGTAATGAATGGCCGAGATCCGGTGGCGTAATGCGGCAGTAGAGCAGGCCGCGTTTTTCGCTGCCATCAACTGAAACATCACGATTTTCAAAGTGTTCGATCGGATAGCGGGAAAGCACCGCATTTCCGTGATGCCCTTCGGGATAAACCGCGTTACGTCCGTAGGCGTAATCGCTCCACATGGTATCAGCAAGAAATTCATAGTGGGTGGTGTCCGGCCAGTTCTCCACATGCAGTGGATGCACTTCGTGGGCGCCCATCACTTCTTGCAGGCAGACGATATCCGCGCTGACGGTCCGTACCGCGTCACGCAGCTCAGGCAAAATAAAGCGCCGGTTAAACGCGGTAAAGCCTTTGTGGGTATTGATGGTGAGCACTTTCAATGAAAAATGTCGCGCGTGTTGGGTCATAATTCTCCTGCCAGCGTCACTCTCCTCGTGAAAATAAATTGTAGTCCCTGTCACAAATTGTGGCGGGGTTACGGAATTTTCCGTAAATCCGCGTACTCTTCAGAAAGACAAAAATTCTTCAGGAGAGAGGCCATGAAGTGGCAACAGCACATTCGTGATGTAACAGGCCTGAGTTGCTGGCAGATTATGTTGCATATGCTGATAGTCGCGCTGCTGGTGATGGGCTGGATGAGCGGTTCTCTGGTGCGCGTCGGTCTGAGCCTGTGCGTACTTTACGGTGTGTCCGTGCTGCTGATGCTGTTTCTCCAGCGCCACCACGATGCACGCTGGCGCGGCATCGGCGATGTGCTGGAAGAGTTGACTACCACCTGGTATTTCGGCGCGTCGCTGATCGTTATCTGGCTGCTTTCCCGCGTGTTGCCTAACCACTTTATTCTGGCCGCCGCCGGGCTGGTTATTCTTGCGGGTCCGGCGGTGGTCTCGCTGCTGACCAAAGAGCGTAAGTTAGGCAATATTTCTGCGAAACAGCGCATACGCCGCTGAACCGGTGATGGCCGCAATCACCACCAGCGGCCATAAACTCTGCCAGACAATCGTTAAGCTGGCATCCTTCAGATAAATCTCCTTGGTAATATCGGTAAAGTGCCGGATAGGGTTGGCCCAGGTCAAATCCTGCAACCAGACCGGCATGTTCTCCACCGGTGATACATAGCCCGACAGCAGGATCGCGGGCATCATAAAGACAAACACACCAATAAATGCCTGCTGCTGTGTGGCGCAAAGTGACGAAATCAGCAGGCCGAAACCCACCAGCGACAAGCCATAAATCAGCATTGAGAAATAGAACAGCAGCAGCGATCCGGCAAAGGGAATTTTATAGGCCAGAATACCGACGGAGAGCACAATCGTCGCCTGAAACGTTGCGACAATCAGCGCTGGCACGGCTTTGCCGACAAAAATTTGCCACGTTGACAGCGGCGAAACCAGTAGCTGATCCAGCGTGCCCTGTTCGCGTTCACGCGCCACCGACAGCGAGGTCACAATCATCACGCCGATGGTGGTGATCATGGCGATCAGCGACGGCACCACAAACCATTTGTAATCAAGATTCGGGTTGTACCAGTTGCGAATCACCAGCTCGCTGTTATTCGGTTTCTGCTGGCCGCTCAGCAGTTCCTGCTGATAATCCTGCACGATTTGTTGCAGATAATTGGCGGCGATTTGCGCACTGTTAGAGTTGCGCCCGTCGAGGATCAACTGCATTGGCGCGGTGATGCTGCTATCAAGATTGCGGGAAAAATCGGCCGGAAAACGCACTAACAACAATGCTTTCTGCGTATCGATGGTCGGGCGTATCTCCTGCGGGCTTTTCAGCAGCAGAATATGGGTAAAGGCTTTAGCGCGGGCAAAACGCTGCGTCAGCTCAACCGCATGTTTGCCGTTATCTTCGTTATAGATGGCGATAGTGGCGTTGGTCACTTCCAGCGTGGCGGCAAAGGGGAACAGCAGCACCTGCAACAGCACCGGCAGGATCAGAATGGCGCGGGTTTGCGGTTCGCGCAGTAACGACTGTAACTCTTTGCGGATAAGCGTCAGTAAACGGTGAAACATGGGTTTTCCTTAATCCAGTCTGCGTTTGGTTTTCAGCCATGTCAGGCCAATAAACATCAGCGCTGAGGCGATCAAAAACAGAACGTTAACCATCAACACCACCGGGATGTTGCCCGCCAGAAACAGGCTTTGCAGCGTACTGACGAAATAACGCGCCGGAATGATATAGGTCACCACGCGGATCACGGCAGGCATGCTGTCAATCTGGAAGATAAAACCGGATAGCATAATCGACGGCAGAAAGGCGGCATTCAGCGCGACCTGCGCGGCATTAAACTGGTTACGTGTGATAGTGGAAATCAGCAGCCCCATCCCCAACGTGCTGAGCAAAAACAGGCTGGTGATGAGAAATAAAATCAGCAGCGAGCCGCGATAAGGCACGCCAAGAATAAACACCGACACCAGCATGCACAGCAGCATCGCCAGCATGCCGAGAAAATAGTAGGGAATCAGCTTGCACAGCAGCAATTCCGCGCGCGTCACTTCGGTTGAAAGCAGGGCCTCCATCGTGCCGCGCTCCCATTCGCGCGCCACCACCAGCGAGGTGAGGATAGCGCCAATCACCGTCATGATGATGGTCACCGCGCCAGGAATAATAAAATGCTGGCTGATGGCGGCCGGGTTAAACCAGTAGCGGGTTTGCACATCGATCAACGGTTCAAATGTTTGTCCGCGATCTTCTGCCCGCTGCTGCTGCCAGAGTTGCCAGATCCCCTGTACGTAGCCCTGCACAAAGTTTGCGGTATTCGGTTCGCTGCCATCGGTGATCACCTGAATCGGCGCAACTTCATTGGCGCGCGCCATCTGCGCGGCGAAATTCGTCGGTACCACCACCAGCCCGCGAATACGCCCGGCCTGCATCATCTGGATAAGCTGCGGGCGGTTATCGCTGATCGTGGCATCAATATAGGGCGAGCCGGTCAGCGTATGGGTGAAATCCATCGCCTCTTTACTTTGCTGCTCCAGCAGCACACCAATGCGTAGCTTGCTGGAATCAAGGTTAATGCCGTAACCGAAGATAAACAGCAGCAACAGCGGGATGACGACGGCAATCAGCCAGCTACTGGGATCACGGACAATCTGCCGCGTCTCTTTGACGCACAGCGCCCGCACGCGCCGCCAACTGAGAGTGTTAAGATGCATGGCCGTGCTCCTTATCCCAGTTATGGATAAGCGTAATAAAAGCCTGCTCCATTGTCGGATCCGGGTTATCCGCATCGGCGCTTTGCGCCTTTAAATCATCCGGCGTGCCGCTGGCGATAAGCTTTCCGCGATACACCAGCCCGATACGATCGCAATACTCGGCTTCGTCCATAAAGTGCGTGGTGACCATCACGGTCACGCCTTTCTCCACCATGCTGTTGATGTGCAGCCAGAACTCCCGTCGCGTCAGTGGATCGACACCGGAAGTGGGTTCATCAAGGAACAGAATATCCGGTTCATGCATCAGCGAGCAGGCCAGCGCCAGGCGCTGCTTAAAGCCCAGCGGCAATTCATCGGTCGCATGGTGAGCAATGGCTTTCAGCCCGAACGCCTCGCTCATGCGGGTTATCTTTTCGTTTTGCGCCCGTCCGCGCAGGCCGTAGACGCCGGAGAAAAAGCGCAGATTCTGCTCTACCGTCAGGTTGCCGTACAGCGAGAATTTTTGCGCCATATAACCCAGATGCTGGCGCGCTTTGCCGGAGCTGACTTTGAGATCGAGATTCAGCACCAGCGCCTGGCCGTCGGTAGGCACCAACAAACCGCACATCATTTTGAAAGTGGTCGATTTACCTGCGCCGTTCGGCCCCAGCAGGCCGAAGATTTCACCGCGCTTGACGGCAAAATTGACATGGTCGGTAGCGGCGAAATCACCAAACTTTTTGGTCAGCGAGCGGGCTTCAATCACCGTTTCGTCCGTGCTGCCTTCCACCGTATGCAGAATTGCCCCCAGCGGGGATTCGGACGCACCCGCGCCGCCGAGCAGATCGATAAACGCATCTTCAAAGCGCGGCGCGGTTTCCGTGATCTCTACTGGCGGCATGTTGTCGGCGTGGAGAATTTCGTCGACGTGCGCCTCTTTTTTCAGGATCATGCGCACCGAGCGCCCCTGGATCATGCCATCGCTGACCTGAGGCTGACGCAGAATAAGACGCAGCAAGCGGCGGTTGTTCTCCTGCGCGCTGGTGACAAGAAAACTGCGCCCGGCCATGCGCTGCGTCAGCGCGGTCGGCTCGCCCTGATACAGCAATTCGCCTTCGTTCATCAGCAGCACATCGCGGCACTGCTCCGCTTCATCAAGATACGAGGTGCTCCAGAGGATCAGCATCCCTTCGCCCGCCAGTTCATGCACCATCTGCCACAGTTCGCGGCGGGAAATCGGGTCAACGCCGACGCCCGGCTCATCCAGCAACAGCACTTTCGGTTCTCCGACCAGCGTGCAGGCCAGCCCCAGTTTCTGCTTCATCCCGCCGGAGAGCTTTCCGGCCAGCCGTCCGGTAAACGGGGCGAGGGCGGTAAACTCCAGCAGGCGTTCGAAGGTCTGACGGCGCTGCTCGCCGGTGACGCTGCGCAGATCGGCGTACAGATTGAGGTTTTCCATTACCGTTAAATCTTCATACAGCCCGAATTTTTGCGGCATATAACCGAGCATGGCGTGTAGTTCGCTATCCTGACGCAGCGGATCCAGACCCATCACCTGCACGCTGCCTTCGTCCTGCTTCATCAACCCGGCAAGAATGCGCATCAGTGTGGTTTTCCCTGCGCCATCCGGGCCGACCAGCCCGGTGACATAACCGGCGCGAATCTCGCAATCGAGCTTTGCGACAGCGGGTTTTTCCATGCCCGGAAAGCGTTTTACCAGCCCGCGTAAATGGATGGATGCCTCATTCATGACGCGCCTCGCCCGCAAAACGCACGGTTACCGGCATCCCCTGGCGCAGCGAGTTGTCGGCATCGGTAACGATAATGCGCAGGCGATACACCAGATCCGTTCGCAGATCCGGGGTTTGTACGGTTTTGGGCGTAAATTCGGCGGTAGGCGAGACAAAGCCGATTTTGCCGTGATACGGCTTATTCGGTCGCCCGTCGGTGTAAAGCAACACGTCCTGCCCTGGCTGCGCCTGCTGCAAGTTGATCTCATCAACATACGCACGCACCCATACCGGACGAGTTAATGACAAGGTGAATACGGTGCTGCCCGCGCTGAGCATGCTGCCTGGCTCAACGGCGCGGGTCAGGATTGTCCCGGCGGAAGGGGCGACCAGCGTGGTGTCATGCAGATCCAGTTGCGCCTGCGCCAGCGCGGCCTGCGCCTGTTCAAGACCCGCTTTCGCCTGTTCAATTTCCTGCGGGCGGTTACCGGTGCGGTACTGGCTTAACTTGTCCTGCGCGGATTTCAGCGTTGCCTGCGCCTGATCCCGTGTGGAACGGGCATTTTCCAGATCGTTGGCAGAGATCACCCGGCTTTTCCATAACCCTTGTTGACGCTGATAGTAGTTTTGCGCGTAGTCATAGGCGGCCCGCGCCTGATTCACCGCCGCGACAGCCTGGGCAATCTCTTCATCACGATAACCGGCGGTAGCCAGATCGTATTTCGCTTGCGCGGTGGAGACATTGGCCTGCGCCTGCAATAAGGCATTCTGGTAGGGCGCTTTATCGATCTCACCGAGCGTCTGTCCGGCCTGGATCGCATCGCCTTCATCAACGTTTAGCGAAGCGAGCCGTCCGCCAACGCGGAAACTCAAATTCACCGTGCGAATATCAACGTTACCGTACAGGGTGAGCGCGCGCTCCTGTCTGCTCTGATACCACATCCAGCCGCCAGCCAGCGCGGCGATAACGACCACCACAATCAACACCGTAACGAGAGGTTTTTTCATCACTCCGGACTCCTGTGCGTTAATCCTTGCAAAATGAGATCGATATGGCAGGTGATAACCTGGTAAATCTGCGCGGTTTTCTCTTCGTCAAACTGCGACCAGCCCGCACGCAGCAAGAAGGTTTCCCGCCCGAGACGAAACGCGAGAATTTCACCGAGCAGTGCGTGGGTATGAATAATGGTTTCGGTATCCGTGGCATCCCGCCCGGTATAGGCCGCCAGCAGGGCGGTGAGATGGCTGTGCATCGGCGCAATGACCTGATCGTGCACCCGCTGATACGCCCGCGTTGGCGAGAGCTGCTCGCGGGAGATAAATTTGCTCAGGTTCAGCGTCTCATCGTGGGTGAGCAGCGTGATCATGTTGCGGCAGGCGCTATGAATCAGAGCGCGTATTTCTGCCTTATTCGGCTCCGGCTGCGCGAACAACGCCTCTGCTGCCTGAACATGCGGGTGGAAATTCTTACTGATAAAGTCGGCGATCCACTGCGCACAGGCGAGGTATAAATCCTCTTTCGAACCAAAGTAATAGGTGATCGCCGCAATATTTTGCCCGGCCAGCGCGGCGATATCGCGGGTGGTAGCATGCAGCCCGTATTCACCGAATTGCGCCAGCGCGGCAGCAATCAACTGCTGTTTGGCCTGTTCGCCTTTACTGGTCGTTGGGGTTGTATTCATGGCGGCAAAATAATTAATCAATCGATTGATTAAATTTATGCTTCAGGACGAAACTTGTCCAGCGCCAGGCAAGGAAAAGGTGACGAATGAAGCGGAAACCGGTTCAACTGATGCTGGAAGGGGCTGGCAGGGTGATCTGCAACAGGCGAAAAGATTGCGGATGATCCCTGGCCGGATATTTATGCGCTCGATCACAAAAGCTGATACACTCCGCACCTTCATGACATTGTGGTTTTTGTCATCAGTCAAATTATATCTCCCTGAAAACTACACCTGTGACAGGTCGGGGCGGTGTGGAGTTGTTATGTCATTTGATGCCCTTGGCCTGAATCCGGAAATCCTGCGCGCAGTCGCCGAGCAGGGTTATGTTCAGCCGACCCCTATTCAGCAGCAGGCGATCCCCGCCGTACTGCAAGGCCGCGACCTGATGGCCAGCGCCCAGACCGGTACCGGTAAAACGGCTGGCTTTACCCTGCCGCTGCTGCAACTGCTGGTGCAAAAAGAGCCGCACGCGAAAGGCCGCCGCCCGGTGCGTGCGCTGATCCTGACGCCAACCCGTGAACTGGCGGCGCAAATCGGTGAAAACGTACGCGACTACAGCCAGTATCTGAACATCCGTTCGCTGGTGGTGTTTGGCGGCGTCAGCATCAACCCGCAGATGATGAAACTGCGCGGTGGCGTCGATGTGCTGATCGCCACGCCTGGCCGTTTGCTGGATCTGGAACACCAAAACGCGCTGAAACTCGATAGCGTGGAAATTCTGGTGCTGGATGAAGCCGACCGTATGCTGGATATGGGCTTTATCCACGATATTCGCCGCGTGCTGGCAAAACTGCCGCAGCGCCGTCAGAACCTGCTGTTCTCCGCGACCTTCTCCGACGACATCAAAGCGCTGGCGGAAAAGCTGTTGCACAACCCGCTGGAAATTGAAGTGGCGCGCCGCAACACCGCTTCCGAGCAGGTGACTCAGCATGTGCATTTTGTAGATAAAAAACGTAAGCGTGAGCTGTTGTCGCAGATGATTGGCCAGGGTAACTGGCAGCAGGTGCTGGTCTTTACCCGCACCAAGCACGGCGCCAACCATCTGGCGGAACAACTGAATAAAGATGGCATCACCAGTGCGGCGATCCACGGTAACAAAAGCCAGGGCGCGCGTACCCGTGCGCTGGCGGATTTCAAATCCGGGGATATTCGCGTGCTGGTGGCCACAGATATCGCTGCGCGCGGTCTCGACATCGAAGAGCTGCCGCATGTGGTGAACTACGAGCTGCCGAACGTACCGGAAGATTACGTCCACCGTATCGGCCGTACCGGGCGTGCGGCGGCTACCGGTGAAGCGTTGTCGCTGGTCTGCGTTGATGAACACAAACTGCTGCGCGACATCGAACGTCTGCTGAAAAAAGAGATCCCGCGCATTGCCATCGAAGGTTATGAACCGGATCCGTCCATCAAAGCCGAACCGATCCAGAATGGTCGCGGCCAGGGCGGCGGTCGTCAGGGTGGTGGTCGCGGGCAGGGCGGCGGTGGTCGTGGTCAGTCCGCGCCGCGCCGCAATGAGGGTGAGGAGCAGAAACCGCGCTCCCCGCGTCGCACTGACGGTGAAGCGCAAAAACCGCGTGCTCCACGCCGCAGTGAAGGGGGTTCACGCCGTCTGGATGGTAACGCCCAGCCAGCGCGTGATAGCCAGGGTAAACCGGCAGGAAACGGCGCACGCCGTCGCCGTCCGCGTAAACCGAGCGCCGCGCAGTAACGCATTTTGCAGGCCGGATACACTTTATCCGGCAATCGACGCCGCCAGCGGGCAATGTACCGACTGGCGGCGTTGTTTTATCAGGCTTGCGATCGGCGATTAACGCGCGCCAGCCAGGCCTGACGCGTTTCCCGCGCCCGCAGCACCAGCCATCAACCACACGGGAACACAATGCGAGCTTCAACCCTACAGCACTTCACCATGACTGGCGATAACTTGCTGATACCATTCAAAACTGCGTTTTTTGCTGCGCTTCAGCGTACCGTTGCCGTCGTTATCTTTGTCGACATAGATAAAGCCATAGCGCTTTTTCATCTCGCCGGTTCCGGCACTGACGATATCAATCGGTCCCCACCAGGTGTAACCCATAATGTCACAGCCATCGTCAATGGCTTCTGCCATTGCCTGAATATGGCGGCGGCCATAATCGATTCGCGCCAGATCGTTAATCTGCCCGCTGGCATCCGGCTCATCGACGCCGCCATAGCCATTTTCGACAATAAACAACGGCTTGCGGTAGCGATCTGCCAGTTCATTACAGACGATACGGAAACCCTGTGGATCGATCGGCCAGCCCCAGGCGGTTTTTTCAAGAAACGGATTATCCAGCCCGGCAGTACCGCCGGTATCAATACGGAACTGGCCGCCCGCCTGATGTAATACGCTGCGGTAGTAGCTAAAGCCGAGATAATCCGACGGATAATCGGCCAGCAGTTGCAGATCGCCATCGGCAATGGTCAGCTCCACGCCCAGTTCGCGGAACAGACACGGCGCAAACGCCGGATAGTGGCCGAGCATCATCACATCGGAGAAAAACAGCGAACGGCGGCGTAACTGCATAGTAGAGAAGATATCGTCCGGGTTGCAGGTTGCCGGGTAAACGGTGCTCAACGACAGCATGCAGCCGATTTGCGCATCGGGAATGATGTCGTGGCACAGCTTGTTCGCCAGTGCGTTAGCGACAAACTGGTGGTGATTCGCCTGCCAGATATCCTGCGCACCGGCGCTGGCATCCACCGCGCCGGTGGCGAACGGCATGCGGTTCATGTTGTTCAGTTCGTTGAAGGTCATCCAGTATTTGACCTTGCGCTGGTAACGGCGGAATACCGTTTCGCAGTAGCGGCTGAAGAAATCAATCAACTGGCGATTCTTCCAGCCGCCATACTCCTGATACAGCGCCAGCGGCGTCTCATAGTGGGAGAGGGTAATCACCGGTTCAATGCCGTATTTCAGCAGTTCATCAAACAGATCGTCGTAAAATTTTAGCCCCGCTTCGTTTGGCGTAGTTTCATCGCCACGCGGGAAAATGCGCGACCAGGCAATCGAGGTACGAAAGCATTTGAAACCCATCTCTGCGAACAGCGCGATGTCTTCTTTGTAGCGATGGTAGAAATCAATCGCTTCGTGGCTGGCGTAATAGAGATTTGGGTCAATCGTCGCATCATGTTTACCGGAAGCGATACCGCCGCGCACCACGTCGGCAATCGATGGCCCTTTGCCATCCTCGTTCCATGCGCCTTCCGCCTGGTTGGCGGCAATCGCGCCGCCCCACAAAAAATCTTTCGGGAAAATAGCCATCTCAGCTCCTTAATCGCGTAAGTCTTCGCCGTTAGAGGCGATCAGTTTTTTGTACCAGTGATAGCTTTTCTTTAGCGAGCGCGCCTGTGTGCCGTTGCCCATGTCATCCTGGTCAACATAAATAAAGCCGTAGCGTTTGGAAATTTGCGCCGTTCCGGCGCTGACCACGTCAATCGGCCCCCACCAGGTGTAACCAAACAGATCGACGCCGTCGCCAATCGCTTCCTGCATCTGTTCCACGTGCTGGCGCAGATAATCGATACGGTAATCATCGTCGATAGAGCCGTCCGGGTTGACGGTATCGATCGCGCCGAGACCGTTTTCGGCAATAAACAGCGGCTTCTGGTAGCGGTCATAGAGCTGGTTTAAGGCAAGACGCAGCCCTTTCGGGTCAATCTGCCAGCCCCACTGGCTGGTTGGCAGGTACGGGTTGCGGATGCCGCCAGTCACCATATTGCCTTCCGCTATTTCCCGTTTTTCCGGGTGCGCACTAACGGTGCTCGACATGTAGTAGCTAAAGGAGACGAAATCGACCGGGTGCTGGCGCAGGATCTCATCATCACCGACCACTTTTTGCAGCGTGACGCCTTTTTCCGCCAGCATGCGATCGGTGTACGCCGGGTAGTAACCATGCGCCTGTACGTCGCTAAAGAACAGCGACACGCGCTGCATCTCTTCACAGGCCTGCAAATCATCCGGATGGCAGGTGTGCGGATAGAGCATCTGGTAGCTGATCATGCAGCCGACCTGCGAGCCGGGAATAATGGCATGACAGGCTTTGGTGGCCAGTGCGCTGGCGACAAACTGATGGTGCGCGCCCTGGTATTTATCCTGTTCGAGATGCGGGTTGTCCTCTTCGATCACACCAACGCTGACATACGGGTGATGTTTCACGCAGTTGATCTCGTTGAAGGTCATCCAGTACTTCACTTTTTTGCGGTAGCGGGTGAAGACCGTGGTGGCGAAACGTACGTAGAAATCGACCAACTGGCGGTTCGGCCAGCCGCCATAGTCGGTCACCAGCGCCAGCGGCATCTCGTAGTGCGACAGCGACACAATCGGTTGAATACCGTGCGCCAGCAGCGTATCGAACACCTCGTCGTAGAATTTCAGCCCGGCTTCGTTCGGCGTGGTTTCATCGCCGCGCGGGAAGATGCGCGTCCAGGCAATCGACATGCGAAAGCACTTAAAACCCATTCCGGCGAACAGGGCGATATCCTCTTTAAAGTGGTGGTAAAAGTCGTTGCCTTTGCGTTTCGGGTAGTACTTTTTACTGCCAGGGTCCTGCGCTTCGCGTATTTGAGCGTGCGTCATGCCAAGCCATTGATCGAGCCAGCGCTCCCGCGGCGTGTTGATATCAAACGTGTAGACATCAGAAACGGAAAGCCCTTTGCCGCCCACATTCCATGCGCCTTCCAGTTGGTTCGCCGCTGTTGCGCCGCCCCATAAAAATCCTTCCGGGAATGCTTTCGAAAATGCCATACCTTTGCTCCTTACGCCGCTGTCGCGGTCAGTGTGAGAAATGCGTCCCGGCTGGCGACATCGCCTTGTACTTTGACCGGGCTGATATCGCCGTATTGTTCGCTGTTGGTGACGACCACAATCACGCTCGGATCGATGCCAGCGGCCTTCAGCGCCGCCAGATCAAAGCTCACCAGCAGATCGCCTACCTCGACGCTCTGCCCGACGGCGATGTGGCTGGTGAAGTGCTTACCACCCAGTTTTACCGTGTCGATACCGATATGAATGAGGATCTCCGCGCCGGTATCGCTTTGCAGCGCCAGTGCGTGATGGGTTTCAAACAGGGATTCCACCTTGCCGTTAACCGGAGAGCGTAGCTCGCCGCTGGTGGGATAAATCGCCAGCCCTTTACCGAAAATCTCATCGGCAAACACCGGGTCGCTAAGGGCGTTGAGGGGTTTCAGTTCGCCGCTCACCGGGGCAAACAGTTTTTCTTCGGTACGTGCCACCGACATCGGGCTGACCCCGGCTACCACCGTCTCTTCAAATCCGAGGATCACCGTGACAACCGCAGCGCAGACAAACGAAATGGCGATACTGACCAGCGCCCATAAAAATGTCGGGCCGACCAGCGCCGGAAGACCGGGCAGACCGCTGAGCGCAAAGGCGTAGGTTTTCACCCCCATCGCCATGGCAACACCGCCGCCGCACGCGCCACCAATCAGCGCGGCAGCAAACGGGCGTTTATAGCGAATATTGATGCCGTACATCGCCGGTTCGGTAATACCCATGGCCGCGCTGAAACTGGTGGTTAGCGCCAGCGATTTCAGCTTTTTATCCCGCGCCCGCAGGAACACGCCAAAGGCCGCACCCGCCTGGCCCAGGTTGGCAATATAGAAGAGGATTTTGAACGGATCGAAACCCAGGGTGCTGATGTTGTTGATCATGATTGGCACCAGCACATAGTGCATGCCGGTGATGATGATCATCGACAGCGTGCCGCCAACCACTACGCCCGCCACGATGCCGGCATTTTCCACCAGCCAGATAATGCCGCCGGAGAGCGCATTACCGGCGAAAATCCCCAGTGGGCCAATGGCAATCAGCGTAATCGGCGTGACAATCACCAGGCTCAACAGCGGCACAAACATCGTTTTCAGTACGCCGGGCATGATGCGATCAATCAGCTTCTCTACCCGGCTCAGCAGCCAGATGGCCAGCAGGATCGGGATCACCGTTGAGGCATAATTCACGGTTGGCACCGGCAGGTGCATAAAATTGATCGGCGCGCCGGATTTAAACAGCGCCTGAATTGCAGGATGGAAGAGGGCGGCGGCCAGCGCCACTGCCACGTAAGGATTTGCGCCGAACTTATTGGCGGCGCTGAAAGCCAGCGCCAGCGGCATGAAGTAAAACACGCCGTCGCTGATGGCGAGCAGGATTTGGTAGGTCTGGTTGCTGGTTTCCAGCCACTGCATCGCGACCACTAGCGCCAGGACGCCTTTCAGAATACCGGCTCCGGCAATCGCCGGAATGATCGGCGAGAAGATACTGGACAGCCCTTCCAGCAGCACCGATACCGGGTTGCGGCGTTTACCATGTTGCACAGCGCCGCCGGACGAGACGCCGGGTAATTTGGCCAGCAGCGCGTCGCACAGTGGGGCCACATCGTTACCGATAATCAACTGAAACTGATCGCCAGAGATATTGACGCCTATCACGCCATCCAGCGCTTCCAGCGCCGCGCGATCGGCCTTGTCGTTATCTTTGAGTAAAAAACGCAGACGGGTAATACAATGAAACAGCGACAGAATATTGTCCTTGCCGCCGATCCTGTTGATGATCTGCTGCGCGGTATCCTGATAATTCATGATAATTCCTCCAGACTGACGCCCGCATTGCTGGCATCATCCACAATCATCGGCTTTACGCCGATACCTTGTTTCCTCTGGGGTTTGCCTGATTGAACAGTAACAAGCCTGGACGGAATCTATACATTTCATCCTTCAAGCTGCCGCTTTGTGGTTGCGGCTACGCGAATGATGTTGGGTAAACTAATTGGGTTCTGCCCGCTGTACCACGTTTTCGATATGCACGGTCAGATAGAGCTTTTCCGAGTTGCTCATGGTGTGGTGATAGTTTTTGCCGACAAACTCATTGATGGCATCGACGCATTTCAGGGTGGTCTGATAGCGGCGCTGTACCATGGCAAATAACTCTTCGTCGTCATTATTTAACACCACCCCATCAATCACCCGCTGGGCGAAAAATTTTAAATGGGTAATGAAACGTTGGTAATTCAGGCTGTGCTCGTCGAGCGGCAGGCTAAAAAAGTATTTAACGATATTCTGTAATTGATAAATAAGCCGCGTGATTTGCGTGGTTTTTCCCATGCTGTCGTTCAGCCCGGCATTCACAATATGTAGCGCAATACTGCAGGCTTCGCCGTCAGGTAATAATTGCCCGGTGCGCGCCATCACCATACCAATCGCCTGGCGACCAAGAGCATATTCAGCGGTATAAAAATGGCGCACTTCCCACTCCAGCGGATTCGGCAATTGCTCATGTTTTTCATTGCGTTGTAGCGCGAAATGCAGATGGTCAGCTAGCGTGACGTACAAACCTTCGCTTAATTTATGCGACAACTGGCTGCGGGCCAGCGTGACAATGTCGGCGGTCAGTTGCACTATTTCGACAGGTACTTCGCTAATCAGATCTTTAAAACGGGCAGAGACCTGCGAATCCTGCAAATGGAATATTTTCTCGATGGCTTGTTCGTTAACGATGGCGCCGTTCTGCGTATTAAAACCCAGCCCTCGCCCGGTCAGAATAACCTCAAAGCCACGATCGTCGATGGCGCTGACCACGTTATTATTTAAGATTTGTTTGACCAGCATCGCTAACTCCTGCAAACAAAAACGGGCAAAACATAAATACAGCAACGGACATCATCTGTCCTTGTTCTCTGCATTTAGGTTTTGCCCGATATTCGGTAACAAGCGTAATGCAGGTAAAAACTAGCATTGCCCTGTTAAATGATCAACGCGCTATATAGAGTACTTATGAATAGATCTGCTAATTTGTGATCCGCCCGGCGAAAAATATCCTGTATTGCAGAGGCGGAAAATGGGTTTTCGTGGCTGCTTCCAGAATGGCAAAAAGGGTTACCCAGCGGGCGCTAAAAATGCCACAATAGTGGCTGTTTATACAGTATTTCAGGTCTCTTCATGGCTCTTACTGCCGCGCTAAAAGCGCAGATCGCCGCCTGGTATAAGGCGTTGCAACAACAGATCCCGGACTTTATTCCCCGTGCGCCGCAGCGGCAGATGATTGCTGATGTCGCGAAAACGCTGGCGGGTGAAGAGGGCAGGCATCTGGCGATCGAAGCGCCGACCGGCGTCGGGAAAACGCTCTCTTATTTAATTCCGGGTATTGCTATTGCCCGCGAAGAGCAAAAAACGCTGGTGGTCAGTACCGCCAACGTGGCGTTGCAGGATCAGATCTACAGTAAAGATCTGCCGCTGCTGCGCAAAATTATCCCCGATTTACGTTTTACCGCAGCGTTTGGCCGTGGGCGCTATGTCTGCCCGCGCAATCTGGCCGCGCTGGCCAGCAGCGAGCCGGACCAGCAGGATCTGCTGGCGTTCCTTGATGATGAGCTGACGCCGGGCAGCAAAGAGGAACAGAAGCAGTGCGCGACGCTGAAAGCCGATCTCGACAGCTACAAATGGGACGGTCTGCGCGATCACACCGATAAAGCCATCAGTGATGATTTATGGCGTCGCCTCAGTACCGATAAAGCCAGTTGCCTGAACCGCAACTGCCACTATTACCGGGAATGTCCGTTCTTTGTCGCGCGGCGTGAAATTCAGGAAGCGGAAGTGGTGGTGGCGAACCACGCGCTGGTGATGGCGGCGCTGGAGAGCGAAGCCGTCTTGCCGGAGCCGAAAAACCTGCTGCTGGTGCTGGATGAAGGCCACCATCTGCCGGATGTGGCGCGCGATGCGCTGGAGATGAGCGCCGAAATAACAGCGTCCTGGTATCAGCTACAGCTCGACTTATTTACCCGGCTGGTGGCGACATGCCTGGAGCAGTTCCGGCCGAAAACTCTGCCGCCGCTGGCGACGCCGGAGCGGCTCAACGCCCACTGCGAAGAGCTGTTCGGGCTGATTTCATCATTGAATAACATGCTCAACCTCTATCTTCCTGCTGGTCAGGAAGCCGAACACCGCTTTGCTATGGGCGAGCTGCCGGATGAGGTGATGGCGATTTGTCAGCGGCTGGCGAAGCTAACAGAAATGCTGCGCGGGCTGGCGGAGCTGTTCCTCAACGATTTAAGCGAAAAGACCGGTAGCCACGACATTGTGCGTTTGCACCGGGTGATCCTGCAAATGAACCGTGCGCTTGGCATGTTTGAAAGCCAGAGCAAACTCTGGCGGCTGGCCTCAATGGTGCAGGCTTCCGGTGCGCCGGTATCGAAATGGGCGACGCGCGAAGTGCGGGAGGGGCAGCTACATCTGCTGTTTCACTGCGTAGGCATTCGCGTCAGCGATCAGCTGGAGAAGCTGCTGTGGCGCAGCGTACCGCATATTGTTATCACCTCCGCCACGCTGAGGTCGTTGAACAGTTTTAATCGCCTGCAAGAGATGAGCGGCCTGAAAGAGAAAGCGGGCGACCGATTTGTCTCGCTGGATTCGCCTTTCAATCACGTTGAGCAGGGGAAGATTGTTATCCCGCAAATGCGCTACGAACCGCTGATTGAAAATGAAGAGCAGCATATCGCCGAAATGGCGACCTGGTTTCGTGAGCAGGTGGAAAGTAAAGCCCATCCGGGGATGCTGGTGCTGTTCGCCAGCCAGCGCGCGATGCAACTGTTTTTAAGTTACGTGGCGGATTTACGCCTGCTGCTATTGGTGCAGGGCGATCAGCCGCGCTACCGGCTGGTGGAACTGCACCGTAAACGGATCGACGCGGGCGAGCGCAGCGTGCTGGTTGGCCTGCAATCCTTCGCCGAAGGGCTTGATCTGAAAGGCGATTACCTGACACAGGTGCATATTCATAAAATCGCCTTTCCGCCGATTGATAGCCCGGTGGTGATCACCGAAGGTGAATGGCTGAAGAGCCTCAACCGTTATCCGTTTGAAGTACAGAGTTTGCCCAGCGCCTCGTTTAATCTTATCCAGCAGGTCGGCAGGCTTATCCGTAGCCACGGTTGTCGCGGCGAAGTGGTGATTTACGATAAGCGCCTGTTGACCAAAAGCTATGGAAAACGTCTGCTTGATGCGCTGCCGGTGTTTCCTATTTCCCAACCGGCAATGCCGGACGTTATAGTGAAGAAACCGGTGAAAAAACCAGAACAAAAGCGCCGCAAGCGCCGTTAACGATGTGAGCATGCGAGGAACTGTCATGGATTACCGTAAAGTTATCAAAGAGATTGGTCGCGGAAAGAATCATGCCCGGGATCTGGATATTGACACCGCGCGTGGTCTCTATGCGCAGATGCTGAACGGCGATGTGCCGGATCTGGAGATGGGCGGCATTCTGATTGCGCTGCGCATTAAAGGCGAAGGCGAGGCGGAAATGCGCGGCTTCTACGAGGCGATGCAGCAGCACACGCTGGCGCTGACGCCGCCGGTGGCCAAACCGATGCCGATTGTTATTCCCAGCTATAACGGCGCGCGCAAACAGCCTAATCTCACGCCATTGTTGGCTATTCTGTTGAATAAGCTGGGTTTCCCGGTGCTGGTGCACGGCGTCAGCGCCGATCCCACGCGCGTGATTAGCGAAAGTATTTTCACCCTGCTGGGCATTGAGCCGACGCTGCACGCCGGGCAGGCGCAGGCGAAGCTGGAAGGCCATCATCCGGTCTTTATGCCGGTACACGCGCTCTGTCCGCCACTGGAAAAACAGCTAGCGATGCGCTGGCGCATGGGCGTGCGCAACAGTGCGCACACGCTGGCGAAGCTGGTAACGCCGTTTAAAACCGACGCGGCACTGCGTTTATCCAGCGTTTCTCATCCCGAATACCTTACGCGGGTGGGGAAATTTTTCGCCGACATCGGTGGCCGTGCGCTGCTGATGGCGGGGACGGAAGGGGAAGTGTATGCGAACCCGCAGCGCTGTCCGCAGATCAACCTGATTGACGCTGCGGGCGAGCGGATCCTCTTTGCGCGCAACGATGCCGCCGAGCAGGTTGCATTGGAAGGCGTGGCAAAAGATGCAGAGAGCACGGCTCGCTGGATCGAACACTGCCTTGCCGGGCGCGAAGCAATACCGGAGTCACTAAAAATTCAGATGGCCTGTTGCCTGGTGGCAACCGGAGAAAGCGCGACGCTGGAAGAAGGGCTGGCGCGGGTAGCACAGAGTTTTTAAGCAAAAAAAAGCCCGTCACAATCCAGGACGGGCAAAAACAGGGTAACAACAGGGTCAATGAGGGTGGAGCATCCCGGCAGAGGGTTAATTTGCCGGGGGGTACAACTTCGGTTGGGTTATTTGTAGATAACCGCAGTGCCGCTCAGTTTGTTATTGCCGGCAGCAGAGATGATGCTGTAGCCGCTGGCACCAGCAGCCTGCGCTTTGGCAGCCAATTTGGCTTCCAGACCGTCCAGCGTGGTTGCGCCGTGAGCAGAAACAACACCGATTTTGTCCAGGCTTTCGGCCTGTGCGGCAGTCACAGACTGGGCAGCAAAGGCACCGAAAGAGAGGGTAGAAAGCGCGATAGCAGCAACAGCATATTTGATGGTTTTCATAGTCAATTTCTCGCAGGTTATTCTGTGTTGGGGACGATGTTCCGTCGATGTGATAAGTATCACGGTTTTTCACAAGAGATAAAATCGAAGAGAATTGACGACCTTATTCTAAAAAATTGAATAAGATCTAGCTGTTTGATTTTAAAGGCTTTTGTGTAAGAAAAAAGGACATTCGTCACCAGGTCAGCGCAGCGGACAATTTTGCGGCACATTTTGCTACTTTCACTGCGGGATTTTGTGGATGTAAAGGCAACCGCTTGCGCTGGTTGAAAACGTCAGGAAAGGTCAACGTAACTGGCTATCCTTTGAACCTCTGCGATTATATCCTGAGAATGTAGAGTTATGTAAATCTTTCTCCTGCTGGCAGGTAACGCATAAGCGCACCCCTGGAATCGCTTTACGACGCGCTTCCGGGATCGGTTCGCCACACTCTTCGCAGGTCAGCAAGCTTTCACCGTGGGGTAAATCACGACGGGCGCGCGCCACGGCATCTTCAATCGTACTGTCGATCTGCTGCTGTACCGCACCGTCATTTGCCCAGCCTGAAGCCATGATCGCCTCCTTAGTTGCAATAGCGTAATTATAGCAAACGCCCGATAGCACAGGGCTCCTGGCTGGGACAGGTAAACGGGGTTAGCGGTTATCCGGGCGGATCAAATCAAAGCGCTGCGCTTCACTGATCCCGTAATAGGCCGACGGGCCGCCCGCGCGCAGCACGGGCTGTGCTTTTGCGGTCTGATAAATGCCGTTTTCCAGCAGCGATTCATCAATGTGTACCGCGACCACTTCGCCCAGCACCAGCCAGCTATCGATGGCACTGCCATCGGCGGTGGTCAGTTGAATACACTGGGAGAGGCGACATTCGAAGTTGACCGGGCTTTCCGCCACACGCGGCGCGCTGACGATACGACCGGCAACGGGCGTCAGGCCTGCACGGGTAAACTCATCTTCGCCATGGGGCAGCGACGCGGAGGTTTCATTCATCCGCACTGCTAAATCGCGGGTCGTCAGGTTCCAGACAAACTCTTTGGTTTCAGTAATATTGCGTACGCTATCTTTCCAGCCGCTGCTGGCGAAGCCAATAATCGGCGGGCGATAATTGAAACAGTTAAAGAAACTGTACGGCGCAAGATTTCGCTGGCCTTTGCCATCCAGCGAGGCAATCCAGCCGATAGGACGCGGACCAATAATCGCATTCAGCGGATCGTGCGGCAGGCCGTGGCCTTTCGCCGGTTCATAAAAATACATAGCGTTTCCTGGTTGTCAGACAAGTTTCTTCAGCCTCACTTATTTACCCGGTCAACGTCAACGGGTATCTTACGCCGCTGCTAACAGGAGAATGCCATGAATGCCCAGAAGCCGGGTTTGCACCCGCGTAACCGCCACCACAGCCGCTACGACCTTGACGCATTGTGCGTCGCGAATCCGTCATTGCGCGACTTTATCACCGCTAACCCAAAAGGCGAGTCGACCATTGATTTCGCTGAACCGCAGGCGGTGAAGGCTTTAAACAAAGCGCTACTGGCGCACTTCTATGGTGTGCGTGAGTGGGATATCCCCGAGGGTTTTCTCACCCCGCCGGTGCCAGGACGCGCCGATTATCTCCACCATCTGGCTGATGTGCTGGCAGAGAGCAACGAAGGGCAGATCCCTGCGCAGGCCAGCGTGCTGGATGTTGGAACCGGGGCGAACTGCATCTATCCGCTGATTGGTCACCATGAATATGGCTGGCGTTTTACCGGCAGCGAAATTAACGATGCGGCGCTGACCAGCGCGCAGGCGATTATTAGCGCTAATCCGGGGCTGAGCCGCGCGGTTCGTCTGCGTCGGCAAAAAGATCCGTCAGCAATTCTTGCTGGCGTTATCCATAAAAATGAGCAGTACGATGCCACGCTCTGTAATCCGCCGTTTCATGACTCGGCGCAGAGTGCGCGGGCGGGCAGCGAGCGTAAACGCCGTAATCTGGGGCAATCTGCCAGCGATGCCGCCAACTTTGGCGGTCAGCAGCAGGAGTTATGGTGCGAAGGCGGCGAAGTCGCTTTTATTTGCAAGATGATTGCGGAGAGCCAGCAGTTCGCCCGCCAGGTGCTGTGGTTCACCTCGCTGGTCTCGCGTGGCGATAACCTGCCCGAGCTGTATCGCGCACTGACGCAGGCAGGTGCGGTGAAGGTAATGAAAAAAGAGATGGCCCAGGGTCAAAAGCAGAGCCGCTTTATCGCCTGGACTTTCCTCGATGAGACCCAGCGTAAACGCTGGGCGCAGAGCCGCTTTAAAGGGTAGGCTCTGCTGGCGGCGGCGGGCTCGCCGGTGAGGCCGGTTGCGGTGAGTTTTGCGGTGCAGGCAGCACTTGATACGTCTGCACCGGTGGGCGAATGCCCGCGCGATCGAAATGTTTTTTCACCATGGTGTCGAGGGCGAACCTGACCGTCCACTGCTTCAGCGGCAGCGTGGTAAAGGTAACACGTAGCGTAAAGGCGGTATTGGTTAGCCCGACCAGCCCGGCGAATGACGGCTCGCCGATCACCAGCCCGCGAATATCTTCCTGTTCCATCAGTTCGGCCACCGCATCCTTCAGCGCCTGATTGGCTTTATCGGTCTCTTCATGGCGATCGACATCATAATTTGCCACTACCGAACCAATACCGCGGACAAAGTTGGCGAAGGTGGTTATCGATGACCAGGGAATAATATGGTACGCCCCCGTATCCTGGCGCACGCCGACGGAACGAATCGACATTCGCTCGACGGTGCCGGTTAGCTGCCCGATAGTCACCAGATCGCCGGTGTTCATCCCATTTTCGAACTGAATAAAAATCCCGGTAATAATGTCTTTGACCAGCGTTTGCGAACCGAATGAGATCGCCAGCCCTAACGCACCGGCACCGGCGAGCAACGGTGCGATATTGACGCCAATTTCTGAGAGCACAATCATCACCGTGATGGTGCTGATCACCACCGCCAGCGCATTGCGGAACAGTGTCAGTAACGTGCGCGTGCGTGCGCTTGGCAGTGGGCGGCCGTGGATATCCGATGCCAGGCGGTTCTCAATCAGGCTCGCCAGCAACGTCCAGCCCACCGCCGAGAAGAAGAGGATCAGCGCAATGCGGATCAGAATATCGACGGTTTTCTCCCCCGCGCCATAATTGAGCCAGTGCCAGAAATCAAACAGTCGCCAGGCATTCAGCAACAGCATGATGGTGGCGCACACGACCAGAATGCGCGCCGTTTTCAGTGCCGCCGACAGCCAACCGTTCAGCCGCTTTTGCAGTTCCGGATAGTTGCGCTGCACCTGCGGCGAGAGGGTGATGGTTTTATTTAGCCAGCGCGACAGCACGCCGGAGAGGAAGGCCGCAATACTCAGAATGGCAAGGCTGTTAACCGACGCGCTCATCATAAATTTCAGGCTATTGCCCGGGTCAAACAGCGAGAAAAAGAACAGCACGACAAAGTAGGCGCTGGCGAGCCAGTGCCAGATCAGCGCAAAAGCGCGGATAAATAAGCTAAAGAATGCCAGTGAGTGGTCGGCAAGCTTAATCAGGTTGTGCTGGATCTCGCGCTTATTGTGGAAGATAAGATAGAGCGCCCAGACGGTAATACACAGCATAATCACCACGTTAGCGAGTGCGCCGACCTGCACATTCACCTGATTGGAGATAATCGGCACCGCCACCAGCAGGCCATAACCAATCAGGCTGCTCAATGCACTCAGGCGCAGATGCCAGTAGCGAGCGGTGCCGTCAGCAATACGAAACGGACGCAGTTCCGGAATGCGCGGGCAGAAAATCAGCCGCAGAATGGCTTTGAAAAACTCAATCAGCGCAAACGCATTAAGGAACAGGCTTTGCTGGAAAGCGATGGTGCTATTGCCCGCATTCAGCCTGGCGCTGAGCAACTGGCCGATAAACAGCGTCAGCACCAGTAACAGCAGGTCGATAATAAAGGCGCCAATTATCATGGCGGGCAACTGCAACCAGTTCCGCCGTTCGCGGTTTTTGCGCCTTCCCCAGTTGCCCATCCGGCGGTAGAGCGGCATAACACACTGACGCACCAGTATCCAGAAAGCAAAAACCAGTACCGCGAGTAATGAAAAGTGGCTGGCGGCATTAGTGAAGGTTTGCGGGTTAAAGGCCTTATGCGGCGAGCCGGTGATATTGCGGTAGAGTTGGGCGAAGCGAGAGGCCAGCGCTTCGCCGTAGTAGCCGCTGACTTCGGTGACATTTTCCAGCACCGTTTTCTGTTCTTTGACTTCCGGCGGCGTGATCTCCGGAACCGGCTCCTGCGGCGGTGTGGTGGCGACTTTCCGCAGTTGATCAATCAATTCTTTGCGTGAATCATCGTTTTCCAGCACGTCTGCCAGCGCCGCATAGGCTGCTTTTTTTTGTTCGACGCTGGGTTCACTGTTTTGGGTAGATGACGCGCTACTGGCTGCGGGTGCTGTGATGCCGGGTATCGTCGCGGCCTGAAGCGGCGCGCACAGCAGAGTGATGAATAGCAATATCCACGGCATATGCTCCTCCGGTGAGAAAGTCCAGCAAAATGATAAGTATAGATGCCGGGCGGAGCAGGGCAGGAAATGAGAACAATCCGGGGGAAACGCCCCTCCAGGCGGAGGGGCACAAGCGCATCAGGAAACGTGTTGTAAAAATTCCTGTAAGCGCGGGCTGGGTGGATTTTCGATCAACTGTTGCGGATTGCCGTCTTCGGCAATGCGCCCTTTGTCGATGAAAATCAGGCGCGACGCCACTTTCTCGGCGAAGCCGATTTCATGGGTAACGATCACCATGGTCATGCCTTCTTCAGCCAGATCCTGCATCACTTTTAGTACTTCGTGGCGCAGTTCCGGATCGAGCGCGGAAGTTGGCTCATCGAACAGCATCATCTTCGGTTTTACCGCCAGCGCGCGGGCAATCGCGACGCGCTGCTGCTGGCCGCCCGAAAGCTCAGACGGATAGTGGTGCGCACGTTCAGCCAGCCCGACCTTCGCCAGCAGATCTCTTGCCAGCTTTTCAGCATCGGCTTTATTGGTTCCGCGCACGCGCAGCGGGCCAAACATGACGTTTTCCAGCGCCGTCAGATGCGGGAACAGATAGAACTGCTGGAAAACCATGCCGGCTTCCTGGCGGATCAGGCGCTCATCCACTTTCGGATCGTTGACTTTCAGGCCATCAACAATCAGATCACCGCTGGTGATCTCTTCTAGCTTGTTAATGCAACGCAGCAGTGTTGATTTACCAGAGCCGGACGGCCCGATAATGACCACCACTTCACCTTCAGTGATATTCAGATCAATGTTGTGCAGCACCTGGGTTTGACCAAAGTGCTTGGAGACGTTTTTAAATTCGATCACAGGATTTTCATCCTTCTTTCAAGACGACGCAGAATGAAGCTCAGCACCAGGGTAATGATCAGATAGACGACCGCAACGGCGCTCCAGATCTCCAGCGCGCGGAAGTTGCCGGCAATGATTTCCTGGCCCTGGCGGGTCAGTTCGGCGACGCCGATAACAATAAACAGCGAAGTATCTTTGATGCTGATGATCCACTGGTTGCCCAGCGGCGGCAGCATACGGCGCAGCGCTAACGGTAGGATCACATGGCGAATGGTTTCACCACGCGACAGACCTAACGCGAGGCCCGCTTCCCGGAAGCCTTTATGAATAGAAAGCACTGCACCACGGGTGATTTCCGCAATATAGGCGCCAGAGTTAATCATAATGGTGACAACGGCGGCCGAGAAAGGATCGATGCGCAGATCGTTAAACGCCATCGGCAGGGCAAAGTAGATAAACATGACCTGTACGACGATAGGCGTACCGCGAATAACTTCGATAAATACCAGTGCGATATGGTTGGAAATCCAGCCGCCGAAAGTACGTGCGAAACCCGCTGCCAGACCAATGATCAACCCGCCAATGAGGCCGAGGACCGAGATCAACAGCGTCATCTTCGCGCCTTCGATCAGAAGCGGAATGGCAGGCCAAATGGCGCTCCAGTCAAACTGCATGATGTGTTCCTGTATACCGTGGTTGTAACAAATGTATCAGGGGCGAAGATCGCCCCTGAGGAGTAACGCTTTATTTTTTAATAATTATTTAGGCTCAGAACCGAACCATTTTTTGTAGATTTCGTTGTAGGTGCCGTTTTCGCGCAGGGTTTTCAGCGCGCCGTTCACTTTTTCACGCAGGTCGTCGCTGCCTTTCGGGAAGGCGATACCGTACTGCTGCGCTTCCAGGGACTCACCAACCGCTTTGAACTGACCGTTACCGGCAGTTTTAATGAAGTACAGGATGTTTGGCGTGTCATGCAGAACGGCATCTGCGCGGCCAGTGCCCAGTTCCATGTATGCATTGTCGATGTTCGGGAACTGACGCAGGTCTTTGGTTTTGATGTTTGCTTTCGCGTAATCAACAGAACCGGTACCGCTCTTCACCGCCACCACTTTGCCATCCAGATCTTTGACGCTTTTCACGTCGTTGTTGTTGGCTTTCACCATCACCAGCAGACCGCTTTTGTAATAGCCGTCAGAGAACTCGATCGCTTTCTTACGCTCTTCGGTAATCGTAATGCCTGCCAGCGCCAGGTCGACGTTTTTGGTTTGCAGCGCTGGGATGATGCCGCTGAAATCCATCGGCTTCAGTTCATAATTCAGTTTCAGCTCTTTCGCGATAGCTGCCCACAGATCCACGTCGAAACCAACGTATTTGTCGCCTTGTTTAAACTC
This sequence comes from Kosakonia sp. H7A, assembly GCF_003028445.1. Taxonomy (NCBI): domain Bacteria; kingdom Pseudomonadati; phylum Pseudomonadota; class Gammaproteobacteria; order Enterobacterales; family Enterobacteriaceae; genus Kosakonia; species Kosakonia sp. H7A. The sequence continues at coordinate 1,035,379 of NZ_PYTZ01000001.1, read as the reverse complement.
GAAAGGAACGAATGCTGTGTCGGTGGCAACCACCAGTTTTTTATCAGCAGCCTGAGAGGAAACAGCAAAGGCGAGAGCGAGTGCAGCCAGGGAAAATTTCAGTACAGACTTCATAGTTTTTCCTTTTGTATCCGGGGAGCGATCCCCTGCGAGAATGAACGCAGTATGAAAAAATCATGCCAGGTTTACAACCTATTGTTTTGTAAAGGCGATGCTTTAACCGGTTGCACAATAAGCATAGCAACGAGACTGTTTAGCACTATTTTGGTGCGCACTTTTGGTGCATAAAAATAACCCGGCGGATTTTGCTCTTTTTTAGCGCAGAACGTGGGTGTAAAACAATCGGTTATTAACAATTTTGTGATGAGATAATAACGTAGAGGAAACTTTAGGCAGGGAAAAAGGAAAAACATTGCACCTTAAAAGTGCAAACCCCTTCGCGGGAAGCGAAGGGGTCATTGATAAAGCTTATGGATTATTCGATATTGGATTCGATGAACCACAGGAATTTATCCAGATCGCGGGATGCCGCAGTGAAGATATCTGCAGTATCTTCGTCTTTCGCTTCACTAATCGCTTTACGCACGTCATTTGCCACGATGGCATAACGATCGGCCAGTTCTTTCAGGTGATCCTGAACGCTGTGGATGTCCAGCGGGTAGCTTTTCAGCGGGGTTTTGCTGTTGATCACCTGCGTGGTGCCCAGTGCCACTCCGCCCAGCTGTACAGCACGTTCCGCCATCGTATCAAGATGGTCGGTCAACGCAGTACGGAACTGATCCAGCATTTCATGTACGGCAATGAAGTTAGCACCGCGCATATTCCAGTGGGCCTGTTTGGTAATCAGCGACAGGTCAATGAACTGGATCACCTGGCGATTCAACAACTCAATGGTCGCTTTTTTATCGCTATCCGATACATCGTTGCGGGTATAAAGCAGATTAGACGCTTTCGTTTTAACCAGTTTAGCGGTACTCATAATCTCATATCCTCTTGATGTTTGTGTCCCAAGTAATTACCGGAACTAAGTATAGCACCAGATTTCATTTATCTGTTTTGGCTGTGCCTATCGGTTCAATAGCAAAACCAGAATATATGCTCATTTTTTATGTGGTGACAACTAACAAGATGAATTATAAGAAAAATTAAATAATTTCGTGAATGGAAGGGGGACGGTAATCCTATTTCAAGAGAAATGTACGTAAACGTAAGAAATAATGTCTCTGCAGTTGGAGGATATTCAGCATAAGACAAATCTCATGCTGAACAATAATTATTTAACCAATATCCACTTTGCGGATTTTACTTTCCCGCCGCAGCGTCAGCGTGGAGCCCATCGAGGCGATGACGATGGCCATCAGCGCCAGCACCTGCTGCAAAGCGAGCGTTTCGCCAAGGAAAACCATGCCTGAGATCGCTGCCATCGCGGGCTCCATACTCATCAGAGTACCGAAAGTGCGGGTGGGAAGCCTGGTTAATGCAATCATCTCCAGTGAGTAGGGCAGTGCGGTGGACAACACGGCAACGGCGATACCAAGCGGCAAAATCGACCAGTGCCACAGCAGTTCACCAGACTGGAGCGTACCGAGAGGGACAAACACGATCGCCGCAATTAACGATCCAAGCGCGACCGTTGCCGGGCCGTGTTCCTCACCCGCGCGCTGGCCGCAGAGGATGTAAATCGCCCAGCAGGCACCGGCGCCGAGGGCAAAGGCTGCGCCGCTCAGATTCACATGCGAGACGTTTTCTCCCAGCGGCAGCAAATACCATAGCCCAAGTACGGCCAGGATCACCCAGATAAAATCGACCGGGCGGCGGGAGGAGAACAACGCAACGGCCAGTGGCCCGGTGAATTCCAGCGCCACGGCGATACCAAGTGGTACGGTCTGAATGGAGAGGTAGAACATATAGTTCATCCCGCCGAGCGACAGCCCGTAGAACAGTAGCGGCAAACGTTGCTCACGGGTGAAACGTAACCGCCAGGGTTTGAAAACGATGGCCAGGATAATCGTGCCGAGCGCCAGACGCAGTGCAGTAACGCCAGGTGCACCGACCAGTGGAAACAAAGATTTCGCCAGCGATGCACCGCCCTGAATAGAGATCATGGCGATAAGTAACACCAAAACCGGCAGCCACACCGGTAGCTTACGAGACAACCCTGGCATCCTTTCTCCCGTCAATTTATGTCAAGTGAAGTAAAGCCGTCAGTCTACTTGAAAATACCTCCGGCTGGTTGAGTGTTCGTTGAAAAAAACTGCCCGAATATCCGTAGAATAAGGATCATCTGATGGTTAATTAACCTGTTGATTTAAGAATTGTCTGGATGAATGTGCCACTTATTGAGCATCATAATGGCGCGTTATGCGGGAAAATACGTGTTTTTTGAAAGGGTTGTTCAACAGCGGAAACTTTCTGTTACATCAAATGGCACTTTAGACCCCAATTCCTGCAAAGAGTTTCCTGACCATTTTTGATATATTTAAAAACGTAGGACGTAGGATTTACTTGAAGCACATTTGAGGTGGATTATGAAAAAAATTGCATGTCTTTCAGCACTGGCCGCTCTTCTGGCGGTATCTGCAGGTTCCGCAGTAGCAGCAACTTCAACCGTTACCGGCGGCTACGCTCAGAGCGATGCGCAGGGTATTGCTAACAAAACTAACGGTTTCAACCTGAAATACCGCTACGAGCAGAATGACAACCCGCTGGGTGTTATCGGTTCCTTTACTTACACTGAAAAAGATCGTACCGAAAGCGGCGTCTATAACAAAGCGCAGTACTACGGTATCACCGCGGGTCCGGCTTACCGTCTGAACGACTGGGCGAGCATCTACGGTGTAGTAGGTGTTGGTTACGGTAAATTCCAGCAGACTGTTGATACCGCTAAAGTTTCTGACACCAGCGACTACGGCTTCTCTTACGGTGCCGGTCTGCAGTTCAACCCGATGGAAAACGTTGCTCTGGACTTCTCTTACGAGCAGAGCCGTATTCGTAGCGTTGACGTTGGCACCTGGATTGCCGGTGTTGGTTACCGTTTCTAATCGCTTCGGCGATATAAAAAATCCGCCCAATGGGCGGATTTTTTTTGCCGGAAACGCTCACCAATCAGTGTTTACTGTGGGTATCAAAAAGATCTGTGCCCAGTTGGTTGTAGTCAACTTTCTGTAACTTAAAGTTAGTAATGTAGACTGGCCCGGCCTTTTGCTCGGAGATAAAGCGGTAAGAATTTTTTATCTGCTCGGCGGCGATCCCGGTCCACTGCGAGAAGAAACCAAGGAAATCATTGGCTGAACGGCGAGCCTTGACGATCCGGTGCTTTGTATCGTCGCTGGAGATCACCATAAACGGCACCTGGAAATCCTGCTGGAATTTGTCGGCATGCGCCAGATACTGCGCCTCTTTACCGCGCTCTTTAATTGCCAGCCCGTGATCGGAAAAATAGACCATCGAAAAGCTGTCGCCGGTATTCACCAACTGGGAATAGAGCTTGCCAAGCAGATCGTCCGTCTGCGTGATGGAGTAGAGGTAGCAGGACGTTTCTTTCGATTGTACAAACTCATTGTATTTACCGCCGGTGCGATCGCAGGCTTGCGGGTGCGAACCCATCAGATGCAGAACGATCAACTGAGGCTGCGTACGCTGAGTTGAAAAGACCTGAGCGGTCAACTTCAGCAGCTCTTCGTCACGGGTGTTTTTATTCGCTTCAAAATCGCCATTTTTCAGGAACTGCACTTCATCGGCGCGCTTTGCAATGCTGGCAATCGCCGTATCGTATTCGCCAATCTGCCCCTGATTAGAGAACCACCAGGTCTGGAAACCCGCACGATTCGCCAGCGTAACAAAGTTATCCTGGTATTGCGGTTTATCATCGACCACCCGGTTCAGCGTCAGACCGAGCGACTTCTGCGTTGAGCCGCTGGCAGATACGTAATCCATAAAGAAAGTGCCGTTTGCCTGGCTGGCGAAAGGCGTGTTATTCCAGTGGCCGCCAAACGCGCCTAGCGCATCGCGGCGTGCGCTTTCGCCAATCACCACCACATAGATGTGATATTTCGGTTTTACCGCCGTTACGGTCCAGGTGTCTTTCATGCTGGCGAACTGCGCCATATTCTCCTGCTCGACGCGCACTAAATAGTAGTTAAACGCTACATCGCGCACGAAACGCAGCACCGGCACGCCAGTATCGATAATCCTGAAGTCATATCCCAGGAAGTGGTTCTGTACCGGGCCGATAAAATAAGATGCCACGCAAAACACGGCGCCTACGGTATCCCACTTTAGCCACGGCGTCGGCACGGCCGGGATGCGGCGACGCATCGAAATGACGCCCAGAGCGAAGATAAACAGGCCAATTGCATAGTGATACCACGGGAAAATAGTCAGAATTTCCGTGGACTCTTCCATATTGGTCGACAGCAGAGCGAGCAGCGTATTGAAGTTCGGCGCGCCGTAGGCCTGGCCAAACGGGAAATAACACGCTGCCACCAGAGAGATTATGCCGACAAACACCTTCTGCGCGCGTGGCGCTTGACGCCAGAGCACAATCAGGGCGCAGGTCAGGACAACGGCATACAACACGCTAAATTCGTAACCAAGAGCGAAATTAATCAACATCGACTGGAGAAAATAGAAACCCGTCCACGGATTGACGGTCTGGCTGCGAAACGCAGCGGATTCTTTCAGAATTAGGCTCATTGATGACTATCGCGAAACCGCCATGTGCTCACCCTGGCGTAAGGGTCAAAACCTGCCGGACAGTGCGTGGAGAGGGGATGTGGTCCGCTTCTGCGAGCCGCAATTTGTGCAGGGCAGCGCAAAGATAGAGCGAGGCGCAACGAAGGTCAACACCGGCTAAACGGTTGTTTTGAGAGGGTGATTGCAAATCCAGCAAAAATACGCGAATTTTTAGACGAAACGTTCAGTATGACGTGGGATTGTGACAGAAAAATGAAGCGGCGTACCGCGACGCCGCATTACTTGGAAGGCTTGTCCGGGGTTTGCTGTGGTTTGCCGTTGATGATATCGCACAGCATATTCAGCAGCATTAAACGGACTTTAAAGGGAGAGTGACTAAACACAAGCATGCACCTCTTGAACTCATTCATCGGAACCTCCTTACGCTTTCGTGACCTTTCGTTCCGTGAAGGGTGAACGCATTACATACAGATATAGCACAGGCTATATTTTATAGCTATGGCTAATGCGTTAATTTTTTGTGCTGGTTCACGGATGGTTTACAATGGCGCTTCTCTTATATGATGCAGTACCGCGTCACACCGTCAGAGGAAGCACAATGAACCGTCGCGCAGCGAATCCAACAATAAAAAAAGTGACGCTGGTAAATGTTGAAGAGCACGTCGAAGGCTTTCGCCAGGTGCGCGAAGCGCATCGTCGTGAGCTGATTGACGACTACGTTGAACTGATTTCCGATTTAATTCGCGAAGTGGGCGAAGCCCGCCAGGTTGATATGGCGGCGCGTCTTGGCGTTTCGCAGCCTACTGTGGCAAAAATGCTGAAAAAGCTGGCGACCGTCGGGTTGATTGAGCAGATCCCGTGGCGCGGTGTTTTTCTGACGCCGGAAGGGGAGAAGCTGGCGCAGGAGAGCCGCGAGCGCCATCAAATCGTAGAAAGTTTTCTGCTGGTACTTGGCGTCAGCCCGGAGATTGCCCGCCGCGATGCGGAAGGGATGGAGCACCACGTCAGCCAGGAAACCCTCGACTGTTTCCGCCGTTTTACCCTGCAACACGGGTTGCCTTCCGAATGAACATACCGCTGTTTCGCGCACTGGCGCGCGACCATTTTCTCCATCTGCTGTTGATCATTGGCGTTGTGCTCTGCTTCTTCGTTCCGTTTGCGCCTGCGCGTTGGCCAGGGGCAATTGACTGGCACACCATTATCACCCTGAGCGGCCTGATGCTGCTGACCAAGGGCGTTGAGCTGAGCGGCTATTTCGATGTGCTCGGGCGGCGCATGGTGCGTCGTTTTCACAATGAACGCCGCCTGGCGATGTTTATGGTGCTGGCGGCGGCGCTGCTCTCCACCTTCTTAACCAACGATGTGGCGCTGTTTATTGTGGTGCCGCTGACCATTACGCTAAAGAAGCTGTGTGAAATCCCGGTCAACCGGCTAATCATCTTCGAAGCACTGGCGGTCAATGCCGGTTCGTTGTTGACGCCGATTGGCAACCCGCAAAACATCTTATTATGGGGGCGCTCCGGCCTCTCATTCCCTGCGTTTATCTGGCAGATGACGCCGCTGGCGTTGGTGATGATGGCAACATTGTTGGCGCTGTGCTGGTTTTGTTTTCCCAATAAAAAGCTTAACTACCACAGCGGCGCGCAGACTGCCGACTGGCAACCGCGCCTGGTATGGAGTTGTCTCGCGTTTTACCTCGTCTTTATTACCGCGCTGGAGCTAAAGCAGGAGCTGTGGGGGCTGGGGCTGATCGCGGTCGGTTTTCTGCTGCTGGCGCGTCGCGTGGTGCTGAGCGTTGACTGGACATTGCTGCTGGTCTTTATTGCCATGTTTATCGATGTGCATCTGCTAATACAGCTTCCGGCGCTGCACAGCGTGCTGACCAGCACCAGTCAGCTTTCACCTTCGGGCCTGTGGCTTGCGGCCATTGGTTTGTCGCAATTTATCAGTAACGTGCCCGCCACCATTTTGCTGCTCAACTATGTTCCACCGGATACCTTGCTGGCCTGGGCGGTGAACGTTGGCGGTTTTGGTTTATTGCCCGGTTCGCTGGCGAACCTTATTGCGCTGCGGATGGCGAACGATCGCCGTATCTGGTGGCGCTTTCACCTCTATTCCTTGCCGATGTTGCTGTGGGCTGCGGCCGTCGGATACGGATTACTCTTATTCAGATAGTGCTGATTTGTCAGTTTATCCTGGAAAATGTATAGCAACCGCCTAACTTTAGGTAACGGTGCATCCCTGGCGCCGTTACCTGACAGGACCGTTGCGATACTATGGCAGAAAACACAACCTCTCCTGACGATGTTCAGGAAAATAATAATGACGACACCCGTAAACGCCCCGGAAAGAAACCGCTGATTATCCTCGCCATTGTGGTTGGCGTGATGGTGATCGTCGCGCTGGTATGGTGGTTTTTAACCCGTAACGAAGAGAGTACCGATGATGCCTTCACCGATGGCGATGCGGTCACTGTTGCGCCGAAAGTTGCCGGTTACGTTACCGAGTTGCGGGTCAAAGATAACCAGCGGGTGAAGAAGGGCGATTTACTGGTGGTTATCGATCCCCGCGATGCCACCGCGCAGCGCGATCAGGCACAGGCGCAGTTAGGGCTGGCAACGGCGCAACTGCACCAGGCGCAGGCGCAACTCGAACTCTCAAAAGTGCAGTACCCCGCACAGCTCGATGAAGCGAAGGCGCAGGTACTGAAAGCACAGGCGGATCTGGCGAATGCCGAAGCCGCTTACCGTCGTCAGCGCGGCGTCGATCCCCGTGCAACCACGCAGCAAAATATCGACAGCGCCAACGCCCAGTTGCGTAGCGCGCAGGCGCAACTTGCCAGTGCCCGCGCCCAGTTGGAAGTAGCGGAGCAGGTGCAACTGCAAATCCGTCAGCAGGAGACCAACGTTGAGGCGCGCCAGCAGCAGGTCGCGCAGGCGAAAGCGCAACTGGAAACGGCGGAACTGAATCTCTCGTGGACGGAAGTCCGCGCGCCATTCGATGGCTTTGTCACCAAACGTAACGTACAAAACGGTACGCTGGTGCAGGCCGGCACGGCACTGTTCTCGCTGGTGTCGCCGGAAATCTGGGTGGTGGCCAATTTCAAAGAGTCGCAGCTTGAGCGAATGCGTCCGGGCAATAAAGTGAGCATCAAAGTCGATTCTTGGCCGGATCTGCAACTGGAAGGGCACATCGACAGTATCCAGCAGGGTAGCGGTTCGAAATTTGCTGCTTTCCCGTCCGAAAATGCCACCGGTAACTTTGTCAAAATCGTGCAGCGCGTGCCAGTGAAAATCGTCATTGATAAAGGGCTGGATGCGAATAAGCCATTGCCGCTGGGCCTCTCCGTCGAACCGAAGGTAACGCTGGAATGACCGATCACAGCCACGAAAACTGGCGACCCGCCAGTAACCCGTGGGCCGTGGCATGGGTGGTTACGCTCGCGGTATTTATGGAGATCCTCGACACCACGATTGTTAACGTGGCGCTGCCGCACGTTGCCGGTTCGCTGTCGGCCAGCTACGACGAATCGACATGGGTTCTGACCAGCTACCTGGTGGCGAACGGTATTGTGCTGCCGATTTCGGCCTTTCTCAGCCGGACGTTTGGCCGCAAACAGTTTTTCCTTATCTGCATTGTGATGTTCACCGTCTGCTCATTTCTTTGCGGCATTGCGACTGAGCTGTGGCAAATCATCCTGTTTCGTATTTTGCAGGGCTTTTTTGGCGGTGGCCTGCAGCCGACGCAGCAGTCGGTGTTACTGGATTACTTTAAGCCGGAGGATCGCGGTAAAGCGTTTGGCCTGTCGTCGATTGCCATCATTGTCGCGCCGGTAATGGGGCCGACGCTGGGCGGCTGGATCACCGATAACTACTCCTGGCGCTGGGTGTTCTTCATCAATATTCCGGTGGGCATTATCACCGTGCTGGCGATCTACCAGTTACTGGAAGATCCGCCGTGGGAGCGGAAATCGAAGCAAAAACTGACTATCGACTGGCCAGGGATTGGGCTGATTGCGCTGGGGTTGGGCTGCCTGCAAGTGATGCTCGATCGCGGTGAAGATGAAGACTGGTTCGCGTCAGATTTCACCCGCATTTTCGCGGTGCTGACGGCGGTGGGGATTGTCGGCGCAATCTACTGGCTGCTCTACGCCAAAAAACCGGTGGTGGATTTGCGCTGCATGGCGGACAAAAACTTTACCGTCTCCAGCCTGCTGATGGCGGGCATGGCGATGATTCTGTATGGCAGCTCGGTGGTGATCCCGCAACTGGCGCAGCAGGATCTCGGCTATACCGCTACCTGGTCCGGGCTGGTGCTGTCGCCTGGCGCGGTGCTGATTGTGATGACCATTCCGCTGGTACTGAAGCTGATGCCGATAGTGCAGACGCGCTGGATTATCGCCTTCGGCTTTTGCTGCCTCGCAGCCTCATTCTGGTGGTCGCGTACGCTGACGCCGGATATCGATTTCGAAACGTTAGTGCTTTTTCGCAGCGCGCAATCCATCGGGCTTGGCTTCCTGTTTGTGCCGCTCACCACCATTGCTTTTATCTCCACGCCGCGCGAACTCAATGCGGATGCCGCCGCGTTGTTTACCATGTTCCGTAACGTGGCAGGCTCGATCGGCATTTCGCTCTCCACGGCTGCCATCACAGAGCGCTCGCAGGCGCATATGTCGCATTTGTCGGAACATACCTCCCCGTTTAATGAGCAATTTCAGCTGGCGTTGCGCCAGACTGCCGAGGCGATTCGCAATTTCACCAGTCTGTTGGGCGATCCGCTTTCCAGCGCCAACGGACAGATGTACAAAGCGATGGTCGCCCAGTCGCGTTTTCTGGCGTACATCGACGTTTTTACAATTTTGAGCGTGGTCGCGCTGTTATTGATTCCATTTTGTCTATTGCTTTCGCCGATCAAAAGCGAAGGCAGCGCAGGAGCACATTAATATGAGGTGGCGTCGTTTTCCCGTAACCCTGTTATCGCTGTGGCTGGCAGGCTGTGCCGTGGGGCCTGATTACCGGCCGCCACAACCGCAAACGCCTGCGCGCTGGAACGATCCGGGAGACCGTGCGGTGAAGTCACAGGTTTCCATGCAGGCGCTTAACCCGCGCTGGTGGACCACGTTTCAGTCACCGCAACTCAACAGCCTGATTGAACGGGCGATTGCCGGTAACCTGTCGCTGCAACAAACCGTGCTGCGAATTGCCGGGGCGCGCGAGCAAATCAATCAGGCTGGCGGCGCGCTTCTGCCGTCGGTCAACGGTTCGCTGAAAGCCACGCGTCAGCAGCTTGGCCTTGAAGGTGAGCTGAAATCTCATGATGTTTACGGGCAACTGGATAATGCCGATCCGGCCATCAGCGGTGCGCTGGGCGCGTTAACCCAGCCGGTGAATCTCTACCAGGGTAGCTTTGATGCGCAGTGGGAGCTGGACCTGTGGGGTAAAGTGCGCCGTCAGGTAGAAGCCGCCTCCGCGCAGCAACAGCAGACAATAGAACAACGTAATGACGCGCTGGTGTCGCTGGAAGCGGAAGTGGCGCGCGCCTGGCTGCAGCTGCGCGGCGCGCAGGGCATCATCGCCACGCTGAATACGCAAATCGACAGCGCGCAGCAGACCTTTATCCTGACAGAGAATCGTCAGAAAGGCGGGTTATCGCCGCAGATGGATGTGGAAAATGCCCGTGCGCAGGTCGGTAATCTTGAGGCGCAACTGCCACAGTACCAGGCGCAGGAGCGCCAGGCGATGAACGCGCTGGCGATCCTGCTGGGGAAACCGCCGGGCGCGCTGGATGACGAACTGCGTAACGCGCAGCCGCTTCCAGCATTGCCGGAAGTTGTGCCGACCGGTATTCCTTCGACGCTGGCGCGTCGTCGCCCGGATGTGCGCGAAGCCGAGGCCAGCCTGCATGCTGCTACGGCACAGATTGGTGTTTCGGTTGCTGAGCTATTCCCGAGCTTGTCTCTGAGCGGTCAGTTTGGCCTGCGCAACAGTGAAACCAACTGGCTGACCGACTGGAGCAGCCACTTCTACAGCTTTGGCCCGCAGATTTCGATTCCGATCTTCCAGGGCGGTCGGCTGGTGTCGAGCGTTAAGCTGGCACGTGCGCAGCAGGGCGCGGGGGTGATCAATTATCGCCAGACGGTACTGAGCGCATTAGGCGATGTGGAAAATGCGCTGGTCAGCTATCGCGCCGATCAGCAGCGGGAAGCGGCGCTGGATAAAACAATCAGCGCCCTGCAAAGCGCTTTTGACCTTGCCAGCGACAGCTACCGTAAAGGGATCGCCAGCTTTATCGACGTGCTGGATGCGCAGCGTCAGCTGGCGCAGGCCAGCCAGCAGCGTGAGCAGGCGCGCGTGCAGAGTAGCCTTGATCTCGTGGCGTTGTACAAGGCGCTCGGCGGCGGCTGGGAACCGTATCAAAATGTGCAACTGCCTGATTACAAAGTCTTTGGTGATGCGCCTCGCGGATAATCAGAGAATTGGGCAAGAAACAGGCAGGATCCTCACATTCCTCCTGCCAAAAGATTCCGTATAACTGTTGCGTCAACTAAACCGATGAGGAGACGCCATCATGCGCTATCAAAAATTGGGTAATACCGGACTGTTTGTTTCTGAGTTATGCCTCGGCACCATGACCTTCGGCGGCGAAGGCGGAATGTGGGGCAAAATCGGCCAGCTACAGCAGGCGCAGGCGGAGCAGTTGATTGGCCGCGCACTTGATGCGGGCATTAACTTTATCGACACCGCCAATGTTTATTCTGAAGGGCGCTCGGAAGAGATCACCGGCCAGGCGCTGAAGAATCTGAAAGTCCCGCGTGAAAACGTGGTTGTCGCCACCAAAGTGTTTGGTGAAACCGGCACCGCCGGGGTGAACTCGCGCGGTAGTTCGCGCTATCACATTATCAACAGTGTGAAAGAGAGCCTGCGTCGCTTGCAGCTCGATCATATCGATCTCTACCAACTGCACGGTTTTGATCCGGCTACGCCGATCGAAGAGACACTCTACGCGCTGGATAATCTGGTGCAGCACGGGCATGTACGCTATATCGGCGTCTCTAACTGGGCGGCGTGGCAGATTACCAAGGCGCTGGGGATTTCCGAACGGCTTGGGCTGGCGCGTTTTGCCTCGTTGCAGGCCTACTACACCATTGCCGGTCGCGATCTGGAACGCGAGCTGGTGCCGATGATGCAGAGCGAAGGCGTCGGGTTGATGGTCTGGAGCCCACTGGCCGGAGGCTTGCTGAGCGGTAAATACGATCGCGATGGCAATGGGGAAGCGGGCGGTCGTCGGCTGGAGTTTGATTTCCCGCCGGTGAACAAAGATCGCGCCTTTGACTGCGTGGATGTGATGCGCACCATTGCCGACAGTAAAGGCGTTTCGGTAGCGCAAATCGCGCTGGCCTGGCTGCTGCATCAGCCGGTAGTCAGTAGCGTGATCATTGGCGCTAAACGGCAGGAACAACTGGATGACAACCTTGCCGCCACCGCGATTCGTTTAAGTGCAGATGAGCTGCAACAGCTTGACGCCGTAAGCGCGCTGCCCCGCGAGTATCCTGGCTGGATGCTGGAGCGCCAGGGCGAGTATCGTCGTAATCAGTTAAAACAGCAGTAATTTAAATCCGTTCACCACACCCCGTAGGCCGGATAAGCATTAGCGTCATCCGGCAATCGTGGCACCACTGGCCAAAAAACGCCGGATGGCGGCTACGTCTTATTCGGCCTACTTATGCTGTTATTCGGTAAATCTTTCGAAAACCATCACAAATCTGCACATCTTTCTTTGCCCATTTTTTCGCCGTTATCTATATGACTAGTCATATTCATTAAATGACTAGTCATGGAGAAAGCGCGATGAGCAAAACGTTACCGACTGGCTTCCTGTGGGGGAATTCCGTTTCCAGCATGCAGACTGAAGGGGCATGGAATGAGGGCGGGAAAGGGATGTCGGTATATGACATCCGTGAAGCCAGCGAATTTGCCTCAGACTGGAAAGTCGCCACCGATTCTTACCACCGCTACCGCGAAGATTTCGATCTGATGCAGGATCTGGGCATGAACTGTTACCGTTTCCAGATTGCCTGGAGCCGCGTTTGCCCGCAGGGCGACGGCGAGTTCAACGAAGAGGGTATCGCGTTTTACGACCGCTTTATTGACGATCTGCTGGCGCGCGGCATCGAACCGATGGTGTGTCTCTACCACTTTGATATGCCGCTGGCACTGGCGCAGCAGTACAACGGTTTTGCCGATCGACATGTGCAGGACGCCTTTGTGCGCTACGGCAAAAAAATGATCGATTGCTTCGGCAGCCGGGTGAAGTTCTGGCTGACCTTCAATGAGCAGAACATCTACCACATGCCGGGCGCGTTCCAGGTGGGCGGCTATATCAACGGCGAGAAAACCCTGCGCGAGCTGTATCAGATCCAGCATCACGTGATGATGTCGCATGTGCTGCTCACCCACTATCTGCATGAGACACAACCCGGACGCCTGATGGGCGGCATGCTGGCGCATCAACTGATTTATCCGGCAACCTGCAAGCCGCGCGATGTTTTTTGCGCGACCCAGTATGACGAGTTTCTCAACCAGAATTTGCTGAGGGTGTTTGCCGGGCAGGGCTACAGCCCGGAAGTGCTGGCGGTCGTCGATCGCGAAGGTTTCCGCGATATCTATCGCGATGAGGATCTGGCGCAAATCGCCCGCGTGAAAAACGACTTTATGGCGTTCAGCTATTACGCCAGTAAAACCCTTGATAGCGACGCCATCTCGCCAGAAACCCCGGTCAACTACTACCTGCAACAGGGCGATAAAGCCAACCCGTACCTTGAAGCCACCGAATGGGGCTGGCAAATCGATCCCCTTGGTTTTCGCGCCATTATCACCCGTTACTACAACGACTGGCGCTTGCCGATGTTCCCGATTGAAAACGGCATTGGTGTGATTGAAGAGTGGGACGGCGTAAATCCCATCGATGACGACTACCGTATTGCCTACCACCGCGACCATATCCAGGCGATGCAGGATGCCATTTTCATTGATGGTGCACAGGTGATTGGCTATCTCGGCTGGGGCTTAATCGACATTCTCAGTTCACAGGGCGATATGCGTAAGCGCTACGGCGTGGTGTATGTGAACCGGGAAAATCACGATCTGAAAGATATGAAACGCGTACCGAAGAAGAGTTATCGCTGGCTGCAACAGGTGATCCGCAGTAACGGGCGCGACATGTAACACATTGATTGAGAGGACAGCGCTATGTCTGAAACTAAAATCACGCCGAATATGCAGTCATTCGTCGATAAGTTCGTCGATTTTTCTGCCCGCCTGGCAAACCAGGTGCACCTGCGTTCCCTGCGCGACGCCTTTGCGGCAGTGATGCCGATTTTTATCCTTGCCGGATTGGCGGTGCTGATCAACAACGTCATTTTCCCCTGGGTGCTGGAAGGGGAGACGCTGGCGCGTTTTAAAGTATGGGGCGAAGCGGTGATCAACGGAACGCTGAATATTGCCGCGCTACTGATCGCGCCGATGACGGCCTGGTCACTGGCGCGCAATAAGAACTTTGGCAACCCGGTGTCGGCGGTGGTCATTGCGCTGTCCAGCTTTATTATCATGATGCCGATGCAACTTGAGGTGGTGCCGGTGGGCGCGAAAGCCACGGTCAGCGTGACGCAGATGCTGGCTTTCACTAACATCGGCTCGACCGGGATTTTTGCCGGGGTGATTATCGGGCTGCTCTCCACCGAGCTGTTTATCCGTGTCGCTGGCGTGAAACGGTTTTCAATTTCGCTGGGCGAGAATGTGCCTGCAGCGGTAGGGCAATCTTTTTCCTCGCTGATCCCGGCCATTATTACCCTGTCGCTGTTTGCCATCGTTGCCGCGCTGCTGGCGAATCTTCTCCACACCGATTTGATCCACCTGATCACCACGCTTATCCAGCAACCGCTGCGGCAGATCAACACCAGCCTGCCGGGCACACTGTTTATTTATAGCTTCGGCAACTTCCTGTTTACGCTGGGCATCCACCAGACGGTGGTCAACGGCGTGATCCTGGAGCCGCTTTTGCTGATCAACACCAACGAAAATATGCTGGCTTTTGCCAACGGGCAGCCGATCCCGCATATCATCAACAATATCTTCGTTCCGACCTTTGGCATGATTGGCGGCACCGGCAGTACTATTTCCCTGCTGATCGCCATCTTTCTCTTTGCGAAACAGCAATCGGCGAAGCAGGTGGCGCGCCTCGCCATTTCGCCGGGGCTGTTTAATATTAACGAGCCGGTGATTTTCGGCTTGCCGATCGTATTCAACCTGCCGCTGATGATCCCGTTTGTGCTGTTGCCCGCGATTGGCATCTGGTTTGCCTGGCTCTGTACAACGCTGGGCTGGATGTCGCGCTGTGTGGTGATGATCCCATGGACGACACCGCCGATTCTCAGCGCCTGGCTGGCAACGGCGGGTGACTGGCGGGCGGTGGTGGTGCAGTTGATCATCATTGTCTTTGGTGTATTCTTTTACCTGCCTTTCCTCAAAATTGCCGAGCGAGTGGCCTTGAAAAACAATGGGATACAATAATTACAGAGAAGGGCTATGGCGGCAAAATACATCATGATTGCGCGCGAGATTAAGCGGCGCATTCTCAGCCAGCACTACGCTGCCAGCGCACCGTTACCGGATCAATTTGCGCTGGCGGCAGAGTTTAATACCAGCCGGATGACGATTCAGCAGGCGATGCGCCAGCTGATTGTGGAGGGGCTGGTCTATACCCGCCAGGGGCAGGGCACGTTCATCCGCAAAAACTTTCTTCAGTTGTCGCGCTGGGATCTGCCCGGCAGCGACTATTTTGGCGCCACCAAAACCTGGGAGAGCGTTGGCGAAGTGACGAGTAAAATCATCCGCTTCGAACTGCGTTTTCCCAGTGAGAAAGAGCAGGCATCGCTGCTGGTGGGGCCGGACGATCCGGTATACGACTTTATCCGTTTGCGCATGCTGGAAGGCGAACCGATGTCGCTGGAGTTCACGCTGATGCCGGTCAATCTGGTGCCGGGGCTGAATCGCGGGCATCTGGAAAGTTCCGTCTTTCGCTATGTGCAGGAAGAGCTGGCGCTGAAGATCATGGGGTCGTATCGCATTGTGCGCGCGCTGAAACCCTGGGCGGAGGACAAACAGTATTTGAACTGTGAAGAGACCGATCCGGTGCTGGAAGTGGAACAGGTTATCTATCTGGAAGACGGCACGCCGCTGGAGTACGCCCATTGCCATTATCGCTACGATCACGGCGGGATAATTGTGGTCAATAACGGGTGATTTTTTGGCCGGATGGAGGCTGACGCCTTATCCGGCCTGTGGGTTTTGTCGGCCCGGTAAGCGTAGCGCCACCGGGCATTAAACCGCAGATTAGTTCAGACGTACCGGCATACCGGAACGGTTCTGCACTGCCTGATCGACAACGTTTGAATCCACATCAGACTGACTGGTGACGGCCTGTACCGCTTTGCTCAGCGCGATCGGCACAATTTCGCCGCCGTTGAACTGCGCTTCCGTGGTGGACAGCGGGTTGTGAACTTCGATATAGCGGCTGCCATCCGGCTCGGTGGTCGCTTTTACTGGCTCATCAATGAACTGTACGCGGGTGCCGACCGGCACGTTTTCGAACAGGAATTTGATGTCATCGTTACGCAGACGCACACAGCCGTGGCTTACGCGCAGGCCGATACCGAAGTTGGCGTTGGTGCCGTGGATCGCATACAGACGGCCGATATAGAGCGCATACAGGCCCATCGGGTTGTCCGGGCCAGCCGGAACCACTGCCGGCAGCGGTTGACCTGCTGCAATGTATTCCGCGTGCATTTTCGCGGTCGGCGTCCATGTCGGGCCGGCTTTCTTACGCTCAACTTTGGTGGTCCAGGCGATCGGGGTATCTTTCCCGAGCTGGCCGATACCGATAGGCAGCACGATTACCGTATTGGTGCCTTTCGGGTAGTAGTAGAGACGCATTTCTGCGCTGTTGATGACAATGCCTTCGTGAACGGTATCCGGCAGGATCAGTTGCTGCGGAACATTCATTACCGTACCGCCTTTCGGCAGGTAGGCATCAATGCCCGGGTTGGCTTCCAGCATGTTGGACAGGCCCATCTGATATTCAGCGGCGTAATATTCCAGAGGCTGAGTGTTGCCTTCCGGGATAGTGACAACCTGGTTCTGACCAATCAATCGGCTACCGTCTGTCGGCAGCGGATAAGTAACAGCAGACGCATTATTGCAAAATCCCACGACAGCCAAAGCCGCCGCGAAAAGGGTTTTTATTTTCATGTTCATTTTGTGCGAGATTTTTGCCACACAGGCCGTTGGGTTAGGAATGCAGGAAGCGCATTATATGTGCATTCCTGCGCTCAGGGAATTCAGATGTGTACGAAATCACACTTTTTTCCTTTTGCTTGCAGTTTAGCCATCTGACAGCGGGCAGGAATCTAATTCGGAATTGTGGCATAATAGGGTGTTTGTCACATATTTCAGGATACCTCTGTGTTAGTCACCAGCAACGTCACCATGCAGTTCGGCAGCAAGCCGCTGTTCGAAAATATTTCCGTCAAATTCGGCGGCGGCAACCGTTATGGCCTGATCGGCGCTAACGGGAGCGGAAAATCCACCTTTATGAAGATCCTCGGCGGTGATTTAGAACCGACGCTGGGTAACGTCTCTCTCGATCCAAACGAGCGTATCGGTAAGCTGCGCCAGGATCAGTTTGCCTTTGAAGAGTTCAGCGTGCTCGACACGGTGATCATGGGTCACGCCGAACTGTGGGAAGTGAAACAGGAACGCGATCGCATCTACGGCCTGGCTGAGATGAGCGAAGAAGATGGCTATAAAGTGGCCGATCTTGAAGTACAGTACGGCGAAATGGACGGCTACTCCGCCGAAGCGCGTGCGGGCGAACTGCTGCTCGGCGTTGGCATTCCTGTAGAACAACACTACGGCCCGATGAGCGAAGTGGCACCCGGCTGGAAGCTGCGTGTGCTGCTGGCGCAGGCGCTGTTCGCTAACCCGGACATTCTGCTGCTCGATGAACCGACCAACAACCTGGACATCGATACCATTCGCTGGCTGGAGCAGGTGCTGAACGAGCGTGACAGCACCATGATCATCATTTCGCACGACCGTCACTTCCTCAACATGGTGTGTACCCACATGGCGGATCTCGACTACGGCGAGCTGCGCGTTTACCCGGGTAATTATGATGAGTACATGACGGCGGCAACGCAGGCGCGCGAACGCCTGCTGGCGGATAACGCCAAGAAGAAAGCACAAATCGCCGAGCTGCAATCCTTTGTCAGCCGCTTTAGCGCCAACGCCTCGAAATCTCGCCAGGCAACTTCCCGCGCCCGTCAGATTGATAAGATCAAGCTGGATGAGGTGAAAGCCTCCAGCCGTCAGAACCCGTTTATTCGCTTCGAGCAGGACAAGAAACTGTTCCGTAATGCGCTGGAAGTGGAGCAACTAACCAAAGGTTTTGATAACGGCCCGCTGTTTAAAAACTTCAACCTGCTGCTGGAAGTGGGCGAGAAAGTGGCGGTGCTCGGTACTAACGGCGTGGGTAAATCCACTCTGCTGAAAACGCTGGTCGGCGATCTGCAGCCGGATAACGGAACGGTGAAATGGTCGGAAAATGCCAGCATCGGTTATTACGCGCAGGATCATGCCGCAGACTTTGATAACGATCTGACTGTGTTCGACTGGATGAGCCAGTGGAAACAGGAAGGCGATGACGAGCAGGCGGTGCGCAGTATTCTCGGTCGTTTGCTGTTCAGCCAGGACGATATCAAGAAACCAGCGAAGGTGCTTTCCGGTGGTGAGAAGGGCCGTATGCTGTTCGGTAAGCTGATGATGGAAAAACCGAATATCCTGGTGATGGATGAACCAACCAACCACCTTGATATGGAATCCATCGAGTCGCTGAACATGGCGCTGGAGATGTACCAGGGCACGCTGATCTTTGTTTCTCACGACCGTGAATTCGTAAGTTCGCTGGCAACCCGCGTGATTGAGATTACGCCGCAGCGCGTGGTGGATTTCACCGGGAACTATGAAGATTATTTGCGCAGTCAGGGCATCGAATAAATTTACCGTCGTCTTTCACGCCGCAGGTGCGTTGGCTGCACCTTCGTACCCCGGTCACTTACTCATGTAAGCTTCCGGGGATACTCAGGTTTGCCGCCTTCCTGCAACGCGAAATACTTAGGTAAATTGCGGCGTATTCCGTCGTCTTTCACGCCGCAGGTGCGTTGGCTGCACCTTCGTACCCCGGTTACTTACTTATGTAAGCTCCCAGGGATACTCAGGTTTGCCGCCTTCCGGCAAAACCGTTGGTTTGACGTAGGTGGAATTGTTCCGTTCACCAGATGAACGGTGGTCACATCAACTCGGTATCACGTGAACGGGAAAAGGGGAAGCCACCGCGCTTCCCCTTTTCAATCCCCCGCGGCCCCGCGGGAAATCGGTGCTTCGCACTGCGCTCACCTCCCGCACATTTGCCTGCGGTCGGGTCGACTCGTGATTACTCGTCCCATCCATGGGACTCGCCCCTTCGGGGCCAGCGTAAGCGCTGTTCAAAATTGCTCCCGGCAATTTTGTCCTGCTCGACTCGCCTCTGGCCGCCATCCATGGCGTCCAGACCTTGTCATCTGCGCTTCGGTTCGCCGATTTCGAGCGGGGAACTTAACCCCATCGCTGCAAGACTGGTGTTAGCAAAAACTGTCTCATTGCTGAAAGGGCGCTGATGCCGGGTAAGCGCCAGCGCCATCCGGCATCGGCGTTATGCAAACATCCACTCCGTTGCCGCCACGCCATTGATCAATAACTGGCGTTTATCTCCCGCAGGCAGCGTCACTTTCAGCGCCTGCCAGGCCGGGCGGTAATCACCGCGGGTGCGCACCTGTAAATCCACGCTGCTGCCGCTGCAAACCATTTCCCATTCCAGCCACAGCGCATTGCCGTCTTTATATCCCCAGGATTCGCCATCATCTTCAAACAACAGACCGCCGGAACGCCCCGTACCTTTTACCGGGAAGAGTCTCAGCTCGCGGGTATCATCCGCTTTGGCATCCACATGGCTAATGCGCTCGCTCATCGGCAATCCGGCACCGGCACGAACCAGTAACGGCAGGGTTTCCAGCGGTGCATCCAGCGTTACCCACTGGCCCGGCGCATACCAGACGCCGCTGTAAAAGTCATACCAGCCGTTGTCATTGGCCGGTAACCACACGCGGCGTTCGCGCTGGCCGGGTTCAACCACGCTGGCGACAAGAATATCGCGGCCGAGCAGGAAGTCGTCGCACTCCTCGAACGTCTGTTGGTCATGTTCGTGATCGAGGAACGTTGGGCGCAACATCGGTTCATCGTCGACGTGCGCCTGCCACAGCAGCGTGTAGAGATAGGGCAACAGGCGGTAGCGCAATTCAATGGCGCTGCGGATCGCTGGTGTAATTGCCGGGTACATCCACGGTTCGTTGACCGTACGATCGTCGTTCCAGGAGTGGATGGTAAAGCGCGGATGCATCACGCCGTTCTGTACCCAACGAACGAACAGTTCCGCATCCGGTTTATCGCCGGAGAAACCGCCAACATCGTGACCGACGTTATACAACCCGGAAAGGCTCATGCCGACGCCCATCCGCGTGTTGTAACGCAGCGTATCCCAGTTGGTGCGGTTATCTCCGCTCCAGGTCTGCACATAGCGCTGCATCCCGGCGCAGCCGGAACGGGAGATCAGATACGGGCGTTTCTGCGGCGCAAAACGCTGCTGCGCTTCCATCGAGGCGCGCATCATCAGCAGCGGCATCACCGGGCGAATATGTTTGATGGCGATTTCGCGGCCAAAACCCTGGCAGCGCGCTTCGCCGTCCCACACTTCGAATTCATTATTATCGTTCCAGGTGGAATCAATCCCCATCTCCAGCAGTTGCGTGGTCACACCGTCCTGCCACCAGGCAACGGTCTGCGGATTGGTAAAATCGAGATGAGACCCTTCATCGTCCCAGAAGCTGGAACGCTCCGGCGCGTCGTTTTCCGAATCGCGAATAAACAGGCCTTTCTCCGCCACTTCGTTATAGCGCGGGTGATCCTGCAACAGGCAGGGTTTGATATTCGCCGCCAGCTTCAGCCCGGCATCGTGAAACGCCTGGCTCATCACTTTCGGCTGCGGCACTTTGTCGTAGTTCCAGTTAAAGACGTAGCGCTTACCGTTAATTGAGGTATAGCCGGAGGAGAGCTGGAACGAATCGCACGGAATCGCATGTTCTTCGCACAGGCGAATAAAGTTCATCAGCTGATTTTGCGCATCCGGCGCATCGGTGTAATGCATGGTCGAGCCGCTGTAACCGAGGCTCCATTTCGGCCCGAACAGCGTTTTCCCCGTCAGGCGGACAAACGCTTTGGTCACATCCAGTGCGCGTGCGCCGGTAAAAATGTAGTAATCGATATCACCGGCTTCGGCCTGCCAGCGGCGATAAGCGGTGTGGTAGTTATCGATTTCATTGCCCAGATCCAGCCAGCAACTGCTGAGGTTGTCATAAAACAAGCCGTAGCTGATATCGTCCCGGCGCGTCAGGGTAAAGGGAATGTGTTTGTACAGCGGATCGGTGCTGGCGGCGTTATATCCCATTGCATCAAGGTTGCGCATTTCATAGCGCTGGCCGTTACGTTGCAGGTTGCCCGCTTTTTCACCAAGACCGTAAAAGCGCTCCTCTTTTTTACGGCTGAGATAGTGCGCCACGCCGTCGCCGTGCGCGTTCACCAGATAGGCGCTGGTAGGACGATCGCCTGCCAGCCACTGCCACTCGCCCGCCGCATTGCGGTAGTGCCACTCCAGCCACAGCGGCTGGTGGACCGTCACGCGTAGCTGCGCGCTTTCCAGCACCAGCGTGTCGGCCTGCTGAGTCAGCGTCCAGGCGGGCAAGGTGAAGCCCGACACATCTTCGCGCGAACGGCCTTCCCACGGCACATCTTCACGCGGCGCAATACTCCAGGTTCTGTCCAGCGCCAGCTCGCCTTTGCGTTTTAGCAGCACGCGGAACAGATGCTCTTCCAGCACATACAGGCACAAGGTGTGTTGCCCGTCCACCAGCAGCTCAACGTGGTGAGCCGCCTGTTTTTGTAACGTCCAGTTTTTCAGCGTTTTCATTTCAACGATCCACAATCAGGCGCGTTTAGCGCGACGTTCAGCAATAAATGCCACCAGGAACAGAGCGCCAATCAGGTCAAAGAAACCCATGGCAATAAACAGCGGATTGAAACCAATCTTGTCGGCGGTCACGCCGATCAGCAGTGAAAAGAGGAAGCTGGCGATCCACGCCGCCGAGCCGCGCATGCCGTTCACCGTCGCCATTTGCCCTTTATCGAAGGACTCGACCACCAGTGCGCTCAACATGCAGGAGATGATCTGGTGGCCAAAACCGCCAATCGAGATCAACACAATGGTGATGTAGGGATCGCGCGTGATGGCGACCACGGCCAGCGAAATCATCAGGAATGCGCCGGTCACGGAACTGGCCACCACCGAGTTCACACGGGTGCAGCCAAACCAGCGGGTATAGAGTTTGGTCAGATAACCGCTCGCCACGCTGCCGAGGTCAGCGGCGAGGAACGGCAGCCAGGCGAACATCGCAATCTGCTTCAGATCCATGCCGTGCTCTTTCGCCAGATAGAGCGGCACCCAGAAACTCAGCACCGCCCATGCCGGTTCCGCCATAAAAGCGGGAATGGCGATACCGTAAAAGCGCTTGTTTTTCGATACGGTTTTCAGCGCAGTAAAGAAGGGGAGTTTCACCGCTGGCGGTTCGTGATCCTGCTGAATAAAGGTCAGTTCGTCCTTGCTCAGGTTCGGGTGTTTATCCGGATTATGGTAAAACGCCCACCACAAAATGACCCACACCAGCGCCAGCACGCCGGTAAACATAAACGCGCCCTGCCAGCCAAACGAGGCATGGGCGAAGTAGATGATCGGCGGCGCCAGCATCGCACCAATCGAGAAGCCGACGCCCGCCCAGCCCGCAGCAACCGGGCGTTCCGCTTTCGGGAACCATTCGCCGATGGTTTTGGCGTTGGCTGGCGTGGCAGCAGCTTCCGATGCGCCCATGGTGAAGCGCAGGATCGCCAGATGCACCCAGTTGGCAGCACCCGCGTGGAAGATACAGGCCAGCGCCCAGATAATGGCGCACACCATAAAGCCGACTTTCAGGCCGATAACATCAATCAGCCAGCCGCACAGCGGCTGAAAAATGGTGTAAGCGAGCTGAAAGGCGCCGACAATCCACGAGTACTGTTCGGTGGTGATACCGAGGCTGCTTTTCAGTTCCGGCGCCAGAATGCCCAGCGAGTTACGGGTGATGTAGTTCACCGTCACACCGAATAAAAACAGCACCAGCATCCACCAGCGTAATTTTTTCACTATCCGGCGGCTCTTGCTGGCCGCCATTTCGTTGTTGATTCCCTGGCTCATTCTTTTCTCCGCACATCGTTTTGTAGGGAAGTCGGGGCGAGTCTTTCAGATTTGTTATACCGAAGTGGTTCGCCAGAAGATTTTTTTCGTTTTTTGCCATCAAAATGCATACAACTAGTATGGAAGTTGTACGACAGGTTTACGTTAGGTGAGAAAAATGCGCCGCTAAAGCGGATTTTGTGCAAGGATTCTCATCAGTGACGGCAGATATGCGGCAAACTCTTATTCATGCCATGAATAACAGGGTTTATGGCTCATGAAAATTTTCCCATTCAGCAAATGGAGCGAGATCACAGAATGGATAAAAAGCTAAAAATCAGTGAAATTGCCCGCCGTACAAACCTGTCTACCAGTACCGTTTCACGCGTGCTGGCCGGTAAAGCAAACACCAGCGAGCAGGCACGAAGCGCGGTGCTCGCCTGCGCCCGTGAGCTGGGCGTGATGGAGGGCATTGCTGCCGGGCGTCTGTTGCTGAATAACCTGGTGGTCTTTGCGCCGCAGCGCGCTTTTGATGAGCGGTCCGACATCTTTTATTACCGCGTGATACAGAGCATCAACAAAGCGCTCGATTCTCACGAAGTACGGCTGCGCTACTGTGCGCTGGAGGAGCTGGACAGCGACGCCGGCACGTTTCTTGGCAGGATGCAGGCTGCGGAAACGCAGGCCGCAATCCTGCTCGGCATTGACGATCCGCACATTCACGATCTGGCAGCAGAGAGCGGTAAACCCTGCGTGTTGATCAACTGCCGCGACAGGCGGATGCGTCTACCGTCGATCGCGCCGGATCACCGCACCATTGGCGAATTTGCCGCACGCTATCTGTTTGATATGGGCCACCGCGACGTGGTGACTGTTATGTGCCTGCGCCGTTACACCATGGATCTGCGGCTGGCGGGGATCAAAGATGCCTGGCTGCATGACAATTTGCGCTTTAACAGCAAGCGCAATTTGATCACGGTTCCCAGTTTCAGCGCCCGCGAAGCGCAGCAGCGGGTGGGCGAGTGGCTGGACGACCCGGCGCATAATGTGCCGCCCACGGCATTTCTCGTCAGTGGGGATTTTATGGCGGAAGGCACGGTGCGCGCGTTGCAGCAGCGCGGTTTGCGTGTGCCGCAGGATATCTCGGTGATGAGTATCGATGCCTTTAACCTGGCGGCGATTCAGGATGTCCCGCTGACGGCGGTGCATGTTCCGCGCGATGAGCTGGGCGTTGAAGCGGTGCATCTGTTACAGCAGCGGTTGATTCGTCCGCAGGCGGCGGTCGGTTCGCTGCTGTTGAACGGCACGCTGGTGGTGCGGGAATCGGTACGGCGGATACGTTCGGGACAGCAACGCACCGCCGTTGAATGGCAGGGGCTATACGACGCTTAAACGTCGATACCCAGCGCGCGTTTACCGTGCGCATTCAGATCATCAAGCGTAAAGCGGCCTGTCCAGTCGCTTTCGTAGTTCTCGCGCGGGAAATCCCCCGGCGATGCGCCTTGCTCCAGCGCCACTTTCACCTTGCGGGCATAAGCGAGGTTCTTCTCGCACAGCGGCGCGGCGGGAATATACATCACGTTCCCCCAGCCCTGCTGGTTTTCCACCGGCGCGACCGAGTGGATAACATCGCAGTGCCACCACACGGAATCGCCCGCGTCCAGCGCTGGTATGCTGCTCAGCGCCTCAATCAGTAGCGGGTGCCACTTCTCTGAAACCGGCAGAACGCGGCCCGGCGCGACGCCGCACAGCTCATCCTCCGGCACATCGTCAAGCAGCGGACGCAGCAGGATATACGCCATCGCTTCCGGGATCGGCACCACGTGCAGCAATCCCTGGCCGGGGATCATGTCCGACAGCGCCGTCCAGCCCTGGAAGGTACGGAATACTGAGCATTTGGTGGTGTTATCCACCGTGTACTCTTCCACCTCGGTGCGATGCGCGGCATCCCACGGATCGTACTCTTCCAGTTTGCCGTTAAACACGCTGGCGAATACGCGCTGGTAAGCGGGCAGCAACCAGCGCTCCAGCGCGCCGGAATCGGTATGCGCGCCGAGCCCTTTTGAGGTGGTACCCGGCGGGCGACGGCGGATGCGATCCGGGTAGATCACGCTGACATCCGGGTCGAACCACTGGCGGCCTTCGCTTTCGAAACGCCACAGGCGATTGAGGAAAGATTGCACTGCCGCCATTTCATTGCTTTGCCGCGCCTGCATTTGCGCCTGCGACCAGTAAATCGGGTAGATTTCCGGGCGCGACGCTTCCAGCGTGCCAAAGAAGCTGTCGCCCGGGCCTTTATACACATCGTCAAAATGGTTGGCGTCGAGATAATCCAGCATTGCGCGATCCCAGCCCAGCGCCCGATCGCGCGGAAAGTGGCCTTTGATCACCGCGCAACCGCGCTGTTTAATCAGCGCCCGCTGCGCGTCGCTAACACGGCCCTGCGCAATATCGGCGTAAGGGATTTGTGGCCAGACCGATTCGCCGCGCGCTTGCAGCGCTTTGATCTCTGCGACACGGGCGGCAATCTGCTCGCTCAGGCGGTTAAAGACGCTTTGCACGTCGCCGATCTGCGCGCGCAGTGTCTGTTTCATCTGACGAATCGACGCTTTGTGATCGGCAGGCAAGGTCTCGCTGGTAAACGTCATGTGAACCTCTCAACTTTCATTCGAAAGAAATTAAACTTACAAGTGATAATCTAAGTTAAAAATAAGTTAATGCAAGTTTAAAAATTTGATGGGCAGCACAAAGGGAGAAAAGAGAGAAGAGCAGGGGAGGAAAAAGCCGGAGCGGGCGCTCCGGCGGGAGATTAGCGGTCGAACGGTGCGGTATTATCGAGCACGGCCTGAATCACGTTCAGCGCGCCCTGATGATTGTTGTCATCGGTCTGATGGCGGGCAATGGCTTTAATGGCATCCCCGGCGTTGCCCATGGCAAAGGAGAACTCCGTCATGCGTAGCATTTCAGCGTCATTACCGCTGTCGCCAATGGTGACGCACTGCTGCGGCGACACGCCCCAGCGTTTCAGCAGGCGGGTAATGCCGTTGGCTTTATGCAGACCGGGGATAATCAAATCAACGAAGCCAAAACCGCTGGTGACCGGCTTCATAATGCCATCAAGTGAGACATGCAGTTCATCGATGAGCTGCGGAATCTCGCTGTCCGGTAAGTTCAGCGAGAACTTAAACAGCGTGTCGTCAATCTTCTGGAAATCGCGCACCGGTTTTAAACGGTAGTAGTGCTTTGACATCAGATCGACAAATTCGGCCGGGGCGTTCTCGCTTACGTAGGCGCTTTCCAGCCCGCAGGCGACAAAGTTCAGGCTGCTGTCTTTTAACAGTTCGCCAATGACGACCTGCGCTTCGTGACGGGTCAGCTCACCGTGGAACAGTTGCTGGCCATGTTCATACACCAGCGCGCCGTTTTCGGCGACGAAACAAATCGTCTCTTTCAGTTCCGGGAAGAAGGAGATCAGCTGGTAATACTGGTTGCCGCTGGCGACCACAAACTCAATACCGCGCTGCTGAAGTTGCTGGAATTGCGCCATAAACCGCGTGCGATCGTACTGCTTGGCGTCATCAAGGAAAGTTCCGTCCATGTCAGTGACGATAACTTTGACGGTCATATACTGCGCTCCTGAATATTTTTGTAACGAGCAATATTCTAGAGACAATGTGAGCTGATGCACAAATTTTATTTCATATGAAAGTTTAACCGTCGTCTTTCGAACCGCAGGTGCGTTGGCTGCGGCGGTGCGCCCCGGTCACTTACTTGTGTAAGCTCCCGGGGACTTACCGCCTTGCCGCCTTCCTGCCATTCGAAATCCATAGGTTAAAGGGGAAGGGGGTACAGATAGCGGCGTTATGTATATTGCCGGACAAACGCAGCGCTGTCCGGCAATCACCTTACAAAGTGTGTTCGGTACGGGCGATAATGTCGTCCTGCGTATCCGGCGACAGGGCGGTGAAGAACGCCGAATAACCTGCCACGCGCACCACCAAATCGCGGTACTGATCCGGATGTTTTTTCGCTTCCAGCAGCGTCTCGCGCGAAACAATGTTGTACTGAATATGCCAGCCCTTATGCACTTCAAAGAACGTGCGCAGCAGCACCATCAGTTTCTGCTTATCGCTCTCGTTTTCCAGCGTTGCCGGGTTCAGCTTCTGGTTCAACAACACGCCGCCGAGGATCGCTTCGACCGGCAGTTTACCCACCGAACTGATGACCGCCGTCGGGCCGAGATGATCGGTACCGGAAGCGGGACTTGCACCTTCCGCCAGCGGGGTGTGCGCCTTGCGGCCATCCGGCGTTGCCATGGTGGCGGCACCAAACGGCACGTTGGCGGAAATCGACGACGTTCCGGCGTAGTAATTGCCGCCAATCGGGCCGCGGCCGTAGCGTGGATTATGGTACTGCTTCAGTTCGTCGATATAGGTCTGATAGGCGCGCACCAGCAGGTTATCCACGCTGTCATCGTCGTTACCGTATTTCGGCGCGCTGTTCACCAGACGCTGGCGCAGTTGTTCGTGCGTCAGGCCGTCAAAATTCGCCGCCAGCGCATCTGCCAGTTGCTGCTGCCCGATTACGCCCTGATCAAAGACCAGTTTTTTCACCGCAGCCAGGCTGTTGCCGAGGTTGGCGATCCCGACCTGCAAACCGGAAACC
The DNA here is from genome assembly GCF_003028445.1 of Kosakonia sp. H7A. NCBI lineage: Bacteria > Pseudomonadati > Pseudomonadota > Gammaproteobacteria > Enterobacterales > Enterobacteriaceae > Kosakonia > Kosakonia sp. H7A. The sequence continues at coordinate 1,007,551 of NZ_PYTZ01000001.1, read as the reverse complement.
CAGTCATACTTCGCACCGCCCTGTTTGATGCTTTTCGCCCGTTCGATGCAGTCGTCAACCAGCGCTGAGCAGAGAATATCCGGCACGTTCTCTTCCAGCATGGTATCGACGACATACTCGATCTCGATGGATTTACGCGTGTAATAGCGGATCTGCCGATCCCACGCCTGCATCACTTCATCAAATGCCGCAAAGTTACCGGTGGAAAGCGCTTTGCTCTGCGGCAGGAAGATCTTACCGCTGGTGGCGTCGCGACCGCCTTCCAGCGCGGCCAGCATCACGCGGGCAAAATTGATAAAACTCATGCCGGTGCAGCGGTAGCCCCATTTGCCGCCGACCGCGGTTTCGATACAGCCAATCGCGGCATAGTCGTAGGCATCGGCCGTTTCGACGCCCAGTTTGATAAATTCCGGGATCACAATTTCGTCGTTATTGAACGCCGGCATGCCGAAGCCGCAGCGGATCACCTGCACGCAGGCGTCGAGGAAGTCGCTGCTCATCCCGGCGTGGTAACGCACGCTCAGGTTCGGCTGCGTGGAGCGCAGACGACCACAGGATTCGAGGATCGCATACGACAGCGGATTTACCGCATCCTGCGCTGCGCCGTTAATCCACTGCTGCCCGCCGATGGTGACGTTCTGGTACAGCGGGCTACCCGCCGACGCTTTCGAGTGCGAGCCGGAACGGATCTTGTTCACTTCCAGCAGCTTCAACCAGCAACTGTGCAACAGCTCGATGGCATCTTCCCGTTGCAGTGATTGTTGCAGTTCAACATCGCGGCGGTAATAGGGATAGAGATACTGATCCATGCGGCCGAACGAGACCGAGTGGCCGTTGGATTCAATTTGCAAAATCAACTGGATAAAATAGCAAAGCTGCAACGCCTGCCAGAAGGTTTTCGGCGGTTCATGGGCAATAATCAGGCAGTTTTCCGCTATCGCCAGCAGTTCGTCGCGGCGGCTTTGGCGCGTTTCTTCACCCGCCATTTTCCGCGCCAGATCGGCAAAACGCTCAATATGCAGGCTCACGGCCTCAAGCACGATATCGATCGCTTTCAGGAACTGGTCGCCGTGCAGATCGTCAAGCACCGTCAGGTTGATGCGCGTACGGCGTTCGTCCACTTTATGCCGCAGACCATCCAGCCCTTTCTCCAGCAGCAGCGGGAAGTTGACGGCGAGGTGCGCATCGCCGGAGGTCATATTGCCTTCGGCTTTAATAATGCCGGTGTCGAGCAGCGCTTTTTGTTCGTCGGTAAACATACCATAGCAACGATCCTGCACCGTCTGGCCGCGCCACCACGGGCAGATCTCATGCAGTATGCGCTTATTCTCTTCGCTGACGGCAAAACCGGCACCGGGGCGATCCGCCAGTTCGTCGATCTCTTTTTCAATCCACGAAACGGTGTATTCCGGGAAGATCGGCGCGGCGCGAACTTCGCTGGCCTGGTTGCCGATAATCAACTCGTCATGCTTGATCCAGATCGTGCGCTGCGCCAGATGGTGCGCCAGCGCCAGCGCGCGACGTACCGGCAGCGGTTTATCCATATTCTGCTGATAAATCTGAGTGTAATGGCGGGCGCGTTCGGTGCAGACCGGCGGTTTAACAATATGGATCAGCGCCGTTTTATGCGCTTTGATGCGGTCAGTCAGCGTGTTCAGTTGCAGTGTGGTCATGGTGTTATCCTCGTAATGTCGCCGTCAGCCCTTTCTGGCTGGCAAAATCTTCGGCAAACGCCAGCAATTGCGGGGCGTCGAGCGGCTTTTCAGGGGCGGTGTAGGGTTCGCCAAGCAGGTGGTACTTGTTCATGCCCAGCGTGTGATAAGGCAAAAAATGGATGTCGCTGACGTTCAGTTCGTCGGCGGCAAAGGTGGTAATGGCTTTGATTGACGCTTCGTCAGCGTTAAAACCGGGGATCAGCGGCACGCGGATGGTCATCTTTTTCCCCGCCTGCGCCAGCCGTTTCAGGTTGTCGAGCACGCGTCTGGCCGAACCGCCGGTCCACTGACGAAATAGAGCCTCATCGACGTGCTTCAAATCCGCCAGAAACAGATCAACGTAAGGCAGGGAAGGTTCGATATAGTGCCACGGCACATGCAGGCAGGTTTCCACTGCCGTATGAATACCCTGCTGGTGGCTGCTTTGCAGCAGCGCCTGCGCCAGTTGCGGGTTCATAAACGGTTCGCCGCCGGAAAGGGTGATCCCGCCGCCGCTGCGCAGGTAAAAGGGTTTATCGCGCAGCACGGCGGCCATGATTTCATCAACGCTTTGCGTTTCGCCGCAGACGCTCAGCGCCTGGGTCGGGCAGCAATCGGTCAGGGCGTTAAGCTGCGTATCGTTTAGCTTTTCCCGGTGGATCAGCAAACCGTTCAGCGCACGCTCAATCACCTGCGGTGCGGCCTGCTGACACAAATCGCAGCCTGCAAGGCACAGACGCTCATCAAACAGCAGGTCGCGCGTGCGGGAGCGGCTTTCCGGGTTCTGGCACCAGCGGCAGCTCAGCGAACAGCCCTTCAGAAAGACCACCGTACGAATACCGGGGCCATCATGGGTGGAATAGCGCTGAATATTGAAAATCATAACCTGCCTCCGTTATTTCATATGAATAGTAAATTACTTTCGAATGAAAGTTATTTTGATGAAGGTCAACTCTTTGGCGGGTTGTTGCGTGATAGCGTTAAAGCATGCGGAAACTCACACTTCAGGTGAAAACGATGGAACTCTATCTTGATACCTCTGATGTCGCGGCAGTGAAGAAACTGGCGCGTATCTTCCCGCTGGCGGGTGTAACCACAAACCCCAGCATTGTCGCCAGCGGCGCTATACCAATTGAGAAACTGTTGCCCGCCTTGCATGAGGCGCTGGACGGCCGCGGGCGGTTGTTTGCCCAGGTGCTGGCGAATGATGCCGACGGTATGGTGGCCGAAGCGCGTAAGCTGCGGGAAATGGTGGCCGATCTGGTGGTGAAAGTACCGGTAACGGCAGAAGGTCTGGCGGCGATTAAGCGCTTAAAAACGGAAGGTATTCCGACGCTCGGCACTGCCGTTTACGGCGCGGCGCAGGGATTGCTGGCGGCGCTGGCGGGCGCGGAGTATATCGCGCCGTATGTTAACCGCGTAGATGCGCAGGGCGGCGACGGAATTCAGACCGTGACAGAGTTACAGCGCCTGCTCACGCTGCATGCGCCGCAGTCGAAAGTGCTGGCGGCGAGCTTTAAAACACCGCGCCAGGCGCTGGATTGCCTGCTGGCGGGCTGTGCATCCATTACGCTGCCGCTGGATGTGGCGCAGCAGATGATTGCTGCTCCGGCGGTAAGTGCGGCAGTCGGGAAGTTTGAACAGGACTGGCTGGCGGCCTTTGGGCGCGTCACGCTCTGAGTAATAAGCCGGCTGGCATCGCGCCATCCGGCAATGACATCAGCCGCCGCATACTTCACAGGTGGGGTTGCGTTGCAGTTTCATTTCGCGGAACTGGCAGGTCATCGCATCATACATCACGATTTTCCCCGCCGCTGGCGTGCCATAGTGCGCCAGCACTTTTATCGCTTCCATCGCCTGCAACGAACCAATCACGCCCACTAATGGCGCCATCACACCGGCTTCCACGCAGGTCAGCGCGTTTTCGCCAAACAGGCGGCTCAGACAGCGGTAGCAGGGGGTATTTTCTTGCCAGGTAAAGACGCTGATCTGCCCCTCCATACGAATGGCCGCGCCGGAAACCAGCGGCACTTTATGCTGAAAACAGCCCGCGTTGAGTTGATTGCGAATGGCGACATTATCGGTGCAGTCCAGCACCAGGTCATGGGCGGCAATCTGCGCGAACAGCGACGCTTCATCCAGCAGCGCATTGATGGCGGTGTACTGCACATGCGGATTAATGCGCAGCAGCGATTCGCGGGCGGAATCCACTTTCGCCACGCCAATATCCGCATCGCCGTGCAGCGTCTGGCGTTGCAGATTGGAGAGCGCCACGCTATCGAAATCGAGCAGCGTCATCTGCCCGGCGCCCGCCGCCGCCAGATACTGCGCGGCAGCGCAACCCAGACCGCCCAGGCCGACCACCAGCACGCGGGCAGCTTTTAACCGCTCCTGACCGTCAAAATCAAAACCGCGCAGAATGATCTGCCGGTTGTAGCGCATCATCTCCGCGTCGCTGAGTTCGACCATCTTTAGCCTCCAAAGAGCGGGGTAAACATCTCAACGTCCACCCATTCGCCCGCTTCGACATTGCCGCGCTCGCGCTCCAGCACCACGAAACAGTTGCCCTGGCTGAAGGAGCTGAAAATGTGCGAACCCTGATGTCCGGTACTGCGCACTTCCAGCGAACCATCTTCGCCGCGGCTTACTATGCCGCGCTGGAAATCGAGACGACCGGGTGTCTTTTTCAACCGTTCCACGGCGCGGGCGCGAAAACGCAGCGGCTCGAAAGTAGCCGTATCGCCGCTCAGTTTCGCCAGCAGCGGCTGCACCAGTTGGTAGAAAGTGAGAACAGCGGAAACCGGATTGCCGGGCAGACCGCAGAACCAGCTATGGCTCAGCTTGCCGAAGGCGAAGGGTTTGCCGGGCTTGATCGCCAGCTTCCAGAAGGCGATTTCGCCCAGTTCGTCGAGGATGGTTTTGGTGTAATCGGCTTCGCCTACCGACACGCCGCCGGAGCTAATGACCACATCGGCCTGCTGGTCTGCGGCAATAAAGGTCGCACGCAGTTTTTCCGGATCGTCCGGAATAATGCCGAGGTTAATCACCTCGTAACCCAGTTGCGCCAGCATCAGATGAATAGCCAGGCGGTTGGTGTCATAAATCTGCCCGTCGGCCAGCGGTTGCCCCGGCAGTTGCAGCTCGTCACCGGTAGAGAACAGCGCCACGCGGACTTTGCGCAGCACGGAGACATCCGCAATGCCCAGCGATGCCAGCACTGGCAACTCGGCGGCAGTCAGTTTGGTTCCGGCGCGAAACACCACGGCATCTTTGGTGATATCTTCACCGGCCCTGCGGATGTTCTGATTTTGGCGTACCTCAGAGGTAAAGCGGATACCGGCGTCTTTTTGCTCGGTTTGTTCCTGCATCACGACGGCATCGCAACCGGCAGGAATCGGCGCGCCGGTCATAATGCGCACGCAGGTGCCTGCTGGCCACTCGCCTGCGAAAGGCTGTCCGGCAAAGGCTTTGCCCGCCACCGGTAAAGCGCTGCCGCTACTCACATCGGCGATCCGCACGGCATAACCGTCCATCGCCGAGTTATCAAAACCGGGGACATTTAGCGGGGAGATAATATCTTCTGCCACCACGCGGCCAAAGCAGGCGATGAGCGGTAAGGTTTCGCTTTCCGTCAGCGGCGAAATGCGTGACAACATCTGTGACAGGGCCGTCTCCAGTGAGATCAGGCCATTTGATGATTCCATATTTACTGTCCTGCACAATGCGTTAAGGGGCACATTATGGCAGAAAAGGCGAGTCGCCAACACGGCTTGCGGCTACCTCGTTGTAATCACATCGCTTTACATCGTTGTAACGAATTTCTATATTCAGAAATCGTCGGAAACGAAGTGAACCCGGGCAGCACAAATGGTGAAAGCGGTAATCGCAATACATGGCGGGGCGGGAGCGATCGCCCGTGCGCAGATGAGCCAGCAACAGGAGCTGCGATATGTCGAGGCACTCTCTTCGATTGTCGAAACCGGCCAGCGAATGCTGGAGGCGGGCGAAAGCGCGCTGGACGTGGTCACCGAAGCGGTGCGCCTGCTGGAAGAGTGCCCGCTGTTTAACGCCGGGATCGGCGCGGTGTTCACCCGCGATGAAACCCACGAACTTGATGCCTGCGTGATGGATGGCAACACTCTGCACGCCGGGGCCGTCGCAGGCGTCAGCCGCCTGCGCAACCCGGTGCTGGCGGCGCGGCTGGTGATGGAGCAAAGCCCGCACGTATTAATGATTGGCGAAGGGGCGGAGAATTTCGCCTTTTCGCACGGTATGGCCGAGGTTTCGCCGACGATCTTCTCTACGCCGGAGCGTTTCCAGCAACTGTTGCAGGCGCGGGAAAACGGGCAAACGGTGCTCGATCATGGCTCTGCGCCGCTCGATGAGAGTAAAAAATTCGGTACGGTTGGTGCGGTGGCGCTCGATAAACAGGGGAACCTGGCGGCCGCGACCTCTACGGGTGGTATGACCAATAAATTGCCGGGGCGCGTCGGCGACAGCCCGCTGCCGGGCGCCGGGTGTTATGCCAATAACGCCAGTGTAGCGGTCTCCTGTACCGGCACCGGCGAAGTCTTTATCCCCACGCTGGCGGCGTACGATATTGCGGCGCTGATGGACTACGGCGGATTAAGCCTGCACGAGGCCTGCGAAGCGGTGGTGATGGATAAACTCCCGGCGCTCGGCGGCAGCGGCGGGCTGATTGCTATCGATCGTGAAGGCAATGTCGCATTGCCGTTTAACAGCGAAGGGATGTACCGCGCCTGGGGCTATGCCGGCGATGCGCCGAGCGTAGGCATTTATCGTGAATAAGGAGAGTGGGGTGTCGCACGGGGTTGAGACAGATGCCGATGTGGTGCTGGATGTCCGCAATCTGAATATCGGTTTTCGTGATGAAAAAGAGCTGACCCCGGCGGTACGTCACCTCTCATTTTCCCTGAAACGGGGCGAAACGCTGGCGATTGTCGGCGAGTCCGGCTCCGGTAAATCGGTGACGGCGCTGTCGCTGCTGCGCCTGATTGAACAGGCAGGCGGTGAAGTGAGCTGCGATCATATGCGCTTGACGCGGCGCAATCGCCAGAAAGTGGATCTGACCCGCCTCTCTTCGTCGCAGATGCGTAGCGTGCGCGGCGCTGACATTGCGATGATTTTTCAGGAACCGATGACCTCGCTCAACCCGGTCTTTCCGGTTGGCGAGCAGATTGCCGAGTCGATTCGCCTGCACCAGCGGCTGGGGCGTGAAGATGCGATGAATGAAGCGCGGCGCATGCTCGACCTGGTGCGCATTCCGGAGTCGCAGGCTATTTTATCCAGCTTCCCGCATCAGCTTTCCGGCGGCATGCGCCAGCGGGTGATGATTGCTATGGCGCTGTCGTGTCGCCCGGCGGTGCTGATCGCCGACGAGCCGACCACCGCGCTGGATGTCACGATCCAGGCGCAGATCCTGCAACTGATCGCGGTGCTGCAAAAAGAGATGTCGATGGGGGTGATTTTTATCACTCACGATATGGGCGTGGTGGCGGATGTCGCCGACCGGGTTCTGGTGATGAACGATGGCGAAGCGGTGGAGACGGGCACGGTAGATCAGGTTTTCAATGCGCCGTCGCATCCTTATACCAAAGCGCTGCTGGCTGCAGTGCCCAAACTTGGCGCGATGAACGGCAGCAATCTGCCGCGCCGCTTTCCGCTGATTTCCATGAAAAACCCTCAGCATCAGGAAGCGGAAACCGAACAGAATACGGTGGTGCCGGGCGAGCCGATTTTGCAGGTGCGCGATCTGGAAGCGCGCTTTCCGCTGCGCAGCGGCATTCTCAACCGCGTGACCAAAGAGGTACATGCGGTGGAAGGCGTCAGCTTTGATCTCTGGCCGGGCGAAACGCTGTCGCTGGTCGGTGAATCCGGCTGTGGAAAGTCAACCACCGGGCGGGCGCTGCTGCGGCTGGTGGAGAGTCAGGGCGGTTCGATTATCTTTAACGGCCAGCGGATCGACACGTTGCCGGACAGCAAATTGAAACAGGTGCGTCGCGATATTCAGTTTATTTTCCAGGATCCTTATGCTTCGCTGGATCCCCGCCAGACGGTGGGCGATTCGATTATCGAGCCGCTGCGGGTGCACAATTTATTAGCGGAAAAAGAGGGACATCAGCGGATTGAGTGGCTGCTGGAGCGCGTCGGCCTGAAACCGGAGCACGCCTGGCGTTACCCGCATGAGTTTTCCGGCGGCCAGCGGCAGCGCATCTGCATTGCCCGCGCGCTGGCGCTGAATCCGCGCGTGGTAGTGGCGGATGAGTCGGTCTCGGCGCTGGATGTCTCTATCCGCGCGCAGATCATCAATTTATTGCTCGATCTCCAGCGTGAAATGGGGATCGCGTTCCTGTTTATTTCCCACGATATGGCGGTGGTGGAGCGCATCAGCCACCGGGTGGCGGTAATGTACCTTGGGCAGATTGTTGAGATTGGCCCGCGCCGCGCGGTATTCGAAAACCCGCAACACCCCTATACGCGCAAATTAATGTCGGCGGTTCCGGTGGCCGATCCTGCGCATACCCATGCGCAAAGAGTGCTGTTATCTGATGACATGCCCAGCAATATCCGCAAGCGCGGCGAGTCAATGCAACGCGTGCAGTTGCAGAACGTGGGGCCGGGGCACTATGTTGCCCGTTCCACGCCTGGCAGTACGCAGTCCCGTTTTTAACTGAGCAGTGGCAGGGTTATTCAGGAGAGCAACATGACACAATTCGTTTACCGGCAGTGGCGGCTCGTTGCAGGCATGTTGTTCGCGCTGACCGCCACGCAGGCCTTTGCCGCGAAAGACGTGGTGGTTGCGGTCGGCTCCAATTTCACCACGCTCGATCCCTATGATGCCAATGACACGCTGTCGCAGGCGGTAGCAAAATCCTTTTATCAGGGGCTGTTTGGCCTGGATAAAGATATGAAACTGGAAAACGTGCTGGCGCAAAGCTACACAGTTTCTGCCGACGGGCTGATCTACACCATTTTCCTGCGTCAGGGCGTGAAGTTTCAGGATGGAACCGATTTTGATGCCGCAGCCGTTAAGGCCAACCTCGATCGCGCCAGCGATCCGGATAACAGCCTGAAGCGCTACAACCTGTATAAAAATATCGACTTAACCGAGGTGGTGGATCGCTACACGGTAAAAATCATTCTTAAGCAGCCTTTCTCGGCGTTTATCAATATCCTGGCGCATCCGGCAACGGCGATGATCTCTCCGGCGGCGCTAAAAAAGTACGGCAAAGATATCGGTTTTCATCCGGTGGGTACCGGCCCGTATGAACTGGAAGCCTGGAATCAGACCGACTTTGTGAAGGTGAAGAAGTTCGACGGTTACTGGCAGAAAGGGCAGCCGAAACTCGATTCCATCACCTGGCGCCCGGTGGTGGATAACAATACGCGTGCGGCGATGCTGCAAACCGGCGAGGCGCAGTTCGCATTTCCGATCCCTTATGAGCAGGCGGAAGTGCTGAAGAGAAACAGCAAGCTTGAACTGGTCGCCAGCCCGTCGATTATGCAGCGTTACATCAGCATGAACGTCACACAAAAACCGTTTGATAACCCGAAAGTGCGCGAAGCGATTAACTACGCTATCAACCGCCCGGCGCTGGTGAAGGTAGCTTTTGCCGGTTTCGCTACGCCCGCTACCGGCGTGTTGCCGCCGTCGATCCCCTATTCGCAGGCATATCAGCCCTGGCCTTACGATCCGGCAAAAGCCCGCGAGCTGCTGAAAGAGGCGGGTTATCCGCAGGGCTTCAGCACAACGCTGTGGTCGTCGCATAACCACAGTACCGCGCAGAAGGTGTTGCAGTTTACCCAGCAGCAACTGGCGCAGGTGGGGATTAAAGTGCAGGTGACCGCGATGGATGCCGGGCAGCGCGCGGCGCAAGTGGAAGCCAAAGGGCAGAAAGAGAGTGGCGTACGCATGTTTTATACCGGTTGGTCGGCCTCAACCGGCGAAGCAGACTGGGGGCTGTCGCCGCTGTTTGCTTCATGGAACTGGCCGCCGACGCAGTTCAACACCGCGTTTTACAGTAACCCACAGGTGGATAAAGATTTTGCCGATGCGCTAAGAACCTTCAGCCCGCAAGAGAAAGAGCGTTTGTACAAACAGGCGCAGGACATCATCTGGCAGGAGGCGCCATGGGTGCCGCTGGTGGTGGAAAAGCTGGTTTCCGCGCATAACAAGAAGCTGACCGGTTTCTATATCATGCCCGATACCGGGTTCAGCTTTGACAATGCTGATTTGGTGAAATAACTGACTCATTCCACCTTACCGGACGGAAGGGGGCATGAGGGAACAAGCGATGCTTAATTATATTATTAAACGCCTGCTGGGCCTGATCCCGACGCTACTGATTGTGGCTGTGCTGGTGTTTTTATTTGTGCATTTACTGCCAGGGGATCCGGCGCGGCTGATTGCCGGGCAGGAGGCTGACGCGCAGGTGATTGAACTGGTGCGCCGCCAGCTTGGGCTGGATCAGCCACTGTGGTTACAGTTCTGGCACTACATCACCAGCGTGTTGCAGGGGGATTTCGGCATTTCGATGGCGTCCCGCCGCCCGGTAGTGGATGAGATCGCCAGCCGCTTTATGCCGACGCTGCTGCTAACCCTCACCAGCATGTTCTGGGCGATGCTGTTCGGGCTGGGTGCCGGCATTGCCGCCGCCGTGTGGCGCAACCGCTGGCCGGATCATCTGGGAATGGCGCTGGCGGTCACCGGGATCTCATTCCCCGCTTTTGCGCTGGGGATGCTGCTGATGCAAATCTTCTCCGTTGAACTGGGCTGGTTGCCGACCGTGGGCGCCGATAGCTGGCAGCACTATATTTTGCCTTCTTTGACGCTGGGCGCGGCCGTGGCCGCCGTGATGGCGCGCTTCACCCGCGCCTCGTTTGTTGATGTGCTGAATGAGGATTATATGCGCACCGCGCGCGCCAAAGGCGTCAGCGAGCGCTGGGTGATCCTTAAGCACGGTCTGCGTAATGCGATGATCCCGGTCGTCACTATGATGGGGCTGCAATTTGGCTTCCTGCTGGGCGGCTCGATTGTGGTGGAAAAAGTCTTTAACTGGCCGGGGCTGGGGCGTTTGCTAGTGGACTCGGTGGAAATGCGCGACTACCCGGTGATCCAGGCGGAAGTGCTGCTCTTTTCGCTGGAATTTATTCTTATCAACTTGGTGGTTGATGTGCTCTACGCCGCGCTCAACCCTGCTATCAGGTATAAGTAAGGATGCGATTGTTTAACTGGCGCCGACAGGCGATTTTGAACGCCATGCCGGTGGTGAAACCGGGACATGTCCGCACGCCGTGGCATGAGTTCTGGCGACGTTTTTGCCGCCAGCCACTGGCTATGGCCGCCGGGCTGTTTGTGCTGCTGCTGATCCTGCTGGCGGTAATTGCGCCGTGGATTGCTCCCTACGATGCGGAAACCTACTTCGACTATGACCGGCTGAATGAAGGGCCGTCGCTGGTGCACTGGTTCGGCGTCGATTCGCTGGGCCGCGATATCTTCAGCCGCGTGCTGGTTGGCGCGCAGATCTCGCTGGCGGCCGGCCTTTTTGCCGTGCTGATTGGCGCAGCGATTGGTACGGTGCTTGGGTTGCTGGCGGGTTATTACGAAGGCTGGTGGGATCGCCTTATCATGCGCATCTGCGACGTGCTGTTCGCGTTTCCCGGCATTCTGCTGGCGATTGCGGTGGTGGCGGTGATGGGCAGCGGGATGGCGAATGTGATCATTGCCGTGGCCGTCTTCTCGGTGCCCGCTTTTGCCCGCTTGGTGCGCGGCAATACGCTGGTGCTGAAGCAGCAGACGTTTATCGAGTCGGCGCGCAGCATCGGTGCCAGCGATACGGTGATTTTGTTCCACCATATTCTGCCGGGAACGGTGTCGTCGATTGTGGTCTATTTCACCATGCGTATCGGCACCTCGATTATCTCTGCCGCCAGCCTGTCGTTCCTCGGAATGGGCGCGCAACCGCCGACGCCGGAGTGGGGCGCGATGCTCAACGAAGCACGTGCGGATATGGTGATTGCCCCACATGTGGCGCTGTTTCCATCTCTGGCGATTTTTCTGACGGTGCTGGCGTTTAACCTGTTCGGCGACGGCCTGCGCGACGCGCTGGATCCGAAGATTAAAGGGTAAGGCCGATCTCTATTGCCGGATGGCGGCGTCGGCTTATTTGATCTGGGGAAATGGTACAGCAGAAACAAAAAACCCGGCATAGTAGCCGGGTTTTTATGGCATTAAACGCGGGAGCCCCACAGGTCGTACTCGTCGGCGTTTTCCACTTTCACGCGGATCACATCGCCCGGTTTGACACGGGTTTCACCGTTCAGGTACACCGCGCCGTCGATCTCAGGCGCATCTGCCATGCTGCGGCCAATCGCGCCTTCTTCATCCACTTCATCAATGATGACGAGAATTTCGCGGCCGATTTTTTCCTGCAAACGTTCCGCCGAGATCTGCTGTTGCAACTGCATAAAGCGGTTCCAGCGCTCCTCTTTGACCTCTTCCGGCACCTGATCCGCCAGCTCGTTGGCCGTTGCGCCTTCCACCGGGCTGTATTTGAAGCAGCCGACGCGATCCAGACGCGCTTCTTTCAGGAAATCCAGCAGCATCTGGAAATCTTCTTCGGTTTCACCAGGGAAGCCGACGATAAAGGTGGAGCGCAGGGTCAGCTCCGGGCAAATCTCACGCCACTGTTTGATGCGCGCTAACTGACGATCGACCGAACCCGGGCGCTTCATCAGCTTGAGAATGCGTGGGCTGGCGTGTTGCAGCGGGATATCCAGGTACGGCAGGATTTTGCCTTCCGCCATCAGCGGAATGACATCATCAACGTGCGGATACGGATAAACGTAATGCAGACGCGTCCAGATGCCGAGCTTCGCCAGTTGCTCGCACAGGCCGACCATACTGGTTTTCACCGGCTCGCCGTTATGGAAGCCCATGCGATGCTTCACATCCACGCCATAAGCGGAAGTATCCTGCGAGATCACCAGCAGCTCTTTCACGCCCGCATCGACCAGACGTTTGGCTTCGGCCAGCACATCGCCAATCGGACGGCTCACCAGATCGCCACGCATCGACGGGATGATGCAGAAGGTGCAACGGTGGTTACAGCCTTCGGAAATTTTCAGATACGCGTAGTGACGCGGCGTCAGTTTTACGCCCTGTTCCGGCACCAGGCTGATAAACGGGTTGTGTTTCGGTTTCGGCACATAGTGATGAACATGGGACAGCACCTGCTCATAGCTGTGCGGCCCGGTGATTTCCAGCACCTTCGGATGCACTTCGCGAATTTGATCTTCTTTCGCACCCAGGCAACCGGTGACGATAACTTTGCCGTTTTCGTTCAGCGCTTCGCCGATGACTTCCAGCGACTCTTGCACCGCGCTGTCGATAAAGCCGCAGGTATTGACGATAACCATATCGGCGTCGTCATAGCTCTGGACAACGTCGTAACCTTCGGTGCGCAGCTCGGTAAGGATGCGCTCGGAATCGACCAGGTTTTTCGGACACCCTAACGATATAAAACCAATCTTAGACATTTTTTATACTGTACATTGCTCGGAATCGGGGGATTATACATATGCCTCAACGGTACAGCTATATCTGCTGGTTATCGAAAAGGCCGCATAAAAGGGTTAACCGGGCGTTTGTTTTACGCGCCGAATGGAACTTATTGAAATTGAAGATCCCCGGCGGGCGCTGTTCGCTCGAAGAACACAATAAAAGATCATCTGATGGGGCCGGGCGATGGTGTACGGGTGGCGGCGCAGCGACACCCGTCGTGATTTTACCTTTCATGTAATGCATCTGCTCTGGCGCGCAAGAGCGGTTTTAACAGGTACTGAAGAATGGTGCGCTTACCCGTAATAATATCGACCGAAGCCACCATACCCGGAATGATTAATAACGGTTTATCGTCAGTGCCAAGATGGTTTTTATCGGTGCGCAGACGAATAACATAGAAACTATTCCCATCCTTATCTGTCACCGTATCCGGGCTTATCTGCACCAGTTTGGCAGGCAGACCACCGTAAATGGTGTAATCGTAAGCGGAGAATTTCACCATCGCTTCCTGCCCCGGATGGATAAAGGCAATATCCTGCGGGCGAATTTTTGCCTCAATCAGCAACGTGTCATCCAGCGGTACGATTTCAACCATATCATTTCCTGGCTGAATAACGCCGCCAATGGTGTTGACCATGACCTGCTGCACAATCCCCCGTACCGGTGAGACGACCATGGTGCGATTGACCCGGTCTTCAATCGCTTTGTTGGTTGCTTCGGCTTTGCTGAGATCGGTACGAGCCTGATTCAGTTGAGTGAGTGCGTCGCTGCGGGTATTGTCCAGCGTCTCTTTGATTTTGCTTTCTATCTCTTTTACCGCGGCTACCGCACCCGGTATCGCCACTGTTGTGGTGTCCAGTTGCCCGCGCGTCTCCACTTCTGTTCGCTGGAGTCGCAACACTTCCACGCGGGAGATCGCGCCTTTGCTGATTAACGGGACAGAAAGGCTGATCTCCTGTTGCAACAATTGCAGGCTTTTCCGGTACTGCCCGGCTTTGGCCTGCATATCAAGCAGTTCCTGTTTTTTTTGCACCAGCTGTTCATTCAGCCCCGCGATAGCGCTGTTGACGCGGTTATTAATGCTGGTAAACAGTTCCATTTCGCCTTTGGCGATATCCGGCGCATCTTTAACAATATCGGGTGACAACGTCAGCGTTGTGTCGCCATTCGTCTGGGCTGTCAGGCGCTCTACGCGCGCCCGCAATGCCAAACGATCGGCACCGGTTTCCTCGGCATTCGAACGAAAACGGGTATCATCGAGCCGAATGAGCGGCGCACCGGCATTCACAATATCGCCATCGCGCACGTAGACCTGAGCGACAATCCCGCCCTCCAGGTTTTGAATTTTTTGCAGACGAGCAGAGGGAATCGCCCGGCCTTCTCCGCGCGCCACTTCATCAATATCGGCGAGGGCCGACCAGAAAAACATGCAGATAAAAAAGGCAAATATTGCCCACAGCGTGATACGCATAACGCGCGGTGAGTCATCGATTACCGCCTGATTGACTTCATTAATGGCGATTGGGCTGGATTTTCTGTCGCCGAAAAGCCAGCCCATCAGGCGGCTAAGCATGTCAACGATTCGCATGGATTTGCCCCTTTTTCAGAGCACTCATCACACTCTCTTTCGGACCATCGGCAATGATTTTGCCGTTATCGAGAATGATGAGTCGTTCAACCAGTGACAGTAATGAAGCGCGGTGGGTCACCAATAACAGCGTTTTATCGGCTACCACCGGCATCAAGGCTTTTTTGATCAGTTCTTCGCTCGTGTTATCCATTGAGCTGGTCGGTTCATCCATCAACAAAATGGGGGGATTGAGCAGCAGCGCGCGGGCCAGCGCCACCGCCTGGCGCTGGCCGCCGGAAAGGTTCATTCCACGCTCTCCCACGCGCATGTTATAGCCGGAGGGATGGCGACGCGCGAACTCATGCACGCCGGTGATTGTAGCCACCTGCAGCATCGCTTCTTCATCCATATAGCTGGCGCCATACAGCAAGTTGTCGCGCAACGTGCCGCTAAATAAATGAATATCCTGCGGCGCATAGCCAATGTTGTGGCGCAGCTCATGCACATCCAACTGCCGGGCATCGATATCGTCAATCAATATGCTGCCTGCATCCGGCTGGTAGAAGCCGACCAGCAATTTTGCCAGCGAGCTTTTGCCGGAACCGCTGCGGCCAATAATGCCGATTTTTTCGCCCGGCTTGATAGTCAGAGAAATATTATTCAGCGATGTATATTGATTGGATGGATAGTGAAACGTGACATCGCGGAACTCAATCGCGCCAGAGAGTTTCTCGCGTTTTAACGGAACCTCATCGTCGTGGATCTCCTGCTCCAGATCCATCATGCGATCCACGGTTTCTTTGGTGGTTTTTGCCCGTTGATAACGGGTAATCAGCCCGCAAAGCTGTCCGACAGGCATCATGGCGCGGCGATGCAGTAAGTAGCAGGCAACCAGGCCGCCCTGGGTGAGATTACCGCTGATAATGACATAAACCCCGGCGACGATAATCGCCACTCCGCTGGCCTGCTGCACCCACGAGGTAAAGTTAACCGCGACGAACGAGAGCGATTTCACCTTCAATTCCATTTTACTGAGCTGACCAATAATCTGTTCCCACTGATACTGGCGTTCGCTTTGCGCGTTATTCACTTTGATGGCATCAAGCCCGGTCAGGGTTTCGACCAGCATGGCCTGACGCTCGCTGGACAAGCGGAACGTTTTTTGGACTCTGGACATCAACGGGCGCTGGAGCAGCCAGTTACCCACCAACGCAACCGGGTAGGCGACCAGCGGAATAAAAACCAGCGGGCCGCCGATGATGCCGATGACCAGTACAATGAGCAGGGTGAAAGGAAAGTCGATCATCCCGGTCAGCGTCAGCGAGGAGAGAAAATCGCGCACTGACTGATACTCCTGGAAATTTTGCGCAAAGCTTCCGACGCGCGGCGGGCGAAGCTTCATCTTCATGCCCAGCATGCGTTCAAATAGCGCCGCAGAAACGATCAGATCCGTTTTTTTACCCGCCAGATCCAGACACATGCCGCGCAATATTTTCAGAATAAAATCAAAAAAGTAGGCAATGGTAATGCCAATTGCCAGCACCCATAACGTCACCGTCGCCTGATTGGGTACGACGCGATCATAGACGTTCATAACGAACAGTGGAGCGGCCAGTGCGATGATATTAACCAGCAGACTGGCAATCACCGCATCGATATAGAGAAACTTCGAGAGCTTCAGCGTATCCTGGAACCAGTTTTTGGTACGCGGAATCTTCGCCGTCGCTTGTGTATCGTATTCATGCTGCGGCTGGAGAAAGATCGCGACACCGCTGTAATCCTCCTCCAGTTCTTCGCGCGTCAGGGTAATTTCCCCACCTTCCGTTTCACTCGGTAACAGCCGCGCCTTTTCTCCGTCCCAGGCGACCAGCACGGCAGCCTGGTTGTTTTTCAGCAGCAGGATCGCCGGTAATGAGTGGGAAGAGATAGTCTGAAGCGGGCGCTGGAGCGTTCTCGCTTTCAAATCGACCCGTGCCGCCGCGCGCGGAAAAATGCTGAGGATCAGCGTATGGTTTTTTAGCGGCAGCCCGGACGTTAAGGCGTGACGCGACGTAGTAATGTTGTGCAGCGTGCAGACAATCATCAGGCAATCCAGTAAAGGATCGTCATGTGTCTGTCGTGGATCGCTCCTGAGAATCTCATTAGACGAATCAGTGTTATCTTGAGAATCATCATGTTGCGTCATATTCTGACCTCTCAAACCAGCGGTAAATCTGCTATGCGGAGAACCAATAAGGGAATATTCCATCCGGAACACCTGAAATACCCTTGCCTGAATCCGAACTGTTACTTCAGTTCCGGTAATTCGACTTTTGAAGTTTGCAACTCGTCAACGGGCTGAGCCGAAGAGGGCGGCTGGATATTCAGTGTCTTGAGTAATGTTCCGGTACGTGCGTTGATACGGTACGTCGTAAACATCTCGATAAATTGCAGCTCAACGTAACGGCGTTGCGCGGTGAAAACTTCGTTTTCGCTGTCGAGCATATCCAGCAGTGACCGATCGCCTAAGCTGAACTGCTCCTGATAAGCGGTGCGAACCGTCTTGCTTCGATCTGCATAATCTTTGGCGATAGGAACCTGTTTCTCGGCGTTCTGTAACGCGTTCCAGGAGAGGCGTAACTCTTCGTTAAGCTGACGCAGGGCGTTGTTTTTGACATCCTGCGCTTCCTTCATTTTGTAAGCGTCGGACATTAAGGCCGCTTTATCACTGCCGCCGTTGTAGAGGTTGTAACTCATGCGCACCATCGCCTGCCATTCCTGGTTATGGCCCCGGGTGCCGTCAATGTTGTCATCCATTGTGCGCGCCACTTCCAGATTTACGCTGGGGTAAAAACGTGACTTCGCCGCTTCATATTGCTGCCGTGTGGCTTCCACATCTTCATCGGCTTGTTTCAGTAATGGACTGTTTTGCAACATCACTTTTCGCGCCGCTTCCAGCGAGTCAGGGATCGCCGACTTTGCAGGAAGGGTGAGATCATCGGCTTCTTTACCAACCACGCTCTGATAATTCGCCAGCGAATCATCCAGGTTGGTCTGTTCCGTCAGCAGGTTATTGCGTGCCTGCGCCAGTCGGGCTTCGGCTTGTTCGTAATCGGCCTGACGGCCAACGCCCTGCTCGGTACGTAAGGTAATTTGATCGAAAATACGCTCGTGGTTTTTCAGGTTATCTTCTGCCAGCAGTACCATCTGGCGACCTCTCAGCACATCCAGATAGGCCTGAATCGCCGTCAGCGCCGTCGTTTCGCTGGTGTCCAGTACCGTCCAGGCGCGGGAGTTGACCGTGGCGGTCTGTCTGGCCACTTCGCTACGGGTGGCAAAACCACTAAACAGGTTCTGCGTCACCGAAATGCTGGATTCGTTGCGTTGCAGATCGCGCCGATGGTATCCCTCTGCGCGCGTGGTGGAGTTATCCGTTCGCTCCCAACCCGTTCCCGCAGAGAGTTCCACGCTGGGATAATATCCCCCACGCGCTGCGCGCAGATCCTGTTCCGCCGAATAGCGACGATTACTGGAAGCGCTCACATCCGGATGCCAGAGGATGGCATCTTTCACCGCTTGCTCAAGCGTCGTGGCGTTCGCGCTTTTCAGTAAAAGCAGCGAGAGCCCAACTCCGAATAACAGCGTATTGCGATATAACATATGTCACCTTGTACTGCGTTGAGGTTTATTCCGGGCAAAAGGGAGCTGAATCATCAGCCTCCATCGCTGTCGGGTTTGGCGATCAAGTTATCCATGTCATCGTGACTGCCTCCATCACCACTGCCCGCGTCATCGCCGCCTTCACCGGGAGGTGCGGCAGGGGCGGGATGATCGGTATCCTCCGTGGGATCGACTGGCGTGGCTGGCGCGCTGTCACCCTGGATAAGGCTTGCCAGATCCTGGTGTTCGTCACCATCAAGGATGATGTCGCTGAAGTTGATCTGCTGATCCTGGTCAAGGCCTGGCGAGGTGCTGTCGCCGCTATCCTGTGAGGCAGTTTCGCTGCCTTCACCCGAAGCGCTGCTGTTGTCAGGCTGCGTTGCGTGATCCGCTGTCCCGCCCGTGTCGTTCTCAGCCTGCTCACCATCGTCTTCCAGCAGGTTATTCAGCGAACCTGCATCCGTTGTCGATATACTCTGGTCGTCGTGCGCTTCGGCATCTTCGCTGCTGCCAAAGTCCAGACTGATCTCACTGCTATCGACCAGTAATGGCGCACTGGCGTTATCGGCAGCCGTCGCATCGGTATCGGCGGCTGTCTCTGCGTCGGCAGGTGCATCTCCGGCATCGGTGTGGGTATCATCGGTATTCGCGTGGGTATCACCGGCATCGGCATGCGAGAGGTCATCCACTGCTGCGCTGGTGGCTTCAATGTGCGCGCTATCAGCGGCGTCATCCGCAGGGTGATCGTCGCTGTCGGTCATGTCGGTTCCGCTGACGAATTGCCCGCCTTCCCCGGCATTGAAGCTAAAGTCAGTATCGTGATGCTCAGAGGCGGTAGAGTTCACCTCCATTGAGATATCACCGATATCATGCTGGCCTTCCGGGAGGTCGACGGAAATCTGCCCATCGTAATGGGTGGCATGCTCGTCAAAGGTCAGGGTGTACGACCCTTTGTCGCCGTCATAGCTGACGTCGGTATATTCACCGCTAAACTCAGCGCCTTCCGGAAGCCCGTTAAGGGTGATCGACGTCAGATGATCGTTGCTGTCCGAACTTTCCAGATCCACGTCGACGTTCAGCGTTACGGAGTGCGTAACCTCCGTCGAGCCGCCCAGGCTGGAAGAGGGGCCGTCACCGAAGATAACGCCTTCAATACCGTTCGCATTCCCGATCGGGTGCGAGCCATTTTCGGTATTGGTAATTTGCAGGTTATCGATGGAGTTGTTCTGGTGATTTGCCGGGTGATCGACGCCGGAAACGTTGTAATTCGCGCTGTCACCGTTAACAAAGATGTAGTCTTTGCCAGCGCTGCCCTCAGCCACACCATGATTGCCGGTAATGTTATGTACTGGCCTGAAATCATAGTGATCATTCGACCAGTCACCCTGCTGGTAGTAGCCGCCAGTGTGATCGCCCACCACGAAGATATCGGTATGACCGGCCGAACTGCCGTTCACGTTCACGTTACCGTTGCTGTCGTAATAGTGAATCTGACCCGGATTACTGCATTCCGGAACGTGATCGCCTTTAATCGCGCCGTCCGGGCTGTCCGGCGTCAGCCAGATTTGCACGTTGTCGCCAATCGCGATAATGACGCCATTCTGCACATCGTAGCCGTTCGGATCTTCACTACCGCCGTTGATATGCATCACTTTGTTATCAGAAGCCTCTTCCGACTGGCTACCCGGCCTAACGTCTACCGTGAGATGAACATCAACGGCTTCGATACTGGTCACGGTCGCGTCTGCGACTGGCACCGCTTGAGCGCTGCTATCGCTGCTTGCTGCCGTATCGGGCTGCGCTGCGACTGCGTCGCTGGCAGTCTCTTCAGCCGTGGTTGTGCCTGCATCATCAGCGGTTACGGCGCTGGCGTCATCCGTCGCTGTCGTGCCGGAATCATCCGTTGTGGTAGCGTGTGCTTCATCATGCGTGACATCTGTAGCCACGCTTTCTGAGACTGGATGCAGGGTATCAGCCGACGCGCTCTCCGTGCCGCTGGTCAATTGCCCGCCTTCTTCGCCATCGAAGGTGAAGTCGTGATCGATCTGATCAGATGCCGTGGAGCCGACATCTATGGTTATCTCGCCGAGATTGCTTGCACCATCCGGCAGGGTAACCGTTACCTGCCCGTCGTAATGGGTAGTGCTGTCATCAAACGTCAGCGTGTAGCTGCCATGCTCAGGATCGTAGGTGACGCTGGTATATTCGCCGCCAAATTGAGCCCCTTCCGGAAGACCATTGATCGTGATCGAGTTCAGATGATCGCTGCTGTCGGAACTTTGCAGATCCACATCGACGTTCAGCGTTACGGAGTGCGTCACATCCGTAGAGCCGCCCAGACTGGAAGAGGGGCCATCGCCAAAGATAATGCCTTCGACACCGTTCGCATTACCGATCGGGTGCGAGCCATTTTCCGTATTGGTGATCTGTACGTTATCAACGGAGTTGTTCTGATGGTTATCCGGGTGATCGACGCCCGTTACGTTGTAATTCGAACTGTCACCGTTAACAAAAATATAGTCTTTGCCCGCTTCGCCCTCAGGTACACCTTGGTTGCCGGTAATATTATTGACTGGACGGAAATCATAGTGATCGTTCGACCAGTCACCCTGCTGGTAGTAGCCGCCGGTATGATCGCCCACCACAAAAATATCGGTATGACCGGCTGAGCTGCCGTTCACGTTACCGTTGCTGTCGTAATAGTGAATCTGACTCGGATCGCTGCATTTGGGAACAAAATCCCCCTGAATTGCGCCGTCCGGGCTGTCCGGTGTCAGCCAGATCTGCACGTTGTCGCCGATAGCAACAATCACGCCATTCTGTATGTCATAACCATCTGGATTGCCGCTGCCGCCATTAATATGAATGACGTCATTGTCAGACGAATTATCCGTACTGCTGCCCGGCGTCACCGTTACAGTCAGATGCACATCCGAATCGCTGCCTGAATCAGAAGGGTGATCAGCATCTGAGTCCGCATCGGCGTCGGCATCGGCATCGGAGTCTGCGTCAGAATCCGCATCCGCGTCGGAGTCTGCATCAGCATCCGCGTCAGAATCGGCATCAGCGTCCGAATCAGCATCCGCATCCGCATCCGCATCCGCATCCGCATCCGCATCCGCATCCGAATCTGCATCGGAGTCCGCATCAGCGTCTGCGTCGGCATCGGAGTCGGCGTCTGCATCAGCATCAGCATCCGCGTCGGAATCCGCATCGGCGTCGGAATCCGCATCAGCGTCCGCATCTGCATCGGCGTCGGCATCCGAGTCAGCGTCGGCATCCGAGTCAGCATCAGCGTCAGAATCGGCATCCGCATCGGCATCCGAATCTGCATCGGCATCCGAGTCAGCGTCGGCATCCGAGTCAGCGTCGGCATCCGAGTCAGCGTCGGCATCCGAGTCAGCGTCGGCATCCGAATCAGCGTCGGCATCGGTATCGGAGTCAGAATCAGCATCCGCATCCGCATCGGCATCCGAATCTGCATCGGAGTCCGCATCTGCATCAGCGTCAGAATCAGCATCGGAATCGGCGTCCGCATCCGAGTCAGCGTCTGCATCAGCATCGGCATCGGCATCGGCATCGGCATCGGCGTCGGAATCGGCATCGGCGTCCGAATCCGCATCGGCGTCGGAATCCGCATCCGCGTCGGCGTCAGAATCCGCATCCGCATCGGCGTCAGAATCAGCATCGGAATCGGCGTCCGCATCCGAGTCAGCGTCGGAATCCGCATCAGAATCAGCATCCGCGTCGGAATCTGCATCAGCGTCAGCGTCGGAATCGGCGTCGGAGTCAGCATCAGCATCGGCATCGGCATCGGCATCGGCATCGGCATCGGCGTCGGAATCGGCGTCTGCATCGGCGTCCGAGTCCGCATCGGCATCGGCATCGGCATCGGCATCCGCATCCGCATCGGAATCAGCATCAGCATCGGCATCGGAGTCTGCATCGGCATCGGAGTCCGCATCGGCATCCGCATCCGCATCCGCGTCGGCGTCAGAATCCGCGTCTGAATCAGAATCTGCGTCGGCGTCCGAATCTGCATCGGAATCAGCATCAGCATCGGCATCCGCATCGGCATCCGAGTCAGCGTCAGCGTCGGAATCCGCATCTGCATCAGCATCCGCGTCAGAATCTGCATCGGCGTCAGAATCCGCATCCGCATCGGCGTCGGTGTCCGAATCAGCGTCGGCATCGGCGTCGGAATCCGCATCCGCGTCGGAGTCGGCGTCTGCATCTGCATCTGCATCTGCATCTGCATCGGAATCTGCATCTGCGTCTGCATCCGCGTCCGCGTCGGAGTCAGCATCCGCATCAGCGTCCGCATCGGCGTCTGCATCTGCGTCGGCGTCTGCATCTGCGTCGGCATCAGCGTCCGCGTCCGAATCGGCATCGGAGTCCGCATCTGCATCGGCATCCGAATCAGCGTCGGCATCCGAATCTGCATCAGAGTCGGCATCGGCGTCTGCGTCTGCGTCTGCGTCTGCGTCGGCGTCGGCGTCTGCATCCGCATCAGCGTCTGAATCGGCATCCGCGTCCGCGTCTGCGTCTGCGTCGGCGTCGGAATCTGCATCAGCATCCGCGTCGGCATCGGCATCGGCATCGGAGTCAGCATCGGCGTCGGCATCGGAATCTGCGTCCGAGTCGGCGTCGGAGTCTGCATCAGCGTCGGAGTCTGCATCAGAATCCGCATCGGCGTCCGCATCCGCATCCGCATCAGCATCTGCGTCTGCATCGGAGTCCGCATCAGCATCTGCATCAGAGTCAGCGTCGGCGTCCGCATCCGCATCGGAGTCCGCATCTGCATCAGCGTCGGCATCTGCGTCTGCATCCGCGTCGGAATCTGCATCCGCATCAGCGTCTGCATCTGTATCGGAATCTGCATCAGCGTCGGCATCCGCGTCCGCATCGGCATCTGCATCCGCATCGGCATCCGCATCGGCATCCGCGTCGGCGTCTGCGTCGGCATCCGCGTCGGCATCCGCGTCGGCGTCGGCATCAGCGTCCGAATCCGCATCGGCATCCGCGTCCGCATCAGCATCCGAATCGGCATCAGAATCTGCATCGGAGTCGGCATCTGCATCGGCATCGTCATCGGCATCGGCATCGGCATCCGCATCGGAATCTGCATCAGAGTCTGCATCGGCATCCGAATCAGCATCCGCGTCGGCGTCGGCGTCGGCGTCCGCATCGGCATCAGAGTCTGCATCGGCATCCGAATCAGCATCCGCGTCGGCGTCCGCATCGGCATCAGCATCAGCATCCGCGTCGGAATCCGCATCAGCGTCGGCATCCGAATCAGCGTCGGCATCGGTATCGGCATCGGAGTCCGCATCAGAGTCCGCATCGGCATCAGTGTCTGCATCCGCGTCTGCATCAGCGTCTGCGTCTGCGTCGGCATCCGCATCGGCATCTGCATCAGTGTCTGCGTCGGAATCGGCATCGGCATCCGCATCCGCATCCGCATCCGCATCCGCATCCGCGTCGGCGTCGGCGTCGGCATCCGCATCTGCATCGGAGTCTGCGTCAGCGTCGGAATCCGCATCTGCATCTGCATCGGCATCCGAATCTGCATCTGCATCTGCATCCGAATCTGCATCTGCATCAGCATCCGCGTCAGAATCTGCATCTGCATCGGTGTCTGCATCCGCATCCGCATCCGCATCCGCGTCGGCATCCGCATCCGCGTCGGCATCCGCATCGGAGTCGGAGTCGGAGTCGGAGTCGGCATCGGCATCGGCATCGGCATCGGCGTCCGCATCCGAATCAGCATCGGCATCCGAATCTGCATCGGAGTCCGCATCGGAATCCGCATCCGAATCAGCGTCCGCATCAGCATCCGAGTCGGCATCTGCATCGGCATCGGAATCTGCGTCCGCATCCGCATCGGCATCCGAGTCGGCGTCAGCATCAGCATCAGCGTCAGAATCTGCATCCGAGTCGGCGTCTGCATCCGTGTCAGAATCCGCGTCCGCATCGGCGTCGGCATCAGCGTCGGAATCCGCATCGGCATCCGCATCGGAGTCAGCATCTGCATTCGCGGCAGCGATTTCGGGGCCTTGTTCGGATGCAGGAAGGCCTAATTCTTCACGCAGGTCGCCATCGGGATTATCAATTCCGGCAGTGGGGTATCCGGCGGTGGGATCGAGGATCTCACCGGTAAGATCGAGGATGACCTGAGTGTGGCTACCGCCTTCCTCACCGCCATCCGGCGCGGCGGGTGTGGCGTTGGCATTCGGGCCTGCAGCAGGTGCTTCAAGGGTTTGCGTCGGGTCCTGCCCGGCGGCAATCGCCTGCTGGATGGCTTCAACGTCTGTGGATGGGGTTTCGGAGTCCGCGGTTAAAGCAACGTCGTGGCTATCCCAATGGGTATCACGGCCCAAATCGAGGGTTTTTCCATCGGATAAGGTAATCGAAATGGCACCTGCGGCACCCGTATCTATTTGCTCTCCTTCCTGGATTGTGTCGCCTTCAACCAGCAGATGTCTGCTTCCGTCAGGGGAGGTCGCAAAGACTTGTCCTATAACTGTTTTTACGACCCCGACACTCATATAAATTAGCCTCTTAAATACGTCAGATATTTGCCGCTGAATAATCAGAAATGCATTTGTTAAATTAAATAATCGATGCCCGGGTAATTATATTCGGTATCGGAATCATTATTTCTAAAGCGTTGTTTTAAAGGTGGTGATTTTTCCTAAAATAAAATCAACATGATTTCTAAGGAAATGTGATTTTTCCTAAGGGTCATCTTATTTTAAGGTTCGTGATTATTCCTAAGATAAAAAAGAAATGTTATTTAAAAGTTATGTGATTTTTCCTAAAAAATAGTATTTATTATAAGTTGATGATTATTCCGAAAGTGAAAAATAATTCAGAAGATCCCCTCATCTTCATCATCGATTAAACGTTCCAGCCCGCTGAGTGTAAGTCGCGCTTGCGTGCGATTAATCAGTTTGCTTTGCGCGGCTTGCGGCAGATCGGTAATACTAATAATTCCTTTACTCATCAATACTTCAATAAGATCCTCCAGCACACGAACCATTTCAAGATCGCTTTGCTGGAGCCGTTTAAGCGTCTCCTGATGCATGGCATGTATACGAATCCATTCGGTGATTTCTTGAGTATCTTCTTCACGCTGTTCTACCATCCCCGCAAATGGCGAGGATTCGACTCGTGTAATTCGTCCTTCAGCATCGCGTTCAATGTAATGCATGCTTAACTCCTGTTGTATTTATGATGTGACTATTAACTTATTGTTTCGACAATAAACCGGGATCGCCGAAGTAACGCCCCATTGCCCCATAGAGACCTATTTTATTGAGTATCGCTAATTCTCCGGATGTTTCCACTCGCTCAGCAATAAGCGGAAGATCGATTTGCCGGGTTGCCCAGTACATCGCTTCAATAAAAATTCTCTTGTCTTCTTCTGTATCAATAAGATGAATATAGGCGCCGTCCACCTTTATCCAGGCCAGCCCCCATTGAGGTAAATTACCTATCAAATTGAATCTACCGCCAAAATGCTGAATACCCAGATGGCAACCCACGGCTTTAAGTTTATTAACCAGTTCATTGACGCGCTCGGCATGGGGCAATTCATTTTCATCCAGTTCGAGTGTTAAGCGACTGGCCTGATTCGGCGCATTTTTTAACAGCTGTAATATCGCATCCAGTTTTTCGTCATTCGCTACGCTTTCACCGCTGATGCTCAGCGCTAAAGGGTAGGGGATATTTGTCATTTCACGCAGTATTTGCTTAAGCATGACTAAATCCATACGAAAGCTGAGTGAAAACCGATGAATCCAGGGCATGAAATGTCCGGCAGGCGTTAATTCGCCATTATCCTCTTTTATTCGCGCCAGCACTTTATAGTGCAAAATGCGCTGTTGATCGTGACAGGAAAATACCGGCTGCGCGTAAAGGATAAACTTTTCTGCGCTCAATACTTTTTCGAGTTTGCTAAGCCACTGGTGATGGTTCTCCTCACTGTATCCCGTTGCTGTTATCCACGGTTCGGCGGCGTAATGTTTCTCCGTTTCGGCCTCCGCCAGCGCGTGATCGGCCTGCGTCAGCACCGCCTGTGGCGTGTCACCCATGCGAAACGTAACATGCGTGAAATAGGCGACGGGCGAGGTATCGCTCATCCCCGTGTCGTTAAGCGCTTTCAGCCGCCTGGACAACGTGTTTTCCAGTTCTGGCGGAAGAAACTCGCCGGTCAGGAGAGCAAATTCACTGCCGCGAATGCGGGCGAGAAAACCCTCGTTGCGCAGGAAGCGTTTCTGTAGTTCGCGCAAAATAGTGGCAATAGATTTCAGTAGTTCATCGGCTTTTTCTGCGCCGATGCGCTGATTCAACCCGATAAGATCCTGCACCCGCAGTAAAATAAGGTTCCCTTCTTTGCTCTCTTCGTCGCTCAGCAGTGATTGCAGTTTGATATCAAACGCGCGGCGGTTATTGAGTTCCGTCAGGCTATCGCGATAGGCGGCTTCACGCAGAGATTCGGTGCGTTCTGCTTGCTCATGAAACAGGGCTTTCAGTTGCGAAACCATCATGTTGCTGGCTTCGACAACACGCATCAGCTCCGGTGTTTTAGGTACATCGGTGACTTTGCGAAACTCGCGGTGGCAGATGGAGCGAGCCTGCTCAACAACGTTATTCAAGGGGCGCAGGCTGCGGTGCAACATGAACATCGCGCACAGGATGCACAGCAAACTGCACAGGCTCAACCACAGGAAACTGGCGACCATATTGTTCCATAACCGGGCCACAGAAAACATCTGATGGCTGACCACTTCAACACGTGCTGCCTGAATCCAGCCATTCATCACAATGGCATCGCCCACGCCTGGCCGCAGTCTCACGAGATGTGCGAACCACTGGGGAACATTCGCACTTTGCGGCGTGCCTTTTCGCTCAATTAACGTCTTACCACTCTTCACATCGACCAGGCGAATGCTGTAGAAATAACCGCTGTCAAAAATGGAATCTACCATCAGCTCGATCACTGCCGGGTCGTCAATATGGCCGGTCAGTGCAACGCCCAGCGCGGTCGCGGCATCCTGAGCGTGCGAGTTCAGCTGATTACTGTATTGCTCACGTGAGCTTTCAAGCGTGATCACGTAATTTCCGCATAAAAGAACCAATGTAAACAGACAGATGCCGATCAGTAGCTGCTTATACAATGACATGGCAATCTCCTATTCTTGAATGACAAATCCTTCCGCCCGCATTCTTGTGAGAAGCTCCTGCCAGCGGGATAAGCGCTTACTGTCGCCGACACGTTTATTTCCCCCGGCTCCTGGCAGCCATAGCCCCTCGCCGTTAAATGCATAAACCGGCAGAAGATCCGGACGCTGCGTGGCCGGTAAAATTGCGGTATTCAAATTATCCAGTACCAACGGGATCGCATCCGGCGTGGCATACCACGTCACCACCATATGCGCCTGGTTCAGTTTTACTGCTTTGACATAGGTGATGCGTAACTGGCTGGCAGGCACGCCAATTTCGCGCAATGTGAAATATTTGGCTAATGCATAATCCTCGCAGTCGCCTTCACCTTTACGTAAAAATTCAATCGGTGTTGCCCAGTAGTCTTCCGTTCCCCAGACCAGCTTGTCATCGCGAAAAAGCATGCGTTGATTAAAAAACTGGTTCACACGATTTAACTTTCCTTTAATCGATTCCTGCGGCGGGTTATTCACCAATATTGCCCATTGATCAATCCGTTGCTGAGCTGCTGGCGTCGCTGTGCCATATAACTGGTGCGTGCGGGAATTAATGGCATTGAAATCCCATCTCGCCGCCAATCCGCCGGGAGAAAAAAGAAACACAAGCAACAACCAGAAGCACAAATATCGCTGCCTGCCATGGCCTGCTCTGGTTGAGTAGAGGCGCCCGTTCATAAGTCAGTACTAAAGAGCCGAGTGTTGTTCAGTTTTCTGAGCGGCTTGTTGTTGCCAGTATTTTCGATAGGCGATGTAACCTGAAAGATAGTGTTCGACATCATCAATCCTGACCCGATAGCTGTGGTGGCGAATAAAAAAGCTGCCAACGATACGCGATGGATTTTTAAAAAACATCGCCAGTTCCGGCCAAAAAAAACCATTAGCCAGATAACGGGCGCGAGTTTCCAGCGCCAGAGAAAATTTTTCAGGATCGTGTTCTTTTAACAAATGCCGGTGCTCAGATTCCGTCAGGCGGGCTATCATTTTTGCCGCCGCCATCATCAGTTCCAGCAGTGTTGGGTAGGTTGTGATCCGGTTCAGTACAAAATCAAGATGGCCATGAACGTTGTCAAGGCCAAACTGGTAATAACGTTCAAGCGGACGATAGAGTGTCAACTCATTCACGCAGTAGCTTAACCAGTGATCGTGCGCCTGCCAGTGCCGCTGAGCGATAAAATAGCCCATCGCCCGTTCAACGCAGGAGAGCCAGCGCGGCTCGCGGGTAATTCCGTACAGGCGCATCAGCGCAAAGGCGGCTTCGCCATCGTAATAGATAATGCGATGCTCAGCTTTTAGTGATAAATCAGCTGCATGCAGTACATGCACAAAACCGCCGGTTTGCGGATCCTGCATATAACAAATGCCATTCGCCAGCCGGTTCATCTGCGCAAGATAACGATCGTCGGCGGTGAGTTCAGCATGTTTTGCCATTGCCAGGATGCAAACTGCGTTACCGCCCAGCTTGATTTCATTACCGCTATCGATAAGAAAATCCGCGCTGCTGCCATCGGGGAGTTGATAATTTTGAATCAGCTCATCGCTCAGGTTTTTCAGGGCGCGTTCGATAGCCCTTCGCTGATCATCGTTGCGGCTCACCTCCCAGCCCTCAAGTAAGGCATAGGTCGAACTGGCGTGGCGTAACGTGTTGTAGGTGGGGATCCGGCGGTCAAAACAGGGAAACCAGCCATATTCATATTGGCCGCCAGGTTTTATCTGGCGCGCCAGATAATCGGTGGCCGACAGGATCATCATCTCCAGTTCATCCTGCCAGTGCGTTAGCTGACGATACCCTGAGTTTCGCCCGTGAGATTCAATGGGCAGTAGCGTTTTACCGTCGGAAAAAAGCGCTCTGGTTTTGAAGCGCCAGATCGGCCGATCCGCCTCCTGCGGCCAGTCGAATCGCGCACCAAAACGCCGCCGGGTAAAGTGCGCCAGATTTGCACTATTGGGCGTCGCGACGCCCTGTTTTCCATCATACAGCAGCGCGTTGGCAGCAATTTCCTGTTCCAGAAAGGCATAGTTAAAAGCGGGATCGAAACTTAATCCCCAACGAAAATAGTTACGTTTGGTCGCCGCCAGCTTCTCCTGCAATTTCTCCCAACGCAGTTTTTCAACCTGTTCAACGATATCAACGCGCAGCCAGATCATGGCTGCTTCCCGGATACCACATGAATGTTGCAATGCAGCAGCTCCGTTCTGCCATGCTTCATCGAAACGCTGGCCGCGCCCGCACACAACCTGAGCACGGCTTTTACCATCGCTGGCGCTGAAAAAAATAACCCAGCCAGGTGAGGAAGAGGAAGGCGTGCTAATATCCAGTTGTTCTGCGGCGGGCTGCATATGTGTAAGTAATTGATGAAGCGACATTTGGCTCCCCGTTAATTTTTAGCGCCAGCAACATCTATTCTTAATAATTTCAGGTTTATACCCTGCAATTGTAGCAGCCCATTGTTCTGGTTCTGGGGGCAAATATGTTATTTCCACTGCGTATCGGAATAATCACATTATTTTTTTTATCCGTTTCTGTTTATGCGGATATACCCTTGTTATGGCATCAAAAAGCCATTAGCAGTAATTGTCCCATTACGGCTGATGAAGTCTGGGTAAAATATGATGGCGGAGTTGACTGTATCCGATATTTTGCAGGTGGAAATATGCAGAATGCACCCCTGGTGGTGGTGGTATTTCTGGGCGATCGTGTGCCTTTTATCAAGCGCGATCCTCAAACTATTCCGGCAAATACCGCGACGGCGCAACGAAAAATCGCACAAAAATTCAGTATACGAACCGGCCTGCCGGTCGTTATTGTTGCCAGACCTGGCACTTACGGCTCCAGCGGTAATCACTATAATCGTCGGCAACGTGCTGAATTTCTGGCGTTAAACGCCACGCTGGACAAGTTGCGACAACAATACAATATCGGGCAGTTTATTTTGACAGGCCATAGTGGCGGCGCAACCGCAGCCTCAGCGTTATTAACGCTCGGGCGTAATGATATTCGCTGTGCGATTTTAACGTCAGGGGCATGGGATCTTCTTAATCGGGCAGAAACGCTGCGTAAAGAACGTGGTGAGCGCAGCGATGCAGGGAAAGATATTACCGGCCTGGAAAATCCTTATGATCCGCTCTACCACATTGATAATATTCCTCCTGACCCGCAGCGTCAGATTCTGATCATTGGTAATCTTCAGGATCAAATCACCCCCTTTGAACTTCAGGTTAAATTTGCACGCGCATTGCGTGATAAACATCATCGCGTCGCTTTAATTGAATCGCCTGCATATCCCCCTGAATATCATAATCTTAAAGGCAATCAAGAGTTAAAGTATGTCAAACAATGCACATCAGCGAGGATGGCAAAGCGCGGAGCTTGAGCGTTTGCTGGGCAGTAGATGGCACGTACAACCTGGCACAGACTGGCGGGCAGATAATATTGCGCTAACCATGGTTGATACCCAAAAAAATAACGGTAAATGTTTATTTATCGCGATGGATGAAAAAACCTGGCATGCCGGTTCCGGGAATATGGGTATTTATGCGGGCTGGAAAGATACTCATGAAGTATTAAAAAATAATTATCATCACTTCTGTGGCGCAATTGTTCAGCATTATCTTGCGGAGCTTCCTGACGGGTTTCCGCAAATGGTTGTGGAAAATACCTATGATGTATTACCGGTTCTCGCCGATGAAGCACGCCGTCGGATGAATGGCACCATTATTGCTATCACCGGTACGGTAGGGAAATCATCGACGAAAGATTTATTACATATGTTGCTGGCGGAGGAGGGGGCCACGATTGCGACACAAGGGAACCATAATACCCGAACCGGAACGATGGTAAGCCTTGCTCGCTGTATTACCGATCCACAACATGCGGTGCTGGAAGTGGCTATTTCCGCATTATGGATGCAGTCTGGCGGCGCGGGGACGCGAATAAAACCCCACATTGTTATCATCACGGAAATAGGCATGACGCAGGTGGGGCGTAATGTGAAAACATTGCGTGATACTGCACGTTTTAAAACACGGTTATGCAATGCGATTTTACCTGGCGGCTACGCGATATTAAATCGTGATATGGATGAATATGATTTTGTATCTCAGGAGGCTATTCGCTACGGCGCCCGCGTAATCAGTTATGGTTTTCATCCGCAGGCTGATGTTCCTGTCACAAATTATGCAGCGGAAACGGACCACTCAATAATAGAAATTTTATTCAACGGCACGGCAATTAAATATCAACTGAATGTGCCGGGAAAAGGCATGGCGAGAAATTCTGTTGCTGCGCTGATTGCCATTCATTTTTCAGGCGGCGATATCAATAAAGCGGCCGGACGTATTGCAGATTACCGTAATCATAAAAATAAATTACAAACCGGGACAATGACGCTGCCTGGCGGCGGTTCGGTGACGCTAATTGATGACAACTATAACGCTACGCTGACCTCAATGTGCAATGCATTTGAAGTTGCCTCCCTGTATCAAATGCGTCCAGGGCAACGGCGTGTTGCGGTTCTCGGGCGGCTGGCAACCCTCGGCGAACTGGCTAAAGAGAGCCATCTTGCCCTGGCGGAACCTCTGCTGCAGGCTGGTTTTGATCGGGTCTGGTTGCATGGCGAAGAGATGCGGGATTTGATGGCCGTGTTGCCTGCCGGACGGGTCAGCGGCCACTTTACCCGGGTTGACGAGATGGCTGAAAGCGTGATGGCCGGGCTGAAAGCGGGGGATGTGGTTCTGGTAAAAGGCAGCGTCAGTGACTCCGACTTCCATCAGATCGTCAGGCGAATGAAAAATATCAGCCGTCGTGCGGCGCCAGCGTTAAAAGAGGGTCAGACGGCGGGTGTGTTGATCAATCTTTCCCGCGGTGAGCAGGTGGTGTCGTGCCATGCTGATGCGGTTTTCGAACCCTTGCATTTAAGTCATCTGTTATTAATTACGCAACTTGCTGCCCGGCAGAACAAAAACAACAGCGCGCTGACCACCCCCATCACCGCGAAAACGGTGCCTGCCGGTATTTTGCAAAAAGGCCCGGCATTGGGGCTGAAAGCGGGACAAGAGTACAGCGTAAAATGTCTGCTGCAGGCGATGATCATTCACAACGCCAGAGATGCCGCCGTTAACCTGGCGCATTATCTGGCCGGCGATACGGCGGCGGCGCTTTCGCGCGTGCAGGCGCAGGCAAAGGCGCTGAAGATGACGCAGACGCAAATCAGTAATGTGTCGGGGCGGTTGTGGCGGCAGCAGCAAACAACGGTGCAGGATATCGCGCAGCTGGTTCGCCATTTTTACCACCATTTTCCTCATTTTCTGCACTGGTTTGCCGAAAGCGAAATGGTGTCTGGCGAGCGGCTTTACCGCAAGAGCAGCAACATTCAGGCCGCAGGCCGCGCCAGCTACAGCTATAGCTCCGGCGGGACACCGCGCTGGGGATTTGCCATTCATCGCCACGGCGGCGAGCTATGGCTGGCCTGTGCCGCTGGTGCAGATGATGCTTTTCATCTCGATTATTTATTGGATGAATTGTTAGCGCAGGCGGAAGGAGAGGCAACGGTGGTTAATGATGAGCAGGTCATCACCTTCGATAAAAACGACATTACCGTGGCGCTGCTGGGCGACACCTATTGTGGCGAGTGGTACACGCGCCAGCGTCAGCGCCGCGGCATCGATGATGGGCTGCAACGTTACGGTTACGATCACGCGTTCCTCGGCATTGCGCCGCTACTGGCGGGGAGCGATCTGACGATCGCGAATTTTGAAGCGGCGCTCACCGAGAGCACGCAAGGCACGCTGGCGGGGCGTAAACCCTTTTGTCTTACCGGCGATCCGCTCGCGACAACGGTGACCTTAAAAAATCATGGCATTGATGCTGTGACGCTGGCAAATAATCATGCAATGGACGCGGGGATCGCCGGGCTACGTCGTACACTGGATGCTTTTCATCAGCAAGGAATATCAACGTTTGGCGCGGGAATGAATGCCACACAGGCGCATGCGCCGTTGACGCTGGCGATCAACGACAGGCGTTTTAAATTTTTCAGCGCTTACTGGTTTCGACAATATATGGAGCAGGATTGCGCTTTCTACGCGCAGCCCCGCCGCGCAGGCGTTGCCTGTATCAGTGGAGGATTAACGGAAAAGCTGCGCGAGGAAAAACGCAGCGACGATCCGGCAACGCTGATTGTGCTGGCTCACTGGGGGCAAGATTATCAATGGACACGCCCTCAGCAGCGCCAGCTTGCGAAGCGGTTGATGGATGCTGGCGCCGATCTGATTATTGGCTCCGGCCCGCATATTCCTGGCGATATCCTGCGCACCGGGCAAGGCTGGGTGCTCTACAGCATTGGTAATGGCGTGTTCAACAGCAACGGAGAGTATCAGTCACGCGGAATGCCGCCGTACGGTTTTATCGTGCGTTTGTCCTTAGGGGGCACACAGCCAGCGCTGGAATTACAGCCCATTTTTACCGATAACCAGCAAACATTCTGGCAGCCCCGGCCGGTGAGTGAAACCGAGTTCGAACATGTCATTACGATTTTGCGTGAACAGGGAACGCGCATTACAGAACAACCGCGGCAAGAGGGCGCGTGGATTAAACGTCAGAAAAATGCTCGCCCGGTCATTGTGCTGCCGCTGGATATCCGATTTGCCGGACGTTAATAACAGGCCAGGCGAACAGGAAGGGAAAAGAGATCGATCACAATTAAGGCGGGAGCGAATATCGAATAACGTGGGGTGGGGAAGTAAATAAACACCCGGCGGTATTAAATTGGTGTTTTGAAGCAGAAATAAAACCCGTGTTTCCACGGGCGAAGCCGATTTAATACAATTTTTGTTCGATATGTTCCCCGGCATCAATAACCCGGAAGATTTTCCATTGTCCGTCTTCCTTGCATGTCCAGACCTGCAGATGCGCCAGCTTGTTATCTTCTATACCCAGCCAGACATCGAGCTTAAGATTATCCCCATCAGGATACGCCGGAGAAACTTTCAGGCGTGGGATCCACGCCGGATCATAATCCTGGCTGTAGGTGAAATAGTCGGCTCCCAGCAACTCCTGTTCAGGCATATTATAGATAGCTGCAATGCGGGCCAGTAATTTACCGGAGACCCACTTGTGCATTTTCTCCATTTTGGCCATTTCATCCGGCGGTGTTTTATCTAATTCATGCAGATAAAAGGTATAGAATTCCGTAATATTTTTCTGCACATCGGTGGCAGTATTTGCGCTGGCGAAGGGCAGATAACACGCGAGCAATAATGAGATTATTAAACGCATCAGTTCTTCCTGTAGATAGTATAAGAAGGGTGAAGTCTGCGATAACCCGGCCCCGGATACATGTCTCGTTGTTTAAAATCTGAGTACCATGTTTTACCATCAAACATGGTCATATGTCCGATACCGTTCCCCCCAATATAGGGCTGAATAATGGCAACATCGCCTTTTTCTGGTATTGCCGTTTGCGGTAAGGCGACAAATCCAGCTTTCAGCAATGAGTCGCCATAATCTTTCGCATACCGCGTTTGTATAAGGTTGATGCCGCCAGCAGAGTGTATTTTGCACATTCAGACCGGGATTTTGTGCCTGCATGTTTCACCAGATAATCCACCGCAGCAGATCTATCCCATCCCATAAAATTCCCTTTGAAAAAATGAAAACCACAAGATAACAAGGCGTTGTCATGCTACATCGGGCTATTTTTCGCGGAATAAAATTTATCCTGGTTGAGAGAGGAGAGGCAGGAAAGCTGCCTGGTGTTCTGCGTTGTTCGGTCGTGGAAGGAAGATGAAGCCAGATTTGTTCAGGTAAGAGGTAAACGCGTAATTATTGCAATCAAGAATAATTCCTATTAACGTTTGTCCCGTTCATTTGACTTTTCAGCCTGGCAGCGAAGACTGCGGTGCTGATGCACAGGGAGTATGCGTAATGCATCGTCGTTTTTATGCCGCGCGCCTGGCCGCGCTGGTTGTGCTGCTGCTTTGTTCGAAAACCGTTTTTTCACGGCCTGATATGACCCCGCTCGGGCCGAATATCGCCGATAAGGGGTCGGCATTTTACCATTTTGCCGTCAATACTTTTGATTCCACCGACGGCAAGCGGCATTACAAAGTGTGGACCGCGATACCGAAAAAAAGTCCTCCCGCGGCCGGTTATCCGGTGCTGTATCTGCTGGATGGCAATGCGGTAATGGACAAGCTTTCGGAGCCGCTGTTGCAGAAATTGTCAGAACGCGATCCGCCGGTGCTGGTGGCGGTCGGTTATCAGACCGATCTGCCTTTTGATCTGACGGCCAGGGCCTACGATTACACACCTGCCGCAGAAGGAGAGCCGCAAAATCTGCGTGGCCGTCAGGGCGGTGGCAGCGCGCTTTTCCGTCAGTTGCTGGAAACCACCATCGCGCCGCAGGCCGAAAAAGGCGTTGCGGTAAATCCGCAGAAACGGGCGCTGTGGGGGCACTCTTACGGCGGGTTATTGGTGCTGGAGAGTTATCTCTCATCGACATTTTTTAGCGCTTATTACTCGGCTGTACCTTCGCTGGAGCGGAACAACTTTACGTTGCTCAAGGCGATGGACAGGTTGCCGAAAGCGTCATTCGGCCATAAATCGCTGTGGTTTCTCGAAGGTGATGGCGACCGCAAGGCCGATGATGAAAACGCCTCTTCCGGTGTGCTGAGCGCTATACAACATAGGGTTTCCCGACTGCGCGCTGACGATTTGCCGGTTACGTATTTGCTCTATCCGGGGCTGACGCACGGCGCGATGTTTGACGCGTCGATGAAGGCGGCAATATTGCATATGTCCGGCGAGGCGCTGCCCGCATCGCATTAAAAAAGGCCGCGCCTGCGGCCTTCGCTTTATCGAGCTGCGGCGAAAATGAGTTCAAAAATCGTGGCGGGAATGCAGTCATCTTTGATGAATTCTTCGGGCACAGCGGTGTTCTCTTTGAAATGCGCCAGCATGTTATCCACCGCCTGCGCTTCATCTTCCGCGTCGGTTTCAAACGGCATTGTATGCAGTCTGCCTGCTCAATACAGGGCAATGTAAAAAAACGATACCGTACTTCTTTGTTCTCAGATCGTGGTACGGTGAACTTTTGGGCGAGACGACAGAAGAGAAACCAGCATGATAGCGACACAGGAATGGCGTAAAGAGGGTTATCTGATCACCACCGATAAAGAGAAGCAGGATATCGCGGCAATCCACCGTTATTTGACCCGTTCTACATGGGCGGCAGGTATCGATCGCGAAACGGTGGCTATCTCCGTACAAAACAGCCTGAATTTCGGTCTTTTTCACAATGGTGAGCAGGTCGGTTTTGCCCGGCTGGTGACGGATTACGCCACGTTTGCTTATCTTTGCGACGTATATGTGCTGGAGGAGTATCAGGGGGAGAAGCTGGGCCGCTGGCTGATCGCCTGCTGCCACGCACATCCGGTTTTCGCGAAATTACGCCGGATCGTGCTATTTACCTCCACCGCCCCCTGGCTGTACGAGAAGTTCGGCTATCAACCGGTTAACCGGCAAAATTACACCTGGACCATCGCCCGGCCAGATATTTACCAGAAGGCCAAAAAACCGGCCGATCAATCTGAGCGTTAATTTAGGGTGACCGCGCGGGCGGGGCAGTTATTCCGGCGTGCGGTAGTTCTTTTCCATTTCATCCAGCGCGGCCTGGTTTTCCAGCCCCCACTGATACATCTGTTCGATCGGTTCGGCAAAGGTTTTACCCAGTGACGTGAGCCGGTAATCCACCCTGGGCGGCACTACGTCATAAACGTGGCGCACGATCAGCCCGCGTTGCTCCAGCTCCTTTAGCGTCTGAAACAGCATCTTTTTCGAAATGCCTTGCAGGCTACGTTGCAGTTCGCCGGTACGGGCGCGTCCTTCCGGCCAGTGATACAGCGCATGCAGCACCATGGTGCTCCATTTCACTGAAAAAAGATCCATCAAACGACGCGGCGGCGAATCCGCATAGAAAAAGAGTTTGCCGTCGACCCAGGCTGGCATGGCGATCTCCCCACGTTATGGTCACCAAATGGTGACTACTATCAATATCGAACCATGAGGATTATAGTCTGCCGCCTTCAGTCAGCCAACGCCTGTTCTCATGGAGGCACTATGAAAATCAATGCATTAGTTGCACGCGATGCGGCTAACCCTCTGACTTCCGGCACGATTAATCTGCGCCCGCTGCAACAGCAGGACGTGAGTATCGAGATCCTTTACTGCGGCGTTTGCCACTCGGATCTGCACATGGCGCGTAACGAATGGGCGGTGAGTCGCTATCCGCTGGTGCCGGGGCATGAAATCGTCGGCCGCGTGGTGGCAACCGGCGCGGCGGTAACGAAATATCAACCTGGCGATATCGTTGGTGTCGGTGTGATGGTCGATTCCTGCCGTGAATGTCACTTCTGCAAACAGCAGGAAGAGCAGTATTGCGAAACGGGCTTTACCGCCACCTACAACGGCATCGATAAATATACCGGCGACAGTACCTGGGGCGGTTATGCGCAGCGCGTGGTTGTCGATCAGCACTTTGTCGTTTCTGTTCCGGAAAACTTGCCGTTGGCGGGCGTTGCGCCGCTGCTCTGCGCTGGGGTCACCGTCTGGTCGCCGCTGCGCCATTTCAACGTTAAAGCTGGCGATGCGGTGGGCGTCGTCGGCCTTGGTGGGCTGGGGCATATGGCGGTGAAACTGGCGAGCGCGATGGGCGCAGAAGTGACGCTGTTTACCACCTCGCCGGAGAAGGGCGCCGATGCCCGCCGTCTTGGAGCAACGCGCGTTGTCGTTTCCCGCGATGCCGCGCAGATGGCCGCCTGCCAGACCTCGCTGGATTTTATTCTTGACTGTGTTGCCGCACCGCATGATCTCGATCCATATCTGGCCACCTTAAAAACCAATGGCCGCCTGGTGCTGGTTGGCATTCCGGATCGGCCACACGCCGCGCCGGACATTACGCCCATGGTTTTTCGTCGCCTGAGCATCAGCGGTTCATCGATTGGCAGCATTCAGGAAACTCAGCAGATGCTGGACTTCTGCGGCGAACATAACATCACCGCTGATATCGAAATGATTAACGGTGAAGAGATTGAAATGGCGTTTGCCCGCATGCTGAAAGGCGAGGTGAAGTATCGCTTTGTTATCGATATGCAGGCCACGCGCTGGTAAAACCGTTCTAAGTGAGCAGCGCTGTAAAGGGAAAAACGATGCGGGCGGCAATTATTAAGGTTCTGGCGGGGCTGTTCTATGTGGCGATCGCCTTTTTTATCACCGGTGCCGTCAGGCCTGTCGATAGATTCTGGCTGTGGTCATCGGACAGGCTTTTTGATCTGCTCTGGCAGCACAAGATCCTTGCCGATACCTACGAATGGGGCATGGATCCGGCAAGCACTTTCATGCTGGTGCTGATTGTGTTGGTTATTGCCTGGGGCTTAGCGCGAGGTGTAAAAGGGGTGCGGACAATCCTCGGGCGCTGAACCCCGCGCTTCACCAGCCGTATTCTGAGTAGGGCTGCCCCGCGATAATCTGCTGAACCGCCTGCCGGACATACGGGATAGTGTTTTGCGGCAAATCCTCAATGGCCTGCCAGTGCATATCGCCGTGCTTGTCCGGCTCGGCAATGTGTGGTTCGCCTTCCCAGCGGGTGCAGGTAAAAAAATGCCCCATCCATGAGCGGTCTTCCGTGCGGACATGCATCGAATGGCTTAAGCGAAGATCCTGCGGGGCAATCAGCACGCCGCTCTCCTCTTTGGCTTCTCTGGCCGCTGCCGTCGCCAGCGTTTCATTCTCCTCCAGCCCACCGGCAGGCAGGCTGTACCAACCGTCCATCCAGCCCGTGCCGGTACGTTTCAACATGCAGATATGATTTTCTTTGCGCAGCAGGACAAAAACGGCAACCGACAGGCAGTATCTTCCTCGTTTCATCTTTTCACCAGGTTTGCAGAAAGCTGTATATAAATACAGTTTTCTGCCGTTTTCAAATCCTTTCGCTGCTCCGTTTTCCTATACCATCCCATTATTACCATGGCGCAAAAACGCCGGGCGCTGGTTCAGCCGCGCAAACCACGCGTCGATAGCCGGCACCTCCGGATGTTCAAACGGCGTCATTTTCCAGCGGTTCACCGACAGCCCCAGCACCACATCTGCCAGTGTAAAGGTATCGCCCGCGGCAAAGGCGCCGGTGCGTTGCAGTTGCTGCTCCAGAATGGAGATGCAGTGGTTCCACTCTTTGATACCCGCCTCAATGGCTTTTGGATCATTAAAGGCCGGGTTTTTGCGCGCCAGCGCGGGGAAGACATAGCGCCAGGCGTTGTTAAACTCGGTGGCTTGCCAGTCCATCCAGTGCTCCACAATGGCGCAGGCCTGCGGTTCGGCAGGTAACAGATCGCTGCGCCCCGTTTTACGCGCCAGATAGCGGCAAATCGAGTTCGATTCCCACAGCACAAACTCATCATCCAGCAGAACGGGCACCATGGCGTTCGGGTTCAGTGCGCGGAATGCGTCGGTCTCGGTCGAGGCAAAACCGCTGCCGTAATCTTCCTGTAAATAATCCAGCCCCGCTTCCTCGCAGGTCCACAACACTTTACGCACATTGATAGAAGAGGTTTTGCCAAGGATTTTGAGCATATATAAACATCCGTCTGCGTGATTAATCGTTTAAAAACAATACACCAGTCGAATGTATTCCCGCCACTTGCGCTGTAGCACCAGCGTGGTGCAGTGCCTTGTTGTGGCTCACCAAAACAGGGATAGCGTAACGCAACAAATCGCTAACGTTATGACGATAAAGCAAAAACAACCTGGCACAGCGCTTGCAAATGCGAGAGGGCAGTGCAACACACAATTTGAAAATAGCTGGCTAGGGTTCCGGTTCACTTCGGTGAATGTCTGGTCCAAGAGCTGGCGACCTCTGCGAGGTTACACGGCGGGACAAAAACCCGGGAGACAGCAGCACCAATGGGTGTCGCGCTGCTCCCTAACTTTGTGCCAATCAGAGGTCAAGAATGAAGAAATCTCCATTGTTCCGCTCTCTTGTGTTGTCGCTGGCGATGCTGGTCAGTCTCCCCACCTTTGCCGCCGTGAAAAAAGAGTTCAACGTCTGCTGGACCATTTACGCCGGATGGATGCCGTGGGGTACCATCAGCAGTAGCAAAATCATTGATAAATGGGCCAGCAAATACGGTATCAAGATCAATGTCGTGCAACTGAACGACTATATCGAATCCATCAACCAGTACACCGCTGGCCAGTTTGATGGCTGCACCATGACCAATATGGATGCGCTGACCATTCCGGCTGCGGGCGGCGTTGACAGTACGGCGCTGATCCTCGGCAGTTACTCCGAAGGCAACGACGGTGTCGTAATGAAAGGTGAGGGCAAAACCCTCAAAGATTTGAAAGGGATGAAAGTCTACCTGCCAGAACTCTCCGTTTCTCACTATCTGCTGGTGCGCGGGCTGGAAAAAGCCGGGCTGGCGGAGAAAGACGTCACCGTGGTGAACACCTCCGATGCGGATATTGTCTCGGCGTTTGGTACGCCAAATGTGCAGGCTGCCGTCGCCTGGAACCCGCAGCTCTCCGTGATTAAAGCCACGCCGAAAACCACCGAAGTCTTTAGCTCCTCGCAGGTGCCGGGCGAGTTGATCGACATGATGGTGGTCAACAGCGCCACCCTGAAAGATAACCCGGCGCTGGGTAAAGCGCTGACCGGCGCATGGTATGAAATGATGGGGCTGATGAAAGCGCAGGACGCCACGGCGCTTAATTCGATGGCCGCCGCTTCCGGTACCGATCTGGCTGGTTACAAGGCGCAACTGAAAACCACCCACCTGTTCTACACCCCGGCGGACAACATTGCTTTTGTGACGTCAGCGGAGCTGGCGAAAACCATGCAGCGCGTTGCGTCATTCTCCTTTGAAAAAGGCCTGCTCGGCGATGGTGCGCAGAGCGCGGATTTTATCGGTATGACCTTCCCCGGCAATGTTACGCAGGGCGATGCGAATAACGTGAAACTGCGCTTTGACGACAGCTTCGTGAAGATGGCCGCTGCCGGCAAGCTGTGATAACTGACGGAGTTCGCCATGCGACAAATTAATCGCCATCCCACCTCTGGCATGCGGACGCTGCTGATCCTGCTGCCTTTCGTCCTGCTGCTGGCCGCCTATTTTATGGGCTCAGCAGTACGGCTGGAGGCCAATCCACAGGACAAGCTGCTGCCCGGTCTGCAACAGATGCTGGATGCACTTTCACGGATGGCGTTTACCCCGGATAAGCGCAGCGGCGAATACCT
This sequence comes from Kosakonia sp. H7A, assembly GCF_003028445.1. Lineage (NCBI taxonomy): Bacteria > Pseudomonadati > Pseudomonadota > Gammaproteobacteria > Enterobacterales > Enterobacteriaceae > Kosakonia > Kosakonia sp. H7A. The sequence continues at coordinate 965,552 of NZ_PYTZ01000001.1, read as the reverse complement.
GTTCTGGATGGACACGCTGGTGAGCCTCGGCCGCTTGCTGATGGGCCTTGCTATCGCCTCGGTGATTGGTCTGTGCATTGGCATCACCGCCGGCGTTTTCCCGCTGTGGCGGGCGTCGTTGTCGCCGCTGATGACGGTGCTGTCGATGATCCCGCCGCTGGCGATTTTACCGGTGTTGTTTATCGTTTTTGGCCTCGATGAGCTGTCGAAAGTGATGCTGATTGTCATTGGCATCACGCCGATGCTGGCCCGCGATCTGGAGCAGCGCGCCTGCGAAATCCCGGCGGAGATCCTGATCAAAGCGCAAACCCTCGGCGCCAATAGCTGGACGCTGGTGCTGCGGGTGGTGTTGCCGCAGTTGCTGTCGCGCCTGCTGATGTCGCTGCGTCTGCTACTGGGTTCGGCGTGGCTGTTTCTCATCTCGGCAGAGGCGATTTCCTCAACCGCCGGGCTGGGCTACCGCATTTTCCTTGTGCGTCGCTATATGGCGATGGACGTCATTATCCCGTACGTCTTGTGGATCACGTTGCTGGCGTGGCTGATGGATCTGGCGCTGCGTCAGTTACACAAAACCTGTTTTCCCTGGGCGGAAGGAGGGAAGGCATGAGCTTTATCACTATCGACAATATCTGGCAGGAGTACGGCGACCACGTGGTGCTGGAGCGCCTGAACTTGCAGGTGAAAGAGGGGGAGTTTTGCTCAATGGTCGGCGCGTCCGGCTGCGGCAAATCAACCTTTCTGCGCCTGCTGCTCGGCCAGGAAAAACCGAGCCGCGGCGTCATCACGCTGGAGGGAAAACCGCTGAGCGCCGAACCGGACAGCAGCCGTGGCGTGGTGTTTCAGCGCTACTCGGTGTTCCCGCACCTCACGGTGCTGGATAACGTCGCCATTGGCCTCGAACTGCCGCAATCTCCGTTTTTTGGGCGGTTCTTTGGCGCGAAAAAACGCGCCGCCCGCGAGCAGGCCAGAGAATTGCTGGAAAAAGTCGGTCTTGGCCACGCGCTGAAGAAATATCCGGCACAGCTCTCCGGCGGTATGCAACAGCGTTTAGCCATTGCTCAGGCTTTTATTATGCAACCGCGCGTCCTGCTGCTGGATGAGCCGTTTGGCGCGCTTGACCCCGGTATCCGTAAAGAGATGCATACGCTGCTGCTGCAACTGTGGAGTGAAACCCGCATGACGGTCTTTATGGTGACCCACGATCTTTCGGAAGGCTTCAACCTCGGCACCCGCCTGCTGGTGTTCGACAAGGTGCGTATTGATCCGCAGGCACCCAACGCTTACGGCGCACGCATCACCTATGACATCCCGCTCAACGAAACGCGGCTCTCCGCGATGAGCGGCGCGAAGCCCGATAACGTCTACGCATTAAGGAGATAATCCTGTGAATCCAACTTCTGTTCTTCGTGACGAGATCCTGCCTGGCGGCGGCCATCTCTCTTTTATCCTCAAACGCGGGCAGATCCTGCGCATGACCGACATCGAAGGCGGCGCAAACGTCAGCCTGATGATGCTCAACGCCCATGAAAAAAGTGAGCGCCTGAACCTGCCGGATACCCTGAAAGGCCAGCACACCGCGCGCCTGACGGCCGGGCACTGTTTCTACTCGGATATGGGGCGCGTGCTGGCGGGCATCACCGCTGATACCAGCGGCTGGCACGATCCCTTTGGCGGCGTACTGAACGCGGCCGAAGTGGCGGAAAAGTACGGCCAGGGGCGCTACCAGGAGCTGCGTAACGGCTTTTTCCGCAACGGTGCGGATAACCTGCTGGTGGAGATGGGCAAGTGGGATCTCAACCTCGAAGATCTGCTGATGGTGGTTAACTTCTTCAGCAAAGTGTCGGTTGATGACCACGGCCAGTTCACCTTCCACAGTGGCCATTCTCAGCCGGGAAGCTATGTTGAACTGTTTGCGCCGATGGATGTGCTGGTGGTGCTGACCGCGCTGCAACATCCGATGGACCCTTCCCGCGAGTATGCGCCGCGCCCGGTACAACTGAGCTGGCGGCAGGCCGACGATGAGCAGGCGATGATCAACGCCCTGCTGACGCGCCCGGAAAACAGCCGTGCCTTCACCAATACCCAACTTTTCGCCCTGTAAGGAGCCGCACGATGACAGTTGCCAGCGAAAAACAAGCCCAACATGCCGTTTTCCGCCATGTGATCCCGGCGGGTGAACCGTATCTGTTTGAAGTGAAAAAAGGTCAGACACTGCGTTTGCTGGATCTGGAAGGAAATCAGGCCATTGATACGCTGTTCTACAATGCGCAGAACCCGCGTGAACGCTACGATGCCCAGCGCACGCTGCGTCGGCAGAACAACGCCTATCTCACCAGCGGCAGCGTGCTGTACTCCAACCTTGGCAACCCGCTGCTGACCATTGTCGCCGATACCTGTGGCCGCCACGACACCCTTGGCGGCGCCTGCGCACAAGAGAGCAACACCGTGCGTTATGCGCTGGATAAACGGCACATGCACAGTTGCCGCGATAACTTCCTCTGCGCCTGCCTGCACGATGGCCGCCTGCAAAAGCGCGACATTGGCGCAAACATCAACTTCTTTATGAACGTGCCGGTAACGCCACAGGGTGGGCTGACGTTTGAAGATGGCATCTCCGCGCCGGGGAAATATGTTGAACTGCGCGCCGAGTGTGATGTGATTGTACTGATCTCTAACTGCCCACAGCTCAACAACCCGTGCAATGGCTGGAATCCGACGCCTGCGGAGGTGCTGGTATGGAATTGACGCCAACTCGCTGGCAGCGCCTGCGCCTGGCGCTTTACCACCTCTGCGCGGTACGCGCCGGACGCATCCTGCTGTAATCGCATTTTCCCCATGGACGACCATGCGGTGAGCCAATGTTCGGCGGGACGACCCGCCACGATTGAGTCTGACCTATGTTTACGAAACTCCTGATCGCCAACCGCGGGGCGATTGCCTGCCGCATCCTGCGCACCTTGCGTGCCATGCAGATTGGCGGCGTTGCCGTCTATTCCGATGCCGATATCAGCAGCCTGCACATCCGCGAGGCCGACGAAGCGATTAGCCTCGGCGATGGCCCGACAGCAGGCACCTATCTGGTGACGGAAAAAATCATTGCCGCCGCCCGCGAGAGCGGGGCACAGGCTATTCATCCCGGTTATGGTTTCCTCTCTGAAAACGCGGCCTTTGCCGAAGCTTGCGAAGCTGCAGGCATTGCCTTTGTTGGCCCGACGCCTGCGCAACTGCGCGTTTTCGGCCTGAAACATACCGCCCGCGCGCTGGCGAAAAAACAGGGTGTGCCAATGCTGGAAGGCACCGAACTGCTGGCGGATGTGGATGAAGCGCTGCGCGCCGCAGAAATCGTCGGTTACCCGGTGATGCTGAAAAGCACGGCGGGTGGCGGTGGTATTGGGATGCGCGTCTGCACGACGGCGGCTGAATTACACGACGCATTCGACGCGGTGGTGCGGCTGGGGAAAAACAACTTCAGCGACGCGGGGGTCTTTATTGAGAAGTACATCGCCCGCGCCCGCCATCTGGAAGTGCAGATCTTCGGCGATGGCGCAGGTGAGGTGATTGCCCTTGGCGTGCGCGATTGTTCCGTGCAGCGTCGTAACCAGAAAGTGCTGGAAGAGACGCCTGCGCCAAATCTGCCTGCGGGCATGGAAGAAGCGCTGTGCAGCGCGGCCGTTAAGCTCGGCAAAGCGGTCAACTACCGCAGCGCGGGCACGGTGGAGTTTGTCTACGACAGCGAAGCTAAACGGTTTTACTTCCTCGAAGTGAATACCCGTTTGCAGGTTGAGCACGGCGTGACCGAGCAGGTGTGGGGCGTCGATCTGGTAGGCTGGATGATTGCGCTCGCCGCCGGGGAACTGCCGCCGCTGGCGCAGCTTCGCGACAGCCTGACACCCAGCGGCCACGCGATTCAGGCGCGGGTTTATGCGGAAGATCCTGGCCGCCAGTTCCAGCCATCTCCCGGTTTACTGACTGACGTGGCATTTCCGACGGACGATCGCCGGACATTGCGTATCGATAGCTGGGTGGAATCCGGCTGTGAAGTGCCGCCGTTCTTCGACCCGATGCTGGCGAAAATCATCGCCTGGCAGCCCACGCGTGAGGCGGCGGTGCATGCGCTGCACGACGCGCTGGGCGCAACCCGTTTATACGGCGTGGAGACTAACCGCACCTATTTACAGCAGATCTTAACCTTTGCCCCGTTCGCCTGCGGTGAACCCTGGACGCGCTGCCTTGAAGGGCTGACGTATCAGGCGTATACGCTGGAGGTGCTGAGCGCCGGGACGCAAACCACCGTGCAGGATCACCCCGGGCGCGTGGGATACTGGGCGGTGGGTGTGCCGCCATCCGGCCCGATGGACAGCCGCGCGCTGCGTCTTGGCAACCGTCTGCTGGGCAATGATGACAACGCGGCGGCACTGGAGATCACTCTGAGCGGCCCGACGCTGAAATTTAACTGCGATGCACAGGCGGTTGTCACCGGGGCGGATATTGCGCTAACGCTCGATGGCGAGCCGCTGGCGATGAACTGTATCTTCACGCTGCGGGCGGGGATGACGTTGCACATCGGTGACATCAGCGGTGACGGTGTGCGCAGCTACCTCTGCCTGCGCGGGGGATTGCAGGTACCAGAATACCTGGGCAGCAAAAGCACCTTCACGCTGGGGCAGTTTGGCGGCCATGCCGGGCGCGCGCTGCGTACCGGCGACGTGCTGCATCTGGCGCCGTTAACGGCACCATGCCGCGAAACGGCGCTACCGCAGGTGTTGCATACGCCGCTTTCCCCGGTGCGTGAGCTGCGGGTGATTTATGGCCCGCACGGCGCGCCGGAGTACTTCACCCCGGCGTATATGGCGACCTTTTTGGCGACCGACTGGGAAGTGCATTTCAACTCCAGCCGCACCGGCGTGCGCCTGATCGGCCCGAAACCGGAGTGGGTGCGCGACAGCGGCGGCGAAGCCGGGCTGCATCCCTCCAATATTCACGACAACCCGTATGCCATCGGTGCGGTGGATTTTACCGGCGACATGCCGGTGATTCTCGGCCCGGACGGCCCGAGCCTCGGCGGTTTTGTCTGTCCGGTGACCATTATCGAAGCGGATTTACCGGCCGTCGGCCAACTGAAAGCGGGCGATAAAGTGCGTTTTATCCCGGTGGATATCGCCACTGCGCGCCGTCTGGCGCAGGCGCAGGAAGCGCAAATCGCCAGCCTCACACCGCAGGAGGTGGTATGGCAACCCGTGGCGTTGGCTTCGCCGATCGTCCTGAACTGCGGCGAGGCGGATAAGCGCCTGGTGGCGCGGCTTTCCGGCGATACGCATCTGCTGCTGGAGATCGGCGAGCCGGAGCTGGATCTGGTGCTGCGTTTTCGCGCCCACGCCTTAATGCAGGCGCTGGAAGCCCTGGCGCTGCCGGGGGTTATCGATCTGACGCCGGGCATTCGCTCGCTGCAAATTCACTACCAGCCGGAAGCGCTGGGGCTGGCGCAACTGCTGGAGACGGTGGCCGGGTTGTGGCAGGGCGTGTGTGAGCGCCAGGATCTGGATGTGCCGTCGCGCATTGTCTGGCTGCCACTCTCGTGGGACGACCCGGCGTGCCAGAAAGCCATCGACAAATATATGACCACCGTGCGCCGCGATGCGCCGTGGTGCCCGAGCAACCTGGAATTTATCCGCCGCATTAACGATCTGGCGAATATCGATGAAGTCTATAAAACGGTATTTGACGCCAGCTATCTGGTGATGGGGCTGGGCGATGTCTACCTTGGCGCGCCGGTGGCGACACCGCTCGATCCGCGCCACCGACTGGTGACCACCAAGTACAACCCGGCGCGCACCTGGACGGCGGAAAACTCGGTCGGCATTGGCGGCGCGTACCTTTGCGTGTATGGCATGGAAGGGCCGGGCGGCTACCAGTTTGTCGGGCGGACACTGCAAATGTGGAATCGTTACCATACCGTGGCGGATTTTGCCGGTAAGCCATGGCTGCTGCGCTTCTTCGATCAGATCCGTTTTTATCCGGTGTCTGCCGATGAATTGTTAACCATTCGTCGCGACTTCCCGCTCGGGCGTTATCCGCTGCGCATTGAGCACACCACGCTGAAGCTGGCGGAGTATCAGCAGTTTCTCGCCGATGAAGCGCAAAGTATTGCTGCTTTCCGTGCGCAACAGCAGGGCGCTTTCGCCGCCGAACGCGATCGCTGGATCGCCAGCGGCCAGGCGCATTTCGACAGCAGTGAAGCGCTGGCGGAAGAGGGCGAAGATGCACCGTTACAGCCGGGGCAACAGGGCATCGACAGCCCGATCTCCGGCAACTTGTGGCAGGTGAATGTCACGCCGGGCAGCCAGGTTCGCGCAGGCGATGTGCTGGTGGTGCTGGAGTCGATGAAGATGGAGATCCCGCTGCTTGCCGCCCACGATGGTGTGGTAAGCCAGGTGCGCGTGCAGCCGGGCAGTTCGGTGCGTGCAGGTCAATGTGTGGTGGTTCTGGAGAAAACAGCATGATGCAGCCATTTGATTTACGCCTTGATGTTCTGGCGCAGTCTTACCGCGACGGCCATTTAACGCCGCGCGACGTGATAGCGACGCTGCGCACGCGGGCGCTGGCGTTGAATCCGGAATTCAACACCTTTATTTATCTTCTCAGCGCGGCGGAACTGGAACCGTATCTGGCGGCGCTGGACAACGTGCCGCCTCAGTCGCTGCCGCTGTATGGCGTGCCGTTCGCCATCAAAGACAATATCGATCTGGCTGGCATTCCGACCACCGCCGCCTGCCCGGCATTTGCGTATACCGCAGAACAGGATGCTACCATCGTTGCGCAACTGATTGCGCTGGGCGCGGTGCCGCTGGGTAAAACCAATCTCGATCAGTTTGCCACCGGGCTGAACGGCACGCGTTCACCGTATGGTGCCTGCCGTAACAGCGTGCATGCCGATTATCCGGCAGGTGGCTCCAGTGCCGGATCGTCGCTGGCGGTGGCGCTTGGGCTGGCAAGTTTTGCGCTCGGCACGGATACCGCAGGCAGCGGGCGTGTTCCGGCGTCGCTCAATAATCTGGTTGGCCTGAAAGCGACCAAAGGGTTGATCTCCACGGCGGGTGTGGTACCGGCCTGTCGCACGCTCGATTGCGTGACCTTTTTTACCGCTACCGCCGCCGAAGCCAGCCGTTTACTGGCGCTAACGGCAGTGAAAGACGTGCGCGATGCCTACAGCCGCAGTAACCCGGCGTGGAACGGCGCGCAGGCCTTTGGCGCGCCGCAGCCGGGTTTCCGTTTTGGCGTCCCGGCTACGCTGGAATTCCTCGGCTGCGCAGAGAGTGAGGCGCTGTTTTATGCGGCAAAAGCGCGGCTGGAGTCGCTTGGCGGCGTGCCGGTGACGCTTGATTTCGCCCCGTTTCTTGCCGCTGCGCGCCTGCTGTATGAAGGGCCGTGGGTGGCGGAGCGCTACCACGTCGTCGGGCCGCTGATTGAAAAACAGCCAGATGCGGTGCTGCCGGTGATCAAGGCGGTGCTGAGTAAAGCGCCTTCCACCGATGCGGTGGCGACCTTTGATGCACAATACCGCTTACAGGCCTACAAAGCGCAGTGCGACGCTCTGCTTACCGGTCTGGACTGCGTCCTGACGCCGACCTATCCTCGCCCGGTGACGCTGGCGGAGCTGGCTGATGAACCGGTAAAACGCAATGCCGATCTCGGTTACTACACCAATTTTATGAACCTGCTGGATTACGCCGCTGTTGCGGTGCCAAACGGCATGATGGCCAACGGCCTGCCTTCCGGCGTTACGCTGTTTGGCCGCGCGTTTACCGATCAGTATCTGCTGGGCCTTGCCGATGCGATGCAGCGCAACGCAGCGCTGGCCTTGCCCGGTGGGCGGAAAATGGCGGCTGCCGTTCCGGTAAATACCGCGAGCCACGATCGGCTGGCGCTGGTGGTGTGTGGCGCGCATCTGGACGGGCTGGCGCTTAATGGGCAGTTGCGTCAGCGGGGCGCGACTCTACTTAGCGCCACCCGCAGCGCGCCGCGTTATCGGTTATATGCGCTGGCAGACGGTAAACGGCCAGGCATGGTGCGCGATGAGCAGCAAGGTACGGCGATCGACGTGGAAGTGTGGGAACTGCCGCACAGCGAAGTCGGCTCTTTCCTTGCTGGTATTCCGGCGCCGCTTGGGTTGGGTAAAGTCGAGCTGGAAGATGGTCGCTGGTTGAGCGGATTCATTTGTGAAAATTATGGCTTGCAGGGGGCGCAGGAGATCACGTCTTACGGAGGATGGCGCGCCTGGCTGGCTTCCGGTTTGTAAAGGATTGTCAATATCGATTAATTATTGACCGCGTGCATGATTTTGTGCAAATAGCAGCCATACTATTAACTTACCCCATTGGCTGACAAGGGAGGAAATATGTATGAGCTTTGATGAACTTGTTCGTCGCTTGTTGACGAAGTTGACTGCTGCCAGAGCGGACCTTGCGGCCTACACCCAGATGAGGAAGGCAAAAGGTTATATGTCGGTCAGCGAAAACGATCGTCTGCGTGAACGTCTGTTTGCCCTGGCGCTTGAGATTCGTGATAAAGGAGAACGGCTGAATGAAATGCCGGATCGCGAATCGCGGGGTGCGTTGTACCGCGCCGAAGAGGCGCTCTCTTCAGCGGCGGTTTGCCTGATGAGCGGGCGACAGGATTGCCCAACGTATATCTCTGTGAATGCCGACAAACTCGAACGTTCACTGAATGTGCTTGATCATGCCATTCTCTACCTTAACGAGCATTCACCGCTCGAAGAGGCCTAAGCTTAAGGGGGAGGGAACTCCCCCTTCTTGTCTGTCCGTTTTCTTTCATGCCGAATGTATAAATTCTGTAAACCTGCGTTTCATTTCTGCGCCCCGGTCTACCCTTTACTCTGCGAAGCTGCTGAATAAAGGAGAGCCCGATGCGCCGTCTTCCCCTGTTGCTGCTGTTTCTTTCCGTCCCGGTATGGGCTGAGCCCGCGGCGGTGAAGGTTGATGTTCTGCAAGGCAAACTTGATCACCCCTGGTCGCTGGCATTTTTGCCCGATAATCACGGCATGCTAATTACTTTGCGCGGCGGGCAACTGCGTTTGTGGCAGGCCGGTAAGGGGCTTTCCGATCCGATAAGCGGTGTGCCGAAAGTGTGGGCGCACGGGCAGGGCGGCTTGCTGGATGTGGTGCTGGCGCCTGATTTCGCCCAGTCGCGCCGGGTGTGGTTAAGCTATGCGGAAGCGGACAAAGAGGGCAAAGCCGGTACAGCAGTCGGTTATGGCCGCCTGAGCGAGGATTTCACCCGTCTGGAGGCGTTTCAGACGGTGTTCCGCCAGCAGCCGAAACTCTCAACCGGCAACCACTTTGGTGGTCGGCTGGTGTTTGACGGCAAAGGCTATCTGTGGATTGCGCTGGGTGAGAACAACCAGCGCCCGACGGCGCAGGATCTGGAGAAATTGCAGGGCAAACTGGTACGGCTGACCGATCAGGGGAAAGTGCCGGATGATAACCCGTTTGTCAGCCGCAAAGATGCCCGTCCGGAGATCTGGGCATATGGCATTCGTAACCCGCAAGGAATGGCGATAAACCCGTGGAGCAATGCCCTGTGGTGGCACGAACATGGCCCGCGCGGCGGTGATGAAATTAATATTGCGCAAAAAGGCAAAAATTATGGCTGGCCAATTGCTACCTGGGGCATTAACTATAGCGGGCTGAAAATCCCCGAGGCGAAGGGGCAGATTGTGCCTGGCACCGAACAGCCGATCTTCTACTGGCAGAAATCTCCGGCGATAAGCGGCATGGCATTCTATAACGCCGACACGTTCCCGCAGTGGAAAAACAAACTCTTTATTGGCGCGCTTAAAGATGAAGATGTCATCGTGATGAGTGTTAATGGCGACAAAATCACGGAAGATGGCCGCATTCTTACCGATCGTAAACAGCGTATCCGCGATGTGCGCGTGGGGCCGGATGGTTACCTTTACGTGCTGACGGATTCATCGGACGGCGAGCTGTGGAAAGTGCGTCCGGCTTCGTGAAGAGGGGGAATGGATTCCCTTTTTCGCTTTTTCCTGGTTAAAACGCAGTATTAGATAATAACTATATTACGGTGTTCTATAATGTTTGCCTTTTATATTTATTAAAATAAACCTTTACGCCTTTCTCTATTTATATAGCGGTTGGCTATCTTGCGCCTTTTATTTAAGTGTGTGGATAAAGTGCCGATAACTGAATATCCGAGAAAAGATGGCGTAAAGGAGAGGTAATAATGAATGTGCATACTGTTCCGCATACGGCAACCGATATTTATGAATTGATTGCCCGCATTGGTAATGTGACCCGGATGTTAAGAACCAGCCTGCGTGAGCTGGGGCATGATATTACTATTGCTGAAATCGCCCACTCTATTCCCGATGCGCGCAGCCGTTTGCAATATGTTGTCGATTTGACGGCGCAGGCCTCCGGTAAAACGCTTAATTTGATTGAGCAGACGCAGCCGTTGCAGGAGCGGCTCAGCAAAGAAGCCAGCCAGCTACTGTCACAATGGGATGGTATTAAAGAGAGCGATGGCATTGACGGTATGATGGCGCTTGCCCGCGCAACGCGCGGCTGGCTTGGCGCGGTGCCGCTTTGTACCGATGCCACCAAAAACTATCTGCGCGATATTATGCTGGCGCAGGATTTTCCGGATACCACCGCGCGCATTATTGTGCGCATGATGGCGCTGCTGGAGAATTTAGAAAAACAATTCCTCGCGGTCTTATTAGACAGCGTACCGCAGGAAAGCCGGGCGACGCTGACCAGAGAGAAAGAACACGCCGCACATTTACCTGCGGCTTCCACACAAGATGATATTGATGAGTTACTGGATAGCCTTGGTCTGTAATCAGTAATTGTTCTGCATTATGAAAACCCTCAGGTGATGTAAAAGCTGTTTTACTTGCTGTTATTTATTCTGGATGCAATGGTTCATTGCATCCTTTTTTTATTTCTGCGGGATAATAACTTTGTGCACAGGAGCATAATAAAACAGGCGAAAAAAATCCCGCAATGCCATCTAACATTGCGGGATAAAAATATTTCTCAATAGACAGTTATGCTGAATCACCCGCCCTCATGGCAAAGCGGGGATGTATTACCTGAAATAACGTTTAAAACGATCCGCTATGAAGGAGGGTAACGGACCTTAGCCTGCTTAACGCAGCAGCGACAACATGGTTTGCGGAACCTGGTTCGCCTGCGCCAGTACCGAGCTGCCAGCCTGTTGCAGGATCTGCGCACGTGACATGTTGGAAACTTCCGTCGCGTAATCGGAATCCTGAATACGGCTGCGCGCGGCAGAGAGATTGTTGGTGGTGTTATTCAGGTTAGAGATGGTGGATTCAAAACGGTTTTGGGAAGCACCCAGCAGGCTGCGCTCGCTGTCCACCGCTTTGATGGCGGTATCCAGATCCGCCAGCGGGTTACCGTTTGTGCCGCCGGTAGCATCAACCACGCCCTGCAATACATCGAAGCCGTGCGCGTCAGTGGCACGCGCGCTGCCGTTGACAATTTGCCCGGTGGTGGAAGCCGTTGCGCCGGTGGTGCTGTAGAGGTTGAAGGCATCGCTGCTGCTGACGGTGATGCTGATGGTTTCGCCATCTTTCGCGCCAACCTGGAAGTTATACACGCTGTCGCCGGAACCGGTGTTCAGCACTTTCAGACCGTTGAAGTCCGTCTGAGTGGTGATGCGGTTGATCTCTTCCATGCGCTGGTTGACTTCGGCCTGAATGGAGTCAACGTCAGACGCGGAGTTGGAACCGTTTTGCGCCTGTACAGTCAGGTCACGAATACGTTGCAGGTTGTTGTTGACTTCGCTCAGTGCGCCTTCAGTGGTTTGCGCCAGTGAGATCCCGTCATTGGCGTTACGTGCGGCAACAGACAGGCCATTAATATTTGATGTAAAGCGGTTTGCAATTGCCTGACCAGCAGCATCATCTTTTGCGCTATTAATACGCAGACCGGATGACAGGCGTTCAATGGAGGTGCCCAATGAAGATTGCGATTTGCTCAGGTTATTTTGGGTCGTTAAAGACAAGGTGTTGGTATTAATAACAGCCATTTTATTTCTCCAGGAATATAGAATTAATCTATTAGTGTTGCCCTGATAATATCGCCGGGCTTCAATCATATCGGATGGGATTAATAAAACTTTAAATTTAAATGGAGAATATTTTTATTTTATAAATATCACTGTTCAACATAATGATTTTATAGCTAATAGGTAATTTGAATATATTAATTATGACAACGGTTAATTCTATTTGCAGATCTTCTATAGGCCATTGCAATTATAATTTTACCTAAGAGATGAAATATTGATTAGTCTGCGTTTAATTTAATGTAGTATTGCTTAACAATCAATTAAGCAACGATTATGATTTTATTGTTTGTTTATGCGGAGAGCGGGAGACACACTATAAATTAGCTTTTCTTAACTGTTCGATGCTGTTAGTCTCATATTTGAATATGCGTTCTGCTATCAGAATTCTCTGCTTAAAAGAAATCGGTGGGTAACTTTCTCCGTTCTTGTTGTTCATTAATGTGATGATTATAAAACAGGTGAAATAGTAGTCATAAAAGCACCACTAAAAGCAAATTTTCTATTTTTACATCGTTACATCCTATTGTGATTTTGACGATATAAATTACCGATTAAAGTTTTTACTTCTGTCATCGATTATTGATGCGTGTAAATTTGGGGTTTTGTATAAAACAAATAATTGATGAAAAGTGCTTTTGTGGTCCTTAAATTAAATTACGCATAAGAATTTACTTAAATGCCATCGGCAGGTTGTTTGTGTCGCTGGAAACATAAAAGACCTTATGCTCTGTAGTGTTTTGTTCTTTATTTTTTCTACACACGGGAGAGTTGACAATATGAGAACCCAGGATTTGGAATATTTTGTATCGTTGGTGCAACATATGAATTTCCAGAAAGCTGCCGAGGCGTGTGATGTTTCACAACCGACCCTCAGCATACAAATCAAGAAGCTGGAGGAAGAGCTGGGCATCCCTCTGCTGCACCGCAAAGGTAAAGGCTTTAGCCTGTCGCCAACCGGCCTGCATCTATTGCCGGTGATCGAAAATATTCTCCGTGAAGTTCATAACCTTCAGGAAATGGCGCGCTGGCTACGTTTTCAGCCGGTTGGTGTTATTAATATCGGCATTACCCCGACGCTGGGTTCTTACATTCATGACGATTTATTTAGCGTATTTAAAGAGAAATTTCCCGATAATGAAATCAAGCTGCATGAGGTCAATGAAGATAATCTATTGAGCATGCTGGATAAAGGGCAATTGCAACTGGGTTTGCTGATTGGCCCGATTGATAACGATCGTTTTTTCGAAGCCCAACTTTATGAAGAGCAATTTGTTCTGGGGGTGAATATCAGCCATCCGTTATCCAGCTATGAAGCTATTGAGCTCAAAGATTTGAAGAAGCATAAACTCATTATGACCAAGTCGATGCCAGAACATTTACAGCTTGAGCCAGGTAGTGAGGAGATTCTCAATCATGCGCGCAGTATTTCAAACGATCTGGAAACCATCAGATATATGGTGAGAAATTCTGATAATGTTTCTTTCTTTCCGAAATTGTCAACGCTTGGAAATGAGCAAAGCAGCATCAAATATATCAATATTAAGGATAATAATTTATCCCGCAAAGTATTTTTGATGATGCGCACGGGCGATATCATGAAAGAGAAATATTACAGTTTCGGCAATGATGTCGCAGGCAGGATTAGTGCCCGGCTTCGCCCTGTGCGCCAGGGAGTGTAACGATTGTTTTTCTGCGCACCAACGTGCGTTTAAATTTGAGGAGCAACACGTTGAGATGCAAACGTTTAAAAACGGCATAGCGTTTGTTTCTCAGCAATGCTGCTCTGTTTTCCGCACCCTTTAACATCGCATTTAGAAAAATATTCAGCTACCGCCATGAGTTTTGTATATTACTTTATGAGATTGAGATGATGGATATTGAAGTCACTGCACAGTTGGATCTTTCGTTAGAACGGGCAAGTTTTCTCAAAAAACGTTCGCAGTTATTTTTGGCTGTCGCCAGAACATCTGCGTTGTCAGATAACGCGGGCGATGAATTCGATGACGCATTGAGTGATGATCATGCTGCAGCTATTTCCGGTATGGGGCTCGGCGAAGAAGTCAATCTGGTGCTGGAGAGTTTACATAATATTGAGTTTGCGATGACGAAACTTGAGGCGATTGATAATGGCGAGCTTGTCGATGCGGACATCACGGTCTGCTGGCAGGATGCGATTGCCTTGCTGGATGAAGCCGAAGAAGTGCTGGAAGAGTGCTGCGGCATTGATCCGGTGCATTATGCCAGCGAGGAAATCGAATGGGATGAGAGCAACTTGTTCAAAGAAGATGAAGCACTATTTGCAGATGACGAAGGCGGCGAAGAGTAGGGCGCGGGGTTTACCGGGCTTCCCTGCCCGGTAACGTCGGGTATCAGGTTACCGGAATCATCACGGTTATGCGGAACCCCGGACGCTCGCACAGTTGCGCGTACCAGCGTTGCAGATTGGCGCGTGGCGCCCAGCTTAAGCCGGGAATCGCAAACAGGTTGTAGATAAACGGACCAACGGCGATATCGCTGCAGCCAAAAGTTTCGCCGGAAAACCAGCTCTGTTTTGCCAGCGCGTTATCGAGAATATCCAGCATTCCTTCGAGCGATTGTATTGCGGCAGCAATCGCGGCGTTATCCCGCTGCTCTGGCGGCGTGCGTACCAGCCCAATCATCACCTGGGAATATTTCGGCGCCAGGGTGCCAATCGTCCAGTCCATCCATTTTTCCCCTTCCGCACGCGCGGCGGGAGTTTCAATCCACAGGCGGTCCTGCCCGTACTGGGCGGCAAGATAACGCACGATAGTGTTTGATTCCCACAGCACAACGCCGGTTTCATCGTCGCGCAGCAGCGGCACCAGCCCGTTCGGATTCATCGCCAGATATTCGGCATCGTGATTCAGGCCAAATTGCCCGCCCGCCAGAATGTGCTCGTACGGCAACTCCAGTTCTTCCAGCAGCCAGCGAACTTTTTTGACATTAGTTGAGTTATTCCTGCCCCATAGCGTTATCATTTTTACCCCTTTGAAGTGGATCTCTGTCTGGGGATTTATGGTGGGGGAAAGTTAACGTTCTGGCAACGACTTAGAAAAAGATCGCACAAAGTGAGCGCAACACCCTGTTATTGCATAAACTTTAATAACTTTACTCACCGACGGTTTTTTTCGCTCCGTTTGTGCGCTATTACTCACCGTTTGTTGCGGCACGTGTTGTGACGTTTGTTTGAATGGATACTCGGGTGGCCATATATGACGCATTTCTCTTTATCCCTTCGCGGCCTGGCTGCGGGCTCCGCGCTGTTATTTCTCTTTTCTCCTTCACTCTATGCGGTTGAACAAAACCCGGCGGCGCCGCCGGTTGACGCCCGCGCATGGATCCTGATGGATTACGCCAGCGGTAAAGTGCTGGCGGAAGGTAATGCCGACGAGAAACTCGATCCCGCCAGCCTCACCAAACTGATGACCAGCTACGTGGTTGGTCAGGCATTGAAAGCCGGAAAAATTCACCTCACCGATACGGTAACCGTCGGTAAAGATGCCTGGGCGACCGGCAACCCGGTACTGCGCGGCTCCTCGCTGATGTTCCTGAAACCGGGCGATCAGGTGTCGGTCGCGGATTTGAATAAAGGGGTCATTATTCAGTCCGGCAACGATGCCAGCATCGCCATTGCCGACTATGTTGCCGGGAGCCAGGATTCATTCGTCAGCCTGATGAACAGCTACTCGCAGAAACTGGGGCTGACCAATACCACCTTTAAAACCGTGCACGGGCTGGATGCGCCGGGCCAGTTCAGTACTGCGCGCGATATGGCGCTGCTCGGCAAAGCCTTAATTCATGATGTGCCCGATGAGTACGCCATTCACAAGGAAAAAGAGTTCACCTTTAATAAGATCCGCCAGCCGAACCGTAACCGGCTGCTGTGGAACACCAGTATGAACGTGGACGGCATGAAAACCGGTACGACCGACGGCGCCGGTTACAACCTGGTGGCGTCCGCGACGCAGGGCGATATGCGCCTGATCTCGGTGGTGCTGGGCGCGAAAACCGACCGCATCCGCTTTAATGAATCCGAGAAACTGCTCAACTGGGGCTTCCGCTTCTTCGATACCGTAACGCCAATCAAACCTGATGCCACTTTTGTCACGCAGCGCGTCTGGTTTGGCGACAGCAGCGAAGCGAAGCTCGGCGCAGGCGAGGCGGGCTCGATCACTATCCCGAAAGGGCAGCTTAATAATTTGAAAGCGAGCTACACGCTGACGCAGCCGGAATTGCAAGCGCCGCTGAGCAAAGGCCAGGTGGTGGGGACGATCGATTTTCAGCTGAACGGTAAAACCATAGAACAGCGTCCTCTGGTGGTGATGGAAGCGGTGCAAGAGGCCGGGTTTATCGGCCGGATGTGGGATTTTGTTCTGCTGAAATTCCACCAGTGGTTTGGCGGCTGGTTCTCCTGACGTTAACAGGCCGTGCCCCGGCGGGCACGGTCAGTACATCAATGTGATTTGCTGCTGTTTTGCGAACTGCACCAGGCTGTCATCGGGACAGCAGTCGCTGGCAATCACGTCAAACTGGTTGAGCGCGCCCATGCAGGCCGGGCGCACTTTACCGAATTTGCTGTGATCCACCACCAGCACATGGTATTGCGCACTCTCCATTGCCCAGTGTTTCACTGGCAACTCTTCGAGATTAAAACAGGTCGCGCCCTGCTGCACATGCACGCCTGCCGCCGAATAGAAGGCGATATCCGGGCACAGATTTTTCAGCGTCTCATTAAAATTCAGCGGTTTGAAAATCGCGTTGCTGGCATGGAATTCGCCACCGCAGAGGATCGCGCGGCACTGCGGTTTTTCCTGTAAAGCCAGAAAAGTGTTCAGAGAGTAGCAAACGCCGATAAACGGCAAATCGTCAGGAATGGCATCAATCACCCACGGCATGGTGGTGCCGCAATCGAAGAAGGCCATCTGATGCGCGCGCAACAGCGCGGCAGCATGCTTTGCGGCGCGGCGTTTCTCTTCGACCAGCCGGGTTTTTTGATCGCTTAACAGATAGTGGCTGGCCGCGCGCGGTTCCAGCACGATATAACCGCCCAGCAGAACCACCGGAGCGCTGTTGGCGCTGAGATCGCGGCGAATGGTCATCTCTGAAACGCCAAGCAGCGTTGCCGCCTCTTTCAGATGCAGCTTGTCACTGTGCCTGAGCGCCGTCAGCAGCTGGCTAATCCGTTCGTCACGTCTTGTTTCCATATTTCCCCTGAATAAAAGAAAGCCCTGCATTGAGCAGGGCGTTCATCTTACCTTTGGCGCTGGGCTTAGTCACGCACCCAGCCACGGCGAATCAGCGTTGCGAAGCAGAACCGATAAATCTGCTGAATGATACGGTAGAGCGTGGGACCAAAACCCTGCCACAGGATTTGCGCGCTCAGGCAGCCGCTGATACCGACTAACAGCGCGCCGAACATGTCCAGCGGCCAGTGGACGCCGAGATAGACGCGGGACCAGGCGATCGTCAGACCAACCGCCATCAGCACGGCGCCCGACCACAGGCGGTGCCAGGCGAGGAACGCCACGGCAAAAGTAAAGATGACCGTACCGTGGTCGCTCGGGAAAGAACTGTCCGGTGCATGCGGCAGGAAGTTATAGCCGACATGATCGGCAAAGGGACGATCGTGCGGCAAGAAGTGGCCTAATAACAGTGAGATGCACATGCTGACTACGATCGCCATTGACACTTTAATCACCAACTGACGCTGGGCGCTAACCTGATGGCGCGGACCCCACAGCCAAAGGCCCACCGCCAGCAGCGGCACAATACTGATGAGATCGCTGGCGCTAAATTCGGCCAGCGCAATTAACCAGTGGGGGGAGTCGGGCGTTGCGTTAATCCAGTAGAACAGCGTGTAGTTGAGGCTCTCTAGCATAGGTTTGTTACTCTTTGATTAAACGACCACATTTGCGCGAAAGCGCCCACCTTAAAAGTGCGTCGGCAAACGGTAAAGGGGTTTTATCTTACTCCCAGGAGAGTTAGACGATTCTTAAACAAAACTGTAATAATGCGCACGCTACGCCCAGGCAATTAAGAAAACCTTAATTTGCCGAAAAGCGCTAAATTTAGGCAACGGCTGCAAATTCGCTATCACAGCCGGACAGCTTTTATTACACTCTGCGCGATTTTTCATAGATGAAGAGACAGCATGCAAAACCATTCCTTATCTGGCCAACGTCTGGGACGACGGGCGCTACTATTTCCCCTCTGCCTGGTGCTTTACGAATTCTCGACCTATATCGGCAACGACATGATCCAACCCGGCATGCTGGCGGTGGTGGAGCAGTACAACGCCGGGATCGAATGGGTGCCAACGTCCATGACCGCTTACCTGGCGGGCGGCATGTTTTTACAGTGGTTACTCGGGCCGCTGTCGGATCGCATTGGCCGCCGTCCGGTGATGCTGACCGGCGTGGTGTGGTTCATTTTGACCTGCCTTGCCACGCTGCTGGCGCAAAATATCGAACAATTCACGCTGCTGCGTTTTTTACAGGGCATTAGCCTGTGCTTTATTGGTGCGGTGGGCTACGCCGCGATTCAGGAATCCTTTGAAGAGGCCGTGTGTATCAAAATTACCGCGCTGATGGCCAACGTGGCGTTGATTGCGCCGCTGCTTGGCCCGCTGGTGGGTGCGGCCTGGGTGCACGCCGCGCCGTGGCAGGGGATGTTTGTGCTGTTCGCGGCGCTGGCGGCGTTCTCCTTTTTTGGTCTGCAAAAGGCGATGCCGGAAACGGCGACCCGCATTGGCGAGCCGCTCTCACTGAAGGCGTTGTGGCGCGATTATGCTGAAGTCATGAAAAACCTGCGTTTTGTCGCCGGCGCGCTGGCGACGGGGTTTGTCAGCCTGCCGTTACTGGCGTGGATCGCCCAGTCGCCGATCATCATCATTAGCGGTGAGCAACTCAGCAGCTATCAGTACGGGCTGTTGCAGGTGCCGGTTTTCGGCGCGTTGATTCTCGGTAACCTGGCGCTGGCGCGTCTGACGTCGCGGCGCACCGTACGGGCGCTGATCATTATGGGCGGCTGGCCGATTGCTGCTGGTCTGCTGCTGGCGGCAGTCGCGACGCTGGTCTCTTCTCATGCTTATTTGTGGATGACTGCCGGGTTGAGCCTCTACGCTTTTGGCATTGGGCTGGCGAATGCCGGGCTGGTACGGCTGACGCTGTTCGCCAGCGAAATGAGTAAGGGCACGGTGTCGGCGGCGATGGGTATGTTGCAAATGTTCATCTTTACCGTCGGTATCGAAATCAGCAAACATGCCTGGCTGGCGGGCGGCAATGGTCTGTTCAGCCTCTTCAACCTGGCAAATGGCGTGTTGTGGATCGGCCTGATGGTGGTGTTTCTGCGCGATAAACGCGTGGGGAATTCGCTGGAAGTTTAAGGCGGCAGTGCGCCGCCTTGCTGTTAACAGGTTTCCGCTTGTGCTTCCGGAACCGGTTTTGCCACGGCGCGAGCGACCAGCGCGGCAATCAGCATCAGACTGAGTACCACCAGCATGGCGCTGCGCAGGCCGTAGTGCTCGCCGAGAAAACCGAGCAGCGGCGGGCCGACGAGAAAGGCCAGGTAACCGGTGGTCGCTACCACGCTAACGCGGGTAGGGGCGTCCGGGCCGGTATCGCTGGCGGCTGAGATGGTCAGCGGGAAGCCAAGCGACGCGCCAAGCCCCCACAAAATCACCGACACGCCTGCCACCCAGGCGCTGTCGACAAAGATAATCAAACCAATCCCCAGCGCGCCCATTAATGCGCTGGCGCGAACCACCGCAACGCGGCTGTAGCGGTCGATAAACCAGCAGCCGGTAAAACGGCCAACGGTCATACCGAGGGTGAAACCGGCATAGATCAGTGAGCCGGAAGTGGGGCTAAAACCGTGACCGTCCACCATCAACAGCGGCAACCAGTCGTTGGCGGAGCCTTCCGCAAACGCCATCGCCAGCACCACTACGCCAATCAGCAATAATTGGCTATCGCGCCAGAAGGGGATTCCCTTCTTCCCTTGCGCGTTCTCTTCTGCGGAGTTTTTGCCGGTGCCATCCGGAATAGCAGCAATCGCCAGGATAATCGGCACAATCGCCACCAGCGCCGCCAGCAGAATATGCACATTGGCGGTGAGGCCGAGTGCGGTTAGCGTCATGCCGATCCCTGCGCCGACCAGCGTGCCGAAACTGTAAAAACCGTGCATCATCGGCAGCACGGTTTTATTCATTTCACGTTCAACCACCGCGCCTTCAATATTCATCGCCACTTCGCCCGCGCCGAGGCTACCGCCGAACACGGCCAGCCCGAGGGCAAACAGCAGCGGTGAAGCGACCCACAACGCGAGGCTGAGGATCATCATGCCGAGCACGGAAAAGGACATGCTGGCGCGGATCACTTTGCGCGCGCCGAAGCGTTTAACCAGCCACGCGGAAGAGAGAATGCCGCTCATCGAACCGATCGACAGGCCAAACAGCACGCCGCCCATTTCCGCCGTCGAGACGGACAAAATATCGCGGATTGCAGGCGTACGCGTTGCCCAGGAGGCCATCAGTAATCCGGGCAGAAAAAAGAAAGTAAACAGCGCCCATAGACGGTTGCGCAGGGCATTGCGGGAGGCAATTACGGTCATAACTTCACGTCGGAAAATGAAAAGGTGAGACAACACTAGCAAGGAAGTGTACATTTGTACATAAATCAGTGAGAGGATCTATGGCACGACGACCGAACGACCCGCAGCGGCGCGACCGCATTCTTGAAGCGACGTTGGACACCATCGCCGAATGCGGCATCCAGGCGGTAACCCACCGCAAAATCGCCAGCTGTGCGGATGTGCCGCTCGGCTCGATGACCTACTATTTCTCCGGCATTGACGCGCTGCTGGAAGAGGCATTCAGCCGTTTTACCGGGCAGATGTCGGCGCAGTACGCCGCTTTCTTTGACGGTGTTGATAGCCCGGCGCGGGCCTGTGATGCGGTCACGGATCTGATTTACGGCGCGCAGGTTACCACCGCGCGCAATATGGAACTGATGTACCAGCTTTACGCCTTTATGAGCCGCCAGCCGGTGCTGAAAAGCGTGATGCAAAACTGGATGCGTTCCAGCCAGACAACCCTTGAACGCTGGTTTGATCCGATCACGGCGCGCGCACTGGACGCCTTTATCGAAGGGATGACGCTGCACTTTGTGACCGACAGGCAACCGCTGAGCCGCGAAGAGATCCGCCTAATAATTGGCCGGATCGCCGGGCTCTGAGCGGTATGCGTTATCCTGCAACCGGCAGGCGCGGCGGCTGACATCCAGCGCCAGGCACAGCGCGACATCGCGGGCAAAACCTCGCTCCTGAAGCTCTCTTGCTGAGGCGCAGTGATGCAAATCAGCGAGGCTGCTTTCACGAAATGCCGCGGCTGCGGCTTGTGCTTCCGGCGAAAGATGGCGTTTGCCGAGGGCGGCAATAATCGCTCCCGCCGCCAGATAATCTTCTACCGCCGGGCGCAGGCTACCATCCGGCCAGCGCTCTCCGGCCGGGATCAGCAAAATACGTTGAAAACCGGCGCAGGCTTGTGCGGTGGCGGTCCGGTTACGAAAGCAGCCGCTAAATACCGCCGCGCCACAGTCGCGCGCTTTGAAGGCGATCGTCGAACCGTTCGGCGAGGGCAGCACCAGCCGGTGCCCGGCGGGAATATCGCGCAATGAAGTGGGTGAGAGCGTATAGCGCTCGCCGCTGAACGTGCGCTCGAAACTGGCGACATCGGCACCATTCTCCTGGGCGTAGCGCAGCGCGCTGTCATCTTTCCACGGCCATGGATAGATAAGTGCGTCGTTATCATTTGCCAGGCTGACGCAGGTGGAAAACGACATCACATCGACAATCACCACGCAATCGGCTTCGTGCGCCAGATGTTCCGCTGCCGCTAACCCCCACTCCAGCCGCACGTCAAACGGGTTTTGGTTGAACCAGGCGTTGCTCATCATGGGAGGCCTCTGTGAGTTGTGGTCCAGTAATAAAGCAGAATCGCGCGATGAAAAACAATCCGCTGGCGATTTCTCTGGAAAAGGTCTGCATATATTCATCTAAAATTCAGATGAATTTCATTCACTTATTGGGTTTGACGTTAAAAAAATCGCTGGTAACGTTTGTGTCGACCATTCCCGCTTTGCCCACTCTCGCTTATTTTTTTAATGAGAATGGAGAGGTGCATAATGCGAGGTCGATTCACGGTAGCGGGGTGGTTTCTGATGGCGAGTATTTCGGGTTCGGCATTGGCTGCCAGCCATGAGCTGGCGGGTAATACGCCCGGCGCGGAGGTTATTAATGTTGAAAAATCCCGCGGGCAGATCGATTTACTGAGCAATATCGTTTACAGCCAGATTCGGAATGTGCGTTCCGTTCGCCAGTTAAACATGTCGCTACTGGTTCCGCGCACCAGCGCGCTGAAACCAGCCATCGTCTACTTTCCCGGAGGCGGTTTTACTTCCGCCGATTACGATAAATTTATTGAAATGCGTATAGCGCTGGCGGAAGCGGGGTTTGTTGTCGCCGCGGCGGAGTACCGTGTTGTGCCGAATACTTTCCCGGCGCCGCTGGAAGATGGTAAAGCCGCAGTGCGTTATTTGCGCGCACATGCGAAGGAGTACAACATCGATCCGCAACGAATCGGTGTGTTGGGGGATTCCGCTGGTGGCTGGCTGGCCCAGATGCTCGGCACCACCAACAATCTAAAAACCTTCGATACCGGCGATAACACCGATCAATCGTCGGCAGTGCAGGCGGTTGCGACGTTATATGGCATTTCAAACTTGCTGAATATCGGTGAAGGATTCCCGCAAGAGATCCAGCAAGTGCATCGTTCCCCGGCGGTCACCGAATCGCTGTTGGTGAACGGCGCGGCGTTCAGGAATTTCCCCGGCGCGACCATCGACAGCGATAAACAAAAAGCGCTGAATGCCAGCCCGATGGGGCATATCAGCGGTAATGAGCCACCGTTCCTTATCATGCACGGCAGCGCCGACACGCTGGTGTCGCCGGAGCAGAGCGCGCAGCTTTACAATGCGCTGAAAGAGAAACATGACAAGGCGAAATACATTCTGGTCAAGGGCGCGGAGCATGGTGATATTTCCTGGTTCCAGCCTGCGGTGATCAAAACGGTGGTCGAATGGTTCAAGCAGACACTGGGCGCGCCTAACGGTGAAGGTAAAGCGGCAAGCGGTAAAGATAATAACCTGTAAGCGGAGTAATCAAGGCCACCGGAGCGCGGTGAGATTTCAGAAAACGAAATCCGCAGAGCAGGGCTGAATGTCTTAGGGAGTGAATTCCAGGCAACAAAAAACCCATCAACCTTGAACCAAAATGGCGGGGTTGATGGGCTCCACAAAATGGGGACATCAAAGAAAAGCAGTGGCACTAGTTATGACTGACACCCCAGAAAAAAGTTCTGCGCATAACTGAAATATTTTTCAGCTTAGGAGTTATCCGAGTCCCGGCCAGATGATGATAATCAGCGTCCCCGCCAGGGTTAACAACACGTTGGCAATCGCGTAGGTTCCGGCGTAGCCCAGCGCCGGGATATTGCTGCGCGCGGTATCGCTGATGATCTCCATGGCGGGCGCGCAGGTACGTGCGCCCATCATCGCGCCAAAGAGCAGAGCGCGGTTCATTTTCAGCACGTAAGCGCCGAACAGGAAACAGATCAGCACCGGAACGAGGCTTACGATCAACCCGGCAATCAGCATCTGCCCGCCGACGGCGCCCAGACCATGACCAATGCCGCTACCGGCGCTTAAGCCGACACCCGCCATAAACACCATCAGGCCAAACTCTTTCACCATCATCAGCGCACCCTGCGGGATATAGCCGAACGTCGGGTGGTTCGCACGCAGGAAGCCAAGCATGATACCGGCAAACAGCAGACCGGCGGCATTACCCACGCCAAAACTGAACGAGCTGAACTGGAAGGTGATCATGCCGATCATCAGGCCAACAATAAAGAAGGCGCAGAAGGCGAGCAGATCGGTCACCTGGCTGTGAATCGAGATAAAGCCGATACGGTCGGCAATGGTTTTCACCCGGCGGGCATCGCCACTGATTTGCAGCACGTCGCCTTTATTGAGCACGATATTGTCGTCGATCGGCATCTCAATCTGGCTACGGATCACGCGGTTAAGAAAGCAACCGTGATCGGTCAGTTTTAACTGTGCAAGACGGCGGCCAACCACATTGTGGTTCTTCACCACAACTTCTTCCGTCACGATGCGCATATCCAGCAGATCGCGATCGAACACCTCTTTACCGTTACGGAAACTGGGATCGAGGCGTGCATGTGCGTCCGGGTAACCGACCAGCGAGATCTCATCGCCCATTTGCAGCACCGCGTCACCGTCCGGACTGGCGAGAATGCCGTTGCGGCGAATACGCTCAATATAACAACCGGTCTGGCGATAGATCCCCAGCTCGCGCAGGTTCTTGCCGTCAGCCCAGGCCACCAGCTCCGGCCCGACGCGGTAAGCGCGGATCACCGGCAGATACACTTTGCGATGGGCATCAGTATCGAGGCCGCGTTCGCGAGCGATCTGTTGGGCGCTGGTTTGCAGATCCTGGTGTTGCAGCTTCGGCAAATAACGCGCGCCGAAAATCAGGCTGACCAGACCAATCAGGTAGGTTAACGCGTAGCCAAGGCTGAGGTTATCCAGCGCGCTGGCAAGATTACCGCTCTCCATCGAAGCATGGCGCAGTGTATCGCCAGCGCCGACCAGAACCGGGGTTGAGGTCATCGAACCTGCCAGCATCCCGGCGGTGAGGCCAATATCCCAGCCGAACAATTTTCCCAGCCCTAAAGCAATTAATAGCGCACTGCCAACTAATACCAGCGCGAGCATCAGATAATTCTTACCGTCGCGAAAAAAAATCGAAAAAAAGTTGGGACCGGCTTCAACACCCACACAAAAAATAAACAGCATAAAGCCAAGATTTAATGCATCTGTGTTTATGCTGAAATGCTGCTGACCTAATAATAACGAAACGACTAAAACGCCAATGGAATTACCGAGTTGTACCGAACCCAGACGTAATTTACCAAGACAAAGGCCGAGTGCCAGTACGACAAACAATAACAGTATGTAATTCCCGTTTAACAAATCTGCGACGTTTATATTCACGGAGGCTAACTTCTTGTTTACTTGTAAGTTGTTGAAAGGAATGGTTATTTGAGCTAGTGTTTTGAATGTGCGCTGGCATTAAAAAGCGGTCTTGCACCATGCATTCTTCGCAAAACAAAAACAGGGCGATAGTTTAATCGGATTAGATTACAACGGCTAGTGAGAATCGCGTGTTTACGGCCAGGCCATTTCAGGTATGGATTGCCGTCACCCTTTATCTGTCCGGACATTCTTTTGAACGAACTGGTGTGTGATAGAGAGTCAGGAGGATTGTTTGAAGCTCAGGCGACGTCGGCTCGGTGTTATTTGTAGTTTTCTACTCTTTATTGCGGTATGCCTTTCTTTGGTTGTAAGCATGAAAGGGGATTTACCCGGTTCTGGTAAACCCGAAACAGGTTTGTTGTTTTTTATATTGCCCGGTATTGCCAGCGGCCTTGTTGCCCGTCGTCGCCGGGTGGTTATTGCGTTGCTGGGTGCGCTACTGGCGCTACCATTCTGCTATGTACTGATTCATCTGTTTCTGCTGCCGTCGCGTTCGGTCTGGCAGGAGTTGGCCTGGCTGTTCAGCGCGGTGTTCTGGTGTGGGATTGGCGGTCTGGCGTGTCTGTTTGTGGGCAGGATGTTCAGGCACTAAACGCCCCCGAAAGTGGGGGCGGGCGTCGGATCGTTATGCAAACAGGCCGAAATGCTGTTTGGCGTAGGCTTCAAAATCAGTGCAGCCGCCAATGTGTTGCTGGTCGAGGAAAATTTGCGGTACGGTTTCTACCGGTTTACCGACGGTTTTTTCCAGATCGGCTTTCGTGATTCCTTCTGCGTGAATATCGACATAGCGATAGTTGAAATCATCACGTTCGGCAGTCAGTTTTTCTGCCAGTTCTTTTGCGCGCACGCAGTACGGGCAGCCCGGGCGGCCAAAAATTACAGCAAACATACTCTCTCCTTAAACCTGAAGGTTAATGGTCGCTATCATGACCAACCCCCGGCCTGTTGGAAAGCAGGTTTTGCCTGTTGCATTAATCTCTGCAACCTTTCAGGACAATTTCGGTTTACTGCGATCCTGTGTCTCTGTCCTATACTCGGGGTCTTGTTTATACGGGGATTCTTCATCATGACACCAACGATTGACTTGCTGTGCGCCCATCGTTCCATTCGCCACTTTACCGATCAACCAGTCACACAGGAGCAGCGTGAAGCGATTATCGCCAGCGCGCAGGCGACCTCCAGCTCCAGCTTTTTACAATGCAGCTCGATTATTCGGATAACCGATAGGGCGATGCGTGAGCAACTGGTGACATTGACCGGCGGGCAGCAGCATGTCGCTCAGGCGGCTGAGTTCTGGGTGTTCTGCGCGGATTTCCATCGTAACTTTGAGATCAGCCCGGAAGCGAAACCCGGTCTTGCGGAACAGCTGCTGCTGGGTGTGGTGGATACCGCGCTGATGGCGCAAAACGCCTTTACGGCTGCGGAATCTCTGGGGCTTGGCGGTGTTTATATCGGCGGGATTCGTAACAATATCGAAGCGGTGGGTGAACTGTTACAGGTGCCAAAACATGTGCTGCCGCTGTTTGGCCTGTGCCTTGGCTGGCCGGCGGACGATCCGGGGTTAAAACCGCGGATGCCAGCGTCGCTGCTGGTGCATGAAAACCATTATCAGCCGCTGGATCGCGATGTGCTGGTGCAGTATGACGAAGAGATCGCTAACTACTATCTGACGCGTGGCAGCAATACGCGCCGCGATACGTGGAGCGATCATATCCGTCGCACGCTGATTAAAGAGAATCGTCCTTTTATTCTCGATTATTTGCATAAACAGGGATGGGCAACACGCTAATTCCCGTTCATCCTGCTCTTCGCTGCGTGTATGATACGCGAGCTTTAACGGCTCTTTTTAGCGAGGTGCAGGGTGAGAATTGCCATATTGTCCCGGGACGGAACGCTCTATTCATGTAAACGCCTGCGCGAAGCGGCTACGCAGCGCGGCCATCTGGTCGAAATTTTCGATCCACTCTCCTGTTACATGAATATCAGCCCTGCGGAATCGTCCATTCACTATAAAGGGCGTCAGCTCCCGCATTTTGATGCGGTGATCCCACGCATTGGCTCCGCCATTACCTTTTACGGTACGGCTGCGCTGCGCCAGTTTGAAATTCTGGGCAGCTATCCGCTCAATGAATCCGTCGCCATTACCCGCGCCAGAGATAAATTGCGCTCGCTGCAACTACTGGCACGCCAGGGGATCGATTTACCGGTGACCGGTATTGCGCATTCGCCGGATGACACCAGTGATCTGATCGATATGGTCGGCGGCGCGCCGCTGGTGGTAAAGCTGGTGGAAGGCACGCAGGGGATTGGCGTGGTGCTGGCGGAAACCCGCCAGGCGGCAGAAAGCGTGATTGACGCGTTTCGCGGCCTGAATGCGCATATCCTGGTGCAGGAGTTTATCGCCGAAGCCAAAGGGTGCGATGTCCGCTGTCTTGTTGTCGGCAATGAAGTGGTTGCGGCCATTGAACGCCGGGCGAAAGAGGGGGATTTTCGCTCCAACCTGCACCGCGGCGGGCAGGCGACTGTCGCCAACATCACGCTGCGCGAACGCGAAATCGCGCTGGCTGCTGCGCATACGCTGGGGCTGGATGTGGCGGGCGTGGATATTCTGCGCGCCAGTCGCGGGCCGCTGGTGATGGAAGTGAACGCGTCGCCGGGGCTGGAAGGCATCGAAAAGGCCACCGGCATCGATATCGCCGGGCGAATGATCCAGTGGATTGAGCGTCAGGCAACGCCTGGATTTTGCCTGAAAACAGGCGGCTAGGGCATTTCCCTGCGCTATTAATGGTGCCTGCCGTGCTTTTTGCGTAAGCTATGGGTAATTTTTTCAGTAAGAGAGTATTACGTTATGGATTCACTCGTCGTTCCTGGTCTGGACACGCTTCGTCACTGGCTCGACGAACTGGGCATCACTTTTTTTGAGTGTGATAACTGTCAGGCGCTGCACCTGCCGCATATGCAAAATTTTGATGGCGTGTTCGATGCGAAACTTGACCTGGTTAATGACATCATGCTGTTTACGGCGATGGCGGAAGTTAAACCTTCGGCGCTGCTGGCGCTGTCAGCGGATCTCTCTGCCATTAACGCCAGTTCGTTGACCGTAAAAGCGTTTCTCGATATTCAGGATGATAATCTGCCGAAGCTGGTGGTATGTCAGTCTTTATGCGTTGGGCCGGGAGTCACCTTCGAGCAGTTCGCCTGGTTTATGCGCCAGAGCGAGGAGCAGATTTCTATGGTGATTATGGAAGCCAACGCGCACCAGCTGCTGTTTCTTGCGACAGACAGCGAGGAAGAGGCCGTCATGGGCGACGCAACGCGCAATTTTCTCCACTGACTCTTTGCCGCAATTCATGCAGTCGCTGCCAGCGCGGCTGCAAAATAAATATTTTTATTCTGCTTTTAACCTTTCTTTAAAGAACTATTCACCGCAATTCCGGCGGTGAAGGCTTATCCCATAGACAGATCCTGCATAAAAAATTGATAAACCGCGTTTTTTAATCTGACCTATAGCCTCAAACCCTGGCTACAGTTATTCTTGCGCTGCTTACAACAGCATGCGGTGTCTGCCGGAAGAGTTTTCTCCTCCGAGGCTGTGCAGAGTGACAAAATATGCATGATTCTTGCATACCTTAAAATGCGTACATTTGGTTCGTATGTTAACGGGCTTTTCCAGAAGGAATGAGATATGACCGCCTTGAGCAAAAAATGGGTATCAGGTCTTGTCGCGGGTGCGTTGATGGCTGTCTCTGCCAGCACGCTCGCAGCCGAGCAAAAGACGCTGCATGTTTACAACTGGTCTGATTATATTGCGCCGGACACCGTCGCAAATTTCGAAAAAGAAACCGGTATTAAAGTCGTTTATGACGTGTTTGACTCCAACGAGGTGCTGGAAGGCAAATTGATGGCGGGCAGCACCGGCTTCGACCTGGTGGTGCCGTCGGCAAGCTTCCTTGAGCGCCAGCTGGCAGCCGGCGTGTTCCAGCCGCTGGATAAGAGCAAGCTGCCAAACTGGAAGAACCTCGATCCAGACGTGCTGAAAATGGTTGCCAAGCATGACCCGGGCAACAAATACGCCATGCCGTACCTGTGGGCGACCACCGGTATTGGTTATAACATCGATAAAGTTAAAGCTGCCCTGGGCAAAGATGCGCCGGTGAACAGTTGGGATCTGGTGCTGAAGCCGGAAAACCTGGAAAAACTGAAAAGCTGCGGCGTCTCTTTCCTCGATGCGCCGGAAGAGATTTTTGCCACCGTGCTGAACTACCTCGGCAAAGATCCGAACAGCAACAAAGCGGATGATTACACCGGTCCGGCAACGGATTTGCTGCTGAAGCTGCGTCCGAATATCCGTTATTTCCACTCTTCGCAATACATCAACGATCTGGCTAACGGCGACATCTGCGTGGCGATTGGTTGGGCAGGGGACGTATGGCAGGCCGCTAACCGCGCGAAAGAAGCGAAAAACGGCGTCAACGTGACCTACACCATTCCGAAAGAGGGCGCGCTGGCATTCTTTGACGTCTTCGCGATGCCTGCTGATGCGAAAAATAAAGATGAGGCTTATCAGTTCCTTAACTATCTGATGCGCCCGGATGTGATTGCTCATATCAGCGATCACGTGTTCTACGCGAACGGCAACAAAGCCTCTGTCCCACTGATCAGCGAAGAAGTGCGTAACAATCCGGCAATCTTCCCGCCGCCGGATGTCTTCGCCAAACTGTTTACGCTGAAAGTCCAGGATCCGAAGATTGACCGCGTAAGAACCCGCGCATGGACTAAAGTTAAAAGCGGCAAGTAAATCAATTACCTGACCGGTGATTTGAATGCACCAACATGGTGCGATTGCCCCAAAGCTGGACAGAGGTACTGCGCCTCTGTTCAGCCATTTGTAAGTCAACCTGTTGAAACAGGGTGATGTTTATGCCGGAGAGCACTGGATTGAACGACGCTATTCCCCGCCCGCAGGCGAAGAGCCGCAAGGATCTGACGCCGCTGCTTGAAATCCGCAATCTGACCAAATCGTTTGACGGCCAGCATGCCGTTGATGATGTCAGCCTCACTATCTACAAAGGCGAAATTTTTGCACTGCTAGGCGCGTCCGGCTGCGGCAAATCGACCTTGCTGCGTATGCTGGCCGGTTTTGAGCAGCCAACGCAGGGGCAAATTATGCTCGACGGCGTCGATCTGGCGCACGTGCCGCCATATCTGCGCCCCATCAATATGATGTTTCAGTCTTATGCCCTGTTCCCGCATATGACGGTTGAACAGAACATCGCGTTCGGGCTGAAACAGGACAAGTTGCCGAAAGCGGAAATTGCCAGCCGCGTGGCGGAGATGCTCAATCTGGTGCATATGAGCGAGTTCGCCAAACGTAAGCCGCATCAGCTTTCCGGCGGGCAACGTCAGCGCGTGGCGCTGGCGCGCAGTCTGGCGAAACGCCCGAAATTGCTGCTGCTGGATGAACCGATGGGCGCGCTGGATAAAAAACTGCGCGACCGCATGCAACTGGAAGTGGTGGATATCCTCGAGCGCGTTGGCGTGACCTGCGTAATGGTAACGCACGATCAGGAAGAGGCGATGACCATGGCTGGCCGTATCGCCATCATGAACCGTGGTAAATTCGTGCAGATTGGCGAGCCGGAAGAGATTTATGAGCATCCGACCACCCGCTACAGCGCTGAATTTATCGGCTCGGTCAATGTCTTCGAAGGGTTGCTGAAAGAGCGTCAGGATGATGGCCTGGTGGTCGAATCTCCTGGGCTGGTGCATCCGCTGAAGGTCGATCCGGATGCATCGGTGGTGGACAACGTGCCGGTGTACGTGGCGCTGCGCCCGGAAAAAATCATGCTCTGCGACGAGCCGCCAGCCGATGGCTACAACTTTGCCGTCGGCGAAGTGGTGCATATTGCCTACCTTGGCGACCTTTCTATTTATCACGTGCGTGTGCAAAGCGGGCAGATGATCAGCGCCCAGTTGCAAAACGCGCATCGCTACCGTAAAGGCGCGCCAACCTGGGGCGACGAAGTTCGTCTCTGTTGGGATGCCGATAGTTGTGTGGTTCTGACGGTTTAAGGAGCGGTGATGAGTACACTGGAGCCGCCGGCCCGCGTTGAAAAACCGGGCGGTTTAACACTGTGGCTGGCGCGTATGCAGATGCGCCACGGGCGTAAGTTGGTGATTGCGCTGCCCTATGTCTGGCTTATTTTGCTGTTTCTGCTGCCGTTTTTGATTGTCTTCAAAATCAGCCTTGCAGAGATGGCGCGCCAGATCCCGCCGTATACCGATCTGATTGAGTGGGCCGACAGCCAGCTTACGGTCACGCTGAATATCGGCAACTTCCTGCAACTGACCGACGATCCGCTCTATATCGAGGCGTACCTGCAATCGCTGGAAGTGGCGGCGATTTCCACGCTGTGCTGTTTGCTGCTTGGTTATCCGCTGGCCTGGGCGGTGGCGCACAGTAAGCCGTCAACGCGCAATATTCTGCTATTGCTGGTGATTCTGCCGTCGTGGACCTCGTTCCTGATCCGCGTGTACGCGTGGATGGGCATTTTGAAAAGCAACGGCGTGCTGAATAACTTCCTGATGTGGCTGGGCGTGATCGATCAGCCGCTGAATATTCTGCACACCAACCTGGCGGTCTATATTGGCATCGTTTACGCCTATCTGCCGTTTATGGTGCTGCCGATTTATACCGCGTTAACGCGTATCGACTATTCGCTGGTGGAAGCCTCGCTGGATCTCGGCGCGCGACCGCTGAAAACCTTCTTCAGCGTGATTGTGCCGCTGACCAAAGGCGGGATTATCGCCGGGTCGATGCTGGTGTTTATCCCGGCGGTGGGGGAGTTTGTGATCCCGGAACTGCTTGGAGGCCCGGACAGCATTATGATTGGGCGCGTGCTGTGGCAGGAGTTCTTTAATAACCGCGACTGGCCGGTGGCTTCTGCGGTGGCGGTGATCATGCTGTTGTTGCTGATTGTGCCGATCATGTGGTTCCACAAACATCAGCAGAAACAGGCGGGGGATCACGCATGAACAACTTACCGGTAGTGCGATCGCCGTGGCGTATCCTGATTCTGGTGCTTGGGTTCTCATTCCTGTATGCGCCAATGCTGATGTTGGTGATCTACTCGTTCAACAGTTCGAAGCTGGTCACGGTATGGGCGGGCTGGTCAACGCGCTGGTACGGCGAACTGTTCCATGATGATGCGATGATGAGCGCGGTGGGTTTAAGCCTGACCATTGCCGCCTGTGCGGCCACCATGGCGGCGATCCTCGGCACCATAGCCGCTGTTGTGATGGTGCGTTTTGGCCGCTTCCGTGGTTCCAACGGTTTTGCTTTTATGATCACTGCGCCGCTGGTGATGCCGGATGTGATTACCGGTCTGTCGCTGCTGCTGCTGTTTGTCGCCCTCGGGCATGCGATTGGCTGGCCTTCGGATCGCGGGATGTTAACCATCTGGTTGGCGCACGTCACGTTCTGTACTGCTTATGTGGCGGTGGTGATCTCCTCACGCCTGCGTGAACTCGATCGCTCGATTGAAGAGGCGGCGATGGATCTGGGCGCCACACCGCTGAAAGTCTTTTTTGTTATTACGCTGCCGATGATCATGCCTGCGGTGATCTCCGGCTGGCTGCTGGCCTTTACGCTGTCGCTGGATGATTTGGTGATCGCCAGCTTTGTCTCCGGGCCGGGCGCGACAACGTTGCCGATGCTGGTCTTCTCCAGTGTGCGCATGGGGGTGAACCCGGAAATCAACGCGCTGGCGACGCTGATCCTTGGCGTGGTCGGGATTGTTGGTTTAATCGCCTGGTATCTGATGGCGCGCACGGAAAAGCAGCGGATTCGCGATATCCAGCGTGCAAGACAAGATCATTCTCATTAAAATCGGGAAATTGTGTCGCTGATGCCGCGCTTGTCGCGGCATTTTTTCACAGGGAAATCACAGGATTGGGCTTCTTTAAGAAAACCACTCATCACGCGAAACTGAATGTACCCGCGATGGTGCAGGTGGCGGCTATTGCCATCATCACCATTCGCTGTGTCGATGTGCTGATGGTGCTCAATGTACTGGGCGGACGCGGTATTATCGATTTTGTCCAGCGCAGCGCACAGACCTGGGCGCTGACGCTGATTTTTCTCGGCAGCCTGTTGCTGGTGTTTATCGAGATCCTTTGTGCGTTTTCGGTAGTGAAAGGGCGCAACTGGGCGCGCTGGCTCTATCTTCTGACGCAGCTTATCGCTACCGGCTATTTGTGGGCCGCCTCGCTCGGCTATGGTTATCCGGAGCTGTTCAGTATTGCCGGTGGATCGCGCCGGGAGATTTTCCGTTCGCTGATGCTGCAAAAACTGCCTGATATGCTGGTGCTGTTCCTGCTGTTTATCCCCACGCCCAGTCGACGCTTTTTCCGCCTGCAATAACGGTGGTACAATCCCGGCCCCGCAAAACGAAAGGCTTTATTATGCAGTGCGCTCTCTACGATGCTGGTCGCTGTCGCTCCTGTCAGTGGATCGAACAACCGCTTGCCACCCAGCTTACCGCTAAGATGGACGATCTCCGTCACCTGCTGGCAGGGTTGCCGGTGGCAGAGTGGCGCACGCCGGTGAGTGGCCCGGAGCAGGGGTTTCGCAATAAAGCCAAAATGGTGGTCAGCGGCAGCGTAGAAAAACCGCTGCTCGGTATGCTGCACCGCGACGGTACGCCGGAAGATCTCACTGATTGCCCGCTCTATCCCGACTCTTTTGCCCCGGTTTTTGCTGCGCTTAAACCCTTTATTGCCCGCGCGGGGTTAACGCCCTACAACGTGACACGCAAGCGCGGCGAACTGAAATACCTGCTGCTGACCGAAAGCCAGCAGGATGGCGGCATGATGCTGCGTTTTGTATTGCGTTCCGAAGTTAAGCTGGCGCAACTGCGCGCCGCGCTGCCGTGGTTGCAGGCGCAATTACCGCAGTTAAAGGTTATTTCGGTAAATATTCAGCCGGTGCATATGGCGATCATGGAAGGGGAGACGGAGATTTTCCTCACCGAACAGCAGGCGCTGGCGGAAAATTTCAATGGTGTGCCGCTGTGGATCCGCCCACAAAGCTTCTTCCAGACTAACCCTGCCGTCGCCAGCGCGCTGTACGCCACCGCCCGTGACTGGGTGCGTGCTTTACCGGTCGCGCATATGTGGGATCTGTTCTGCGGCGTTGGCGGTTTTGGTCTGCACTGCGCTACACCTGAAATGCGGCTGACCGGCATCGAGATCGCCCCGGAAGCGATCGCCTGCGCAACGCAGTCGGCGCAGGTGCTGGGATTGCATAATTTGCATTTTCAGGCGCTCGATTCTACACAGTTCGCCACTGCGCAACAGGACGTGCCGGATCTGGTACTGGTTAACCCACCGCGACGCGGCATCGGGGCGGAATTATGCGACTACTTAAGCCGTATGGCGCCGCCTTTTATCGTCTATTCAAGCTGTAATGCGCAATCAATGGCGAAAGATATTCGACAGCTTCCAGGCTATCGCATCGAACGCGTGCAACTGTTTGATATGTTTCCGCATACCGCGCATTACGAGGTGTTGACGCTGTTGGTTAAGCAATAAAAAAGCCGCGCAAGCGGCTTTTTTATAATCTTATGGCTTCGTCTTATCCGAATGACAGATGAGAAGTCCGTTGATCTGGTAAGCGCGACGCTACCGGGCAAGGCTGCACTTACTGCGGGAACCACTGGTTGCTGATTTTCTGGTACGTACCGTCAGCTTTGATCGCTTTCAGGGCGGTATTCAGTTTTTCCAGTAGCGCCTTGTTTTCCGGGCGAACAGCAATGCCGAGGCCGGTGCCGAAATATTGCGGATCGGTCACTTTCGGTGTTGCAACGCCAAGCTGCGGGTTGGTTTTCAGCCACTCATTAACCACTGCGGTATCACCAAACACGCCATCGATACGGCCATTTTTCAGGTCGATAATCGCGTTCTGATAGCTGTCATAAGCCACGGTTTTCACTTCCGGGTGCTTATCCTGCAAATATTTCTGATGCGTGGTGCCGTTTTCCATACCGATGCGTTTACCTTTCAAATCGTCGAAAGATTTAAACGCGTCTTTTTTCGCAATCACCACGGCGGAGTTCGCGTAGTACGGATCGGTGAAAGAGACCTGTTTGGCGCGCTCTGGCGTAATATCCATACCGGAGATCACCGCATCATATTTTCTGAATTTCAGCGATGGGATCAGGCTGTCAAACGCGTGGTTAGTGAAGGTGCAGTCTGCCTGCATCTGTTTGCACAGCGCATTTGCCAGGTCGATATCAAAACCGACGATTTTATTGTTCGCGTCCAGCGATTCAAACGGCGGGTAAGTGGCGGAAACGCCGAAATTGATTTTATCAGCAGCAGAGGCGCTTGCAGCGAAAGTCGCGATCAGGGCGGCGGCCAGCATCAGTTTTTTCATTTTCGAACTCCTGTCGATCAATCTTATTGTTTTTGCCGTGTCTTCAGCATGGCGTTTACGATGCCATTAATTGAATGTATATGCAATAAAAATGCTTAAATATATTTTATTGGATATAAAAAAGGCGAGATATTAAAGCATTATCTCGCCGTTGATTATTATTTATGCAATTAGCTGCGGCGTTCGAAAGCCAGCGCTTTGCGTTCAATCAGGCGCATCATTAGCGTCAACAGACCGTTCACCACCAGATAAATCAACCCGGCTGCGCCAAACACCATTACGTCATAGGTGCGGCCGTAAAGCAGTTGGCCGTGCCCCATCACCTCCATCAACGTGATGGTGTAAGCCAGCGATGTACTTTTAAACACCAGCACCACTTCGTTGGAATAGGACGAAAGGGCGCGTTTAAAGGCATAAGGCAGCAGGATCGCCAGCGTGTCTTTCTTGCTCATGCCTAGCGCGCCGCAGGATTGCCATTGACCTTGCGGAATCGCGCGGATCGCGCCGTAAAACAGCTGCGTGGTATACGCCGCACTGTTCAGTGACAGCGCCAGCAGCGCACACAGCCACGGCTGCGACAGCAGATGCCAGATGAACGGATAGTTCTGCAACGACGGGAACTGGCCGGGGCCGTAGTAAATCAGGAAGATCTGCACCAGCAGCGGCGTACCGGTAAACAGCGTGATATAGCCGCGTACGATGTGCGTCAGCACCGGCGTTTTCAACGTCAGTATGACGGTAAACAGTAGCGACAAGATCAGCGCCACAATCAGTGACGCGATGGTCAGCGTCAGGCTGGTATGCAGGCCTTTAAACAGCTCTGGTAAATAGGCAAGCATTATCCCGGCCTCCGTTCAAAGCGCGTCGCACGCAGGTCAATACGTTTGAGGATCCACTGGCTGAACAGAGTGATCACCAGGTAAATCGCCGCCGCCACAATGTACCAGGTGAAAGGCTCCTGAGTACGGGTCGCAATGCTTTTGGTTTGCAACATCAGATCGTTAACGCTGATCAGCGACACCAGCGCGGTATCTTTCAACAGCACCAGCCACTGGTTACCCAGACCCGGCAGCGCATGGCGCCACATTTGCGGCATCACCAGACGGAAGAAGATCGCTCCTTTCGACAGACCGAGCGCCTGGCCGGATTCCCGCTGACCGTCCGGCACAGCTTTTAATGCACCGCGCAGGGTTTGTGAGGCGTAAGCCGAATAGAGCAGAGAGAGCGCGATTACGCCGCACAGAAACGGGCTGACATCGAAGTTTTCAATCTGTACCTGCACCGGGATTTGCACCACGCCCAGATTGATGGTGAAACCATCAGAGAGCGTCAGCAGTAGCTGCGAGGCACCGAAATAGATAAACAGCACCACGAGGATTTCCGGCAGGCCGCGCAGCAGCGTGACCAACGCGGTACCGATCCATGCAATAGGACGCCACTTAATGGACTCCCAAACGGCAAAGATCATCGCCAGCACCAGGCCGATGAGCAGCGCACAAACGGCAAGGCCGACGGTCATCCCGGCGGCGCTTGCTAATGGAAACATTTCGTTCATTAAGGATTACTTCTGGAACCATTTGCTGTAGATGGCCTGGTAAGTCCCATCTTTCTTCACTTTTTCCAGCGCAGCGTTGAATTTCTGCTGCAATTCAGTGTTGCCCTGGCGTACGGCGATACCCAGACCGGTACCGAAGTACTCTTTGTCCGTCACTTTATCGCCTACTGCTGCCAGTTTGGCATCGGCTTTCAGCCATTCGGTGACCACTGCGGTGTCACCAAAGACAGCATCAATACGGCCGTTTTGCAGATCCAGACGCGCGTTCTGGTAGCTGTCGTAAGGCACGGTGGTGATTTCCGGGTGTTTATCGTTGATGAATTTCTGGTGTGTGGTGCCGTTCTGCACGCCAACACGTTTGCCTTTCAGCTGATCGATGCTGGTGAATTTACCCTGCTGGCCGACGAACAGCGCAGAGTTGTCGTAGTACGGTGTGGTAAACAGAACCTGTTTTTCACGCTCTGGCGTGATATCCATACCGGCCATTACCGCGTCAAAACGGCGGAATTTCAGGCTCGGGATCAGGCTGTCAAAGGCCTGGTTGGTAAAGGTACAGGTCGCATCGATCTCTTTACACAATGCATTCGCCAGATCCACATCAAAGCCGACGATCTTGTTGTTGGCATCGGTGGATTCAAACGGAGGGTAGCTCGCTTCTGTCGCAAAACGAATGGTCTGGGCTGCTGTAGCGCTAAGGCTGATGCTGGCAAGTAGTGCGGCAATCAGTACTTTTTTCATTGTCTTTATTCCCGAGTCTTCAGTGAGATAGGTAGTATTTAAACGCATCGGTCTGCGGCGCGGCAAAGCAGCTGGCATCCCCTTGCTCAACAATGTGACCGTTTTCCATATACACCACGCGGCTGGCGGTTTTGCGCGCCACTTCCACTTCGTGGGTCACGATGACCTGCGTAATGCCGGTTTCCGACAGTTCGCGAATGATGCTGACAATTTGCGCGGTGATTTCCGGATCGAGTGCGGCGGTAGGTTCATCAAACAGCAGAACCTGCGGCTCCATCATCAGCGCACGGGCGATGGCGACACGCTGCTGTTGTCCGCCGGACAGGTGCAGCGGATAGCGATCGCTATAAGGTTTAAGACGTAAACGCTCCAGCAGCTTTTCGGCGCGCGCCAGCGCCTGATCTTTGCTTAAACCGAGCACGCGGCACGGCGCTTCAATCAGGTTTTGTTGCACGGTCAGATGCGGCCAAAGATTATATTGCTGGAACACCATGCCCACGTTCTGGCGCAATTCACGAATCGCTTTATCTGACGGGGTTTTGGCAAAATCAAAATGGTTGCCTGCAATGCTTAACTGGCCGGAACGCGGCATTTCGAGCAGGTTGAGTACGCGCAACAGCGAACTTTTACCCGCACCGCTTGGGCCGAGCAGCACCAGAGTTTCACCCTGTGGGCAATCCAGTGTGATGTCGAAGAGCGCCTGGTGTGCGCCATAAAAGCAATTGATGCTGTTTAATTTAATACTCATCGAAGCAGTCTGATAGCAATTGAGGCCGCAAATAGTAACGTTGACAGAATAGTTATGCAATATTTGTGCGTTAAAACTTAAAAATAAACCAGGTTATGCGATAAAGTTAGCACAAAATACCGGGCGGTGAGGGAACCAGGCATAAATGTCGGCATTCCCCGGGGAATGCCAGACAATTTACGGGGGTTACCACATGTTGTGATAACCGTTAGCGATGTTCTACCGACTGGCGCAGCGTCCCGGCGGGCGCATGTACCGAGCCGCCCAGGTAGCGGACATCGTCCACCGCCCAGCACTGTCCTTCGCGGATCATCAGTACTTCATCCTGCCAGCTCTGGCTGCCCTGGCTTAGCGTTACGCGCAGCGGAATATTCCGCGCATCGCTATTAGGAATGGTGGAAGCGCTGGCGACGTCGGCATGATCGGCGGCAACGCTACGGCTGGAGAAGGGATCGGTTTTTAGCAACGCAGCGGTTTGCGGATCGCGGCTGGCGTTATTCAGCATTTTTGCCAGGTCGTCACTCAGGTATGGGCGCAATGCTGTCAGGTCGCTGCCCGGATGAGCGATGCGGTAGTCATAAAATTGTTGTGCAACGCTGTCCGGACCGCCTTCCACACACTGCCCGCTATGGGCGCCAATATCTTTATAGGCCGGGGTTACGGTGGTACAGGCGCTCAGCAGCAGCGCGCACGGCATTACAAGAGTCAAAACTGAATAGCGCATGTTGATTTCCTTATTTCTCTTCAGAAGACACGACCTTTCAAGAATAGTGTATTGATCTGATAATGTGTCTCGTAACGTGCGCAATCAAAAGGAGAACCTTATGCAATTTTCAACCACGCCGACACTCGAAGGACAGCCGATTATCGAGTATTGCGGCGTCGTGACGGGCGAAGCGATTCTGGGCGCCAATATTTTCCGCGATTTTTTTGCCGGTATCCGCGATATTGTCGGCGGACGTTCTGGTGCTTATGAGAAAGAACTGCGTAAAGCGCGGGAAATTGCCTTTCGTGAACTGGGCGACCAGGCGCAGCAGCTTGGTGCAGATGCGGTGGTCGGTATTGATATCGATTATGAAACTGTAGGCAAAGACAGCAGCATGCTAATGGTGAGCGTCAGCGGTACGGCGGTTAAAACGCGCCGATGAAAAAGTATGCATTAGCAATGCTGGCGCTGCTTCTGGCTGGCTGTGCGAGTGAAAAAGGGATTATCGATAAAAACGGCTACCAGCTGGATACGCGGCGTCAGGCGCAGGCAGCCTATCCACGTATCAAGGTGCTGGTGATTCATTACACGGCGGATGATTTTGATGTCTCGCTGGCGACGCTCACCGACAAGCAGGTGAGCGCCCATTACCTGGTACCCGCCAGGCCGCCGCTGTACCACGGTAAACCGCGCATCTGGCAGCTGGTGCCGGAGCAGGATCTTGCCTGGCACGCGGGGGTGAGTTTCTGGCGCGGCGCGACGCGCATCAACGATACCTCCATCGGCATTGAGTTAGAAAACCGCGGCTGGCAACGAAGCGCGGGAGGAAAAACCTTCGCGCCTTTTGCTCCTGAGCAAATTAGTGCATTGATACCACTGGTAAAAGATATTATCGCGCGGTACAACATCGCGCCGCAAAACGTGGTGGCGCATGCCGATATCGCGCCGCAGCGTAAAGACGATCCCGGCCCGTTATTCCCGTGGCAGGCGTTGGCCGCTCAGGGGATTGGCGCCTGGCCGGATGCGGCGCGGGTAGCATTTTACCTGAATGGTCGTTCTCCTCATCAGCCGGTGGAAACGGCGTCGCTGCTTGATTTGTTGGCGCGCTACGGCTACGAAGTGAAACCGGAAATGACGTCTGCGCAGCAGAAACGAGTGATTGAGGCGTTTCAGATGCATTTCCGTCCGGGGTTATGGAACGGTGTTGCGGATGCCGAAAGCCAGGCCATTGCCGAGGCATTACTGGAAAAATATGGCCAGGGGTGACTGCCGCTGGTTTTTTTATGACGAGGTCAATGGAAATGGTGTTTCGCATCATGACAGGTGCACTGCTGATGGCGGCTTTTGCTGTCCACGCTGCGCCAAACCCGCCGTACGCATGTTCCTACTGGGACAAACAAACTGACAGTGTGGAAACGCTGGATGAGTGCGCCGTACTGAAAGACGGCAAGCTGGTATTTTTACCCGCGCTATTTGCCAAAACCCATGATGTCGATGGCATGTCGTGGGTCGGGCTGCACAATTATACCCGTGGAGCGGGGGAGCAGGATGCGGATTATTATGTGCGTTCTGCGCACGAGTATTTGCCAGTGATTCATTTCGATAACGGGCCGGACTGGTTTGTTGAGGGACTGGTGCGCTCAACGCAGAACGGCAAAGTGGGCTACTGGGATGACAGTTTTCGCAACCGCATTGCCGCCCGCTATGATTACGCTTCGCAGTTTGAGGGTGGCAAAGCGCTGGTCTGCATCGGGTGCAAACCGCAGCGTGAAGGCGAGCATATCTCGTTGAGCGGCGGGGAGTGGTACTACATTGATAAGAGCGGCCAGCGGGTGTCTGAGATTAAATCCGGGCCGTTCTGATCTGTTAGCGGTGTAGTTTACCGTGATCTTTTAACCAGTGCGCCGTGCGTTTGATGCCTTCATCCAGCGTCACGATCGGCGCATAGCCCAGCTCTTCCTGCGCGCGCGTGATATCCAGCGTGAAATCAAAATTGAGCTTCGACACGCCATAGTGGGTGAAGGCGGGTTCTTTCGCGCGCTTATCGCCAAAACGCTCCATGCTGCGGGCCAGCATATCCAGCATGGTGTAGGGTACGGAGCGAATGCGGCAGGAGATCGCCAGATCGTCAATCAGCCGCTGTACGATGCTGCGCAGCGAGCGCGGCTCGCCGTTAGTGATGTTATACGCCCGCCCTGAGGGTAACGTGTCGCACTGTTGCTGGCTGGCGAGCCACATCGCATGCACTGCATTTTCGTAGTAGGTCATATCCACCAGCGCATCACCACCGCGCGGCAGTAACACGCTGCGGTAGTGGTGCATCATCTGCGCCAGACGTGGGATAAATACTTTGTCGTGCGGACCAAACAGGCTTTGCGGGCGCAGAATCGTAAAGCGGGTATTGGGGTTCGCCTGCGCCAGCAGATCGATGACCTGCTCGCCAGCGGCTTTGCTGCGGGCAAATTCGTTGGCGAAACGCGCCGGGCGAAAATCTTCCGGGATATCGCGATGGTGGTGATAATCGAAGTAGAGCGAAGGCGAGGAGATATGGATAAAGTTGCGTACGCCCCAGGCGACAGCCCATTCACCCAGACGGCGCGTGGCACGCACATTCGCCAGGTCAAACGCTTCCTGCGTTCCCCACGGTGAGGTGAAGCTGGAGCAGTGCCACAGCGTATCGATATCAGCGAGCATGATTTTAGCCTGCGATGAAACCAGCTCGGTTAAATCTGCATGCACAAACTCGGCGCCCATCTTGCTCAGCAACTTGCCCATCGCTTCGTTGCGGCCCGTCGCCCTGACGCTGATCCCTTTTTGACGCAGATATTCGACGGCGTTTCGGCCTAAACCGCTGGTTGCGCCCGTGACCAGTACCTTCATATCAATCCACTGTGTTGAAAAGCAATTATCGCGCGCATTCTTCCGTGAATTACGCCGCGATGCAATGGGAGAAGTAAAAGAAAAACGTTAACCGTCAGACTTTTTCGCTATTTTTTTCTGCCAGACGGGCAATTTGTTGCGCCATACCACGAAAGATGAACAGATGAGCCGGGAACATCAGCAGCCAGTAAAACAAACCCGGCATGCCGTGCGGATGCCACCAGGCGCGGACATCCAGCAGCCGGTGATCGCCTTTGTCGCTTAACGTAAAGGTCAGCCGCCCCAGCCCCGGCGCTTCCATGCCAAACAATAATGCCAGTTGCTGCTCCGGCTCGGCGATGATCACTTTCCAGCTATCCACCGCATCACCGGTTTGCAACCAGGCGCGATCGGGACGCCCGCGCGGCAGTTGGTGGCCAATTAAACGATCGAGCGCCGCGCGGGTTTCCCATAGCAGATTGCCGAAAAAATAGCGCTCTTTGCCGCCGATACGGTTAACCACTTCCCACAGCGCGCTGAGGCTGGCTGCGGTTTTTACCTGATAACCGGCCTGTTTCGGAAAGTAGCCGTATTGCGGACGCCAGCGTGAGAAGGCCTGCGGGTCATAGCCCCAGTCGGCGGAATTCACCAGCTTTTCTTCTTCCTGCAACGTCTGACGCACTGCGTCATCAAAGCGGATCAACGTTTGCGGGATCAAACGGCGCAATGCGCGATCGTCGGCCAGCAGATCGTGCTTCAGCCCCTGGATCAGCGCCTTTGCGATGCCTGGCGGCACGGAAGTGATGAGATGTAAAAACCAGACGGAGATCAGCCGCGTTGGCAGTGGAATGGGGATCAGCGGGCGGTGTACGCCGCTGACGCGCATAAAGTGCTCGAACTGTTGCTGATAGCTCAGCACTTCCGGCCCGGCAGCCTCAAACACGCGGTGTTCCGCCGCCGGATGATGCAACAACTCCAGCAGGTAATACAGCAGGTTTTCCAGTGCAATCGGCGTGGTACGAGAACGCACCCAGCGCGGCGGCGTCAGCACCGGCAGATTAAATACCATATCGCGCATCACTTCAAAGGCCGCCGAACCCGCGCCGACAATAATTCCGGCGCGCAATTCGGTAACCGGCACACCGGCTGCCCGCAGCAGATCGCCGGTATATTGCCGCGCCAGTAGATGGTCAGAATCCGTTGCTCCTTTTGCCTGCAACGAACTGAGGAAAATAACCTGTTTGACCGGCGTTTCCCGCAGCGCATCGCGCACATTCAGGGCGATTTGCCGTTCATGCGCCACAAAATCGCTGCTTTCGCCCATGCTATGCACCAGATAGTAGAGAGTATCAATATCGGCCAGCAGCGCCGGAAGATCCTGTGGCCAATAGAGATCGATAGTGTGGCAGGTCACGCCGGGCAACCGCTGCTTTTGCAGGCGCGTTAACTGGCGCGCCGCCGCTTTGACCTGGTGGCCTTGCTGACTGAGCGCGGCCACCAGCCGCTGCCCGATATAACCGCTGGCGCCAAGCACCAGGATCCGCTGCGCCACATCTGCTCCTTAGCGCTGTAAAAAAGCCTGCCAGTGGCGAACCACCTCGGTGAGCTGCTGGCGATTGACGTCGAGATGGGTGACCAGTCGCACCACCGGCGAAGCGTTGATTAACACATCGCGTTCGCGCATAAACGCCCCCAACGCTGCGGCCGGTTCGCCAACACGAACGAACAACATGTTGGTGTCGTGGCGCATCACATCGGCGCCAATCTCCTGTAGCTGAGCAGCCAGCCAGGCGGCGTTCTCGTGATCCTCTTTCAGCCGCGCGACGTTGTGCTTCAGCGCATACAGGCCCGCTGCGGCAAGGATCCCGGCCTGGCGCATGCCGCCGCCGGTCATTTTGCGCCAGCGGTTGGCGCGGGTGATATAAGCTTTGTCGCCCACCAGTAATGAACCGACCGGCGTGCCGAGGCCCTTTGACAGGCAGATGGTGAAGGAGTCGCAATATTGCGCGATCGCGCTAAGGTCGCAGCCGTATTCCACGATGGCGTTAAAGATGCGTGCGCCATCAACGTGCAGTGACAGCCCGCGCTCGCGGGTAAATTCCCACGCCT
Source organism: Kosakonia sp. H7A (assembly GCF_003028445.1). Classification (NCBI taxonomy): domain Bacteria; kingdom Pseudomonadati; phylum Pseudomonadota; class Gammaproteobacteria; order Enterobacterales; family Enterobacteriaceae; genus Kosakonia; species Kosakonia sp. H7A. The sequence goes on along the minus strand of NZ_PYTZ01000001.1, from coordinate 921,071 downwards.
GTTTCAGGTAGTCGCGCGGCAGCACTTTGCCGTTGTGGGTGTTTTCCAGACTGAGCAGTTTGGTGCGCGCGAAGTGGATGTCATCGGCTTTGATTTTTGCCGCAACTTTGTCCAGCGGCAGTGTCCCGTCGGCGGCGGCATCAATGGGCTGCGGCTGAATGCTGCCGAGCACTGCGGCTCCACCCGCTTCGTAGAGATAGTTATGCGCTCCCTGGCCGACAATATACTCTTCGCCGCGCTCGCAATGGCTTAACAGCGCCACCAGGTTGGCTTGCGTACCGGTCGGCAGAAACAGTGCGGCTTCTTTACCGCTGAGTTCCGCCGCGTAACGCTGCAGTTCGTTAACGGTGGGATCATCACCGTAAACATCGTCCCCGACCGGGGCGGCCATCATCTCTTCGAGCATGGCGCGCCCCGGGCGGGTTACGGTATCACTACGTAAATCAATCACGGCATTTCCTTTCTCTGGCTCAGGTTAAGCTTCTGTTTTACCTGAGCCAGTTGGTTTTCGCCAGTTCGATGACTTCATCGCCGCGTCCGCTGATAATGGCGCGCATCATATAGAGGCTGAAACCTTTGGCCTGCTCCAGTTTGATTTGCGGCGGGATCGCCAGTTCCTCTTTGGCGACCGTGACATCCACCAGCACCGGGCCATCGATCGAGAAAGCGCGCTGGAGCGCTTCGTCAACATCGGCGGATTTCTCCACGCGGATCCCGGTAATGCCACAGGCCTCGGCGATGCGGGCAAAGTTGGTGTCCTGCAACTCCGTACCATCTGTTAAATAGCCGCCCGCTTTCATCTCCATCGCCACAAAGCCGAGCACGCTGTTATTAAAGACGATAATTTTCAGCGGCAGCTTCATCTGCACAACAGAGAGAAAATCACCCATCAGCATGCTGAAACCGCCATCGCCGCAGAGCGCCACGACTTGTCTTTCCGGGTGGGTTGCTTTTGCACCGAGCGCCTGCGGCATGGCGTTGGCCATCGAACCATGGTTAAAGGAACCAAGCAGGCGGCGCTTGCCGTTCATTTTCAGATATCGCGCCGCCCACACCGTTGGCGTACCGACATCACAGGTGAAAATCGCGTCATCCGCGGCAAAATGGCTGATTTGTTGCGCCAGATATTGCGGGTGAATCGATTTCTCGCTCGGCTTCGCTAAGTCATCCAGCCCTTTGCGGGCTTCGCGGTAATCCGCCAGCGCTTTATCAAGGAAGCGGCGATCGGTTTTTTCTTCCAGCAACGGCAGCAACGCGGCAAGGGTGGCTTTGATATCGCCCACCAGTGCCATATCCACTTTGCTGTGTGCGCCAATGCTGGCCGGATTGATATCGATCTGGATGATTTTGGCATCAGTGGGGTAGAAGGCGCGATAGGGGAATTGCGTGCCGAGCAGCACTAAGGTATCGGCATTCATCATGGTGTGGAACCCGGAAGAGAAACCAATCAGCCCGGTCATGCCGACATCGTATGGGTTGTCGTACTCCACATGTTCTTTACCGCGCATCGCGTGGACAATGGGCGCATTCAGTTTCCCGGCGAAAGCCAACAGCTCTTTGTGCGCACCGGCGCAGCCGCTGCCACACATCAGGGCGATATTGCTGGAGTAGCGCAGCAACTGCGCCAGTTTTTGTAACTCTTCTTGTGTCGGTGTGACCACCGGTTGCGGCGCACTGTACCAGTGGCTGCTGGCGCTTTCCGGCGCAGGTTTCAGCGCCACGTCGCCAGGCAGTACCACGACGGACACGCCTTTATTAAGCACGGCTTTGCGCATGGCGATCGCCAGCACTTGCGGGATCTGTTCCGGATTGGAAACCAGTTCGCAATAGTGGCTGCATTCGCGAAACAGCTCCTGAGGATGGGTTTCCTGGAAGTAGCCGCTACCGATTTCGCTGGAGGGAATGTGGGCCGCAATGGCCAGCACCGGAACATGGTTGCGGTGGCAATCGAAAAGACCGTTGATCAGATGTAAATTTCCCGGCCCGCAGGAACCGGCACAAACCGCCAGCTCGCCGGTCAGTTGCGCTTCCGCCCCGGCAGCGAAGGCGGCGACTTCTTCATGACGCGTTGGCATCCAGTGAATGGTACCCATGCGATTCAGGCTGTCGCTCAGCCCGTTAAGAGAATCACCGGTTACCCCCCAAATCCGTTTAACGCCCGCTTGTTCAAGGGTTTTAGCAATATAAGCAGCCACTGTCTGTTTCATGGAAAGCTCCTTTTGTGATCTTGATTACAAGCTTAGACAATGATTCTGCCTGGAATGAGATTAACGATGCCCTTTTTTAAAACAGGGGTTTATTTCAGTTACACTCCGTAATACTCTGAAAAAGGTCGATGAAAACAGGAATCATTTCAAATGGTTAAATCATTGTTAAATACGGTTAATAATATGTTTTCGCATGAAGATCTTGGCCGACTGTTGCTGCGTTTGTTGGTTGGCGGATTGATGTTGTTTCACGGGCTGCACAAATTAATCGGCGGTATTGATGGTATTGCGGGCATGCTGGTGGCAAAAGGGTTACCGGGTTTTATTGCTTACGGCGTGCTGATTGGCGAAGTGCTGTGCCCGATTCTGATCATTCTGGGCGTTCTGACTCGCCCTGCCGCGCTGGTGCTGGCATTTACGATGGTGGTGGCGTGGTTACTGGTCGGCATTGGTAAAACGGGCGCTCTGGATGCGACTGGCGCGTGGGCGATTGAAAGTATTGTTTACTTCTTTATTGCTGCGCTGGTGATTGCTTTTATTGGTGCGGGCCGCTATTCCGTGGCACCAGCGTGGAAGTAGTGCAGAGTTAACAGCGTACCGGAACGATACCCGGTCAATGAGATCCAAAAAACGCCCTCCAGATGAAGGGCGTTTTATTTTGTGCAGAAAGCGTTACGCCAGCACCAAATCCCCCCGGGGATGGCAGGAGCAGGCCAGCACATATCCGGCGGCAATCTCTTGCTCCGTCAGCGTCATGGTGCTGCTGACGGTATACTCTCCGGAAATCACCTGCGTTTTACAACAGCCGCACACACCGGCGCGGCAGGCGGCATTCACTGGCATCTTATTGCTCTCCAGCGCTTCCAGCAGCGTGCTGCCCACAGGCGCGTAGAAGGTTTTCATCGGCGAGAGTTTGCTGAACTTCAACCCACTGGTGGCAGCCTGCGCGACAGGGGTAAAGAATTTCTCTTTAAAGAAACGCGTTACGCCCAGCGCTTTCACTTCGTTCTCAACCCAATCCATGTACGGCTCCGGGCCGCAGGTCATCACCGTGCGCGCGGCCAGATCCGGCACCTGGCTGAGCAGTTCGCGGCTCAGACGGCCAGAAGCAAAACCTGCGCTGGCGTCATTTTCCGCCACCAGCGTGACAGGATATTCGCGCCACTCATCAGTGAAAATCACATCCTGCGGCGAACGCACATTGAAGATCACCTGCACATCGGCCTGCGGGCGATACTTCGCCAGCCAGCGGCGCATCGACATAATCGGTGTCACGCCGCACCCTGCCGCCAGCAGCAACAGCTTATCGTTCGGTTCGTTATCACAGGTAAATTCCCCCTGCGCATCGGAAAGCCACAGATAATCGCCGCGTTTTACTTCCTGGGTCAGCCACCGGGAACCTGCGCCATCATCAATACGGCGAACGGTCAGCGTAATATATTCGCTCACGCCCGGCGTGGATGAAAGGGTGTAAGCACGCAGCGTGTCGGCGCTGTTGCGAATGCTTACCAGCGCGTATTGCCCGGCGCGATACGGATAGTAATCGTGGCATAACAGCGACAGCGTCCAGACATCCGGCGTTTCCTGATGGATATGGTGAACCTGCATGCGCCACGGGCATTGAGGGGTTGGCATGGTCATCGTTATCTCCTTATGCGCTCAGCAACTGCTGCATATCCTGTTCAACGGTCGTGACCTGGCGCAGGCCAAATTTCTCATTCAGCACGGCCAGCAGATCCGGCGTCAGGAAGCCCGGCGCGGTCGGGCCGGTAACGATATTGGTGACGCCCAGCGACAGCAGAGTCAGCAGGATGACGATCGCTTTCTGTTCAAACCAGGAGAGTACCAGTGACAGCGGGAGATCGTTCACGCCGCAGCCCAGTTTTTCCGCCAGCGTTACCGCCAGAATAATCGCCGAGTAGGCGTCATTACACTGACCAGCATCGATCAGACGCGGCAGCCCTTCGATATTGCCGAAGTCGAGTTTGTTGAAGCGATATTTCCCACAGGCCAGCGTCAGGATCAGGCAGTCATCCGGTACCTGGGTGGCGAAATCGGTGAAGTAATTACGTTCGCCGCGTGCGCCGTCGCAGCCGCCGACGAGGAAGACGTGGCGCAGTTTTTCGCGGCTCACCAGATCTATCAGCGAATCCACCGCACCAAGCAGGGTCTGGCGACCAAACCCGACAGTGATCAGGTGTTCGATTTCGCTGAACGGGAAACCGGACATCTGCTGTGCCTGGCGGATCACCGGAGCGAAATCGTCGCCTTCGAGGTGGTTCACGCCCGGCCAGCCAACAATGCTGCGGGTCCAGATACGGTCGTCATAAGAACCGACGGTCGGATCAATGATGCAGTTGGAGGTCATCACTATCGGGCCGGGGAAGCGGGCGAATTCCACCTGCTGGTTCTGCCAGCCACTACCGTAGTTGCCGACCAGATGTTTAAATTTACGCAGTTCAGGATAACCGTGTGCCGGTAACATTTCACCGTGGGTATAGACGTTAACGCCGGTGCCTTCGGTTTGTTGCAGCAGGTTGTAGAGATCTTTCAGGTCGTGACCAGAGATCAAAATGCATTTCCCGGCGACGGCTTTAACGTTCACCTGGGTCGGCGTTGGATGGCCGTAAGTGCTGGTTTCACCGGCATCGAGGATGCTCATGACGCTGAAGTTCATCTGGCCAATTTCCATTGAACATTCAAGCAGAGCGTTCATGTCCGCAGGCCAGGTACCCAGCCAGGCCATAATTTTATGGTAGCGGGCATAAATAGCGTTGTCGTACTGGCCGAGTACGTGCGCATGCTCCATATAAGCGGCTGCGCCTTTCAGACCGTACAGGCAGAGCAGACGCAGGCCAAGGATATTTTCGCCAATCGTGGCTTTGTCTTTGTTCGGCGTGAATTCTGCTGCCTGGCGCTGTAATTCGCCCAGATCGTCACTGACCAGTTGCAGCTCAGCCATCGGGTTATCAACGCTGGCGTTCGGGTCGATAGACAGGCAGAGCGCTTTCAGCGCTTCACGTTTGGCTATCGCTTCACGGGCGTAACCGACAATGCGTACGGAGTCGAAGTTGACATTGGTCAGCGTCGAGAAGAAGGCGCGCGGCGCGAAGCTGTCGATTTCATGATCGATGAGATCGTAGTCACGGGCTTTGCAGGCCCAGGCAGAGAGCCCTTGTAACGCGGCAATCAGCAAATCCTGGAGGTCGGACGTTTCGGCGGTTTTACCGCACATCCCCTGCGCATACGCACAGCCATTACCCGCCGGGGTTCGAATGGTTTGTTCACATTGCACACAAAACATGGTCACACCTTCACTGTTAAAGTTATATTTAAAATACATGTTTAAGATTATGCTGGTGAGAGAAGCCTTAAAAGCGCTTTTCAGTGCAACTTACAGGGAGATTGATTTAGCGCAATTTTGGCGGCAAAAAGTTACCGCCAAAGAGGTATCAGGCAGAGAAGAAGGCCATGAGCAATGGCACCAGCAGGCTGAGGATAAAGCCGTGAACAATGGCCGCAGGTACCAGCTCCAGACCGCCGCTGCGCTGGAGCACTGGCAGGGTAAAATCCATTGACGTTGCACCGCACAGACCGAGCGCCGTGGATCGGCTGCGGCGTACTAAGCCGGGGATCAACATGATGGCGATCAATTCGCGCGCCAGATCATTAAAGAAGGCTGCACTGCCAATGACCGGGCCAAAAGATTCGGTCAGCAAAATGCCGGACAGCGAATACCAGCCAAAACCGGAGGCCATCGCCAGACCTGTCTGGAGCGGCAGGCCAAGCAGTAATGCGTTGATGGCGCCGCCAACCAACGAACTGAGCGCCACCACTACGGCGATGATCATTCCGCGGCGGTTGAGGACAATCTGCTTCAGCGTCATACCGCTGTTGCGTAGCTGGATGCCGACCAGCAACAGCAGGAAGATCAGCGTATATTCGCTGGCTTCCGTGGCATGCTGTAAAAACGCCAGCCCGCTGAGGCCAATGGCAAAACCGGCAACCACCACACCGCACAGACGCAGGGATTCCAGCGCCATGGCAAGACGCGAAGGCAATTTTTCCTGCTGATGCTGGTGCTGCCAGGGAAGAGTACGCTCCAGCCATAACAGTGCAACGGCATTGCACAGCAGGATCACCACGATACTCACCGCGGAATAGTGAAATATTGATAGCAGATTGGCGCTGAGATTATCGAGGAACGCGAGGCTGATCCCCATAAAAAATAGGATCAGGTAAACAATCCAGCTCAGTAATTTATTGATCAGTTTAAGAGCCGCAGTATGACGCAGGGGAATAAGGTAGCCGACGATCAGCGGCAGAAGAATAATTAGCAATCCTGAAAGCATGAACAGCCCGAATCCTTGCAAAAATGAGTAAGCGCCGGACACACTACCGAAAGGTGGGAACTGAGTAAAGCCACGAAAAGACGCAGTAATAATGTAAAAAAAAGCCCGGCGTGCTTGCCGGGCCTGATTTTATTAATCGCGTTTTTCCAGCAATGTGCGGTAAATCACCCCACCCAGAATGCCGCCGATAATCGGCATTACCCAGAAGAACCATAATTGCTGCAATGCCCAGCCGTCCTGGAATATTGCGACGGCGGTACTGCGCGCCGGGTTAACGGAAGTATTGGTCACCGGAATACTGATTAAATGGATAAGCGTCAGCGCCAGACCAATGGCAATAGGGGCAAAGCCCGCAGGCGCGTGTTTATCCGTGGCGCCATGGATTACCAGCAGAAAGCCGCAGGTCAGCACGATTTCAATCAGCATCGCGGAGTAAATGGAGTATCCCCCCGGCGAATGTTCGCCATAACCGTTCGAGGCAAAACCACTGGCTGTTGCATCGAAGCCCGCTTTGCCGCTGGCGATAAAATAGAGTGCCGCCGCTGCCACAATGCCGCCAACGACCTGCGCGACAATATAACCAATCACGTCTTTCGCCGGAAAACGACCGCCTGCCCACAGGCCTATTGTCACTGCAGGATTAAAATGCCCGCCTGAAATATGACCAACGGCAAAAGCCATGGTCAGCACCGTTAAACCAAACGCCAACGCAACCCCGGCGAAACCAATACCGGTTTGCGGAAACGTTGCGGCCAGCACTGCGCTGCCGCAGCCGCCAAACACCAGCCAAAATGTGCCAAAGCACTCTGCTGCTAATTTTCTGAACATAGCCACCTCGATAAGAACAGAACCGGGCAAGCGCCCTTGCCATAGGTAAAGCACCAATAAATGCGCGGTTATTCTAATCCTGGTGGTAGTTAAAACAACTTATAAATTAAAATAAATTGAAATATAATATATGTTCTATAGGATTATTTTGGTATTGAGTTTTGATATTTGTTTTATGATTGGGTTCTTGTTCTTTTTATTTGTTTGCATTGTACTTCCCTCAACCGCATTTGCGCTTTGCTACATATTTTTCAATAAAATTTTGTACTTAGCGCATGACCTGGCGCTTTCCGCCCCGCTATACTTCTCAGAAAGCATAGACGAGAAAGACGAAAACAGCCGGAGGGAAGAATGATTCTGGAGCGTGTAGACATTGTCGGATTCCGCGGCATCAATCGTTTATCGTTGCAGCTTGAGCAGAATAACGTGCTGATTGGTGAGAACGCCTGGGGTAAATCCAGCTTGCTTGATGCGTTAACGTTATTACTGTCACCGGAAACCGATCTCTACCATTTTGTTCGGGAAGATTTTTGGTTCCCGCCGGGAGATATCCAGGGGCGTGAGCACCATCTGCACATTATTCTGACTTTCCGTGAATCTGAGCCGGGACGCTACCGCGTGCGACGCTATCGTCCTCTTGCTGAATGCTGGGTGCCCAGTCACGACGGATACCATCGCTTGTTTTATCGCCATGAAGGCGAACTGTCTGATGATGGCAGTGTGCTGACATTGCGTGGTTTTCTGAATGAACAGGGGGAGTTGCTCGATCTTCCCGATATCGATGAGTGCGCCCGTCATCTGGTGCGTTTGATGCCGGTGTTGCGTCTGCGCGATGCGCGATTTTTACGGCGTATCCGCAGCGGTACGATGCCTGATACACCCGAAATGGAAACTACCGCCCGGCAGTTTGATTTCCTCTCCCACGAGCTGGTTTCCCGACCACAAAATTTGACGGACGGGCAGATCCGCCATGGTCTCTCCGCAATGGTGCAACTGCTGGAACACTACTTCGCTGAACAGGGCAGTGGGGCTTCGCACCAGCGTCTGATGCGGCGTCGCTCTCATGATGAGCAGCGTAGCTGGCGCTATCTGGATATTATCAACCGCATGATCGACAAACCCGGCGGCCGTATGTACCGGGTGATCCTGCTGAGTTTTTTTGCCACCTTATTGCAGGCGAAAGGAACGGTGCGCCTCGACCGCGACGCGCGGCCATTGCTGCTGGTGGAAGATCCTGAAACACGGCTGCACCCGATTATGTTGTCGGTCGCCTGGCAACTGCTGAATTTGTTGCCATTGCAGCAGGTGACGACGACCAATTCTGGTGAGCTGTTGTCGATGACGCCGGTTGAGCAGGTCTGTCGGCTGGTGCGCGAATCGTCGCGCGTTGCGGCCTGGCGTCTTGGGCCCGGCGGCTTAAATTCCGAGGATGCGCGGCGTATCGCTTTCCATATCCGCTTCAACCGCGCCTCTTCGCTGTTTGCCCGCTGTTGGCTGCTGGTGGAAGGGGAGACAGAAACCTGGGTGATTAACGAACTGGCGCGCCAGTGCGGCCACCATTTCGATGCCGAAGGGGTGAAAGTCATTGAATTCGCCCAGTCCGGATTAAAACCGCTGGTTAAGTTTGCTCGCCGTATGGGGATTCAATGGCATGTGCTGGTGGACGGCGATGAAGCGGGGAAAAAGTACGCCGCCACGGTGCGCAGCCTGCTGGATAATGATCAGGTTCAGATACGGGAGCATCTGACCGAGTTGCCGGCGCGTGATATGGAACATTTTATGTACCGGGAAGGTTTTGCTGATATCTATCATCGGGTGGCGCAACTGCCGGAAAATGTGCAGATGAATATGCGTCGGGTGATCATCAAAGCGATTCATCGCTCATCGAAGCCGGATCTGGCGATAGAAGTGGCGATGGAAGCGGGGCGCCGCGGGATAGATGCTGTACCGCCCCTGTTGCGCAAGATGTTTTCCCGCGTGCTGTGGCTGGCGCGCGGGCGCGCGGATTAGTTCCGGCAGAGTCTGGCAGTCTGGCTATGCAGACTATCGAGTAATTCGTAACGGCGTCGATACTCTGCGCGTTTTTTACTGGCGATCGCCTCCATCGGTTTACGCGGCATTGCCAGTGGCAGGATATAATCGCCGGACGCGTCAGCTACGGCGCCCAACGATTGCCAAAAACTATTGTAATCTGCGTGCAGTTGCCCCTGCTTTTTTCGACGGTAACGAATATTGCGATAGATATGGGTTTCGTTGCTGACAGCGCGGATCTGCTGCACGTTCAGGAACTGGCTCAGCGTCATCGCGGCCTCTACCAACAGACGTTTTGGAAAGAGACCGTGGCAGGATTTGGTCGCAGCCTGAATAAGTTCATGCGGCACGTGGGCTTTGGCTCCCTGTAACCCGCCAATATACAGCGTGTTTTTGCCGGTAAACTGACACAGGGTAAATGTCAGCCCGGCCAGTACGGTATTCTGTGCATCGCAGAATACCAGCGTTGCTTCACCTTCCTTGTCCAGCATGGCTTCTGAACACAGACGCAACGAATAATGCTGCTCATCTTTACCGTTCAACAGTGCAACGGTGATTCCCGGCTTGTTAAGATAGCCATTAACCAGCCTGGCGGGCAGCAGGGCCGCGATCGTGTTGTAATGCCAGCACAGCGCGTCGCACGTTTGTGCACGGTTGATATTCATCGACAACCATGGGCGATGCAGGCGGCAAGGTAAACCTGGCTGCACCTGTAACATTTTGGCCAGCATGGGCTGACGTATCAGGCGTGTGAGAAAATGGGCGGTGCTGAACGGCGTGGCCAGCGAACGTAGCAGAAATTTGCGGCGATAGGCAGGATGATGCCATGCCAGTCCTGGCATCAGTTCGCCCGAAGCAAGAGAATAAAAGAGTTGCCATGCCGTTTTCGGCAGTGGCATATCGGTATGTATCGTGTCGGCGATGGTGGACATATTGAAATCCGGGTATCTCACAGAGATCGCCATTCCATCAGCCAGCGCTTCAACAACATCTAAATGAATAATGGAGAGATTAAGAATTTTCTGTTTCGTTGATATTTTGTTTGGTTAAGAATGTTATCTACAGGCCGCGTGTCAGATTATCCGGGATTTTTATGAAACTTAAGGGAAAACGCAGGACGGTATTTATCGTACTGGCGGTCGTCATTTTACTGGCCGTCTTTTGGCTGTGGGGAAAATTAAACGCGCCGGTGGTGCAGTATCAGACGCTGATTGTCCGCCCTGGCGAATTGCAACAGAGCGTACTGGCGACGGGCAAGCTTGATGCATTACGTAAAGTTGACGTTGGCGCACAGGTGAATGGCCAGTTAAAAACGCTGTTGGTCAATATTGGCGATAAAGTCAAAAAGGATCAGTTGCTCGGGGTTATCGATCCTGACCAGGCAGAAAACCAGATCAAAGAAGTGGATGCCACGCTGATGGAACTGCGCGCGCAACGCCGTCAGGCGCAGGCGGAACTGAGGCTGGCGCAGGTGACACTGGCGCGTCAGCAACAACTGGTGAAACGCAATCTTATCTCCCGCCAGGATCTGGATACCTCGGCCACCGATGTGGCAGTCAAAGAGGCGCAGATCGGCACTATTGATGCACAGATAAAGCGCAACCAGGCGACGCTGGATACCGCGAAAACCAATCTCGACTACACACGCATTCTGGCGCCGATGGCCGGTGAGGTGACGCAAATTACCACCTTGCAAGGGCAAACGGTGATTGCGGTGCAACAGGCGCCGAACATCCTGACGCTGGCCGACATGAGCACTATGCTGGTTAAAGCGCAGGTTTCAGAGGCGGATGTTATCCATCTGAAACCCGGACAAAAAGCGTGGTTCACCGTGCTGGGCGATCCCGGCACCCGCTATGAAGGGGTACTGAAAGATATTCTGCCGACGCCGGAGAAGGTCAATGACGCTATTTTCTATTACGCCCGTTTTGAAGTGCCGAACCCGCAGGGCATATTGCGCCTGGATATGACCGCGCAGGTGCATATTCAACTGAACGGCCTGAAAAATGTGCTGACCATTCCACTGGCGGCGCTGGGCGATCCGGTTGGTGATAATCGCTATAAAGTGAAAGTGCTGCGCAACGGTGAAACCCGCGAGCGCGAAGTGATGCTGGGTGCACGTAATGATACCGATGTAGTGGTGGTGAAAGGGCTGGATGCTGGTGAAGAAGTGGTGATCGGCGAGCTGAATCGCGGGGCCGCGCAATGACGGTACTGCTGGAGCTGAAGGATATTCGCCGCAGTTATCCTTCTGGTGACGAGCAGGTGGAGGTGCTGAAGGGCATTACTCTCAGTATCAATGCCGGTGAAATGGTGGCGATTGTCGGGGCTTCGGGTTCCGGTAAATCGACGCTGATGAACATACTCGGCTGTCTGGATAAACCCTCCAGCGGTACATATCGCGTTGCCGGAACGGATGTCTCCACGCTTGGCGGCGATGCGCTGGCGCAACTGCGGCGTGAACATTTTGGTTTTATCTTCCAGCGTTATCATCTGCTTTCGCATCTGACGGCCGCGCAGAACGTTGAAGTGCCTGCGGTATACGCCGGAAGCGATCGTAAAGCGCGGCTGATACGCGCCAGAGAGTTACTGACGCGCCTCGGCCTGGGCGAGCGGACGGATTATCAGCCTTCTCAGCTTTCTGGCGGCCAGCAGCAGCGCGTCAGCATCGCCCGGGCGTTGATGAACGGAGGGCAGGTCATTCTGGCCGATGAACCCACCGGTGCGCTGGATAGCCACTCAGGCGAAGAGGTGATGGCGATCCTTCACCAGCTGCGCGATCGTGGGCATACGGTGATTATCGTCACCCACGATCCGCAAGTGGCAGCACAGGCTGAGCGAGTGATTGAAATTCGCGATGGCGAACTTATCAGCAATCCTCCGGCCCGTGAACGAGCGGTAACAGCGGGTAACCGCGATGCCGTGTCTGTGCAGGCGGGTGGCTGGCGGCAGTTTATCAGCCGTTTTCATGAAGCGCTGACTATGGCCTGGCGCGCAATGGCGGCGAATAAGATGCGCACGCTGTTGACCATGCTCGGCATTATTATCGGTATCGCCTCCGTGGTCTCGATTGTGGTAGTGGGCGATGCGGCGAAGCAGCTCGTGCTGGCGGATATCCGTTCGATCGGCACCAACACCATTGATGTCTATCCCGGTAAGGATTTTGGCGATGACGAGCCGCAATACCAGCAGGCGCTGAAATATGACGATCTGCTGGCGATCCAGAAACAGCCGTGGGTGCGATCGGCGACACCGTCGGTTTCGCAAAACCTGCGTCTGCGCAATGACAATATTGATGTCGCGGCCAGCGCAAATGGTGTGAGCGGGCAGTACTTTAATGTTTATGGCATGACCTTCAGCGAAGGCGCGTCGTTCAATGCCGAGCAGGAGAAGGGACGGGCGCAGGTGGTGGTGCTCGACAGCAATACCCGCCGCCAGCTCTTTCCCAATAAAGTCAGCGTGGTGGGTGAGGTTATCCTGGTCGGCAATATGCCGGCAACGGTGATTGGCGTGGCGGAAGAGAAGCAATCCATGTTCGGTAGCAGCAAAATCCTGCGCGTCTGGCTGCCCTACACGACCATCTCCGGGCGTATTATGGGCCAGTCGTGGCTAAACTCTATTACCGTTCGGGTGAAAGATGGCTACAGCAGTGAGCAGGCTGAACAGCAGCTCACCCGATTGCTGAATTTGCGGCACGGAAAAAAAGATTTCTTCGTCTGGAATATGGACGGGGTATTGAAAACTGCGGAAAAGACCACACGTACTCTTCAATTGTTCCTGACGCTGGTGGCGGTGATTTCCCTGCTGGTTGGTGGTATCGGTGTGATGAATATCATGCTGGTCTCTGTGACCGAGCGAACCCGCGAGATCGGCATCAGGATGGCGGTGGGTGCCAGAGCGGGCGATGTGTTGTCGCAGTTTCTGATTGAGGCGGTGTTTGTTTGCCTGGTCGGTGGCGCGCTCGGCGTAACGCTTTCGATGTTGATCGCGTTTACGTTGCAGCTCTTTTTACCAGGCTGGGAAATTGGTTTTTCACCGGTTGCGTTGATTACTGCCTTTTTGTGTTCAACGTTTACCGGGGTGCTGTTTGGCTGGTTGCCGGCACGCAATGCGGCGCGCCTGGACCCGGTGGATGCGTTGGCTCGCGAGTAATAAAAATGCCAGCCGATTGGGCTGGCATTTTAACTGCGGCATGTACACAATGAGGTTGCTGGCGTCAGGCCATGGCTTCCACTTCGACGGGCACGATAACGCTGGCGTGATTGCCTTTAGGGCCCTGGTGTACATCAAACCGGACTGTCTGTCCGGCTTTTAACGTTCTGTAACCATCCATCTGAATGGTGGAGTAATGCGCGAAGATATCTTCGCCGCCGCCTTCAGGGCAAATAAAACCAAACCCTTTGGCATTGTTGAACCACTTAACAGTACCCGTTTCCATGCTTCGACATCCTTCGTAAATCTTATTTAAGTAAGATGGAATGAACCGGTGGCAGAGCGAGTGGGCTGTTCAAAACCTCACCAACTCTCGACTGTACAATTTAGATAAATCGTATAATGCGTCAAGCGTTTGGCAGGGGTTCTGGGAGGCGGCGCATCAAAATTTTGAAGCAGTTAACGCTATGACAACAGAATGTGACAGCCGTCGCGGATGGCAACGATAGATGATTGTTATCTGACATCTGATGTAGATTAAAAATACATCTAGACTCATGTAATCGGCCGATTAAAGACCGCCGGAACCTGTAACCTAAGATGAAGCGCTAACGATGGGTAAGAGTAATAGCTGGCTCGATTTCGACCAATTGGCGGAAGAAAAATTGCGCGATGCGCTAAAACCGCCATCCATGTATAAAGTCATGTTAATGAACGATGATTACACGCCGATGGAATTTGTTATTGACGTGCTACAAAAGTTCTTTTCTTATGATGTAGAACGTGCAACGCAACTGATGCTTACAGTTCACTATCACGGCAAGGCTATCTGCGGTGTTTTCACCGCCGAAGTTGCAGAGACTAAGGTCTCGATGGTGAACAAGTATGCGAGGGAGAACGAGCATCCGTTGCTGTGTACGCTGGAAAGAGCCTGAATGCAGGCATGAAACTTGGGGGAGGTGCCCTATGCTCAATCAAGAACTGGAACTCAGTTTAAATATGGCTTTCGCCAGAGCGCGCGAGCACCGACATGAGTTTATGACCGTCGAGCACTTGTTACTGGCATTGCTCAGTAACCCCTCGGCCCGCGAAGCGCTTGAAGCGTGTTCCGTGGACCTGGTGGCGCTGCGGCAGGAACTCGAAGCCTTCATCGAACAAACCACACCCGTTCTACCTATGAGCGAAGAGGAGCGCGACACGCAGCCGACGCTCAGCTTCCAGCGTGTTTTGCAGCGCGCGGTGTTTCATGTTCAGTCCTCTGGTCGTAGTGAAGTCTCCGGGGCGAATGTGCTGGTTGCCATTTTTAGCGAGCAGGAGTCGCAAGCGGCTTATCTGTTGCGCAAACATGAAGTGAGCCGCCTCGACGTGGTGAACTTTATTTCTCACGGTACGCGTAAAGACGAACCGGGACCGTCATCGGATGCAGGTAGCAGCAGTAGCAGCCAGGTGAACAGCGAAGAGCAAGCAGGCGGGGAGGAACGTATGGAAAACTTCACCACCAACCTTAATCAGCTTGCTCGTGTTGGTGGCATCGACCCGCTGATTGGCCGCAGCAAAGAGCTTGAGCGCGCGGTGCAGGTGCTGTGTCGCCGCCGTAAAAACAACCCTCTGCTGGTTGGGGAGTCCGGGGTCGGTAAAACGGCGATTGCCGAAGGCCTTGCCTGGCGGATTGTGCAGGGTGACGTGCCGGAAATTATGGCCGACTGCACTATCTATTCGCTGGATATCGGTTCGCTGCTGGCGGGTACCAAATACCGCGGTGATTTTGAAAAACGTTTCAAAGCGCTGCTGAAACAGCTTGAGCAGGACAACAACAGCATTCTGTTTATCGATGAGATCCACACCATCATCGGTGCAGGCGCTGCGTCCGGCGGGCAGGTCGATGCTGCTAACCTGATTAAGCCGCTGCTTTCCAGCGGTAAAATCCGTGTGATGGGATCGACTACCTATCAGGAATTCAGCAACATTTTCGAAAAAGATCGCGCCCTGGCGCGCCGCTTCCAGAAAATTGATATTACTGAACCGTCCGTTGAGGAAACGGTGCAGATTATCAACGGTCTGAAGCCGAAGTATGAAGCGCATCACGATGTACGTTACACGGCGAAAGCGGTGCGTGCAGCGGTGGAACTGGCGGTGAAATACATCAACGACCGTCATTTGCCGGATAAAGCGATTGATGTGATCGATGAAGCGGGCGCGCGTGCGCGTCTGATGCCGGTGAGCAAGCGTAAGAAAACCATCAACGTGGCGGATATCGAATCGGTTGTTGCGCGCATCGCGCGTATTCCTGAGAAAAGCGTTTCTCAGAGTGACCGCGACACGCTGAAAAATCTCGGCGATCGCCTGAAAATGCTGGTGTTTGGCCAGGATAAAGCCATTGAGGCATTAACCGAAGCCATTAAAATGAGCCGCGCAGGGCTGGGTCAGGACCATAAACCGGTCGGCTCCTTCCTGTTTGCTGGTCCAACCGGTGTGGGTAAAACCGAGGTGACCGTACAGTTGTCGAAAGCGCTGGGTATTGAGTTGCTGCGCTTCGATATGTCCGAGTATATGGAGCGTCACACCGTCAGCCGTTTGATTGGTGCGCCTCCGGGATATGTCGGCTTCGATCAGGGCGGTCTGCTGACCGATGCGGTGATCAAACATCCGCACGCGGTGCTGTTGCTCGATGAAATCGAAAAAGCGCACCCGGATGTCTTTAACCTGCTGTTGCAGGTGATGGATAACGGTACGCTGACCGATAACAACGGGCGCAAAGCAGATTTCCGCAACGTGGTGCTGGTAATGACCACCAACGCCGGGGTGCGTGAAACCGAGCGTAAATCCATTGGTCTTATCCACCAGGATAACAGCACCGATGCGATGGAAGAGATCAAAAAGATCTTTACGCCGGAATTCCGCAACCGTCTGGACAACATTATCTGGTTCGATCACTTGTCTACCGAGGTGATCCATCAGGTGGTCGACAAATTTATCGTCGAACTCCAGGTGCAGCTGGATCAGAAAGGCGTGTCACTGGAAGTCAGTCAGGAAGCCCGCAACTGGCTGGCCGAGAAAGGCTATGACCGTGCAATGGGGGCTCGCCCGATGGCGCGTGTTATCCAGGACAATCTGAAAAAACCGCTGGCCAACGAACTGCTGTTCGGCTCGCTGGTTGACGGTGGTCAGGTAACCGTGACGCTGAATCAGGAAAAAGATGTGCTGGAGTATGACTTCCAGAGTGCCCAGAAGCACAGACCGGAAACCGCCCACTAATCTCTGTCATTAACTCACAAAAACCGGGTCACTGAACCCGGTTTTTTTATGCCTGCGATTTGCCTGCTGGTGGCTGGATCAGATAAGTGTGTTATCCAGTAAAGCAGGTTCCCGCCAGCGATCAGGATGAAGCCAGACGCGCATCAAACGAAAAAGGAAGCTCTTTTACTGATTTGAGTAACTTGCTGAATCCAGCGTGCTGTGGATTGAGGATGGCATTGTTTTCCAGAGGAATGACGCAGGAAGGAACTACCAGCGCGACGGCGCTGTTGGCTTCCAGCCAGGCGGTTCCCAGATCCATCGTTGAAAGCGGAGCCGGGTTTTCCTGCCAGTCCGGCGGCAGCCACTGTTTATCCAGATATTCAATCTCTTTATCGGGAATGTCGATACTGAACAGGCCGTACTGGCTAAGGATCGTGTCGCTGTGTACATGCACCAGCATTTCCAGCGCGGCGAGGGAAACGGATGAGGCAACATAAACCGCCGGGTGACCTTTGTGATTCCATCTGCCGCCATATTGATTCGCACCGCTGCCGGTCCAGGCTTCGCTGGCGTAGCGGCGCGACACAAGGCGATAAAAAATCACGCAAATACTCCGTGCTCCAGGCGGCCAATCAGATCGGTGACTTCCAGTGCGCCACTTTCAGTCGCAATCAGGGAGATAGGAGCAACGTTACCGAGGCCGCGTACCGGCGCTTGTAGCCAGGCGTACGCCATTTTTTTATCACCAAAAAACTGAACGGCGGCGTCGATCACGCGAACCAAGCGGGCGATCCGCTCGCTCTCTTCCGGCGTTAAGGTGCGTCCCGCGCTCTTACGGCGGGCGACATTGCGCTCGTTAATACCAGTGACGCGCAGGATGTCGGAGCGGGACATCTCCGTCCACTCATGGATATTATCCAGAATGCTGACAGGCAAACCCTCATTCAACATCTGAACAAGTTTTATACCGCGGTTAGCGGGGAAACCGGCGAAACGCCAGAGCGCATTTTCAACCGGTTTTTGTTCCGGGCTCCAGGTTCTCATTTTCCCTCCTCTTTGCAGACATTTGTCATGGTTCAGTATAGACATTTGTCCTGAGTTGCGAAAGGAAAGAAGAACTCAGAAAAACAAAAGGCCGGGGTTTTACCCGGCCTTTAATATCAGGTGCACTTAGTTGTGCTGGCGGAAGATCTTAGCGGCTACGGAAGACAATGCGGCCTTTGCTCAGGTCGTACGGGGTCAGTTCCACAGTCACTTTATCGCCCGTCAGAATACGGATGTAGTTTTTACGCATTTTACCGGAGATATGCGCAGTGACCACGTGACCGTTTTCCAGTTCTACGCGGAACATCGTATTAGGTAACGTTTCAAGAACGGTACCCTGCATTTCAATATTGTCTTCTTTGGCCATCTAATCCTCGGGGGTATCACTACCATAATTTTTGAACCGGCAAGATAATGCCGAAGTTCGTGTGTTAAGTAAAGATTTGTGCTGATAAAACGCAGCAAAACGACTTTTGCCAGTTACCCTCACGCCACAGCCAGGACGCGCTAAATGCGCAACCGTAAAGGGGAGCGATGGAATAAAACGAAGGGCATCCCTGATACGAACGACTCCCGGATGGGGCGGGGCAACAGGCAAAAGCTGCTTTGAGCGTCCATTATAACACCCTGATAAAAAATGTGCCGAAAACATTATTCAGGAGATAAAAACAGCGTTCGCGGCACCCAAAAATGTGAAGGCAAAGGGACAGCACGCAATTCGGCAAGCTGGAGTAAATAATCTCTGCGCGGTATTTCTACTGCGCCCAGCGATGCGGTGTGATTATTCAGCACCTGGCAATCAATCAATTTGCCGCCCTGGCGGAGAAACTCGTCGCAGAAAACAAGCAGCGCCGTTTTCGAGGCGTTAATGCGGCGGCTAAACATCGACTCGCCGCAAAACAGCAAGCCCTGCGCCACGCCGTACATTCCGCCGACCAGTTCGTCGCCTTCCCACACTTCAATTGAGTGTGCATGACCAAGCTCGTGCAGGCGATGGTAGGCCATCACTATATCGGGCGTAATCCAGGTGCCTTCGTCGCGATCCTGCGCGCAACCGTCAATCACTTTGCCAAAGGCATGATTGAGGGTAACTCGGTAGGGAGAAGATTTATGAAAGCGTTTCATGCTGCGGCTGATATGAAACGTCTGCGGCCACAGTACGGCGCGCGGATCGGGCGACCACCAGAGAATCGGATCGCCGGGAGAAAACCAGGGGAAAATGCCGCGCTGATAGGCCATCAGCAACCGGGCCGGGCTTAAATCTCCGCCCAGCGCCAACAGACCATTAGGTTCGCGTAGCGCCGCTTCAGGCGAAGGAAAAGCGATAGAGTGACGAGAAAGCTGAACCAGGCGCATGACAACAACGCTCCACAACGCGACAAGGGACCCCTTTTAATATCGTCATTTTGCCATTTCACTTTAATCGCGCTGCGGCAGAAGCGGCAAAATGACGAATATCAACTACAGACGCTGCTTAAACTGGTAATACCGACCCTGTTTCGCCATTAACGCTGCGTGATTACCTTGCTCAATTATTTGTCCGTTGTCCATCACAATTATGCGATCAAAAAACGCCAGCCCGCGCAGACGATGCGTGACCATTAACAGCGTTTTGTCTTTCATCACTTCACGAAGTAATTCAAGCACCTGGCTTTCTGTTTCAGCGTCCAGCCCTTCGGTTGGTTCATCCAGTAAGACCAGCGGAGCGTCATGCAACAGCGCGCGGGCAATTGCCAGGCGGCGCAATTCACCGCCGGAAAGCTGGCGACCACCTTCACCTAACCACGCGTTCAAACCGCCATCATCGAGCAGTTTTTCCAGCCCGACGCGCGTCAGCATCGCGCTTAACATTTCATCGCTGGCCTGCGGCGCCGCAAGCAACAAGTTATCTCGCAGCGTAGCGCTAAACAGATGTACGCGCTGTGGAACCATGCTAATGAGTGAACGCAGCGTTGCTTCGGCAATCTCGCTCAGCGGCCGATCGTTCAGCCGAATTTCGCCCTGCTGAGGATCCCAGGCGCGCGTAAGCAGTTGTAGCAGCGTTGATTTGCCGCAGCCGGTACGGCCCAGAATGGCGACATGTTCACCCGCGGCTATCGACAATGCGATATTCTCCAGCGCACGCTGCGGCTGCCCGGGATAGCTAAAAGCCAGATCCTTAAATTGCACCGCAACATGCTCTGATACAGGCATACTGGATTGTGGGAAAGTCACATCTGGCGGGCAGTCGGTGATTTGCGTAATGCGGGTGGCGGAAGCGATCACCTGGCCAAGGTGCTGGAAAGCGCCAGTAACCGGCGCCAGCGCTTCAAACGCCGCCAGCGCACAGAAGACGAACAGCGCGATTAATGCGCCTGGCTGCGTATTGCCGCCAACATCGCCGGAAGCAAACCATAGCATGACGATGACCGCTACGCCGCTAATCAGCAACATCAGCGCCTGCGAAACGGCACTCAGGTCAGACTGACGGCGCTGGGCGTCGTGCCAGTTTAACTCTGTATTCTCCAGTTGTTCACGGTAGCGCTGGCTGGCACCAAAAATGGTCAGCTCCGCCTGGCCCTGTAACCAACTGGTTAATTGCTGACGATACTGGCCGCGCAGAGCTGTCAGGTTCTCGCCGGTTGGTTTTCCCACCCGGTAAAAGAGTGGCGGCAATATAAGCAGCGTTGCCAGCATGATACCGCCGAGCATCAGCGCCAGAGAGACATCCAGAACGCTTAAACCGACCATCACCACAATGATGACCACCAGTGCGCCGACCAGCGGAGAGATGACGCGCAAATAAAGATGGTCGAGTGTATCGACATCGGCTACCACCCGGTTCAGCAATTCCCCCTGGCGAAAACGCGCCAGCCCGGCAGGGGAGAGGGGTAACAGTTTGCTGAAAGTGGCGACGCGCAAATGTTCCAGTACGCGGAAAGTGGCCTCATGGCTGACCAGACGCTCAAAATAACGTCCGGCGGTACGGGTAATAGCCGCGCCACGAACCCCGGCCGCAGGCAGCATATAGTTAAAACTGTAAAGCCCGGCAACGCCAACGACCGCAGAGGCCGACAGGAACCACCCGGAGAGCGTTAACAGCCCGATACTGGCCAGTAGAGTGATAATCGCGAGGATCACGCCCAGCAGCAACATCCATTTGTGGCGTTTATACAGCGCGAGATAAGGTAACAAAGCACGCATTTAAATCTCCTCCTGGCGATGGGCGAGAAGGTCGGCAAACGTTCCCTGCGCCGTTGAAAGTTCCGCATAGCTGCCTTGCTCAATGATCTTGCCATCCTGCATCACCCAAATGGCATCCCATTCGTTCAGATTTTCCAGTTGGTGAGTAACCATCAACGTGGTTTGCTGGTGGGAAGATTCAGTCAACGCCTGCATAACCCGTTGCTCACTATGGGCATCCAGGCTGGCGGAAGGCTCATCCAGCAACAGTAATTTGCACGGTGAAAGTAGCGCACGGGCTACGGCGACACGCTGCGCCTGACCAACAGAGAGGCGTACGGCCTGGTCACCAGGCTGCGTTTCCAGCCCTTCCGGCAACAGAGGTAAAAATTCGCTGACCCAGGCTTTATCCAGTGCCGTTTGCAGTTCAGCAGCGCTGGCATTTGGCCGCGCCAGCAGGACGTTTTCCCGTAACGTGGTTGCCGGAAGCTGTGGGTTTTGCCCCACCCAGCTTATCGCTTCGCGCCAGCTATCCGGCTCAAGCGCGCTTAGCTCAATCCCATTTACGCGCAGTGAGCCCTCATAGGGCAAGAAACCAGAGAGAACATTAATCAGTGAGCTCTTACCGGAACCGCTTTTACCTACCACTACCACACGTTTTCCGGCGGCAAGAGTGAAGTTGAGCGGCCCGGCGAGTTCTGCGCCTTCGGCAGACTTTATTATCAAATTGCTTGCGGTGAGTGTGACAGGCTCATCGCTTGCTAACCGGGTTTCACCGCGTTGTGGCTGAGCCAGCGGTGCTTCCATAAACGTTTTTAGGCTGTCGGCAGCGCCGATAGCCTGCGCCTTGGCATGATAGAAGGTACCCAGATCGCGTAGCGGCTGGAAAAACTCCGGTGCCAGCACCAGAGCAAGGAAACCGGCGAACAGCGTAACGCCGGTGCCATAATGACCAAAATTCAGCTCGCCGAGATAAGAGAAGCCGAAGTAGACCGCGACCAGCGCAATCGATAGCGAAGCGAAAAACTCCAGCACGCCGGAAGATAAGAAGGCCAGACGCAATACTTCCATAGTCCGGCTACGGAAATCCTGAGATGCGCGACGGATACTCTCGGTTTCCGCTTCACCGCGACCAAAGATACGCAGCGTTTCCATACCTCGCAGGCGATCAAGAAAATGACCGCTCAAACGCGCCAGCGCTTTAAAGTTACGGCGGTTAGCATCGGCGGCCCCCATTCCAACCATCGCCATAAACAGCGGGATAAGGGGAGCTGTACCGAGCAAAATAAGCGCGGCGGCCCAATTGACGGGGAATAAAGTGAGAACTATTAACAGCGGCACGCTGGCCGCAAGGGCCATCTGCGGTAAATAGCGGGCATAGAAATCGTGCATATCGTCAATTTGTTCAAGTATCAGCGTTGCCCAGCTCCCGGTGGGTTTACCCTGAATCCAGGCCGGACCCGCCTGGTGCAGGCGATCCAGCACTTGTCGACGGATTTCAAAACGAATGTGCGCCCCGGCATGAAATCCCACCCGTTCACGCAGCCAGACAACCCAACTACGCAGGATGAAGATCAGCACCAGTAAAGTGAAGGGTAGCAGCAACGCCTCACGCGGAATATTTTCCATAATCATATGATTAAGGATGCGCGCCAGTATCCAGGCCTGCGCCACAATCAGTGCGCCGCTGACCACGCCGAGAAGGCGGGAAAGCATTAACCAGCGGCGGGAAATAATGCTTTGCTGTTTCAACCAGCGAGTGAGTTCTTGTTGACGGGTTTTATTCATTGCGCGCTTAGCAGGTGAAGTTATCGGAATTTTTAGCTTGCGCAATGTTACATCGGGGCAAAAATAAAGGCGACTTATAGTCGCCTTTTTTACCTTTGTTACTGACTTGTAAAGATTATTTACTTTCAGCCAGCCCATCGAGATAGCGTTCCGCATCCAGAGCCGCCATACAGCCCGTGCCCGCAGAAGTGATCGCCTGACGGTAGATATGATCCATAACATCACCAGCGGCAAAGACGCCCGGAACGCTGGTTTGCGTGGCGTTACCGTGAATACCGGACTGCACCTTGATGTAGCCATTTTCCAGCGCCAGTTGACCTTCGAAGATGCTGGTATTTGGGCTGTGGCCGATAGCCACAAACAGCCCCGCAACGTCCAGTGACTCCACGTTGTCTGCATTTTGCGTATCACGCAGACGCAGACCCGTGACGCCCATCTGATCGCCGGTGACTTCTTCCAGAGTGCGATGAGTATGCAGCACAATATTACCGCTCTCTACTTTATCCATCAGACGCTTAATGAGGATTTTTTCCGCACGGAAAGTATCGCGACGATGGATCAGATGCACTTCAGAGGCGATGTTGGCCAGATATAGCGCTTCTTCAACGGCAGTATTGCCGCCGCCAATCACCGCCACTTTCTGATTGCGGTAAAAGAAACCGTCGCAGGTTGCGCAGGCGGAAACGCCGCGACCTTTAAACGCTTCTTCCGAAGCCAGCCCCAGGTAACGCGCAGACGCGCCAGTCGCGATGATAAGCGCATCGCAAGTATATTCGCCGCTATCGCCAGTCAGGCGGAAAGGACGGTTTTGCAAATCAACGCTGTGGATGTGATCAAAAATGATTTCAGTATCAAATTTGGTGGCATGCTCATGCATGCGTTCCATCAGCAGCGGCCCGGTCAGATCGTGCGGGTCGCCCGGCCAGTTTTCCACTTCAGTGGTGGTGGTGAGCTGGCCGCCTTTTTCCATCCCGGTAATCAGCACTGGCTGCAGGTTTGCGCGTGCAGCATAGACCGCAGCGGTATAACCGGCAGGGCCTGAACCAAGGATGAGCAGCTTACTGTGTTTGGCCGTACCCATGAGATCCTCGTTGTTGTTTGGCAGACATTGAGCTGAATTGTAGGGAATTTAGCGTCGTAAAAAAAGGGCGCGCCAGTTTTGTTAACGATATGTGTAATAGAAATGACCGATGACGTGGGGGGATTTAGGCCAGAAATATAATAATTTCTACTGAAAATCGGCCTGTTATAAGGTGATAAAGTGAGGATTAGAGAGTGGTGTTGATGAATATCTGGCATGTTGTACTAAAAAAAGATGTTTTGCTTTGACAATCCCCTGCGCATTTGCGAAAACATCAAAGGAAGAAAAAAGCAGTGTTTCGCGCGTGATGCAAACTTACGCACGTAAATGCCATTTTTTACCGGGCTAGTGAAATCTACGCATGGCGTGGACAGACGCCATTCGTGATATCGATAGCTGCCTTTGGCAACGGTCTTCTTAATATTGCCTCCGCAATGCCGTAACGCGACGGGCAAAGACTCTGAACAGTGAAGTGCACAGGGTCAAGACAGGAGTAGGGAAGGAATACAGAGAGACAATAATAATGGTAGATAGCAAGAAGCGCCCAGGCAAAGATCTCGACCGCATTGATCGTAATATTCTGAACGAACTGCAAAAAGATGGGCGTATTTCCAACGTCGAGCTTTCTAAACGAGTGGGACTTTCCCCGACGCCGTGCCTTGAGCGTGTGCGCAGGCTGGAAAGACAAGGATTTATTCAGGGCTATACCGCGCTGCTAAATCCGCATTATCTGGATGCATCACTTCTGGTATTTGTTGAGATTACTCTGAATCGTGGCGCGCCCGATGTGTTTGAACAATTCAACGCCGCTGTGCAAAAACTTGAAGAAATTCAAGAGTGTCATCTGGTTTCAGGCGACTTCGACTACCTGTTGAAGACGCGTGTACCGGATATGTCGGCCTACCGCAAACTGTTAGGGGAAACCCTGCTGCGTCTGCCGGGCGTGAACGACACCCGCACATATGTGGTGATGGAAGAAGTTAAACAGAGCAATCGTCTGGTAATTAAGACGCGCTAATACGGAACAGGTGCACAATCGCTGTTTTTTGATTACACTCCTGTTAATCCATACAGCAACAGTGCCGGGGAGACCCGGCGCTGTTGTCCGTTTTAGCATCAAGGACCTGGAGAGCCTGTCTTGAGCCAGGAATACACCGAAGACAAAGAAGTCACACTGACCAAGCTTAGCAGCGGGCGCCGACTCCTGGAGGCGTTGCTGATCCTCGTTTCACTTTCTGCCGTCTGGTTGATGGCAGCGCTCTTAAGTTTTAACCCGTCTGATCCTAGCTGGTCGCAAACGGCCTGGCATGAACCTATCCATAATCTGGGTGGTGTGCCCGGCGCATGGCTTGCCGATACGCTGTTTTTTATTTTTGGCGTTATGGCCTACACCATTCCGGTGATCATCATTGGCGGCTGCTGGTTTGCTTATCGTCACCGCGCCAGTGAAGATTACATCGATTACTTTGCCGTATCGCTGCGCATGATTGGTGCGCTGGCATTGATCCTGACCTCCTGCGGTCTGGCCGCGATTAATGCCGATGATATCTGGTATTTCGCCTCCGGCGGGGTGATTGGCAGTCTGCTAAGTACTACGCTGCAACCTCTGTTGCGCAGCAGCGGTGGTACGCTTGCGCTGCTCTGCATTTGGGCCGCCGGGTTGACCCTATTTACCGGCTGGTCGTGGGTCACCATCGCCGAGAAAATCGGCAGTGTCATCCTTAATATTCTGACCTTCGCCAGTAATCGTACCCGCCGCGATGACACCTGGGTTGATGATGACGAGTACGAAGACGATGAAGAGTACGAAGAGGAAAAACCGCGAGAGTCGCGCCGTGCTCGTATTCTTCGTGGCGCGCTGGCACGCCGTAAGCGCGTGGCTGAAAAATTTGTCAACCCGATGGGGCGTAAAACCGACGAAGCGCTGTTCTCCGGTAAGCGGATGGACGATGAAGAAGATGAGATCGCATACAGCGCTCGCGGTATGCCGGCAGATGCTGATGACGTCCTGTTCTCCGGGCATCGCGCTACGGAAGCTGAGCAGGAGTACGATCCACTGCTGAACGGACACAGCGTCACTGAACCGGTAGTGGCAGCCGCAGCAGCGACAACCGCCACTGTGCAGGCCTATGCGGCACCTGCTGAACCTTACGTCCCCGCAATGCAGCAAGATGTTGAATGGCCGTATGCGCAGGCACCAGCAACTCAGGTACCACCGCAAGCGCCTTATCAGCCAGAGCAGTATGTCGAAGCTGCTCAGGAGGTCCCGTATCATTCTCCTCAACATGCACTCCCCGAGTGGCAGCAACCTGCCGCAGAAGCTGTATGGATGCCGGATGCACCGGTAGCGCCACTGCCGCCGGAAGAAGAGGTTTATGCTCAGCAGCTGCAGGAAACGTTGCCATGGCAAAGCGAACCACAAATCGCACCGGCTCCGGAACCGATAATCACGCCTGAACCTGAACCGGTCGTTGAAGAAGTAAAACAGACTCGTCCGCCGCTTTACTACTTTGAAGAAGTGGAAGAGAAGCGTGCGCGTGAGCGTGAACAACTTGCCGCCTGGTATCAGCCAATCCCGGAGCCTGTTGTTGATGAACCCGCAGCAAAACCTGCTGTTTTCTCTGCGCCATCGGTTGCCGCGGTTGATCCATCCGTTGCTCCTGTCGCGGCTGGTGTACAACAAGCTACGGGCCATGTCAGCGCCGCAGCGGCAACTGCAGCGCCTGTCTTTAGCCTGGCTGCTGGTGGCGCGCCGCGTCCGCAGGTTAAAGAGGGGATTGGTCCGCAGTTGCCCCGCCCGAACCGTGTTCGTGTTCCGACGCGCCGCGAGCTGGCGTCTTACGGTATCAAATTGCCTTCCCAGCGCATAGCCGAAGAGCGCGCCCGCGAGGAAGAAGTGCGTCAGCATGATGACGATGAAGCCGATATGCTGCAGCAGAACGAACTGGCACGCCAGTTTGCCGCAACACAGCAAGATCGCTATGGAAATCAATTCCAGCACGATGCGCCACAGTTTCATCCGCAGCATCCGGTAATGAGCGAGGAAGAAACGGAAGAAGCTGAGCTGGCCCGCCAGTTCGCAGCCTCTCAGCAACAGCGTTATTCGGGAGAGCAGTCAGCAGGCGCTCCGGCCTTTATGCCTGAGGATTTTGCGTTTTCACCAATGAAAACGCTGGTTGATGATCGTCCGCACGAACCGCTGTTTACGCCAGGCGTGATGCCAGAGCCGGAGCCGCCAGTACAGCAGCCGCAGCATTATCAACAACCGACGTCGCCGCACCAGCAGCCAGCACAGCCGCACTATCAGCCGCAGGTTCAACAGACGGTTCAGCAGTCCACTATGCCGCCACAGTATCAGGCTGCGCCACAGCAGCAAGAGAGCCTGATCCATCCTCTGCTGATGCGTAATGGCGACAGCCGACCGGTGCAGAAACCGACGACGCCGTTACCGTCACTGGATCTGCTGACGCAGCCGCCAGCGGAAGTCGAACCGGTTGATACCTTTGCGCTTGAGCAAATGGCGCGACTGGTCGAAGCGCGTCTGGCCGATTTCCGCATCAAAGCCGATGTGGTGAATTATTCGCCGGGGCCGGTAATTACCCGCTTTGAGCTGAATCTGGCACCGGGGGTGAAAGCCGCACGTATTTCCAACCTGTCCCGCGATCTGGCGCGTTCGCTTTCCACCGTTGCCGTGCGCGTGGTGGAAGTGATTCCCGGTAAGCCTTATGTTGGCCTGGAATTACCGAACAAGAAACGTCAGACCGTCTATCTGCGTGAAGTGCTGGACTGCGTGAAATTCAGGGAAAGCCCGTCGCCGCTGACCGTGGTGCTGGGTAAAGATATCGCTGGCGATCCGGTGATTGCCGATCTGGCGAAAATGCCGCACCTGCTGGTTGCCGGTACAACTGGCTCTGGTAAGTCGGTGGGCGTGAACGCCATGATCCTCAGCATGTTGTATAAAGCGACGCCGGAAGAGGTGCGCTTTATTATGATCGACCCGAAAATGCTCGAACTTTCGGTGTATGAAGGTATTCCGCATCTGCTGACCGAAGTGGTTACCGATATGAAAGACGCTGCCAATGCGTTGCGCTGGAGCGTCAACGAGATGGAGCGTCGCTATAAGTTAATGTCGGCGCTCGGCGTACGTAATCTGGCAGGCTACAACGAGAAAATTGCTGAAGCTGCCCGTATGGGGCGTCCGATCCCGGATCCGTACTGGAAACCGGGCGACAGTATGGATGCTCAGCATCCGGTGCTGGAAAAACTGCCGTATATCGTGGTGATGGTGGACGAATTTGCTGACCTGATGATGACCGTCGGCAAGAAAGTGGAAGAGCTGATTGCGCGCCTGGCGCAGAAAGCGCGTGCCGCAGGTATTCACCTGGTCCTGGCGACCCAGCGTCCGTCGGTTGACGTTATCACCGGTCTGATTAAAGCGAACATCCCGACGCGTATCGCCTTTACCGTATCGAGTAAGATTGATTCGCGTACCATCCTCGATCAGGGCGGTGCGGAATCTCTGCTTGGGATGGGCGATATGCTTTACTCCGGTCCAAACTCTACCTCCGCGCCGGTGCGTGTCCACGGGGCGTTCGTCCGTGACCAGGAAGTGCATGCTGTGGTGCAGGACTGGAAAGCGCGTGGTCGCCCGCAATATGTCGATGGCATTACGTCTGACAGCGAAAGTGAAGGTGGTGCAGGCGGAGGTTTTGACGGTGCGGAAGAGCTGGATCCGTTATTTGATCAGGCCGTTAACTTCGTGACCGAAAAACGCAAGGCATCTATTTCCGGCGTTCAGCGCCAGTTCCGCATTGGCTATAACCGTGCGGCGCGTATTATCGAGCAGATGGAAGCTCAGGGAATTGTCAGCGAACAGGGGCACAATGGTAACCGTGAGGTACTGGCGCCGCCGCCATTCGAGTGATTGCAATGCTGGGTAAATAAGTAAAAATTCAGTCTTTTCTTCTGTCTCTCTTTGTATTCGGTGCTTAGAGTGACAGAAGTATTCTCCCACGTCGGGAGTGACGTATTTGAGGAATAACGATGAAAAAAATCGCCGTGGCGTATGCGTTAATGGGCAGTTTGCTGGCCAGCAACGTATGGGCGGATGCTTCCAGCGACCTGAAAAGCCGTCTCGATAAAGTCAGCAGTTTCCATGCCAGTTTCACTCAAAAAGTGACGGATGGCAGCGGAGCTGCGGTACAGGAAGGTCAAGGGGATTTGTGGGTTAAGCGTCCGAATCTGTTCAACTGGCATATGACTCAGCCGGACGAAAGCGTGCTGGTTTCTGACGGGAAAACCCTGTGGTTCTACAACCCGTTTGTTGAACAGGCTACTGCGACCTGGCTGAAAGATGCCACCGGCAATACACCGTTTATGCTGATTGCCCGTAATCAGGCCAGTGACTGGCAGCAGTACAATATAGAGCAAAAGGGCGATGACTTTGTTCTGACCCCGAAAGGTAACAACGGTAATCTGAAGCAATTCACTATCAATGTTGGTCGCGATGGCACCATTCATCAGTTCAGTGCAATTGAACAGGACGATCAGCGCAGTAGCTATCAACTGAAATCACAGCAAAATGGCGCGGTCGATCCCGCTAAATTCACCTTTACCCCGCCGCAGGGCGTAACGGTTGACGATCAGCGTAAGTAAGAGGCGCGGATGAGCAATATGTCGCTCGATTTCTCCGACAATGCGTTTCAACCTCTGGCCGCCCGTATGCGGCCAGAAAATTTAGCGCAGTACATAGGTCAGCAGCACCTTCTGGCGGCGGGCAAACCTTTGCCGCGCGCCATTGAGGCAGGGCATCTGCACTCGATGATCCTCTGGGGACCGCCGGGTACGGGGAAAACGACGCTGGCGGAAGTGATTGCCCGTTATGCGAACGCGGATGTTGAGCGCATTTCTGCGGTGACCTCTGGCGTGAAAGAGATCCGTGAAGCCATCGAGCGCGCGCGGCAGAATCGCAATGCCGGGCGGCGTACCATTCTGTTTGTTGACGAAGTCCACCGTTTTAATAAAAGCCAGCAGGACGCATTTTTACCGCATATTGAAGACGGCACTATCACTTTTATCGGCGCAACAACCGAAAACCCCTCTTTTGAACTCAACTCAGCGTTGCTCTCTCGCGCGCGTGTTTATCTGTTGAAGTCTCTCACGACGGAAGATATTGAGCAGGTTTTGACGCAGGCGATGGAAGATAAAGCCCGTGGTTATGGCGGACAGGATATCGTTCTGCCGGATGAAACCCGACGGGCGATTGCTGAACTTGTTGGCGGCGATGCTCGACGGGCGCTTAACACGCTGGAAATGATGGCCGACATGGCAGAGCTGGATGATGCCGGCAAACGCGTATTGAAACCGACCTTGTTGACCGAGATTGCTGGCGAACGCAGCGCGCGCTTTGATAACAAAGGCGACCGTTTTTACGATTTAATTTCCGCATTGCATAAATCGGTACGCGGCAGTGCGCCGGATGCGGCACTTTACTGGTATGCGCGCATTATCACTGCCGGAGGCGATCCGTTGTACGTGGCGCGTCGCTGTCTGGCGATTGCTTCGGAAGATGTCGGCAATGCCGATCCGCGCGCCATGCAGGTGGCCATTTCCGCCTGGGATTGTTTTACACGCGTTGGCCCGGCGGAGGGGGAGCGTGCAATCGCACAGGCAATTGTCTACCTGGCCTGCGCGCCGAAGAGTAACGCGGTGTATACGGCGTTTAAAGCGGCACTTGCAGACGCACGCGATCGTCCGGATTTCGATGTGCCTGTGCACCTGCGTAATGCACCAACAAAATTGATGAAAGAGATGGGGTACGGCCAGGAGTATCGTTATGCGCACGACGAACCCAATGCCTACGCGGCTGGCGAGGAGTATTTTCCGCAGGAATTAGCACAAACGCGCTATTATCACCCCACCAACAGAGGTCTTGAGGGCAAGATTGGCGAAAAGCTCGCCTGGCTAGCCGAACAGGATCATAAAAGCCCTATAAAACGCTATCGCTAGTGCGGGCGTTGCGGTAAGGTTACCGCTGTACATTATATCGATCGCAGGCAGCGATCGACTTCTTCTTTTTTACAATACAACAAGCACAGGAAAAGCATGCTCGATCCCAATCTGCTGCGTACCGAGCCAGACGCAGTCGCTGAAAAACTGGCACGCCGGGGCTTTAAGCTGGATGTAGATAAATTACGCGCGCTCGAAGAGCGTCGTAAAGTTTTGCAGGTTAATACTGAGAACCTGCAAGCAGAGCGTAACTCACGATCGAAATCCATTGGCCAGGCGAAAGCACGCGGGGAAGACATCGAGCCATTACGCCTGGAAGTGAACAAGCTGGGTGAAGAACTTGACGCAGCGAAAGCCGAGCTGGAAACCCTGCTGGCTGAGATCCGCGAAATTGCGCTGACCATCCCGAACCTGCCTGACGATTGTGTCCCGACAGGGCGCGATGAGAACGATAACGTCGAAATCAGCCGCTGGGGTACACCGCGTCAATTTGATTTTGAAATCCGCGATCATGTTACGTTGGGTGAAATGCACAGCGGGCTGGATTTTGCGGCTGCTGTAAAACTGACCGGCTCCCGTTTCGTGGTGATGAAAGGGCAAATCGCCCGTATGCATCGCGCGCTGGCGCAGTTCATGCTGGATCTGCACACCGAGCAGCATGGCTACGCGGAAAACTACGTACCGTATCTGGTCAACCACGACACACTGTATGGTACCGGCCAGTTGCCGAAATTTGCTGGCGACCTGTTCCACACGCGTCCGCTGGAAGAAGAATCTGATAGCAGCAACTATGCGTTGATTCCGACGGCTGAAGTGCCGCTGACCAACCTGGTACGTGATGAGATCATCGACGAAGATGATCTGCCGATCAAAATGACCGCTCACACACCGTGCTTCCGTTCCGAAGCGGGGTCTTACGGTCGTGATACCCGTGGTTTGATTCGTATGCACCAGTTCGACAAAGTTGAAATGGTGCAGATTGTTCGTCCGGAAGAGTCAATGGACGCGCTGGAAGAGATGACTGGTCATGCTGAGAAAGTGTTGCAACTGCTCGGTCTGCCGTACCGCAAAATTCTGCTCTGTACTGGTGATATGGGTTTTGGCGCATGCAAAACCTATGATCTGGAAGTATGGGTTCCGGCGCAGAATACTTACCGTGAAATCTCTTCCTGCTCTAACGTATGGGATTTCCAGGCGCGTCGCATGCAGGCACGCTGCCGCAGCAAGTCCGATAAGAAAACCCGTCTGGTGCATACGCTGAACGGTTCTGGTCTGGCTGTTGGCCGTACGCTGGTTGCCGTGCTGGAAAACTACCAGCAAGCCGATGGTCGTATCGAAGTTCCTGAGGTACTGCGTCCGTATATGAACGGTCTTGAGTTCATCGGTTAATACTTCTTTAGTGTTCCTGAAAAGCGCCTGTTGGCGCTTTTTTTATGTCCCGTTGCTGAGTAATCCTCCATTAACCAGTTTTTCTATGATATATGCGG
The DNA here is from genome assembly GCF_003028445.1 of Kosakonia sp. H7A. Taxonomy (NCBI): domain Bacteria; kingdom Pseudomonadati; phylum Pseudomonadota; class Gammaproteobacteria; order Enterobacterales; family Enterobacteriaceae; genus Kosakonia; species Kosakonia sp. H7A. The sequence continues at coordinate 888,694 of NZ_PYTZ01000001.1, read as the reverse complement.
ACCTGCTAATTACTCCCGGGCCGGCCGGGTGAAATGTGGTTTTCTACCATGAAATTTTTCTACTGATCTCTTTACTGCTTCTGTGGCTTAGTACAATAAAAACAATCAGATGAATATTACCTGAAGTATCTTGAATTGATGCGGGATAAGTTTTTCAAATCGACAAGGCGCAATTCATGTCAGCCCGCTAATTCTGTGGATTGACTTTGCTTTTGCCAATGGCATGATGCGCACGCAATCTGAACTTCCTCACGGTTTGAATCCATGTCCACCTATACCCGGCCGGTGCTGTTATTGCTCTGCGGCCTGATGCTGTTGACGCTGGCGATCGCGACGCTGAATACGCTCGTGCCGCTCTGGCTTGCCCACGAAAACTTACCCACCTGGCAGGTCGGTATGGTGGGTTCGTCTTATTTTACCGGTAATTTACTCGGCACTTTATTGACCGGGCGTCTTATCCGCCGCCTGGGTTTTAACCGCAGCTATTACATTGCCTCGCTGATTTTCGCTGCTGGCTGCGTTGGGCTGGGGCTGATGGTGGGCTTCTGGAGCTGGATGATTTGGCGTTTCATTGCCGGTGTGGGCTGCGCAATGATTTGGGTGGTGGTGGAAAGCGCATTAATGTGCAGTGGCACCTCCCGTAACCGTGGCCGCCTGCTGGCAGCTTACATGATGGTTTATTATGTAGGCACCGTGCTGGGTCAGGTGATTGTCAGCAAATTGCCGACGGATCTGATGAGCGTACTGCCTTTGATGACAGGGCTGGTGCTGGCGGCGATCCTGCCGCTGCTGTTTACCCGTATTGTTAATCAACAGAGCGAGGAGCAAGCCGCGACTTCAGTATGGCCGATGTTGCGCCTTCGCCAGGCGCGCCTGGGGGTAAATGGTTGCATTATCTCCGGGATTATTCTCGGCTCGTTGTATGGTCTGATGCCGCTCTATCTTTCACATCAGGGGATCAGTGATTCCGGCATCGGTTTCTGGATGGCGCTCATGGTGAGCTCAGGCATTATCGGACAGTGGCCCGTTGGCCGTCTGGCCGATCGTTTTGGCCGGTTGCTTGTACTGCGTGTGCAGGTCTTTGTTGTGATCATCGGCTGTATGGGAATGCTGAGTAATGCGGCGATGGCGCCGGCGCTGTTTGTGTTGGGAACGGCTGGTTTTACTCTTTACCCGGTGGCAATGGCGTGGGCGTGTGAGAAAGTGGAACACCATCAGTTGGTAGCCATGAATCAGGCTCTGCTGTTGAGCTACACCATTGGCAGCCTTCTGGGCCCGACGCTGACGGCGATGCTGATGCAAAGCTATTCAGACAGTCTGTTGTTTATCATGATTGCGGGCGTATCGTTTATCTATCTGGTGATGCTGATGCGTAAAGCAGGGCACCATCCTACTCCGGTTGCGCACGCCTGAGTGCATCGGCGGAGAAACAACCCGGCATAAAAAAGCCACAACGAGGTGTTGTGGCTTTTTTGCTTTTACTGCGGCTCAGTACATCACTTTATGGCCGTACTGCTCCAGAATGCCTTTGACACGTTCCATGGTCTCTTTTTTCGGTGGATGGACGCCATCAAGCTTGTACTCTTCGCCCATGGCGACCCATTTGTGTTTACCCAGCTCATGGTAAGGCAACAGTTCTATTTTCTCGACGTTGCCCATATCACGGGTAAATTCACCGAGGCGGTGCGCGGAGTCGTCATCGTCTGACCAGCCCGGAACGACCACGTAGCGGATCCAGACCTTAATATTTTTCTTCGCAAGGTACTGGGCAAACTCCAGCGTACGGTGGTTAGAAACGCCGACCAGATTCTGGTGAATCTCATCGTTCATCTGTTTCAAATCGAGCATGACCAGGTCGGTAACTTCCAGAAGTTCATCAATCACCGGATCGTAGCGGCGCACAAAGCCGTTGGTATCGAGGCAGGTATGAATCCCTTCTTTTTTACAAGCGCGGAACCAGTCGCGGACAAACTCCGCTTGCAGGATAGCCTCACCGCCGGACGCGGTTACGCCACCGCCGGATGCGTTCATAAAGTGACGATAAGTCACCACGTCGCTCATCAGATCTTCAACCGTGATCTCTTTACCACCGTGTGTATCCCAGGTATCGCGGTTATGACAATAGAGGCAGCGCATCAGGCAGCCCTGGAAGAAAGTAATGAAGCGGATGCCCGGGCCGTCGACCGTGCCACAGGATTCGAAAGAGTGGATGCGACCAATAACTGACATTGCGGTGTTTTCTCCAGATGCGGCCCATCCGGGCCTGTGTCTGCGCAATTTATTTCCTTTTGCGCTAAGTCTGTTTTGTCAGATATCCAGCAAGTATAGACGTCTGACAAAGCGGACTTGAGTATTAAAAAGGCCCCACTTACGTGGAGCCTTTATTGTACGCTTTTTACTTTGCGATTTCAGTCAATACCCTTCGTCTTTCAAGCTGTATCTTTGCTGGCTGTTTTCACTCACCCAACTCACTTGACTTCAGTAAGCTCATCGGGATTCGCTCTCTTACCGGCCTCAATGCAGCCCGAAAACTCTTGGGTAGCACCATTACATGGTTTGAGTGAAGGTACGAGTAATAACGTCCTGCTGCTGTTCTTTAGTCAGGGAGTTGAAGCGTACTGCGTAACCTGAAACACGGATGGTCAGCTGCGGATATTTTTCCGGGTTTTCCATCGCGTCGAGCAGCATTTCACGGTTCATCACGTTCACGTTCAGGTGCTGACCACCTTCGATGGACGCTTCGTGATGGAAGTAACCGTCCATCAGACCCGCGAGGTTGGTTTTACGCACTTCGTCGTCTTTACCCAGCGCATTCGGAACGATAGAGAAGGTGTAAGAAATACCATCTTTAGCGTAAGCGAACGGCAGTTTAGCAACGGAAGTCAGAGAGGCAACAGCACCTTTCTGGTCACGACCGTGCATCGGGTTAGCACCTGGTCCGAACGGAGCGCCAGCGCGACGGCCATCCGGGGTGTTACCGGTTTTCTTACCATACACAACGTTAGAGGTGATGGTCAGAACAGACTGAGTCGGGATAGCGTTGCGGTAAGTAGTCAGTTTCTGAATTTTCTTCATGAAACGTTCTACCAGGTCAACTGCCAGATCATCGACGCGAGCATCGTTGTTACCAAACTGCGGGTATTCGCCTTCGATTTCGAAGTCGATTGCCAGACCGTCTTCGTCACGAATCGGTTTAACTTTCGCATATTTGATAGCAGACAGGGAGTCAGCAGCAACGGACAGACCGGCGATACCGCATGCCATGGTGCGAATTACGTCACGATCGTGCAGCGCCATCAGAGAGGCTTCGTAGCTGTACTTGTCGTGCATGTAGTGGATAACGTTCAGTGCGGTGACATACTGTTTAGCCAGCCAGTCCATGAAGTGATCCATGCGTTCCATGACTTCGTCGAATTTCAACAAGTCGCCTTTGATAGGCTCAGATTTCGGACCAACCTGCATTTTCAGTTTTTCATCAACGCCGCCGTTGATTGCGTACAGCATGGTTTTCGCGAGGTTAGCGCGAGCACCGAAGAACTGCATTTGTTTACCCACAACCATCGGGCTTACGCAGCAAGCAATCGCATAGTCGTCGTTGTTGAAGTCAGGACGCATCAGGTCATCGTTCTCGTACTGCAGAGAAGAGGTGTCGATGGAGACTTTCGCAGCGAATTTTTTGAAGTTCAGCGGCAGTTTTTCAGACCACAGAACGGTGATGTTCGGTTCCGGAGACGGGCCCATGGTGTACAGGGTGTTCAGGAAACGGAAGCTGTTTTTGGTAACCAGAGTACGGCCATCAACGCCCATACCACCGATAGATTCAGTTGCCCAAATCGGGTCACCGGAGAACAGTTCATCATACTCAGGAGTACGCAGGAAGCGAACCATACGCAGTTTCATGACCAGGTGGTCAATCATTTCCTGAGCGTCTTTTTCAGTGATTTTGCCTGCTTTCAGGTCACGTTCGATGTAAGCATCCAGGAAGGTGGATACGCGACCGAAGGACATTGCAGCGCCGTTCTGAGATTTAACCGCAGCCAGGTAACCGAAGTAGGTCCACTGGATTGCTTCCTGAGCGTTAGTTGCCGGACCGGAGATATCGCAGCCGTATTTAGCCGCCATCTCTTTGATCTGACCCAGCGCGCGGTGCTGTTCAGCGATTTCTTCACGCAGACGGATAGTCGCTTCCAGATTTACGCCGTTTTCCAGATCGGATTGCAGAGACAGGAACTGAGCGTATTTGTCTTTCATCAGGAAGTCGATACCGTACAGCGCAACGCGACGGTAGTCACCGATGATACGACCACGGCCGTAAGCATCCGGCAGACCAGTCAGAACACCGGATTTACGGCAGTTCAGAATGTCTTTGGTGTAAACATCGAATACACCCTGGTTATGGGTTTTACGGTATTCGGTGAAGATTTTTTTCAGCATCGGGTCCAGTTCGCGATTGTACGCTTTGCAGGAACCTTCAACCATTTTGATGCCGCCAAACGGGATGATAGCGCGTTTCAGCGGAGCTTCAGTTTGCAGACCAACGATTTTCTCAAGCGCTTTGTTGATGTAGCCAGCGTCGTGAGAAGTAATGGTGGAAGCAACAGAGGTGTCAAAATCAACTGGCGCATGAGTGCGGTTTTCCAGTTTAACCCCTTCCATGACTTTGTCCCACAGGGCGGTGGTCGCGTCAGTAGCGCCAGCCAGGAAGGACTCGTCGCCTTCATATGGGGTGTAGTTTTTCTGGATAAAGTCACGTACGTTGACTTCTTTCTGCCAGTCACCTTTCGCAAAACCTTCCCAGGCTGTGGCTAATTTTTCATTAAGCTCGGACATGTAACACCTACCTTCTTAAGTGGATTTTTTATTTACTGCCTGAAACAACCATTAATGATGATCGTTGCCACGCAGGTAAATGACCCAGTATGTCAACCCGACTAATAACCCACCACCTATGATATTCCCGATTGTTACCGGAATAAGGTTATCGATGATGAAATTCGTAATAGTCAGATGAGAAAAACTTTCCGGGCTGGAACCAACTGCGGTCCAGAACTCCGGGCTAGCAAAGTTACGGATTACGATACCCATCGGAATCATAAACATGTTTGCGATACTGTGCTCAAAACCGCTGGCGACAAACATCGCTACCGGCAGCACCATAATCATCGCTTTATCCATCAGGCTGCGACCGGAATAACTCATCCACACGGCCATACAAACCATCAGGTTGGCCAGAATACCCAGTGCAACAGCTTCGATGAAAGTGTGATGCACTTTATGGTCTGCGGTCTGCAGGACGTTTAAGCCCCAGCCACCATTGGCGACCATATATTCGCCAGACAACCACATTAGCAGGACAAACAGCAGCGCACCTACCAGGTTACCGAAGTAGACGTTAATCCAGTTACGGGCCAGTTGCCCCCAAGTGATACGCCCACTGGCTTTCGCCACGACAATCAGCACAGTCGAGGTAAAAAGATCCGCACCGCAGATAATGCAGAGGATCAACCCCAGGGAGAAACAGATACCCCCAATCAGTTTAGCAATACCGTAGGGCATTGCCGCTGTGCCGGTGGTGGCGGTGATATAGAAAACAAAAGCAATAGAGATGAACACACCTGCGGTGATAGCCAGGTAGAAAGTCTTCAGCGGATGTTTAGTCGCTTTATAGACGCCAGCTTCTTCGGCAACTTTGGCCATTTCGGCTGGAAGGATAAGATCAAAAGGGTTGTCAGCTTTCACACTAACTCTCTCTTTATTAAGTCGGCGACGAGATACTAACAAAGCATTATAGAAGAGAATTTGATATGGATCATATCTCGCCTGGCTTATAGGACCGCAAAGAGCGTGGTTTTTCTACGAATGCGGAGTAACTTGTTGATTATATAAATAAAAATAAAGTTTAAAAGTTATAAAATGAGTTGAGTATTTTTATGAAGCCTCCGAAAAATCGTTAATTAAAATGGGGTAGTTGCCATTAGAAGTAACAATATTAGTTCGCAAGTAATAATACTATTTACCCATATTTAACTTAATTATTACAACTGACTGACATTGAAAAAATATAAATAAAAAGGGGCAATAAAATTGCCCCGTAATATAGCGTAGACCTGCTATGAAGCCTACATATTGTCGTGCTACTTGTCGTTATTTCGCCCAGAATGCCGTTTTGGCGCGTTGCAACTTTTCGTAAGCCGCTAACAGAGACTGATGTGCCGGGAACGCCTGCAGGGTACCGTCTGCCGGTTGCAGGTCATAGAACGGCGCTTCACCGCTCAACGCGGCGCTGGCTGCTTCAACTGCCTGCGCGCCGTACATGCGTACGAATGCATTCAGATATTGCAGCGGCTCGCGATCCTCTTCCTGCGCCAGCAGCAGTAGCGTTTGCAGGCAGCGGTAGTAGTTGGCGCGCTCCGCGCTGAAGATGGACGCGTTGAATTCCATGGTCCATTCGGTCCAGGCCAGCGCCTGATCCAGATCGCCGCCAGCCAGCGCCAGCATCGCTTTTAACTCGCCAACGCGCAGGGTGTACCAGCCATTGTCTTTACCGGTCGCCAGACCCAGCAACTCACGAACGCGGGTAAAATCATCGTGACCTTCATCGTCCAGTTGGGCGATAAGGTTGAGGTACTCCTCTTTCTCCCACTCGCTGCCTGGTAGTGACAGGATAGTTTCGCGCAGATGGCTGCCCATGGTGTTATTCGCCAGCCACAGATCTTCTGCCGGATAAATATCGGACATGCCCGGCACCAGAATACGGCAGGCGTACACGCCAAGGTGCTCGTAATCGGCGATATAGACCTCTTTATCTTCCGCATTGAAGATAGCCATCAGCGTGGCGAACTCTTCTTCGGTGGTCCCTGCGAAGCTCCAGTCAACGAACGGATAATCCGCATCTTGCTTAAACAGATCCCAGGAGATCAAACCGCTGGAATCGATAAAGTGAGTTTCGAGGTTAGCGTGTTCAGCCACTTCTTCGTCATCAAAGGTCGGCGGGATAAAGACATCGAGATCTTTCAGACCGCGCCCCTGCAACAGCTCGGTGACTGTACGTTCCAGCGCAACGCCAAAATCCGGGTGTGCTCCAAAGGAGGCGAAGCAGGTGCCATTCGCCGGATTAAACAGCACGACGCAGATCACCGGATATTTTCCGCCCAGCGAGCCATCATAGGCAAAAATCGGGAACCCTTCGGCTTCCAGTTTAGCAATGGCTTCCACCACACCAGGATAGCGGGTCAGCACTTCCTGTGGGATTTCCGGCAGGCTGATGCTCTCTGCGATGATACGGTTTTTGATATGGCGTTCGAACACTTCAGACAGACCCTGTACGCGGGCTTCATTGCGGGTGTTACCGGCAGACATGCCATTGGAAACATACAGGTTGCCGACGATATTCATCGGAATATAGACCGTCTGCTCATCAGACTGACGGGTAAACGGCAGGGCGCAGATACCGCGTTCATCATTACCGGATTGCAGATCGACCAGCATCCCGGCGGTCAGCTCGTTCTGTGGATCGTAGAACGCGCGCAGACGAGTATCGAGGATCCCCTCGGGTAGCGAGTCATCTTCCGGCAGCGGGAACCACTTTTCGTTCGGGTAGTGAACGAACGGGCCTTGCGCAATGGCATCACCCAGCCAGAAGTCAGCGAAGAAGTAGTTGGTAGAAAGACGCTCGAAGTACTCGCCCAGCGCAGAGGCAAGCGCAGCCTTTTTCGTTGCGCCTTTACCGTTGGTGAAGCACAACGCACACTCTTTATCGCGAATATGCACAGACCAGACGTTCGGCACCGGATTTAGCCATGAGGCCTCTTCAATGTGAAAACCGAGGTCGGTGAGCTTTTGCTGGAAGCGGGCGATGGAGTCTTCCAGTGCGGCGTCTTTGCCGGGAATAAATGTTTGAGTCATGGCGGTCACTTTTTTCGTACGTAAAGCGCGCAATGATACGGGTTTTGCGTGACTGGCGCCATCTTCCGCGTCTGCCCGGCGAAAATAAAGCAGCAGTCTATGCTTAGGGAGAGTACCCGACTGTTCACGGATGGAAAAATGAAAGCGTTCGACCTTCATCGCATGGCACTGGATAAAGTTCCCTTTGATTTTTTGTGGGAAGTGGCACTGCGCAGCCTTTATACCTTCGTTTTAGTCTTTTTATTCCTCAAGATCACCGGCCGACGTGGCGTACGGCAAATGTCGCTATTCGAAGTCCTCATTATCCTGACGCTGGGCTCGGCAGCGGGAGATGTGGCCTTTTATGACGACGTTCCAATGCTGCCCGTACTGGTGGTTTTTATTACGCTGGCGGTGCTTTATCGTCTGGTGATGTGGTTGATGTCGCACAGCGAAAAGCTGGAAGATCTGCTGGAAGGCAAACCGGTTGTTATTGTTGAGAACGGTGAGCTGGCATGGGAAAAATTGCATGAAGAGAACATGACTGAATTTGAGTTTTTCATGGAATTGCGCGTCAACGGTATAGAACATCTCGGGCAGATTCGGCTGGCGATCATGGAAACCAACGGGCAAATCAGCATCTATTACTTCCCCGACAACGAGGTTAAACCAGGGCTCTGTATTCTGCCGGAAGGATGCAGTGAACGATTTACCTCGGTGCCTGAATCGGGCGATTACGTTTGCGTACGTTGCAGTAAAATTGTCGCCTTACAGGCGGGCGAAAAGCGATCCTGCCCGCGCTGTGCAAATCCGGAATGGTCGAAGGCCAGCAGGGCCATTCGGGTGACATAACAGGTTTTTTATCGGGCCCGGCTCGACTGAGCAAAACATTCTGCTATGTGACTGAGCGCACATTTCCCCCTGCGCGGCTATTACCCATTGCGGCGCGTGACGCGCAATGATAAAACCGATGTCACAGGAATAACTTATTGCTTTTTAGCGTGGTGAGGGGAAATGACTCAGGTCTTCAATTTTAGTTCTGGCCCGGCAGTATTACCGGCGGATGTGCTCAAACAGGCGCAACAGGAATTGTGCGACTGGCAAGGTCTTGGCACTTCGGTGATGGAAATTAGCCATCGTAGTAAAGAGTTTATCCATGTGGCTGAAGAGGCGGAGAAGGACTTTCGCGATCTGCTGAACATCCCCTCCAACTATAAGGTTCTGTTCTGTCACGGCGGTGGTCGTGGTCAGTTTGCTGGCATTCCGCTCAATTTACTGGGTGATAAAACAACCGCTGATTATGTTGATGCCGGTTACTGGGCGGCAAGTGCAGTCAAAGAAGCGAAAAAATACTGCGTTCCACACGTTATTGACGCGAAAATCACTGTTGATGGCCTGCGTGCTGTTAAGCCGATGAGCGAATGGCAACTCAGCAATAACGCGGCTTATCTCCACTACTGCCCGAATGAAACGATTGACGGCATCGCGATCGATGAAACACCCGCATTCGCCAGTGATGTAGTGGTAACGGCTGATTTCTCTTCAACCATCCTGTCGCGCGAAATTGATGTCAGCCGTTTTGGTGTGATTTATGCGGGCGCACAGAAAAATATCGGTCCGGCAGGTTTAACGCTGGTGATAGTACGTGAAGATCTGCTGGGCAAAGCTCATGCGGCCTGTCCGTCTATCCTCGACTACAGCGTGCTGAATGAAAATGACTCTATGTTCAACACGCCGCCGACTTTTGCCTGGTATCTCTCAGGGCTGGTGTTTAAATGGCTGAAAAAACAGGGCGGTGTCGCCGCAATGGAGAAAGTCAACCAGCAAAAAAGCGAGCTGTTGTATGGCGTAATCGACCGCAGCGACTTTTATCGCAATGATGTGGCGAAGTCTAACCGTTCACGCATGAACATTCCGTTCCAGTTGGCGGACAGCGCGCTGGACAAACTTTTCCTTGAAGAGTCGTTCGCTGCGGGTCTGCACGCCCTGAAAGGCCACCGCGTCGTTGGCGGTATGCGTGCCTCAATTTATAACGCGATGCCGCTGGCTGGCGTACAGGCGCTGACCGACTTTATGGTTGACTTCGAACGTCGCCACGGTTAATTGCTGTAGTCTGCATTCCCCGCAGTTGGACTGCGGGGTTTTATTTTGTCTGTAGAGAGTAAAGTTTCATGGAATCCCTGACGTTACAACCCATCGCGCGGGTAGATGGCACCATCAATCTGCCTGGTTCGAAAAGTGTCTCAAACCGCGCTTTGTTGCTTGCCGCATTTGCCCGTGGCACTACCGTTCTGACCAATTTGCTGGACAGTGACGACGTGCGCCACATGTTGAATGCCCTCAGCGCGCTGGGAGTTCATTATACCTTGTCTGCCGACCGCACCCGTTGTGAAGTGACCGGCGTGGGTGGTCCGCTGCACTCTGCGGAAAAACTGGAGCTGTTTCTTGGCAATGCCGGAACGGCAATGCGCCCTCTGGCTGCGGCGCTTTGTCTTGGGGCAAACGATCTGGTGCTGACAGGTGAACCGCGCATGAAAGAGCGCCCGATTGGACACCTGGTTGACGCGCTGCGTCAGGGGGGAGCGCAAATCGATTATCTCGAGCAGGAAAATTATCCTCCTCTGCGCCTTCGTGGCGGTTTTACCGGCGGTGAGGTGAGCGTGGACGGTAGCGTTTCCAGCCAGTTCCTGACCGCGCTGCTGATGGCTGCGCCGCTGGCGCCGCAGGATACGGTTATCACTATCAAAGGCGATCTGGTCTCTAAACCTTACATCGACATCACGTTGCATCTGATGGAAACCTTTGGTGTGTTGGTGGAAAACCAGCACTATCAGCGTTTTGTGGTTCGCGGTGGTCAGCAATATCAGTCTCCGGGCCAGTATCTGGTGGAGGGCGATGCCTCCTCGGCTTCTTATTTCCTGGCTGCAGGGGCGATCAAAGGCGGCACGGTAAAAGTGACCGGGATTGGACGCAACAGCGTGCAGGGCGATATCCGCTTTGCCGACGTACTGGAAAAAATGGGCGCAACGGTGGTCTGGGGTGATGACTACATTGCCTGTACGCGCGGCGAGTTGAACGCTATCGATATGGACATGAATCATATCCCGGACGCTGCAATGACTATCGCGACGGCTGCGCTGTTTGCCAAAGGCACCACTACGCTGCGTAATATCTATAACTGGCGAGTGAAGGAAACAGATCGTCTGTTTGCGATGGCGACAGAGTTGCGCAAAGTGGGGGCGACGGTGGAAGAGGGTGAGGATTTTATCCGCATTACTCCGCCGGAAAAATTGCAGTTTGCGGAAATTGGTACGTATAACGATCACCGTATGGCGATGTGCTTCTCGCTGGTGGCGCTGTCGGATACGCCGGTTACCATTCTGGACCCGAAATGCACGGCGAAAACCTTCCCCGACTATTTTGAGCAGTTAGCTCGCATCAGTACGCTCGCGTAATCATCTTTGCTCCGGGCTGGTGTAAATCAGCCCGGCCAGCCGCACATTTATTCTACACTCAGCTTCAGACCCTTCTGTTATTCGCACGCAGTAGTAACGATTGTGTGCATTGCCGCGTATAATGCGCGGCGTTTACGTAACGATATGCCTTGAGTAAGGAGAAAAAGATGACGGCAATTGCCCCGGTAATCACCATTGATGGGCCAAGCGGTGCGGGAAAAGGCACGCTTTGCAAGGCAATGGCGGAAGCGTTGCAATGGCATCTGTTGGATTCAGGCGCAATTTATCGTGTGCTGGCGCTCGCTGCACTGCATCACCACGTCGATGTCTCCTCGGAAGAAGTGCTGGTTCCGCTGGCGGCGCATCTGGATGTGCGATTTGTCTCAACCGACGGAAATCTGGAAGTAATCCTCGAAGGTGAGGATGTCAGCAGTGAAATTCGCACCCAGGAAGTAGCGAATGCAGCATCGCAAGTGGCTGCGTTTCCGCGCGTGCGCGAAGCATTATTACGCCGCCAGCGCGCGTTTCGTGAAGCCCCGGGTCTTATCGCCGATGGCCGTGATATGGGGACGGTCGTTTTCCCCGACGCGCCGGTGAAAATTTTCCTTGACGCTTCTTCGGAAGAACGTGCGAATCGTCGCATGCTCCAGTTGCAGGAGAAAGGCTTTAGTGTTAACTTTGAACGCCTTTTGGCCGAGATCAAGGAACGTGACGATCGCGATCGTAATCGTCCTGTAGCGCCGCTGGTTCCCGCTGCTGATGCTTTAGTTCTGGATTCAACCAGTTTAAGCATTGAGCAAGTGATTGAGAAAGCGCTACAATATGCACGCCAAAAATTGGCTCTCGCGTAAGCGACCGAATTCGTAGTACCTGCTGCAATGGAATGTGAGCAGGCATGTGAAACAACCCCATCCGGCATGAAGCCAGGTGGACGTTAAATTGAAGAATCCTGAAGATTATCAATATGACTGAATCTTTTGCTCAACTCTTTGAAGAGTCCCTGAAAGAAATCGAAACCCGCCCGGGTTCTATCGTTCGTGGTGTTGTTGTTGCTATTGACAAAGACGTAGTACTGGTTGACGCCGGTCTGAAATCTGAGTCCGCCATTCCGGCTGAGCAGTTCAAAAACGCCCAGGGCGAACTGGAAATCCAGGTTGGTGACGAAGTTGACGTTGCTCTGGATGCAGTAGAAGACGGCTTCGGTGAAACCCTGCTGTCCCGTGAGAAAGCTAAACGTCACGAAGCCTGGATCACGCTGGAAAAAGCTTACGAAGACGCTGAAACTGTTACCGGTGTTATCAACGGCAAAGTCAAGGGCGGCTTCACTGTTGAGCTGAACGGTATTCGTGCGTTCCTGCCAGGTTCTCTGGTAGACGTTCGTCCGGTCCGTGACACTCTGCACCTGGAAGGCAAAGAGCTTGAATTCAAAGTAATCAAGCTTGACCAGAAGCGTAATAACGTTGTTGTTTCCCGTCGTGCAGTTATCGAATCCGAAAACAGCGCAGAACGCGATCAGCTGCTGGAAAACCTGCAGGAAGGCATGGAAGTTAAAGGTATCGTTAAGAACCTTACTGACTACGGTGCATTCGTTGATCTGGGCGGCGTTGACGGCCTGCTGCACATCACCGATATGGCATGGAAACGCGTTAAGCATCCGAGCGAAATCGTAAACGTTGGCGACGAAATCACTGTTAAAGTGCTGAAATTCGACCGCGAACGTACTCGTGTGTCCCTGGGCCTGAAACAGCTGGGCGAAGATCCGTGGGTAGCTATCGCTAAACGTTACCCGGAAGGCACCAAGCTGACTGGCCGCGTGACCAACCTGACCGACTACGGCTGCTTCGTTGAAATCGAAGAAGGTGTTGAAGGCCTGGTTCACGTTTCCGAAATGGATTGGACCAACAAAAACATCCACCCGTCCAAAGTTGTTAACGTTGGCGACGTAGTGGAAGTTATGGTTCTGGATATCGACGAAGAACGTCGTCGTATCTCCCTGGGCCTGAAACAGTGCAAATCCAACCCGTGGCAGCAGTTTGCTGAAACCCACAACAAGGGCGATCGCGTTGAAGGTAAAATCAAGTCTATCACTGACTTCGGTATCTTCATCGGCCTGGACGGTGGCATCGACGGCCTGGTTCACCTGTCTGACATCTCCTGGAACGTTGCAGGCGAAGAAGCAGTTCGTGAATACAAAAAAGGCGACGAAATCGCAGCTGTTGTTCTGCAGGTTGACGCAGAGCGTGAGCGTATCTCTCTGGGCGTTAAACAGCTCGCAGAAGATCCGTTCAACAACTACGTTGCACTGAACAAGAAAGGCGCAATCGTAAACGGTAAAGTCACTGCAGTTGATGCTAAAGGCGCAACCGTAGAACTGGCTGACGGCGTTGAAGGTTACCTGCGCGCTTCTGAAGCTTCTCGCGATCGTGTAGAAGATGCAACTCTGGTTCTGAATGTTGGTGATGACGTTGAAGCTAAATTCACCGGCGTTGACCGTAAGAACCGTGTAGTTAGCCTGTCTGTACGTGCGAAAGACGAAGCTGACGAGAAAGATGCTATCGCTTCTGTTAACAACAAACAGGAAGAAGGCAACTTCTCTAACGCTATGGCTGAAGCTTTCAAAGCAGCTAAAGGCGAGTAAGATCAAGAACCCGGAGTTATTTGCACGGTAACAGGACGAAAGTCACACAGTTGCCGTGCGAACGACGATGAGTTACTTGACAGATCACAGGATTCGTCCTGTAATCAATGACAAAGGGCGGCTACGGCCGCCCTTGTTAAAGCTATTAAGCGAATATTGCGTTGAAGGAAACCGGAGGAATCATGACCAAGTCAGAATTGATAGAAAGACTTGCAAGCCAGCAATCGCATATCCCGGCTAAAGCCGTGGAAGATGCTGTAAAAGAGATGCTGGAGCATATGGCCTCTACTCTTGCCCAGGGTGAGCGCATTGAGATCCGCGGTTTCGGCAGTTTTTCCCTGCACTATCGTGCACCTCGCACCGGGCGTAACCCCAAAACAGGCGATAAAGTGGATCTGGAAGGAAAATACGTTCCGCACTTTAAGCCGGGTAAAGAATTACGTGACCGCGCCAATATTTATGAGTAATTCTTAGCGAATAGCAAAGAATTACATGCGAGAAGGCACCTGAAAGGGTGCTTTTTCATTTTCTGCTTTTCTTTTCCTGAAGCAGCCTCGCACATTTTTGCTGGTGCGATGTAATGCGATAAAAAACCAACAATTCACGCCGCAAACCTGAAAACACACGAAAGAAAATCAAGCCAGAGCCCCGCATACTTCTGATCCAACAAGGAGGTATGCATGGCGTTATCTACATTAGCTGCATGCATCATATTGGGTATTTTACCGCTGCTGTGGTTGCCGGTATTACCCGATATCCGCAGTATTTGGTGCGTCATCATTAGTGGATGCCTGCTGGCATGCGTACGACCAAGGCTTTTACGCTATGGGGGCACCACGTTACTCATTTTTGCCTGGGGCGTTTTGAACGCAATGCAGGCACTTTGGCCAACGGTGAACCTTCCGGGAGCGAACCGTCAGGTTGAAGTCATTATTACCGAAACAGACAATATGACCCGCCATCAGGCGAAGATAGTGCGTCTTAATGGCAAGCGCTTGTTCCCGGCCGCTGGCATAACACTCTATGGGCAATACTTACCTGTCCCGGTCTGTACAGGGCAGCGATGGGTGATGACCGTTCGTGTACGTGCGATGCACGGTCAGCTCAACGACGGAGGGTTTGATTCTCAGCGCTACGCACTGGCAAGCCATCTTCCTCTTAGCGGCCACTTTAGCGATGCGCGGTTAATCGAGCCAACTTGTAGCTGGCGCGCTGATTATCTTCAGTCGCTGGTGCACACGCTTTCCCCTTATTCCTGGCGTCCGGTGATTCTGGCGCTGGGAATGGGAGAACGTTCAGCACTCGAAAGCCCGGTAAAAGAGATTATGCGCCAGACTGGAACCGCCCATTTAATGGCGATATCTGGCCTGCATATCGCTCTTGCCGCGATGCTTGGCGGCGTTGTTACCCGTGGAATACAGTTTTACTTCCCGGCCCACCGGATTAATTGGGCGTTGCCACTGCTCGCCGGAGTATTGTGTGCCATTGGATATGCATATCTTACAGGCTTACAACCCCCAGCATTGCGCACAGCCATTTCGCTTAGCGTATGGGCTACGCTACGTCTTTCAGGTCGGTTATGGTCGCCCTGGCAAGTCTGGCTCTGTTGTGTCGCAGCGATATTGTTTATCGATCCGATCTCCGTATTGTCATACAGCCTGTGGTTATCGGCCTTCGCGGTGGCAGCATTGCTGTTCTGGTATCAGTGGTTACCGATGCCAGCGCAGCAACACTGGCTTATACATAGCGGTATGAGCCTGGTCCATTTGCAAATTGGGATGACGTTATTACTGATTCCCTTACAATTATCTATGTTCCATGGAATCAGTCTGAGCTCGCTGGTCGCCAACCTGGTGGCGATCCCTCTGGTAACATTTGTCACCGTCCCCCTGATTTTAACGGGAATGCTGCTGCACTTGACCGGACCCCCGCTAATTGAGGAAGCCTGCTGGTATCTTGCGGACCAAACGCTCGCACTATTGTTTGCTTTTCTGCGATGGTTGCCCGCGGGATGGGTCAATATTGATGCGCGTTGGCAGGCAGCAGCCTGGGTACCATGGTTGATGCTGATCTGCTGGCGCTTGTCTCTGTGGTGTCGTATTCCTGCGCTGTGTCTGACTGGCCTGACGATGCTGTTATTACCGCTATGGCGGGCTGACCGGCAAGGGGAGTGGTCAGTACATATGCTGGATGTTGGGCAGGGGCTGGCAATGGTGATTGAACGCAATGGTAAAGCGATTCTCTACGATACCGGCGTTGCGTGGCCTGGAGGTGACAGTGGGCAGCAACTGATTATTCCGTGGCTGCGCTGGCACGCTTTGCAGCCCGAGGGCATCATACTGAGCCATGAACATCTGGATCATCGCGGTGGTCTGGCGTCCTTACTGAAAGCCTGGCCAGAACTGTGGGTACGCAGCCCATTAGGTTGGGCTGGCCACGCACCCTGTTTTCGTGGAGAGACATGGCAGTGGCAGGGGCTGACATTCAGCGCGCACTGGCCGCTACCGAAAGCGCAGATGCAGGGGAACAATCTCTCATGTGTCGTGAAGGTGGAGGATGGGAAACACAGTATCCTGCTAACCGGTGACATCGAAACGCAGGGAGAGATGGCAATGCTCAGCCGCTACTGGCAGCACCTACAATCTACACTTGTGCAGGTACCTCATCATGGAAGTAACACCTCGTCGTCTCTGCCTTTCTTGCAGCGGGTAGAAGGTAAGGCGGCAGTGGCGTCAGCATCGCGGTATAACGCCTGGCGCTTCCCTTCGCTAAAGGTCGTAAAACGTTACCGGGAGCAGGGATATCGCTGGTATGACACTCCGCACCAGGGGCAGATAACCATATCATTTTCTCCCCAGGGCTGGGAAATCCATAGCTTACGGGATCAACTTTTACCGCGTTGGTATCATCAGTGGTTTGGCGTCCCAAACGATAACGGGTAGAATATGCGGCTATTTCAACAAGTGCTGGTTTTCTGAATGCAGAACGATAAAGATCTCTCCACATGGCAGACATTCCGCCGACTATGGCCAACTATTGCGCCTTTCAAAACGGGTCTGATCGTGTCGGGGATTGCGTTAATCCTCAACGCAGCCAGCGATACATTCATGTTATCGCTGCTTAAACCGTTACTGGATGATGGTTTTGGTAAAACGGACCGTTCGGTGCTGCTGTGGATGCCGCTGGTGGTTATCGGGCTGATGATCCTCCGCGGTATCACCAGTTATATCTCCAGTTACTGCATTTCCTGGGTCTCGGGGAAAGTGGTGATGACCATGCGCCGCCGCCTGTTTAGCCACATGATGGGTATGCCGGTATCATTTTTTGATAAGCAATCGACTGGCACCTTGCTGTCACGTATTACCTACGATTCGGAACAAGTGGCTTCGTCTTCATCCAGCGCATTGATCACCGTGGTGCGTGAAGGTGCATCGATCATCGGCCTGTTCGTGATGATGTTCTGGTATAGCTGGCAACTGTCGCTGATCCTGATTGTGTTGGCGCCAATTGTTTCTGTCGCTATTCGCATGGTATCTAAGCGTTTCCGTAATATCAGCAAAAACATGCAGAACACGATGGGGCAGGTGACCACCAGCGCGGAACAGATGTTAAAAGGACATAAAGAGGTGCTGATGTTTGGCGGTCAGGAAGTGGAAACCCACCGCTTTGACAAAGTCAGTAACAAGATGCGTTTGCAGGGGATGAAAATGGTCTCTGCTTCCTCTATTTCCGATCCTTTGATCCAGTTAATTGCATCACTGGCGCTGGCATTTGTGCTTTATGCCGCCAGCTTCCCAAGCGTCATGCAGACGCTGTCGGCTGGTACGATTACCGTCGTCTTTTCTTCTATGATCGCCCTGATGCGTCCGTTGAAATCGTTGACTAACGTCAATGCTCAGTTCCAGCGCGGTATGGCGGCTTGCCAGACGCTGTTTGCTATCCTCGATAGTGAGCAGGAAAAAGACGAAGGAACGCGTGTTATCGAACGTGCTCGCGGCGATATTGAATTCCGCAATGTAACGTTTACTTATCCTGGCCGTGATACGCCAGCACTGCGCAATATCAACCTGACGATCCCGGCGGGTAAGACGGTTGCATTGGTGGGGCGCTCCGGGTCAGGGAAATCGACATTGGCCAGCCTGATCACGCGTTTCTACGATATTGATGAAGGGCAGATCCTGATGGATGGGTACGATCTGCGCGAATACAAGCTCACATCGCTGCGTGACCAGGTCGCGCTGGTCTCCCAGAACGTGCATCTCTTTAATGATACCGTTGCCAACAACATTGCCTACGCCCGTACAGATGTGTACAGCCGTGAGGAGATTGAGAAAGCAGCGAAGATGGCCTATGCCTTTGATTTTATAAATAAAATGGATGAAGGCCTGGATACAATAATTGGTGAGAATGGGGTGCTGCTTTCTGGCGGCCAGCGTCAGCGTATCGCGATTGCCCGTGCGCTGCTGCGTGACAGTCCGATCCTAATCCTTGATGAGGCCACGTCAGCGCTGGATACCGAATCTGAACGCGCGATTCAGGCTGCGCTAAATGAGTTGCAGAAAAACCGTACCTCTCTGGTTATCGCCCACCGCCTCTCAACCATTGAACAGGCCGATGAAATTGTAGTGGTGGAAGATGGCGGTATCGTTGAGCGCGGCAGTCATGCCGAGCTGCTGGAGCACCGTGGCGTTTACGCTCAGCTTCATAAAATGCAGTTTGGCGCATGATTGCACGTATCTGGTCCGGTGAATCCCCGCTGTGGCTACTGTTATTGCCACTCTCCTGGCTTTATGGCCTGGTGAGTGGCGCAATCCGTCTGGCTTATCGTCTGGGGCTGAAAAAAGCCTGGCGCGCCCCGGTTCCTGTGGTGGTGGTCGGTAACCTGACGGCCGGTGGTAACGGTAAAACACCGGTGGTTGTCTGGCTGGTTGAACAGCTTCAGCAGCGTGGTATCCGCGTGGGGGTAGTTTCGCGAGGTTATGGCGGGAAGGCAGAACGTTACCCGCTGTTACTGACGTCTGATTCCACCACGGAAGAGGCAGGTGACGAACCTGTGCTGATTTACCAGCGCACCGGTGCGCCGGTTGCGGTTTCTCCCAACCGCCGTGAGGCGGTGGAAGCCATTCTGGCACACCATTCCGTGCAGATAATCGTGACTGATGATGGCCTGCAACATTATCGCCTGGCGCGAGACAAAGAGATTGTGGTCATTGATGGCGTCAGACGTTTTGGCAATGGCTGGTGGCTTCCTGCGGGTCCGATGCGTGAACGCGCTTCACGTCTGAAGACGGTTGATGCGGTGATCGCCAACGGCGGCGTGGCAAGGTCGGGTGAGATCCCGATGCACCTGATTCCGGGGCTGGCAGTTAATTTGCGCACCGGTGAACGGCGCGAAGTACGCGAGCTGTCGCCTTGCGTGGCGATGGCTGGTATTGGCCATCCCCCGCGTTTTTTCGCTACGCTCAGTGAGTGCGGCGTGATGCCGGAGCAGACTTTTGCGCTCGCCGATCATCAGGCATTAACCCGGGCGGATGTTCAGGCGATGGTCAAACCGGGACAGACGCTGGTGATGACCGAAAAAGACGCGGTGAAATGTCGGTCCTTCGCTGAAGATAACTGGTGGTATTTGCCTGTGGACGCGCAACTGGAAGGCGAACAGGCGAACAAGCTGCTGCAGGAATTGCTTACTCTGGCGCGCTGACGATTGCTGCATCGGCTGCGCCCTGTTAACTGAACAGGAATACCCATGTCTGTGCCGCAACTCTCGTTAACATCTGCCCGTTATTTACATCTCGCCGCGCAAGGTTTACTGCGCAAACCAGCCAGACGTGCCACACCTTCCGATATCCTCTCTATGATCCAGCGCATGTCGCTGCTGCAAATCGACACTATCAACATTGTTGCCCGTAGCCCTTATCTGGTGCTGTTCAGCCGCCTCGGAGCGTATCCACAGCACTGGCTTGACGATGCGTTACGCCGCGGTGAACTGATGGAATACTGGGCACATGAAGCCTGTTTTTTGCCGCGTGATGATTTTGCTCTTATGCGCCACCGCATGCTGGCACCTGACAAGATGGGCTGGAAGTACCGTAAAGAGTGGATGCAGGAGCACGCTGAAGAGATTGAGCAGCTTGTTGCCCATATCGAGCAAAATGGACCGGTGCGCTCAGCCGATTTCGAACATCCGCGTAAAGGCACCAGCGGCTGGTGGGAGTGGAAACCTCACAAGCGTCATCTGGAAGGATTGTTTACGGCCGGGAAAGTGATGGTTGTCGAACGCCGTAATTTTCAGCGTGTCTATGATCTCACGCAGCGGGTGATGCCGCACTGGGATGATGAGCGGGACGTGCTGTCGCAGGAGGCCGCGGAGTACCGGATGCTGGAAAACAGCGCCCGCAGTCTCGGGGTGTTTCGCGCCCAGTGGCTGGCAGACTACTACCGTCTGCGTCAGCCTGCATTACCGTTGCTGCTGGAGCAGTTGCAGGAAGCCGGGCAAATTTATCCGATCAATGTTGAAACCCTGGGCCCAGCCTGGCTGCACGCCTCGCTATTGCCGCTGCTGGCAACGGCGCAGGAAGATAAACTCACCGCCACGCATAGCGCGGTGCTGTCACCGTTTGATCCGGTGGTCTGGGATCGCAAACGGGCAGAGCAGTTTTTCGATTTCAGCTATCGTCTGGAGTGTTACACCCCGGCGCCTAAGCGGCAATTTGGCTATTTCGTGTTGCCGCTGCTCCATTGCGGGCGGCTGGTTGGGCGTATGGATGCCAAGATGCACCGCAAAGAGGGCGTACTGGAAGTGATTGCGCTCTATCTTGAGGACGGGGTTAAGCCTGGCCGCACGCTGGAAAAGGGGCTGCAAAACGCCATTACGGAATTCGCTCGCTGGCAGGGGGCCCGAAGGATCACGTTTGCGCGTCTGCCGGATGGGCTGTTTTCAGCCTGCCGCAGCGGTCTGGAAATAGACGCGGTGTAAGAAATGAATGTGATAAGCTTAACTCATTAATTGTCGGTGTATCAGGAGGAAAGATGGATCACCGTTTGCTTGAAATTATTGCCTGTCCGGTATGTAACGGCAAACTCTACTACAGCCAGGATAAGCAAGAGCTAATCTGTAAAATCGACAGTCTGGCCTACCCGGTGCGGGAAGGCATTCCGGTCTTGCTGGAAACCGAAGCGCGTTCGTTAACTGCGGAAGAGAGCCGGCCATGAGTTTCGTTGTGATTATTCCTGCGCGTTACGCCTCCACGCGTCTGCCGGGAAAACCGTTGGTGGATATCAACGGCAAACCGATGGTGGTGCACGTGCTGGAACGCGCGCGTGAATCCGGCGCCGATCGCATCATTGTGGCAACGGACAACGAAGAGGTAATGCGCGCGGTGCAGGCGGCTGGCGGCGAAGTCTGCATGACCCGCGCCGATCACCAGTCCGGAACCGAGCGTCTGGCCGAAGTGGTTGAAAAATGTGGCTTCAGCGACGATACGGTGATAGTGAATGTCCAGGGCGATGAGCCGATGATCCCGCCAGCGATTATTCGTCAGGTGGCTGAGAATCTCAGCATTCGCAACGTTGGTATGGCAACGCTCGCCGTACCCATTCACAGCGCGGAAGAGGCGTTCAATCCCAACGCCGTTAAAGTGGTGATGGATGCCGAAGGTTATGCGCTGTACTTTTCCCGCGCCACGATCCCGTGGGATCGTGACCGTTTTGCGCTTTCCTGCGAAACGATTGGTGACACCTTCCTGCGCCATATCGGCATTTATGGCTATCGCGCCGGGTTTATCCGCCGCTATGTCAGCTGGCAAACCAGCCCGCTGGAGCAAATCGAAATGCTGGAGCAGCTTCGCGTGCTCTGGTATGGCGAGAAGATCCACGTTGCCGTGGCAAGCGTTGTGCCGGGTACGGGGGTGGATACACCAGACGATCTTGAACGCGTCCGTCAGGCGCTGCGTTAAGCCTTTCATCCCCTCTGTCCGGAGGGGATTTTCCGTTTCCCGCCAAATTCCTGCGCTGTTTTGATCTTACCAGGGTGACATCCGTCCTGCGGGCGCTCATTATAAAAGCAGTCGTTTTTGTGAGGGCATTCTGCTATGGAACAACTGCGCGCTGAACTGAGTCATCTGCTGGGAGAAAAATTGAGCCGCATGGAGTGTGTCAGCGAAAAGCCTGATTCTGTACTCTGGTCGCTGTATGACAGCCAGGGAAATCCGATGCCACTGCTGGCCCGGAGTTTCTCTACGCCAGGCATTGCTCGCCAACTGGCCTGGAAGATCTCAATGCTGGCAAGGAGCGGTGCAGTGCGGATGCCGGTGGTATACGGGGTGATGACACATGAAGAACATCCCGGCCCCGATGTGTTGCTGATTGAGCGTCTGCGCGGCGTGCCTGTTGAAGCCCCGACGCGCACGCCGGAGCGCTGGGAACAGTTAAAAGATCAGATTGTTGAGGCGCTGCTTGCCTGGCACCGTCATGACAGCCACGGCTGTGTCGGCATGGTCGACAGTACCCAGGAAAATATCTGGCCGTCATGGTATCGCCAGCGCGTGGAGGTGCTGTGGACGACCCTCAATCAATATCAGAATACCGGGCTAACCATGCAGGACAAACGGCTGCTGTTCCGCACCCGCGAATGCCTGCCCGCGCTGTTTGACGGTTTCAATGATAACTGCGTACTGGTGCACGGCAGCTTTAATTTGCGCAGTATGCTGAAGGATGCCCGCAGCGATCAGCTACTGGCGATGGTGGGGCCTGGCATTATGCTGTGGGCGCCCCGTGAATATGAGCTGTTTCGTCTTGTCGATGGGCCGCAGGCGGAAGGGTTGCTCTGGCATTATTTACAGCGCGCGCCAGTGGCGGAGCCTTTCCTTTGGCGGCGCTGGCTCTATTTGCTCTGGGACGAAGTGGCGCAACTGGTGAACACCGGCAGATTTAGCCGCGCCAATTTTGATCTCGCCTCGAAATCACTGCTCCCCTGGCTGGTCTGAACTGCCTTTCAGCCACTGCCAGATACGCCCCAGCGTTTCATAACCTACCCGGTCGCTGTGCATCAGCCAGACCGGGGAAGGAATAATGCGCTCCCACGGATTCAGCGGCGACTCAATCGCCATCTGGTTTGCCGGCGCGGGGAGCGGATGCAGCCCTGCATGCTGGAAGAAAATCATCGCTCGCGGCAAATGGGATGCGGAGGTCACCAGCAGAAATGGCGCATCGCCGATGGCCTTCTTCACCGCCGCCGCTTCTTCTTCCGTATCTTTTGGATCATTCAGCGTGATGATTTCGCTGCGCGGGACGCCAAGGCTTTCCGCCACACGCGCACCAGCTTCTGCCGTGCTGACCGGATTGGTTTTCGCTGCCGCGCCGGTAAAGATCAGTTTCGCGCCCGGATTGGCCTGCCAGAGGCGAATCCCTTCATTCAGACGGGGCAGACTGTTATTAATCAGGTTTGAGCTGGGCGCCCAGGCATCATTCCAGGTGTAACCGCCGCCGAGGACGACGATATACTTCACCGGCTGTGTGCCGCGCCAGGTGGGATATTTCGCTTCGATAGGTTTTAGCAGACCATCCGCGACCGGTTGCAGGCTTAACAGCAGCAAAACCAGCCAGCCGAAAGTAATACATGTCTTACCCGTTTTCTGCCAGCGGCTGAACCAGACAAGCATAACCCCCAGCCCGATCACCAAAAGCAAAAAAGGCAGGGGAAGCAACAGGCCGCCCAGGAATTTTTTTAGGGTGAAAAGCACCGGAACCGTCTCCTTTTTGAGCATACAGCAAGTGATTTCAGCCGATCTTACACCAGATGGGTTCATTCTCGTCACGGCTGTGACAAAATAGCTGTTTTGCCAAAAGCGTGGAGCGTGCATGCAGGATCGTAACTTCGACGATATCGCGGAGAAATTCTCGCGCAACATCTACGGCACCACCAAAGGGCAGTTGCGTCAGGCGATCCTGTGGCAGGATCTGGATGCGCTGCTGGCAACGCGCGGCAATGTTCCGTTGCGGGTTCTGGATGCTGGCGGAGGTGAAGGGCAAACGGCGATTCGGATGGCGCAGTTGGGCCACCACGTTACCCTGTGCGATGTGTCGAAAGAGATGATCGCGCGCGCGCAAACCGCAGCAGAGGCGAAAGGTGTGAGCGGTAACATGCATTTTGTACAATGCGCCGTTCAGGATGTGGCTGAGCATTTGGAATCGCCCGTTGATCTGATATTGTTCCATGCTGTGCTTGAATGGGTAGCAGAACCAGTATTTGCGTTAGAAATATTGTGGTCGGTACTGCGCCCGGGCGGCGCGTTGTCGTTGATGTTTTATAATGCCGACGGTTTGCTAATGCACAATATGGTGGCAGGGAATTTCGACTACGTGAAAGCAGGTATGCCAAAACGTAAAAAACGCACCCTTTCCCCGGACTATCCGCGTAATCCTGCGGACGTTTACGGCTGGCTCGAACAGATTGGCTGGCACATTACCGGTAAAACCGGCGTACGGGTTTTTCACGATTATCTGCGTGAAAAACATCAACAGCACGACTGTTTTGACGCATTGCTTGAGCTTGAAACACGCTTTTGTCGTCAGGAGCCGTATATCAGCCTTGGCCGCTATATTCACGTGACAGCACTTAAGCCGCAAATCGATGGAAGGACAAACGATGAGTGAATTTTCCCAGACAGTCCCCGAACTGGTTGCCTGGGCCAGGAAAAATGATTTCTCCATCTCGCTGCCGGTCGACAGGCTCTCTTTTTTGCTGGCTATCGCCACGCTCAACGGTGAGCGTCTTGATGGCGAGATGAGCGAAGGTGAACTGGTGGACGCGTTTCGTCACGTCAGCGAGGCGTTTGAGCAAACCAGCGAAACTATCATTCAGCGCGCCAATAACGCTATCAATGACATGGTGCGTCAGCGTTTGTTAAACCGCTTTACCAGCGAACTGGTGGAAGGCAATGCGATCTACCGCCTGACGCCGCTAGGCATCGGCATCACTGATTACTACATCCGCCAGCGTGAATTCTCCACGCTGCGTCTCTCTATGCAGTTGTCGATTGTGGCAAGCGAGCTAAAACGCGCTGCTGACGCGGCGGAAGAGGGCGGTGACGAATTTCACTGGCATCGCAACGTCTTTGCGCCGCTGAAATATTCGGTGGCGGAGATTTTCGACAGCATCGATTTGACCCAGCGCTTAATGGATGAACAGCAACAGCAGGTGAAAGATGATATCGCCCAGTTACTCAATAAAGACTGGCGGGCGGCCATTTCCAGCTGTGAACTTTTGCTGTCAGAAACCTCCGGTACACTGCGTGAATTGCAGGATACGCTGGATGCCGCCGGAGACAAACTTCAGGCGAATCTGCTGAGCATTCAGGATGCCACCGTCGGCCGCGACGATCTGGAGTTCCTCGATCAACTGGTGTTCAACCTGCAAAGCAAGCTGGATCGCATCGTGAGCTGGGGCCAGCAGTCGATCGATCTGTGGATCGGTTACGACCGCCACGTGCACAAATTTATCCGTACCGCTATCGATATGGATAAAAACCGCGTCTTCGCTCAGCGTCTGCGCCAGTCGGTGCAGTCTTATTTTGATGCGCCGTGGGCATTGACCTACGCCAACGCCGACAGGCTGTTGGATATGCGCGACGAAGAGATGGCGCTACGCGATGAAGAGGTAACCGGCGAACTGCCGCCGGATCTGGAATTTGAAGAGTTTAATGAAATCCGTGAGCAACTGGCGGCAATGATTGAGCAGCAACTGGCGATTTATAAAACCAAAGGTGTGCCGCTGGATCTTGGGCTGGTTGCCCGCGAATATCTGACGCAGTATCCGCGTGTCCGGCATTTCGACATCGCGCGTATTGTCGTCGATCAGGCGGTACGTCTTGGCGTAGCGCAAGCAGATTTCACCGGACTGCCGCCGAAATGGCAGCCGATTAATGATTACGGAGCCAAGGTACAGGCGCATGTCATCGACAAATATTGAACAAGTGATGCCGGTTAAACTGGCGCAGGCGCTGGCTAACCCACTGTTTCCGGCGCTCGACAGCGCATTGCGCTCAGGACGGCATATCGGCCTTGACGAGCTGGATAATCACGCCTTTTTGATGGACTTTCAGGAGTATCTGGAAGAGTTTTACGCGCGTTACAACGTTGAGCTGATCCGTGCGCCGGAAGGTTTCTTCTATCTGCGCCCGCGCTCCACCACGCTGATCCCGCGTTCGGTGCTTTCCGAGCTGGATATGATGGTGGGTAAAATTCTCTGCTACCTGTACCTGAGCCCGGAGCGTCTGGCGAATGAAGGAATCTTCACGCAGCAGGAGTTGTATGACGAACTGCTGTCGCTGGCTGATGAACCGAAACTGTTGAAACTGGCCAACAACCGCTCAACCGGCTCCGATCTTGACCGGCAGAAGTTGCAGGAAAAGGTTCGCTCCTCGCTCAACCGTCTGCGTCGCCTTGGCATGATCTGGTTTATGGGCAATGACAGCAGCAAATTCCGCATCACGGAATCGGTGTTCCGCTTTGGCGCAGATGTCCGCTCCGGCGACGATCCGCGCGAAGCGCAACTGCGTATGATCCGCGATGGTGAAGCCATGCCAGTCGAAAACCACTTGCAGCTCAATGATGAGCCTGAAGAAAATCAGCCGGATAGCTCGGAGGAAGAGTAATGATCGATCGCGGTAAATTTCGTTCGCTAACGCTGATTAACTGGAACGGCTTTTTTGCCCGCACCTTTGACCTGGATGAGCTGGTTACCACGCTTTCCGGGGGGAACGGCGCCGGGAAATCCACCACCATGGCGGCGTTTGTTACGGCGCTGATCCCCGATCTGACGCTGCTGCACTTCCGTAACACCACCGAAGCGGGCGCAACCTCCGGCTCCCGTGATAAAGGGCTGCACGGTAAGCTGAAAGCCGGTGTCTGTTATTCGGTGCTGGATGTGATCAACTCCCGCCATCAGCGCGTGCTGGTGGGCGTGCGTCTGCAACAGGTCGCCGGGCGCGATCGCAAAGTGGATATTAAACCTTTCGCCATTCAGGGCTTGCCGACCTCCGTCCTGCCAACGCAGTTGCTGACCGAAACGCTGAACGAGCGCCAGGCGCGCGTACTGTCGTTACAGGAAGTGAAAGACAAACTGGATGCGATGGAAGGTGTGCAGTTTAAGCAGTTCAACTCCATCACTGATTACCACGCGCTGATGTTCGATCTGGGCATTGTCGCGCGTCGTCTGCGTTCCGCATCGGATCGCAGCAAATTCTATCGCCTGATCGAAGCCTCGCTGTACGGCGGGATTTCCAGCGCCATCACCCGTTCGCTGCGCGACTATCTGTTGCCGGAAAACAGCGGCGTGCGTAAAGCGTTCCAGGATATGGAAGCGGCGCTGCGCGAAAACCGAATGACGCTGGAAGCGATTCGCGTGACTCAGTCGGATCGCGATCTGTTCAAACATTTGATCAGCGAAGCCACCAACTATGTGGCAGCGGATTATATGCGCCACGCCAATGAGCGCCGCGTGCATCTGGATAAAGCGCTGGAGTTCCGCCGGGATCTGTTTACCTCGCGCCAGCAGCTGGCGACCGAGCAGTATAAGCATGTCGATATGGCGCGCGAACTGGCAGAGCATGCTGGTGCGGAAGGCGATCTGGAAGCCGATTACCAGGCGGCCAGCGATCACCTGAACCTGGTGCAAACGGCGCTGCGGCAGCAGGAAAAAATCGAGCGCTACGAATCGGATCTCGAAGAGTTACAGATTCGTCTCGAAGAGCAGCATGAAGTGGTGGCTGAAGCCGCCGAGCGCCAGGAAGAGAACGAAGCCCGCGCTGAAGCCGCCGAGCTGGAAGTGGATGAGCTGAAAAACCAGCTTGCCGATTACCAGCAGGCGCTGGATGTACAGCAAACCCGCGCTATCCAGTACAACCAGGCGTTGCAGGCGCTGGAGCGGGCAAAAGATCTGTGCCGTCTGCCGGATCTGACGTCGGAAACCGCTGCTGAATGGCTGGAAACTTTCCAGGCCAAAGAGCAGGAAGCGACCGAAAAACTGCTGTTGCTGGATCAGAAATTAAGCGTTGCGCAGACCGCGCACAGCCAGTTCGAGCAGGCTTATCAACTGGTGGCCGCCATCAACGGTCCGCTGGCGCGTAATGAAGCCTGGGAAGTGGCGCGCGAGTTGCTGCGCGATGGGGTAAATCAGCGCCATCTGGCTGAACAGGTGCAGCCGCTGCGCATGCGTCTGAACGAGCTGGAACAGCGTCTGCGCGAGCAGCAGGAAGCCGAGCGCCTGTTCGCCGAGTTCTGCAAGCGTCAGGGCAAACAGTATGACGTCGAAGAGCTGGATAACCTGCATCAGGAGCTGGAGGCGCAAATTGCTGCGCTTTCCGATAACGTTGCCGCTGCCGGTGAACAGCGTCTTGCGCTGCGCCAGGAGCTGGAACAACTGCAATCGCGCATTCAGACGCTAACCAAACGCGCGCCGGTATGGCTGGCGGCGCAGAGCAGCCTGACGCAACTGAGCGAGCAGAGCGGCGAAGCGTTCGAATCTGGCCAGCAAGTAACGGAATACCTGCAACAATTGCTGGAGCGTGAACGCGAAGCGATCGTTGAGCGTGATGAAGTTGGCGCGCGTAAACGTGCTGTTGATGATGAAATTGAACGTTTAAGCCAGCCTGGCGGCGCGGAAGATAGTCGTCTGAACGCGCTGGCGGAACGCTTCGGCGGTGTGTTGCTGTCGGAAATTTATGACGATGTCAGTATTGATGATGCGCCCTATTATTCAGCGCTGTATGGCCCGTCGCGTCACGCCATCGTGGTTCCTGATTTGTCGCAGGTGGCGGAGATGCTGGAAGGGCTGGAAGATTGCCCGGAAGATCTCTATCTGATTGAAGGGGATCCGCAATCCTTCGACGATAGCGTGTTCGCCGTCGACGAGCTGGAAAAAGCGGTGGTGGTGAAAATTGCCGATCGCCAGTGGCGTTATTCGCGTTTCCCGACGCTGCCGCTGTTTGGTCGTGCGGCGCGAGAAAGCCGTATCGAAAGCCTGCACGCCGAGCGTGAAGAGTTGGCCGAGCGTTTTGCAACGCTCTCTTTCGATGTGCAAAAAACGCAGCGTCTGCATCAGGCATTCAGCCGCTTTATCGGCAGCCATCTGGCGGTTGCCTTTGAGGACGATCCGGAAGCGGAAATCCGCACGCTCAACAGTCGCCGCGGCGAGCTGGAACGTGCTATCAGCAACCATGAAAATGACAACCAGCAAAACCGCGTGCAGTTTGAGCAGGCGAAAGAGGGCGTTGCCCAGCTTAACCGCCTGCTGCCGCGCGTGAATTTGCTGGCTGACGATACGCTGGCCGATCGTGTTGATGAAATACAGGAACGCCTGGACGAAGCGCAGGAAGCCGCGCGCTTTATTCAGCAGTTTGGCAACCAACTGGCAAAACTGGAACCGGTCGTTTCGATACTGCAAAGCGACCCGGAACAGTTCGAGCAGTTAAAAGCCGATTATGCCGCATCCCAACAGGTGCAACGCGACGCTCGTCAGCAAGCGTTTGTGCTGGCGGAAGTGGTACAGCGCCGAGCGCACTTCAGCTACTCCGATTCGGCGGAGATGTTCAACGGCAATAACGATCTGAACGAGAAGCTGCGTCAGCGTCTGGAGCAGGCTGAAGCCGAACGTACCCGGGCGCGTGAAGCGATGCGCAGCCACGCCGCGCAGTTCAGCCAGTACAACCAGGTGCTGGCTTCACTGAAAAGTTCGTTTGATACCAAAAAAGAGCTGCTTAACGATCTGCAAAAAGAGTTGCAGGAGATCGGCGTGCGCGCCGACGGCGGCGCGGAAGAGCGGGCGCGTATTCGCCGTGATGAACTGCATACGCAACTTTCCACGAACCGCGCGCGTCGCAATCAACTGGAAAAAGCGCTCACCTTCTGTGAAGCGGAGATGGATAACCTGACCCGCAAACTGCGTCGCCTGGAGCGCGATTATCACGAAATGCGCGAGCAGGTGGTCACGGCAAAAGCGGGCTGGTGTGCGGTGATGCGCATGGTGAAAGACAATGGCGTCGAGCGCCGTCTGCACCGTCGCGAGCTGGCCTATCTCTCTGCTGACGAACTGCGATCCATGTCGGATAAAGCGCTGGGTGCGCTGCGTCTGGCGGTGGCGGATAACGAACATCTGCGCGATGTGCTGCGTATGTCGGAAGATCCAAAGCGTCCGGAACGTAAGATCCAGTTCTTTGTCGCGGTGTATCAGCATCTGCGCGAACGTATCCGTCAGGATATTATTCGCACTGACGATCCGGTTGAAGCGATCGAACAGATGGAGATCGAGCTGAGCCGTCTGACGGAAGAGCTGACCTCGCGCGAGCAGAAGCTGGCTATCAGCTCCCGCAGCGTAGCGAACATTATCCGCAAAACCATTCAGCGTGAGCAGAACCGTATTCGCATGCTGAACCAGGGGCTGCAAAGCGTTTCGTTTGGTCAGGTCAAAAGCGTGCGGCTGAACGTGAACGTGCGGGAAACCCACGCGACGTTGCTGACGGTGCTTTCTGAACAACATGAACAGCATCAGGATCTGTTTAACAGTAACCGCCTGACCTTCTCGGAAGCGCTGGCGAAACTCTATCAGCGTCTGAACCCGCAAATCGATATGGGCCAGCGGACGCCGCAAACCATCGGTGAAGAGCTGCTCGACTACCGCAACTATCTGGAGATGGAAGTGGAAGTTAACCGCGGTTCCGACGGCTGGCTGCGTGCGGAATCGGGCGCGCTGTCGACTGGTGAAGCGATCGGTACCGGGATGTCGATTCTGGTGATGGTGGTGCAGAGCTGGGAAGACGAAGCCCGTCGTCTGCGCGGCAAAGACATTTCACCGTGCCGCCTGCTGTTCCTCGACGAAGCGGCGCGTCTTGATGCCCGCTCCATCGCAACGCTGTTTGAGCTGTGCGAACGTCTGGAGATGCAGCTGATTATCGCAGCACCGGAAAATATCAGTCCGGAAAAAGGCACCACCTACAAACTGGTGCGTAAAGTCTTCCAGAATCATGAGCATGTACACGTCGTGGGGCTGCGCGGTTTTGCCGCCCAACTGCCGGAAACGCTCCCTGGTACGGCGGATGCCTCTTAACGGTCGGGCAGATTACAAAGGCGACAGCGATGTCGCCTTTTTTATTACAGAAAGGGGCGCTGCGGCCTGTGTTTCATCTTTAAATTTCTTTACATTAGGCAAGGCAAATGCTTTTTTGTCTTTATATACTGAAAAAAGGTGACGCACACGTCACGAGCAATGTGAGAGAAACAGGGGGCAAGGGATGTTGCTTAAGAAGTTAAATGGTCGTCGGATGTCAGCGCTGAGTTTGTGCCTGGCACTGGCATTTGCTCCACTGTTCAGCGTACAGGCCGATGAGCCTGAAATGGTGCCGGTTGATAGTTCCGCCACGCCGGGCGATCAGCCGACCGTGTTACAGCAGCCGCAGGCACAATCGCCTGCTACCGCTATGTTAATCGGCGTGAAGCCTTATCCTGCCGATGTTTCTGTGGCAGATGTTCGCGCACAGTTGCAGTCGCAATTGCCTGCCAACTGGACACCCATCTATATGAATCAACTGGCGGCCCTGTATGCGGCGCGCGGCCAGAAACCCATGTGGGATAACCGCGATGCGGTGCAGGCGTTTCAACAGCAACTGGCGGAAGTGGCGATTGCCGGTTTCCAGCCGCAATTTACCACCTGGGTTGAGCTGTTAACCGACCCAGGTGTTTCCGGTATGGCGCGTGATGTGGTGCTCTCTGACGCCATGCTGGGCTATCTGCATTTTGTTGCCGGTATTCAGGCGAAAGGCCAGCGCTGGCTTTATAGCGACAAACCCTATGCGCTGGCAACACCGGCGATTTCAGTGATCAATCAATGGCAACTGGCGCTGGATAACGGTTCGCTGCCGTCATTCATCCAGAGCCTTGCGCCACACCATCCGCAATATGCCGCCATGCACCAGTCATTGCTGACGCTGGTGGGGGATTCTCGCCCGTGGCCGCAAATCGCCAGTAACGTCACGCTGCGACCAGGACAGTGGAGCAACGATGTTCCTGCGTTGCGTGAGATCCTGCAACGTACCGGCATGCTGGAGGGTGGGCCGAACATCGTGCTGCCAGGCGATCAGGTAGCGGTCAGCACATCCTCCCCAGCATCGACCAGGAAAAAAACACCGACGCGTGCTGCGGCTTACGATCGGCAACTGGTTGAGGCCGTAAAACGCTTTCAGGCCTGGCAGGGGCTGCATGCCGATGGCGTGATTGGTCAGGGCACACGTGACTGGCTGAATGTCAGCCCGTCGCAGCGCGCTGCATTACTGGCGCTCAATATCCAACGGCTGCGTTTGCTGCCGGCGACGCTTTCCACCGGCATTATGGTGAATATTCCGGAATACTCGCTGGTTTATTATCTCAACGGCAGCCAGGTGCTGGCGTCGCGGGTGATTGTCGGACGTCCCGATCGCAAAACGCCGATGATGAGCAGCGCACTGAACAATGTGGTGGTCAATCCGCCGTGGAATGTACCGCCGACGCTGGCGCGCCAGGATATTCTTCCGAAGGTTCTGAACGATCCGACATACCTTGAACGCCACGGTTATACCGTGCTGCGCGGCTGGAACAGCAAAGAGGCCATCGACCCGTCAATGGTTGATTGGGCGACGATCACGCCATCGAATTTACCGTTCCGTTTCCAGCAGGCGCCAGGCGTACAGAACTCCCTTGGCCGTTATAAATTCAATATGCCGAGCTCTGATGCCATCTATTTGCATGACACGCCGAACCATAACCTGTTCCAGAAAGAGACGCGGGCACTGAGTTCTGGCTGCGTGCGGGTGAATAAGGCGTCTGAACTGGCAAATATGTTGCTGCAGGATGCCGGATGGAACGATACGCGTATCTCCGATGCCTTAAAGCAGGGAGATACCCGCTACGTGAATATTCGACACAATATCCCCGTTAATCTCTACTATCTGACCGCGTTTGTGGGGGCCGATGGTCGCACGCAGTATCGTACAGATATTTACAATTACGATCTTACTGCGCGATCGGGCGCACAAATCTTGCCAAAAGCTGAACAATTAATCAGATAAATGAAGCAGTTTGGCAAATAGCATTGTCGTAATAACTGGCAATAAACGGGCTTTGTAAGCTCCAAAGCCCGTCGTTGCTGGGGGGAGGCTGCCTTGACGCGGCGTTTATAGCCCGGTAAGGTGCCTTTCGTGCGCTAAAGAAGTGCATAAATTACGTTTAACTTTGCTTATCTATAGAATTTATTATCATGGATAAATTTGACGCTAATCGCCGCAAACTGCTGGCGTTGGGTGGGGTTGCTCTTGGCGCCGCCATGTTACCAACACAGGCGTTTGCTACCCTTTCCACGCCACGACCGCGTATTCTGACGCTGAATAATCTGAATACCGGAGAGTCTATTAAAGCTGAGTTCTTTGATGGCAGAGGCTATATTCAGGATGAATTAGCAAAACTGAATCATTTTTTCCGTGATTACCGCGCGAATAAAATTAAAACCATCGATCCTCAACTGTTTGACCACCTCTTTCGCCTGCAGGGGCTGCTGGGAACACGCAAGCCTGTGCAACTCATTTCCGGCTATCGTTCTGTTGATACCAATAATGAACTACGCGCGCACAGCCGCGGCGTGGCGAAACAGAGTTACCACACCAAAGGCCAGGCCATGGATTTCCATATTGAAGGGATTGCTCTGAGTAATATTCGCAAAGCAGCGTTATCTCTGCGCGCGGGTGGTGTAGGATACTACCCCAGCAGCAACTTTGTGCATATTGATACCGGGCCGGTGCGGCACTGGTAAACCTCAGAGGAGCAGTATGAACTATCGTATTATTCCGGTTACCGCGTTCTCACAGAATTGTTCGTTAATCTGGTGTGAACAGACTCAACTTGCCGCCGTGGTCGATCCTGGCGGTGATGCACAGCGTATTATCGCCGAAGTGGATGCTTCCGGCGTGACGCTGACGCAAGTTCTGCTCACGCATGGTCATCTTGATCATGTGGGTGCGGCAGCCGAAGTGGCGCAGCATTACGATGTGCCGATTATTGGCCCGGAAAAAAATGATGAGTTCTGGTTGCAGGGGCTGCCCGCCCAAAGCCGGATGTTTGGTCTGGATGATTGCCCGCCGCTGACGCCCGACCGCTGGTTAAATGAAGGCGATACGGTTACCGTCGGTAAGGTGACATTACAGGTATTGCATTGCCCGGGTCATACGCCGGGACATGTGGTGTTTTTTGATGCGCAGTCGCGTTTGCTGGTTTCTGGCGATGTGATCTTTAAAGGCGGCGTTGGGCGCAGCGATTTCCCGCAGGGGAATCATGCGCAGTTGATTGATTCAATCAAACGTAAATTGCTGCCTCTTGGCGATGACATCACCTTTATTCCTGGACACGGGCCAATGTCGACGCTGGGCAATGAACGGCTGCACAACCCGTTCCTGCAGGATGAATTACCGGTGTGGTAAATAAAAAAGGGTCGCTTCGGCGACCCTTTCTGCATGCGTGACATTTTACAGCACGGCGACAATTGCTTCGCACAGCGGCGACATATTATCCGGCGTCATACCTGCGACGTTAATACGCCCGGAAGCGACAGCGTAAATGCCAAACTCTTCGCGCAAACGCAGCACCTGCTCTTTAGTCAGGCCGCTGAACGAGAACATACCGTTCTGACGGGTAATAAAGCTGAAATCGCGATTAGCCCCTTTCTCCTGCAGCGTATTCACAAACAGCAGGCGCATACGCTGAATACGCTGGCGCATATCGGTCAGCTCCTGTTCCCAGATCGCGCGCAGTGCGTCATTGCTGAGAATGGTTGCCACGATAGAAGCGCCATGTGCTGGTGGATTGGAGTAGTTGGCGCGGATCACGGATTTCATCTGGCTGAAGGCGCGATCGGCGCTTTCTGCATCCGCCGCGACCAGCGTACAGGCGCCGACACGCTCGCTGTAGAGACCGAAGTTTTTGGAGAATGAGCTGGCGACGAGAAATTCTTTATGCAGCGCTGCGAACGCACGCAGGCCTTCAGCATCTTCTTCCAGACCGCGGGCAAACCCCTGATAGGCGAAATCGAACAGCGGCAACCAGCCTTTCTCAATGGAGAGTTTCGCCAGTGTTTCCCACTGCTCAAGTGTAGGATCGATACCCGTCGGGTTATGGCAGCAACCATGGAACAGCACCACATCGCCAGCTTGCGCATTGTTCAGGCTCGCCAGCATGCCGTCGAAATCCAGCGCATGGTTCTGCGCATCGTAATAGTTATATTCGCAGACTTCGAGGCCAGCGGAGTTAAAGACGCCTTTATGGTTCGGCCAGCTTGGATTGCTTACCCAGACGCGCTTAACGGAGGTGTTTTTGGCAAGGAAATCTGCCGCGACGCGCAGCCCGCCGGTGCCGCCCGGAGTCTGTGCGGTACGTGCACGTTTGTCATTGATAATCGCGCTGCCTTTGCCGAACAGCAGTTCCTGGGTGCAACGGCCAAACTCAGGAATACCATCAATGCTGAGGTAGTTCTTGGTGGCTTCATTTTCCAGCAGGTACTGTTCTGCTTTCTTCACGCTGGTTAATACCGGGGTCTTGCCGGTTTCATCTTTATAAACACCGATCCCTAAGTTGATTTTATTGGGGCGTTCATCGGCGCGAAACAGATCGGCCAGACCCAGAATAGGGTCGGCAGGGGCAGCGGTTATATTCTCAAACATGACGAGGTTCCATTTTGATGACAGAAGGGAGATCCGCTATCAGGGTAACGGCTGACGCAAGAATTGCCAACCGTTTGCGATAAAAAGCGCGATGCTTTTCAAAAGTCGTCGGCATTTTTGTTTCAGGCATAAAAAAACAGGGCCGGAGCCCTGTTTGATATGCATATAACAGTCGAGGGGTGACTGATTAGAACTGGTAGGTCACGCCAACAGCAGCCATGTCGTCGTTGCCGTTGATGCCGCCAACAGATTCAGCATAGGCAGAATCTTTGTCCAGCAGGTTGATATAGTAGTCAACCCACACGTTGAAGTTTTTGTTGAAGTAGTAGGTTGCGCCAACCTGGATGAATTTAGCCAGGTCTGCATCGCCACCGGTAAAGGTGCCGCTTGCGGACAGATCTTTACCTTTGGTCTGCACGTAAGAGATTGCCGGACGCAGGCCGAAGTCGAACTGGTATTGAGCTACAACTTCGAAGTTCTGAGTTTTGTTAGCGAAACCAGCATCACCATCGGAACCAGTACGAGTGGTGTTACGGGTTTCAGCGTAGGTGCTCGCAAGGTAGATGTTGTTTGCGTCGTATTTCACGCCAACACCCCAAGTTTCAGCTTTATCGCCCTTGCCATCAGCTTTCTGTGCAACAGTACGGTTTGCATTGCTGTAAGCAGCGATCAGACCAACACCGTTACCGAAGTCATAGCCAGCGGAGTAACCAACGCCGTCACCATTGGATTCTTCAACGTCATCTGCACGTTCGTTTTTACCCTGGTACTGAACGCCGAAGCTCAAACCATCAACCAGACCGAAGAAGTTGCTATTACGGTAGGTCAACAGGCCAGTAGAACGGCTGGTTTGGAAGTTATCAACATAGTTGCCACCCCAAGTCATACCGGAGTAAGACGGCGCCATATCGGTGAAAGATTCAACATCGTATGCGATACCGTAGTTACGGCCATAATCGATAGAACCTGCATCCTTAACTTTCAGACCAGCAAAGGCCAGACGGTTGCGGGTAGCGGTACCAGAAGTACCTTCAGCGCCGTTTGCTTTTGCACGGTATTCCCATTGGCCATAACCAGTCAGGATATCATTAATCTGAGTTTCGCCTTTGAAACCAATCTGTGCATAAGTCTGATCGCTGTTATTTGTATCACCAGTAGTGGTGAAATCGTGTTCAGCGTTAACTTTACCGTAGAAATCCAGTTTGTTGCCGTTTTTGTTATAGATCTCAGCAGCGTTAGCTGCACCCGCTACCA
The DNA here is from genome assembly GCF_003028445.1 of Kosakonia sp. H7A. Classification (NCBI taxonomy): domain Bacteria; kingdom Pseudomonadati; phylum Pseudomonadota; class Gammaproteobacteria; order Enterobacterales; family Enterobacteriaceae; genus Kosakonia; species Kosakonia sp. H7A. Next base: position 851,732 of record NZ_PYTZ01000001.1, on the reverse strand, counting down.
GCAGGGCAGGGATAACCACTGCCAGGATATTGCGCTTCATCATTATTTATTACCCTCATTGGTTTTTTTTGGACACCTGCCACTGCCGCCAATAATTTCCGTCAATAAAAATTTACGGAACTATTGATGAGAGTTTGGTGTCTTTCTGTGTCTGAGAGGCATCTTTCCAAACATATAATCGTTTCGCTAGCCTGAAAGTGCTACAAATGTCTTAAAGCGGTAACAAAAAGAAATATTGTGTAAAAAAGTATGAATTTAAGGGAACTTTGTGAACCATCTCAAAGTTCAGCACCAACCGCTGATAAAAACGGCACTCCCATTCCTATTTATATGAATTACTTATATTTAATTGAGATAATAGCTTTTCCTGGTCCGGAACCATTCTCATCTTGCTTTTTCTTATGACAGAGTTTAGCCATCCGGATAGCTGTGTGTTTTTTGTCCAAATGTGCTAATTAACAGCCAGACATATCCCGCAATAACTCCGCCGGTCGTTTTTTGTTCAGACTTATTTCAGGCGTAAAAATGTGCAAAGAAAGGTAAGGGGGTAGGATTGCCGACGAGGATGTCGAAAAGTTGTTAACGAAAGTTGACAGGAAAAGGATAAGAAAAAGCCAGCGTTGAAGCTGGCTTTTTATGTTTATCAGAATGTCGCGCTGCGCGGCGTGCGCGGGAACGGAATCACGTCACGAACGTTCTGTACGCCAGTGACATAGGCGATCAGACGCTCGAAGCCAAGGCCGAAACCAGAGTGCGGAACCGTGCCGTAACGACGCAGATCGCGATACCACCAGTAGTCCTCTTTATTCAGACCCATTTCGGCCATACGCGCATCCAGCACATCAAGACGCTCCTCACGCTGCGAACCACCGATGATTTCACCGATGCCCGGCGCCAGCACGTCCATCGCGGCAACGGTTTTACCGTCATCGTTCAGGCGCATATAGAATGCTTTAATATCTTTCGGGTAGTTTTTCACCACCACCGGCGCTTTAAAGTGTTTCTCTGCCAGATAGCGTTCATGCTCGGAGGCCAGGTCAACGCCCCAGTAAACCGGGTTCTCGAATTTCTCGCCGCATTTTTCAAGAATAGCGACGGCGTCGGTGTAGTCCACCTGCGCGAAATCCGCTGCGATGAAACGCTCAAGACGACCAATTGCGTCTTTATCGACGCGCTCCTCGAAGAACTTCAGATCGTCGAGACGCTCTTCCAGCACCGCTTTGAAGGCATATTTCAGCATGGCTTCTGCCAGACGGGCGTTATCGTCGAGGTCGGCGAATGCCATTTCCGGTTCCAGCATCCAGAACTCTGCCAGGTGGCGGCTGGTGTTGGAGTTTTCAGCGCGGAAGGTTGGGCCGAAGGTATACACTTTTGACAGGGCGCAGGCATAAGTTTCAGCGTTCAACTGGCCAGAAACGGTCAGGAAAGCTTCTTTGCCGAAAAAGTCCTTATCAAAATCGACTTTGCCTTCTGCGGTACGCGGCAGGTTTTCCATGTCCAGCGTGGAGACGCGGAACATTTCGCCGGCACCTTCGGTATCCGATGCGGTAATCAGCGGTGAGGAGACCCAGAAAAAGCCCTGCTCGTCGAAGAAACGATGCAGCGCCTGCGCCAGCGTATGGCGAACGCGGGCCACCGCGCCAATCAGGTTGGTGCGAGGACGCAGGTGCGCAACTTCACGCAGATACTCAATGCTGTGGCGTTTTGCCGCCATCGGATAGGTATCCGGATCTTCAACCCAGCCGGTCACTTCAACAGAGGTGGCCTGAATTTCCAGACTCTGACCTTCCCCCGGAGATGCAACCACTTTACCGGTGACGATCACTGAGCAACCGGTGGTCAGACGCAAAACGTCCTGATTGTAATTGGGCAGAGAATTATTAATAACGGCCTGTACAGGATTAAAGCAGGAGCCGTCATAAACGGCGAGGAAGGAGATACCAGCTTTAGAATCTCGGCGGGTGCGTACCCATCCGCGCACGGTGACTTCACTGTCAACGGCAACGCGGCCATGGAATACGTCGGCTACAGGCACAACGCTCATAATATTCTCTCTATTAATAGTCGGAAAAAATAAACACTTTGTCCGCCCAAAAAGACGGGGTTTTCTATGTTACCTGGCGTGCGCCATCAGACAAGCAGAATTAGCAAGGAAGCATTAATAAATTATCGGAAAAAAGAAGGGAGCCGTCGGCTCCCTTGTGATTAGCTGGCCTTTCTGACCTGTGGCAGGTCGAAGGCTTCGCGCAGCGCGCGGACGAAGGCCTTATCGTGGCAGATGGTTTTGCCGGGGCTGTCAGATAATTTCGCCACCGGTTTTCCATTGCACTCCACCAGCTTGATAACAATATTGAGCGGCTTCACGCCCGGAATATCGCAGGTGAGACGCGTCCCGATACCAAAACCGAGTTTAACGCGGGAGGCAAAGTGACGATAGAGGTCGAGTGCTTTCGTCAAATCGAGGTTATCGGAGAAGATTAGCGTCTTCGACAGCGGATCGATGCCGAGTTTTTCATAATGAGCAATGGCTTTTTCGCCCCATTCGACCGGATCGCCTGAATCATGACGCAGGCCCTGGTAACGCGTGGCGAATTCTGCACCGAAGTCGCGTAAAAACGCATCCATCGTAATGCAGTCGGTCAGCGCAATCCCCAACTGGTTGGGATACTCCTCCAGCCATGCAGCTAACGCCGCGCGCTGGCTGGTGGCCAGATCCGGGCTGATTTGCTGGTGCGCCTGGAACCATTCATGTGCCTGTGTACCCATCGGCGTCAGCGACAGGCGACGCGCCAGATCGTAATTACTGGTGCCAATAAACCACGGTTCCTGTTGCAGACGTTCCACAATCGCTTGCTGCACATCGCGGGAGAAGCGACGGCGGGTGCCGAAATCCATCAGCCGGAAACCGGACATATCCAACTGTTCTGAGCGAACAGCAAAATCCGCCAGTTTTTCTTCCAGATGCAGCAGAGCCTGCTGCACGCCAGCCTGCGGCGAACGGCAGCGGTGAACCACTTCACTGATCACCGCCAGCAGCGGAACTTCCCACATAATGACTTCACGCCACGGCCCGGAAAGGCGGATATGCAGCTTGCCGTTGTCATTATTGATCGTCACTTGTTGCGGATCGTAACGAAACTCCCGCAGCCAGTTGAGGTAATCGGTTTTGAAGAAGGGGAGGCCGGAGAGCCACTGGTACTCGTCATCCTGCAAGCGCAGATGCTGCATCGCATCAACTTGTTCGCGGATAGCATCGGCGTAGATACCCAGCAGATCGTCGCCGCGGCAGCGGAATTCAGCCGTGACGTGCACGTCATAATAATGATGGAACACCGCTTGCTGCATATGCAGCTTATAGGCGTCGGTATCCAGCAGCGTTTGCAGACCAGGGAAAGCGAGTTGAGTCATGGTGCGCAGTAGCATCCTCTTACAGGAGCGTTTAGTACAATAAACAAAGCAGGTCGTCGCTGGAGTATACCTTGTTTACCAGGTTATTGAACCCTGATCACACCATATCGTGCTGAAAGGGTCGATGGCATTTTGTGCCTCTTGTTATAAAAATGTAGCAAGCAGAGCTTTTCCCTCTGAAAAGATGAACATTCTACATGGCGCGATTTGGGCAACCGGAATAGACTGGAGTCGTAACCAAACAGAAGATGCTAAAGGTTTTTTATGACACAACAGCCACAAGCCAAATACCGCCACGATTACCGTGCGCCGGATTACCTGATTAGCGATATTGACTTGACCTTTGATCTTGATGCCGCAAAAACCGTCGTTACCGCATTAAGTACCGTGTCACGCCATAGCGCCTCTGCGACGCCGCTGCGCCTTGATGGAGGCGAGCTGAAACTGATTTCAGTGCATGTCAATGATGAACCCTGGACCAACTATAAAGAAGAAGGCTCCCGGCTGGTTCTCGATGGCCTGCCGGAACGCTTTACTCTGCGCATTGTGAATGAGATCAGCCCTGCGGCGAATACCGCGCTGGAAGGGCTTTATCAGTCCGGCGAAGCGCTGTGTACGCAGTGTGAAGCCGAAGGTTTCCGCCATATTACCTGGTATCTCGATCGCCCGGACGTGCTGGCCCGCTTTACCACCAAACTGATCGCCGATAAATCCCGCTACCCGTTCCTGCTGTCGAACGGCAACCGCGTGGCGCAGGGCGAGCTGGAGAATGGCCGTCACTGGGTACAGTGGCAGGATCCGTTCCCGAAACCGTGCTATCTGTTTGCGCTGGTGGCCGGTGATTTTGACGTCCTGCGCGATACCTTTACTACCCGCTCCGGGCGTGAAGTCGCGCTGGAGCTGTATGTCGATCGCGGCAACCTCGATCGCGCGCCGTGGGCGATGACCTCGCTGAAAAACTCGATGAAGTGGGATGAGCAGCGTTTCGGTCTGGAATACGATCTCGACATCTATATGATCGTCGCTGTCGACTTCTTTAATATGGGGGCGATGGAGAATAAAGGGCTGAATATCTTCAACTCTAAATATGTTCTTGCCCGCACCGATACCGCTACGGATAAAGATTATCTCGATATTGAGCGCGTTATCGGCCACGAGTATTTTCACAACTGGACCGGTAACCGCGTGACCTGCCGGGACTGGTTCCAGCTCAGCCTGAAAGAGGGGCTGACAGTCTTCCGCGACCAGGAGTTCAGCTCCGATCTGGGTTCCCGCGCTGTTAACCGCATTAACAACGTTCGTACCATGCGCGGCCTGCAATTCGCCGAAGACGCCAGCCCGATGGCGCACCCGATCCGTCCGGACAAAGTTATCGAGATGAATAACTTCTATACCCTGACGGTGTATGAAAAGGGTGCGGAAGTGATCCGCATGATGCACACGCTGCTTGGCGAAGCGAATTTCCAGAAAGGGATGCAGCTCTACTTTGAACGTCATGACGGCAGCGCAGCGACCTGTGACGACTTCGTGCAGGCGATGGAAGATGCGTCGAATGTCGATCTGTCGCATTTCCGCCGTTGGTACAGCCAGGCCGGTACGCCGATTGTAACGGTGTCTGACGATTACAACCCGAATACCGAGCAGTACACGCTGACCATCAGCCAGCGCACACCGCCAACGGCCGAGCAGCAGGAGAAACAGCCGCTGCACATTCCGTTCGATATCGAACTGTACGATAACGAAGGCAAGGTGATCCCGCTGCAGAAAGATGGCCACCCGGTTCATCATGTGCTGAATGTCACTCAGGCCGAGCAGACCTTTATTTTCGACAATATCTACTTCCAGCCGGTACCCTCGCTGCTGCGTGAGTTTTCCGCGCCGGTGAAACTGGAATATAAATGGAGCGATCAGCAGTTAACCTTCCTGATGCGTCATGCCAGCAATGATTTCTCGCGTTGGGACGCGGCGCAAAGCCTGCTGGCTACGCACATCAAACTGAATGTTGCGCGCCATCAGCAAGGCCAGGCGCTGTCGCTGCCGCTGCATGTTGCCGACGCGTTCCGCGCCATTTTGCTTGATGAGCAGATCGATCCGGCGCTGGCCGCTGAGATCCTCACGCTGCCATCAGCGAATGAAATTGCCGAACTGTTTGACATCATCGATCCGCTGGCGATTGCTGCCGTTCGCGAAGCGTTAACCCGTACGCTGGCGACAGAGCTGGCTGATGAGTTCCTGGCGATTTATCACGCTCACAAACTCGACCGCTACCAGGTTGAACATGCCGATATCGGCAAGCGTTCCCTGCGTAACACCGCGCTGCGCTACCTGGCGTTCGGCGATGCACAGCTGGCCGACAAGCTGGTCAGCCAGCAGTACCACGATGCGGACAATATGACGGATGCGCTGGCCGCGCTCTCTGCTGCTGTTGCCGCGCAGCTTCCGTGCCGCGATGCGCTGATGCAGGAGTACGATGACAAGTGGCATCAGGACGGTCTGGTGATGGATAAATGGTTCATCCTGCAGGCGACAAGCCCGGCGGATAACGTGCTGGAAACAGTACGCAGCCTGCTGAAACACCGCTCGTTCTCTCTGAGCAACCCGAACCGTATTCGCTCGCTGATCGGCGCCTTTGCTGGCAGCAACCCGGCGGCGTTCCACGCGCAGGATGGTAGCGGCTATCAGTTCCTGGTGGAAATGTTAACCGAGCTGAACAGCCGCAACCCGCAAGTGGCATCGCGTTTGATTGAGCCGCTGATCCGCCTGAAACGTTATGACAGCAAACGTCAGGCGCTAATGCGTGCAGCACTGGAACAGCTGAAAGCGCTGCCGAATCTCTCCGGCGATCTGTTTGAGAAAGTCAGCAAAGCGCTGGCGTGATGCTGTATGGCCCGGTGGCACAGTGTTTACCGGGCCTCTATCGGTTGGATAAGACGCAGCCGTCATCCGGCTGCTATTCAGCGTGGCAGGCTTTCTGCCTGCCCATTTCGTAAGTCCGATAAGCATCGCGCCATCGGGCAAAAAGCGGGCTAAGCGTGGCGAGTCCGGGGCAATGCACTCTGTTCCGACTCGCCGCGTTTCATCACCCGGTTCAGTACCTCTTCTTCCAGTTCCGCCAGCCTTACCGAACCCAGGCGGCGCGGGCGCGGCAGATCGATGGTCAAATCGAGGCCGATTTTCCCTTCCTCTATCAATAACACGCGATCCGCCATCGCCACCGCTTCACTGACATCGTGCGTCACCAGCACCACGGTAAAACCATAGCTTTGCCACAATTCAGTGATCAGCGCCTGCATCTCCAGCCGGGTTAAGGCATCCAGTGCGCCTAACGGTTCATCCAACAATAACAATCCCGGTTGATGCACCAGCGCGCGAGCCAGCGCGACGCGCTGTTTTTGCCCGCCCGAAAGGGCGGCAGGCCACTCACTGGCCCGTTGTTCCAGCCCCACTGACTGTAACGCTTGTTGTGCTGCTTCGAGCCAGCGGCCTTTCAGCCCCAGCCCGACATTATCAATCACCGGTTTCCATGGCAGCAGACGCGCATCCTGAAACATCATGCGCGTGTCATGCTGAATTTCTGCAAGCGGTGTATTGCCAGCCAGCAACTCTCCGCCGTTCGGCGACTCCAGACCGGCCAGCAGGCGCAGCAGGGTGCTTTTCCCGCCGCCGCTGCGGCCCACCACGGCAATAAACTGCCCGGCGGCGATATGCAAATCCAGCGCATTCAGCACCAGGTTGTTGCCGTAACGTTTGCTGACGCCGTTGAGTAACAACGGGATCCCCTGATTCAGTCGGGCAGTATTCATGCGGTGACCTCTTTGGTGTGGTAAGCGGGATGCCAGCGCAGCCACAGGCGCTCCAGCAGTTGTGCGCTGACATCTGCCAGTTTGCCAAGCAGGGCATAGAGAATAATGGCGACCACTACGACATCGGTTTGCAGGAACTCGCGGGCGTTCATCGCCAGGTAACCGATCCCGGCGTTGGCTGAAATGGTTTCCGCCACAATTAATGTCAGCCACATCAAACCGAGTGCAAAACGCACACCCACCATTATTGACGGTAGCGCGCCGGGCAGAATCACATGGATGAAAAGGCTGAAACCCGAAAGGCCGTAGCTGCGCGCCATCTCCAGCAGACCCTGGTCAATATTGCGGATGCCATGCCAGGTGTTGATATAGATGGGGAATAGCGTACCGAGGGCCACGAGGAATATTTTGGCGCTCTCGTCGATACCGAACCATAAAATCACCAGCGGGATCAGCGCAAGATGCGGCACATTACGCAGCATCTGAATGGACGTATCCAGCAGGCGTTCTCCCCAACGCGACAGGCCGCTGATAAGCCCGAGCGTCAATCCAATCGAACCGCCGATGGAGAAGCCAATCACCGCCCGCCACGAACTGATGGCCAGATGCTGCCACAACTCGCCGCTGGCGCTCAGCGTCCAGAACGCTTTTACGACGCCTTCCGGTGAAGGCAGGATGCGCGTAGATAACCAGCCGGTAGAGGAGGCGATTTGCCAGACCACCACAATCCCGGCGGGCAGCAGCCACGGAGCGAGGTGCAGTAACCATCTGTTTTGTTGAGCCATAGAAACCTCAGCTTTGCGCCACTTTGCGGGGAATGAACTCATTTGCCACCGTTTCGCCCTGCAATTTCAATGACTGTGGCTGCGGGATCTCCGGAATGGCGACATCGAGATGCGGGAACAGCAGCTCGCCCACCCGGTATGCCTCTTCCAGATGCGGATAGCCGGAAAGGATAAAACTGTCGATCCCCAGCGCGGCGTATTCATTAATCCGCGCGGCAACCGTCGGGCCATCGCCGACCAACGCTGTTCCTGCGCCGCCGCGTACCAGACCGACGCCCGCCCAAAGGTTAGGGCTGATCTCCAGTTGATCACGCTTACCGCCGTGTAGCGCCACCATGCGTTGCTGGCCGACGGAATCTTGACGCGCAAAAGCAGACTGCGCTTTGGCGATGGTCTCTTCATCAAGATGAGAAATCAGGCGATCCGCTGCCTGCCAGGCTTCGGCAGTGGTTTCACGAACGATGACATGCAGGCGAATACCAAACCGCACCTTACGGCCATGGGCTGCGGCTTTGGCACGCACCTGAGCAATCTTCTCTTTCACCCGCTCCGGCGGTTCACCCCAGGTGAGATAGAGATCGACCTGTTCCGCAGCCAGATCCTGCGCCACATCCGAGGAGCCGCCGAAATAGAGCGGCGGACGCGGCTGCTGCACCGGTGGAAAAAAGAGCTTCGCCCCGCGAACATGAATATGTTTGCCTTCGTAATCCACCGTGTCACCCTCCAGCAGGCGGCGCCAGACATGGGTGAATTCGGAGGAGACTTCATAGCGTTCGTTGTGATCGAGAAAGACGCCATCACCGGCCAGTTCCTGCGGATCGCTGCCGGTGACCAGATTAAACAGCGCGCGGCCGTTAGAGAGCCTGTCCAGCGTTGCCGCCTGACGCGCCGCGACGGTCGGCGAGACCACGCTTGGACGCAACGCGACCAGAAATTTTAAGCGCTGAGTGACCGGAATCAGCGAGGCGGCCACCAGCCACGCATCTTCGCACGAACGGCCAGTAGGAATTAACACACCGCTAAAACCCAGCCGGTCGGCAGCCTGCGCGATTTGCTGCAAATAGTTATGATCCACCGGGCGTGAGCCCTCGTCGGTGCCAAGATAGTGGCCGTCGCCGTGCGTCGGTAAAAACCAGAACAGATTCAGACTCATGATTTCGCTCCTTCTTTGGTCGGCTGCCAGATACGGGTACGGATGTCGACCTTCTTCGGCACCAGGTGGTTGTCATAAAAGAGATCGGCGGTTTGTTGCTGCAACGCTGCAGTGGCTTCATTAACTGGTGCGATTTTGGTTGGCGGGCGATGATCGAAATAGGTGGAAATCACCGCAGGCGGCAGCCCCATGGTTTTTGCCAGCAGCGCCACGCTTTCGTCGCGGTGGCTAATAGTTAAGGCATCGGCTTCGCTAAAGGTATCCAGCACGCCCTGCAGGAATTCACCGTTCTTTTCTGCATACGGGCGAGCGGCTAAATAGAAGGAACCGGTCTGTTTGAGTGTGGTGCCGTCTTTCAGTACCCGTACGCCACCCTGCAACAAGGCCGCAGAGTAGTAAGGATCCCAGATTGCCCATGCATCCACATTCCCTTGCTGGAAAGCAGCGCGTGCATCGGCAGGCGTCAGAAACACCGGTTGAATATCACTGAACTTCAGCCCGGCCTGTTGCAGGGCGCGCAGCAGCAAGTTATGGGAGCTGGAGCCTTTCTGGAACGCCACTTTATGTCCTTTCAGATCGGCCACTGTTTTGATTGGGCTATTTTCCGCCACCAGAATCACTTCGGCTTTCGGTTTCGGCGGCTCTACCCCGACATACACCAGATCCGCGCCTGCTGCCTGCGCAAAGATGGGAGGAATATCGCCGGTGCTGCCAAGATCAATACTGCCGACATTAAGCGCCTCCAGCATCTGCGGACCTGCCGGAAATTCAACCCAGGAAATTTTGGTGTTCGGGTAGCGTTTTTCCAGCAGCCCATGGCTTTTTGCCAGCACCATACTGACGCTGCCTTTTTGGTAGCCAATACGCAGCGCGTCCGGTGCGGGATCTGCGGCCTGCGATAAAGCGGAAAACGACAGCAGCCCGGCCAGCGCCAGCCAGGGGAAACGATTAAACATGAGCAATTCCTTGTGGGCGGTGAAAATCCGGCGCCTGAATCTCCCGGCGGTGCAGCGCCTGCCAGAAAGTTTCCAGCGCGTTATCAAGGCGCATTTGCAGGTTCGGCGTCAGGCTGGGTTTGTGCTGGTAATCCAGCACCTGGGTATCGTCGGCAAACACGCCGTGCAGGATCTCTTGCGCCTTCAGCGCGCTGAGCACCGGTTTCAGGGCGTAATCCACCGCCAGCATGTGCGCCACGGTGCCGCCGGTCGCTAACGGTAATACGACTTTGCCTTCCAGCGCCCGCTCAGGGAGCAGATCAAGCAGGGCTTTCAGCGCTCCGGCATAAGCGGCTTTGTAAACAGGCGTGGCAACAATTAGTCCGTCTGCTTCTTTTAGTTGTTCAATAAAGGTTTGCAGGGCAGGGCTATCGAAACGCGCATAAATGAGATCTTCCGGCGCGAAGTTTTGCAGATGCCAGTGGCACACTTCGACGTCTTGCGCGTTGAGGCGCTCGCGGGCATATTCCAGCAGCGCGCTGGAGCGGGAGGGGAAGCGTGGGCTTCCCGCCAGGGTGACAACTCGCATAATCGCTCCTTATAACCAATTGTTTGCTTTTAGATAACATTCATAACAATTTCCTTCAGTGTGGCAGAGGCGATTTATTCCACTAAATGATTTATTCGAAGAAAAATTGCTGAAAAATGCATAAAGCAAAACGAGGAGAGAAAACGATTGCGTCGGATGCGCTTTTTTTGCCACAGGTCAATTCCCTTTCGCGGCACTTTCACTGATAATACGCCCCCGGTTTGCACCCGGGAATTCAGGAGAGTTCATGTACTACCCTTTCGTTCGTAAAGCCCTTTTTCAGCTCGATCCAGAGCGCGCCCATGAATTGACCTTCCAGCAGTTGCGCCGTATTACCGGAACGCCTTTTGAGGCACTGGTTCGTCAGCGCGTGCCGGAAAAACCTGTGCAGTGCATGGGACTGACGTTTAAGAACCCGCTGGGATTGGCGGCCGGGCTGGATAAAAACGGTGAATGCATCGATGCACTGGGGGCAATGGGTTTTGGCTCCATTGAGATCGGTACCGTTACGCCTCGCCCGCAGCCGGGAAATGACAAGCCGAGGATCTTCCGTCTGGTGGATGCTGAAGGTCTGATCAACCGCATGGGGTTTAATAATCTTGGCGTGGATAACCTGGTCGAGAACGTCAAAAAATCGCATTTTGACGGCGTACTGGGCATTAATATCGGTAAAAATAAAGACACGCCGGTAGAGCAGGGGAAAGATGACTATCTGATTTGCATGGAAAAAGTCTATGCTTATGCCGGTTATATCGCCATTAATATTTCCTCACCGAATACCCCAGGTTTACGCACGCTGCAATATGGCGAAGCGCTGGATGATCTTTTAACGGCGATTAAAAATAAGCAGAACGATCTGCAAAACATCCACCATAAATATGTTCCGGTGGCGGTGAAGATCGCGCCCGATCTTTCTGAAGAAGAATTGATCCTGGTGGCCGACAGTTTAGTTCGCCACAATATTGATGGTGTTATTGCTACCAATACCACGCTGGAAAGATCGCTGGTGCAGGGAATGAAACACTGTGATGAAACCGGTGGTTTAAGTGGACGCCCGCTGCAATTAAAAAGCACGGAAATAATCCGTCGCCTGTCGCAGGAATTAAATGGTCGTTTGCCAATTATCGGCGTCGGCGGTATTGACTCAGTGATTGCTGCCCGTGAGAAGATCGCTGCGGGTGCGTCTATCGTGCAAATTTATTCCGGCTTTATTTTTAAAGGCCCGCCGCTGATTAAAGAAATCGTCACCCATATCTAATCTTTTTTTGTCAGTATGTATCCAGGGCTTTATTTCCGGCCCTGGTTGTTTTATATTCCCTCATTGTTGCTAATTTGTACATTGTGGTCTTTTATTATTAGAGCAATAAGCGAGACGGCGACAGGATAAAAAAGCGACAGGAAGTTTAAGGGGAGGGGAGAGAACAATGCGAATTAAACCTGATGATAATTGGCGCTGGTATTTTGATGACGAGCACGATCGTATGATGCTCGATTTAGCCAATGGCATGTTATTTCGCTCCCGTTTTGCCCGAAAAATGCTGACGCCGGATGCGTTTTCACCTTCCGGTTTTTGTGTTGATGACGCTGCTTTATATTTCTCGTTTGAGGAAAAATGCCGCAACCTTGATCTCTCTAATGAGCAGCGTGCGGAACTGGTACTTAACGCGCTCGTGGCGATTCGCTTCCTGAAACCGCAAATGCCGAAAAGCTGGCACTTTATGACGCACGATACGCTCTGGTCGCCGACGACCGGTGAAGGTGCCTGTGTCTGGCTGAGCGACACTCAGGAGTGCGTAAACCTGCTGGTGGTTGAGCCGGGCGAAAATGCTGCACTGTGCCTGCTGGCGCAACCCGGCGTGGTGATTGCCGGGCGCACGATGCAACTGGGTGATGCGATTAAGGTGATGAACGATCGCCTGAAACCCCAGCTTCACGCCGAGAGTCTCCGTTTCGAACAGGCGGTTTAAGCCTCCAGTCGCAGTGCCGTTTTCGGAATACAACTGCAACAGAGGATGGCACCGCCCTGCCTGATGGCCGATTTTTTCATCGCACTCACTTCACCTTCAATCAGCTTGATCTGGCAACAGCCGCATATGCCTGCCCGGCAGGAATAGGGTACGCGGATCCCCTGATTTTCCAGTTGCTCCAGCAGCACCTGCTGATTGTTGCCAATAAATGTTTGCCCCTGCCAGCTAATCTCTACTGTTCCCGCTGCCTGAACTTCCGGTTCCAGCGCTTCTGCCACGGCGCCAGCGCCATAAATTTTTGCTGGTGCGGTCGCCAGCACGGCCACGTCGTCGCCCACGCGGATGACGCCACTGTTGCGCGCAATCAGGTTCTGCCCAAAATCGACTTCGCCGTTATCCTGCGCAGTACGAAAACCTTGCAGCGTGGATAACGGTTCGCCGGTCGGATGTTTTTGCCCACGCTCCGGGCTGACGGTGGTAAATACGCAACGGCTACACGGTTTAACAACATCAAACACCACATCGCCGATACGCACGACTTTCCAGCTATCCTCTTCCCACGCTTGCGCGCCAGTTACCACCAGGTTGGGGCGAAACTGCTCCATCTTCACGCTGGCCGGGCAGCGGTTTTGCAAATCACGCAGCGAAGCTTCGTTGGTCAATAAATAAGGGAAACCGTCAGCAAAGGAGAGCGGTACATCTTCATAACGCTTAACACGGCGGGTTAATTCCGGGCCGACCCAGCGCAATTGCACTTCACGGGCGAAAAAGCCGCTGAGCCAGCGATTAATCTCATCCGGCGCGATTAGCGCGGTAAAATGGTTGCCCCACACTTCCGTTGGCGCGCCATCAGGCGCAAAATCGGTAAAACGAATTATCGCGCCACTGCCGTCCGGTGCGGTCAGATGCAGGCCATCGGTTAATGGCGAGGGTGTAAAGCGTACCATCTGCGGATACTGACGCGCGGTAATAAAAGTGCCATCGGGCTGAGTGACCATAAAAATACGGTCAAAAGCAAAGCCGCTGGCATCGGCAAGCGCATGCGTCAGCCCAATACCGCGCATGGATTTCACCGGATGGATAAAGAGACGCGAAATCGTAGGCACGTCTTGCCCCCTGTAAGTCGAAAATAAGCCCTCAACTTTATGACATGACCGCCAGATTAGCTATAATGCGCAACAATTTTCGTTGAGTATAAGTGACATTATGATTTCTCTGTTTGCCAGTACGGCCCGCGGGCTGGAAGAGCTGTTAAAAACTGAACTGGAAAAACTCGGCGCGCAGGAGTGCCGCGTGGTTCAGGGTGGTGTCCATTTTGAAGGTGACACGCGGCTTCTGTACCAGAGCCTGATGTGGAGTCGCCTGGCTTCGCGCATTATGCTGCCGCTCGGAGAGTGCAAGGTTTATAGCGATCTTGACCTTTATCTCGGTGTGCAGGCGATCAACTGGACAGAGATTTTCAATCCTGGCGCGACGTTTGCTGTGCACTTTAGCGGTCTGAATGATGAGATTCGCAACAGCCAGTACGGCGCGCTGAAAGTGAAAGACGCCATAGTCGATAGCTTTACCCGCAAAAATCTGCCGCGTCCAAACGTTGAGCGTGAACTGCCGGATCTGCGTATTAACGTCTGGCTGAATCAGGAGACAGCGAATATCTCCCTCGATCTGAGCGGCGAAGGCCTGCACCTGCGCGGCTACCGCGATCGTACCGGTATTGCGCCGATCAAAGAGAACCTGGCAGCAGCCATTGTGATGCGCTCCGGCTGGCAGCCGGGCACACCGCTGCTCGATCCTATGTGCGGTTCCGGCACGCTGCTGATCGAAGCTGCCATGGCGGCAACCGATCGCGCACCGGGTCTGCATCGCGGTCACTGGGGTTTTGGCGGCTGGGCGCAGCATGATGAAGCGCTGTGGAAAGAGGTAAAAGCAGAAGCGCAAACGCGCGCGCGCCAGGGGCTGGCGGGTTATGAATCTCACTTTTACGGCTCCGACAACGATGCGCGTGTTATTGAGCGTGCCCGCAGCAACGCCCGCCGCGCCGGGATTGGCGAGCTGGTGACCTTCGAAGTAAAAGATGTCGCCCAGCTCAGCAATCCGTTGCCGAAAGGCCCGTACGGTACTGTGATCAGTAACCCGCCGTACGGTGAACGTCTGGAGAGCGAGCCGGCACTGATCGCGCTGCATAGCCTGCTGGGTCGCCTGCTGAAAGCGCAGTTTGGCGGCTGGCATCTGTCGCTGTTCAGCGCCTCTGTCGATTTGCTTAACTGCCTGCAACTGCGTGCTGAGCGCCAGTTCAAAGCCAAGAACGGCCCGCTGGATTGCGTACAGAAAAATTACCATCTGGCCGAAAATACCGGCGAAGCAAAAGCGCCAGCGATGGCGGAAGACTATGCCAACCGCCTTCGCAAGAACGTTAAGAAACTGGAGAAATGGGCGCGCCAGGAGGGCATTGAATGCTATCGCCTGTACGATGCCGATCTGCCGGATTACAACGTGGCGGTCGATCGCTACGCCGAGTGGGTGGTGGTGCAGGAGTATGCCGCGCCGAAAACCATCGATGCGCAAAAAGCGCGCCAGCGCCTGTTTGATATTATCGCCGCCACCATCCAGGTGCTGGGTATCGCCCCGAACAAGCTGGTGCTGAAAACCCGCGAGCGGCAAAAGGGCACCAATCAGTATCAGAAAATGAACGAGAAGGGCGACTTTATGGAGGTGAGCGAATACAACGCCCGCCTGTGGGTCAACCTGACGGACTATCTGGATACCGGCCTGTTCCTTGACCACCGTATTGCCCGCCGTATGCTGGGGCAGATGAGCAAGGGTAAAGACTTCCTCAATCTCTTCTCCTACACCGGCAGCGCCAGCGTGCATGCCGGTCTGGGCGGCGCGCGTTCCACCACTACGGTGGATATGTCGCGTACTTATCTGGAGTGGGCCGAGCGCAACCTGCGCCTTAACGGCCTGAGCGGCCGCGCTCATCGCCTGATTCAGGCCGATTGTCTGAGCTGGCTGCGTGAGACCGATGAGCAGTTCGATCTGATCTTTATCGATCCGCCGACCTTCTCCAACTCCAAACGTATGGAAGACTCTTTTGATGTGCAGCGCGATCATATGCGTCTGATGCAGGATCTGAAACGCCTGCTGCGCAAAGGCGGCACCATTATGTTTTCCAATAACAAACGCGGTTTCCGTATGGATCTCGACGGGCTGGCGAAACTGGGTCTGCAGGCACAAGAAATTACTCAAAAAACGCAGTCGCAGGATTTTGCCCGCAACCGTCAAATCCACAACTGCTGGCTGATTACCGCAGCCTGAAAGGATAAATAAATGTCATTAATCAGTATGCATGGCGCGTGGCTGTCGTTCAGCGATGCGCCGCTCCTCGATAATGCTGAACTGCATATCGAAGAAAATGAACGCGTCTGTCTGGTCGGCCGTAACGGCGCAGGTAAATCGACGTTGATGAAGATCCTCAACCGTGAACAGGGCCTGGATGATGGCCGCATTGTTTACGAACAGGATCTGATCGTTTCACGCCTACAGCAGGACCCGCCGCGCAATGTCACCGGTAGCGTCTATGACTTCGTCGCGGAAGGTATTTCTGAACAGGCTGAGTATCTGAAGCGTTATCACGAAATCTCCCATCTGGTGATGACCGATCCGAGTGATAAAAATCTCAATGAACTGGCGAAAGTGCAGGAGATGCTGGATCACCACGGCCTGTGGCAGTTGGAAGATCGTATCAATGAGGTGCTGGGGCAACTCGGTCTGGAGCCGGATATGGAGCTGTCGGCGTTATCCGGTGGCTGGTTGCGTAAAGCGGCGTTGGGCCGTGCGCTGGTCAGCGGGCCTAAAGTACTGCTGCTGGACGAACCGACGAACCACCTGGATATTGAAGCGATCGACTGGCTGGAAGGTTTCCTGAAAACCTTTAGCGGCACCATTATCTTTATCTCGCACGACCGTTCGTTTATCCGCAATATGGCGACGCGCATTGTCGATCTCGATCGCGGCAAGCTGGTTACCTATCCTGGTGATTACGATACTTACCTGCTGGAGAAAGAAGAGAACCTTCGCGTTGAAGAGCTGCAAAACGCCGAGTTCGACCGCAAACTGGCGCAGGAAGAAGTGTGGATCCGTCAGGGGATTAAAGCGCGCCGTACCCGTAACGAAGGCCGCGTCCGTGCGCTGAAAGCGATGCGTCGCGAGCGCAGTGAACGCCGTGAAGTGATGGGTAGCGCGAAGATGCAGGTCGAAGAGGCATCTCGCTCCGGCAAAATCGTCTTTGAGATGGAAAACGTTAATTATGGCGTGGAGGGCAAAGTGCTGGTGCGCGACTTCTCCACGCAGGTACAGCGCGGCGATAAAATTGCGCTGATTGGTCCGAACGGCTGCGGTAAAACCACCTTGCTGAAGCTGATGCTGGATCAACTGAAAGCTGACAGTGGCCGCGTGCATGTGGGTACCAAGCTGGAAGTGGCGTACTTCGATCAGCACCGCGCCGAACTTGATCCGGATAAAACGGTGATGGACAACCTGGCTGAAGGCAAGCAGGAAGTGCTGGTAAACGGTAAGCCGCGCCATATTCTGGGATATTTGCAGGACTTCTTGTTCCATCCGAAACGGGCGATGACGCCGGTACGCGCGCTCTCCGGCGGGGAACGCAACCGTCTGTTACTGGCGCGTTTGTTCCTGAAACCCAGCAATCTGTTGATTCTCGATGAACCGACCAACGACCTGGATGTGGAAACGCTGGAGCTGCTGGAAGAGCTGATTGATAGCTATCAGGGCACCGTTCTGTTGGTGAGCCACGATCGTCAGTTTGTGGATAATACAGTGACCGAATGCTGGATTTTCGAAGGCGAAGGCCGGATTGGACAGTATGTGGGCGGTTACCACGATGCCCGCGGTCAGCAAGCGGCTTCACAGGCCTTTAAACAGGCGGCGGCGAAGAAAACGGTGGAAGTTCCAGTAACCAAAGCAGGAACTGTCAAACGCGGTAGTAACAAACTAAGCTATAACCTGCAACGAGAACTGGAACAATTGCCGCAAAAGCTGGAACAACTGGAAGCGGAACTGAGTGATTTGCAGGCTCAGGTCGCCGATGCCAGCTTCTTTAGCCAGCCGCACGATCATACGCAAAAAGTCCTGGCTGACATGGCTGCGGCGGAACAGGCGCTGGAAGAGGCGTTTGAACGCTGGGAGTACCTGGAGGCTTTGAAAAACGGCGCATAAAGGGAGTCAGTATGTGTGAACACCACCACGCCACACGGCACATTCTTTGTTCGCAATGTGACATGCTGGTGGCGCTGCCGCTGTTGCAGCATGGTCATAAAGCGACTTGTCCGCGCTGTGGCACGACACTGACAACCGAATGGGACGCGCCCCGGCAGCGTCCCACGGCTTATGCCATTGTGGCATTGTTCATGTTGTTGCTCGCCAACCTTTTTCCTTTCGTTAATATGCAGGTCGCCGGTGTCGCCAGCGAGGTCACACTGCTGGAAATTCCCGGCGTGCTCTTTTCTGAAGATTACGCCAGCCTTGGCACTTTCTTCCTGCTGTTCGTACAACTGGTTCCGGCATTCTGCCTGGTGACTATCCTGCTGTTGGTGAATCGTGTGCCGATGGACTTCCGTCTGCGTGTTAATCTGGCGCGGGTGTTATTCCAGCTAAAAAGTTGGGGAATGGCGGAGATCTTCCTCGCAGGTGTGCTGGTGAGTTTTGTCAAGCTGATGGCCTATGGTGATATTGGCATTGGCAGCAGTTTTATTCCCTGGTGTCTGTTCTGTCTGTTGCAATTGCGCGCTTTCCAGTGCGTTGATCGTCACTGGTTGTGGGATGACATTGCGCCCGCGCCGCAGCCGCAACAGGTATTGCGCGTCGGTGTGCCGGGGATCCGTCAGGGGCTGCGTTCCTGCCCGTGCTGTACGGCGATTGTCGCGATCGATCAACCTGTGTGCCCGCGCTGCCACACGCGTGGACACGCCCGACGGCGCAACAGTATCCAGTGGACGCTGGCGCTGTTGATGACTGCGATGATGCTCTATCTGCCTGCCAATATTTTGCCGATCATGGTGACCGACCTACTGGGCGATCGCATGCCATCGACCATTCTCGCCGGGGTGATTTTGCTGTGGAGCGAGGGTTCTTACCCGGTGGCGTTGGTGATTTTTATCGCCAGTATTATGGTGCCGACGCTGAAAATGATAGGCATTGCCTGGCTCTGTATTGATGCAAAAGGCCATGGCCGACGAGACTGCGAGCGGATGCATTTTATTTATGAAGTGGTGGAGTTTGTCGGGCGCTGGTCAATGATTGACGTGTTTGTGATTGCCGTACTCTCCGCGCTGGTGCGGATGGGCGGGCTGATGAATATTTATCCTGCGATGGGTGCGCTGATGTTTGCGCTGGTCGTTATTATCACGATGTTTGCGGCAATGACTTTCGATCCGCGCTTGAGCTGGGATCGTGAGCCACAAACGCACCATGAGGAGTCGTTAGAGCATGGAGAATAAGAGTGGGGAAGCCAACGTGCAAAAGGTGAGAAACTGGTCGCCGGTGTGGATTTTCCCGATTGTTACGGCGCTGATTGGCGCATGGATCCTCTTTTATCATTACAGCCACCAGGGGCCGGAGGTGACACTGATCACCACTAATGCCGAGGGAATTGTCGGCGGTAAGACCACCATCAAGAGTCGCAGCGTTGATGTCGGCGTGGTGGAAAGCATGACGCTGACTGACGATTTAACTCATGTGGAAATCAAGGCGCGGCTTAACTCCGGTATGGAAAAGCTGCTGCATGATGATTCTGTTTTCTGGGTTGTGAAACCGCAGGTGGGCCGTGAAGGGATTAGCGGTCTGGGCACGCTGCTTTCGGGTGCCTATATCGAGCTGCAACCGGGTGCAAAAGGCAGCGCGCCGGATCGTTATAACTTGCTCGATTCCCCGCCTCTGGCGCCGCCTGACGCCAAAGGCATTCGTGTGATCCTCGACAGCAGCAAAGCCGGGCAACTGAGTCCCGGCGATCCAGTATTGTTCCGTGGTTATCGCGTCGGTTCGGTTGAGACCAGCACGTTCGATACGCAAAAACGCACGATGAGTTATCAGTTGTTTATCAATGCGCCGAACGATCGGCTGGTGACCAGCAATGTGCGTTTCTGGAAAGACAGCGGTATTGCCGTTGATTTGACCTCCGCCGGAATGCGTGTGGAGATGGGCTCGCTGGCTACGCTGTTCGGCGGCGGCGTCAGTTTTGACGTGCCGGAAGGCGTGGATCTGGGCCAGCCGGTGGCGGAGAATGCAGCTTTCACGCTGTATGACGATCAGCGCAGCATTCAGGAGTCGCTCTATACCGATCACATCGACTACCTGATGTTCTTCAAAGACTCGATTCGCGGCCTGCAACCTGGCGCGCCGGTTGAATTCCGTGGCATTCGTCTGGGCACGGTAAGCAGGGTGCCGTTCTTCACTACTGGTATGCGTCAGGCGCTGAATGATGATTACCGCATTCCTGTGCTGGTCCGTATTGAACCTGGGCGGTTGATTAATGAACTGGGCGAAGATCCCGATGTGAGCGCGCGTCTGAATGAACTGCTCAAACGCGGCCTGCGCGCTTCGTTGAAGACCGGGAATATTATTACTGGTGCGCTGTATGTCGACCTCGACTTCTATAACAACGTACCTGCCGTAAGTGGCATGCGAGAGTTTGCTGGTTACCCGATCATTCCAACCGTGAGCGGCGGGCTGGCGCAGATCCAGCAGCGTCTGATGGATACGCTGGATAAGATCAACAATCTGCCGTTGAATCCGATGATCCAGCAGGCGACGTCAACGCTTGCTGAAAGTCAGCAGACGCTCAAACGTCTGCAAACGACGCTGGATAATCTCAACAAGCTGACGTCCAGCCAGTCGATGCAGCAGCTTCCGGCGGATATGCAGTCCACGCTGCGTGAACTGAATCGCAGTATGCAGGGCTTCCAGCCTGGCTCTGCTGCCTATAACAAGATGGTGGCGGATATGCAGCGCCTGGATCAGGTACTGCGGGAATTGCAACCGGTGCTGAAAACACTCAACGACAAGAGCAATGCGCTGGTATTCGAAGCGAAAGGGAAAGACGATCCGCAGCCGAAGAGGGCGAAACAATGAAAAAGAGCGCGCTAATAATTGTGGCGCTGTTGCTGACGGCATGTGGCAGCAGCGGTGACAATAAAAGTTATTACCAGTTACCGTCGCCGCCACAAACGGCAGTGCAGGCCAGCACCGTGCAGAGCCAGGGCAATCGTCAGTTATGGGTTGAGCAGGTTTCAGTGCCGGATTACCTGGCGGGTAATGGTGTAGTGTATCAAACCACGGATGTGCAATATGTTATTGCGAATAACAATCTGTGGGCCAGCCCGCTTGACCAGCAACTGCGCAATACGCTGGTCGCTAACCTGAGCAATCAGTTGCCGGGTTGGGTTGTGGCATCGCAGCCGCTGGGCAGTGAGCAGGACACGCTGAATGTTACGGTGACCGGTTTCCACGGGCGTTATGATGGTCGCGTTATTGTCAGCGGGGAGTGGTTGCTCAAACACCAGGGGCAACTGATTAAGCGACCGTTCCATATTGAGCTCAAGCAACAGCAAGATGGGTATGATGAAATGGTGAAAATGTTGGCTCAGGGCTGGCAGCAGGAGGCGGCGAGCATAGCCGCACAGCTAAATCGTCTGCCATAAGAAAATTTAATCAAAAATGAACCGTCATGGCTAAAAACCGTGACGGTTTTTTTTATCAGTATGCTCCGTACATTAGTTGTGCTGGCTCACATTTTTTGTACAAATGAATTTCTGTGTAGCTCACATTTATGACACTGGCGTGAATTTTGCGCATTGACGACAACGCCTATTCAAGGTATTCGTTACCTGTGGCTGCACATTAAGTGACCACTGTTTTCTTTTCCACCAGATCAAAGAGTGAGGGAAACGAGGCATGAAGAGACAAAAACGAGATCGCCTGGAACGGGCACATCAACGTGGTTATCAGGCTGGTATTACCGGACGCCCGAAAGAAATGTGTCCGTACCAAACCCTGAATCAAAGGTCCGAATGGCTGGGAGGCTGGCGAGAGGCCATGGAAGACAGGGCCGTTATCGCCTGATTCTGTCTCTTTAAAAAGAAACCTCCGCAATGCGGAGGTTTCGCCTTTATAGCGGATGAGAATTCGCTATCAGAAAGTGGAGGTGTCCTGGAACAGGCCCACTTTCAGGTCGGAAGCAGTGTAGATCACGCGACCATCGACCAGAACTTCACCATCGGCCAGACCCATGATCAAACGACGGTTAACAACGCGTTTGAAGTGGATACGGTAAGTAACGGTTTTTGCTGTCGGCAGAACCTGACCGGTAAATTTCACTTCACCGACGCCCAGCGCACGGCCTTTACCTTCGCCGCCAAGCCAGCCGAGGTAAAAACCAACCAGCTGCCACATGGCATCCAGACCAAGACAGCCAGGCATCACCGGATCGCCGATAAAATGGCAGCCAAAGAACCACAGGTCCGGATTGATATCCAGCTCAGCTTCGACATAGCCTTTATTAAAGTTACCGCCGGTCTCGGTCATTTTGACCACACGGTCCATCATCAACATATTGGGTGCCGGCAATTGCGGGCCTTTTGCGCCAAACAGTTCGCCGCGACCAGAGGCAAGAAGATCTTCTTTTGTATAGGATTCGCGTTTATCTACCATGTTCTCAGTAAACCTTATTTGTAATTTCGGACGCAGGATAGCTAACACGTGTACGCTGAACAAGTCCGATCAGTTTTGGTTAAACCAATTCAACCAGCGCAGCGGCCACGGGAAACGGTGGCGTGCATCCTGTTGCGTCGCCTGTGCAATACGTTCCTGAATGAGTTGCTTGAGGTTGTTTTGTCCTTCAGCTTCCCACGGCAGGCCTGTTAATAAAGGTAGCGCATCACGAACATCGTCTACGGCCCAGATAAAGAATTGTTGTGCCTGAACCGCGTCCAGCAGTTCCTGATGCAACGAGAGATGACGTACATTTGCTGACGGAATAATCACCCCTTGCTTACCTGTTAGCTCCCGCTGCTGGCAAATGGCGAAAAATCCTTCGATTTTTTCATTCAACCCGCCAACCGGCTGTGAACGACCGAACTGATCCACGGAGCCAGTGATCGCCAGACTCTGATTGATGGGCACTTCTGCAAGGGCGCTCATTAAAGCGCACAGCTCCGCCATAGAGGCGCTGTCGCCATCAACCTCGCTGTAAGATTGCTCAAAGGTTAGCGAGGCAGAGAAGGGAAGCTGCTGTTCCAGCTCCAGTTCCGCCATCAGGAACGCTTGCATGATCATCATGCCTTTCGCGTGGATATTGCCGCCCAGTTCGGCTTTGCGTTCAACATCGTTGAACTCGCCGTCACCGACATGAACGACGCAACTAATACGTGAAGGCTCACCGAAAGCACGTGGATGACCAGGAAACTCGATGACTGACAGCGCGTTGATCTGACCAATCTGTTCGCCTTCGGTTTCGATGAGAATTTGTTCCAGCAGAATTTCGTCCTGCATCCGTTCAGCGAGGAATCCTTCGCGCCATTCACGTTGAGCAAACATCGAGCGAAGTTCTTCGCCACTGAACGTTGCGCCTGTGGTTGTCGCCGCGACTTCCCTCAACTGGCGCGCCAGCCATAATGGGCAGAGCGGCAACGTCTCCTGATCGCCGGTATAGCGCACGGCTTCACGAACTAACGGCTGCCACGCATCGGTACCGGGTGAGGGGAGCTGAGCGCTGTGGGCAACCTGCTCGACCCATTGACGCCAGGCTCCCATTGTTTCGGCATCCACAATTTGCAGCGTTTCTTCATATTCGCTGTAAATTGCCTGGGCGGCCAGATCGGGCTCCATCTCCTGGAAATCAGCCAGCGATTCGCGTTCTCCAACAAGAATGACTTTCAGATCCAGCGGCATAGACGGGATACTTACCGGCAGAGGGCGAGATTCGTCGAAGGAGATCCAGTCAAAACGGTGCTGAGACACCATTGTTTTCAGACGCATCCACAGCAGCGGTTGCGCAAGCAACGTGCGCAGGGAAATGATTAGCACGCCGCCGTTTGCCTGATGTACCAGACCAGGCTGCAAAGTAATTTCATGATTGAACTGACGCAAACAACCAAACAGTTGCTCCGCTTCGATCCACTCAGCAATTGCTACAGGCTTACTTCCCGTGAAAGTAGATTGCGCACTGGTTGCCGGGTCAAAACTTACGGATGAGCCGTTGATGTTGTATTGCCCCCCGACAAGCGGGCGGTCCTGAGGGAGCATTTCTCCGGTAGCGCTGGCAATAAGTGCCAGGTATTCAGCTTCTTCTGGCGCTTTTGCCAGTAAAAAGCGTGACGTCGCCTGCGGATAGAGCAGTTGCTCCAGCGCGTACTGTAATCGGGGTTGCGTATCGGCCAGCGAGAAGACCGCTTCGTGCGCAGATCCGGACGATTCAAAAACTTCCTGATAGCTTTCAGTATCAGGAACCAGGTCGTTCCATTCAAGTTTTGTAATGGTCAAAGTCGTTTTTTTGGTCTGGTGTAAAAGGCGAGATTATACCGTAAACCCTTCTTTAACACACCGGGATTACGCGCTTTCGCGATGCGAAGCTGGATGATAGCTCACAGCGGATGATTTCTTTTAAGCAGAGTGACAAAAAACTGATATTCTGAACTGAGTTACACGGTAACGTTGAGAGAGCAATGAAATATCAACAACTGGAAAATCTCGAAAGCGGCTGGAAATGGAAGTATCTGGTTAAAAAGCACCGTGAAGGGGAACTGATCACGCGTTATATAGAAGCTAGTGCTGCGAAGGAAGCCGTCGATGTATTGTTGACCCTCGAAAATGAGCCGGTACAGGTGAATGAATGGATTGGTCTCCATATCAATCCGGCACTGGTTAACCGAATGAAACAGACTATCCGTGCCAGGCGTAAACGGCATTTTAACGCGGAGCACCAGCATACGCGTAAAAAGTCAATCGACCTGGAGTTTGTCGTCTGGCAACGACTTGCGGGGCTGGCGCAGCGGCGGGGGAAAACACTGTCTGAAACGATTGTACAACTGATTGAGGACGCGGAACATAAAGAGAAGTATGCTTCGCAGATGTCCACACTGAAACATGATTTGCAGGCGCTGTTAGGTAAAGAGTGAGTTTTCCCTAAGACGTGACAGAATTTCAGGCAATAAAAAACCCCGCACTCTGGCGGGGTTTTTGCTAAGACGTAAACTTAAGCCTGCGGCTGAGTTACAACGTCTTTGCTGCCTTTCACTTCGATCTCTACGCGACGATCCGGTGCCAGGCAATCGATCAGCGCTGCGCGTGGTTTCACGTTGTCGCAGGTGCTGCCGGTAACCGGGTTGGATTTGCCCATACCACGTGCGGAGATTTTGTTCGCCGGGATACCTTTGGAGACCAGGTAATCAACAACGGACTGAGCACGTTTCTCGGACAGGCCCTGGTTGTAAGCGTCAGAACCGATACGGTCGGTGAAGCCCAGAACCACTACTGAACCGTCTTTCGGATCCAGGTTGCTCAGCTGACCATACAGCTGATCCAGCGCCTGCTGACCTTCCGGTTTCAGAGTTGCTTTGTTGAAGTTGAACAGAACGTCAGACTTCAGGGTGAAGTGTTTGGTCTGCACTTCCGGAGCCGGAGCCGGTGCCGGAGCTGCAACTACCGGAGCTGCATCTTCCTGCTGACCGAAACGGTAGGAAACGCCTACGCTCAGCATACCGTTATCCGGGCGAGCACCAACGGTGCTTGCGTCACCGATGTTGTTAACCCACTGGTATTCCAGACGGGTAGCGATATCACGAGTCAGTGCATACTCAACACCACCAGCGAAGACCGGAGAAACACCGGTATCGTGATCTTTGAAGCCCTGGTTGCTCTGACCATCAGCACGCCATACCATACCACCCAGACGGGTATAGATATCCAGATCGTCAGTGATCGGGTAACCCAGTTTAGCAGTCAGTTGAACGCCCTGAGATTTGAACGCGCCGTTAACTGTGTCGCCTTTGTACGGCATACGGCCCAGCCAGTCATAACCCAGTTCGAAACCAACGTACGGGTTAACCTGGTAGCCACCGAACGCACCAGCACCCAGTTGGCTTTCGTGGGTCGGGCCATCGTTCTGCCATACCGCACCTTTGTCATGATACTGGGACCAACCCAGTTTGCCACCTGCATACCAGGTGTTATCTTTCGGAGCGGCCTGCGCTACGGTAGCGAAACCAGCCAGTGCCACTGCAATCGCGATAGCTGTCTTTTTCATTTTTGCGCCTCGTTATCATCCAAAAATCGCCATGGTTATCTCTCAGAGATGCCACGGTTAAATCCTTCACCGGGGGCGTTGCTCACTAACTATTCAACAGATATCTTTACCGATATCTTTGGCTTATGCCGAGCACCCCTGGCGATGTAAAGTCTACAACGTAGTTGGAAACTTACAAGTGTGAACTCCGTCAGGCATATGAAAAAAAAGGCTTTGTATACACAATATTTAACAATTCCGCTGTTATTTTGTCCGATGCAATTAAGCTGAAAAGCGCGCCACGCAGGCTTTGTCGCTGTATTTTGCGGATAAAATGCAAAAGCAACCTTCAGGCAAAAATAATCCCAGGAATACTCTTAAATTTACTCAATGATACAAATTTGAGTGAATTTTTATCCCGGAATGCTGTCTCGCAGCCAGGGGATCATGGCGTACTGGACGCATAACGAAGCCGATCGCGTTGCCTTCTTCTGCTGCCATCACCAGACGGTGGTGCTCATCTTCGGTTAATTCTTCCGCATGCCAGCCAATTACGACGCTATAGTTCCCGGTGCGTAATGCGCGGATCATTGATTCCAGCGTCAGGCAAGGTGAAAGCTGGTTAACCTGCATCACCTTGGTGAGTGGCAGACCAACGGATTGCACCCATTCACGGCTCAGTTTCTGCTGTGGCGTAAGCCATAACTGCCAGCGGGACTGTTGGCCAAGTTGCTGCAACAAGGGCAATAAAAGAAGCTGCGTCATTCCCGGCTGATCTTCGCGATAAACCACTTCGCTAATAAGCCCGGACGCTCCGCGGGAGGAGTCAGCATGATTTAACGTAGTGAGTGCGGAATCGAATGTCGTTGAACGCTTAGCATAGCCTGAAGTGTACATAATCAATCCAGCCCTGTGAGTTACTGTATAAACATACAGTAACCCCTGAATGTTCAAAGATCAACCTCAATTTCTGAAACTATCTCGCATTTTTGTTTTGTCTTTACCGCACAACGAAAAATTCGCTTGCTGTCCCGTCCACAGTTGCCTATGTTCCTGCCTAACGAAACAGCTAACATTGTAGTGGCTTTACTGTGTGATTTATAAGGAAAAAATCATGGAAGACCTTTCTTATCAGCGTATATATCAATCATGTGAATGTCTCACATCGCTTGGCGAAATTCGTCACCGTGCGCATTTTGGCGGTTATAGCTTGTCGGTGGATGACACGGTTTTTGCAATGGTGGCCGAAGGAGAGCTTTATCTGCGGGCCTGTGAACAAAGCGCTCAATATGCAATAACGCACCATGCGCCACTTTTAGTATTCAACAAACGTGGACGGGAGGTTTCGTTAAATTACTACTTTGTGGACCAGGCATTATGGAACGATCGCCCTATGCTGCTGGAACTTTCGGCATATTCTCTCGATGCTGCACGGCGTGAAAAAGTGCAGCGCAGCGCCCGAAAACGTCTGCGCGATCTCCCTAATCTGACGTTTCAGCTCGAAATGCAGCTTCGTGATGTCGGAATTATGGATGTACAGACGTTGCGTCTTCTTGGCGCAAAGGCCAGTTGGCTCAGGTTGCGGAAAGCGAATTGCCATTTGGGGGTGAAAATTCTTCTGGCGCTGGAAGGCGCTATCACTGGATTGCACGAAGCGGCGCTCCCGGCGCAGACGCGCCAGGAACTGATGGAATGGTTCACTATTGTGATGAAGAAAACGGCCAATCCTCACTGAACCAGTTGGCTTTTCAGACGGCAAACTTCCGGCAATAACGCGATAAGCAGGCCTATCTGTTGAAGGACCAGCGGCTCTTTGCTATCCGGGCGCGGATCTAAATGTTTAATGCGCTGCGACAGGGAACTTAGCGTTTCCTGTACGCGCGCATGATCAGAAGGAAGGTGATGCAGGGCGTCGTCTACATAACAGACGGCGTCATCAAGCAGACGCAAAATATCGGGATGGGTGAGCTGCTCGCGATGCGCACCAAGTGCAGAAATATAGCTGGTAAAAGTGTGGTTCAGGCACAGTAAACGGAATGCCACATCGCGGAGTTCAGGCGATGCACCGGGTTCTGAAGACATATTGGATACGACCGACGCCAGCTCAGCATCACGGTTATAAGCATTGCGCCGGGCAATACGGTACGCCAGCCGGTTGTCGCGACCCTGATGATATTGTTCCAGAATAGCGTCGAGGTAACGGCAGTTGGCATCGAAGGCCTGCTCTGTCACGCGTGGCAGGTGGCGAAAACGCCAGTCAGGCCAGATAAAGCTTACCGCCGCCCAGGCAATCACGCAGCCTATCAGAGTGTCAATGATACGGGGAATCGCTACTTCAAAACCCTCGCCGAGCAGATTAAAGCAGAGCAGCACCAGCAGGGTGATAAACATCGTAGCATGCGCGTATTGCACGGTGCGAAAAGCAAAAAACAGTACGCCGGTAATCACGATCAGCACCAGTTGCCCTTCATGGGAAGGAACGAAATAGAGCACCGGCAAACCTATCGCCACACCTACCAGCGTGCCGATGACGCGCAGGGTCAGACGATGGCGGGTGGCGTTATAGTTGGGCTGGCAAACGAAAAGACTGGTCAGCAGGATCCAGTAACCATGCTGTAAACCGGTGATCTGAATAAATGCGTAGCCAACACACAGTACCAGCGACATACGTACAGCGTGGCGGAAAAGCGCAGACTCCGGCGTCAGATTATTGCGCAGCCGCAACCAGATATCGCTAAAGCTATTCAGGCTGTCATCCGCTAACTGGTTTTCTGTCTCATTCAGAAGCTGGGACTGCGGCTGTTCCGTTTCGATCGTAGCTAATTGCGCGTCAATCGCGCGCAGGTTATCAAGCAGAAAACCCAGAGCTTTCAGATGATCGGCTGACGTTACGCCGCTGGCGCGAATGCGATCTAACGCGGCATCAAGATGAGTAAACGCACGTTCGAAGCGTGAATCATGTTGATAGGGCGTTCGCAGCAGAATGGCATGTGACAGCCTGTCGCAGGCCTGCGATTGCATTGATAGCAGACGCTGAAAGCGGAACATCACATCGCTGTAACGGAAATGTTCGCGCAGCGTCTGGTATTGAATGTGCGATGAGCTGGCGCGTTCATGGATATCCTGCGCGGCAAAATAGTAATGCAGGGACTGGCGCGTGCTTCGTTGTCCACGATCGCCACGCAGGCGCGTCAGCAATGTTGCTTTGGTCTGGTTGAGCGTAGCGACGAGCTGACCATTCGCCAATGCCAGATCGTAAAGTGGCGCCTGGCTTTCATCTTCAATATCCGGATCAAACAGGCGGGATTTCAGTTCAAGGTAGTGTGCCAGTTGTCCGTAACTGCGTGAAAGGTTGTCCTGCAAAGCGCGAACGGGGAAAACAAGGTGCCCAACCAGCGTCAGGAAATTGAACCAGACTGCGCCTGCCAGCAACAGCAGTGGTTGCTGATACCACTGGTCGAAAAGCGAAATCCCCAGCATGGTGTAAACCGCAATCAGCAAGGCACCAAAAGCGATGGTGGCGTAGCGCTGCCCAAGCCCGCCTAACAAGATAAAACCGCAGGTGGAGCTGACAAGCCCGATAGCAAACAGCCACGGCCACGGGAACAGCAATTCGACGGAGGCAGAAGCAATAAAAAAGGAGATCAACGTGATGATCAGGTTCTTCAGCCGTCCGCTCAGGCGATCGTCCAGATCGGCCAATGCGGCAGCCACGACGCCCAGCGTTAAGGGGATGGTCAGTTTGACCTCGCCAAGCAGCCAGGGGAGCGCTGCTGTTCCGCAGAGGGCAATAAAAATTCTGACGTTATACAGCCAGGCGCTATTCCATGTGTAACGACGAAGCAGAGGGCTTAACATAGCGGCATTCGGTCCGGTTACTGAAAACGACGACGAGCGTTAGCTTCGCGGGCTGCGCGGGCGGTTTCGACGGAAACCACACGACGACCCACTGGCCAGAGCGCAATCGCCGCAATTTTAAAATTCGCCACGCCTACCGGGATGCCGATAATGGTGATGCACTGCGCGATACCGGCGGCAATATGCATGACGCATAACCACCAGCCAAACAGCACAAACCAGATGACATTCAGAGCTGTTCCCCCCGCGTTCAGCAGGCTATTCTGGCGCTCAGGTTCCAGTTCATCTATATGAATCGCTTCATTTCCCCACGGAACAAGCGAGAGCTTCGTGATTTCCCAGCAGGAACGCGTCAGCGGCAGCGTTACAATCAGCACGATACTGACCACGGTTGCCAGCAACCAGCCCAGTGTGGTGGCAAAACCACCAAGAACAAAGTTCAGAATATTCAGAACAGTACGCATAAAACCTCAGAACAACCCTGTGAGTGGTGTATCCCGGCAATTGTAACGACTTTTTGGACTGGAGCGCCAATTCTCTGGCAGGTAAACTGGCTTTTATTGTCACAGGCTGAGAACGATAAGTCATGGAACTGAAAGCGACTTCACTGGGAAAACGGTTAGCCCAGCATCCGTACGATCGCGCGATAATTCTGAACGCGGGCATTAAAGTCACGGGTGACCGGCATGAATACCTTATTCCTTTTAATCAGTTGCTGGCAATTGAGTGCAAACGCGGGCTGGTCTGGGGCGAGATGGAGTTTCAGCTTGCCGATAAGAAAGTGGTGCGTCTTCACGGCACGGAGTGGAGCGAAACCCAACGTTTTTATCACCATCTTAATGAGCGCTGGAGTAAATGGGGCGCGGAGATGAGCGAAGTGGCGGCTGGCGTGCTATCGGAACAGCTTGAGCTGATTGCCGGGCGTGTCGATCGGGCAAAATGGCTGACGCGCAAACAGCTTACCGGGCTACAACAGCAGTTGCAGCAGGCGTTTACTGCGCTGCCGATGCCCGTAAGTCGACTGACGGAGTTTGAGAACTGCCGCGAGCTCTGGCAGCAGTGCCAGGCATGGCTGAACGATGTTGAAGAACGAAGGGCGCAGCGTAATAAGGCCTATACCGAGGCGATGCTCACGCAATATGCCGCCTTTTTTGAGCAGATAGAAAGTTCTCCGCTCAATCCTTCGCAGGCGCGAGCCGTGGTGAATGGCGAACAGTCGCTGCTGGTGCTGGCCGGAGCCGGCAGTGGTAAAACCTCCGTATTGGTGGCGCGCGCTGGCTGGTTGCTTACGCGCGGCGAGGCGGCTCCCGATCAGATTTTACTATTAGCTTTTGGCCGCAAGGCGGCTCAGGAAATGGATGAGCGCATCCGTGAACGGCTGCATACCGAAGAGATTACCGCGCGGACTTTCCATGCGCTGGCGCTGTATATCATCCGGCAGGGCAGTAAAAAAGTGCCTGTGCTGAGCGAACTGGAGAACGACACTGCCGCGCGCATGGCGCTGCTTACGGAAACCTGGTGTCAGCAGTGCAACGAGAAAAAGGCGCAGGCAAAAGGCTGGCGGCAATGGCTTGAAGAGGAGATGGCCTGGGACGTGCCGGAAGGCAATTTCTGGGAAAATGACAAACTTCAGCGCCGCATAGGACCACGCCTCGATCGCTGGATCGGCCTGATGCGAATGCATGGCGGTGCGCAGGCTGAAATGATTGCCGATGCGCCAGAAGAGGTACGTGACCTGTTCAGTAAACGTATTAAGCTGATGGCTCCGCTATTAAAAGCCTGGAAAGCAGCGCTGAAGGCGGAAAATGCGGTCGATTTCTCAGGTCTGATTCATCAGGCCATCAATGTGCTGGAGAAAGGGCGTTTTATCAGTCCATGGAAGCATATCCTGGTGGATGAATTTCAGGATATTTCCCCACAGCGAGCGGCGCTGCTGGCGGCTTTGCGTAAACAAAACTCGCAGACTACGTTGTTTGCCGTCGGTGATGACTGGCAGGCTATCTACCGGTTTAGCGGGGCGCAGCTTTCGCTGACCACCGCGTTTCATGACTACTTTGGCGAGGGCGATCTTTGTGCGCTCGATACCACTTACCGTTTCAATTCACGCATCGGTGAAGTAGCAAATCGCTTTATTCAGCAAAACCCGTGGCAACTGGCGAAACCGCTTAACAGCCTGACCGCTGGGGATAAACACGCGGTAACGCTGATGGTTGAGGATCAACTCGATGCCTTACTGGATAAACTCAGCGGTTATGCGACGCCCGAGGATCGCATCCTGGTATTGGCGCGTTACCATCACCGTAAACCGGAAAGTCTCGCAAAGGCCGCAACCCGCTGGCCGAAGTTGCAGCTCGATTTTATGACCATCCATGCCAGTAAAGGTCAGCAGGCAGATTATGTGATCGTGGTGGGGTTAGATGAGGGGCAGGACGGTTTTCCTGCTCCGGCGCGCGAGTCGATTATGGAACAGGCGCTGCTACCTCAGACAGAAACGTTTCCTGACGCGGAAGAGCGGCGATTGCTGTACGTGGCGTTAACGCGCGCGCGTAAGCGTGTCTGGCTGCTGTTTAATAAAGAAAACCCGTCGCGTTTTGTCGATATCCTCAAATCGCTGGATGTTCCTCAGGCGAGAAAACCCTGACAACAGGCGGCTTTTGCCGCCTGTGCTTACTTCAGCCGTTCGGCCAGATAGCGTTGATAATCCGGGATCAAAATGTCGACGCTGTCGTTGAATTGCGGTGAGGCGATAATAAAGTCCGCTGTCGATAAGTTAGTCGCCACCGGGATGTTCCAGACCGTCGCCAGACGCAGCAGCGCTTTGACATCCGGATCGTGCGGAACGGCATTCAGCGGGTCCCAGAAGAAAATCAATACGTCGATTTTCCCTTCTGAAATCAACGCGCCTACCTGTTGGTCGCCGCCCATGGGGCCGCTCAGCATGGCGTTCACTTCAAGACCTGTCGCACGCTGAATCAAATTACCGGTCGTGCCGGTGGCATAAAGTTCATGTTTTGCCAGCACTGGCTGGTGCCGCTCTACCCACTTCATTAACGATTGCTTGCAGTGATCGTGTGCCACCAGTGCAATATGTTTGCGCACGGGTAGGGTGCGAGTTGTTGATTCCATCATCGGTTCCCGTCAGTTATTTTCGCTACAGATTACTGGAAGCACCTGATGCTGCAAGAGAAGTAGATAAAAAAATCTGAAAATGGTTGAGAGGCTCTGTTTGACGTACACTTTGGGAAATCGTCCGGAGGAAACCATGAAAGAAACCGAGATCGCCGATATTTTACAATCGACCCAGACTATTGCGCTGGTGGGGGCAAGCGATAAGCCTGACCGCCCGAGCTATCGCGTTATGAAATACCTGCTGGATCAGGGATATCACGTGATCCCCGTTTCGCCAAAAGTCGCCGGCAAAACGCTGCTTGGGCAGCAGGGATATGCAACGCTCGCGGAAGTGCCGGAAAAAATCGATATGGTGGATGTCTTCCGCAACTCGGAAGCGGCCTGGGGTGTGGCGCAGGAAGCCATTGCTGCTGGTGCGAAAACGCTGTGGTTGCAGTTAGGGGTGATTAACGAGCAGGCGGCAGTGCTGGCGCGTGAGGCAGGATTACGGGTGGTGATGGATCGTTGCCCGGCGATTGAAATACCCCGGTTGGGCCTGGCGAAGTAAAAAAATACCCCGCAGTCGGCGGGGTATGTTCAGTTACGCAGGCGTGGCGCCTGAAGTTGTCTGCGGATGGTGCGCGCCAGTTCGTCCATTGAGGGTTGTTCCGGGTGCTCATCCATCACTTCACTGGTGAGTTGCGCCTCCGCGAGGTAGGTATGAACCGCCTGGCCGTCGTCATCTTCCATAACGACATGATACCAGGGCAGAGCGCGTAACTCGTCGTTTACCGCCAGCTCATCCGCCGACGGCTCCTCAAGTGAATATTCAGGGTCGATATCGACCACCACGCCAAGATATCCCAGCAGCGAATGGCGAACCTGCTGACCGATACCGAATTTGCTGGCTATCATTGTCACCTCCCGGGAACCTTCTGTTCCCTCAGATATGAGGGTGCGGCTCCAAAATTCAAGTTACATGACGCGACAGGCAAACCCTTTCAGATACAGCCCTTCCGGGTAGGGAGCGATCACAGGATGATCGGCGGCCTGACGGAACTGTTCTATAAATTGTACATCACGGCCTGCATCTATTGCGGCATCGGCGATGATTTTCTGAAATAAATCGGTGGTCATCAAACCGGAACAGGAAAATGTCAGCAGTATGCCGCCAGGGTTCAGCAACTGAATCGCCAGCATGTTGATATCTTTATAACCGCGGCATGCGCCCATCAACTGGCTCTTGTTTTCAACGAACTTCGGCGGATCCATCACGATCACATCGAAGGTTTCGCCCCGATCGCGGTATTTGCGCAGCAGCTTGAACACATCATCGCGGACAAACTCGGCTTTACTCAGATCAAGCTTGTTGAGCGTGACGTTCTGCTTTGCCACATCCAGCGCTTCCTGGGAAGTATCCACGCTGACAACCTGGCGGCAGCCGCCCATTAGCGCAGAAACGGCAAAGCCGCCGGTATAGGAGAAACAGTTCAGAACGCGCTTATCCGCGACATAGCGGCGGGTCGCCAGGCGACTGTCGCGCTGATCAAGGTAGTAGCCGGTTTTATGGCCGCCCTGAATATCGACATACAACTTCATGCCGTTCTCTTCGATGGGCAGCAACGCAGGCGGCAACTCACCAAGTACAGGGCCCTGCGTCAGTTCCAGCCCCTCTTTTTTACGCACTGCGACATCGCTGCGATCGTAAACAGAGCATTGCGGATAGAGGGTTTGTAGCGCGGAGAGAAGCGCCGGACGCTGGTATTCCGCGCCTGCGCTCAGCAACTGCAATACGAGGAAATTACCAAAACGGTCGATAGTCACGCCGGGCAGCCCGTCGGATTCCCCCGCAATCAGGCGATAGCTGTCCAGCCCGTCGCGCTGCGCCAGCCAGTCACGCCACTGCTGAGCCTGTTGCAGGCGACGCGTAAAGAAAGCGATATCAATACTTTCATCTTTATCGAACGTCCAGACGCGAGCGCGAATTTGCGAGGCAGGCGACAGCGCTCCGCGCGCCAGCCATTTGCCCTGGTGATCAACGATATCAACGGTTTCACCGAGGCTGGCTTTGCCCTCCATCCGTGCGACTGCACCGGAGAAAACCCAGGGGTGACGGCGCAGCAATGATTTCTCGCGCCCTTTGGCTAACACTAAACGTACGCTCATATTCGGCTATTCTGTAGACTGAAGAAAATGGGCGCTATTGTCACGGGTTCGCCGGGCAAATGCAACGCGCCAGCACAGAAAGGGGAACAAGATGACACAAGTTTGCACAATTGCCTGGGTACACGGAATGGTGCAGGGCGTCGGATTTCGTTATAGCACGCAGCATGAAGCTCAGCGTCTGGGGCTAACGGGGTATGCACGTAATCTGGACGACGGCAGTGTCGAGGTGGTGGCTTGCGGAGAAGCGGAAAATGTCGACAAACTGGTGGCATGGCTGAAAGCGGGGGGGCCGCGCAGCGCCCGGGTTGACAGAGTGCTGACTGAACCGCATCAACCCGGCAGAGAATGGACGAACTTTGGCATCCGCTATTAAATACATTTCACCGGTTTAGGCAGGCCGGCGATTTTCGTCGCCTGTTTTGCCGGGCCTTTCGGGAACAGGCGGTACAGATAGCGGCTGTTGCCTTTCTCTTCGCCAAATTTATTCGCCATCGCTTTTACCAGCATGCGAATGGCCGGCGAGGTATTAAATTCCAGATAGAATTCGCGCACAAAGCGCACCACTTCCCAGTGTTCCGGGGAGAGTGTAATGCTTTCTTGTTGCGCAATAACCTCTGCCAGAGCTTCGCTCCAGTGGGAGGTATCTTTCAGATAGCCTTCGCTATCGGTTTCAATTTCTTTGCCTTCAAACATCAACATAGTTTTTCACAACGTCAGCCAACAACGGCGGCAGTGTAGCAAAAAACAAAGCCCCGCATAAGCGGGGCTTGTTGTACAGACGTGCCGTTTAGTCTCTGCTGGCGAAGCCCAGAATGCTCAGCAGGCTGACAAAAATATTGTACAGCGAGACATACAGGCTGACGGTTGCACGAATATAGTTCGTTTCGCCGCCATGAATGATGTTGCTGGTTTCAAACAGAATCGCGCCGCTGGAAATCAGGATAAACACGGCGCTAATTGCCAGGTGCAGTGCCGGTAGCTGCAGAAAGATATTCGCCACCATACCGATCAGCACAACCACTACGCCCGCCATCAGCATACCGCCGAGGAAGGACATATCTTTGCGCGTGGTCAGCACGTAAGCCGAGCAGCAGAAAAACACCAGCGCAGTACCGCCGAGCGCCAGCCCGATCACATCACCCATACCGGCTGACAGATAGGCATTCAGGATTGGCCCAAGGATATAACCCAGGAAACCGGTGAATGCGAACGCCGCCAGAATACCGGTCGGTTTGTTGGCCAGTTTATAGGTCAGGAACATCAAACCGTACATTCCCACCAGCGTCAGGATCAGCCCCGGCGAAGGCAGCATCAGCACGGTGCTGGCTGTGGCGGTGATAGCGGAAAACGCCAGCGTCAGGCTAAGCAGAAAATAGGTATTGCGTAAAACTTTGTGCGTGCTGAGCAGGGAACTGCGGTCACGCGATGAAGTAATAATACGATCCATGAGTCACTCTCTTATGACAGATGTAATTGTCTGCCGAGTCTAGAAAAGACTGGCTTTGTAACAAAGTTGTTTTACCCATCTTTACTCATAAAGCAAGGGTACCAGCACAATATTTCCTGCGACGAAATGAGCTCCAGGCAGAATAAAGGGATTAATGTGAAGCAGAACCATATCGGTGTCTTATATGTCACTGAAATCTATTGCTATATAAATCTTTGGGCGCTAAGAGTGTAAACGCGTCGGCATACTATAAATGAATAAGGCGAAAAGGACATGAAACCACAACCACGTAATCATATTGCACTTTCCCTCCTGGCTGTCGGCATTCTGAGCGCATGCAGTGGCGCGTTTGCCGCAACCGTGCCAGCAGGGACTGTGCTGGCAGAAAAACAGGAACTGGTACGCAACAATGGCAGCGAGCCCTCTTCACTGGACCCGCAGAAAGTAGAAAGCGACGTCGAATTTAATATTATTAGCGATATCTTCGACGGGCTGGTGGCAGTCAGGAACGACGGTTCCATCGAACCGCGCCTCGCGGAAAAATGGGAGAACAAGGACAACACGGTCTGGGTATTCCATTTGCGTCCGGGCATCACCTGGTCAGATGGTACCGCCATCACCGCGAAAGATGTGGTCTGGAGCTGGCAGCGTCTGGTCGATCCGAAAACCGCATCGCCTTACGCCAGCTATCCTGGCAACATGCACATTCTGAATGCGGCGGAGATTGCATTAGGCAAGAAATCGCCTGATACGCTGGGGGTAAAAGCGCTGGATGATTCAACGCTGGAAGTCACGCTGACGCAGCCAACGGCCGCGTTCCTGGCGATGCTGGCGAACCCGACGCTGGTGCCGCTCGATCCGGTGCTGATTAATCGCTTTGGCGATAAGTGGACCAAACCGGAACACATCGTTACCAGCGGCGCATATAAGGTCACCGACTGGGTGGTCAACGAACGCATCGTTGCCGAGCGCAACGCGCGCTACTGGAACAACAAACAGACGGTCATTAATAAAGTCACCTATCTGCCCATTAATGCCGAAACAGCGGATGTTAACCGCTACAAGGCGGGTGAAATCGATATTACTTACACCATTCCGGTGAATCAGTTCGCGCAGCTACAGCAAACGCTGGGCGATCAGGTACATGTCTCACCGCAACTGGCGACCTATTATTACGAGTTTAATACCACCAAAGCGCCGTTTAACGATCCGCGCGTACGCCGCGCGCTGAATATGGCGCTGGATAAGGACATCATCGCCGATAAAGTGATGGGGCAGGGGCAGCGTCCGGCATGGGTTATCAGCCAGCCGCAAATCGGCGGCGTGAAAATCGCGTCGCCGGATTATGCGTCATGGCCGCGTGAAAAGCGCATAGCCGAAGCGAAAAAACTGCTTAACGAAGCCGGGTTCAACGCGTCGCATCCGCTGAGCTTCAATCTGCTTTACAACACCATGGAGACGCATCAGCGCATTGCCATTGCCGCCAGTTCGATGTGGAAGAAAAACCTCGGCGTGGAAGCGAAGCTGCAAAATCAGGAGTGGAAAACCATGCTGGATACCATGCATACCGGTAATTTTGATGCGGTACGCTATGCATGGATTGCCGACTATGATGATGCCGCGACCTTCCTGAATAACTTCCGTACCGGCGACAGCGAGAACACCAGCAAGTACAGCAATCCGGCGTATGACGAAGCGATGCAAAATGCGGCGAAAGCGAAGGACGTTGCCGAACGCGGGAAATACTACCAGCAAGCGGAAGATCTCCTCGCCCAGGATGTTCCGGCCATTCCGGTCTACCATTACGTGCGTACGCATCTGGTGAAACCTTGGGTGGGTGGTTTTGCGCCTGACAGTCTCGGTGTCTATCTGACAAAAGATTTGTACATC
Organism: Kosakonia sp. H7A; assembly: GCF_003028445.1. NCBI lineage: Bacteria > Pseudomonadati > Pseudomonadota > Gammaproteobacteria > Enterobacterales > Enterobacteriaceae > Kosakonia > Kosakonia sp. H7A. Next base: position 813,329 of record NZ_PYTZ01000001.1, on the reverse strand, counting down.
AAGAAACACTAAGTTTTGCCAGCAGGCGTGCTGAATAAACGCTCATAACGCTGATATTTCAGACAAATAACACGTTTTTGATTGTTTTTCAGGCAAACAAACATTCTCAGGCTTTACAGACGACCCGGGGATGTTTATAGTGCGCCTCATTCCGGAAGTGTGGCCGAGCGGTTGAAGGCACCGGTCTTGAAAACCGGCGACCCGAAAGGGTTCCAGAGTTCGAATCTCTGCGCTTCCGCCAGATTAAACGAGGGGTTACCGAAAGGTAACCCCTTTGTTTTTCTGGCTCCTGTCTACCCGCCTGAGAAATTTTCCCTTCCCCGCGCTCATTTTCCTTTTACATCAGCATGAAAAGGGATATCCAGCCATCGAGAAATTTTCACTTTTCTGCCGTAAACCCGTTCTTCCTGCGGCTGGAAAGATCCTGTATCAGGGCTGCTGTAAGCCGCTTCTTTGTTTAATCCACTCCTTATACCTGCCGGGTGACATGCCCATAACGCTAATGAAGGCGCGTCGAAAGGCCGTTTCGTCACTGTAACCGCATTCGCCGGCAATCTGCGCTAACGTTTTGCCCGGTTTTTCCAGCAACACGGCTGCGTTTTCAATGCGCACCCGGGTGATAAAACTTTTGGGCGTTTCCTGTGACAATTCACCCATTTTCCGGTGCAACGTCCGTGAAGACATATTCAGTTGTGCGGCGAGTTGCTCAACGGAGATAGCGATGTTTTGGTAACGAACAATATTTTCGGCTTTGATAAGTAATGGATGCACCGAATTCAGAAATCCACCGGGTGCGTAAATATGCTGTGAGAGTGGCTGGCTGTCAGCGACGGCCATATCTGCTGTCATTCTTGCTGCGTCATTACCCAGTTTTTTTCGCACAATATGAATGACAAGATCCGCCCAGGATAACGGACCGCCGGTGGTAATAACATTTCTCTCTTCCGCCAGCGTCTTACCCCATATGGGGTTGGCTGCAGGGTAGCGTTCACGCAACGTATGAAAAAGCCACCATGTTGTTGTGCACATCCTGCCATTCAGCACGCCTGCTTCGCCAAGCACAAACCCTCCCGCACATACGCCCGCGACAATGCTTCCTTGCTGATAGTGATGTTTAACCCACGCTGCGCCCGCTTTTACCGCCGCAAAATCCACCGGGAATTTGTCGGCATCAAGCCGCATACCGCTGGCAATAACCAGATCAAATCTTTCAGCGTGGCTAAACGCGCCGTCGCTTTCAATCAATCGCCCCTGTGCGTCAACCACCGGCTTTCCGTCTGGTGTGATCACTTTAACCATGAACCAGGGCGCCGTAGCGTCAGCGTGGGTATTAAGGCCAGGCCTTTGCGAGATGACCTGGTTAGCCAACCAGAACATGTCAGAGAGCCCAGCAATAGCCGATTTCATGCTGCCAGGCAGAGCCAGAAGTGCGATATGCATTTTTTATCCGCCACAGGTTGTCAGATTTTGCATCATATCTGTCATTTAAGACACTTCATACCCCCCTTTATCCGGCCCTACACTGAGCTGCACGGATAGGCTGAAAAACTGTAGAACGGATGAGGATATGTACCTTCAGTTACGAAATTTAAAACGCCTGGCATTCATCGGGTTAATCGCTTTTTTTTCCATCAAACTGCATGCGGAGGAGCTCCCTATTAAAAATATTGTCCTGGTTCATGGCGCTTTTACGGATGGCTCAAGCTGGAGTGAGGTGATAACACGCCTTCAGTCCCTTGGTTACCATGTTACCGCTGTACAAAACCCCCTGACCTCGCTGCGGGATGACGTTGCGGCAACCCGCAGAGTGCTGGAACGCCAGCAGGGAGACGTCCTTCTTGTCGGCCACTCCTGGGGCGGAGCCGTTATTACCGAAGCGGGAAATGCAGCAAATGTTAAGGGGCTGTTCTACCTCTCAGCACTGGTACCAGACAGCAATGAATCTGTTGCTGATGTACTTCAGCGATTAAAAGCCCCGATGGAAGGGATGCAGGCAGACAGTAACGGATTTATCTGGCTGGATGACCCGAAGATATTCCATGACGTTATGGCAAATGATGTGTCGCAGAAAAAGGCGGCGTTATTGGCCTCTGTCCAACAGCCCATCGCAGCGGGCGCTTTTTCAGAGAAAGTTACGCAGGCGGCATGGCGAAACAAACCCTCCTGGTACCTTGTCACTGAAAACGATCATGCACTTCGGCCTGCGGTTCAGTCACGCTTCGCCAGCGCTATCGGTGCTAATACCACCCGGCTCAACGCCAGCCACATGTCGATGATATCCCACCCGGAAAAGGTGGCGGAATTGATAGATAAAGCCGCCCGTGAAATAACTCCGTCTGGTCAATAAAGGTGAAATAGCGATGAAAATTCTACACATTGATTCAAGTATTACCCACGATGCTTCCATCTCCCGTCATTTATCATCCGCAGTTGTTAAGCAACTCACCGACAGCGGGAAATATAGTGAAGTTATTTATCGTGACGTTGTAAAAAATGAAATTCAGCACCTCACAGCAGATATCGCTGCGGGGTTCAGACCATTATCTTACGCCGTAGCTGAAACAGCATTTGATAAAAGTGAACAATCAGTTTCGCAACAACTCGTCACTGAATTTCTTGACAGTGATATTATCGTCATTGGCGCACCGATGTATAACTTCTCAATTCCCGGTCAGCTAAAAGCATGGCTGGACAGAATAGCGCAACCGGGAAAAACATTTAACTACACATCTTCTGGCCCTGTTGGGCTGGCTGGAGATAAAAAAGTTATCGTTGTATCAGCGCGGGGTGGTTTTTACCATCAGACGCCGCTTCAGAGCATGGATTTTCAGGAAAACTATCTGGCTTCGTTTTTTGGCTTTCTGGGAATCAGCGATGTCGGGTTTATTCGCGCGGAAGGGGCATCAAAAGGTGAAGAGATTAAACAACAAGGAATTGCCAGCGCGATTGCTTCTCTTAATGACACCTTGCAAAAATTTAATTTAGTATGAGGTAATAAATAGTTTACATATCGCAACCCTGAGAAACACCATCAAGTTTCTCAGGGTTTACGATTCTTCTTAATCAAGATAAAACGCAATCTGATAGATTTCACTTTATTTTTTTTACTTACAAAACATCGGAAAGCATCTTCCGATTCATCAATATTTTTGGATAAGTTGATGGGGATATTTTTAAATTATTTATTGACGAACGATAAGAAATAAATAAACGATCGATTGTCCCTCTTCTGATAGCTATCACCTATCGTAGTAGTGTTTTTTTAAGTTTATTCCGATCAATACCTAAGAGAAATCATTATCCTGCCGATATTTTTCTATGCCATCTGCGATTGCGCAGTTGGTGTGCTTATTAATTCACTAAGGAAAGATAATGAAAAACAAAGCTACCATAGTAAAGCCGACAGGCATAAGTATCAGAAATAAGATTATTTTTTCGTTCGGTATTCTGATCGTGTTACTGGCTTTCATTGCCGGAAATGCGCTGTATCGACTGGATGAAGCTAAAAATAAGATCTCAAAAATTGTCACGGAGGATTATCCCACCACGGCAATGGGTAATAATCTTATCAGAGAAGTTAATACATCAACGATTCTGTTTCTCAATGCATTAATAGAGAAAAATCCGCAAAAGCAAAGCCAGTTAATGCAGGAAGTGACTTCACGATCGGAAAAAATCAACGAACTCTATAAACAACTCAACACGGCGGCAGACGATGCAGCGTCCCAGGCGATTTTAGCCAATGTTACTGACATGCGAAAACTCTATATCCAGTCGCGTAATAAGGTGATACAAAACATTCAATCAGATCCTGTTTCAGCAATTGATGAATATACAAATAATACGCGTGAAAAAGAATTACAGTACATTGATAAAATTAACACCTTTATCAATCTTCAGCGAGATGAAATGCAATCGTCATATACTGATTTTTTGCATGATTACAGTACGTCAAAAATGGTCATGATCATTATCGCGATAGTTTGCCTGATTCTTGGCGCCACCATGGCGATCATTATTTCACGCGCTATTGTTATTCCCATTAAACATGCGGTTGAGGCTGCTACGCGTATCGCCGCAGGCAACCTTGGGGAAGAGATAAAGGTGACATCAAAAGATGAAACCGGGCAACTGACCAGCGCTATTTCTCATATGCAGGATGAATTAATAAAAATTGTCACGGAAATACGTGGCGGAGCCGAAAATATTGCGACCGGCGCTTCTCAAATTATGGCCGGAACCCGTGATTTATCAGCCCGTACAGAAGAGCAGGCCAGTTCTATCGAACAGACTGCATCGTCAATGGAACAGATTTCCGCAACGGTAAAAAATACTGGCGATAATACGGCGAATGCTTCACAACTTTCGGCGAGAGCGAGTAATGCGGTGACGGATAACGGAAAATTGATGGCTTCGCTGACGCAAGAGATCCAGAACATCAGCAACTCAGCGGATAAGATGTCTGACATCATTAATCTGATTGATTCCATTGCCTTCCAGACCAATATTTTGGCACTTAACGCCGCTGTTGAAGCGGCGCGTGCGGGTGAGCATGGTAAAGGGTTTGCTGTCGTGGCGCAGGAAGTTCGCAATCTGGCCCAGAAAACGGCCAATTCGTCGAAGGAGATCAGGACACTGATCGAGAACTCAACGCAGCAAAGCGTCCGTGGGCTGGAGATGGTGCGGCAGGTAAACGGAAAAATGGATGAACTGGTGCAAAATGTCGATAGCGTCACCAGTATTCTGAAGGAAATAGAGCAGGCCAGCCTTGAGCAAAGCGATGGTGTTCATCAAATTAATATCGCCATCGGGCAGATCGATACCACGACGCAGCAGAACGCCGCGCTGGTAGAGGAATCGGTTGCCGCTTCTGAAATGCTTAACGAACAGGCAAGAGTCATGCAAGATCTGGTCAGCGTATTCCGGATTCCACAACATGCCTGATAGCGCAACACGTTAACGGGTTAATTAATCTTCACCGGTGAAAGAGATCTGTTTCTTTCACCGGATCAGATTAAGGTCTTTCTTAACGTACTATTTCGGGAAGAGAGTGGCTATCACTTCATCATGTATGCGCGCGTTTGCAAACGCACTATGCTTTCAGTTTCAGATGTGCGGCGCGATTTGCCAGTGAGCGACAGGATATCCCCTGTGAAATATCCTGCGCCCAGGTCCTTTATTTTTTCAGCAGACGAGGCAACTGGTTCTCCAGCTCAAGTACGCAGGCATCCATCATTTTCTGCGTCTCTTCGCTCACTTTCGCGTAATTATTGGCTTTCCAGTCGCTTAACGGCGCGGTTTTCACCGTCGGTGCGCATTCAGCAATCACATAAGGACTGAATGCATTGCCGCCTTCCGGACGTTTATAAAATTTGACACGATAGGTGAGATCGTAATTGCTGTTGCTGGTCGACATATCGGTATAAATCAGTGACCACTGTGACGCTGCGATAAAGAGAGGCTGCGTGTAAGCGTAACCGCCACCATTTTTTTCCAGCCAGTCGTGAATTTTGGCTTCCGCTTTCGGCGCTAAATAGCGGGAGGTTGGTTCAGGCAGGGTATCGATGGTGTTCCCTTTATAGACATTTTTATCGAACGAATTGCTGCTGATGCCGCCGCCGAGTACGGCACCCAGAACCGCAAGCCCCATTCCGGTGCCGGAGTGTGCCGGGGAGACTTCCCGCAATTTAACGTCAGGATAGAGATTATTGTTCATTTCTGCAGGGCTGAAGATGGTAGCGACATCGACTTTGCTGCCGTTGCTTGCGGTCACTGCATGTGACGTTGTATTGGTAGCGCAGCCGCTTAACAATGCGGTGGATAAGGCACCGGTAATCAAAAACTGAATTTTCATGTTTTCCCTTTCTCTATTATTAAAATTAACGCGCATCAATCGTTTGCTTATTAAATTGCCCGACGAGGTTTCTCAACACCGGGTCGCGTTATCTCATTAGCGGCAGCAACACTAAAATCTTTATAAGAAATTTTCGTTAAGTTTTATTTTTAGTTAATTATTTTAGTGCCAAAATAGCACGAATAGATAAGATTGGATCCATCGTGCCAGGATAAGCACACTATAAAATTCACACCCAAAGCCAAACTCACAAATGTAATGGCTATTTTCTGGATGTATTAATTGTTGTTATTTTTTGTCTTTAGTAACATCCTTAAAAAAGAAAATTAAAATACACCTATTGATTAATTCGCTTTATGGCAGGGATGACATCACCGTTGAATTACATTCGTAGTTCGGCTCTTTTTTTATTACTCGCGTTTACGGCACAGGCGGCGCCATTATCTCCGGCAGACCGTGACGCTGTCCGTCAACAGCAGGAACAGCTGCTTCGTCAGAGCCAGCAGCAGCGTGATGAACTGGAGCGCAGCACCACGCTGCCGCGCTCAGGCCAGCGTGCGTCTGCCCCGCAGGCTGGTGGCCCCTGTTTTGATATTCGCACCATCATCCTTTCCGGCGTGACGCTCATTAGCGAAAAAGCGCAGCAGAAACTGACTGCGCCCTGGCAGAACCAGTGCCTGAATATGGCGAAAATAACCGAACTGACCGCCGCGATTTCCGACTGGTATATCAGCCGGGGATATATTACCAGCCGCGCTTTTCTCACCGAACAGGATTTATCGCACGGCGAATTACGCATTGTCGTGCTGGAAGGAAAATTACGTCATATCCGCCTGGAGGGAGAATCGCCGCGCATGCTGAAAATGGTTTTCCCCGGTCTGGAAGGGAAAATCCTTAATCTGCGGGATATCGAACAGGGGATGGAACAAATAAATCGTCTGCGGCGCGAACCGGTGCAGATCGATATCGTTCCCGACAGTGAACCGGGTTATTCCAGCGTGAATTTAACCGCCACGCCGGAATTTCCGTTAAGTGCTTCGGTTTCGCTGGATAACAGCGGGCAGAAAAGTACCGGTGACGATCAGTTAAATGGTTCGCTGACCGCCAGTAATTTGCTGGGACTGGCGGAACAGTGGCAGGTGAGCGGCGGGCGCAGCAGCGATTTCGCCACCGGCTATGACGCGCAAAATTTTCAGGCCGGGTTCAGCATGCCGTACGGTTACGGCCTGCTCGATTACAGCTATGCCTGGAGCAACTACCGCACCACCCTCATCAATCAGGGCTTTCCGTGGATCTCCACCGGCGACACCAGAACGCACCGCCTGAACGGTTCGTGGGTGGTGTTCCGCAACGGCAATATCAAAACCGCATTTACCGCTGGCGTCACACAGCGCTCCTCGCGCAACTGGCTTAACGACGCGCCGCTGGTCAGCAGCACGCGCAATCTCTCCAGCCTGCAACTGGGCATCAGTCATACGCAGAAAGTACTGGGCGGCGTGGCGACCTTCAACCCGACATTCAGCCACGGCATGCCGTGGTTTAACGCCGAAACCGACGAAGGCAAAAGTGGCGATGAACCCCGCGCGCAGTTCCGTAAAGGGAGCCTGAGCGCCAGCTTCCAGCGCCCGTTCAGCGCCGACATTGTCTGGCTCACCAGCCTGTATGCGCAGTGGTCGCCGGACAGGCTCTACGGCAGCGAACGCCTGACGCTCGGCGGCGAAAGCTCCGTACGCGGTTTTAAAGAGCAGTATCTCTCCGGCGACAACGGCGGTTACTGGCGTAACGAACTCAATTACGTGCTGTTCACCTTGCCCCTGTTGGGGCAGATCAGCGCCACGGCGGCGGTGGATGGCGGCTGGCTGGAAAAAGACCGGCTCGATCGCTACGCCTCCGGCACGCTGTGGGGCGCGTCAGCAGGGCTTGGCAGCGCCGGACGCTGGTTCGCCAGCCAGATCTCCGTTGGCACGCCGCTGCATTACCCCGACTGGCTCGGCCCCGATCACGTCAGTGTTAACTGGCGCGTTGCTGTCACGTTTTAAGGATCAAGACGATGAAGACTGACAAACCGGTTCGTTTTTCCCAGCGTGCTGTCAGCTGGTTGATTATCAGCCTGCTGGTCTGGCAGCCGGTAGCGCCCGCGTTTGCTGCGGCCATCACGCCGACAGGCGGCGCCAGCATGGATAAAGCCGGCAACGGCGTGCCGGTGGTCAATATCGCCACGCCGAACGGGGCAGGTATCTCGCACAACCAGTTTCATGACTACAACGTCGGCAAAGAGGGGCTGATCCTCAATAACGCCACCGGGCAACTGACGCAGACGCAGCTTGGCGGGCTTATCCAGAACAACCCGAACCTGCGCGCCGGGCAGGAAGCGAAGGGCATTATCAACGAAGTGACCGGCGGCAGCCGATCGCAGCTGCAGGGGTATACCGAAGTGGCGGGCAAAGCGGCGAATGTGATGGTCGCCAACCCGTACGGCATCACCTGTAACGGCTGCGGGTTTATCAACACGCCGAACGCCACCCTGACTACCGGTAAACCGCAATTCGATGCGGCGGGCAATCTCTCCGCACTGGAAGTGACCAGAGGCACCATCACCGTGGAAGGGCAGGGGCTGAACGCCAGCGGCAGCGATGCGCTGGCGCTGATTTCCCGCGCCACCGAAGTGAACGCCGCCATTCATGCGAAGGACTTAACCGTGACCACCGGGGCCAACCGGGTGGATGCCAGCGGTAAGGCGACAGCGATTGCCGGTGAGGGTGCAGCGCCGGTGGTGGCGGTGGATACCGGCGCGCTCGGCGGCATGTATGCCAACCGTATTCATCTCGTGTCCACCGAGAAAGGCGTCGGCGTCAACCTCGGCAACCTGACGGCACGCCAGGGCGATATCACGCTTGATGCGAACGGCAAAATAGTGGTGAAAGAGAGCATCGCCAGCGGCGCGCTGACGGCGAAGGGCGACAGCGTCACCCTCAGTGGCAGCCACAAAGCGGGCGGCGATATCGCGGTTACGGCCGCGCAGGATGTGGCGCTGAATCACGCCACGCTGGCCGCCGACGGCAAACTGACGCTCAGCGGCGCGGGCAACACCACCCTTGCAGGCAGTTCACTCACCAGCGGCGGCGACATGTCACTTAGTGGGAAACAGCTCACCAGTGATGCCTCCACCCAGGCCAATGCCGCAGGGAATGCCACGCTGAAGGCGCAGACCCTCGCCGAGCAGGGAACAGTGGTTGCCGGTGGTGACATGACGTTCCAGGCTGACAGCGCCACGCTGAACGGCACGCAGGCAGCGAAAGGGACGCTCAGCGTCGGGGCGAAAACGCTGAACCACGGCGGTAAATCAGCGGCGACCCGTATTACGCTTGGCGCACCGGAAAGCCTCACCAACAGCGGTACGCTGGTGGCGGACATGCTGGATCTCAGCAGTAGCCACATCAGCAACAGCGGCCTGTTACAGGGCACGCAGGCGCTGAACCTGCACACCGGGCTGCTTGATAACCTCGCCGGCGGCACTCTCTACTCTGCGAAAGACCTGACGCTTGCCATCCCGCAACTGAACAACAGCGGTCTTGTCACCACCGATGGCGACCTGTATCTGCACGGTGACGCGCTGACCAGCGACGGCGAACTGAATGGCGTTAACCTGTTCAGCGATTACCACAGCCTGAGCAACAACGGCCGTCTGCTGGCCGACGGGCAGTTAACCCTCGCGGCAGACAGCATTCACAACAATGGGCTGGTGGCAGCCAACACCACCGGCGTGACGGCAGACACCCTCGATAACGCAGGAACCCTGCAGGGTAATGATGCCCTGACACTGCAGACACAGAACACCCGCAACAGCGGGACGCTGGCGGGCGGGAATTCACTGGATCTCAGCGGGCAGGCGCTGATCAACAGCGGCCTGCTGGCCGCGAAAAGCCTGACGCTCAACAGCAGCGACATCACCAACAGCGGTACGCTGCAGGGCTCCAGCCTGCTGACCGCCACGGGCAGCACACTGACCAACCAGCAGAATGGCCTGCTGCTGAGTAACGGCGCGGTCACGCTGAAAAACGATCGTCTCAACAACGCCGGGCAGATGCAGGGCGGCACGCTCGATCTGGCGACCGGCGAGTGGCTGAACAGTGGCACGGCGCTCGGGCAAAACGGGCTGAATGCCACGGTCAGCGGCACGCTGGATAATCAGGGCAGCGTGGTCAGCCAGCAAGCGATGGCGCTGACCGCAGACAGCAGCAACAACAGCGGTACGCTGATGGCGAAGGTGCTGGCGCTGCACGGCGATTTACGCAACAGCGGCCTGATCCAGGGAACTGACGGGCTGAACTGGCAAGGCACCACCTTTACCGGCACGGCTGACGGCCAGATGCTCAGCGGCGGCAGCCTGACATTACAGGGCACCACGCTCGACAATCAGGGACGCATGCAGGGGCGCAACCTGACCGCCACCGCAGACAGCTGGCGCAACGGCGGTACGGTGCAGGCGCAGGATTCCCTGAACGCCACGCTTGGCCATTCGCTTGATAACCAGGGGCAGATGCTGAGCCAGGGCGGGGCCGTCATCAGCGCCGCGCAACTGACCAACGACGGTACACTGGCAGCCAGCGATCTCACTGTGACCGCGCCGGACATCGCCAGTAACGGTACTCTGCAGGGTAACGACAGCCTGACGATCGCCACGCAACATTTGCTCAATGGCGGCAACGGCCAGTTAGTGAGCGGCAGCGGGCTGAACCTGAATCTTGATAGCTTCAACAATCAGGGGCTGCTGTACGTACAGGATGGCCTGACGCTGACCGGCAATACGCTGATCAACGGCGGCAGCCTGGAAAGCGGCGCGCTGGATGCCACCACCGGCAGCCTCGATAACGGCGGGACGCTGCTGGCGCATAACCATGCCACGTTACAGGCGGACCAGCTTGCCAACAGCGGTAACCTCATTGCCGACACGCTGGCGCTGACGGGCACCCGCATCACCAACAGCGGGCTGCTGCAGGGCACGCAGCAGATGCAGGCCACGGCGGACAGCATCGCTAACACGGCGGGCGGACGCTGGCTTTCCGGCGGCGCGCTGACGCTCAACGGTAATCTGAACAACGATGGAACAGTGCAGGGCGATGCGGTCACGCTGCGTGGCGACACGCTGGATAACACCGGGATCATCAATGGTCTGCACGGCCTGACCGGCATCCACAGCGGCGCGGTGACCAACAACGGTCAACTGGTCAGCGGCGGTGTGACGGATATCCACGCCGACAGCCTCTCCGGCAACGGGCGCATCAGCGGCGATACGCTGGCGCTTGACGCCTCCACGCTCAGCAATGGCGGGCTGTGGCAGGGCACGCACAGCCTGACGCTGAATGCAGACACCCTTACCACCGCCAGCGGTTCGCGCACGCTGAGCGGCGGCGATTTCACACTGAACGCCGGGCAACTGTCCACGCAGGGCACCCTACAGGGCGGGCAGGTCAGCGTGACGGCTGATGACTGGACGCTCGGCGGCACCTTGCTGAGCCAGGGCGATTTAACGGCCACTGTCGGCAACACCCTGAACCTGCCGGGCGCGCTGCAAAGCCAGGGGGCGATGACACTCGCTGCGCAGACGCTGAACAATGACGGCCAGGTGTTAAGCGCCGGGGATATCACCCTGCGCGGGCAGCAGCTCACCAATAACGGCACCGTACAGGGCAATACACTGACGGCGCACGAAGCGGGCATCACCAACAACGGTGCGCTCACCGGGCTTAACAGCCTGACGCTGGATAACCACCAGACGACCACTGCGCTGATGGCGCGGATGGCGATGGCAACGCCGCAACTGGCGCTGATCAACAGCGGTTCGCTGTTAACGCAGGGCGCGCTGGATATCACTGCCGGTTCGGTGAATAACAGCGGGATCTGGCAGGGTAACAGCATCCTGCTGGCGGCACAGTCGCTGGATAACAGCGGTGCCGTGCAGAGCGCCGGGGCGCTGAACTTCCAGCTTACCGGCGACCTGAATTCCGCCGCAGGCAGCAAAATTACCGCCATGGGCACGGCCGCGCTGCAGGCCTTATCGCTGACCAACAACGGGCAGTGGGCGGCGAAAAACCTGACGCTTAACGGCGGGACGCTGAATAACAGCGGAGCCATCAGCGGCAGCGACGGCCTGACCGCCACGCTGAGCGGGGATGTCACCCAGCAGAGCGGCGGCTCGCTTGCCAGTAACGGGGCGCTGAACCTGACGGCGGCTGCGCTCGATAACGCCGGTAAGGTGCAGGGCGATGATGTCACGCTTGCCGCTGCGACGCTGACCAACCGCAGTGGCGCACAGACGGTAAGCGCAGGCACGCTGACCCTGACCACGCCACAACTGCTTAATTATGGGCTGCTGCAGGGAGCGAGTGAAACCCGTGTCGATGCGACCGCGCAGGCGATCAACGAGGGCAAGTTGCTCTCCGGTGGGAAATTGACGCTCACCACGCCGCAGTACAGTGGCGCGGGCTGGTTACAGGCCAGCAACCTGATACTGAATGCGACGAACAACAACGGCAGCGGCACGCTGCTGGCCGGGCAGATGACGCTGATCGGCGATACCTTCACTAATCAGGGGACGACGCAGGCGGATAACCTGACGCTGAATTACCGCCAGCTCACCAACAACGGCACGCTGCTTGGCACAAACCAACTGACGCTGAATGCCGCGCAGGTGAATCAGTCCGCCAGCGGCAGGCTGTTCAGCGGCGGCGATCTGTTTGTCGGCGCGACCGGGCTGGACGCGCTGGGGCAGATGGTGGCGCTCTGCAACCTGACGCTGCAACTGGCGAATGCCTTTACCGGCAAAACCACGCTGGCAGCGGGCAAAACCCTGACTGTTTCCAGCAACGGGGCGATCGATAACCAGAGCGTGATGCAGGGCCAGGCGGTGAATCTCAGCGCGGGCGGCCAGTTGACCAACAACGGGCAAATCACCACCGGTAGCGGGGCCAGTACCTTAAGCGGCAGCAATATTGTGCTGAACGGCAACAGTGCGATTCAGGGTGGCGGCGATGTGGCGCTGGTGAGCCGGGGAGGGATTACGGCGAACGGCTTTGCCGGAACACTGGGCAGCCTGACGCTGAACGCGCCGGGCGCCATCATCAACACCGCGCTGCTGTATGCGGCGAACAACCTGACGCTGTATGCCAACAGCATCACCAACCAGCGCGGCGATATGCTGGGGGGTAACAATCTGGTGCTGCAACGCGACGCGGCGGGGAATGCCAATAGCGAGGTGATCAACACCTCCGGCAGTATCGAAACGCGAAATGGCGATATCACCATTAAGACCGGGCATCTGCTGAATCAGCGGGATGGTTTAACAGCAAATACTGTAAAAACTACGGCTCAGGTCATTCCAGGGGTCGGCGATCCTACCTTGAGCGTACATTATTCGCTGCTCCCTAAGGGAACTTATGGTTACTACACGGTTAAAGACTCTGTGGAAGGCAACAACTGTGCAGGAGCTGATGGTGGGTGTTCTGTATGGATAGAAACGACTTATCACTATGCGCCGTTCGAAGGATATGACACCCAAAAATTTGTTTTAAGTGAAACCCGGACGGATGTCAGCAGTAGTGGCGGAAGCGCTCGTATCGCGTCAGGCCGGAATGCGGTGATTTCGGCAGGTGTGCTGGACAATAAAGCCAGCGATATACTCAGCGCAAATAATTTGTTATTGCAGGGGACGAAGCTTAATAACCAGAGCTGGCAAAACAGCACCTCTGCAGACGTTCTTGTTTACAAATACGGAACGGGGAATCAGGTTACTTATGCTGAAGATGCGATTCCGGATGGCGGGTTAAAGAATAAAAACGACAGATATCAACAATATGTACAAGATATCGTTTATACCCTGATCGGGCATGAAATACAGACAACACAGGGCCAGCTTTACCGCGCTGTCATTCAGGCGGGCGGCAATGTCACTGCCAGTTTCAGCAACAATATCAGTAATACAAACACCACGGCTCATACTGGTGGTGTTACAGGAACCATCACTGCCCCGTCACTGAATACCCTGAGCAATCAGGGTATCGGCGGTAGCGTGGCGAAACAGGCGCTGGCCGCAGGGCCGGTCGCGGTGAACTCCCCGCAGTGGCAGGATCAACTGCAAAATGCGCTGCAACAGATTAACGGCGGCAGCGGGCTTGATAACGGCGCGGCATCCGGCGCGGCGCTGGCAACGCCGGGCAGCCAGCAGAAAGGCAATGCCAGTCTGGGCAATACCGGCAGCCTGGCCAGCGCTGGGGTGACCACGGCAGCGCTGAAAAACACCGGCACGACACCGCAGCAGGGCAAAACCGTCGATACCAGCGCTTACCCGCTGCCGACCGGCAATAACGGTTATTTTGTGGTCACGGATAACCCGAAAATCCCGTACCTCATCACCGTGAACCCGAAACTCGACGGCCTGGGGCAACTTGATCCGGCACTGTTCGGCGATCTGAATAAGTTACTTGGCATCACCCCGACCGCCGCGCCGCGCGAAACCAGTCCGACGTATACCAGTGAGACCCAGTTCCTCGGTTCGTCGTATATGTTAGGCCGCCTCAACCTGAACCCCGATTATGACTACCGGTTCCTCGGCGATGCGGCGTTCGACACGCGTTATGTCAGCAATGTGCTGCTGAACCAGACCGGCAGCCGCTACCTGAACGGTATGGGTTCCGATCTCGCGCAAATGCAGTATCTGATGGATAACGCCGCCAGCGCGCAGCAGTCGCTCGGGCTGCAGTTTGGCGTGGCGCTCACCGCGGAGCAAATCGCTTCCCTCGACCACAGTATTTTGTGGTGGGAGAGTGCAACGATTAACGGCGAGACGGTGATGATCCCCAAACTCTACCTGTCGCCAAAAGACGTCGCGGTGAACAACGGCAGCGTGATCGCCGGGAACAACGTCAGCCTTGACGGCGGCAGTGTCACCAACAGCGGCAGCACACTGCTGGCGCGTAACGATCTCAGCGTCAACAGCAGCGGGCAAATAACCAACAGCAACGATGCGCTGCTGAAAGCGGGCGGCAATGTTGATCTCAGCGCCATTGGCGATATCAGCAACATCAGCGCCACCATCAGCGGTAAAACCGTGGCGCTGGAGAGCGTGGAGGGCAGCATCAACAACCTGACGCTGGCCGATCAATTTGCGCTCAACACGAAGAATAAATCGGGTTCGGTCGGTATCAGGGACACCACGCTGGGCAGCATTGCCAGCATTACCGCGACGGATGGCCTGTCGCTGGTGGCTGACAAGGACATCACCTTTACCGGCGCGACGGCCTCAGCGGGTGGCGCGCTGTTGATGGACGCAGGCGGCAATATCGCCGTTAACGCCATCCAGAAAAATGAGGCTTACAGCCAGTCTGGTTTCCGCAATCGCACGGATACCAGCCGCTCCACCGTCGGTTACCAGGGCAGCAGCATTACCGCAGGTGGCAATCTGGCGATGCAGGCGGGCAACGATCTGACGCTCAGCGCCAGCAATGTCAGCGCCGGGAAATCGGCAAAGTTGTCGGCAGGCAACGATCTGAACCTCGATGCGCAGCAGACCAGCAACGCCAGCCGCAGCGGCAAAAGTGAAAACCACAGTACCGGTGTTGATCGCACCACGGTCAGTGCCGGCGACAATCTGTTGTTGACGGCAGGCCGGGACATCAATTCGCAGGCCGCCGGGCTGGCGGCAGAGCAGCAGGTCGGCATGCAGGCAGGACGCGATGTCAATCTGCTGGCGGAAGCCACCACCCAGGGCGACAGCTACAAAGCCAGCAAGAAAACGGTCATTAACGAGCAGGTCCGCCAGCAGGGCACCGAGATTGCCAGCGGCACCGACACCACGATTATCGCCGGGCGCGATATGAATGCCGAAGCGGCGCAGGTGACGGCGAAAGGCGATATCGGCGTACTGGCCGGGCGCGATGTGAACCTGACGACCGCCACTGAGAGCGATTATCACTACAAGGAAGAGACCAAAACCAAAAAAGGTTTCCTGAAAAAAACCACCACCCACACCATCTCCGAGCAGAGTGCCACGCGTGAATCCGGCACCCTGCTGAGCGGCGATAACGTGACGGTGAAATCCGGTAATGACCTGCTGGTGAAAGGCTCCTCCGTGGTGGGCGATGGCGATGTGACGCTCAGTGCGGCGCATAACGTGGACATCACAGCCGCCACCAACACCGACTCGAACTGGCAGTTTAAAGAGAAGAAAAAGAGCGGCCTGATGGGGTCCGGCGGCATCGGTTTTACCATTGGCAGCAGTAAAACCAAACAGGATTTGAAAGAGAAAGGCACCACCCAGAGCCAGAGCATGAGCACTGTCGGCAGCAATGGCGGGGATGTGACGATTTCGGCAGGCGACGCGTTGCATATTGGCGGTTCTGACGTGATCGCCAAAAAAGATCTCTCCCTGAGCGGCGACAGTGTGGTGGTCGATCCGGGTCATGACAAACGCACCACCGACCAGACCTTCGAACAGAAAAGCAGCGGTCTGACGATTGCGTTGTCCGGCGCGGTGGGTGGGGCTATCAACAATGCTGTAAACTCCGCACAGGACGCGAAGCACGAAAGTGACGGCCGGTTAGCGGCGTTGCAGGCCACCAAATCCGTTCTCTCCGGTGTGCAGGCCGGGCAGGCTGTTGCTCTTGATGCTGCTAATAGCGGAAATACCGATAACCCTAGCACCAACGCTATTGGTATCAGTGCATCACTCACCACGCAAAAATCGAAGTCGGAGCAGCATGCCCGGAGTGATGCCGTCTCGGGCAGCACTCTGAGCGCAGGTAACAATCTCTCCATTACTGCCAACGGCAAAAATAACGGCCCGAACAGCGGCGATATCGTGATTGCCGGAAGCCAACTGAAATCAGGCGGCGACGTGCTGCTGGATGCGAAGAATGACATCCTGCTGGCAGGTGCAGCCAATACGCAGCAGACTACCGGCAAGAACAGCAGCAGTGGCGGTGGTGTCGGTGTAGGCATCGGTGTCGGCAGCGGTGGCTGGGGAATCAGCGTTTTCGCCAGCGTCAATGCGGCGAACGGCAAGGACAAAGGCAACGGTACCGACTGGACTGAAACCACGATAGACAGCGGCAAAACTGTCACTATCAAAAGCGGTAATGACACCGTACTCGATGGCGCACTGGTTAACGGCAATAAAATTGTTGCTGACGTGGGTCATGATCTGCTGATGCGCAGTCAGCAGGACAGTAACGACTACGACAGTAAACAGACCAGCGTGGCCGCAGGAGGCAGTTTCACCTTCGGTTCCATGTCCGGCTCGGCTTATGTAAATGTCAGCCAGGACAAGATGAAGAGCCGTTTCGATTCGGTAGCGGAACAGACCGGGCTTTATGCCGGAGATGGTGGCTTCGATATCACGGTGGGCAATCATACCCAGCTTGATGGCGCAGTGATTGCGTCCACCGCCACGACGGATAAAAACAGTCTGGACACCGGGACGCTCGGCTTCAGCGATATCCACAATGAAGCGGATTTTAAAACCCAGCATGCGGGTGGCTCGTTTAATACCGGAGGCAACATTGCCGGGCAGTTTGCCAGCAATGCGGCGAACACCCTGCTTGCAGGAGGCGGCAATAAAGGCCATGAAGAGGGCACGACCCAGGCCGCTATCGCGAACGGTACCCTCACTCTCCGCGACAAGGACAACCAGAAACAGGATGTCGCCGACCTCAGTCGCGATACGGAACACGCCAACGGCAGCATCAGCCAAATCTTCGACAAGGAGAAAGAGCAGAAACGGCTGCAGGAAATTCAGTTGATCGGCGAAGTGGGTTTACAGGCTGCCGATGTGGCAAGAACTCAGGGTGATTTGGCCGGACGTAAAGCCGCGAAAGATCCGGCAGCGCTGGAAGAAGCGAGTCAGCAACTGGCTGCGGAAGGAAAGCCTGTCACTGACGACTCTGTGGCAGAACGCGCGTATAACAACGCCTCGTCATTCTACGGCACGGGCGGTGTGGTTCAACGCGGAATTCAGGCGGCAACCGGCGCACTGACAGCGCTGGCAGGTGGCGGTAATCTGGCTGGCGCACTGGCCGGGGCATCAGCTCCGGAGCTGGCGCATATCATCGGGCATAATCTGGGTATTAATGATAATACTGAGGCAAAAGCGATTGCTCACGCGATCCTCGGCGGAGTAGCCGCTACGCTCCAGGGAAAAAATGCAGCAGCAGGTGCAGCCGGGGGAGCAACGGGTGAACTGGCTGCACAGATCATCAAAGATCAACTGTTCCCCGGTAAGAGCAACAGAGATCTGAGTGAAAGCGATAAACAGCTGATCAGCAACCTCTCCACGCTGGCGTCTGGGCTGGCTGGTAACCTGGCGAGCGGTAATTCGGCTGGTACTACTACAGCTGCTCAGGCCGGGAAGAATGCGGCAGAAAACAACGAGCTGAGTGATGAGGAACGGCCTGTTCCGTATGGTGTCACTCCGGGCGATGTGGCGATAGCAAAAGCGAAAGAAGATGCTGCATCGGGGTTAACGAAGAAGCTGAATGAACTGGGTCAGGCCATCGATAAAGCCACCCAGTGCACATTTGGTCGTGCGTGTTCGTCGGATGATCCAGATGAGGAATCGAAACCAAATGTCGCAGGGAATCTGACGGATGAGGAAAAAGCAGCGCTGGGCGGTGCAGGTTCAGGAACGCCGGGAGGTCATGGGCCGGAAGATGAGGAGAATGGGCGTAGCAATGATGCTCAGACCAGTGGAAAAGATAAAGATACTCAAATTTGGACGGAAACCAAAAAGGACGATCCTGTCTCAAACGCTTATGGGCATTGGGATAAACATAAAGCAGAGTTCCCGGAGTTACAAAACGCAAAGCAATATGTCGATGCAACTCATGACTTTGTGAATAATCCACCGGAAGGAACTTTGTCGAAAGTACGGCCAAACGGTGATACGGTATTCTATAATCCTAAAACGAATACTTTTGCTGTAAAAACGGCGGATGGAGTGCCAAAAACTATGTTTAGGCCAGATCCTGCCGAACATGGATTTAAAACAAATATGGATTACTTCAATGCACAATAGTAATGAACTGAATGTATGTAGGGTGTGTGGTGCTAAACAACTAGAACCTCCTTGGGGAAACGATGGCTTAACTCCTAGCTATGAAATATGTGATTGTTGCGGTGTTGAATTTGGTTATGAAGATATGAATCTTAACGCCTTAAAAAAATATCGAGAGAAATGGATTGAAAACGGTGCTATCTGGTTCAGAGAAAAGGAAAAACCAACAGGATGGTCTTTAGATGAACAATTAAAGAACATCCCTGCCCAATATCGTTAGATATAAAAATAAAAACCCCGGCCATTGAGCCGAGATTATTTTTTATCAGTCAGTTACCGGCGTGGAACCACGATGGGCGGTAGCAAGACATCACGCTGGCGGCGGCCAGGGATATCTCTCTTGGCGGCGCGGCCAGCACGCAACAAACCACCGGCAGCAACTCCAGCAAAGGCGGTTCGATTGGTGTCGGGATTGTCGCCGGGAAAAACGGTGCCGGGTTTATGGTGTCGGCCAGCGGAAACGCCTCGAAGGGGAACGAGAAAGGCAACGGTACCTCGTGGAATGAGACCACGCTGGATGCCGGGCAGAATGTTGATCTGACCAGCGGCCGCGACACCCTGTTGCAGGGTGCGCAGGTGAACGGCGATAAGGTGACGGCGGATGTCGGGCGCGACCTGACACTGAGCAGCCAGCAGGACAGCAATAACTACAACAGTAAACAGCAGAGCATCAGCGCCGGGCTGAGTTACACCTTTGGCGGCGGCGGCCCGGGCGGCAGTTTCAGCTACAGCCGCGACAAAATGAACAGCAATTATGACTCGGTGCAGGAGCAGACCGGGATTTACGCGGGCAAAGGTGGCTTCGATATTACCGTCGGTAATCATACGCAGCTTGATGGCGCGGTGATTGCCAGCCAGGCGGATGCGGATAAAAACAAGCTGGATACCGGAACGCTGGGCTTCTCCGATATCAACAACAAAGCCGACTACAAAACGGAACATCAGGGTGCCGGGTTCAGCACCGGCGGCAGCGTGCCGGGTAATGTTCTCGGGAATATGGCGAATGCCCTGCTGGCCGGTGCGGGCGGCAAGGGGCACGCGGAGGGCACCACGCAGTCGGCGGTGGCTGACGGCGCGATTGTGATCCGCGATCAGGCCGGCCAGCAGCAGGATGTGAACACGCTGAGCCGCGACACTGCGCACGCCAACGGTAGTATCGATCAGATTTTCGACAAGGAGAAAGAGCAGCGGCGCCTGCAAACCGCGCAGATGATTAGCGAGATTGGCACGCAGGTGGCGGATATTGCCCGTACGGAAGGTGATATAGCTAAAGCGAAAGCTGTGAGCGATCCGGCGGCACTGGCGGCGGCAAAAGAAACGCTGATCGGCAAGGGCAATCTCAATCCTACGCCAGAGGAAATTAGCGATCAGGCTGGCCGGACAGCAGAAGCAAACTTTGGTTCGGGAAGCACACTCCAGCGTGCCATCACCGCAGCCACCGCCGCTATACAGGCGGTGGCGAGCGGCGATATCAAATCTGCACTGGCCGGGGCTGCCGCGCCGTATATTGCAAACGAAATTGCCGCGCAAATCCCGGAAACCGATCCAGCCGGTCGGGTTCTGGCGCACGCGGTGGTCAACGCCGCGCTGGCTGCAGCCAGCGGAAAAGATGCAGCCAGTGCGGCAGCAGGGGCGGCTACGGGGGAACTGACCGGGATCATTGCCCTCGACGCCTGGGGCATAAAAGATACCAGTCAACTGAGCGAAGAGCAGAAACAAACCGTTTCGGCACTGGCGACGTTAGCGTCCGGGCTGGCGGGTGCGCTGGCGGGAGACAGTGGTGCAAATGCCATTGCAGCGGCGCAAGCCGGGAAAACGACGGTTGAAAACAACGCGATGAGTGATGAGGAACGGCCTGTTCCGTATGGCGTCACTCCAGGCGATGTGGCGATAGCAAAAGCGAAAGAAGACGCAGCATCGGGGTTAACGAAGAAACTGAATGAACTGGGTCAGGCCATCGATAAAGCCACGCAGTGCACATTTGGGCGTGCGTGTTCGTCGGATGACCAGGAGCAGGAATCGAAGCCAAATGTCGCAGGAAGCATGACGGACAAAGAAAAGGCGGAAATTGGTGGTGTAGGTTCTGGAACTCCTGGCGGTTGGGGGCCAGAGGACGAAGAGAATGCACGTAATACTGAGGCCCAGCTCAGTGGGAAAGACAAAGATACTCAAATATGGACGGAAACTAAAAAGGACGACCCTGTTTCAAACGCTTATGGTCACTGGGATAAGCACAAGACAGAATTTCCAGAGTTTCAAAACTCCAAACAGTATGTTGATGCTACTCACGACTTCGTGACAAATCCACCGGAAGGAACATTGACCAAAACGCGTCCGAATGGTGATACGCTGTATTACAACCCTCAAACAAACACTTTTGCGTCCAAAGACGTTAATGGTGTACCGAGGACCATGTTCAGGCCTGGAAAGGGAATGGAGTATTGGAACAAGCAATGACAAAAAATGAACTTTATCCTTGCCCATGCTGCGGCAATATGACGATAAGTGAGCTTGGGAATTATGAGATTTGTCCTGTTTGTGATTGGGAAGACGATCCAGTTCAGTCGTCAGATCCGGACTTCTCAGGTGGAGCAAACACTTTAAGTCTCCTCGAAGCTCGAAAGGAGTTTTTACTCAAATCTAAATAAAGTATAAATCCCGCCCTTACCCGGCGGGATTTTTTTGGTGCTGTCTGAGTAAAGCGTATTTTACAACTGGCGTTTTTTTTGCCTGCGGGCATTACCTACGGACTTATTGCCATCATCAGTCCGACCACGCCTCACCTCATTTCTTTGCAAACTGAGGGACAGGGTATGTTTTGTAGCACCGCCACGTTGTGGCCGTCCTCCAAAACGCCAGTCATCAACAGGTCAGGGCACAGCCCCGATACCCCGGTGGAGTTAGTGCAACAGAATGCAATTTAGTGCAACCCGGAGCCAGGCTAATCTTCATTAGTGCAACTCTGTGCAATTTAACGCAACTTAATGAAATCGAGCTTTTACTCTGTTTAATTCAGGGAGGCACGTTACCGACTGTCGAAGCTGGTAAACTGATATCAGATCTCGTTAGCGCGATTGCTGGTGGTGTTGGTGTTGCGAAAACGGGTGGGATGCTGACTGAAAAAATTATTGCAAAAGTCACCTCTAAAGCAGAGGTAATTTTCCCGGACACACCGTCGTTGACATGGACAGAAGGCGAAGGTGCATATTCAGGAATATCGGGCAAAGGTATTACAAATGTTGAATTTCCAAACGGGCAGTATGACGGAAATTCGTTTCCTTATGCGGTCAGTAAAGATAATGGTGTCACAACTGTCACTTACCCTGATGGGATCAGCTTCAGGATCGATATGCCGGAGCACGTGGCAACTGTTGATAAGTTCACACAGAAATATGGGATTTCAGGTGGTCATAATGCAAACGCATTTTATGATGCGGTTAAGGAATACAATGTGAAAATTGTCAGAGAGACGCCTACTGGCGTAAAAGGTATTACTGAAGTTGAGTATTTAATACCGACGAAAGATCGGGCTGGAAATCTTACAGGAAATTATGAACCAACCACTGAAACAAAGACTATCTACGATCCTAATATATTCTCCGATCAGAAAATATTAGAGCTTGGCCAACAGGCGGCAACTAAAGGTTATAAAGATGCGATGGCTAGTAAAAATGGTCAAGCTAACGTATCGGTTGATGGAGTTAACTTCAGAATATACGTGGATAAAACCACTGGAACTGTACGAAACTTTCATCCTAACTGAGGTGAAT
Organism: Kosakonia sp. H7A; assembly: GCF_003028445.1. Taxonomy (NCBI): domain Bacteria; kingdom Pseudomonadati; phylum Pseudomonadota; class Gammaproteobacteria; order Enterobacterales; family Enterobacteriaceae; genus Kosakonia; species Kosakonia sp. H7A. Next base: position 790,600 of record NZ_PYTZ01000001.1, on the reverse strand, counting down.
GATGATAAAAGAATTATTTAATCAACAGGATGTAGATGACGGACTTAATTTAGTCGTTGTATCTTATTTTGACAGAATGTATGAAGATGGTAAGTTTTTGGAAGTTTTAGAGTTCTTATCAAAAAAAAGGACGTTAAATGTTGATGGTGCTTACTGTAATTTTCCTGACATGGACAGTTATGACGAAGGTGAGCATTTTGAAGGAGTTGAATTTGCAGTCGGTTATCCACCATCTGAAGCCGATACAGTGATTGTCAGTGAAAAAACCTGTTATCACTATGTTCGGTTAGCCTGTGAAAAATACCTTAAGCTACATCCTGAAGATATGGAAAAAGTTAACGAGTTACTGGCTAAAATCCCATTATAAACAGCAAATCCCAGCCCTTACTGGCTGGGATTTTAGACTTATGAGGTAGTTATAGGGTCTTTTTCGGTAGGCTTAAAACCTGAAGGTAAAGATAGTGGCGTGAGAAATTTGGATGTCGGCCTTAATCGGCAGGCCTCTAATCTCATGGAGGCGTTATTTGATGAGGCTTTACAGGAGGCGTATCTCGCCATCCACGAAAAAATCATGGAAACGTTGCTACTGGATCAAATCAATTTCGATGAGCACTCACCCACCGATTTTAATATAGCAATCCATGCCATTCGTAATTGTCTGGCTCGCAGAAAAGCGCCTAAAGATTGGCAGAAGTGGCAGAAAGAAGTTTGGGAACACAATCTTGAACCCTCAGTCAGGCAAGATTTCCGTTATCAAGGATGAGCCACGCTGTGGAATCAGCTACAACATCCCGTATCGGTGCTACGCCTGTTACAGGCATATATGACCGATGCCTGCGTATGTTAAAAAATGGAATGCGGAGTTCTGATTGTACGGGCGCTGGATATTATTTGCCCCACTCCTTTTTAAGAAAGAAATAATTAAATAGCTTTCTCTCCCGCCAATACCCCAACGGCCACATCACACAACCACTTTGGCGCATTGATGCCATCAGCGTGTCGATACCAGCAGCAGAATGTCGGCGCACTGAGTCGCGACACAGTTAGAGATTCAGACCCAGGCCGTTGCGTTGGGTACCCAGGCGATGGATGCCTGGCGGCAGAGCCAGCTGGACGAGGGTAAAAAGAAAATCCGCGCGGATATGGAGGCGAACGGTGAACTGGATGGCCTGACGGAACAGCAGATTGATGACAAAATCGCGGGTTCTGCACAGTATAAAGAGGTCGATAAGGAATACGGTGTCGGCAGTGATTTCTGGCGTAACGGCACTGCGCTGACGGGGCTACTGGCGGGGGCGCTGGGTGGAAATGTCACTGGCGGGATGGCGGCAGGCGCAGCACCGTATGTGGCAGGGCTGATAAAAAGCGTCACCGATGGTCATGAAAGCGCGCGCATTGCACTGCATACCCTGGCGTCAGCGGTACTGGTGCAGTTACAGGGCGGCAATGCTGCTGCCGGAGCGGCCGGTGGTTTTATTGCGGCGTCGAGTTCAGAAGCGCTGTCGCTGGCGTTTTACAACAAAGAGCCGGATAAGCTATCACCGGATGAAAAAACGGTGATAGTGAACCTTGTGGCTGCGCTGGGTGCGGCAGGCGGTAGCGTGGCTGCCGGGAACAGCAGCGGCATCGGCGGCGGAGCAAATGCGGCACGGGTGGAGGTTGAGAACAATACTTTTCTGATAAGCCTCCATCCTGATGCCTATCAGAATGAATTTAAGAAAACTGGCGACCCACTTTACCGACTGACTGACAAATATGAACAGGAAGTACGGGAACATGCTGAAGCTGGTGATCCCGTAGCAATACAGGAATTACATAATCTCGAAGAGGCGAAAGAAAACGCTAAAACAGCTATTGCTCTTTATGGCGTCTTTGCTGGAGGTTCCACCGCGCTTGCTGCTACTCCCGAGCTGATTGCCCTTGTCAGGGCGACTGCCAGTAGTTGCGCGGGAAACCCGGTGCTCTGTGCTAATGAAGTTAGTATATGGATAGCAGAAATGGCTGTCGGGGATGCGCTTCCGGCAGGTCTGACAGCCGCGATGGTCAGTAAGATGTCGGTAGCTGAACTGTCAGAGCTGAAGGCGTTGATGGCTGTTGATAAGCAGTCAGGCAACAGATTGACAGCTGAGTCGCTTGAAAGTTTTGTAGGTAATACGGCGAAGAATAGCCAGTTGCCAACGTCAACTGTTGAGCAGACGATAGCTAATTCTGTAGTTGATCCGAAAAAATTTGATTATCTTTTTGGTAAGGCAACGGGCAGTGATCATACGTTAGATCGTACAAACCAACTTGCCCTGGAAATGAAGCGATTAGGTGTTACTGATGACATTAATGGTTATGCACTTTTGGCTGAACATTTTACTCAGGCGACTAAAAATCCAAATAACATTGTGAAAAAATATACGGATCAATACGGTAGTTTTGAGGTCAGACAGTCTTTCTTCATTGACCCTTCAGGAAAAGCTACAATGTTTGAAAGTACTTTCGAAGTCACGAAAGATGGTGCTTATCGATTTATTACGACTATACCGAAAAATGGAGTAACTAAGTGATGTTCATAGAAAATAAGCCTGATGAAATTGAGTTGCTCTCTTTTTTTGAAAGTGAACCTGTTTCGTTTAAACGAGAAAATGTTAGTTTTTTATATACTGCAAAAAACCAATATGGTCTTAGCGTTTATTTTTCTTTTAGTATTGTTGAAGGTTGGATCCAATACTCAATTAAACTACATGATAACGAAATATCACATGCTTGTATCGATGGTGTTAACTCATTTAGCATAAGGAATGATAAGCTTGGTGATTATATTTATATTGAGGTTGCTACAGAGAATTTAATCAATAAAGTTGAAATACGTATAAAGCCGGATATAAAAATTAGCTCTGTTGTCAGATAACGCGAATTCCGAATGTTGGACTACTGTTATGTTTGCTTCAGCCACTCCAGAGTAGAGTGTTAGAAATTATGTGCCATCACCGTAATATGTAACAAAAAAGGAATGGCGCATGTTCCAGCCCTTTGATTTCGACAAAACTCTTAAAGTACTCAACCGTTCAGACATTAACGCGGTAAAGATTGCATCTTAACCGCGTTAATCAAACAATTAACTGAAGATACTCTGTCAGCATGGCTTGACTTCCATCTGGGTCTGGATGTAGAGGCAATCGTAAAAATGTAATCTGCAACCCGTGTCAACCGGGCTGCCGGGAACGTCACTGGCCAGCCTGTCCGACAGCGCCAGCAGTGGCATCGGCGGCGGAGCAAATGCGGCACGGGTTGAGGTTGAGAATAATTCGCTACGGGCGGTTGTTATTGCCGGGAAGCTGGCGATTCAGGCTTGCGCGAAAACGCCGGCTTGTAGCACCGCTCTGGAAGAAGAGGGATTGGGTGCATTACTGGGAATTGGTGCAGCCAAAACCGTAATGGATAACTTGTCTTCTTCTGAGCAGATGTATGTTTTTTCTGTAGCCATGAATGGCGGCCGTGCGGATTTGGTCGAAAATCTGACGCCGGAACAACGTGCAGCCTATGATTACATTGTTGAGCAGGATAAAAAGGGACCATTCCACTTATTGCCTGCCCAACAGAGTCTTTATGATGGCACTCACGGGCCGGGGCATACGGAACTGACAATAGCTGATCAGGATCCAACAGGTGGCAAACTGGTTAATCCTGACCGGAGTGGTGAACAGGGAGCAACGCATACTGGTGCTGATCAACCCGTAGAGCAGGGGGCTACGAACACAGGAAATCTTGATGGCGCACCCGATACAGGGGGTAATACTGTAACGCCAGTTCCTGACGGGCCAGATAAAGATGATTTAGCTTATCTGGCTAAAGGAGATAGACCTGCTAACTTGTCACCGGAAGGCTCTGCAAGATCCGGTGCATTCAATGAAGCAAAAAGGCAATCAGGGATTCCTGTTAGCCAAAGTCCGAGTAGTGTATCACCAAATGTAGATAAACGTGGTAATGCTCAACTAGGGTATATATATGAATTTGAATTACCAAAACCTGGTGGCGGTACTCAAAAAGTGTATATTCGAGATGATGCTGGTGGCCATTTCTATAAGGATGATCCTGGCCAAAATCGTGGCCCGCATTTTAATGATGAGCAAGATAACCATTATGACTATTAATTATGTAAAACGGCATGCCGAAAAATTGGATGCCAAAAATGACATTACTCATTTTAACTCATCTCTTTGGTCTCTAGAGGGGATCGCCGCGGTAAGTTGGGAATTACCTGGCTTTTCGCGTAGAGAGTATTGTGAGCAGCTACTAAAGGATATTTTCGATACTATTACCGATCACACAAGTGAAAACATATATGTAATGCTGCAATTAGTCCCAGAGCAACCTGATTCAGTGATGGTCAATTATAAGAAAACATGGGGGCTGGTTGCTAATTCAGGAGTGAATGTTGAGAGTATTTATAATAAAAAATCTTTTATTGATAAAGGTTGTAAAGGGCTGGTGTTAACTGGATTAGGAAGTATTCCTACTACTGTAAGTAATGAGGTGCAAAAATTAATAAATATCGAAGAGAAATTGTTTTTTTCAAATATTTCACCGAACATACATATTGAGAACAATTCTCAGCATGATCGCCTTACACAATGGATTCATAATATTTTGTATAGTAATGGGGTGGTTTTTTTCCCTTTGGGGCAATTTGACGAGAAGTGTGCAGAGATTGTTGCCATTGGCAGCAAATCGGTGTTGGGGAAAATTTGGTAATCGGCAGAATTCTTAATGTAATGATAGTAAAAGGGGATGCATATATTCCTGTTGATAAAATAGAAATATGGCCACGAGGTGGTGCTGCAGGAGATTTGGATGCACTGACATCCCGCTTAGATGTATTAAAAGCTGAGAGGAGGGAGAATCAGAGTGCTTTCGCTAAATCTGGTAAGAGCGATGAACTAGAGAAAATTGAAAAGGATATTTATAGGATCAATAGATCCAGACAAATGGGACAGGATCTGGAAACGATCGGTATAGACAACAAAAGTGGTTTAAATAATAGTATTATTATTGATAAGTTGTTAAGTTCAGCTAAAGAAGTTAACGCTGCAAATACGAAAAGCTCTATCGTTCTTGCAGGAACAAATGGTTCTGTGCGAATTAACGCAACATGGAAAGTATTGCCTGATGGAACAAAGCGGTTAGCGACCGTCACTACGGGTATTTTTTAAAAGGTAAGTGAGTATGTCGATACTAAAAAAAGAGCAGCTGATTTCGGAGTTAACCAGCTATATCAATAATGGATACCTGACGCTTGATTCTTTTGATGACCCTCGGGATGAGGCTGCAACAGCGTTATGTGAGTTACGTTCTATTGATAGTTCTGCATGTGAATTCTTTTGTAAAAAAATTCTCTTGTCTGTAGATGTTGGGGATCCTTATTTGGATGGTTTTTGTCTTGGACGTCTTTTTGATCTGAACAAAGAGTACGCTCTCGATTATGTAACTTCTCATGTGATGGAGATGTCTGCTCCTGTACTCGGAGCTGCGATGGATGGATTGGCTCAATACAGTAAAACATCATTTAGGTTGAATTTCACAGAAGATTTAGTTGCAAAGATATATGCGCGTTATGATGATGTGGCAAAAAACCATTTTTCCCAGGAAGTAATGGCATCATCATATCGTCTTTTTGTTATATCATTTACCAGAAAAAGTGATTAGTATTGATATATCAAATTAAGTGAGTTATGTCGATAATTTGACGATGCGATATACACAAAATACATGCTGCTTGTAAATCAATAGGGTTCTGGTCGGGTAGCAAGAAATAATTTTTCGTGAGTATATATGTGGGGGTGTAAATTATATAAAAATAATCAATGTTGTTATTTTTTTTGCAGATGAAATTATTTTTCATCAAGAGATTATTATTCCGCTTGGCTGTGGAGGTGATATATAGATAAATATAATTTTATAGGGTAGAGGAAGAATTTAGTATATGTTTAAATCAAATGTGTCTGGGGGTGTTAATGGCATAATTACCTGTCAATTTGATAATGAAATGTGTGTTTTTGTATATTTTGTGGAGCAGGCTTTGACATTCATCGTTATGGTTAGTTTTCCCGCAAAGTAGCAGTAACAATCTTGCTAATTAAATGATGATATCATGACTTTAATTAAAGATTTTGTAATATCAGACGCTAATCTTCCAGAGCAAGTTTTTCATAAGAAATTTATAAAGTATTTCTTTTTTGATAACGACATCTGTACCTCAGAGGATTTAATTAATTGCACTTGGGCAATCATCAACCAATCCTTTGGTTGCGATTCAGTTGCGGATGTTTTTTCCAGTACTGATTTTGCATATTTAGGGGAACTCTATGCAGATGAGAACTGGATTTCTAAGTTAAAAGACATGACCACTGGATTGAACAACGCTGGTGACTATGGTGCTCTGACAATTATAGAGAAAAATAAACGCTGGGCACTTTTTCAAAAAACACCAGTTGATAAAGGCGTTTTGGGGATCAATAGTAATGTAAGCTTAGAACCGATAAAAAACATAATTTATGATAATTTTGTTGATTGTGATGTTTTATCTAAATGGCTTGAGCAGAAGACCTCTCAGGATGTTGAAATGGTTCGGAGTATTGGAAAAAAATACTTGATGAGGCTTATGATAAATTATAGTTGATAATTAAATGGGTGTTTGCTGGTAAATAAATTATTTGATTTTTGTTAAATATGAAGAACCACCTGGAAATGATTTTAGAAAAGAATGATCAATCCGTAGGTTTAATAAAGAAATTCAGCCTTACCATAAATCGGATGAGGGGGGAACGGATTATTGATGGAAATCAGCTAATAGCACAGTGCGCAGGTTGTGGCCGCAAAACAATAACTGAGCCTGGAAATTATGAGATTTGCCCTGTGTAAATGGGAATATGATTCCGTCCAGTCATCGGATCCCGGCTTTGCAGGCGGAGCGAATACATTATCTTTTGCGGAGGCTCAACGGCTTTTCTCTCTCAGGTCTCGCCAGGCTGTTACTGAATCCTCGTACAAACGGTAAACACACGCCGCAAAACAGTGTTAATTAACACCCGTTCACCTGTTTTCACCTCCTCCCGCATTCTCTTGACAGATATCAATCCCTCCTTTGCGATGGCGCTGTTGAATACCAGAGCAAAGTTTTTGCCCGGTATGCGGTTCGCACCGCTCTTCGATAATTAAAACAATCTGGTTATGGTCATGGAAAATGCTGTTCCGCAGCTTCAGTCAGTACATTCAGATCGCGTTCGTCGTCTAATTCAGCGCTGGCGCAACGATCCCGAAGCCACCTATCAGACGTGGTTTTTATGGGAGCAGAGGTTGAAAAACTTTCGCTCGATCCGCAGCGGTATTGTGGTCGTGGTGGATGAAATTGAGCAGGAAAAATTTGGCGTTGCTTACCGCGGTTCCTCGCTGGAGACAATTGTTCACTCCATTGCCGAGCAGAAACAGATCTTCAAAGGTGCCGATCACGCTTTTCTGTGGAAACCAAAGCTGCGCATTCCGGATATTTATGAAAACAGCGCCAATCAGAAGGCCTTTGCCCGGCTTCTGCATCATTGCGCCTGTGCGACGTGCGCGGACGATATTGTGGGACATATCAATGCTATCGATGCGTTGAAAATTAAAGGGCTCGGCCCGGCGGTCGCGAATCTGCTCTATTTTCTTCACCCCACGCACATTCCCCCGTTTAACACCGCCATTGTAAATGGCTATAACGCCCTTACCGGCGCGAAAGTTAAGCTCGGCAGTTGGCCGCATTTTCTCGCCATGCGCCAGGGGATCCTGAATTTGAACGCACAGTACCGCGAATTACTGTCAAACGATTTGGGCGCTATTGGCGGGCTGCTTTTTGATATCGGTTCGGGTCGCTATCCTGCGCCGCCGCTGGAAAATTCCGCCGCTGCCGACGCAGACTGGAATACGTATCTGGAGGCGGCTCGCCCGCCGGCGGCGCAAAATAAAGCGCAAATCCAGGACGGGGAGAATGAACGCACGCACACGGAAATCCAGGCCTGGCTGCGTGATATTGGCAAAGCGCTCGGTTACGACGTATGGATTGCCGCCAACGACCGCAGTCGTCTGCATCAGGGCGTGGCGCTATCGCACGGCTGTCTGAAAGCACTGCCGGAACATATCCTGTCGGTAAACGGTTCTGAAGCGACGCGTCTGATCGATGTCCTGTGGCTGAAACCAGAAGGTGCGCAGGTGGTGGCGGCATTCGAAGTTGAGCATTCAACCTCCATCTACTCCGGGATCTGCCGGATGCTGGATCTGGCGCTCAACGGCAATGATTTGTCCGCCTCAACCGAGCTTTTTCTGGTGGCGCCGGACAGCCGCGAAAATGATGTCAGAAGCCAGCTACAGCGCCCGGCCTTTAGCCGCATCACCGATCTCAATATGGCCTGGTTGCCCTACAGCGAGCTGGAAAAGCACCGCGACGCCATTATGCGTTTTGGCTCGGATCTGAAAGCCATTAAAGAGATTTCCCACGCCCTGTTGTAGCGCTGGCGGATAAAGAGATGCGCTAAACGCTGTGTTGACGGTGAAAAATGCCCGGGGCCGAAGCGTCAGGTTTCGGACCCGGCACAACGTGCCGTCACGGCGGCTACAAATCAATCACCAAATCCCGCGAGTGGCTGCGTGAACAACATAGCGCGATATGCTGCGTGGCGGCGGTTTTCTCCGCTGCCGATTGTACCGTATCGCGGTGATCGACCACGCCATCAAGCACCGGCGTCAGACAGGCACCGCAAATCCCCATCTCACACGAAAGCGGCACTGCCACGCCATTATCCTGCAGCACCTGCGCAATGCTTTTGTTTGCCGGAACGGGCCATTTTTCTCCGCTGGAGGCCAGCGTAATGGTAAAAGTCTCTTCCTGTTGCGACGCCGCAACGGGCGCGGCAGGCGCAAATGCCTCGCTGTGGATCTGCGCTTCCGCCCAGCCTTTTGCCGCCGCAACGTCTCTTACCGCTGCCATAAAACCCGCCGGGCCGCAGGTATAAATGCGCTCTCCGTCGCCGGGGGCGGGAATCGTTGCCGCCAGCGTCTGCCGCGGGCTTTTGCCTTCTGAGGAGCAGTGAATAAGACAAACCCCGTGCTTCAGCGAGCGGGAGAGTTCGCGTGCAAATGCTGCTTCTTCTCGCCGTTTCACGAAATAGTGCAGCGTAAACGGCGCGCCTGTCGCCTCCCGTTGCAGCAGCATCGCATAGAGTGGCGTAATGCCAATTCCGGCGGCCAGCAGCAGCACCGGGCCGTCATCGCGTAGCGCAAACAGGTTGCGTGGCGCTGAGATTGTCAGCGTCTGGCCTGGGCGTAACGTCTGATGGATATAGCGCGAGCCGCCGCGAGATGCGCTCTCCTGCGCCACGCAGATCAAGTAGCTTTCCGTCGTGCTTTCTCCGGTCAGCGAATACTGGCGGATCAGGCCGCAGGGCAGATGCACATCAATGTGCGCGCCGGGCTGCCAGCCGGGAAGCGGTTCGCCATTGGCGGAGACCAACCGCACGGCAAGATTTTTATCGCCCTGACGCCACAAGCCATCAACCACCACATTCAGCACGTCATTCATCGCGCACCTCACACCAGAAAGAACTCGCCAAAACCCATTTTTTTCAGGCCACGGCGATAGGCAATCGAACTTCTGTCCGCCGGAATATGGGCTTCCAGCGTCAGATCCAGCGGCAGCCTTTCCGGCCGTTGTGTCTCTACCATCAGGCGATCTTCTTCAAACACGCGCAGGTTGAACGCGTGCACCTCTTCGATCGGGATATGCAGATCGAAATTGCGCGCGATCGGCGCAAACATGCGGGTAACGCGCGAGGAGACCGGCGATGCGGCATTCATGATCACCAGCCGTGCCTCGCCGGGAAAATGGATCGTCAGCGTGGCGGTAAACGGCAGGTGCATCTCGAAATGGCGCAGCCACTGAAAACCTTCCGGCGCGCGATAGTCAGAACTTGCCGGATAATTGCCGACCGAACTCCAGTAATCAGCAATAAAGCCAAACTCGGTCTCCTGCGGGCTGTAATCCGGGACGAACTGGTTATTGGCATCGGCGAAGGTGTCTGTGTGGATCCACGCAAAATGGGCGACATCGAGAAAGCCTTCCACCTGGCGGCCTGCAAATCCGTTCACCTCAAAGGCCGGGCAGTTGATCTGCTGAAAACCCTCGTCATCCCAGTGCGGCATCGTCGGGAGCGGTTGCGGGTTTTCCGCGTCAAACGCCAGGCAGGTCCAGATCAGGCCGAAACGCTCTTCAACCGCAAACGTTACCAGGTTGAGTTTTGCCGGTACCGGCTGATCGGGGCTGGAAGGAATGCGGTTACAGCGGCCATCTTCACCGAAACGTAGCCCGTGGTAGGGGCAGACGATGCCCTCTTCATCGTGGAAACCGAGCGTCAGCGGCACGCCGCGGTGCGGGCAGACATCGCGGGCGACCACCACCTGGCCCTTCACGCGATAAATCACCAGTTGTTCATCAAGCAGCGTGGCTTTCACCGGCGCTGCGCCAATATCGCAGGCGCGGGCGACGGGATGCCAGCATTTTGCCAGACGTAACCAGTCCTCCGGCTCGAAGGTGCAATGGGCAGGTGGGGTGGGGAGTGCTGTTTTCATGGTCATCATAGGCTCACATAAAAGCAATTGTTTAATTGTTGTAAGTTTATTGTTGTCATATTAGGGTGTTCACATCCATCGCCATTAATTCACTATTGCGTTGCAAAAATGTGTACAGGTGCAGCATGAGTCCATTTTCCCGTTTCGCCCTCTATTTCGCTGAAGTTGCCCGCAGTGGCAGCCTGCGCCGCGCCGCAGAAAAACTGCATATCTCCGCATCGGCGATTAACCGGCAGATTTTGCAGGCGGAGGAGGAGTTTGGTACGCCGCTGTTTGAGCGGTTGCCGGAAGGTTTACGCATGACCACTGCCGGCGAGTTGCTGTATGACAATTTGCTGCGCTGGCAAAAAGAGTTTCAGCTTACGCGGCAAAAATTTGATGAGTTGCAAGGGCTGAAGCGCGGCTCGGTCAGTGTGGGAATGGTGCAGGCGCTGGCGGAGGGGAGCTTTGCCAGCGCGCTGGCCGACATTATCACCGGGCAACCATGGCTGGAGCTGGAACTCAAGGTCGCAGATAGCCACACTGTCAGCCAGAAAGTGCGGCAGGCCGATCTCGACTTCGGTTTGATCCTCGACCCGGAAGGGCAATCAGGGCTCAATGTGCTGGCCTTCGCCGAGCTGGAGATGGGCGTGGTGATGCGTACGGATCACGAAATGGCAACTGCTCAAGCGTTATCGCTGGGTGAGCTGAGCGAGGCGCGGCATATTCTGCCCGGCGCGCCGCTCATTGTGCATGAACGTGTCGGCATGCTTTATCGCCACTACGATCTCGCCCCGTCGAATACCATCAATTGTAATGACATCCGGCTGATTAAATCGCTGGTGCTGAAGGGGAGTGGCGTCACGGTGCTGAGCCTGCTGGATGTGCTGGACGAAGTGAAAAACGGGCAACTGGCGTTTGTGCCGCTGCGCAACAAACTGCTGCGCCCGCTGACACTGGCGCTCTGTACCGCGCCATCGCGCCAGCTTTCCCGCCCGGCGCAAATGGCGATCCAGAAACTGACCCAGGTGCTGGAAGCGATGCAGAGCGTTGGCGCATCAGCCTAACGGCCCGCCCTGAATGGTATCGCACAGGCCATTGATAATGCGCTCGCCGGTCTCCTCTTTCAGTTCCTGATACCACGCCTGCGTCAGCGCCATATCTTTGCCGTGAGTGATATCGCAGCGTTTGCGCGCCTTGAGTACCAGATCGCGCACCCGGTCGCAGCGTAGTGCTTCATACTGACGCAGCACGTTTTCGATGTCGCTCTGCTCGCGGAAAAGGTTTCCCAGCACCACTGCGTCTTCCATCGCCGCGCAGCCGCCCTGGCCGATATCCGGCGTGGTGCTGTGTCCGGCATCGCCCAGCAGCGCCACTTTACCGCGCACCAGCGTGTCGAACGGTTCAATATCATGGATCTCGATACGGTTCGTGGTTTGCGGATCCAGCGCGGCAATCAGCCGTTGCACCGGCGGCGCCCAGCCGCTGAAGTAGCGCGTCAGATCGTCGCGCAGCGTGCTGCGATCTTCGGCCAGCCCGGCGGGCAGCGGCACGTCAAAGAAAAAGTAGAAGCGTCCATCGGAGACGGGCATCAGCGACACCCGTTTACCTTCGCCCACGAAGGTTGTCCACTGCTCGGCAGGCGCAATGGCTTCATCGATTTTCACCAGGCCATTCCAGTTAACATAACCGGCATAGCGACGCTCCGGCGTATAGCCCAGCACATACGGGCGCAGCGCCGAATGGCTGCCGTCGGCGGCAATCAGAAAATCACCGTGGGCGCAGGTGCCATCGCTGAACCACGCGGTCACGCCGTCGGCATGCTCCTCCACTTCGTTGACCCGTTTACCAAACTGCACCCGGTCGCGTCCCCAGTGATTGAGCATTTCGCGCTGCAGCTCCGCCCGCGAAACCGGGCACGGGCGTCCACCCACCCGCTCAACCAGTGGCGCGAGGCTAAACTGCGTCATCGTTTCGCCATTGCGGTAATCCTTATAGGCCATAAAGCGCATCGGGCCGCCATAGGTCTCCATCATCTCGCCCATGCCCAGATGGTTCATGCACTTCACGCCGTTGGGCCAGATGGAGATCGCCGCGCCGACCGGCTTGATCTCTTTCACCGCTTCGAATACCTGACACGCAATACCTGCGTTCTGTAACGCCACAGCCGCACTCAGGCCGCCGATACCTGCGCCAATCACCAATGCTTTCATTCTGTTCTCCTTTTACATGCGTGTAACAGATGGAGCAATTTGCGTACCAGAATGACGACGGGCGCTGGCGCGAGAGAAAACGGGCATGGCGAGGTTGTGTTGCACTTTTGTAGTGCGTATTTGTATTAACGTTGCCTTTTTGTGAATCAAAAATTTCCAAATTTAGTGCAAGGAATCTAAAGTTTCACGGCGCTGGCGCGGGAGGAGCGACTCTGGCCTGCTTTGTGCATCAGGGCGTTGACGCGAATTGACAACAGGATGGAACGTCATGTCTGATGAAAAGAACAGCAACTTATTGTACGGGCTGGAGCAGCGGATCCCGCCGCTTCCGGCTTTCTTCAGCGCTTTACAGCACGTACTGGCCGGGTTAGTGGGCATCATTACGCCACCGCTGATTATCGGTGCGACGCTGGGGCTGGGCGAGTGGATGCCGTGGTTGATTAGCATGTCGCTGCTGGCCTCCGGGATTGGCACCTTTTTACAGTCCAACCGCGTGTGGGGCGTTGGCGCAGGTATGATCTGCATGCAGGGCACCAGCTTTGCCTTTCTCGGTGTCGCCATTGCGGGCGGGATGTGGGTGAAAGGGCAGGGCGGCACGGCGCAGGATGTGATGGCGATGCTGTTTGGCGTCAATTTCGTGGCCGCGCTGGTGCCGATTATCGTCAGCCGCTTTATTGAGCCGCTGAAGCGCATTTTTACGCCGATCATCACCGGCAGCGTGATTGCCCTGATCGGCATCAGCCTGATTAAAGTCAGCGTGAATAACTGGTGTGGCGGCGTACAGGCGAAAGATTTTGGCAGTATGAGCAACATCGGCCTTGGCGCAGGCACGCTGGCGGTGATTGTGTTACTGAGCTGTGCGAAAAACCGCTGGCTGCGTCTCTCTTCCGTAGTGGTCGGCATCGCCCTGGGTTGCATCGCCGCAGCCCTCGTCGGTAAGTTTCACTTCAGCGGTCTCGGTGATACCTGGTTCCGTTTACCGGCGCTGTTCCCGTTTGGGTTCCAGTTTAATAGCGCCATCTTTCTGCCTGTGGCGCTGGTGTCGCTGGTGTGCATCCTGGAGGCGGTCGGCGATCTCACCGCCAATTGCCTGATCTCGCATCAGCCCATCGATAACAGCGCGTTTCGTTCCCGGCTGAAGGGCGGCATTCTTGCTGACGGCATCAGTTGCATGATTGCGGCGATGCTGGGCGCCTTTCCCAATACCACCTTTGCGCAAAACAATGGCGTTATCCAGATGACAGGCGTCGCCAGCCGCTTTGTTGGCCGCTATATTGGCGTGATCCTTATCCTGCTGGGGGTGTTCCCGCCGTTTGGCGAGATATTACGCCAGATCCCATTGCCGGTGCTGGGCGGTGCGACGATGGTGATGTTTGGCTGCGTGGTGGCGGCCGGGATCCGCATCATTACCCAGAATCCGTTAACCCGCCGCGATATGCTGATTGTCGGGCTAGCGTTTGGTTTTGGTATGGGCGTCGAAGCGGTACCCGCTTTTCTCGCCCATTTCCCGCCAATTATCGGTAATCTGTTTGGCTCGGCGGCGACCTGCGGCGGCTTAGTGGCGATTGTCCTGAACCTGATTATTCCGGAAGAAAAAACGGCCATCGCCGCTGACGTAAGGAGCAAAGATGATCGCGCTGAATCACTTTAATCAGCTACCGGGCGATGAGGCTGCGGCACTGTTGCAGCCGTGCGTGGCGATCCCCGGCTGGACGGCAGCGCTGGTGGCCGCGCGTCCGTTTGCCTCGCTCGCGGAACTTCAGCAAACCGCGAGTGACATCGCCGGAGCCTGGGGCCGCGCCGAGCTGGAGCAGGCGCTCAGCGCACACCCGCGCATTGGCGAAAAGCCTGCGGGGGCGCAGGCGCATGCCGCGTTATCGCGCCAGGAACAGTCGGCGGTGGACAATCGCGACGCGCAACTGGCGGCGGCGCTGCGCGAGGGGAATGCGCGCTATGAAGCGCGTTTTGGCCGCGTTTTTTTGATCCGCGCCAAAGGCCGTAGCGGAGAAGAGATTCTGCACGCGCTGGAACAGCGGCTGACCAACAGCGATGCCGAAGAGATCGCGGCGGCGCTGGAGCAATTACGGGAAATCACCTTATTACGACTGGCAGGAGCGATTGGCGAATGAACAGCCTCAGTACCCATATTCTGGATATTTCCAGCGGTAAGCCCGCGCAGGGGGTGACGGTTAATCTGTTACTCGACGAGCAGACGGTGGCGAGCGGCGTCACTGATGCGAACGGGCGAATCGGTGCGCTTTCCTCTTCATTGATACCGGGACATTACCGGCTGGTGGCGCAAACGGGAGAATGGTTTGCACAGCGCGGCGTGGCGACACTGTTTCCCTGCGCGCAAATTGACTTTGTGATTACGCAAACGGCAGAGGAGCATTTCCATCTGCCGTTCTTAATTGCTCCCGGCGGCTGGTCAACTTACCGCGGCAGTTGACCATGCGCACTGACCGTTAATCCACGTCTCGCTGATATTGCGCTCGTCGCCGAGGGTCATCAGCACAAACAGTTGCTCGTAGATGTCCTTGCAGCGCGTGTTGCGCAGGCGCTGCAAGGGCGTCACCGCCGGGTCAATGACCACAAAATCGGCCTCTTTGCCTGGCGCAAAATTACCAATTTTATCGTCCAGACGCAGGGCATGCGCGCCGCCAAGTGTGGCGTGGTAAAACGCTTCACTGGCGCGCAGGCGATAGCTTTGCAACTGGCCCACCTTGTAGGCTTCACCCAGCGTGCGCAGCATGCTGAAGGTGGTGCCTGCACCTACATCGGTGCCGATGCCCATGCGCACTTTGTTCTGCCAGCAGGCGGGTAGGCGAAACAGTCCGCTGCCGAGGAACAGGTTCGAAGTAGGGCAAAACGCCACCGCCGAACCGGTATCGTGCAGGCACTGCCACTCTTCATCATGCAGGTGAATGCCGTGGGCAAACACGCTGCGCTCGCCGGTCAGTTGATAGTGGTGGTAAACATCAAGGTAACGTTGATGTTCCGGCCAGAGATCGTTGACCCACGCCACTTCATTCGGGTTTTCGCTTAAATGTGTCTGCAGCCAGGTCTGCGGAAACTCTTCGCGTAAACGGCGTACCGCCTCAAGCAGCTCCGGCGAGGAGGTGGGCGCAAAGCGCGGCGTAATGGCATAACCCAGCCGCCCCTGATGCTGCCAGCGCTGGATCAGCTCGCGCGTTTGCTGGTAGCTCTGCTCAGCGGTTTCGCTGAGATATTCCGGCGTATGGCGATCCATCATCACCTTACCGGCGATCAGCCGCATATTCAGGCGCAGCGCTTCGCTAAACAGCGCGTTGACAGATTCCGGGTGCAGCGTGCAAAACACCAGCGCGGTGGTGGTGCCGTGGCTCAGTAACTGGCTGATAAAGAATTCGGCAATCTCTGTGGCGTAGGCTTCATCAGCAAACTGGCTTTCAACCGGAAAGGTGTACGTTGTCAGCCACTCCAGCAGTTGTTCACCAAATGCGCCAATCATTTCGGTTTGCGGATAGTGCACATGGGCATCAATAAAACCGGGGAGCAGCAGTTTGCCGCGCCGGTCGGTGTAGCCTTTATGCGCATCCAGATATTGCTCGCCCTCCTGCCAGCTCATTCGCGCCTGAATCTTGCCGTCGCGAATAAATAGCAGACCATCTTCAATGAAACGTGCGTGGTGGGCGATATCGTCGGCGTTGTCGCAGACTTCTGCAATGTCAAACAGCGCGCCGCGGACCGCGGCATGATAATCAATCATCGTTCCTGCCCTGATCGTTTCCATTGTGGGTGAAGTGTTAAAGCAAAATGAGTGCCAGCCGCGACGAGAAACGCCGCGGCCTGAGGTGAAGGGTTACTCTTTTTGTGCCGCGACGTTGGTATTGAAATGCGATGTCGTGACAACAGCGCGCTCTTCGCGGGCCAGCCAGCGATAGGTGATGCCGCCCAGCAGGACGCCGATAAACCAGCTAAAGTTGGCGACTTCGTGCAGCGCCGGAATAAAGCTGATGATCAACCCGACGGCCACTGACGGCACCAGCGCGCCAATCGCTTTCGGGTTAAAGCCATTGCGATACCAGTATTTGCCTTTTGGCGTGTCATCAAACAGGTCATCAACAAACACCTGCCCGCGTTTGATCAGATAGAAATCCGCAATCAGAATGCCGAACAGCGGGCCGATAAAGGCACCCAGCACGTCGAGGGTGTAGTGGATCAGTTCCGGCGAGTTAAACAGGTTCCACGGCGTCAGCAGAATCGAGCCGACAGCGGCGATCATGCCACCGGTACGGAAGCTGATTTTCTGCGGCGAGCAGTTGGAGAAGTCAAACGCTGGCGAAACAAAGTTAGCAACAATGTTGATGCCGATGGTGGCGGTGATCATGGTCAGCAGGCCAATCGCCACCGCCAGATCGTTGCCGACGCGGCTGACGGTTTCAATCGGATCGGTGATCATGCGGCCAAACAGCGACTGGGTGCCAGAGACAATCACCACGGTCACGATCGAGAACAGCAGGAAGTTGAACGGTAAGCCCCAGCGGTTGCCACGACGAATTTCGCCCATGCTTTTGCCATAACGCGAGAAATCACCAAAGTTGAGCAGTGGCCCGGAAAAATAGGAAACCACCAGCGCAGTCGCAGTGATCATCTGCCAAGTTTGCTCACCGGCGCTGAGTGATTTGCTGGCGAGGGTAAACGAGATACCGTCGAAACCGGTCTTGTATACAATCCAGCCCGCCAGCGCCAGCATCACCACATACACGGCCGGACCGGCAATATCGATAAAGCGCTTGATCGCGCTCATCCCGTGCCAGAACACCATTGCCTGCAGAATCCACATCGTGGCGAAGCACAGCCAGCCCAGGTGCGACAGGCCGAACAGCGACCCCTGCGTTAAAGAAGAGAGCGACGGCCAGAATTTCAGCAGCACCAGCATTAGGGCATTCGCTGCCAGATAGGTCTGAATGCCGTACCAGGCGAAGGCGATAAGACCACGAATTACCGCCGGAATGTTGGCGCCGAAGACGCCAAATGCCTGGCGGCAGATAACGGCATAGGGCACGCCTGCCATCTGGCTCGGTTTCGCGACCAGGTTAGCGCAGAGCTGCACAATGCAAATGCCCACCAGCAGGCAGAGCAGCACCTGCCAGCTTGCCAGCCCGAGCGTAAAGAAACTCGCGGCGACGACGTAGCCGCCCATACTGTGTACATCCGACATCCAGAACGAAAAGATGTTGTACCAGCTCCAGTTCTGATCGCGCGTCGGCGCCAGATCCTCATTGCAAAGCCGTGGGCTGTATACCGCTCCGGAATCAGCGGCCTTAACCTGATGAGTGTTTTGTGTATTTGGCATGAAACCTGCTCCTGTCAATAAAAGCCCGTGAAAAGGGAGTGCTGATGTTGTTGCAGGATTCAGGCCAAAATGATTAATCTTGTATCCAATAATTTAATTTCATGTATACGATCCGATATCGAAAAGTAAAAAAGCGGAGTGGTTAATGAGTAATGAAAACAGTCTGCACGCCGCAACGGCCTTGCAGGACAAGGATGAAACCATCTACCAGTCGCTGATGACCGCGATTGTCGAACATCAATTACTCCCGGGGAGCAAATTACCGGAAGAGGCGCTGGCGGAGGTGTTTGGCGTCAGCCGCACCGGGATCAGAAAAGTGCTGCAACGACTCAATGCTGTGCAAATGGTCACCTTAACGCCCAAACGTGGTGCACACGTCGCCAGCCCAACGGTAGAAGAGGCGCAGGCGATCTTCCGTACCCGCACGCTGCTGGAAGTGGCCAACCTGCCTGACGTGCTGGCGCATTGCCAGCCGCCACATCTGGCGGCGCTGGAAGCGATTATCCGCCAGGAGCAGCAGGCGCACGAAGCCTATGACGGCCCGGCGGCCATTCGCTACTCCGCTGAGTTCCACATTCAGCTTCAGGCTATTTCCGGCAACCCGGTGTTGACCGAGATGGTCACCGGCCTGAGCCAGCGCTCTTCGCTGGTGATCGCCGCCTGGGGATCGCCGTGGCGCCAGGGGTGTCGTTGTAACGATCATGAACAACTGGTTGATTTACTGCGTAAAAAGGATCTACAGGCGCTAAGCGCGGCGCTGACGCACCATTTTGGACATATCGTCGACAGCCTCTGTTTCGAGCGGGCTGGCGTTTGTCTGCCGGATTTCGCCCGGCTGTTTGCCAGTCACAAGGAGGCATAATGTCTGCCGTTTGTATACAAGTTATCAACCCGAACACCAGCCTGGCGATGACCGAAACCATTGGCGCAGCGGCAAGAGCGGTGGCAGCACCTGGCACCGAAATTGTGGCGGTGTGCCCGCGCGAAGGCGTGCCGTCGATCGAAGGGCATTTTGATGAAGCGATAGCCGCCATCGGTGTGCTTGAACAGGTGAAAGCCGGGCGTCAGCAGGGCGTGGATGGCCACGTGATCGCCTGCTTTGGCGATCCGGGATTGCTGGCGGCGCGCGAGCTGGCACAGGGGCCGGTGGTCGGCATCGCCGAAGCCGCAATGCACATGGCGACGCTGGTGGCGACCCGTTTTTCCATCGTCACCACCTTGCCGCGCACGCTGATTATCGCCCGTCATCTGTTGCAGCAGTATGGTTTTCAGGAACACTGCGCGGCGCTGCACGCCATCGATTTACCGGTGCTGGCGCTGGAGGACGGCAGTGGTCTGGCGCAGGAAAAAGTGCGCGCGCGCTGTATTCAGGCGTTAAAAGAAGATGGCTGTGGCGCGATTGTGCTCGGCTGCGGCGGAATGGCGCAGCTTGCGCAGGAGTTGACGCGTGAACTGCATGTGCCGGTGATCGATGGCGTCAGCGCGGCGGTAAAAATGGTGGAGTCGCTGGTGGCGCTGGGCTTATCGACCAGCAAGCGGGGCGATTTGGCTTTTCCGGAAAATAAAGTGTTGAGCGGTAAATTTCAGGCATTAATGCCTTAGCGAGTGGAGGGAGAATGGCACTTTTCGACGATAACTATCCGCGCGATTTGCGTGGTTACGCAGGGAAACCCCCGCACGCGCAGTGGCCGCAGCAGGCGCGCATCGCCGTGCAGTTTGTACTGAATTTTGAAGAGGGCGCAGAGAACCATGTGCTGCATGGCGATGCCGGATCGGAGCAATTTCTCTCCGATATTATTGGCGCGGCCAGCTATCCGGATCGGCATATGTCGATGGATTCACTGTATGAATATGGCAGCCGCGCCGGGTTCTGGCGCATCCATCAGGAGTTCAGCAAACGCGGGTTGCCGCTGACGGTGTTTGGCGTGGCGATGGCGCTGGCGCGTCAGCCGGAGATCGTTGCGGCCATTAAAGCGGCGAATTATGACGTGGTTAGCCACGGCTGGCGCTGGATCCACTATCAGAATATGGATATCAATGAAGAGCGTGAACACCTGCAAAAAGCGGTGCAGGTGCTGCGCGAGCTGTTTGGTAAAGCGCCCACTGGCTGGTACACCGGGCGCGACAGCCCCAATACCCGACAGCTGGTGGTCGAGCATGGCGGGTTCGATTACGACAGCGATTACTATGGCGACGATCTTCCGTTCTGGAGCGAAGTTACTTGTCGCGACGGCACGCGCAAACCTCACCTGATTGTGCCGTACACGCTGGATGCCAACGATATGCGCTTTGCTACCGCTCAGGGTTTTAATACCGCCGAGCAATTTTACACCTATCTGAAAGACAGCTTTGATGTGCTCTACGCCGAGGGTGAAAGTGCGCCGAAGATGATGTCCATCGGCATGCACTGCCGCCTGTTGGGGCGTCCTGGCCGTTTTCGCGCGCTGCAACGCTTTCTTGATTATCTCCAGCAGCACGATCGCGTCTGGGTCTGTACCCGCCAGCAAATTGCCGATCACTGGCGGCAGGTTCATCCCTACGCACAATAAAAAACGCCCGGAAAATCCGGGCGTTTTTACTGACGCTGCGGCAAGAAAAGAGATTTCTTATGCCGCCGTATTTCGCACTAAGATGGGGTTCTATCAAACGCCAATCAGGCTTTCTAATGGGATACCAAATTGGGTGTGAAGGCGGCGAATCATCGGTAGCGTGAGGCTACGTGTACCGTTAAGAATTTCGTATACACGATTGGACTTGCCGATAGCAGGCTCCAGATCTTTCACGCTCAGCCCCAGTTGCTCCATACGAAATTTAATGGCCTCAATGGGTGAGGGGGGATCAATGGGGTAATGTTTCTTTTCGTACTCTTCAATCAGTAAGCACATCACTTCGAAATAATCACCTTCCGGCGTGTCCAGTTCCGGTTCATTGTCGAACATTGGCTCAACCGCCCGGAGAGCGGCTTCATAGTCCTCTTCAGTTCTGATCGGTTTAATGTTCATTTTTACTCCAGTTCAACGGTTTCGGCGTCGATAGTGTCGTAGTGGCTATGCGTCCCAATAAACTTCACGAATACCCATCCGCGCTGGTAAGCAATCGCCACAATTAATCGATAGTGATTTCCCTTAATGTTGAACACCACTCGCCTCTCTTTCAAAATGCTGGCGCTGCGGTATTGTCCTTTTATCTCTACCGGGGTTTTCCAATCTGCTTTGGTTACTTCATCGACCCAGGCTTTTAGCGGTTGCTCAGCGTCGGGATTCTCCGCCCAGAAGTCCCTTAATGTTTTCACGGAGATGATCTTCATGCGGACAGGATAGTCCCATTACGGGACTATGGGAAGCGCTAAGTCCCAAAATGGGATAATTCTTCACTAAGGTTGAATATAGCCCGGAACGCGTAATCCGGGCGTTTTTGTTAACTCATCAAACTGACCTGGGCGGCAACGATGCGCCAGCCGTAGGGGAAGCGCACCCAGCTCTGCTGCTGGCGACCAATGCGATCGCTGCCTTCACGGGTGAATTCGGTGCTGCACACGGCGTAATCCTCGCCGAAAGTGGTAATTACCGTATGGCGCAACTCGCGCTGCAATCCGGCGGCCGGACGCGCGGCGCGAAAGGCGCGGATCTCCTCAATGCCATAGAGATTCTCGCCTGCGCCAAGACGCACGGTGCTGGCATCGTGCCAGAACAGCTCATCAAGCACCGCAATATCGTTGCTGACCAGCGCGTCTTCATAGCGGTAAAACGCGGCTGTGACCTCCGCCAGTACCCACGGGCGGTTAATGTCGTCCTGATGCATCATAGTGTTATCTCCGCAGGGCGGGCATCGGTGATGCCCTGTTCTTCCAGCACACGCGCGGCGCGCAGGCAGGCTTGTTCGTTAAACGGCGCAGCAATCAGTTGCAGGCCAATCGGCTTGCCGGACGCGGTGCGCAGCGGAACGGTCACAACCGGCAGGCCTAAAAACGAAATCGGCTGCGTCAGCATACCCATGCTGGCGCGAATTGGCAGCGGCTGGCCGTTTATCTCCATCGTCTGTTCGCCGATTAGCGTGGCACTGCGCGGTGTGGCCGGGGCGATCAGCACATCCGCATGGGCAAACAGCGCGCGGCTTTCCTGCTGCGCGTGGCGGCGAAAACGCTGCGCCTGTAAATACCACGCCGCCGGGATCATCGCGCCCGCCAGCAGACGTTCGCGCGAGTGTGGTTCAAAACGCTGTGGTTCGCGGCGCAGCGCGGGCAGATACTGATTACCGCCTTCCGAGGCGCTGATAATGAACGCCGCCGAACGCGAGAGTTCCGCTTCAGGAAAGAACACGTCTTCGCGCGCATCGAGAGCGTGCGCTACACGGTTGAGTGCGGCTCTGGCATCGTCGTCGCACCAGGTAGTGAAATAACCGCCCAGCACCGCACAACGTAACCCTTCCATCCCGCGTGACAGCAGCGGTTGTGTCGCTTCACTGGCGGTTTGTGCCTGAAAGGCATCCTGCGGATCGCGCCCCTGTAAGGCGTCATAAACCGCGGCCAGATCGCTCACCCGGCGGGCGAATGGCCCAATATGGTCGAGGCTGGCGACAAACGGGTGCGTTCCGGCACGCGACAGACGACCAAATGTCGGTTTAAGCCCGAAGATGCCGCACAGCGAGGCGGGGACGCGGATGGAGCCGTTGGTATCACTGCCGAGCGAAAAATGCACCAGCCCTGCGGCGACCGCCGCCGCTGAACCGCCGGAAGAACCGCCGGCAATGCGTGCTAAATCGTGCGGGTTGCGAGTCGCGCCGTAGTGGCTGTTTTCGGTGGTAAAACCGTAGGCGTAAGCATCCATATTGACCATGCCCGACAGCAGCCCGCCAGCCTGCTGTAACTGACGCACGGCCCGGCTATCTTCAGTGGCAGCGGGGCGCTGGCTGAATAACTCCGCGCCCGCGAGCGTGGTGTGCCCGGCGACATCAAACAGGTTTTTTACCGCGTAAGGAATGCCTGCCAGTGGCGGTAGCGGCTGGCCATTCTGCCGCAGGGTATCGATGCGCTGCGCTTCGTCGAGCATGCGTGCTGCGGTTACCGTCGTCCAGGCGTTGATCTGTGGGTTGATTTGCTCAATCGCTGTCAGCGTCTGGCGGGCAATGTCGCACGCGCTCAAATCCCCTGCGGCCAGTGATTGCCGGATGTCGGCAATGCTCATCTCATGCAGCTTCATGCTTTGTACACTCCGGCAATTTCCAGACGATCGTCCAGCGGCAGCGCCATTAGCGGTTCAGCCATCGCGGCAATGCGGCGAAACTGTAGCAGCAGCTCGGCGCGCCGCTCATCCGTCAGTTCCACGCCATGAATGCGGATCATGGCGTCCAGATAGACGTCCCATTCGGGTTGTGAATTGTTCATGGTTCTCTCCTCAAAAACCGGCGGCGGAGCCGTTACTGCGGGGATCGAATGCCCCTTCAAACAGGCCGTCAGGATGGCGGACAATCGCGCCTGCGTGGCCCATCGCTTCGGTGAAATCCGCCAGCACGTCAACGTCATGGCCTGACGCGCGCAGGCGGGCGATGGTCTCGGGCAAGAAGCGACCTTCCAGTTTCAGTGAATCCGAGGTTTGCCCCCAGGTGCGCCCCAGCAGCCAGCGCGGGCGGCTGATTGACTCTTGCAGCGGTACGCCTTGCATCACGTAACGGGTAAAAATCGCCGCCTGAGTTTGCGGCTGCCCGTCGCCACCCATCGAGCCGTAGACCATCACGCGGCCATCATGTAGCCGTGCTGCCGCCGGGTTTAGGGTATGAAACGGTTGTTTGCCCGGAGCAAGCGCCAGCAGGTGATCGGGGTTGAGGCTGAACGACGCGCCACGGTTTTGCCAGACGATGCCCGTATCAGGCAGTACCACGCCGCTGCCAAACTCATGATAAATGCTCTGAATAAATGACACGGCGAGGCCGCTGTTATCCATAACGCCCATCCAGACGGTATCACCCGGCCCTTTGCCTGCGCCCCAGGGCGCGGCCTGCTTTTCATCCACACGGTTAGCCAGCGCCTGAAGTTCGCTTGCGGCCAGCAGGCTTTGTATGTCGGTTTTCAGGTGGCGCGGATCGGTGATGTGGGCATCACGCAGGCCGAAGGCCAGTTTGGTGGCCTCTACAATGCGGTGAACGGTGGCGGCATCATCCGCGTTTTCCATCGCCAGACGGTCGGTAATACCGAGGATCGCCAGTGAAACCAGCCCTTGCGTCGGCGGCGCAAGGTTCCATACATCACCCTGCGAATGCTGCAAGTGCAGCGGCGTGGTGCGGCGCGCGTGATGCTGCTGGAGATCTTCCAGCGTCACCGGCAGGCCATATTGCGCCATGCCGCGCGCCAGCCTCCCGGCCAGCGGGCCGCGATAAAAACTCTCCAGCCCCTCTTCAGCAAGGTGTTGCAGCGTGGCGGCGAGCGCTGGTTGACGGAAACGGCTGCCCGCTTTTGGCGGCTGGCCGTTGTGCAGATAGGTGTCGGCAAAGCCAGGCAGATCGCGCAGCTCGGCCAGTTTATCCGCAGTGGCTGTGGCCTGGGAAAGTGTCACCGGCGTGCCGTGTTGGGCGTAATCTATCGCATCCGCCAGCAGACGCGGCAGCGGCAACGCTTTGCCGGTTATTTCGAGCGAGACCTTCAACGCTTCATCCCAGCCGCTGACGGTGCCCGCAACAGTGAGCGCGGCGCGCGGGCCGCGATGCGGAATCGTCGCCAGATCGCTGTAGGCCGCCAGCGTCGCCAGCGAACCGGCAGCGCCGCTGGCGTCGATGGCAATCGGTTCGCCTTCCGGCGGCACAATCAGCCAGAAACCGTCGCCGCCGAGGCTGTTCATATGGGGATAAACCACCGCAATCGTCGCCGCAGCGGCAACCATCGCCTCGATGGCGCTGCC
This sequence comes from Kosakonia sp. H7A, assembly GCF_003028445.1. NCBI lineage: Bacteria > Pseudomonadati > Pseudomonadota > Gammaproteobacteria > Enterobacterales > Enterobacteriaceae > Kosakonia > Kosakonia sp. H7A. Next base: position 765,539 of record NZ_PYTZ01000001.1, on the reverse strand, counting down.
GCCTTCGCGCAGGACAGACAGCGCACTTTGGCTGGCCAGATGATGGGGGGCGACCGCCATCCCGTGGGTGGAGACATTACTTTGCATTCGCTGTCCTCGTAAGCCGAAAAGTAGCCTGAAGTTGCAAAAGCCGTTCCATTTCTGAATAAAAAGTTTCACAGAGAGGGTAAGTGTCATTTTTTTGCCGGGCTGGCATGCATTGTGAAAGGGGAAATCGGTATAGTGCGATGAAACGAAAGTTACAGAGGTCTTATGGAACAGCTTGATGAACGTCTGAAAGGGCAATATGCCTCGTTATCGCCCCAGGAGCAGCGGGTGGCCGATTTTATCTTCGATCACTTTGATGACCTCATAAGCTATAACAGTGCTGAGCTGGCGCAGCTCAGCGGGGTGTCGAAGGCTACCGTCAGCCGCCTGTTCAAGCGTCTGGGGTATGAGAAATACAAAGACATGCGCGATGAATTGCGTACGCTGCGACAAAGCGGGATGCCGCTGACGGATAACCGCGATGCGGTGCAGGGCAATACGCTGCTGGCGCGCCACTATAAGCAGGAGATGGCGAACCTGACGCAGTGGGTTAATGCGCTGGATGCACAGCAGTTTGCCGGCGCGCTGGAGGCGATAGTGAAGGCGCAACGCATCATTATTATTGGTATGCGTAACTCCTGGCCGGTGGCGCTGCACCTGCGCCAGCAGTTATTGCAGGCGCGCGGACAAGTGCAGGTACTGCCGCAGCCGGGGCAGAGCCTGGGTGAGGAACTGGTGGATTTAACGCCGGACGATCTGGTGGTGATGGTCGCGTTTCGCCGTCGCCCACGCATTATCCGCCCGCTGATGCAGCAGCTACAGAACGCGAACATTCCGCTGCTGCTGCTGTGCGAGCCGCAGGCGCACAACCTTTTCCCGCTGGCGAGCTGGCACCTATGCGCACCGTTGGACAGCGTTTCAGCCTATGACAGCTATTCATCGGTCAATAGTTTGATCAACTTGCTGGCGAATGCGTTTTTGCATGAAATTCTCGATAAGGGACGCCCGCGTATTCATGACATTGCCACGCTGTATCAGAAGCTGGATGAACTGGAACAGCGATAATGGGGCACCAGTGTGGTGATTTTGCATTATTTTGGTGCATTTGATTACCGCAAAACGTTCCGGCTTCAGGCGTCTTTTCTTTGTTTTCTCTGCGATAAATGCCGATTTCACCATCGGCATTTTTATTGTGCATCGCTGGCACATTAGTTGCAGATATACATTTAAGGAATCTTTTGTTTCATGTTAACGTAACGGGTAATCACCATGAGAAAACTTTTGATCGCACTGGCCGGGGCCGCTTGTCTGTTCACCTATGCTGCGGCTGCGCAGGCTGACCAATTACAGGATATTGAAAAGCGCGGCGTGATCCGCATTGCTGTCCCGCAGGATTTCCCGCCGTTTGGCTCGGTAGGCACCGATCTGCAACCGCAGGGCTATGACATCGATATGGCACGTTATCTCGCCAAACAGATGAAACTCAAGCTGCAACTGGTGCCGGTCACCAGCGCTAACCGCGTGCCTTATTTGCAAACCGATAAAGTGGATTTGGTGATCTCCAGCCTCGGTAAGAATGCCGAGCGCGAAAAGGTGATTGATTTCAGCCGCGCCTATGCGCCGTTCTTCCTCGGCGTGTTCGGGCCGAAAGGGGCGGAACTGAAAGATGCTGCGGCGCTGAGCGGCAAAAGCATCGGGGTAACGCGCGGCGCGGTTGAGGACATGGTATTGACCAGCGTCGCACCGAAAGATGCCGATGTGAAACGTTATGAAGATAACAACACCACGCTCTCGGCATATCTCTCCGGGCAGGTGCAGTATGTCGCGACCGGTAACCTTGTCGTGGCGGCAATTGCCCGACAGAACGCGGATAAAGCTCCGGTGCCGAGCTTTATGCTGAAAGATTCTCCGTGCTTTATCGGCCTGAAAAAGGACGAACCGGCGCTGAAAGAGAAGGTGAATGCGCTGATTGAGCAAGGGATTAAGGACGGTACGCTGAACAGCCTCTCTGAGCAGTGGCTGAAAGCGCCGCTGCCGGCAAACCTTGGCGCATAAGGCGTGTGAATGACGGAACAACTTCATTTTTCTGCACTCTGGCCGCACTGGCCGGAGTTGCTTGCGGGGATGTGGGTCACCGTGCAGTTGACGATCATGGCGACGGTGGGTGGCCTGGCGATTGGCATTTTCGGTGCGGCTATTCGTAGCGGTCGACCGACATGGTTCAGCCGGATCTGGGGCGGTTATGTAGAGCTGATCCGTAACACGCCGTTTGTGGTGCAGCTCTTTTTTATCGTTTTTGGTCTGCCGAATATCGGTTTCAAGATGACGGCAGGCGAAGCGGCGCTGTTGGCAATGATCGTCAACCTGGGCGCTTATAGCACGGAGATCGTGCGTGCCGGGATCCAGGTGACGCCAAAAGGGCAATGGGAAGCCGGGCGCGTGCTGGGGTTAAGCCGAAGCCAGACGTTTATCCGCGTGGTGCTTCCCCCTGCGTTGCAGCGCATTTATCCGGCGCTGGTCAGCCAGTGCATTATTGTCATGCTGGGATCGTCCGTGGTGTCGCAGGTCTCTTATGAAGAGCTGACCTTCGCCGCCAACCTGATTCAGTCGCGGACATTCCTCAGCTTTGAGGTCTATCTGGTGACCACCGGCATTTATCTGCTGCTCTCGATTGCCATGCGTCAGTTGATGATGGCGGCGGGACGGAAATGGTTGGGGGTACAGGCATGATGACCACATTTACCGACTGGGACATTATCCGCAACCTGTTGCTGGCCGGGCGCTGGACGGTGTTGTTGTCGCTGGTGGCGTTTATGGGCGGTGCGCTGGTAACGCTGCCGTTGTTGCTGCTGCGACTCACTGGTGGACGTCAGGTGAAACGCCTGATCCGCGCCTATATCGAACTGTTTCAGGGCACGCCGCTGTTGATGCAGTTGTTCCTCGCCTTTTTCGGTGTGGCGCTCTTCGGCATCGATGTGTCGCCCTGGACGGCTGCTTCGCTGGCGCTGACGTTCTATACCAGCGCATTTTTACTCGATATCGGCTATGGCAGCATTCGCGCACTGCCGAAAGGGCAGTGGGAAGCCTCGCGCTGCCTGGGGTTGAGCTTTGGTCAGACATTATTCCGCGTGGTGGCGCCGCAGGCATTGCGCATCGCCATTGCGCCAACGGTCGGTTTTGCCGTGCAGGTGATAAAAGGCACCGCGCTTTCGTCAATCATCGGTTTTGTTGAATTGACCAAGGCCGGCACGATGCTGACCAACGTCACTTATCAGCCGTTTAAAGTCTTTGCGCTGGTGGCGCTGGGCTACTTCATTTTGTGCTATCCGCTGTCCCGCTACAGCCGTTACCTGGAGAATAAATTCAATGCCTCTCATCACCATTAATCAGGTACAGAAGTACTACGGCGACAACCACGTGCTGAAGGGTGTCGATCTGGACATCGATATGGGCGAGGTGATCTCGATTATCGGCCGTAGCGGATCGGGTAAAAGCACGCTGCTGCGCTGCATTAACGGCCTCGAAGGCTACCAGGAAGGGAGCATTAAGCTGGGCGGTGTGACCATTACCGATCGTGATTCACAGGCGCGGGAGATCAGCCGCTCCATCGGAATGGTATTCCAGAGCTTTAATCTGTTTCCTCATATGACCGCGCTGGAGAACGTCATGCTGGCGCCGCGCCGGGTGCTGAAAAAAAGCGCCGCCGAGTGCCGCGAACTGGCGCAACGGATGCTGGAGAAAGTGGGGCTTGGCGACCGCCTCGATTACTACCCGGCGAATCTCTCCGGTGGCCAGCAGCAACGCGTGGCGATCGCCCGTGCGCTGGCAATGTCGCCGAAAGTTTTACTTTGTGACGAGATAACCTCCGCGCTCGATCCCGAACTGGTGGGCGAAGTACTGAAAGTGCTGGAGCAACTGGCCGCAGAAGGGATGACGCTGATCCTCGTCACCCATGAAATGAATTTTGCCCGCGAAGTGGGCGACCGCGTGGTGTTTATGCATCAGGGCCGGGTGTGGGAGCAGGGCGACAGCAAAACGCTGTTTGCCAGCCCGCAGACTACCGAGCTGAAGCAGTTTATTTCTTCCGTGCGCGGTCTTAATTAACGTAAGGAATTTCAGATGGATATCGCTCAATTTCCGCAAATCAATCCGCCGCAACGTCTGCTGATGGGGCCGGGGCCAATCAATGCTGACCCGCGCGTGCTGCGCGCCATGTCGAGCCAACTGATCGGCCAGTACGATCCGGCGATGACCCACTATATGAATGAAGTGATGGCGCTTTATCGCGGCGTGTTTCGCACGGAAAACCGCTGGACGATGCTGATTGACGGCACGTCGCGCGCCGGGATTGAGGCGATCCTCATTTCCGCAATCCGGCCGGGCGATAAAGTGCTGGTACCGGTGTTTGGCCGCTTTGGTCATCTGCTGTGTGAAATCGCCCGTCGCTGTCGCGCCGAAGTGCATACGATTGAAGTACCGTGGGGCGAGGTTTTCACGCCGGATCAGATTGAAGATGCCATTAAGCGCGTGCGTCCGCGCCTGCTGTTAACGGTGCAGGGCGATACGTCAACCACCATGCTGCAACCGCTGGCGGAACTGGGCGCTATTTGTCGTCGCTACGATGTGCTGTTTTACACCGATGCCACCGCTTCACTCGGCGGTAACGCGCTGGAAACCGATGCCTGGCAACTGGATGCCGTCTCTGCGGGGATGCAGAAGTGCTTAGGTGGGCCGTCCGGTACGTCGCCCATTACCCTGAGCAGCCGTATGGAAGAGGTGATCCGGCGGCGTAAATGTGTTGAAGAGGGCATTCGCACCGATGCGCATCTCGACGGTGTGGATGAGATGGTTTACTCCAACTATTTCGATCTCGGCATGGTAATGGATTACTGGGGGCCGGAGCGACTGAATCACCACACTGAAGCGACTACCGCGCTATTCGGCGCGCGTGAATGCGCACGCCTGATCCTGCAAGAGGGGCTCGATAATGGCATTGCGCGCCATAAGCTGCATGGCGATGCGTTGCTGAAAGGGATTCAGGCAATGGGGCTGGAGGCCTATGGCGATTTGCAACACAAAATGAACAACGTGCTGGGCGTCGTCATTCCGCAGGGCGTGAACGGTGACCAGGTGCGCAAATTGATGCTGGAGGATTTCGGCATTGAAATCGGGACTTCTTTCGGCCCGCTGCACGGCAAAGTGTGGCGTATTGGCACCATGGGCTATAACGCGCGTAAAGCCTGTGTGATGAATACCCTGAGCGCACTGGAGTCGGTGCTGAATTATCTGAAATTCGCCACCACGCAAGGGGCGGCGATGCAGGCCGCGTGGGATCACTATCTCAGCGAGGACGTGTGATGATTCAACCGACACGCCTGGAGGCGGCAGCACGTGTGATGTCCCGCGCTGATGAACTGGCAGCAATCAGTGAAACACCGGATGCGCTGACCCGTGTTTATCTTTCCACACAGCATTTACAGGCCAACCAGCGGGTTGCGGAGTGGATGCGCCAGGCGGGAATGCTCGTCTGGCAGGACTGCGTGGGCAATATTTGTGGTCGTTATGAGGCGGCACAGGAAGGCGCTCCTGCAGTGTTGCTTGGTTCGCATCTTGATACTGTGCGTAACGCCGGGCGTTATGACGGGATGCTCGGAGTACTGACGGCCATCGAAGTAGTACAGAGCCTGCATCAGCAGGGATTACGTCTGGCGCAGGCGATCGAGATTGTCGGTTTTTGTGATGAAGAGGGAACGCGTTTTGGTATCACTTTGCTGGGAAGCCGCGGGTTGACCGGAAGCTGGCCAGCGAACTGGCTTACGCAAACTGATGCCGGGGGTATCAGCGTGGCGCAGGCGATGGTGGATGCCGGGCTGGATCCGCAGCGGATCCCGCAGGCGGCGCGCGATGCGGCGGCCTTCAGCAGCTATCTCGAATTGCATATTGAACAGGGGCCGTGCCTGGAACAGGCTGGGCTGGCGCTGGGCGTGGTCGAGGCGATCAATGGCGCGCGCAGGCTAAATTGCCGCTTTACCGGCGAAGCCGGACATGCTGGCACGGTGCCGATGAGTCACCGGAAAGATGCGTTGGCCGCGGCGGCCGAATGGATGGTCGCCGTTGAGAGCACCACGCAACAACAGGGCGGTAATCTGGTGGCTACCGTAGGGAATATGCGGGTTCTGCCTGGCGCGGTGAATGTCATCCCCGGCGAGGTGTCGCTATCGCTTGATATCCGTGGCCCGCAGGATGCGCCACTTGATGCGTTACTCAATGAATTGTTGGCGATGGCGCAGGTCATCGCGGCGCGCCGCCATCTGCAATTCAGCGCCGAGGAGTTTTACCGTATTGCCGCCACGCCCTGTGATCAAAAGCTGCAAACGTTGCTTGCCGATGCGGTGCAGGTTGTGCAGGGTGAGACGCTGTCGTTACCGAGCGGCGCAGGGCATGATGCCATCGCCATGGCGGAACGCTGGCCGGTTGGTATGCTGTTTGTGCGCTGCAAAGGCGGGATTAGCCACCATCCGGCGGAATCGGTACAGATGGAAGATGTTGCGCTGGCCATCGAGGCGTTTGGGCGAGCGGTAAGAGCGCTGGCGGAAGCGGCATAATAGGTGTTAATGGAGTGCCCGGCAGGGAGACGATACGTCTCCCTGTGCTATCGCCTCAGCGAGCGCATAAAAACAGCGGACGTTTGCCAATGACAAACAAAAAACCATTTTTGCCCTGTGGGCGAATGGAATAGTTTATCTCTTTATTGGGGTAGACATAAAAATCTGGCAGCACGGTTGCGATAACTTCATCAGTGGCAGTTTCGATACTGTCCACTTTATTCACCATGGTTGACGTAAAATGATAGGAGTGACGGTTTTCAGTCCATGTATAAGATACATCTCGCCTGATCGTTTCTGTCGGTTTGTTGTCCTCCATATAACCACCGCTTACGGATATAACACCGCGTTTAGCCTCTCTGTTGTACATAAAGTCGAGAGTGAAATTAGCCTGTATGTTTTTGTTATAAACAATCACTGAGGCTGAGCATGTTTCCGTATAGCCAGATGATGCGGCGAACAGATAATAAAGATAACCTGCGACTGCGCCAGCGATTAAAAATATAAAGCTGAATAGAATTGTTTTCTTGCTATTCACTCTGTACTCCTCTGAAATAGAGTGAAATACAACCCGGTGAAGCGGAGTTTTTAAAGTCTCTCTTACAGGCTAATGCAGTAAGTGTTGGTGATGTTGCTGATACTGGAAAATAGATCCAGGGATAAATCTTACAGTTCAGTCCGGTATTCTTAATCAAATTTTTATATCTCTGATAATAATCTCTGCTATCATGCGTATCATCTTTAATATAAATCTGACAGCCATTGTCATTTTCAACAAAGTTATAGTTATCAAAGAAAACAGGTGTCTTACCGAATGGTAAAGAGTACGCAATTATCAGCAAACCCGTGGCAAAAGCGGCTAATATAATCACTGCGGATAAACGCCAGCCAGCGAATCGCGCGGGTTTGCTTGCAGTTCCCGGCGTTGACAGCGGATTCTGTTCATACTCATTGATATGCGGGTTTAGCGTTGACCATGTCGACTGGTTCGCGGCGTTCCCGTGGGTAATAACAGGATCTTCATATTTTGCGTCTGCGGGAATATCGACGCTGGTAATGTCGGTTTCAGATGTAACCGCTGCGTTAGATTTGTCCTGCCTTTTGATTTTCACACTGTCGTCAATTTGAAAACCTTTTCTGGGAATGGTTGCAATCAATCGGCTATCCGTTTCGCCAACTGCCCGCAACCCGCGACGCACGATCGAGATATTTTGATATAACGTATTTGTTGGAACCAGCATGCCTTCTTCTTCCCACACTTTTTTGAAGAAATCTTGCTGGAGAACAATTTCAGGTGAAGCCTCAAGCAGAAGCAACAAACAACGGCTGGCGGGGGCTGTCAGTGTGACGTTTATTTCAGGATTGCTCACCGAAATAAGCTTTTTCAGTTCCGGTCTGAATTCAATGTTATCGTTAATAATCCAGTGCATATACGCTACAACACAGCCATTGGATGTGTCCCTTTAATGACAGGTTTATCTGTGTGAATCTCATTTAAATATTTGACCATACCCTTGACTTGTTTTCCATGATTTTTATATGTAATTCAGCTGCCGATTTGTAATTAATTGAAGCTCTGAATGGTTTATAGTTAATGAAACTATTTTTTCAGAGGGTTACACAATTTATTAGTGGCTCGTCGCGCTCGATTTATTGTCTTTTTGTATATCTTAAATGCCTTATTAAGAATTAATTAAGGGTGGACGCAGAATTTAAGAGAGGCATTAATTGCACATGCTTATTATCTTTATAAATTTATCATTGTAGGTGATAAATATTTGCGCAGAAGTTCTAAGCACTGGCTGATGAATGATATCACCAGGACGCATATACCAGGCTTTGCCATCCTCTTCTGTTGAATCGCAGCGGGGTTTAGTTATTAGCTTAAACCAGGTATTTCCACTGTTTTTGAATACCCCTTGTTGGCGCTCAAACTCCCATTTGAAATGGGTATCACGCGGCCGGACAACAAGAATAGTGTCCATTACGATAACGGGCATCATGCCGACAGTACTTTGAGATGAATGATGCGTGGTACGATTCTGTGGCGGTATCTCCGCAAAAGAGACGCGATAGTAACGCTCTTTATCATCAGTCGGGCCATGATAAAAGAATTTGAAAAAATGATTTTCCCCAGGTTGAAGTAGTATCTGTCGCGGTGTGAACAACAATTCTCCATCAGTTGCGCGTGAGGAGACTTCCTGCTCTCCGGGTCTGTCAATAGATCGGATATTCACGCGGTAAAGGCGCGCTCCCTTACTATTGTTCATCACATATTTGGCAACCATGCTTTTTTCTGCTGGCATGGAAAACGTCATGTCGCCAACCGAAATAGCCAGGCAACCTGCTGGTGCCAGTAGCGTCAGCAGAACGAAAAGAGAGTGAATGAATTTACCTTGCATTTTGCCACATCGCCATTACGGTAACTTTCCCCGAAGCGCTGACATCTCCATACCAGCTAGCATTATTGAGGGTTTTCAATGATTGTGGATCGTTCATAGGAATGGAAAAGCGGACGGTTGATTTTCTTGTTACACCGGTTTCGCCGTTTGCCAGCGCCAGGGGGGTCGATGCCCATAATGCACTGGTCATGTCACGCCACTGCCCGTCGCAGCCCACATCGACCACTTCGCGCTTTCCGCTGGCGGTGGCAAAACTCACGATACCAGGGAAGGGCACCTGCGTTTTGCCATCTTTTGAACTGAATATACACCAGGGGCGACCATTTATAGTTTGTGTCGGGCCACTGACACTGACTGAGACCATATCCGCAGCCGTTTTTCCATTTGTGGTAACAAGATAATCAAAATCGAGATCGGGATTACCTGTGCCAACGGTTCCGGACCTGCTGGGATTAACCATGAAATCTGCCGGGATAATACTGATGCTAAAATTCGTCGGTTTAAAGATAAGTTGTGCGGAGGTTGAAAACTCATACCAGCCCGATTCCGGTGCGGTGAGGTTTCTTAAACGGAAAGTCACTAAATCACGTAAGTTGCCACCGTTAACGCCTTGATTAATCATCTCCTTAAAAAAATTGTTTGAGAAAAAGACATAAATTGAGTTATGTCCTTTCATCGCATTAAACGTGTAGTAATGCGTTATGCCTGATACTGTTTGCCAGCTTGCGCCATCAAGGCTGAATTGCATATCCGCTGCTCTGATGGCTGATTCCAGCCCGGCATGGGATATTGCCGGGAAAAAACGCACATCGGTGTCGCTAATACCGTTATGATTTAACGTGTAAGTCACAACCTTGCAGGCAATGCCTGAAACACTCCCGATCACCTGCATCCGGCAATCTGCATTGCCTTCACCTATTGTTGGCGTTCCGTCGGTATTAAAGAAGATCTCTGATATCGAATTGGTACTGAAGAATTTGAAATGTGCAGCTTTGGTATGGGACACAGTACGCTCATACCAGGTACCGCTGGGCATATCGCGACAGCGCTGGCCCATTCTGGGATCATAGGAGTCCTCGGTCCGGCATGTATTTATGGTTATTGAGAATGTCTGGCCGACGGGAAAATTGTTCAAATAATGATAAAACTGATCTGACATCATTCCGTGCGCCCATTTTGTACCGCCTGACGTTACGTCCACGCCATAGAAACCCTGACTATCCGTATACGTCGCCGGAAGTAGAGAGGTTGCCATATCGCAGCCGCTGTACCAGTTGATACAACGCATACCGACAAGCAGGTTGGAGGCGGGGGCATTCGTCAGCCACATATCGAATTGATATTCATCACCGATTATTGTGTTATAGCCATTATCAATATAACCGAGGCTGGTTTGATACATGGAACCCGAACCGTTATATTTCAGACCCGTCCAACGGTTTGAACCAGTCATTCGCGGATCCCGCACGCCAGCTGGTGTAACAAAATAGTTATCATCGGTATCGTTTTCGACGAAAATAAAATTACGTGTTGGGGCATCGGCGTAACTTATTTTTGTCACCGCCGCGTTAGCGGGAGAGGCGATAGCATAAAAAATAATCAAAAATAAAAGGCGTGAAAGATTAACTTTCATTGTGTTCTCCTGTCGGCATCAGGCTGGCAAAGCTTTTCAGACCCTGGCATGTAATATCGCCGACCCATACCGCGCCGCGCGCCTGGCTAAGATCCAGTGCCGCCTCGCAGCTTTCATTATTGCCGTAATTAAAATCAATAACCGGGAATTTTTTATCAATATCCATGACAAATTCACCATTGTTATCAGTCCGTGCACGACCAATATGGTTATTTATGCGCGCATTGGCCAGCAGTGTGCCGTCTTCGGCACGAATTCTGCCAAATACGGTAACCATTTGTTTAATTTCTGGTTTAATGACCACGACATTGCCCGGGTATAGTGTCAGATGACTTTTTTTGCCGCGGGAAATGTCGTAGCTATCTAATGAGTTTTTACTGTTAATAATTTCAATGTCATATTTATTATAAGGTTCTAATGGCAGGTAATTATATTTCCCGGTCATTGGAAAAGCACGGCCATTAATCTGTGCGGTCAATTTTCCGTCATTCCCAACATCGGTGTGGAAAATAACGCCTGCATTACCCTCATTGTTACCGCTGGCACCAATATCCTCGGCCTGCCAGCCGAAACTGCCTATCGAGGTCATATTCGAATTAAGATAACCATCAGCACTACTATTAAGGTTGAGTGTTCCGGAGGAGTAGCGTGTTTCATAGCGTGTCCATGCTCCACCACTTAACGTTTTATTATTACCGATGTCGCCGGAAATGGCGCGTGAAACATCTGCTCCAGCAGTACGAATAATGCCCTCGTCGAACTGTTTTTGCGCCGAAATATTCGCCGTAGTATACCCACTCTGATGCGTCATACCGGTCTGGATCCAGTTGCCTAACGGCAGTGAAAAATCGAGCGCGATAAATTTTTGCGTATTGTTGGCGCCGGAGTGACTTCCGTAAGAATAGTGTTGTATCCCGCCTCGCAGCCCAAGTGAACCAAAACGGCCGCTATACAGTGACTGGCTGTAATCAACAGTGTAATTATGCGTGTTGTACTGATTATTACTGTTGTAGCTTGCCGACAGTGTACCTAACTTTGACCACAGCGTATTCATATTCAGGGATAAACCTACTGCGGTATTGTCCGTACTGTTACGACGCAGGGTACGGCCAATCACCGTTTTTTCCCGGCTTAACCACACATTACTAAATCCACCAGGAAGCGTTGCATTTATATTACTAATAAAGCTCCATGATCCATCGGTAGCAAACATGTTTTGCATACCCAACTGGAGCACGTCCGCAACTGGCCAGGAAAAATTGCCTTCAGCCACTGCGACGTTATTATAGTGATATCCCGACGCCATCCAGTTTATTGTGTGAAGACCACCGGACGCAGAAACCCCCGTCAGTATTGTATTTTTCGCCTGCTGAATGTTTCCGTTTTCATGAACCCAGTCGTCCATATACATGCTGCCACCCCAGATCTGCCAGCTTAAGGGCATATCGGCCGTACGGATTCCGGTGAGCAATTTATTCACATTTTGAATGTTGCTGCTCGTAACTTTGCCATTGACGATAACATCGACCTTTACGTCATAAATACCGTACGGCAGATCGCGAGTATCCACTTCATGGCTACCCATATTGAAGTTCTGTACGCTTAGTAACTTGTTATTTCGGTAAACATGAACCTCACCTGCAGCAGGCAGAAAAGCAATGAGCGGCGTGATGGAATACGAATGATCAAATTTGATTGAATTTGCCTGGTTTCCCCATGACATGCCGTAAATTTTACCGGATGAGATCGCTGTGACCGGCCCGAGAGATTGTAAATTCCATACATCCAGCATTCCCCCGGCAAATCGATAACCAGAGAAATCACGTTCGTACATGGCCTTATAAATTTCGGTTTGTTGATTAGCAGAGCCCAGGCCGTAAATAGAGCTATCTACTAATAAATGGTGCTCACGTAATGCTGTAGCACTCGCTAAAGAGAGATAGCTTGAGGTATTGTTATCACCACCGCGCATTTGGTTGTGATAAACACCGAGATCATAATTCAGCGTACCACTGATGTTTTCAGCACTGGATGCGCCAATATTTTGACTACTGTCATGCAGTAACGTACCCAGTGCTTCTTTATTAACGACAAGTTGCAGTACTAATTGCTGGAAATTTAAACGTAATGATGCATCATTTGTCAGCGGAATAGCCAGGTTGCTATTAAAACTGGTATTAATTAACGAAGTTAATTTTTCACGTGTTTGCTCATTTATAGAAGCATTGCCATCCTGTTCTTCAAGCTGGACTTGCCGTATTTTGAGCGAGTTTTCATCAAGCCAAATTGCGGCAAGCCCAATACGCTGATCGTCTGTTTTTTCCTCTGTATTATTCAAATGAATATACAGAGGTATACTCATCCCATCACGTAATGCGTTATTGAAGGCGTCAGGAATCATCACCCCATTGATTTGTTGATACAACGATGGTTTTGCAACAGCGTCGTTTACATCAGTAAACAGAACCACAGTACACGTGATGATAGTTTGTAAAATCTTCTTATCCACAATAACGGCTCGTTAGTGAAAATACTATTTGACCGGAATGAAATTGTCCGCTTGCCAGAAAGCGAGTCGCGCTTTCTTATTCTCGATATCCACCAGAGAGAAACTTCGCGTTTTGCCGGGCATTAAGTAATAATTTTCTTTGCACTCTTTTTTCTCAGATGTTTTTTTACAAGGGCCATAAGCAATGAGGCGTAACGTGGCATTGCCAGTGTTTTTCATTACACCCTTTGAATATTGGTAGTCGTATTTTATTTTTCGCGGGGCGACGACAAGTATTGTACTAATACGAGCGGATGCGGTTGCAACAGCATAACGAGTTGCGTTATTTTTTGATGCATTACTGAGCGCCTGGTCAAACCAAATAATGCGATAATATCTTTCTTTGTCGTCCTGCGGGCCATTATAGTAAAAACGAATCGTTTCATTACTTTCAGCCGGAAGCAGCAGGCTTCCTGGTGAGAGTAACAATTCATCCTTACTTTCCATGGGTATTGTTTTACCGTCACTCTGTGGCGAATTAATTCTTTCGATGCGAATATTCACCAGCCGTCCGGTGGTGGTTGGGTTTTTTATCGTTTTATTAATAATAGTCGCATCGCTGTACATAAATGAAGATATGTCACCAACATCGAGCGCATATACTGGTGCCGCGCCACTTACAAATAATAGAGTCGCCAGAATCGTATTTTTCATAGATATATCGCCAAAGAGTTGAACAGGGGCGTTATTACGCCCCTGCTGGAAAAGAATTAGCTCCAGGTAGCGTCGAACTGAACGCTGATATCGCCGCTCCAGATACCTTCTGGCAATTGGCTCATATCAGTAGCGGCAGTCGTACCATCCGTCGTACCGTTGGCGATAGAGAAGGTGAATGCGTCTTGCGCGGTTACACGACCTGTCTTGCTGAAGTCGGTGGCAAGAATGCTCAGGCCACCATTTTTATTACTGGTGGTATCCACCATAATAGTGTCCGCGTTTTGTTTAACTTCTTCGCCCATGTAATGCACGGCAACATTCAGCGTGGAGCCGGAGCCATCAAGCTGAGTCAGCGTATTGCTGATCAGACGAGAGGACAGTTTGAATGCGGTAGCGGTTGAATCGCCTTCGATAGCGACATCAAAGAGACCTTTTTGCGTGTTAAAGCCTTTGACGCCATCAGCGTACTGAAAGGTCAGGCTGCCGAGTGGAGTGACAACCAGCGAGCTGGTTGTATCTTTTTTCGCCGTAGCGGACCAGGTAGCGATAGATTGACCCATCTGGGCGGCCTGCACGGAGCCAGCTGCAAAGGAAGCCAGTAAAGCAAGTGCAATTACATTGCGTTTCATAAAACACCTCAGTTATTTATATATCAATTTGTTATTTAATCGCTATGTATCAATGGTTATACCCATCAATATTGCATGTGCGAGTTCTGTATTAACGAAGAATCCAAGTGATGCATGTATAATAATTATTGTTCGACATTCAGAATTAATGATGCTTTAAACCTGAAAAGAGAAAGTTTTTTGTGCGCCACTCGATTTCGTGAAGTCATTATTGTCTTATAAAATTTCATTAGAAAAGGAAAAGTTTTTAGGATGTGATTAAATAATAAATGTTGGCTGGTTGTTAATTTTGGAAAGTATCATTTTTTGTTGTTTTTCAATGAAAAAGTGATTTTATTAACATATTTTTATCACAGCTAAACCTTATATAAAATTGTTGTTTGTGTTTTATGATGGTAGAGAAGATAAGACCAGTGAGTAATTTGTCTGCGGCTGGTGTAAATATGTCATATGCAGCTATATATTTTATAAATAGTAGGGTGGCTATAGTGATTTTTTTTGAGTTAAACAATGGTGTTGGGAGTTAGAGGTAATGAGAATGTTTCATGGTTTTTATATTTCATTGCGTAATAAATTATATGGAGAGGGTGAAAATTATCATGTCCGGATTCAATTATTGAAAGTGATAACTTTCTTTAACGTATGGGAAGGGTGAATAACAGGTAAAGAGTATGCGGGGTGTTTAGAGTGAATAAGATCTTAAGCTGGCACAGATGCTGTCAGGAACGATATCTTACTGATTAACTAATATGTTTATTTGAAGTGGTATGTGCCAACATAATTACATTGAAGGAATGTTTAAGACTAGTTCACTTGTCTTTATTTTGTCGGGGAGAATAATAAATATATTCGGACATGCTTTCGGTTTATCACGCGTCCGGTTCTTTATGAACGAAATAAAAGATAAAACTATTTATTGCTGATATAGCTCCACGCTCAAAGCTGCACTTTGAAGTATGTATAATGGTCAATGCAGTAGTGCTAAAAAAGAATCGCTTCTTTTATAGAGATTGGACGCACTGTCCACGCCTGGTGTAGTAACTTCATCTTTGCCAGACGTCATTTGATTGATAAAAAATAAAAGCCAGCTTATTGCCGGTTAGGAGTAAATGACTGGTGTAATACATGTGCTGATAGTGATTTTATGCACATATATTTTTGATAATTCAGTATTAAACTTCACTGGATAAATAATGGAACTAAAAAATAAACGTGGACAAGCAATATGGCCACCGAAGGGTATGCATTAATTACGGCTCAAACCGTAAATAATAGCGGTAACAAAACATCGTTCGGCGGTAGTAAAGGTCTTGTGCTGGAGCTGACAAAGTCATCAGCACAGGTATTCTGGTGGGGTTGTAAGTAATATCAACTCATATCGCCAGTGGAATCTGGCGATGTGAGTATCTGAAGTCTGTTTCTTAAACATTAATCTTTCGTAGTCACTCTAAGGATGGAGCAAGTTATGTACAAATATAGCGATCTGAAAAATAAAACAGTATTAGTTTCCGGGGCAAATGGCGATATCGGCCGCGCAATCTGCCAGCAATATCTGGAGCAGCATGCCGTAGTCTATGCACTGCATGAATCCTGTGCCGATCAATTGCACGAACTGAAAACAGAACATCCCGAGGGGCAGAACTTGCATATTGTTCACTGCAACCTGGCGGATCCTGAGGCGGTGGCGGCACTTGGTTCCCGTTTGACCAGTGAGACCGGGAAAGTGGATGTGCTGGTGAACAATGCTGACGTGGTTAACGATAATCTTTTTGCATCCATGCGCTTCGATGACTTCAGCTCCGTAATCGACGGCAATATGCTTAATACCTTCAGATTGACGAAAGAAATACTGAGGCTGCTCAGAAGTGCTGAAAATGCATCGGTCATTAATGTAGCGTCAATTGCCGCAATTGTTCCCGCGATAGGACAAAGTAACTACAGTGCTTCCAATGGCGCGCTGCTGGCCTTCACGCGTACGCTAGCGGCAGAACTTGCGCCGCAGGGAATTCGGGTAAATGCTGTTGCGCCAGGTATGATTGAGTCAACGAATACGAAAGAGATCTCTGGTGCCCTGGTCCGCGAGATGGCGGATGCAATTCCCTTACAGCGCATTGGACGCAGCTCAGAAGTCGCCAATACTATCGTTTACTTAAGCTCATCGGCTGCCAGCTATATTGTTGGTCAAACGATTATCATCGACGGCGGTATGGTGATGCGTTAATTAACCTCGCGACGGAGGCGAATAAGTTTCAAAAAAAACGATAATAACGCTCGTCATGAGTGGATTTATATTCAGTATCTTTCGTTCCTGTTACAGGAATGTGAGGAGTATTGCCGGAAACCGTTTTTTAAATCTGTGTACATATAAATACGCATCTGCACTATTTTGCTTCAAATGTAAATAACAAGGATAAAATGCCCCCGGCATTCTGTTTTTAGCCGCGCCTGATAATGTCATCCTGACAGGGAAAATCAGATAGGCGAAAAAACTATGTTCGGTGAGCATTTTATCCTCAGTTATTGAGATCATATTGTGGTCATCAAAAAAGCTCATTCATACCTCTGTTCGAAAACTCTTCTCAATATAGTTCGTAAATACCCGTCTGGCCCTGTTTTCGTACTTCCTTCAGCATGGCAACCTTAATTTAGCGATGAATTCTGCCGCGTCCTGTAATATTTCCGGAGCATGGTGTCCTGTTATCGGAATAAAAACGTTACCTGACATACTGATATTAACTAACAGGCATTTTCCTGAACGCAGGTAATCACAACCCATTACCTTTAGTAAGAGCGCCTCATGATAGTTGTATGGTTTATGATGGAAAGGCAGTTGTAGCCGTATAGGCTGCGCCTGGCGGGCATATTACGGTAGCGATGGCTTCAGATTTGATGCGTGGTCAGAAGGTGGTACAGAGAGGTGCGTACAGATAAATATCCGTCTGTAGTTAAGAGGAACTACAGACGGAGTGATTTTTCAGGTGATTACATCATTGCCATGCTGGTGGCTGAGGGAGCGAAGAAGGCGCTGGATTCTGCAAGCAGACTCTCTCTTATCAGCAGTAAATCGCTAATTTTTTTGCCCCCCAGTTTTTTACAGGCTTTATTCCGATAGGCATAGACCTTTTTGGGCGGCATATTAAGTGTGTCGGCGATAAGATCAATATTCTTACCTTTGAGCGATTCATTGATAATCATATATTCAATATCGCTCAGGTGATTGTCTTTTGGTGTCGGATTTTTTTGTTTTTTGATAATCCGCTGTAGTGCCTGACTAAATTCAGTAAGAGAAACTCTTGATTTCAAGACTTCATCAGCTTCATCAATGACAATATTACGTGCGCTGCGCATAATCACTAAGAGCTTGCAGGTTTTGTTGAGTGTCGATATAGCCCACGCACAAGAGTTACTTTTTATATCAAGGTGAAGGATGACAATGTCATCGAAAGATAAATTATTAATCAATGAAGCATTCAGTTTATGTTCGATTATCTCGATGTTTAGCGTGCTGGCAAAAGACATGATGCCATGCTGAAGATAAGCATCTTCACTGACGGAGTATATTTTCATATTTTTGAATACCGTAAAAATTGTCGGGGAAATTAAATTTATATCCTGCAATTCTAATTATTATTTTTTATTTCGGATAATTAAATAATCTTAAATCAACCTTAACTCGTTTCTGCGGTAAATAAGAATCTGCACAATGATGCACATCGGCAGACAGACTATACTTCCATTGACGTGTTACTGGCGTCGATACTGACAGGTGATAAATGGTTTTTTTGGTTTCTTAACTGTCTGCAGTTGGTTTTTTATGCCTTAATTAATTGCATTTGTAGTTTTTAAGTCTTAATCAAGAAGATGAAAGGGGTCATAAACGCGTCCAAAGTTTTCTTGCGATTATTATGTGCTGATAACGACGACAACTGCGTGCTGACGGTAACGGGCAAGAACAACATCTACTACCGTAAGGATTTGAATGATGGAGACTTACCTTAAGAATATGAAGGCTGAGTGGGTCAATTTGCTCGAGAGAACAGATGAACACATTCGTCTTATCGCCGCTGACGTTGGGAAGAATCATGCACGACTGCTGAGCCAGGAATTCTATACTGTGGTACTAACCGATTCGCAAGCGGCTGAATTTTTGTCTAATGAGCAAGTAGAAAGACAGCTTAAAGCTGCGCTTGCCCGCTGGATCGCAGAAGTGCTTGCATGCCAGATAGATGACGTAGAACGGTTGATCGAAGTACAACAAACGATTGCTGCGGTTCATGCGCGCATTGGCATTTCCGTGGAGCTGGTAGAGATGGGATTTCGGGTGCTTAAAAAGCTCCTTTACCCGGTAATTAATTCCGCAGATTATGCACCGGCAGAAAAACTGCAAGTCTACCATTTCACAATAAACAGTATCGATCTGGCGATGGAAGTTATGTCCCGCGCCTTTTCATTCACTGAACATAATGCGTCAAAAGAGGATGAAAACTACCGTATCTTCTCTTTGCTGGAGAATGCTGAAGAGGAGAAAGAGCGACAAATCGCCTCGTTATTGGCATGGGAAATCGATCTTGTCTATCGAATTGTCCTTGATGCCGATTTAGGTAACAGTCTGTCCCTGAGCCAGGCTGATTTTGGTTTATGGTTTAACCATAAAGGGCGCCATTATTTCAGTGGTATCGCCGAGGCTGGCCATATTTCCCGGTTAATTCAGGATATTGACGAAGTCTTCCGTAATACCCGCGAGACGACCAAAGCCTTAAGTAATCGCAGCTTGCGTACCAAATTCCTTATTCAGCTTAGAAAAAATGTATCGCAAATCAGCACGTTGCTGCGTGAACTTTTTGAAGAAGTCTCCCGTCATGAAGTGGGTATGGATGTACTGACACGCCTGCTCAATCGTCGTTTCTTACCGACTATTTTTAAACGTGAAATCGCCCAGGCAAAACGAGCCTCCACTTCCTTGTCGGTGCTGGTTATTGATGTTGATAAATTTAAGCAAATTAACGATACCTGGGGACACCACACCGGGGACGAAATTTTGCGCAAAGTGTCAGCGGCCTTTTATGACAACGTGCGCAGCAATGATTATGTATTCCGCTATGGCGGGGACGAATTCGTGATCGTCTTAACCGAGGCTTCCGAATTTGATACGACACGAATTGCTGAACGCATCCGTTCACGCGTCGAAAAAACCGTGATCAAATCACCCGACGGCCAGACGATTCCGCTTTCGCTCTCCATCGGTGCGGCAATGTTTAGCGGTCATCCGGACTATGAACGGTTAATTCAGGCGGCGGATGAAGCGCTCTATATTGCCAAGAAACGTGGGCGCAACCGCGTTGAGTTGTGGAAACCCGCCCCGTGACTTATATCGGTGGAAACAGTGAAAATGCCGCTTTCATCTCTTTTGCCTCTTCGCCGGGGCTACGACCAAACAGACGGCGGAATTCACGATTAAACTGTGAGGGGCTTTCATAACCGACGCGGAATGCTGCGCCTGCGGCGGTGAGATTATCCCGGATCATCATCAGCCGTGCCTGGTTAAGCCGAACCGATTTAATGTATTGCAGCGGTGAAGTCCCGGTCACGGCTTTAAAGTGTTTATGAAAGGCTGGCACACTTAAACCGATGTCGTTTGCAAGCCGGCTGACATGCAGCGGTTGCGGAAACTCTGTGTGGATGCGCTGCAGGACGCGGGAGATGGCGGCGAATTGTCCCTGGCTGGCCAGCGCGGCCCGGATCGCACCGCCTCGCGCGCCCATCAAAACCCGGTAATACAATTCGCGAACGATCTGTGGGCCAAGGATTTTGGCCTCCTGCGGCGATGCCAGCGCGCGCAGCAGCCGAAGCGTGGTATCCGTTAAGTCGGGTTCCAGCGGCGTGGAAATTATCCCTTCCGGCGCGGCGGTTGCAGATACGGCTGAATGCTCCAGCTCACTCATTAACTCCAGCAAAACCGTCATCTCCAGCCGTACGGCAATAGCCAGCAGCGGCTCTTCTGCGCTGGCCTCCGTTTCGGTAGAGAAGGGCAGCGGCACCGAAAGCACCAGATAATGCTGCTTGTCGTAATGGTAGACCCGGTCGGCGAGATAACCGCGTTTATATCCCTGACAGACAATCACTATGCATGGCTCATAGACTACCGGCGTACGTCCCAACGGGCGATCGGAGCGCATGAAGCGTACCGTTTCGAGCCGCGAGCAGGTGTAACCTTCGTTGGGCGCCAGGCTGCTCAGCAGCGACACCATTTCAGCGCTCATTGCTTCTCTCCCCATCACAATTAAGCAACCATTCTGCCGTTTTGCGTTCTTTATGTGAACAGGATGAAGAGGAACAGGCAATCATCAGATAAGAATGGACCTGTTTTGCCTCCTGCTCGCCGCCTACTCTGTTGCTGGTGACACAACACAGGAGATCACCTTATGACGAAGCGCAAAATTGTCCTGCTGACTGGTGCCAGTAGCGGTATTGGCGAAGCCACCGTGCGGCAGTTGGTGCAGGAAGGGCATCATTTGATTATCGGTGCACGGCGGCTGGCAAAGTTACAGCGTCTGCAGGAGGAACTGGGCAATATCGATGCATTGCAAGTGGATGTGACACAGGCTGGCGACCTGCAACGGATGGCGGATTTTGCACTGTCGAACTACGGACGCATCGATGTGCTGATCAATAACGCCGGTGTTATGCCGCTCTCGCCGCTGGCGGCGCGGAAACTGGATGAGTGGCGACAAACCCTTGATGTCAATGTGCACGGCGTCCTCAATGGTATTGCTGCGGTGCTGCCGGTTATGGAACAGCAGGGCAGCGGGCAGATCATTAATGTGGCGTCAATTGGCGCGCATACTGTTTTCCCCTCGTCAGCGGTCTACTGCGCCAGTAAATTCGCCGTTCGCGCCATCTCCGACGGATTGCGTCAGGAGACGGAAACGATCCGCGTCACCGTCATCAGCCCCGGTGTGGTGGAATCGGAACTGGCCGATCACATCACGGATGACGGCGCAAAAACGGCGATGCAGGAATTTCGTCGCATTGCGCTGCCCGCCGACGCAATAGCCAAAGCCATTGCATGGGCTATTGCACAGCCTGATGGCGTCGATGTCAGCGAAATGATTGTTCGCCCAACACAAAGCCCATATTAAGGAGGCGCAGATGGATAAAAAAGTCTGGTTTATCACTGGCGCAGCGCGAGGTGTGGGGTTATCGCTGGCGCGCCAGTTGCTGGCGCAGGGAGATTCCGTCGCCGCCACATCGCGTACGCTACAAAGCCTGCAACATGTTCCAGAGGCGCAGAGCGAACGCTTTTTGCCGCTGGAGGTCGATCTGCGATCGGAAGCCAGTGTACAGTCGGCAATTGGGAAAACGGTCGCCCGTTTCGGCCGCATTGATGTGGTGGTCAACAATGCGGGTTATGGCCAGTACGGTGCGCTGGAAACACTGAGTGATGCCGAGCTGCGCGATAACTTTGACATTAATGTTTTCGCGCCGCTGCATGTCATTCGCCATGCCTTACCCCATTTGCGTGAGCAGCGATGCGGGCATATTTTCAACATTGCTTCGATCGTCGGTTTTCAGGGCGGCTATGCGGGGTGGGGCAGCTACGTTGCCAGCAAATTTGCCCTGGCTGGCTTAACGGAGGCGCTGGCCGCCGAAGTGGCCGAATTAGGGATCACGGCGACGGTGGTCTACCCTGGCCCGGTTCGCACCGGTTTTCTCTCTGATGCGAGCCTGAAGGCGGCTTCACACACGCCGCCAGCCTATCGTGCTGCGCAGGCTTCGCTGGATTTGCACCGCAATGAGCTTGATGGCAAACAGGCCGGCGATCCGGAAAAGCTGGCGCTGTTGATGATCCAGGCCGCAAGTGTCAGCGCGCCGCCGCTGCATCTTTTCTCCGGCAAGATTGCCCATCAACTGGCGCAGGAGAAAATCAGCGCGGTCAGTCAGGATCTTGCCCGCTGGAAAGGCGCTGGCGAAGCAACGGATTATTAGAAAACGCAGCAAGCGCAGCGCGGGTTGCCGCTGTGCTTGCTAAGCTACTGATATTTGATAACCTCGACGCTTTACGTCACAGGATGGCGAAAGTGAAAACCTCTCCTTATTTGCTGGCTGTCGCGCTCGGTCTGGCTGCGACGGCAGCCAGCGCACAGTAAGCCTACAACCCGGTTCTTTTAAACCTCTCAACGCTGATGGATTTCAACCCCGTCGTCGGTCACGTTAAGTCGCTGAATACTTCTGCGGTCAATGATAAAGGTGAAGCCGTGTATCAACTCAGCATGACGCTCTCCGCTGATGGCTGTGTTCAAACGCTGAACAGCACCGACAACGTAAATCGTATGCAGACTGTGTTAGTGAAAGAGGGAAACGCGCTGAAAGGTACTCAGAACGGGAACCCCCTGTCATTCACCCTCGACAGCAAATGTAATCTGTTGAGCCGCGATGACAGCGCGGGCCATCTGGATTTCGTCACCAATGCGCAAGGCCAACTGAAGTCTGTCATGCTGGGAGAGCAGAAGATTGTGGATCATTTTTATGATGCGGACGGGAATTTAATCAAAGCGGAATTTTATGCCTCGGGTATGGTTGCCAGTTCAAACAGCGTGACCTATCCGGATAGCGTTAATAAGCCGGTCGATTACACGCTGGTGAATCAATCGGCTTACCAGCCCGGTTTTCGCGCAACAAATGCCTGCCAGTATGATAAGCGGCATATTCCCACGCTGTGCCATGTAACGGTTATGCCCGAGAAAGGGCAACCGGCACCGATGCCGAACATGACCGTCACCACGCAGGCCAGTTTCTACTAAACCTTAATGGGAGCCGTTAGCGGCTCCCGGATAACATTACAGCGTATAACGGGAAGCCGGTTTGCCATTGCGTGAGGCGCTATACAGAGCCAGCCGGGCTTCATCAAAATTGTGCCACAGTTGCAGATCTTCCACTGGCGGCACGGTCACTAACTCCCCTTGATCAAACCCGGCCAGGGCGGCATCGACCAGGTTTTCGGTGGTCATCACGGAACCTTCCGGTAGCATATCCAGCGTGACGCCGGAATGGCCCCAAATTTCCGTGGCTGTTGCCGCAGGCAATACGGCCTGAATACGCACATGGCTGTCAGCAAACTCTTCCTGCAAACCACGGGTAAAATTGAGTACCCAGGCTTTGGTGGCACTGTACAAGGCGCTGTCTGCACGAGCGTGAAAAGCAAGGACTGAAGCGATATTGATAATGGCACCACGATCATTTTCGACAAAGCGCGGCAGTGCCGCCAGCGTCAGGCGCATCAGCGCGGTGGTATTCAGCGTATGAATGGCTTCATGCTCTTCAGCGCTTGAAGAGAGAAACGACGCCATGTTCGCGGCACCTGCATTGTTGACCAGAAAATCGATTGCTGCGTTCTCGCGCAGCACGGTTTCCACGCGTGCAATATCCGCTGACTGGCTAAGGTCGGCAACCAGTGTCTCTACCTGTATGCCATAACGCTGATGAAGATCGGCCGCCAGCGCCGACAAACGATCGGCACGGCGCGCAACTAACAGCAGGTTGTAACCACGGGCAGCAAGACGGTCGGCATAGACTGCGCCGATCCCTGAAGAGGCGCCGGTAATAAGAGCAGTGGTTGTCATTCTCAATTCCTCGAAGGTAAATGGTTTTATCATGCAACCGCTACAGCATCGGCTAAATGGTTTTATTATGCAACCAAATAAGAGGGCAAAAAATGCGATTTTATTCTCAGGGAAAGAAAATGCGGGTTATTCGCTGTTGGCGACGCGCAATACCACTTCTTCCGGTTGCAGCTCGCGACCATCTTCCGCCTGCAACATCAGTTTGCGCAATGGGCGGCGTGAAGCCTCATCGACCAGCACGCTGGCGGGTTCCCCGCGGGTAAACAACCACTCATTACCCCATTGCGACAGGGCGACCAGCACGGTTTGCAGGGCGCGACCTTTTTCGGTCAGCACATACTCTTGCCAGGCGCTGCCATCAGATGCCGGTTGGGTCTGTAATATTCCTTCTTCTACCAGCAGCTTAAGCCGTGCGGTGAGCATATTTTTGGCGATTCCGAGGCTTTTTTGAAACTCACCAAAACGCGAAACGCCGGCCAGTGCATCGCGCACAATTAGCAGTGACCACCAGTCGCCAATAATGTTCAGCGAACGGGCAACAGGGCAAAAGGTCTCTTCAATACGGGTACGTTTCATGGGGATCCTCCGGTTAATGGTTTTATTATAAAACCAGAAGGGCGGTGAAAACATCGCTTTTTGCGCCAGTGCACACTCCGGACAACCGTACACGGCGAAGTGTCATAAATATGTCACAATTTTGCTTTCAGGCCGTGAAATGAGGGAAAAAGAGTGAAAAAGTTGATCAGGGTAAGCGCTATTGCCATTGCCATGTCCGCACCCGTCGCGCTGGCGCAGGAGATACCTCAAGGGTATCAATTACAACAGGTTTTGATCATGAGCCGCCACAACCTGCGTGCGCCGTTAGCCAATAACGGCAGCGTACTGGAACAATCGACGCCGAACCGCTGGCCGCAGTGGGACGTACCAGGCGGTGAGTTGACCACCAAAGGCGGCGTACTGGAAGTGTACATGGGCCATTTTATGCGTGAATGGCTGGTCAAAGAGCAGTTGTTGAAAGCGGGAGAGTGTCCATCCGCGAACAGTGTCTACGTCTGGGCTAACAGCCTGCAACGCACGGTTGCCACCGCGCAATTCTTCACCAACGGCGCATTTCCTGGCTGTGATGTTCCGGTTCATCATCAGGAAAAAATGGGCACCATGGATCCCACTTTTAATCCGGTGATCACCGAAGATTCGGCTGAATTCAGCCAGCAGGCGGTCAACGCAATGGAGGCGCAGCGCCAGAAGTTTGCGCTGAATGAGAGTTACCAGTTGCTGGAAAAAATCACGCACTATCGCGCATCTCCGGCCTGTAAAGAGAAACAGCAGTGCTCACTCACCGATGCAAAAGATACCTTTAGCGCAAAATATCAGCAGGAGCCGGGCGTGTCCGGGCCGTTGAAAGTCGGCAATTCGCTGGTGGATGCCTTTACACTGCAATATTACGAAGGTTTCCCGCTCGATCAGGTTGCGTGGGGAGAGATTAAAAGCGACGCGCAATGGCGCCTATTGTCGAAGCTGAAAAACAGTTATCAGGACACGCTGTTCACCTCGCCTGAAGTGGCGCGCAATGTAGCGAAACCCCTGGTGAAATACCTCGACAAAACGCTGGTGGAAGAGGCAAGTAGCGCGCCGAAAATCACCGTTCTGGTCGGGCATGACTCCAACATTGCCTCCCTGCTGACCGCGCTCAATTTCGAGCCTTACCAGCTGCATAACCAGTATGAGCGTACGCCCATCGGCGGGAAAATTGTGTTCCAGCGCTGGCACGACACGGCGGGTAAACGCGATGTCATGAAAATTGAATACGTTTATCAGAGTACGGAACAACTGCGAAACACTGAGCCGCTATCGCTGGCTTCCCCGGCTCAGCGCGTCACCCTGGCGCTAAAAGGCTGCCCGATAGACAGCAATGGTTTCTGCCCGGTAGATAAATTTAATGCGCTGATGCGTGATGCAGCGAAATAAAAAAAAGCCCCCGCGAAGGCGGGGGCGCGAGTGGTTACACATTTTTCCGTTCTATCGTCTGTTCACCCCAGAAGAGTTCATCTTTGTCGGTTTTATCAAAGGCGCGAAGTAACACATCATCGCTGCCTTCTTCCCAGATTTTCTCTGCCAGTACCTCGTCGTAATCGGCGACTTCAAAGATAGCCTCGGCGATCTCCGGCGAGGTATTGCGTAAACTGGCCCATTCACCGACGCGATGGGCTTTCGCTTCTTGAGTTGGCATCTGTCTCCTCCTGATGAAGGTTAGCCGTTCAGTTTTACTGCCAGGCCAGCAACATATTCGCCCTGGTAACGGGCAATTGACAGTTCTTCGTTGCTGGGCTGACGTGAACCATCACCACCGGCAATAGTGGTTGCGCCATAAGGCGTACCGCCGCGCACCTGCGAGACATCAAACAGCTCTTGCGCGGCATAGCCAATCGGCACGATGACCATTCCATGATGTGCAAGCGTAGTCCATGTTGAGGAAATTGTGTGCTCCTGGCCGCCGCCCGTACCGGTGGAACTAAAGACGCTCGCCAGTTTGCCGTACAGTGCGCCGGATGCCCATAATCCGCCAGTCTGGTCCAGGAATGTACGCATTTGCCCGGACATATTGCCGAAGCGGGTTGGCGTACCGAAAATAATCGCGTCGTAGTCGGCCAGCTCCTGAGGTGTGGCGACGGGGGCATTTTGCGTTTTACCGCCAGATTTTAAGAACAGCTCGGCAGGCATTGTTTCAGGAACACGTTTGATGACCACTTCTGCGCCATTCACTTTCTGCGCGCCTTCCGCGACTGCATGCGCCATCGTTTCAATGTGTCCATACATGGAATAATAAAGCACCAACACTTTAGCCATTTGCATCACTCCTGATTAGCTGATTTCGGCAGCACATCGCTGCGTTCTTCTTAAGCGTATGACGTGATCGCCAGAGTGCAAGTAAGAGCGCCATTTCTTTGATAAATAACAAGTTAAGAACAACCTGCCTGTTGGTTACAATCTGACACATATTTGCGGCAGCGTTATTTTGAAGCGTTAAGAGAGGCTTATCGGTTTCGCTTAAGGAATATCGGGTTTCAGGCAGAGAAGCTGTTGCAGAATATTACCATTCACTGGATGAATGATTGTGTTCCACTAAGCTTAGTTCCACACGGCGCTGTTAAAGGCTCGGCCTTCACGTCGTGCGGTGAAAGAATCCTCTTTTACTGAATGCAGTATGATGTCTAACATTTCACTTATCTGGAGGTCAGACATGGCAAACCATCGTGGTGGAGCAGGTAACTTCGCTGAAGACCGTGAAAGAGCATCAGCAGCAGGCCGCAAAGGTGGGCAGCAAAGTGGGGGTAATTTCAAAAACGATCCTCAGCGCGCATCTGAAGCCGGTAAAAAAGGGGGCAAAAATAGTCACGGTAGCCGTGAAAGCTAACGTTTGATACTGACAACCTGCAGGCTTGTCGTTCACGCCCGCCGCCGGGGAAACCCGGCGGTTTTTTTTGCGCTTGCGCAACCCGTCGCGCCAACGCACACTACGGGTTTCTCCTCTGGTCGGTGTGTTATGTCCCTCTCCCGTTACGCCTTTTCCGTCAAACCCCAGGAAGCGTTACTGATCGTCATCACCCTGTTCTGGGGCGGTACATTTCTTGCGGTGCAGTATGCCGTGACAATGAGCGGCCCGTTTTTCTTTGTTGGCCTGCGTTTTGCCACCGCCGGTCTGGCCGTGGCGCTACTCTCGCTGAGAGTCTTAAACGGCATCAGCTGGCTGGAAATAAAAGCTGGTGGGGTGATCGGTATCGCCATCGCCCTCGGCTACAGCCTGCAAACCTGGGGTTTACAATTTATACCCAGCAGTAAATCGGCATTTATCACCGCTATGTATGTTCCGCTGGTGCCGCTGTTGCAGTGGTTGTGTCTGGGGCGGATGCCGGGGTTGATGCCGTGCATTGGGATCGCGTTGGCATTTAGCGGGTTATTGCTGCTGGCCGGGCCGGAAGGCAATATGCTGGCGCTGGGGAAAGGGGAGATCATTACGCTTGCCAGCGCGGTGGCGATTGCCGCTGAGATCATCCTGATCAGCGCATGGGCCGGGAAAGTCGATGTCCGGCGGGTGACGGTGGTGCAGCTACTGACGGCTTCGCTGGTCTCCTTTGCCGCCATGATACCTTCTGGCGAATCGGTACCGACGTTGTCGCCGGGGCTGCTGCTGGTTGCGCTGGGGTTGGGGATCTTCAGCGCCATTATTCAGGTGGTCATGAACTGGGCGCAGCGCAGTGTATCGCCCACACGCGCGACGGTGATTTACACCGGTGAACCGGTGTGGGCGGGCGTATTTGGTCGTCTGGCCGGTGAGCGTTTGCCACTGCTGGCGCTGTTTGGCGGGGCATTGATTGTGCTGGGTGTGTTGGTCAGCGAACTGAAGCTGAAAAAGAAAAAAGCGCCGTTGCCAGCGCCTGAAAACAGCGTTAAACAGTCGGAAGGTTAGCTGGCAGGGCGTGATAGCGCCGGTCAAACCACACCAGCCCTTCTGGCGTTGGATGGCGGGCAATATCGACAATCTGGCAAAACAGAATATCGTGCGTACCAACGCTCACAACCTGGCTGATATGGCAGTCAAACGAGGCCAGCGCACCGGTCAGACGCGGGCAACCTGTTTCGCCTTGCTGCCAGCCTGCCGCGGCAAAGCGTTCCTCCATCGGCGTTTTGCCGCCAAACAGATTCGATAAACCTTCCTGTCCCGCCGCCAGCGTATTCACACACAGCGCCTGATTATTGCTGAATACCGGCCAGACGGACGCCGAACGGTTAAGACATACCAGCAGTGTCGGCGGTGAATCGGTCACACTGCACACGGCGCTGGCAGTGAAACCGGCACGGCCCGCCGGGCCATCGGTAGTGATAATGTTGACCGCCGCGCCGACACAGGCCATCGCGTCGCGAAACGTGGTGCTGTCGATACTCATAACCTAAACCTCATGCAAACTGACAGACATCAGCAAAGGGCAAACGCGGCAGGCGATCGTAGAGTTTGCCGGGATCGCCGTAACCAATGTTGACCAGTAAATTGCTGCGCCAGGTGCTGTCGGCAAAAAATGCGCTATCGACAACGGCGCGATCGAAACCGGACATCGGGCCGGTATCCAGCCCCAGCGCCCGACAGGCGAAAATCAGGTAGGCCGCCTGCATGGAGCTGTTGCGAAATGCCGTCTCCTCCGCCAGTTGCGGGCTGGAAGTGAACCAGCTGCGCGCATCGCCATGGGGAAACAGCACCGGCAATTGTTCATAAAATTCACTGTCCCAGGCAACGATGGCCGTCACCGGCGCACTGAGCGTTTTTGCCAGATTGCCGCTGGAGAGCGCCGGACGCAGCTTCTCTTTACCTTCCGGCGTGCGGATAAACACCAACCGCGCCGGGCTACAGTTGGCCGACGTCGGCCCCATTTTCAGCAGATCGTAAACCTGTTGCAGCGTCTCATCGCTAACCGACCGTTCCAGCCAGCCATTGTGGGTGCGCGCCTGGTTGAACAGGGTATCCAGCGCCGCAGCGTTGACGGCTTCGCTCATAAATTCTCCTTCTGAGCCAGAGTCAGAACGGGCAGCATGCTGTGCAGCCCGTCGAGTAAAAGGGTATTAAAGTCTTCACTTTCGGTGACATTGCAGGCATGCGCGCCGCGTTCCATCACCTGTAACCGGCTACCAGGGATTGCTGCTTGCAGGTCGGCAGAGCAGGTCCAGGGCACCAGCAGATCGTCTCGCGCGCAAATAATGTTTGTCGGGCAGCGAATCTCCTGGGCGCGGCGGCTGAAGTCGGCATTTTTCAGTGCCGCCAGGCGACGCAATAGATTGCCGGTGCCCTGAAAATGCGCCATCGCCAGCGCTTCCTCCGCTTCCATCCGGGGCGCATGAGCGGCCATCCAGTCTGCCGGGTAGAGGAACAGCGGCTGCGCCTGTACCCAGGCTTCCGCGCCGCCCGCAGCCAGTAACCGCTCACGCACGCGGAAACAGCGCAGCGTATGGTCGTTCAACTGTAGCCAGCCGTTCACCAGCACCAGACCGTTTACCGCCTGTGGGTAATCCAGCGCCAGTTGCAGGCCAATCAGGGCGCCCAGTGCGTGGCCGATAAGGCAAAAACGGGTAATTCCTTCCGCCTGCAGCGCCTGGTATAGCTCCGCTGCCATATCCTGCATGCTATAACCATCCGGCAGCGTGGCCGGGTTATTGCCGGTTCCGCGCTGGTCATAG
This sequence comes from Kosakonia sp. H7A, assembly GCF_003028445.1. Taxonomy (NCBI): domain Bacteria; kingdom Pseudomonadati; phylum Pseudomonadota; class Gammaproteobacteria; order Enterobacterales; family Enterobacteriaceae; genus Kosakonia; species Kosakonia sp. H7A. The sequence continues at coordinate 735,193 of NZ_PYTZ01000001.1, read as the reverse complement.
CGCACCACCTGGTAATGCGCTTCCAGCGCCGCGAGTTGCGCCAGCCAGTAGCTGCCAGCACCGCCCAACCCGGCGCTCAGCACCACCACTGGCGCACCTGCGTACGGCGCATCACTCAGGGTTAGTTTCATGGCATCCTCACTGACCGATGTGCGCAACGGTGGCAATCTCCACCAGCGCATCGGGTTTCACCAGACCACATTGAATGCAGAAACGTGCTGGTTTATCACCGGGGAAAAACTCGGCGTACACTTCATTAATCGCGGCGTAATTTTTCCAGTCGGTGATAAAGATGCTGTTGAATGTCACATCCTCCATCGTGCCACCTGCGGTCTCGATCACGCGTTTGATCGTTTCCAGCACGTGGCGCGTTTGCGCCTTTGGGTCGCCAACAAACACCACGTTGTTGTCGGCATCAAACGGTAGCGTGCCGGAAACATAGACCACGCCGTCAGCCAGCGTGCCCGGAACAAACGGGGCGATAGGGGTGGTGGTACCCGGTGGAATAATGACCTGTTTTGGCATGATGAGTCTCCTTACGCAATGTTGACCAGTTTTTGAGGTGCCAGGGCGGAACAGAAAGTCTGCACATCGCTCACCCAGCCGAAGAAGGTTTCGATATTGAACAGTGCGGCTTGCTGGGCAAATTCAGGGCCAGCCTGATGGGTGGCGTCTTCCAGTACGATGCCGAAGTATTCGAGAAAAAAGCCGTCACGCAGCGTGGATTCAACGCAGACGTTGGTGGCAATACCGGTAAACACCAGATGGCGGATGCCGTGGCTGCGCAGGAGGCTGTCCAGCGGCGTATTAAAGAAGCCGCTGTAACGCGGTTTCGGCAGTACGATATCGCCAGCTTGCGGTTTCAGTTCCTCCACCAGTTCATAATCCCAGCCACCTTTCGCCAGCAGTTTGCCCTGCAATTCCGGGCGTTTGCGCATGGTCTTCAGCGCGTTGGATTTGTGGTAGTTCGGCGAACCGGGGCCACCGGCTTCCACGTACTGATCATCCCAGCCGTTCTGAAACCAGATAATCAGCATCCCGGCTTTGCGGGCGGCGGCAACGGCAATATTGATATTCTCAATCACCGGCCTGGTGGCCGAGACATCAAACCCGGCCAAGTCCAGATAGCCGCCGGGGCTGGCATAGGCATTTTGCATATCCACTACGATCAGGGCGCTGCGCTCAGGAGAAAAATCGACCGATTCCGGGCGTGCGTTGAGGGTAATCATCAGGCAACCTCGCGTGTTGGGGCTGGAATATGGCTACGGCACTGCATCAGCGGCTGAATGCGCTCGCCGAACATTTCGACGCCCTGTAAAAAATCATCAAAGGTAAGCAATACGCCGTCGGTGCCGGGGACGCTGGCAACCTCATCGAGTAAGCGCGCTACCGTGGCATACGAACCCACCAGCGTACCCATATTGATATTTACCGCCGATGTCGGATCGGCCATCTGACGCACATTCGTGTCCGCGCCGGAACGGGTATCTTTCTGGCTCTGTTCGGTCAGCCATGCCAGCGCTTCATCGTCAGCGCCTGCTTTGTAGTGCTCCCATTTGGCCCGTGCCGCCTCGTCGGTTTCATCGGCAATAATCATAAACAGCACATAGGAGCCGACATCGCGCCCGGTGGCGCTGGCCGCTTCCTGCATACGTTTGGCAGTTGGCGCGAACGCGGTTGGGGTGTTAACACCTTTGCCGAAGCAGAAGTTGTAATCAGCGTATTGCGCGGAAAATGCCATTCCCGCATCGCTTTGCCCGGCACAGATCACCTTCATCGGGCCGGTGGGTTGCGGGCTGACGCGGCAATCATTCATGGTGAAAAATTCGCCTTTGAAATCGCTTTTGCCGGTTCCCCACAGATCGCGCAATACCTGCACGTACTCCGTCAGATAGTCATAGCGACGGGAGAAGTAGTCGTCGCCCGGCCACAGGCCCATCTGCTCATACTCCGGCTTTTGCCAGCCGGTCACCAGATTTACGCCAAAGCGCCCACCGGAGATGGAATCAATGGTCGATGCCATCCGCGCGACAATGGCGGGCGGCAGCGTCAGGGTAGCGGCAGTCGCATAGATCTGAATACGCGAAGTGACCGCCGCAAGCCCGGCCATCAGCGTGAAAGATTCAAGGTTGTGATCCCAGAATTCAGTTTTGCCGCCAAAACCGCGCAGCTTGATCATCGAGAGCGCGAAATCGAAGTGGTAATGCTCCGCTTTCTGCACAATCGCTTTGTTCAGTTCAAAGGTCGGCTTGTACTGTGGCGCATGGGTTGAAATCAGCCAGCCGTTGTTGCCAATCGGAACGAAAACACCAATTTTCATTACCTACCTCGCTTTGTCAGGTGAATGTCTGGCGTGGCGTTGCATCCTGCATTTTCCTTTCAGCCGCGCAATCAAGGGTTTGCAAAGCGGATGCCAACAATGAAAAGATCATTGTTATTAAGGTGTTAACTGAAGGTTGATGAAATGAACCATAAAAAAGTGGACTAAATGGTCAAAAACGGTGCACAAAAAACAGGCATACATGTGCAATCAGAGTGCACAGGGTCGAGTCGCCGTGCGCCTTTTGCTATGCTGCTGCCAACCAAAAGGAGAGAGAAAATGGCACAGGGTACGGTGAAGCGGGCTGGTAAACGTACGCAGGCGGTTAATGAGAAGCGACAGGCGATTTTGACGGCGGCGCTGGAGATCTTTTCCCGCGTGGGTTTTCACGGCGCTCGGCTGGAGCAGGTCGCTGAAGGCGCGGGCGTGTCGAAAACCAATTTGCTCTATTACTACCCGTCGAAAGAGGCGCTCTATATTGCCGTGCTGCGGCAGATCCTGGATATCTGGCTGGCGCCGCTGAAAGCCTTCCGCGCAGATTTCACTCCGCTGGTGGCGATCAAGGAGTACATCCGTCTGAAGCTGGAGGTTTCACGCGATTATCCACAGGCATCAAAACTTTTCTGCCAGGAGATGTTGCAAGGCGCGCCGCTGCTGAAAGCGGAGCTGACGGGGGATTTAAAAACATTGGTGGAGGAGAAGTCGGCCATTATTGCTGGCTGGATCGCCAGCGGTAAACTGGCGGCGGTCGATCCGCATCATCTGATCTTTATGATTTGGGCCTCAACCCAGCACTACGCCGATTTCGCCATCCAGGTGGAAGCCGTCACCGGCGCGACGTTACAGGATGAGGCCTTCTTTCAGCGCACGGTCGATAATGTGCAGCGCATGATCATTGAAGGCATCCGCGTCCGTTAATGGCCGGGCGGCAGCGGGCAACTGACATCGCCTTCGCCGCACTGTAGCAGCGAGGCCAGCCAGGCTTCGCGCTCGTTGGTTTTATCTGTCAGACACTGGTTTTCCACCATCGGCTGCACGCTTCCGCCTTCGACGCCGGAACTGACAAAGGCACAATCGCTGTCGCGCAGCGTTATCCAGGTTTGTTGCGCTTTTTTGAGCAGTGACGCCTGCGCGGGAGCGGCGCGCTTAATGGCGCTCTGATAAGTCTGGTTCAGCTTTTTATCCGCCGCCTGATATTGTGCGGCAGTACAGCTATTCAGCTCAGCCTGTGTCGAGGCGTTTTCGCACTCGTCCGCGAGCAGCGGGCTGCTCATTAACAGCGCAGTCAGCGCCAGCATGCAACGTTTCATCCCATCCCCTTCAGTACAAGGCTCTGATTCAGCCGTTTTATTAGCATAGCCCCGGGGGAATGTCATCTGCAGCGATAAGCGCAAGATGCGGGTAACGCGTCAGCCAGCGCTTTTCTTCCGCCCGCCTGAGAAACTGCGGATATTTACGCCCTGTAAAGTGCGGCGTTGGTCGCAGGCGCAAGCCAAACAGATCGTCCAGGCCAAAAGGGGCAATAATCTCAATACGCGCCTTATCGACCAGCCGCACCGCCACAGCGGTGGCGGTTTCCGGCCAGTGCCGCAGCGCCGCGAGTAGTGAAGAATAGGGTGCATCGCCGTTGCGTAGATGCATGCGAGCCTGGTTTTTTACCGACCATTTAACCTCTGGTGCGCGCTCGTGCAGGCGGTTTTCCATCGCTATATCTGCTTCGATCGCCATCTCATGTGGATTAAGCCAGATGACATCCACATCGCCAGCCGGTGGCTGCGGCACGCTATGGTGCAGATGATCCCATACAGCATCGCGTACAAATCCGGCGCCAATCCAGCTTTCAGGGCATAAGGAGTGAACGATATGGAGTATGTTCCTGCTGCGGGGATCGGTGAGTAATAGCGTTTCCAGTGCGCTGGCATAACGCATGTGCGGCTCCTGCAGAAAGAGAATGGGGTATCGAAAGGGGAGAAGACAGTATGCCGATGTTGCGTTTTACCTTACTCGTTTCAGTTCTCAAATTTGCAAACTTTTCCCGCCGCTATGACCATTCATTCAGCACCTAAATACCTGGATTTATCGGTAAATGATAATTAATTGTTAATTAAATGTTTTATTTTATTCTATTTTTAACACATTTTATCTGATATAAGAAAATCAAATGGCGTTATTTTACTTAAATTTAACCATAATTTTTCACAAAATTAACTTTTGTGGGCATGTATCACATTTTTCATTTTTACATTATTTTAACTCTTCCCTTCGTTGTTAATCTCCCCTTCGCGACTTTCCTCTGTCCTCAAGAAAGGTACAACTATGAAATTCAAACTCGCATTACTCAGCGCAGCGCTTATTTCTGCCTGCATGGTGTCGGGCCAGTCCGTTGCAGCAGAAAAGTATGAGATCGCGGTGGTTGCAAAAGTGACCGGTATTCCGTGGTTTAACCGCATGGAGACCGGCGTTAACGAAGCAGCGAAGAAACTGGACGTTAACGCTTACCAGACCGGGCCTTCTACCCCGGATCCGGCGCAGCAAGTGAAGGTGATTGAAGATCTGATCGCGAAAAACGTTAACGCCATCATCGTGGTGCCGAACGATGCGAAAGTGCTGGAGCCGGTGCTGAAAAAAGCCCGCGATAAAGGCATTGTGGTGCTGACGCATGAATCCCCGGATCAGCAGATTGGTCAGTGGGATATCGAAACCATCGACAGCGAAAAATACGCGCAGGCCAACGTTGATGAGTTAGCGAAAGATATGGGCGGTAAAGGCGGTTATGCGATTTACGTTGGTTCATTAACCGTACCGTTGCACAACGCCTGGGCTGATTACGCCATTAAATATCAAAAAGAAAAATACCCGGACATGTTTGAAGTCACCTCGCGTCTGCCGGTGGCGGAAAGCATCGACAAATCCTACGCCACCACCCTCGATTTAATGAAAACCTACCCGCAATTGAAAGGGGTGATCGGTTTTGGTTCGCTGGGACCGATTGGCGCAGGGCAGGCGGTACAGAAAAAACGTGCGAAAGACAAACTGGCGGTTGTCGGGATCGCTATGCCGGGCCAGGCCGCGCCGTATCTGATGCGTGGCGATATCAAAAAAGCGCTGCTGTGGGACCCGCGTGATGCAGGCTTTGCGCTGGTCACCGTCGCTGACCAGTTGTTGCAGGGCAAGGAAGTCACTCCCGATCTGACCATCGACGGGCTGGGCAAAGCCGACGTTGATATGGACAAGAAAGTCATCCGCTTTAACAAAATCCTCGAAGTTACTAAAGATAACGCGCAATCACTCGGCTTCTGATTTTTTCAGGCCACACCAGGGAACCGGAGACCGGCCGCAAGGCCGGGCTCTTTTTGCAGCACAGATAACCATCGCGTCCCGTACGGGCGCTGGCAGGGGTATTGTCAATGACAGACACCACCGCATTTATCACTCTTGAGAATATCAGCAAACAATTTCCGGGTGTGCGGGCGCTGGACAATGTGAACCTGACGCTGGAAAAAGGCGAAGTTCACTGTCTGGCCGGGCAAAACGGCTGCGGTAAAAGCACCATCATCAAAGTGATCTCCGGGGTTTATCAGCCGGAAAAAGGTGCCAGCATTGCCCTGGACGGTAAACTTTTTCACCATCTGACGCCGCAGCTCTCAGCGCATTACGGCATTCAGGTCATTTATCAGGATCTCTCGTTATTCCCCAATTTTAGCGTGGCGGAAAATATCGCCATCCACCGTTATCTGCCCGGCGGCGATATCTGGGTGCGGCGCAGCGCGATGCGTGCGCAGGCGCTGGCTGCGATGGCGCGCATCGGCGTGCGTCTCGATCCGGATAAAAAAGTCGAGAAACTCTCCATCGCCGATCGCCAGTTAGTCGCGATTTGCCGGGCGATTGCCGCCGATGCCCGGCTGGTGATCATGGATGAACCGACCGCCTCGCTGACCCGCCAGGAAGTGAACGGACTGCTGCGCGTGGTGAACGAACTGAAAGCCGCAGGGATCTGCGTGGTATTCGTCAGCCACCGTCTGGATGAGGTGATGGAAGTGGCCGATCGCATCAGCGTGATGCGTGACGGCAAGCTGATTGGTACCTGGCCGGCAAACGAACTGGACAGCCACGAGCTGGCGTATCTGATGACCGGACAGCGTTTCCACTACAGCCCGCTACCGGAAAAACCACCGGTGGATCAGACGCCGATGCTGGAGCTGCGTCATCTGAGCCGCAAAGGCAAATATCGCGATATTAATCTGGCGCTGCGCAGCGGCGAGATCGTCTCTATTGTTGGTTTGTTAGGGGCAGGGCGCACCGAACTGTGCATGAGCTTGTTTGGCATGACGCACCCGGAAGATGGCGAGATCCGCATTAACGGTAAGCCGGTGAAACTGCGCAGTAACCATGACGCCATTCGTCACGGCATTGGCTACGTTTCGGAAGACCGCCTGACGCAAGGGTTGATCATGGAGCAGTCGATTTACGACAACACCATCGTCACCGTTTTTGAAAAACTGCATACGCGCGGCGGCCTGCTCGATCACGCCAAAGCCGGGCAACTGGTCGCAGAGCTGATCCGCAATCTGAATATCAAAGTCTCCGATGCGCAACTGCCGGTAAAAACGCTCTCCGGCGGTAACGCACAACGTATTGCCATCGCCAAATGGGTGGCGACCAATCCGCGCATTCTGATCCTCGATTCGCCCACCGTTGGGGTGGATATCGCCAACAAAGAGGGGATCTACCAGATTGCCCGCCAACTGGCGGAACAGGGGATGGCGGTACTGATGATTTGTGACGAAATCCCGGAAGCCTATTACAACAGCCATCGCGTGCTGGTAATGCGTCGGGGTGAACTGGTGGCGGAATTCAATCCGCACCGTTGCACGGAGCAGGAGATTGCAGAGGTGGTCAATGCGTAATGCATCCCTTTCCCGCCTTGTCGGGCAACATGAATTCTGGCTTGGTCTGCTGGTGATTGCGCTGGCTGTAGGGCTGAGTGTGCGTACCGATGAATTTTTATCACTGGGTAACCTGACGGATGTGGCGACCAGCTACGCCATTCTCGGCATCCTGGCCTGTGGCTTATTTGTGGTGCTGATCTCCGGCGGGATCGATATCTCGTTTCCGGCAATGACGGCGATTGCGCAGTATGCGATGGCCAGTTGGGTGATCGCCCACGGCGGCAACTTCGCGCTGGCGCTGGCATTAGCCATGGCCGTCGGGCTACTGCTCGGTTTAGTGAACGGCTTTCTGGTCTACTGGCTGCGCGTCCCGGCGATCATCATCACCATCGCCACGCTGAACGTCTATTACGGGCTGCTGGTTTACGCCACCAAAGGCACCTGGCTGTATGGCTTCCCGGACTGGTTTATGAACGGCATTAACTGGTTCTCTTTTACCGCGGCGGATGGTTATGACTATGGCCTGACGTTGCCGCTGCTGTGCCTGGGCCTGGTGATCATTGTCACTGCCGTGCTGATGAATTACACCCGGCTGGGCCGCCAGATTTATGCGATGGGCGGCAACCGCGATGCGGCGTCGCGCCTCGGTCTTAATCTGCTGAAACTGCACTTTTATGTCTACGGCTATATGGGCATTCTGGCCGGTGTGGCAGCTGTGGTACAGGCGCAGATCACCCAATCCGTCGCCCCGAACTCATTGATCGGTTTTGAGTTGACGGTGCTGGCGGCGGTGGTGCTTGGCGGCACCAGTATGTCCGGCGGACGGGGTACGCTCACCGGCACACTACTGGGGGTGGTTCTGCTGGCCTTCCTGCAAAATGGTTTAACGCTGCTCGGCGTCTCCTCCTACTGGCACATGGTCTTTAGCGGCGCGATTATTCTCGTCAGCATCAGCGCGACCGCGTGGAATGAAAAACGCAAACTCGCAAGGGAGCTTTAAGATGAAATCAATCGCCAGACTCTTCCCCGGTGATGCCATCATCCGTTTGCAATGCGTGATTATCATCGTTGTCGCGGTGGTCTTTTCTGCGCTGCTCGGCAGTCGCTTTTTCAGCGTCGCCAACTTCCAGTCCATCGGCTCGCAGCTACCGATCCTTGGCATGCTGGCGCTGGGCATGGGCATTACCATGCTGACTGGCGGCATCAACCTGTCGATTATTGCCGGTGCGAATGCCTGTTCGCTGGTGATGGCTGCGGTAATTGTCACTCATCCCGACAATCCACTGTTTCTCGCGCTGGCGCTGCTGGCGGGTTTGCTGGTGGCCGTGGCGATTGGCGCACTGAATGGCGCGCTGGTGGCGTGGGTCGGCGTTTCGCCCATTCTTGCCACGCTTGGCACCATGACGCTGATTTCCGGCCTTAACATTTTGTTCTCCAACGGCACGGTCATTTCCGGCTTTCCGGCTGCGATCCAGTTTCTCGGCAATGCCACGCTGCTCGGTATTCCGGTGGCGCTGTTGCTGTTTATTGTGGTGGCGCTGCTGCTGTGGGTATTGCTGGAACATACTACGCTTGGCCGCAGCCTTTATCTGGTGGGATCGAACGAACAGGCGACGCGTTTTAGCGGCGTGAACACCGTGCGGGTGCAGATTTCCGTTTATGTCATCTCGGCATTGTTGGGTTGGGTGGCCGCCATTCTGATGATGGCGAAATTCAACTCCGCGAAAGCAGGCTACGGCGAATCTTATCTTCTGGTGACCATTCTGGCGTCGGTGCTGGGTGGGATTAACCCGGACGGCGGCTTCGGGCGCGTGCTGGGGTTAGTGCTGGCGCTGGTGGTGCTGCAAATGCTGGAGAGCGGCTTTAACTTATTGGGCATCAGCAGTTATCTGACGATGGCGCTCTGGGGCGCGGTGCTGATCCTCTTTATCGCATTACAAAATCGTAAAGCCTGATCTCAGGAGAAAAAGAATGGCGAGCTACTTTATTGGTGTGGATGTAGGAACCGGCAGCGCCCGCGCAGGCGTCTTTGATTTGACCGGCAGGATGGTCAGCCAGGCGAGCCGGGCCATTGAGATCTATCGTCCGCAGGCCGACTTTGTTGAGCAATCCTCGGACAATATCTGGCAGGCGGTGTGCAACGCCGTGCGTGACGCGGTGAATCAGGCGGATATCAACCCGATCCAGGTTAAAGGGCTGGGTTTTGACGCCACCTGTTCGCTGGTGGTGCTCGACAAAGAGGGCAACCCGCTGACGATTAGCCCGTCCGGGCGCAGCGAGCAGAACATTATCGTGTGGATGGATCATCGCGCAATCTCGCAGGCCAACCGCATCAACGCCACGCACCACCGGGTGCTGGATTACGTCGGCGGCATTATCTCGCCGGAGATGCAAACCCCCAAGCTGCTGTGGCTGAAACAGCATATGCCAAACACCTGGGCGAACGCCGGTTACTACTTTGATCTGCCTGATTTTCTGACCTGGCGGGCGACCGGCGATGATACCCGCTCACTTTGCTCAACGGTGTGTAAGTGGACGTACATGGGCCACGAAGACAAGTGGGACAACAGCTATTTCCATGAAATTGGGCTCGAAGATCTGCTGGAACATGACGCCGAAAAAATTGGCCGCTATGTGAAAACCATGGGCGAACCGCTGGGGCGCGGGCTGACGCAGCGCGCGGCAACAGAGATGGGGTTGATGCCGGGCACGGCGGTAAGCGTGTCGATTATTGATGCTCACGCGGGCACGCTCGGTACGCTCGGCGCCAGCGGCGTTTCTGGTGAAGTGGCGGATTTCGACCGGCGTATCGCGCTGATTGGCGGCACCTCCACCGGGCATATGGCGATCTCTGCGCAGGCACGCTTTATTGGCGGCGTATGGGGGCCATACTACTCGGCGGTGCTGCCGGGTTACTGGCTGAATGAGGGCGGGCAGTCGGCAACCGGCGCGCTGATCGACCATATTATTCAGTCGCATCCGTGCTACGAAACGCTGCTTAGCCAGGCGAAAACTCAGGGGCAAACCATTTACGAAGTACTGAACGCATTGTTGCGGAAAATGGCGGGCGAGCCGGAGAATATTGCGTTTCTGACCCGTGATATTCATATTCTGCCGTACTTCCACGGCAACCGTTCGCCGCGCGCTAATCCAACATTAACCGGCGTCATCAGCGGGTTAAAGTTGTCGCGCACGCCGGAAGATATGGCGCTGCAGTACCTGGCGACCATCCAGGCCATTGCGCTGGGGACGCGGCATATTATTGAGACCATGAATCAGAGTGGTTACAGCATCGATACGGTGATGGCCAGCGGTGGCGGCACCAAAAACCCGATCTTTGTGCAGGAGCATGCTAACGCGACAGGCTGTGCGATGTTGTTGCCGGAGGAGAGCGAAGCGATGCTGCTCGGCGGCGCGATGATGGGCACCGTGGCGGCCGGGGTGTTTGATAGCTTCCCGGAAGCGATGGCGGCGATGAGCCGTATCGGTAAAACCGTCACGCCGCAGACTAATCGCATTAAGCAGTATTACGATCGTAAATACACTGTGTTCCACGAGATGTATCAGGATCATATGAAGTACCGCGCGTTAATGCAGGAGCCGACATGAGCAGTAGCTGGCAGCAGGCCTGCGCCGCGTGGCAAATCTACAGCGAAGAGATGGCGGCGCTGAACCGCCACCTTAACCAAACACAGTGGCAGGCGCTGATGGCGGAACTGCGCGGTTGTCGCGGCAAAATTGCGGTAACGGGCGTTGGCACTTCTGGCATTGCGGCCCGTAAAATCGCCCATATGCTGGCCTGCGTTGAGCGTCCGGCGATGTATCTCAATGCCACCGATGCTGCGCACGGCGATTTGGGTTTTCTTGATGCCAATGATGTGGTGATTATGCTGTCGCGCGGCGGGAATTCCGATGAGCTGACGCGGCTGCTGCCGGGGCTGGCGGCGAAAGGCGTGGCGCTTATCAGTGTCACGGAAAACCCGGATTCAGCGATAGCACAGGCCTCACGGCTGGTGATTTCAACCGGCGTTCGCCGCGAGATCGATCCGCTGAACATGCTGGCAACCACCTCGATTGTGCTGGCGCTGGCGATATTCGATGCCGCCTGCGCATGTCTGATGAGCGAAAGCGGTTATTCGAAGGAAACATTACTTGCCGTGCATCCCGGCGGCGATGTCGGATTAACGTTAAGCAAAAAAGCGCCGTAAGGCGCTTTTTTATTGTCGACGATCCGTAGACCCGATAGCGCAACACTATCGGGCCTCTCTGTCGGTTTACCCAATGGTCATCAGGCTGGCATTACCACCAGCGGCGGCGGTGTTGACGCTTAACGAACGCTCCAGCCACAGGCGTTCGAGCAGGATATGGCTTTCCCCGCGAGCAAAACCCTGCACCGAGACAATTGCGCCATCGCGTGCGGCGACGTTTTCACACAGCGTAACCAGTTGATCGGAATCGCCATGGAAAATCACTGCGTCAAACGCCTGCGTCATTAGCGCATCGGCTTTGGCGAACTGGATGCGTGCGCTGACGATCGGCGGAAACTGTTTCGCCAGATCGCGATGCAGCGTGTCATCCGGCCACAACAGCTGGCTGCCGCAGGCGATTACTGCCGCCAGTTGTACCAGCGCATCCTGTTCGTTATCCGCAATGCAGAGCACGCGCTCGCGCGGTACCAGTGTCCAGCTATTACGCTCGCCGGTCGGGCCTGCCAGCAGACGCTGCGTTCCGCTCTGCGCCAGCTCACCAAACTGACGGCACAGCACCTGTAACGCCGGACGATCGGCGGCCCACGCGCTAAGCGCTTCCAGCGGTTGCGCCATCGCGTTTTTCAACTGGGCATCCAGCGGCGCGGTAGCATCATGACGGGCGAGCGTTTTCAGTACCGCATTTTCCGGGCGGCTACCGAGCAGGCGATAGAGATAGAGCGGCCCGCCCGCTTTCGGCCCGGTGCCGGATAACCCTTCGCCACCAAACGGCTGCACGCCAACTACTGCGCCAACCATATTGCGGTTAACGTACAGGTTGCCGACGCGCGCGCTGCCGGTCACCTGGGCGATGGTTTCATCAATGCGCGTATGCACGCCGAGCGTCAGACCGTAGCCGGAAGCATTGATCTGCTCAATCAACTGCGGTAACTGATTACGGCTGTAGCGCACCACGTGCAGCACCGGCCCGAAGACCTCTTTTTGCAGCTCGTCGAAGCTCTCCAGCTCAATCAACGTTGGCGCCACGAAGGTGCCGGTACGCCATTCCCGCGCATCTTCGCTGTTTTCGCGCATTGCCTGGAATACATTGCGCCCTTTGGCCTGCATCGCCTGAATATGTTTGTCGATATTCGCTTTCGCTTCGGCATCGATCACCGGACCGATATCGGTGGTCAGACGGCCTGGATTGCCCATCCGGCATTCGGCCATTGCACCACGTAACATGGTCAGCGTGTGATCGGCAATCTCTTCTTGCAGGCACAGCACGCGTAGCGCCGAACAGCGCTGTCCGGCACTGTCGAACGCGGAGGCCAGCACATCGACAACCACCTGTTCGGTAAGCGCTGACGAATCGACAATCATCGCGTTCATACCGCCGGTTTCGGCGATGAGCGGCGTCGGACGGCCCTGCGCATCGAGCCGCGTGGCGATGGTGCGTTGCAGCAGGCTGGCCACTTCGGTTGAGCCGGTGAACATCACGCCGCGCACCCGCGCATCGGAGGTGAGCCGTGCGCCGACGGTTTCGCCACGCCCTGGCAGTAATTGCAATACCCCGGCGGGTACGCCCGCTTCCAGCAGAATTGCCACGCCTTGCGCGGCGATCAGCGGGGTTTGTTCTGCGGGTTTTGCCAGCACGCTATTGCCTGCTGCCAGCGCAGCGGCAATCTGCCCGGTAAAGATCGCCAGCGGGAAGTTCCACGGGCTGATGCAAACCACCGGCCCCAACGGGCGATGAGTTTCGTTATCAAAATCGGCGCTAACCTGGCCTGCGTAATAGCGCAGGAAATCCACTGCTTCACGCACTTCAGCAATCGCGTTGCTGAAGGTTTTCCCGGCCTCACGTACCAGAATGCCCATTAACTGCGGCATCTGATCCTCCATCAGCACGGCGGCGCGTTGCAGAATGGCGGCGCGCTCCTGCGGCGGCGTGGCGAACCAGATGGGCGCATGATTAACGGCATTATTCAGCGCCTGTTCCACGTCTTCATCACGCGCTTCCACCACATAACCCACCACATCTTTCGGCTCTGCCGGGTTGATCACCGCGATCGGCTCGCCTTCCATCACCACCTGTTCCAGCATCGGACGGGCATACCATTTCTGCGTGGCGCTGTTCAGCAACGAGGAAGAGAGCGATGCCAGCCGGTGTTCATTCGCCAGATCCAGACCGGCGGCGTTGATGCGTCCTTCACCATACAGGGCGCGGGGCAGGGGGATCTTCGGATGTGGCAGACCGACCTGGCCTTCCTGAGTAGCCAGCTTTTCCACTTCTGCTACCGGGTCAGCCACCAGCGCATCCAGCGGCAATGTGGTATCGGCAATGCGGTTAACAAAGGAGGTGTTGGCACCGTTTTCCAGCAGACGCCGCACCAGGTAGGCCAGCAGGGTTTCATGCGTCCCAACTGGCGCATAAATGCGGCACGGGCGGTTCAGTTTGCCGTCGGCAATTTTCCCTACCACCTGCTCGTACAGCGGTTCGCCCATGCCATGCAGGCACTGGAATTCATACTGCCCGGGGTAGTAGTTTTGCCCGGCAAGCTGGTAAATCGCCGCCAGCGTATGGGCGTTGTGGGTGGCGAACTGCGGGTAGATCAGGTTTGGCACCGCGAGTAATTTTTTCGCGCAGGCGAGGTAAGAGACATCGGTGTACACCTTGCGCGTATACACCGGATAACCCTCCAGCCCTTCCATTTGCGCGCGTTTGATTTCGCTGTCCCAGTAAGCGCCTTTGACCAGGCGGATCATCAGACGGCGGCGGCTGCGGGTTGCCAGGTCGGTCAGGTAATCAATGACAAACGGGCAGCGCTTCTGGTAGGCCTGAATCACAAAGCCGATACCGTTCCAGCCTGCTAACTCTGGCTCAAAGCAGAGTTTTTCCAGCAAATCGAGGGAGATTTCCAGACGATCGGCCTCTTCGGCATCAATATTGATACCAATATCGTACTGGCGCGCCAGCAGGGTGAGGGATTTCAGGCGCGGATAGAGCTCTTCCATTACGCGATCGTACTGCGCACGGCTGTAGCGCGGATGCAGAGCGGAAAGCTTAATCGAAATGCCCGGCCCTTCGTAGATCCCGCGGCCGTTGGACGCCTTACCGATGGCATTGATCGCCTGCTGATAGGAGACCATATAAGCCTGCGCATCGGCAGCGGTGAGCGCCGCTTCGCCCAGCATATCGTAGGAGTAGCGGAAGCCTTTCTCTTCCAGCTTGCGGGCATTCGCCAGCGCTTCGGCGATGGTTTCGCCGGTGACGAACTGTTCGCCCATCAGGCGCATCGCCATGTCCACACCTTTGCGGATCAGCGGCTCGCCGCTTTTCCCAATAATGCGGTTCAGGGCGTGCGAGAGATTCGCTTCGTTGTGCGTGGAGACCAGTCGCCCGGTAAACAGCAGGCCCCAGGTGGCGGCATTGACGAACAGCGACGGACTGCGGCCAATGTGCGACTGCCAGTTGCCGTTGCTGATTTTGTCGCGGATCAACGCATCGCGGGTGGCTTTATCCGGGATGCGCAGCAGCGCTTCTGCCAGACACATCAGCGCCACACCTTCCTGCGAGGAGAGCGAAAACTCCTGCAACAGGCTTTGCACCATGCCAGCACGGCCGGAAGCAGTTTTCTGATTACGTAATTTTTCCGCTAACTGGTAAGCCAGTTTATGGGCATTTTCCGCGACTGGCTGCGGCAGACGAGCCTGCTCCAGCAGCATCGGCACCGCATCGGTTTCCGCCCAGCGCCAGGCACCGGTAATAGCAGCGCGGGAGACAGACTGCGGCAGGATCTGCTCGGCAAAGTCGAGGAACGGCTGGTGGCTCTCGTCAGCCGGTACGCCGCTTTCTTCATCTTGTGACGCAGTCCCTGCCGTGGCGGCCAGTTCCGGTAACCCTTCGCTGCTCTCCAGCTTCTCAAGATAATTAAAAATGGCCTGTTTAATTAACCAGTGCGGCGTGCGGTCGATTGTCGCTGCGGCGGCTTTAATCCTTTCGCGCGTGGCGTCATCAAGCTTGACCCCCATCGTGGTGGTGCCCATGCTTTGCTCCTGTTTTTTTGGCTGTTTTGCGGTTCAGGCAGAAATATCCATCATGTTGCAACTTTGTGCAACCTTGTTAAATGTGACCTGGCTGGCAAGGTTAAAAATGAATTAAATGTTAATTACTGGTAACGGGAAAAGGCGCTGGATATTTCACTGGCAAAGCAGGTTTTATGCGGTGGGTAACACTTTTAAAAGGTGCAACCTGGAAAAGTGTGACACAGTACAACCTATCGCAAAAAGCTATCAAGCTCAGGATGAATTTGATGTAAATGCTGTGTTAAATCAATTGTGAATAAGTGAGGCTTCCGGCAGGATACGGGCGCTTCTGATAATCAATACGCGCCATCACTACGTTCCGGTGATGGATAAAGCAGCAGAATGATTTTGCTGACGAAGAACCCTGGAGACTCCTTAATGGCAATGAGCACACCGATGCTGGTGACCTTTCTTGTTTATATCTTTGGCATGATATTGATCGGGTTTTTCGCCTGGCGTTCGACGAAGAATTTTGACGATTATATTCTCGGCGGTCGCAGACTGGGGCCGCTGGTCACCGCGCTTTCCGCCGGGGCGTCCGATATGAGCGGCTGGCTGCTGATGGGGCTGCCAGGCGCGGTTTTTATCTCCGGGATTTCGGAAAGCTGGATCGCCATTGGCCTGACGCTGGGGGCGTGGGTCAACTGGAAACTGGTGGCCGGGCGTCTGCGCGTGCACACTGAAGTGAACAATAATGCGCTGACGTTACCGGATTATTTCACCGGTCGCTTTGAAGATAAAAGCCGTCTGCTGCGCATTATCTCCGCCGTGGTGATCCTTGTCTTCTTCACCATTTATTGTGCTTCCGGCATTGTGGCGGGCGCACGTCTGTTCGAAAGCACCTTCGGCATGAGCTACGAAAGCGCGCTCTGGGCCGGCGCGGCAGCCACCATTATTTACACCTTTATTGGCGGCTTCCTGGCGATTAGCTGGACCGATACGGTGCAGGCCAGCCTGATGATTTTCGCGCTGATCCTGACGCCGGTGATTGTCATTATTACGGTGGGCGGTTTCAGTGATTCGCTGGAGGTGATCAAGCAGAAAAGCATCGAAAACGTCGACATGCTGAAGGGGCTGAATTTTGTCGCCATCCTGTCTTTGATGGGCTGGGGGCTGGGGTATTTTGGTCAGCCGCATATTCTGGCACGCTTTATGGCCGCCGATTCCCACCATACGATTGTGCATGCGCGCCGTATCAGTATGATCTGGATGATCCTCTGCCTGGCAGGCGCGGTCGCCGTGGGTTTCTTTGGCATCGCCTGGTTCAATAACAACCCGTCGCTGGCGGGCGCGGTCAATCAGAACGCCGAACGTGTGTTTATCGAGCTGGCGCAACTGTTGTTCAACCCGTGGATTGCGGGCGTGCTGCTTTCTGCCATCCTCGCCGCGGTGATGTCGACGCTGAGCTGCCAGTTGCTGGTTTGCTCCAGTGCGATTACTGAAGATTTCTACAAAGCGTTTTTGCGTAAAGGTGCCAGCCAGACTGAGCTGGTGTGGGTGGGCCGCGCAATGGTGCTGCTGGTGGCGGTAATCGCTATCGCGCTGGCGGCAAACCCGGAAAACCGCGTGCTGGGGCTGGTAAGTTACGCGTGGGCCGGTTTCGGTGCGGCGTTTGGCCCGGTGGTGCTGTTCTCGGTGATGTGGTCGCGGATGACCCGCAACGGCGCGCTGGCGGGGATGATTATTGGCGCAGTAACGGTCATTATCTGGAAACACTACGGCTGGCTGGATCTGTATGAAATCATTCCGGGCTTTGTGTTCGGCAGCCTGGGTATTGTGGTGTTCAGCCTGTTGGGCAAAGCGCCTTCTGCGGCGATGCAGCAGCGTTTTGCCGAGGCCGATGCGCATTATCATTCCGCGCCGCCGTCCCGTTTACAGGCAGAATAACTCGCCATTGACGAAAAACCCGCTGCGGCGGGTTTTTTTATTGCTAAATAATTGTAATTACGCTGTTATCTCAGAACAAATAACAATGAGGATAGCAATATGAAGTTAAAGACAGGGTTCACCGCGCTTGTGGTTGCTGGTTTGCTGGCGGGCTGTGCGGCGCCAACATCGAAACAGAGTGTGAGCACGCAAACCTGCAAGGTTGAAAACCAAATGCAACAAACCACGCTCTATTACGGTTTAACCCGCCAGGGCGGTAAATTGATTACTGCTCAGGAGTGGCAACAGTATGTGGATAACGAGGTCACACCGCGTTTTCGTGATGGCCTGACGGCTTTTGATGCCCAGGGGCAGTGGCTGGGCAGTAACGGGAAGGTGTCGAAGGAACCGAGCAAGGCGCTGATGCTTATCCACAGCGTGGACGCACAAACTGACGCAAAAATTGATACGTTGCGCGAGATTTATAAATCGCGTTTCGCGCAGGAATCGGTGATGCGCGTGGATCAGCCGGTTTGCGTTCAGTTCTGATTTGAAGCCCCTCTCCCGCAGGAGAGGGGTAAATCACTTACAGCACAACACCCGCAAAAGCGGCGGAGAGCAGGCTCACCAGCGTTGCCCCGTAGACCAGGCGCAGGCCAAAGCGGGAGACGGCATTGCCTTGCCGCTCATTCAGCCCCTTAATGGCACCTGCGACGATGCCAATTGAGGCAAAGTTGGCAAATGAAACCAGGAACACTGACAAAATCCCCAATCCGCGTGGCGTCATCTGTGCGGCGATTTTTTGCAGTTCGATCATCGCCACAAACTCATTAGCGACCAGCTTGGTGGCCATGATGCTGCCAGCCTGCAACGCATCGCTGAGGGGAATGCCAACCAGCCAGGCCAGCGGATAGAAAACATAGCCGAGAATTTGCTGGAAACTGATACCGAATAGCGCAGAGAAGAGGGCGTTGACGGCGCTAATCAGGGCGATAAAACCGATCAGCATTGCCAGAATAATCATTGCTACTTTGAAACCAGCCAGAATATATTCGCCGAGCATCTCAAAGAAACTTTGCGATTCGTGGAGTTTTTCCAGCTTAATTTCCGGTTCCGCTTCCGGGCGCGTGGGATTAATGATCGACAGGACAATAAAGGTGCTGAACATATTCAGGATCAGCGCGGCGACCACATATTTCGCATCCAGCATGGTCATATAGGCGCCGACGATCGACAGCGAAACCGTCGACATTGCCGTGGCGGCCATGGTAAACAGGCGACGTGAAGAGAGGTCGGCAAGTATCCCTTTGTAGGCAATGAAATTTTCGGACTGACCCAGAATCAGCGAACTGACGGCGTTAAAGGATTCCAGCTTGCCCATACCATTGAGTTTCGACAGCAGGGTGCCGATCAGACGAATGAAAACAGGCAGGATCCGCCAGTGTTGCAAAATGCCGATCAACGCTGAAATAAAAACGATGGGACACAGCACGCCAAGGAAAATAAATGCCAGCCCTTTTTCGCTCATGCCGCCGAAAACAAAACCCGTGCCTTCACCGGCAAATTTCAGCAGCACTTCGAAGAAACCGGAAACATATTTAATCAGCGTTAATCCGCTTTGCGCGTGCAGGAAGAACCAGGCCAGCGCCATTTCGATGACGATCAATTGCAGAATAAAGCGAAAACGTATTTGCCGCCGGTCGAAACTTACCAGCCAGGCGAGTGCGAGGATCACCGCCAGCGCCAGCAGAAAGTGTAGGAAGTTAATCATATCTCTAATTTTGCAGGTGAATGGGGGAGTATTTAGCCATAGCCGCGAGATGGGGTAAACATAAAGTTAATGCTTTGTAAGCTAAGTTATCGCTTTATTTCAACCACTTCTGCATAAGGGCCGCTTCGCCTGGGGTAGCCTGCCAGCCGTTTACATTCAGTTATTATTCTTGTCATATTTCGCTTGAGTTTCTCGTTAGCGTAATGATAATCACTATCAATGCAATTTACTTTTCTTTGCAACCGTTGACTGCACATGACACCAGGGGCGTTCTCCATGTTTGTTCCATTTCTTATTATGTTGCGTGAAGGCCTCGAAGCGGCGCTGATCGTCAGTCTGATTGCCAGCTACCTGAAACGCACCCAGCGCGGACGCTGGATCGGGGTGATGTGGATTGGTGTTTTCCTCGCCGCCGCGCTCTGTCTGGGGCTGGGGATTGCCATCAACGAAACTACCGGCGAGTTTCCGCAAAAAGAGCAGGAGCTGTTTGAGGGGATTGTTGCGGTGATTGCTGTGGTGATCCTTACCTGGATGGTGTTCTGGATGCGCAGAGTGTCGCGCAACGTCAAAGTGCAGCTTGAGCAGGCGGTGGATAACGCGTTGGCGCGCAGTAATCATCACGGCTGGGCGCTGATTTTGATGGTTTTTTTCGCCGTCGCGCGTGAAGGGCTGGAATCGGTATTCTTTCTGCTGGCGGCATTCCAGCAGGATCTCGGTATCTGGCCGCCGCTTGGCGCAATACTTGGGCTGGCAACGGCCGTGGTGCTGGGCTTTCTGCTCTACTGGGGCGGGATCCGCCTTAATCTCGGCGCATTTTTCAAATGGACCAGCCTGTTTATCCTGCTGGTGGCCGCCGGTCTGGCCGCGGGCGCTATCCGCGCTTTCCATGAAGCCGGTTTGTGGAATCAATTCCAGGATGTGGCTTTCGATTTAAGCAACGTGCTTACCACGCATTCGCTGACGGGTACCTTGCTGGAAGGCATTTTTGGTTATCAGGAAGCACCGAGCGTGAGCGAAGTTTTTGTCTACTTTGCCTACCTGATTCCGGTGCTGGTGCTATTTGTTTTGCCTCCACGCTCAAGAGCGCAGCCTTCGCAGGCGGCTTCCTGAGGATATGCACAGCTTCGTAGTTACAACATACTTATTTAAGGGAAGGGTCATGGCTATTCATTTTCGTCGTAGTGCTTTGCAGGTAGGGATCGCGGCGCTGATGTCTTGCGCTTTCGGGGTACAGGCTGCGGATGTTCCGCAGGTGAAGGTCACGGTAACGGACAAGCAGTGTGAGCCGATGAACCTGACCGTTAACGCGGGCAAAACGCAGTTCATTATCATCAACCACAGCCAGAAAGCGCTGGAATGGGAGATTCTCAAAGGCGTGATGGTGGTGGAAGAGCGTGAAAACATCGCGCCGGGATTCAGCCAGAAGCTGACCGCCAATCTGCAACCTGGCGAATATGATATGACCTGCGGCCTGCTCACCAACCCGAAAGGGAAACTGGTGGTCAAAGGCTCGGCAACTGCGGATGCGGCAAAAGACGATGCATTGTTGAGCCTGAGCGGGGCCATTACTGATTATAAAGCCTATGTCGTGGCGGAAACCGCGCAACTGGTCTCCGGCACGAAAGCCTTTACCGATGCAGTAAAAGCCGGGGATATTGAAAAAGCGAAAGCGCTGTATGCGCCAACTCGCCAGCACTATGAACGTATCGAACCGATTGCTGAACTCTTCTCCGATCTGGATGGCAGGATTGATGCCCGTGAAGATGATTACGAGCACAAAGCGGAAGATCCGAAGTTCACCGGTTTCCACCGCCTGGAAAAAGCCCTGTTTGGCGATAACAGCACCAAAGAGATGGGCAAATATGCCGATCAGCTCAACAGCGATGTGCTGGATCTGCAAACGCGCATTAACGAACTGGCTTTCCCGCCCTCAAAAGTGGTGGGCGGTGCAGCCGATTTGATTGAAGAAGTTGCAGCCAGCAAAATCAGCGGCGAAGAAGATCGTTACAGCCACACCGATCTGTGGGACTTCCAGGCCAACGTTGATGGCGCGCAGAAAATTGTCAATCTGCTGCGTCCGCAACTGCAAAAAGAGAATGCGGAGTTGCTGGCGAAAGTCGATGCCAACTTCAAGAAAGTGGATACCATTCTGGCGAAATACCGCACAAAAGATGGCTATGAGACGTACGACAAGCTGACCGACGCCGACCGTAATGCGCTGAAAGGGCCGATCACCACGCTGGCGGAAGATCTGGCGCAACTGCGCGGCGTGCTTGGGCTGGATTAACAATATGAAGCAACATGATGATCATGGCGTCAGCGAACCTTCGCGCCGCCGTTTACTGAAAGGGATGGGCGCGCTGGGAGGCGCGCTCGCAATTGCTGGCGGATGTCCGGTTGCCCATGCAGCAAAACCGCAGAGTGCGCCGGGGACGCTGTCGCCGGATTCGCGGATGGAAAAGCAGCCTTTTCTCGGGGCGCATCAGGCCGGGATTTTGACGCCACAGCAAGCGTCAATGATGCTGGTGGCTTTTGATGTGCTGGCTGCGGATAAGGCCGATCTTGAACGTTTGTTTCGTTTACTGACACAGCGCATCACTTTTCTCACTTCCGGCGGTCCGGCACCGGATACGCCAAACCCACGGCTGCCGCCAATGGATTCCGGTATTCTCGGGTCGTATATCGCGCCGGATAACCTGACGGTCACCGTTTCAGTGGGTCAGTCTCTGTTCGATACGCGCTTTGGCTTGCAGGCGCAGATGCCGAAAAAGCTGCAAAAGATGGAACGCTTCCCCAATGATTCGCTGGATGCGGCATTGTGCCACGGTGATTTACTCATCCAGATTTGCGCCAATACGCAGGATACGGTGATTCACACGCTGCGCGATCTCATTAAGCACACGCCGGATTTACTCAGCGTGCGCTGGAAGCGGGAGGGGTTTATCTCCGATCATGCGGCGCGCAGTAAAGGCAAAGAGACGCCGGTGAATCTGCTGGGATTTAAAGATGGCACCGCCAACCCGGACAGCAGCAATAACGCGTTGATGAATGAAGTGGTCTGGGTCACCGGCGATCAAGGTGAACCGGCCTGGGCTGTTGGCGGCAGCTATCAGGCGGTGCGGATTATCCAGTTCCATGTTGAGTTCTGGGATCGCACGCCGCTGAAAGAGCAGCAAACGATTTTTGGGCGTGATAAACACTCCGGTGCACCGCTGGGCATGCAGCAAGAACACGACATTCCGGATTACACAAAAGATCCGGACGGCGATGTGATTGCGCTCGACAGCCACATTCGTCTGGCGAACCCGCGTACCAAAGAGACACAATCAAGCCTGATGATGCGCCGGGGCTATAGCTATTCGCTCGGGGTGACGAACTCAGGTCAACTTGATATGGGCTTGCTGTTTGTCTGTTATCAGCACGATCTGGAAAAAGGTTTCCTGACGGTGCAAAAACGGCTTAACGGCGAGGCGCTGGAGGAATATATCCGTCCGATTGGCGGCGGCTACTTCTTTGTTTTGCCTGGGGTGAAAGACGCAAATCACTATCTTGCCCAATCTCTGCTCGAAGCGTAAAGATCCTATCCTGCCCGCCTGCGGGCAGGATATTCTGTCATTCGTTGCATTTCGACATACTTTTTCTGCCATCCAGCTATCATTTTTTCGTATTAGAAAGTATCTGTTATCTTTCTGTAATATTCATATCAGAGACTCTTTGCAACAACGCAGGGCGCTTGCACGTTATGAGTAGGTAAAAATAATGTTGCAATGATGCTAAGTTTTGATGTAATTAGTTTAAAGCGTTTTTCCCTGCGGTGATGAAGTTCTTCAGGAGATCGCGGATGGTAAAGTCCTGTAGCGGACACTCAAAAAGACCACGTAAGACCCGGCACGGAGAAACCCCCTCCGGCAATGACTTCTTCGCCCCTGAATTTTCCTCCTCTTTGTTCATACCCGATTTCAACGATGTGACCGGCGATGATGCCTGTCGCTCAGCCACATCATATTCAAAGGCAAGACAAGGCTTACAAGGAAGCCAACCCTCAGACGTTTGTGCGCATAGTCGTGTCGAAACAGATACGCGTGATGTAAACCAACAACTCAAGGTGCTATCCATGGGAAGACAAAAAGCAGTGATCAAAGCTCGTCGTGAAGCGAAACGCGTGCTGAGACGTGATTCACGCAGCCATAAACAACGTGAAGAAGAGTCGGTCACCTCGCTTGTGCAGATGAGTGGCGTAGAAGCAATTGGCATGGCGCGGGACAGCCGTGATACCTCTCCGATTGCCGCTCGCAATGAAGCTCAGGAGCACTACCTGAATGCTATCGAGAGTAAACAACTGATCTTCGCAACTGGTGAAGCGGGATGCGGAAAAACGTGGATTAGCGCGGCGAAAGCGGCGGAAGCGCTGATCCATAAGGACGTGGAAAGGATTATTGTTACCCGGCCGGTCCTGCAAGCTGACGAAGATCTCGGCTTCTTACCCGGCGATATTTCGGAGAAGTTCGCGCCCTATTTCCGGCCCGTCTATGACGTGCTGGTTAAACGCCTTGGCGCGTCCTTTATGCAATACTGCCTGCGCCCAGAGATTGGTAAGGTGGAAATCGCGCCGTTCGCCTATATGCGCGGACGTACCTTTGAAAATGCGGTCGTTATTCTTGATGAGGCTCAGAATGTCACCGCTGCGCAAATGAAGATGTTTTTGACACGCCTCGGGGAAAACGTGACGGTGATTGTCAACGGCGATATCACCCAGTGCGACCTACCTTCCGGTGTTAAATCGGGGCTGAGCGATGCGCTGGCGCGTTTTGAGGAAGATGAGATGATTGGCGTGGTGCGCTTTAACAAAGATGACTGCGTACGCTCCGCTCTCTGCCAGCGCACACTGCTGGCTTATGATTGATGCTATCTCAATGGAAGAGCCCGGCTTGCCGGGCTTTTTTATGCCTTTTTGCCATGTAGCATAAATTCAAGCATCAATGTAATCTGCGCGGCGAGCATGGCCCGTCCAGAGTGTGTGCATAAATTGCGCTGCTGTGCCGCAGCGAGCAACGCCGTTGTCTCCGGGAAAATAATGATATCGCAGACCACAGACTGCGGGTTGAGCGCCATAAGCGAGAAGGGGAGTTCTTGCGTCCCGCCCATGCCAACGGAGGTGGCATTAATGGCAATATCAACCTCTGCGGGTTTATCGTTGCCCAACCGAAACTGCACCTGCGGATAGAAAACCGACAATTCACGGATAAGTGCTTCAGCCCGGCTGACGGTGCGGTTATAGATAATCAATTCTGCAACCTGATGAGCAGCCAGCGCATGTGCGATCGCCGTACCTGCGCCACCGGTTCCTGCCAGATAGATTTTCTTTTGCCCAACGGCAATATCCCGCTCCAGCAGACTGGCGACAAAACCTTCGCCATCCAGCATTGTGCCATGGATTTTCCCGTGCTGGTCACGGCGGATGACATTGCAGGCACCGCAATGTGCTGCCGCGGTACTCGTTGAATCAAGGAAGTGCATAACCTCTTTTTTATGCGGCATGGTGATGATGGCGCCAGCGAAATTCTGCACAGCTTTCAGTCCCTCAATCGCTTGCTGCACATTGCCAGGCGCAACATGCAAAGGAACCATCAGTGTATCCGGGATGTGTCGCTCTTCCATGGCGGCATTGATCATCAAAGGGGCGCGTACTTGCGCAATGGGATCGCCAATGATGGCCAGCAGGGTTAATTTCCCACTTACGATATTGCGTTCTTTCATTACGGCACTCTTTTTCGCTCACGGAACGCCATAGTAATGCACCGGTGATAGCTGTGGGAGAAACAAAGTGAGCAAGGTCAGAGGGTTTTCTTCTGAGCTGAAATGAGGATGTTTTTTGCGATTGTTGAGTGCAGTTTGTGGATAGCATGTGCGACATGCGAAAAAAAAGCCCGCATTTGCATGCGGGCTCTTCTTTGAATGATGGCGGTGAGGGGGGGATTCGAACCCCCGATACGTTGCCGTATACACACTTTCCAGGCGTGCTCCTTCAGCCACTCGGACACCTCACCACATTGTATTGCTGCCGCCACTTGGGGGGCAACGGGGCGCTACTATAGGGAGTTGCACTGAAACGGTCAAGCATATTTTCCGCATTGATGGCTGTTCGCTTAAGGTGTGAGCAATGGCGGATTTTGGACCAAAAATTTGACCAGAAATGTAGTCCGGGTAAAGCGTCGCTGTCGCCTGGCGTTCCGGCGCGAAGCCAGGGCAGGAGATGGCTAAAACCACGGTTATATAAGGTGTCGACGCCATCTCTGATGTTTAATCGGCATTGGAAGGGAGAGTGGGGGGATTGACTCGCTTCGCTCGCCGTTACTCGGCCCTTCCCTGGGCCTCGCCCCTTCGGGGCCAACGCAGGCGTTGTTCAAAAACGCTCCCGGCGTTTTTCTGCGGGCAGCCCACTCATGTTATTCGTGGTCTGTCCAGCGGGCAGTTGCCCGTTGTCGAACCCCGGTCGGTGATTCTCATCCCCCCTGGAAGGGAGAATATAAAAGAAAAAAGCCCGTACTTTCGTACAGGCTCTCGTCTGAAATGATGGCGGTGAGGGGGGGATTGACTCGCTTCGCTCGCCCTGCGGGCAGCCCACTCATGTTATTCGTGGTCTGTCCAGCGGGCAGTTGCCCGTTGTCGAACCCCGGTCGGGGATTCTCATCCCCCCCAGGAAGGGAGAATATAAAAGAAAAAAGCCCGCACTTTCGTACAGGCTCTCGTCTGAAATGATGGCGGTGAGGGGGGGATTCGAACCCCCGATACGTTGCCGTATACACACTTTCCAGGCGTGCTCCTTCAGCCACTCGGACACCTCACCACATTGTCTTCCCGATGTCATCGGGACGGGCGCTAATGTAGGGAAAAGCCATTGCGGCGTCAATCTTCTTTTTCAATAAATTAGCGTGTTTAGACAAACTTCAAACAACCTGCTTCTTAAACGTTCTGAAATCGCTTTTTTTCTCATCACGGTACTTTCTCCGCGGCGTACAGGAGAAATTTGTTATGCTGATCACCCTTTTAAAATACCCAATAGAACCGGGAATTATCCGGATACATCACAACGATTTCTGGAGTTGGAATGGACATTATTTTTTATCACCCTTCCTTTAATAGCGAATACTGGATTAACGCGCTGCGTAAGGCGATGCCGCAGGTGAATGTGCGTGCATGGACGGCAGGCGATAATGCCCCGGCGGATTATGCCCTGGTGTGGCATCCCCCTGTCGAAATGCTTAAAGGACGTAAACTGAAAGGGGTGTTTGCGCTTGGCGCCGGGGTTGATGCCATTCTTGGTCAGCTCAGCGCCAACCCGGGGATGCTGGCTGATGATATTCCGCTATTCCGCCTGGAAGACACCGGGATGGGATCGCAAATGCAAGAGTATGCGGTAAGCCAGGTGCTGCATTGGTTCCGGCGTTTTGATGATTATCAGGCGTTAAAACAGCAGTCCAGATGGCAGCAACTGGAAGAGTATGCGCACGGCGATTTCACTGTCGGTATTCTTGGTGCGGGTGTGTTGGGTTCAAAAGTCGCGGAAAGCCTGCTGCCGTGGGGATTTCCGGTGCGTTGCTGGAGCCGCAGCCGTAAGTCGCTGCCTGGTGTACAAAGTTTTGCTGGCCCTGAAGAACTGGGCGATTTTTTGCAGGGCACGCGTGTGCTGATCAACTTGCTGCCGAATACGCCGGAAACGGTTGGTCTTATTAATCAGTCACTGCTTAATCAACTTGCCGACCACAGTTACGTGATGAACCTGGCACGCGGCGTCCATGTTGTTGAAGCCGATCTGCTGGCGGCGCTGGAGAGCGGAAAGGTGAAGGGCGCGATGCTTGATGTGTTCAGCCGCGAGCCGCTCCCTGCTGATAATCCGCTGTGGGCGCATCCGCGTGTGGCAATGACTCCGCACATTGCGGCGTTCACGAGACCAACCGAAGCCATTGAGTTTATCAGCCACACTATTGGCAAACTGGAGCGCGGAGAAACCGTCAGCGGGCGCGTTGACAGAGTTCGGGGTTATTAATGAAAGCCCGGCCCGGCCGGGTTTTGTCATTAAAATCGACACCGATAACTGCTATCCTTGCAAAAAATAACGACAGGAGTGAGCCATGTACCCCGTTGACCTGCATATGCATACCGTCGCCAGCACCCATGCTTATAGCACGCTTCATGATTATATTGCCGAAGCAAAAAGCAAAGGCATCAAACTGTTTGCCATTACTGACCACGGCCCGGATATGGCGGATGCGCCGCATTACTGGCACTTCGTCAATATGCGCATCTGGCCGCGTCTGGTGGATGGCGTGGGGATTTTGCGCGGTATTGAGGCCAACATTAAAAACACCGATGGTGAGATCGACTGCACCGGCCCGATGCTGTCATCACTCGATCTGATCATTGCCGGTTTCCATGAACCGGTCTTTCCACCGCAGGATAAAGCCGCGCATACGCAGGCGATGATTGCCACAATGGCCAGCGGCAACGTTCACATTATCAGCCATCCCGGCAACCCGAAATTTGAGGTTGATATTCCTGCAATCGCGGAAGCTGCCGCGAAATATCAGGTGGCGCTGGAGATTAACAACTCTTCCTTTATGCACTCACGCAAAGGTAGTGAAGATAACTGCCGTGCGATTGCTGCCGCGGTGCGTGATGCTGGCGGCTGGGTTGCACTGGGATCGGATTCTCACACCGCGTTTACACTGGGTGATTTCACTGAATGCCGTAAGGTACTCGATGATGTCGGTTTCCCGGAAGAACGTATTCTGAACGTCTCACCGCGTCGCCTGCTGAGTTTCCTTGAGTCCCGCGGCATGGCGCCGATTGCTGAATTTGCTGAACTTTAAATACTGACTGGAACAACTGAATGAACGAATTTTCTATCCTTTGCCGCGTACTTGGCTCGCTGTTTTATCGTCAGCCGCAGGATCCGCTGCTGGTGCCGCTGTACACCCTGATCCGCGAGGGGAAACTGGCGGAAAGCTGGCCCCTGGAGCAGGATGAATTGCTGGAGCGCCTGCAAAAAAACTGCGATGCGCAGGCGCTGGCTGCCGATTACAACGCGCTGTTTGTCGGCGAAGAGTGCCGGGTGTCGCCGTTTCGCAGCGCCTGGGTGGATGGCGCTACAGAAGCTGAAGTCCGTTCATTTTTGTCGAGCCGTGGCATGCCGTTAACCGATGCGCCAGCCGATCATATTGGTACATTGCTGCTGGCAGCCTCCTGGCTGGAAGACCAGTCGGCTGAGGATGAAAGCGAAGCGCTGGAAACCCTGTTCGCAGACTATCTGCTGCCGTGGTGTGGCACGTTCTTCGGTAAGGTGGAAGCCCACGCGACCACGCCGTTCTGGCGCACAATGGCACCACTCTCGCGAGATGCGATTGCAGCAATGTGGGATGAATTGCAGGAAGAATCTGCCGAATAATGTGATGAATATCACCAATAAAATGTAACGCATAATTCATCATTTCAATTAATGTGCTTGTTGTCACATAACCCCGGTGCGCATCTGCTATGATGCGCGCCATGAACATTCTCCTTTCTATTGCACTGACGACGGGTATCCTCTCTGGCCTTTGGGGCTGGGTGGCCGTTTCCCTCGGCTTGATTAGCTGGGCGGGCTTTCTCGGATGTACGGCTTATTTCGCCTGCCCGCAGGGCGGGTTGAAAGGGCTACTGATCTCCACCTGTACCGTCATGAGCGGTGTTGTCTGGGCACAAGTGATTATTCATGGCGCAGCGCTGGCACCGCATTTGTCGATCGTCGGCTATATGATGACCGGCGTGGTGGCATTCCTGATGTGCTTGCAGGCCAAAAGCTTGCTGCTCTCTTTTGTGCCGGGCACTTTTATTGGTGCCTGCGCGACGTTTGCCGGGCAGAGTGAGTGGCAGATGATTGTGCCTTCGCTGGCCGTCGGGCTGCTTTTCGGTTACGCCATGAAAAATAGCGGCTTGTGGATCGCTGCTCGCCGTGCGCAGCCTTTGCTAAACGAGCAAGAAAAAGTATAAATCGCATCAATAAAAAATCTTATAAAAACAGCCTGGTAGCCCGCAACAGTGCGTTTTGTACGCTAAACTATTAAAGAGATTAATTAAAAATGCCGATGAGTCAGGTAGGTGGAATATCTGACTCCCACCATCAAGGATGAGTAATCTGTGAGGTGTTTATGCGGCTTTTTATGACATTCCTGTCTCTCATTATCCTTTTATCTACCACTTCTGTCGGCGCTGCTACGCCAGGTGGGATCATTCATTTCCAGGGTGCAATTGTTGAAGGTGGTTGCGATTATCGTACCCACTCGCAGCAACTGGAGCTCTCTTGCCCGCAGGGGCAAAAGGTCGAAACGCAGCAATTTTCGCTGCGTGACATTGCCGGGCAGTCTTTTGCATCGCTGGCGAAAGTCGAGATGCACTATCTCGATCCAGAGCATTCAAAGGCTATTGTCGTTATCAGTTATCACTGATTGTGCCTGCATGTTGCCCCCGCTCCAGGATACACTTATCGGAAAGGCGGTTGATTGACCGAAAAGGGGGCAAAAATGCAGCCACGTATGCAGGTACTTCAGGGAGATATCACTACTCTCGAGGTTGATGTCATTGTGAATGCCGCAAACTCGTCGCTACTTGGCGGCGGCGGCGTTGATGGCGCTATTCATCGCGCGGCAGGACCGGAGTTGTTGAAGGCGTGTCAGCAGGTGCGTCAGCAACAAGGGGAGTGCCCTCCGGGGCATGCGGTGATCACCACGGCGGGAAATCTGCGCGCTAAAGCGGTGATCCACACGGTTGGCCCTGTGTGGCGCGGCGGCGGTGAACACGAAGCTCATCTGCTGGAGGATGCGTACCGCAACAGTCTGTTGCTGGCTGAAGCGAACGGCTACACCACGATCGCTTTCCCGGCGATAAGTACTGGTGTGTATGGCTATCCGAAAGCGGCGGCGGCAGAGATCGCGGTCAACACGGTGTCTGCACATTTGATCCGGCGCCCTCAGCTACAGCAGGTCTTGTTTGTCTGCTTTGATGGCGAAACGGCGCACCTTTACCAGCGATTATTAACACAGCAGGGCGAAGAACCTGCAAAATAGGGCAAACGCAGGCTACTCAGCAGGAGCAGCCTGCGAAATCAACGGGCGGTAGCGTGGGTTTTCACCTCTTTCTCCTGCGGTTTACCGGAGAAGAGAAAACGCAGCAGCGGAATGCGCAAGTGAATTTCATACAGCAAAACCGCAATCCCAATGACGAATACCAGTCCGGTGACAAAACCTAACGCGTTGGACTGAATATGTGGAGTGATCCATGCGCCAAAGAGCAGCGTCAGCGGATGGTGTACCAGATAAATAAACAGCGACGCATTGACAAAATAACTCACCCGCGCCGACTGAAAATTAAGCAACCGGTGCCCCAGCGAGAACACCACATTCACCATCCACAGCCCCAGCAGCATGGTAATTACCGCTTCGGTTTCATACATCCACGCATCGCCGCTGCCATAGCGTTGGTTAAGCAGATAAGCAACAAACGCCAGCGCTGAGCCAACCATGCACCACGGTGACGGCGTGGTAAAAAGTGATTTTAGCCGCGGATTTATGAAAGTCAGCGCACCAAGGATAAAGAAAGGAATGTAAAACAGCGACTGCATGACGGCGAAATTAAACAGCGCATCGCGCAATATATCGGGATACAACAGAAAAATAATGCGCCGAAATGCGGCCCAGGCAATGCCCAGCAGCAGGAACCAGAGGGAAAGCGTACCGAGTGAAATAGAACCAAGTAGGCGATCGGCATTGTTTTTTATTTTTTTAAACAACCACATGCCAACCGTTGTTAATATGACGAGTACTAACAGGAACCATAAATGAGATATCAGTTCCCACGACAGCGTATTGAATTTGTCATACGCCGATAAGGTGTGCCATTCCGTGGTATTGTTATTCACATATTGCAACATAATAAATTGCGGCAACGTGAGCAGCGGAATTGCGGTGAGCATCGGTATACCGACACGTTCAACGCGCACCATCCACCAGCGTTTTAGCGGATAACGCAGATATAGCATGTATGAAAAATAACCGGATATGACAAAAAACACCTGCATGCGAAACGCATGAATAGCGTCATTAAACAGGGTCAGCCACCAGGAAGGATAGGTACTGTTAACGTGCCACATATGGCTGGAATAAATCAGCGAGATGTGGAACGGGATCCCAAGCAGCATTAACCACGCGCGGATGGAATCAAGGAAATATTCTCGTTGTGCGGGTACTCTGGCCATATAACTCCGGGCATTCTAAGACTTTTCGCCTTATCCATAAGACAAATAATGGTTACATTCGAAACTAACCCTACACTATGTCCGATAACCTGTCTCCAGGATAAGCCTGCAAAACGATAAGGGTGAGTTTCTTTGCTTATTCAATGAGCCAGCAGGCAGAACAATACAGGGATTCAGTTGTCGGATTGGCTGAGTTTCCATTAAAATGGATCGGATCGATTTAAGCACACAAAGGGGGAAGTGCTTAGTTATTATGAAACCTAAATTACAAATGATGAAAATGCGTTGGGTAGGCGCTGCGGTTCTGTTGTCACTTTATACGTCATCAGGCTGGGCTTTTTCTATTGACGATGTCGCAAAACAGGCACAATCCCTGGCTGGCAAAGGCTATGAAGCACCCAAGAGCAATCTGCCCTCTGTTTTCCGTGACATGAAATACGCGGACTATCAGCAGATTCAGTTCAACCACGACAAAGCCTACTGGAACGCGACCAACACCCCGTTTAAGCTTGAGTTTTATCATCAGGGCATGTATTTCGATACGCCGGTGACCCTCAACGAAGTGACCGCCACCGCCGTTCGCCAAATTAAATACAGCCCGGACTACTTTAATTTTGGTAACGTTCAGCACGATAAAGACACTGTAAAAGATCTTGGTTTTGCTGGTTTCAAAGTTCTTTACCCCATCAATAATAAAGATAAAAACGATGAAATCGTCAGCATGCTGGGCGCAAGCTACTTCCGCGTGATTGGCGCAGGTCAGGTTTATGGGATCTCCGCGCGCGGTCTGGCGATTGACACTGCGCTCCCCTCCGGCGAAGAGTTCCCACGTTTTCGTGAATTCTGGATCGAGCGTCCCAAGCCTGCCGATAAACGCCTGACGATTTACGCATTGCTGGATTCACCCCGCGCCACGGGGGCCTATCGCTTCGTGATTATCCCTGGCCGCGATACTGTAGTGGATGTGCAATCCAAAGTTTACCTGCGCGATAAAGTGGGCAAACTGGGTGTTGCGCCGCTGACCAGTATGTTCCTGTTCGGTCCGTCGCAACCCTCTCCGGCGACCAACTACCGCCCGGAATTGCATGATTCTAACGGTCTGTCGATGCTTGCCGGCAACGGCGAGTGGATCTGGCGCCCGTTGAACAACCCGAAACACCTGGCTGTCAGCAGTTATGCGATGGAAAACCCGCAGGGCTTTGGTCTGCTGCAGCGTGGCCGTCAGTTCTCCCGTTTTGAAGACATTGATGACCGCTACGATCTGCGTCCGAGCGCATGGGTTACGCCGAAAGGCGAGTGGGGCAAAGGGAAAGTTGAGCTGGTTGAAATTCCGACCAATGACGAAACCAACGATAACATCGTAGCCTACTGGACGCCGGATCAACTGCCGGAACCAGGCAAGGAGATGAACTTTAAATACACCATCACCTTTAGTCGCGACGAAGATAAACTGCATGCGCCAGACAACGCCTGGGTACTGCAAACTCGTCGTTCGACCGGTGATGTAAAACAGTCGAACCTGATTCGTCAGCCTGACGGAACGATCGCCTTTGTCGTCGATTTCACCGGCCAGGATATGAAAAAACTGCCGCAGGACACCCCAGTCACCGCGCAAGCCAGCATTGGCGATAACGGCGAAATCGTGGAAAACACCGTTCGCTATAATCCAGTGACGCAAGGTTGGCGTTTGATGTTACGCGTGAAAGTTAAAGATCCGAAGAAAACGACGGATATGCGCGCGGCCCTGGTAAATGCCGACCAGACCCTGAGTGAAACCTGGAGCTATCAGCTACCTGCCAATGAATAAGACAACTGAGTATATCGACGCGCTGCCGCTCACGGATGCGGAGAAGGCAGTGCTGCCGACAGAGAGTATTCTTAGCGTGCATCAGGCGCTGGATGCTGAACACACAGACTGGAAACGTGAAGACGATACGCCGTTGGGTTCTGTGACGGCGCGCTTGCAGCATAGCTGGCCGGATTCACTGGGCAAAGAGCAGCTTATTAAGGATGAAGAAGGGCGTGCGCAACTTCAGGCAATGCCGAAAGCGAAGCGTTCTTCCATGTTTCCCGATCCGTGGCGTACCAACCCTATCGGGCGTTTCTGGGATCGCCTTCGTGGACGGGAAGTGGCTCCGCGTTATCTTTCTCGTCTGACGAAAGAAGAGCAGGCACACGAACAGAAATGGCGTACTGTCGGCTCAATCCGCCGTTATATTTTACTGCTGCTGACGCTGGCGCAGACGGTGGTGGCGACCTGGTATATGAAAACCATCCTGCCTTATCAGGGCTGGGCGCTGATCAACCCGACCGATATGGCGGGCCAGGATCTGTGGGTTTCCTTTATGCAGTTGCTGCCGTACGTGCTGCAAACCGGCATTCTGATCCTGTTCGCCGTCCTGTTCTGTTGGGTATCCGCCGGTTTCTGGACGGCGCTGATGGGCTTCCTGCAACTGCTTATCGGCCGCGACAAGTACAGCATTTCGCACTCAACGGTGGGTGATGAGCCGCTTAACCCGGAACATCGTACCGCGTTGATTATGCCTATCTGTAACGAAGACGTGGATCGCGTTTTTGCGGGGCTGCGTGCGACCTGGGAATCGGTTAAAGCTACCGGGCAGCAACAGCATTTCGACGTCTATATCCTCAGCGATAGCTATAACCCGGATATCTGCGTTGCTGAGCAGAAAGCGTGGATGGAGCTGATCGCGGAAGTGCAGGGTGAAGGGCAGATCTTCTATCGCCGTCGCCGTCGTCGCGTGAAACGTAAAAGCGGCAACATCGATGACTTCTGCCGTCGCTGGGGCAGCCAGTACAGCTACATGGTGGTGCTGGACGCAGACTCCGTGATGAGCGGCGAATGTCTGACCGGTCTGGTGCGCCTGATGGAGGCCAATCCGAATGCTGGGATCATCCAGTCGTCGCCGAAAGCGTCCGGTATGGATACGCTGTACGCACGCTGTCAGCAGTTTGCCACCCGTGTTTACGGGCCGCTGTTTACTGCGGGGCTGCACTTCTGGCAGTTAGGGGAATCCCACTACTGGGGGCACAACGCGATTATCCGCGTGAAGCCGTTTATCGAGCACTGTGCCCTGGCACCGCTGCCGGGTGAAGGCTCTTTTGCCGGTTCCATTTTGTCGCACGACTTCGTGGAAGCGGCGCTGATGCGTCGTGCGGGTTGGGGCGTCTGGATCGCTTATGACCTGCCGGGTTCGTATGAAGAGCTGCCGCCGAACCTGCTCGATGAGCTGAAACGCGACCGTCGCTGGTGCCATGGCAACCTGATGAACTTCCGTCTGTTCCTGGTAAAAGGTATGCACCCGGTACACCGCGCAGTGTTCCTGACGGGCGTGATGTCCTACCTTTCTGCACCGTTGTGGTTTATGTTTCTTGCGCTCTCCACGGCGTTGCAGGTGGTGCATGCCCTGACGGAGCCGCAGTACTTCCTGCAACCGCGCCAGTTGTTCCCGGTATGGCCGCAGTGGCGTCCTGAGCTGGCTATCGCGCTGTTTGCCTCGACAATGGTGCTGCTGTTCCTGCCGAAACTGCTAAGTATCATTCTGGTATGGTGTAAAGGGCCGAAAGAGTATGGCGGCTTCTTCCGTGTAACGATCTCGTTGCTGCTGGAAGTGCTGTTCTCAGTTCTGCTGGCACCCGTGCGCATGCTGTTCCACACTGTATTTGTTGTCAGCGCCTTCCTCGGCTGGGAAGTGGTGTGGAATTCGCCGCAGCGTGATGATGACTCCACGCCGTGGGGCGAAGCCTTTATGCGTCACGGCTCGCAGTTACTGCTGGGGCTGGTATGGGCCGTGGGAATGGCGTGGCTGGATCTGCGTTTCCTGTTCTGGCTGGCGCCTATTGTGTTCTCGCTGATTCTGTCGCCATTTGTATCAGTGATCTCCAGTCGCTCCACGGTAGGTTTGCGTACGAAACGCTGGAAGCTGTTCCTCATTCCGGAAGAGTATTCGCCGCCGCAGGTGCTGGTGGATACCGATAACTATCTGGAGCTGAACCGCTCGCGTTCGCTGGAGGATGGGTTTATGCACGCGGTGTTTAATCCTTCTTTCAATGCGCTGGCAACAGCAATGGCAACTGCGCGTCACCGCTCCAGCCGCGTGCTGGAAATTGCCCGCGATCGTCACGTTGAGCAGGCGCTGAACGAAACGCCTGAGAAGCTGAACCGCGATCGTCGCCTGGTGCTGCTAAGCGATCCCGTGACGCTTTCGCGACTGCACTATCGCGTATGGTCCGCACCTGAGAGATATCTCTCCTGGGTAAACCATTACGAAGAGCTGAAGCTAAACCCGCTGGCGTTGAAGGCGAAATAAGCCGACATTAAGGAAAATACCGGCCACCGAGCCGGTATTTTTTTACTCTGCAAACAGCAAGATGAGGTCAGGTGTGAGAGTTATTCTGGTTGTCGTAATGGCCTGTTTATTAAGCGGCTGCGGCAGCATTATCAGTCGGACTATCCCGGGGCAGGGCCACGGAAATCAGTACTATCCCGGCGTGCAATGGGATGTTCGTGATTCGGCGTGGCGCTATATTACCGTGCTCGATCTGCCTTTTTCACTGGTGTTCGACACCTTATTGTTGCCACTGGATGCGCATCACGGCCCCTATGAGTGATCAGCGCTCGTCCCATTCGTCTGCCGCAGTCTGACCCTCTTCGGTATCGAGCGGCGGTTCAAGTTGAAACTCGCCCTCGTCCCATTCGTGCAGCGTGTTCTCTTCCTGCCACTCCTGGCTTATTTCGATCTCGTCGAAATCGCCGTCGAACACGCTTTGCGCGGCTTCGCCACTGAGCATCGGCAGACACTCTCCTGGCTCCTCCTCATCGGCAAAGAACTCAGCCTGCCAGGCGATATCGCCATCCTGAAGAACATACTTTTGCGCATTAAATTGCTGCACGCTGATCTCGTCTTCATCAATATCTGGATTATTGGCAATAAAAATTTCCCGTGCGGCATCAATTGCTTCAGACAGTGTTGAGTAATACTCCAGTTCGGATTCAGCCATGGAAAAACTCCTCAAGTTGCAGAAAAAGTATCTGCAAAAATCTATAGTCGCTGGTTTCGCCAGCGTCAAATGATGGCTGAGGTAATCAGATATTTAACAGAAATTGATCATTATGAAAGGGCGGCAGAGCAGGGGGACCCGCTCTGTAACCGATCACTCTTTACTGCTGACCACGGATGCGGTGGAAGTGGGCGTTTCAGCGTGAGAACGTGCAGGGCGCTGTAAGCTGAACCAGGAATAGACGGCATTAAAAAGCACCACGCCTGCGGTTACACAAAAGACTGCGCGGAACCCGTAGCTGGCGGAGACCGCTGCACCAATAAGTGGCCCGGTAACGTTGCCGATATCACGGAATGACTGGTTATAACTGAAGATGCGCCCGGCAATCTGGTTGGTCGAGTTATAGACCAGCAGCGTCTGCACCGCCGGGAGTAGCGCACCATCGGCAGCGCCGAGCAGGAAACGCAGAATCGCCAGTTGCCAGGGCGTTTGTACCAATGACATGGGCACCAGCAGCAGCACGGATATCACCAGCGCGGCCACCAGGATCTTCTCCGGGCCGATGCGATCGCCCAGTTTTCCCAGACGAGGAGCGCTCATCAGTGCCGCGACGCCTGGCACCGACGCAATCATGCCGCTGATAAACGCGATATTGCTGACGTTACCCGTCAATTCGCGCACATACAGCGTCAGAATCGGCGCAATGGAGCCGGTTGCCACCTGAATAATCATCGTGGTGATAAACAGGCTCAGCACCAGTTTTGGGCTTTTCAACGAGGCAAAAACCTCTTTGAAGTGCAGCATTTCGCGTTTTGCCACCGGGACAAAATTCTCCCGGATACAGCACAGTGTCAGCAGGAAACAGAGGAACAGCACTGACGCTGTGATAAAGAAGACCATCCGCAGACCCCAATTATCGGCGAGAAGACCGCCTGCCAGCGGCCCAAGCAGCGCACCGCCGACGCCACCGGTGGAAAGGGTGCCGAGTGCCCAGCCGCTTTTATTGCGCGGGATTTGTGTCGCAATCAAAGCATTCGCGTTCGGGATAAATCCACCCAATAAACCTAAAAGCGCGCGCAAAACTAAAAACTGCCAGACATTTTGCGCCATGCCCATCAGCGCCATGACAATCGCCATGCCCAGCGCCGACCGCAGCAACATAATTTTGCGCCCTTTACGGTCGGCAAGCCCGCCCCAGAACGGCGAAGCGATAGCTGAAAAAAGGAAGGTAATACTGAACACCAGCCCGGACCACATATTCAGCGCACCCGGATCGGTCACGCCGAGTTGCTCAACATACAGCGGCAGAAAGGGCATGACCAGGCTGAAGGCCGCGCCAGTAAGAAAACAACCAAACCAGGCAACGGTAAGATTACGTTGCCAGTTTATTGGGGCATCAGAAGATGACATAACCATCCGTACAGCGTTGTTGCAACGCGCGCATAAGGGAAATTGATAAGCATGCTAATTATGCGCCCAGGTGATGGTTGCTGCAATGCGCAGGACGATTTTTGTATGATGAAAAAAAGCCCGCAAATGCGGGCTATTCAGGTGTTCAGTAACGAGAAGGGACGCCTTCCGGGCGGGTTTTAAAGCGGCGATGTAGCCACATATACTGCTCGGGAGCCATCATGATGCAGCGTTCCACGACTTTGTTCATCCAGGCGGCTGTTGTTTCTGCATCGTCAAGCGGCGGAGAGTATTCCGGTTCCAGCATGATCAGCTCGTAGCCTTTTGCATCCGGCTTACGACGCGGAACAAACGGTACAATAGCAGCCTGAGACATCCGCGCCAGCATCCAGGTGCCGGAAGTGGACGCCGCCTGCTCAACGGCAAAGAAAGGGGCGAAAACGCTGGCCCGTGGGCCGTAATCGTGGTCCGGCGCGTACCAGACAACCTCGCCTGCTTTCAGCGCGCGGATCATTCCTTTAAGATCTTTTCGGTCGATCATACTCTTGTTGGAACGCATGCGGCCCCAGGTCTGCACCAGATCGATAACCGGATTGTCGTTCGGTCTGTAGACACCGATACCCGGCTCATTCATACCGAACATACGGGCGCCAACTTCCAGGGTGAGAAAATGCACGCCAATCAGCAAAATGCCGCGCCCTTGCGCCTGTACGTCGCGAACATATTCAAAACCGGAAACATCCATCCAGCGTGCCATTCGGCGATCGGACCAGAACCAGGCTATGCCCGTTTCCATGACGCCCATGCCGACTGACTCAAAATTTTTGGCAACCATACGCTGCCGTTCTTCGGCGCTCATCTGCGGAAAACAGAGTTCAAGATTGCGCTCGGCGATTTTCACGCGTCGTTTCATCACACGTTTAGCCAGATGCCCAATGCCATACCCCAGGCGATAAATGACCGGATAGGGGAGCTGAACGACCAGCCACAGCAAACCCATTCCAAACCAGGTGGGCCAAAAACGAGGGTGTAAAAGTGAGGCTGAAAACTTAGGTAAAAGCGTCATGACTGTCCTGTATTAAGCAACAATTCCCTGTATTCTCGCACTTTTTCGGAATTTGCCAAAATCCGGGCGCACAGAATGGCGGTTTTTCCGGTGATTGTTATACCGTAATAAGCAGATTGAGAGGAAATGTAGCGCAAAATGTGTGGATGTAAATTATCAATATTTGCTTTATGATGCCGCCGTTTTTTCACTCTCTACTTTGCAGGATACGTACACCATGCCAGTGTTACACAACCGCATCGCCAACGATGAATTAAAAGCGCGCATGCTTGCCGAAACCGAGCCGCGTATCACGGTCTCGTTTTATAAATATTTTTCTATTATGAATCCGCAGGCAACGCGCGATGCCCTTTACCAGGCGTTTACCGCACTGAAGGTATTTGGTCGCATTTATCTTGCCCATGAAGGGATTAATGCCCAGGTCAGCGTACCGCAAAGCCAGTTCCCGGCTTTTCGCGATGCGCTTTATGCCTTCGATCCGGCACTGGATGGCCTGCGTCTGAACATCGCCATTGACGATGACGGTAAATCATTCTGGGTGCTGCGCATGAAAGTGCGCGATCGTATTGTTGCGGACGGTATTGAAGATGAGAGTTTTGATGCCAGCGATGTCGGCGATTACCTGAAAGCGGCGGAAGTGAACGCTATGCTCGACGATCCGGAAGCGATTTTTATCGATATGCGCAACCACTATGAATATGAAGTGGGGCATTTTGACGGCGCGCTGGAGATCCCCGCCGATACTTTCCGCGAGCAGTTACCTAAAGCCGTTGAGATGATGCAGGCGCATAAAGACAAGAAAATTGTGATGTACTGCACCGGCGGTATTCGCTGTGAAAAGGCGAGCGCCTGGATGAAGCACAACGGTTTTAATAAAGTGTGGCATATCGAAGGCGGCATCATTGAGTATGCGCGTCGCGCCCGTGAACAAGGCCTGCCCGTTCGCTTTGTCGGGAAGAATTTCGTTTTCGATGAACGAATGGGGGAACGCATTTCCGACGACGTGATTGCCCATTGCCACCAGTGTGGTGCGCCGTGCGACTCGCATACCAACTGTCGCAATGACGGTTGCCATTTGCTGTTTATTCAGTGCCCGGCTTGTGCGGAGAAATATGAAGGTTGTTGCAGCGAATTGTGTCAGGAAGAGAGCAAATTGCCGGAAGAAGAGCAGCGTAAACGCCGCGCCGGACGTGAGAATGGCAATAAAATCTTCAACAAATCACGCGGACGTCTGAACACGAAACTGGGTATTCCGGATCCAGAATAACGCAAACAGGAGAGGGGAAACCCTCTCCTGCTCATTTACTTCTGCTGTACACCTTCGACGGAAATAATCAGCTCCACATCCTGCGATGCTGGCCCAAGATCGGTCGTAATATTGAAATCTTTCAGCGCAATTTTGCCGGAAGCTTCAAAACCTGCACGTACGCCGCCCCACGGATCTTTGCCCTCACCGATGAGTTTTGCCGCCAGCACCACCGGCTTGGTCACGCCATTCAGCGTCAGATTGCCGGTGATATCCAATCCATCAGCCGTTTTCTTCACTTCAGTAGAGCTGAACGTCGCCTGCGGGAATTTCGCCACATTCAAAAATTCCGCACTGCGCAGATGCTTATCACGTTCAGCATGATTGGTATCCAGGCTGTTAGTGTTGATCGTCACATTCACTTTATCGGCGGCCGGGTTGGCTTCGTCGAAGGTAAATGTACCGTCGAAATCTTTAAACGTACCGTATAACCAACTGTATCCAAGATGCTGGATGCGGAAGTTAACGAAAGCGTGTTGCCCCTCTTTATCGATTTTATAATCTGCGGCTACGGCAGTGCCGCTAGCAAAGAGTAGCGAGGCGAGAGCGAGTCCCGGCAGGATTTTCTTCATATTATGCTCCAGAGTCAGGCGACGATTTTCCCAGCATGCGCTTGAGAGTGGCGTCTTTATCGATGAAATGGTGTTTTAAGGCGGCCAGGCCGTGCAATACCGAGAGCACGACCACGCTCCATGCCAGCCATAAATGAACAGTACCTGCGAGATCCGCCTGCGAACCGGCGTCGGTAAGTGTCGCAGGCACGTTAAACAGGCCAAATACGTTGATCGGTTTGCCATCCGCGGTGGAGATTAAATAACCGCTGATGAGAATACCAAACAGCAACACATAGAGTGCAATATGAGCCAGTACGGCGCTTGCTCGCGTCAGGCGCGAATAACTGGAAAGTGGAGAAGGGGGCGGTGACATATGCCGCCAGACAATGCGCACCACCAGCCCTAACATCAACAGAATGCCGATGCTTTTATGCAGTTCCGGTGCCTGATGGTACCAGCCATCATAATAGCTGAGCGTGACCATCCATAATCCCAGCGCAAACATGCCATAAACGGCTATTGCCATCAGCCAGTGAAGAGCAACGGAAATAGCGCCATAGCGGGCGGATGAGTTGCGAAATTGCATAATTGTGAATCTGGTTAATGAACGGTTAATTTAAAATGGCGGGAGCGGATACATATTGCAACTGAAAATTAATCAATTAAATAATTAATTTTTCTATATCATATTTTTTGAATGATTTTTGCTTTTAATGTTCAGGTGATTAGAGGATGGAAGGTAAGTCTGGCGGTTAATGGCAGGGTTTGTGAGGTTGCTGTTGTTCAGAGAAATTGTTTTAATTTTATTTTTTTAAATAAATGTCAGCTTTTGTCAGTATTTATGGTCAGGACCATACAATATAAATAAGGTCGATCAGCGCAACGAGAAGCCACAGCGCAATATATAACATCAAATGCTCACGCACGTTATTAATAAGGAAGTTGAATAAACGACGCATGATCTCTCCGTAGAAAAATAAAGGCGGCCACAAATAAGGCCGCCGACGGATTATCGGGTAAAGCGTGACAGGGAAAAAGGTGTCAAATCAAAATCGCTGCGTTTACCCTGTGCAAACTCACTGGCGATTTCGCCGAGCACTGGCGCGAATTTAAATCCATGTCCGCTCAGTCCGGTGATAATCAGCGTGTCCGGATGTTCCGGCAAAGTATCAATAATAAAATCTTCATC
The DNA here is from genome assembly GCF_003028445.1 of Kosakonia sp. H7A. Lineage (NCBI taxonomy): Bacteria > Pseudomonadati > Pseudomonadota > Gammaproteobacteria > Enterobacterales > Enterobacteriaceae > Kosakonia > Kosakonia sp. H7A. The sequence goes on along the minus strand of NZ_PYTZ01000001.1, from coordinate 693,241 downwards.
CGGCGAGTTATCGTAGGTACATGAAGCGCCATAAAGGCAACCGCCGATTCCCGGCAGGAACTGTCGCAGAAAACCGAAGCACTCCGAACCGTCTCCCGCTTCATTGCCAAAAGGTGTACGCTGTCGCGCCTCGTCGATGAGCTGGCCGCCGTTATGACGACCGATCTTCAGCGCGTTATCTTCGGCGGGGAAGCCGTAATATTGATCGCCATTCGGCATTTCACCGGTGAAGGCTGGGAAGTGATTTTTGCTGCTGTAGCGGCCGTCTGCCTGGAACCAGGCGAAAACCTTGCGTACGGGTTGTACCGGAAGCGTTGGAATTAACTGACGCACCCAGGTACCGGCGCTAATCAACACTTTCTTGCCGACGAACTCGCCTTCCGCTGTTTCGATGGTCACGCCTTCAGGGTCATGACGCAGCGCGGTAACCGGGCAGTTAAACAGTTGTGCGCAACCGGCTTGCTGGGCGAGACTGATCCAGGTTTTTACCGCCAGTTCGCTCCTTAGCACGCCAGAATCGGCTTCGAACAGACCGATATAGTCTTCCGGCACGGTGATTTCTGGCCAGCGGGCCATCAGTGAAGGCGCATCCAGTTTTTCTACCGCCAGATCCCACTGCTTAGCACTATGGGCGACATTGGCGAGAAATTCGGAATCAGCCGGTCCGAGGTTGATCACGCCGGTCCGTTCGAACACCGCCTCACCGCTTTCGTGGGCTAATTGATCCCACAACTGTTGGGCGCGCAGCACCAGCGGAACATATTTTTCACCCTCGCCATACGCGTGGCGAATCAAACGCGTATCGCCATGATGGCTGCCTTGCTGGTGTGGAGGAAGATGGGAATCGATCATCAGGACATTTAGCCCGGCGCGGGTGGCGTAATAGCCGGTAGCTGCGCCGACAGATCCGCTGCCGATAATAATCAGGTCATATTTCATGGTGTTCTCCAGGAAAAAGCGTGTTCAGGAGGGTAATTAACCTGGCGGCGTTATACAAGGGCAGAAATAATTAAGGCACCCTGAAGGGTGCCTGTTGGGATGAAGGTCAGCATTAAGACTAATGCCTGCGGTACTCATCTTGTTGGTAATCGCCTGATTCAATCTTGGCAATACCCGCCTCGAGAATCGATATAAACTGGCGGGCGACATCTGTCGTTAACCATAACGTCTGGCCGACTTCAGTCTCTTCCTGAGCGGCTCTGTTTGGGGTCTGGTAGTGTAACCGGAGCATCAGGGCATCGTAACTATCCACGGTACTGATGTCCCATCCGACCAGTGGATGGGTCTGGATGACTTCATTATTCTTTACCATCATAACCCCCATATTAGCGTGTTTATTTAGACAACGACTTTCGAGGTTCAATGCGTGTTTTATTTGAAGCCTCTTTAGTATATCAACAGATGGGGGTGATGATCGAATAAATAAACACTCTGCAACATGTTTTTTAGGCTGTTTGATTTTTTTGAATAAGAAAACGAAACCTTAAGCACATATTTTTACTAAAGAACTGTGGAATTAATGAATGGCGTAAAAAACAGACAAAAAAGCCGGGGCGACCCGGCAATAAGAACAAACTTAAAGAGAAATTAGTCGTTGATAAACCAGTCGTCGGCGCTTTCCCAGGTTTCCTGCAAAATTTCACTTATGCGATCTTTATCTTCTTTTGCGCCACCAAGCACCGACAGGTTATTAGCCGCCGCGTAGCGAACGGTGATTTTGTTATCGTGTTCGGGATAGTAATTATTGAGCCGACGGGATAATTCGCCCGCCAGCGCATCGATAGCACCTGGCGGTAAGGGTGTGGTTTTGGCGATAGTCACTTCAATGCGCATAATAGCCCCCTGTGTGTTTACTGTATATATATACAGTTAATAAGGTATCTTTACAACAGGGGGCAGTAAAATTTTTACTGCTTAACGCGCCAGCGAACGGTTTCACCCGCGAGGAACGGCACCAGCGTATCGTCCGTCAGGGCAATGCTCTCTGGTACAACGCTTTCGATGCGTTCCAGTTCAATAAAGCCCTCATTGAGCGGCAGTCCGTAGAAGCGCGGTCCGTTTGACGAGCAGAACGCTTCAAAATGCTGCAAGGCGTTCATCTCTTCAAACACGGTGGCGTAGCTACCGAGCGCGGTTGGCGCATTGAAGCAACCGGCACAACCACAGCTTGCTTCTTTCCGGTGCCGCGCGTGCGGTGCAGAATCAGTACCGAGAAAAGCGCGTTCAAATCCACTGGCGACCAACTCTCGCAGCGCCTGCTGGTGAATGTTGCGTTTAAGGATAGGCAAGCAGTAGAGATGCGGACGCACGCCGCCAACCAGCATGTGGTTACGGTTAAACATCAAATGCTGTGGCGTAATGGTGGCCGCCAGGCGCTCGTTACCCTCGCGCACATAATCTGCCGCGTCTTTGGTGGTGATATGCTCAAACACCACTTTTAACCCCGGCAGGCGCTGGCGCAGCGGCTCCATCACCGTTTCAATAAAGCGCGCTTCGCGATCGAAGATATCGATATCCGCGTGGGTCACTTCGCCATGCACCAGCAGCGGCATGCCCAGTTTTTCCATGCGCTCCAGCACCGGCATTATGGCATCAATGCTGGTGACGCCGTGGCTGGAGTTGGTGGTGGCATTGGCGGGATAAAGTTTTGCCGCCGTAAAGACGTTTTCGTTAAACCCACGTTCCACTTCATCCGCACTCAGGCTGTCGGTCAGATAGCAGGTCATTAGCGGGGTGAAATCATGCCCGGCAGGCACGGCATCAAGAATGCGCTGGCGGTACGCGCGCGCAGCATCCACGGTTGTCACAGGAGGAGCGAGATTGGGCATGACAATGGCGCGGGCGTAGGTTTCACTGGTCCACGGCACCACGGTTTTTAACATATCGCCATCACGCAGGTGGACGTGCCAGTCGTCAGGACGGCGGATTTTCAAAACCTGGGATTGTGTCATTGGAGTGCTCCGGCTGGTGAGAATCAGGTGTTTTTTGCCGGGCACTAAGGATAAGCGGAAACGTTTTCGTTTGCATCTTTTTCCTGAAAAAAAGGGCGCTCGCGGCGCCCTGGACTCAGTCGGTGAGGGGGATAATAATTTCGCCCGGTTTCACCTCAATGCCTTTGGCGTATTTCTTCGCCAGCGCTTCACCTTTGCTACTGTCCTCTTTCAGCACATAAGCCGGACGCTGATTAAAGTAGTTGCGCAGCGACTGGTTCAGGTAGGGCATCAACGTTTGCAGCACTGTTTGCATTTTTTCTGGCTGCACGTCGGCTTTCACCACTTCCATCTCCTGCAAGTAAATAGCGCCTTTCTCTTTATCAAACACCGGCAACGCCTTCAGTTTCAGCTTGATGACCGCTTTCTGGTTACCGAAAAGGGAGGTCATATCCAGGTTGGCATCGCCGGTCAGCGTCACTTTGTTCGGCTCTTCACGACCAATTTCCGATGCCAGGTTGTTCAGCACAATGTGCGCATCAGCCACGCCAGGCAGGCCAATATCTTTCGCAAAATCGTTGCGTTTTTGCAGCGCCTGGTTAATTTCCTGTTCGCTGATGGAATATTGGGTCAGTTGGTTACAGCCCACCAGCACGCCGCTCAGCAGTAAGGCAGCGGCAAAAAAGATCTTCTTCATAATTCCTCAACGTGATTCCGAAAGCGTCAAAGCCGGTGCGTAGGATGCGTCAGGCGAGGTACAAAGGCTAGCGGAAAAAGCTGAATGGCTGGCGGAAACTTACGTTTCCGCCGTGAGTTCGCTAAATAGCCATTGATGAAAGCAGGTTAACCTGGGTCTGCTTGGCCATATTATCGCGGTAGTCCGCCACCCGGCTCGGCCAGTTAATTCCGGCGACAAGAGTAAGGTTACGCAGCAGCGGGAAAAGATGAATATCGTCTTCGGAGAGCTCGCCGTTGACCGCATTCGGTTTGACAATAAGCTTGTCCAGTGCGCGCAGATCGTCGCTGATATTTTTCACCAGTCCGGCAGAGTGGGCGAGATGTTCATCGAAATTGCCGATCGCCGCCTCTTTCTTCGCGACAAACCAGGCGCGCGCCTGCGGTGTGGAAAACTCGTCGAAGGCGGATTTCGCAAAGCGGGGTATCAGCAATTTATTCACATAGCCGTTAACCTTGCGCAGCCACTCTTCCAGCTTCGGGTTTCGTTTACCGGTGAGTAGCGGTTTGCCGTCAAGTTTATCGACATAGTGCACAATATCCATACTCTCCGGCAGATAACGGCTGTCGTCTTTTTGCAGGATGGGCGCCATCTTCTGGCCAATCATTTTAGTTGGCGTGGCCTCGTCGTCACTAAGCAGAATGTTGAGTTCTACAGGAAGATTTTTAAGGCCGAAAATCATGCGGGCTTTGATGCAGAAAGGGCAGTGGTCGTAAATGTAGAGTTTCACGTTTCTCCTCCATATTGGCTTATCCGTTAAAGACCAGTATGGAAGAGAGCATTGCATGGCGCAAATCAGGCGCCAGGTTCGAGCATCCGCGGGCGAATGCGCTTATGGCCGAATTGCCACAGCAGCGCCATTGAGGTCATCAGCCCGATCAGGCCGAGCATCATCCACGGCAATTCCGGCTGGTTGAAGGCTTTGCCGGCATCAAACAACCACCCACCACCGGCGTAACCAAGCGCGCCGCCAAATGCCAGCCCCAGGCGACTGAAACCCATATAACTGCCGCGCGCACGGGCATCAGCTAGCTGCGCGCTTAAGGTTTCCCGCGCAGGTTCGGCAATAATTGAGCCGATATAGAATGTGCAGATAAGCGTAAACAGTTGCTGCAACGTCCCCACCATTCCGATCGGCAGCAGACTAAATGACATCACCAGCAGCCCGGCCATCAGACGCTGTTCAAGACGAAAGCGTTTTTCACTCCAGCGGGCGATAGGGTAGAGCAACGTCAGCGACAAGCAGGCTTCGATGGCGTACATCCACTTCACTGCCGCCGGTGAACCGGCAATATCGTTGACCATGATCGGCAGCATCAGCATCACCTGTACCGCCAGCATATAGTAACCGGTCAGCGTCAGGACGTAGGTGACGAACCGTTTGTCGCGCAGCACGCGTGCCAACCCTTCGCGCACCGGGGCTTTTACCGTAGAGAGTTTCCACGCCGGTAACAGCCAGGCGTTGAACGCGGCGCAGAGCACGAACATTAGCGCTCCGGCGGCACACACCAGACGAAAGTCATATTGCAACAGCCAGCTACCGAGCAATGCGCCGACAACCGCGCCGGCGCTGTCCTGCATCATCAGGATAGAGAAAAAGCGGCTGCGCTGGTTGGGGCGCACAAGTTTGACCACCAGCGCGGAACGCGGCGGATCGAACAGTGTACCGCCCAGTCCGGAAAGAATGCAGGAGAGCCACAGCAGCCAGGGTTCGTGCGCCACGCCCATCGCGACGAAACCGCCCGCACGCATCAACATGCCGGTGACGATCAGCGGTTTGGCACCAAAGCGGTCGGCAATTGCGCCGCCGAAAATGCCCAAACCCTGCTGAATAAATTGCCGCAGGCCGAGCGCAATACCGACCATCAACGCCGCCCAGCCGAGCTGATCAACAAAACGAATAGAAATAAGTGGGAAGACAACGAAAAAGCCGAGTACAACCAGCATATTATCGACAAGCAGGAAATATTTACCCAGGCTCCTTGCCTGCGATATGCGTGCCATTTCCCCTCCGGGAAATTAAGAAAGATAAGACATTCTTATTCTGCGGGTTCGCCCGATCTTTTCCCACATTCGCGGTGACAATATTTTTTTATCAAAATCCGGCTTTGATTCAGAGTTTTCATCGAAAATGGTCCGCAAAGTGGAAAATGCCATGTTGCTGTTTTCACAGAGTGGCTGCGCAAATGTATAGTAAAGGTAAGGGGTTAAAAGTGTGGTGAAATGGAAGGAGTGGTAATGCATGTTTGGCTACCGCAGTAACGTGCCGAAAGTACGCTTAGTCACAGACAGATTAGTGGTTCGTTTAGTGCATGATCGCGATGCCTGGCGCCTGGCGGATTATTACGCCGAAAATCGGCAATTTCTAAAGCCCTGGGAGCCCGTGCGCGATGAAAGCCATTGCTACCCTTCCGGCTGGCAGGCCCGTCTTGGCATGATCAATGAGTTTCATAAACAGGGTTCGGCATTCTATTTCGCGCTGCTCGATCCTGAGGAAAAAGAGATCGTCGGCGTGGCGAATTTTTCCAATGTGGTACGCGGCTCGTTTCATGCTTGTTACCTTGGCTACTCCATTGGGCAAAAATGGCAGGGGCAAGGGCTGATGTTTGAAGCGCTGACGGCGGCGATCCGCTATATGCAGCGCACGCAACATATGCACCGCATCATGGCAAATTACATGCCGCATAATAAACGTAGCGGCGATTTGCTGGCGAGGCTGGGTTTCGAGAAAGAAGGCTACGCCAAATCGTATTTGCTGATCGACGGGCAGTGGCGCGATCACGTACTTACCGCGCTCACCGCGCAAGAATGGACCCCGGGTCGCTAAGGAGCAACGATGAAGTATCAACTCTCAGCGGTCGAAGCGCGCGTTATCGGCTGCCTGCTGGAAAAGCAGATCACCACGCCGGAACAATATCCGCTGTCGATCAATGGCGTGGTTACCGCCTGTAATCAGAAGACCAACCGTGAACCCGTCATGAACCTCAGTGAACATGAGGTACAAGAGGTGCTGGATGAATTGGTGAAACGGCACTATCTGCGCACCGTCAGCGGTTTTGGCAATCGCGTAACGAAATACGAGCAGCGTTTTTGCAACTCTGAATTTGGCGATCTGAAACTCAATCCGGCAGAAGTGGCGCTCATCACCACGCTGCTGCTGCGCGGGCCGCAAACGCCGGGGGAACTGCGCGGTCGTGCGGAACGTATGCATCGCTTTAACGATATGGCGGAAGTGGAAACGGCGCTGGAACTGTTGGCGACGCGGGAAGATGGTCCGTATGTCGTGCGGCTACCCCGCGAGCCCGGTAAGCGCGAAAGCCGCTATATGCACCTGTTCAGCGGCGATGTACAGACGCTGGTGAATGTTGTTGAGGCGGTCAGCCCGCCGGAAGAATCACTGGTGGCGCGCGTTGAGGCGCTGGAAGAGGAAGTGGCAGATCTGAAACAGCGTCTGGATTCGCTGCTCGCACATTTAGGAGATTAGCCGTGACGAAATTACGTATTGGAGTGGTCGGCCTGGGCGGCATTGCGCAAAAAGCCTGGCTGCCGGTTGTCGGCGCTGCGACCGACTGGACGTTAACCGCAGCCTGGTCGCCGACGCGGGAGAAAGCCCTGCGGGTATGCGAAACCTGGCGCATTCCGTATGCTGATTCGCTGACGGCACTAGCCGCGCAATGTGATGCGGCTTTCGTCCACACGTCGACAGCTTCGCACTACAGCGTGGTCAGTGAGTTACTGAACCTTGGCGTGCATGTCTGCGTTGATAAACCGCTGGCAGAAAACCTCCAGGATGCTGAGCGGCTTATCGAACTGGCCGCGCGGAAAAAACTGACGCTGATGGTCGGTTTTAATCGCCGTTTTTCGCCGCTGTACCGCGAACTGAAACAGCAGATGCCGCAGGCGGCGTCGTTGCGGATGGATAAACACCGTACCGACAGCGTAGGGCCGCACGATTTACGCTTCACGTTGCTCGACGATTATCTGCACGTGGTGGATACCGCGTTGTGGCTGGCGGGAAGCGCGGCGGCATTACAAAGCGGTACGTTGCTCACGGATGATGACGGCGCAATGGTTTATGCCGAACACCACTTCTCACTGGATCATCTGCAAATCACCACCAGTATGCACCGGCGGGCGGGAAGCCAGCGCGAATGGATTCAGGCTGTCACCGATGGTGCGCTGGTGGATATCACCGATATGCGCGAATGGCGCGAAGAGCGCGGGCAGGGCGTAGTAGCGCGTCCGGTCGCTGGCTGGCAGAGCGTGCTGGAACAGCGTGGTTTTGTGGGTTGCGCGCGCCATTTTATTGAATGCGTGCAAAATCAGACGGTTCCGGAAACGGCGGGTGAACAGGCCATCCTGGCTCAACGCGTGGTGGAAAAGCTCTGGCGTGAGGCGATGAGTGAATAACCGCCTGTAACATCTGGCGATAGTAATTCGCCTTTTTCCCTGTAGACTAAGCGCTTCGCTGTATACCAACGCCTGCATTGCAGGCGTTGTGCCTTATGGAATCCAGAATGAATCTATTAAAATCGCTGGCGGCTGTCAGCTCGATGACGATGTTTTCTCGCGTGCTGGGTTTTGCGCGCGACGCTATTGTGGCAAGGGTTTTTGGCGCGGGTATGGCAACTGACGCCTTCTTTGTAGCGTTTAAACTGCCCAATTTGTTGCGGCGCATCTTTGCCGAGGGGGCGTTTTCCCAGGCATTTGTTCCCATTCTTGCTGAGTACAAAAGCAAGCAGGGCGAGGATGCGACGCGAGTGTTTGTGGCCTATGTCTCGGGTTTACTGACGCTGGCGCTGGCGCTGGTGACTGTCGCCGGGATGCTGGCGGCACCGTGGGTGATTCTGGTCACCGCGCCGGGTTTTGCCGATACAGCGGATAAATTCAATCTCACCTCACAGCTACTGCGCATTACCTTTCCTTATATTCTGCTGATCTCGCTGGCGTCACTGGTGGGCGCGATCCTCAATACCTGGAATCGTTTCTCGGTGCCAGCGTTTGCGCCGACATTTCTCAATATCAGCATGATTGGCTTTGCGCTGTTTGCCGCGCCGTACTTCCATCCGCCGGTGCTGGCGCTGGCATGGGCGGTGACGGTGGGCGGCGTGCTGCAACTGGTTTATCAACTGCCGCATCTGAAGAAGATCGGCATGCTGGTATTACCGCGCGTGAGTTTTCACGATGCCGGTGCTATTCGCGTCGTGAAGCAGATGGGGCCTGCGATCCTTGGGGTCTCGGTCAGCCAGATTTCCTTAATCATCAACACGATTTTCGCCTCGTTTCTGGTCTCCGGGTCGGTATCGTGGATGTACTACGCTGACCGACTGATGGAGTTTCCGTCTGGCGTGCTGGGCGTGGCGCTGGGGACGATTTTGCTGCCTTCACTGTCGAAAAGTTTCGCCAGCGGCAATCACGATGAGTACTGCCGCCTGATGGACTGGGGGCTGCGTCTTTGCTTTCTGCTGGCGCTGCCGAGCGCAGTGGCGTTGGGCATTCTGGCAAAACCGCTGACCGTCTCGCTGTTTCAGTACGGTAAATTTACTGCCTTTGACGCGCTGATGACGCAGCGGGCATTAATTGCTTACTCCGTCGGCTTAATGGGCCTGATTGTCGTGAAGGTGCTGGCACCGGGCTTCTATTCGCGGCAAAACATTAAAACGCCGGTGAAGATTGCCATTGTCACGCTGCTGATGACGCAGTTGATGAACCTTGCTTTTATTGGTCCGCTGAAACATGCCGGGTTGTCACTGTCGATCGGTCTGGCTGCCTGCCTGAACGCCGGTTTGCTTTACTGGCAGCTGCGTAAACAAGATATTTTCACGCCGCAGCCAGGCTGGAAAAGCTTTCTGCTGCGTCTGGTGATTGCTGTGCTGGTGATGGCGGCTGCGCTGGTGGGCATGCTCTATGTTATGCCGGAATGGTCACTGGGTACGATGCCATACCGCTTGCTGCGTTTGATGGCGGTAGTGGGGGTAGGGGTGGTAGCTTACTTCGCCACGCTGGCACTGCTGGGTTTTAAACTGAAAGAGTTTGCCCGCCGGACGGCATAAACAATTTTGCCAGGGGAAACCCCTGGCAAAAAAAATGTCTGGCGATTAAATCGAGATTTTTTTGCCGCCGCGGTTAGCAGAAGCGGTGTGGCCGTTGGCACCGTAAAGCGTTGGTTCCTGATGGGGTTTCAGTACATCCAGCGCCTGCTGATTACGCTCAATTTGCCCTTCCAGCAGCCATCCATTGTGCTGGTTAAGGTCGCGCAAATGCTGTGTCTTCTGCGTAATAATCTGCCAGCGATCGGCGATATCGTCATTAGCGCTGCGCTGTGCTTTCTGCGCTGAACGACGCTGTTGCTCCAGGTAATCCAGCGTTGCGAGCAAGGAACTTTTTTCTTCCGTAATACGCTGTAACGCACTGCCATTCACATGGCCTACGGAAAGTTGCTTTTGCTCAGCATCCATCACGTCTTTCAGAGCGCTCAGGATAACTGTCATTTGATCAAGGATGTCTGACAGTCGATTCATTCTGTTATTTACTCTGTAAGTAACTCTGCGCTTCGTTAATCAGGGCATCGGCAATCTTGCCGGTATCCATTTTCAGTTCACCATTACGAATCGCGGTTTTCAGTTGCTCAACGCGTTCCATATTGATGTCATTCGCGCCCGCCTGCATCAGCTTCGCCTGCGCGCCGCTGATGGTGACGCTGGTGCTGTTCGCCGTCTCGGCTTTTTCAAGACGTGCTTTCTGCGTCTGGGCGTCGTTGGTTTCACGCTGTTGAACGGCGTTAACCGGCTTCAGAGGCGATGTACGATCAATGCTCATTGTGTTGTCCTCATCGAGGTGTCCCGGCGTTTCGGGCCAGATATCTTTAGTCGTTGCTTATTTATCGGCAGGCAACATAAATTCTTTAAAAAGATTATAGGTTAATCAGAATATTCCCATCAGTATTCACCGTACCGCTGACAATCTGGCCTGAAGACATACGCACGCGGGCATTTTGCGCCACTGCGGCATTGTCCAGCGCTTGTCCTTCGCCGTTCACACTAAAGCCATCTCCCGATGCCACAACCTGTACCCGCTGTCCGGCTTTTACCCGCCATGCCTGACGCAGCATTGAGAGCTGAATCGGCTGCCCGGGAACGAGATCGCGCAGGCTAATCGCATCCTGCGCCTGATTGATATCCAGCATCGTGCGCGGCGGCAATTGATCGAGACGACCGCGTTTTAATGTCACGCTGCCGGGTTGCAGCGTGCTGCCACGCGCAACAGATTGCGCCGCCACTACATAATTACCCGTCGCCTGCACGTTAACCTGCAAAAAGCGCTTAGCTCCCGCACAGTTTGCCACAACGTTTACGTTTCCCCATAGCTTTGCGCCGCCGACTACGCTCAGCGCGGGCTGATCGCAGGTGGGCAACATGTTCTGCGGGGTTCGTATATTTACCACTACCTCGTCACTAAAGCCAGCAAGGCGCTGAGCAAAAAATGATGTGAGCTGAGCTTGCAGCTCGCCCGCCTGTGTCAGCGGGCTCAAAAACAGTAAGGTCGCGGCTAAACCGCTTTTCAACGTGTTCATCGCAGACTCCTGCCTGTTGATGGGATGCAGAGATTTTAACTGCATGGCAAATCTATCAACGCAATAAATAGCGACGCATTTTGCCCTTATTCCGGCGATAAGTTTGCCTGAGGAGATTTAAGCTGTTGGCTAAATAATTGTCATCAGTGGGGGAGCTATGCTCGATAAACTTGATGCCGCTCTGCGTTTTCAGCAAGAAGCGCTGAACCTGAGCGCCCAGCGCCAGGAAATTCTGGCGGCAAACATTGCCAACGCCGATACCCCCGGGTTTCAGGCGCGCGATATTGATTTCTCCAGCGAATTAAAAAAAGTCATGGAGCGCGGGCGTGCTGAAAACAGCGGCGTTGCATTGACGCTGACATCTTCCCGCCATATTCCGGCGCAAAACATCTCCACGCCGTCTGCCGATCTGTTGTACCGCATTCCTGACCAGCCTTCACTCGACGGTAACACCGTGGATATGGATCGCGAACGTACGCAATTCGCTGACAACAGCGTGAAATACCAGACCGGCCTGACCGTGCTGGGCGGGCAGATCAAAAGCATGATGAGCGTTCTGCAACAGGGGAACTAAGTAAATGGCATTACTGAATATCTTTGATGTCGCCGGGTCTGCGCTCACCGCGCAATCAAAACGTCTGAACGTCGCCGCCAGTAACCTGGCGAACGCCGACAGCGTAACCGGACCGGATGGGCAACCCTACCGCGCTAAACAGGTTGTCTTCCAGGTGGACGCTGCACCGGGTCAGGCGACCGGCGGCGTGAAAGTAGCTGATGTGGTCGAAAGTCAGGCGCCGGACAAACTGGTCTTTGAACCAGGTAATCCGCTGGCTGATGCCAATGGCTACGTCAAAATGCCGAACGTTGATGTGGTCGGTGAGATGGTGAATACCATGTCCGCTTCACGCAGCTATCAGGCAAACGTTGAAGTGCTTAATACCGTTAAGAGCATGATGCTCAAAACGCTCACCCTTGGCCAGTAAAGGAGACACGCATGTCTATCGCCGTGAACGTGAATGACACCACTGCTAACAGTAGTGTCTCATCGACCAGCACTACCGGTACTACCACTACAGGCACTAACAGCGCTTCCGACCTGCAGAGTAGCTTTCTGACGCTGCTGGTCGCACAGCTGAAAAACCAGGACCCGACCAACCCGCTGCAAAACAACGAGCTGACGTCGCAACTGGCACAGATCAGCACCCTTAGCGGGATTGAAAAACTGAATACCACGCTGGGTTCGATTTCCGGACAGATTGATAACAGCCAGTCATTGCAGGCATCTAACCTGATTGGTCACGGCGTCATGATCCCGGGGCAGACGGTTCTGGTAGGCAGCGGAACCACCACGCCGTTTGGCGTTGAACTGACGCAGGCTGCTGACAAAGTCACTGCGACTGTCACGAGCAAAGACGGCACCGTGGTGCGCACGATTGACATTGGTTCGCTGTCGGCTGGCGTTCATACCTTTAGCTGGGATGGCAAGCTGACCGATGGGACGACAGCGCCGGATGGCTCTTACAAAGTCTCCATCTCTGCCAGCAACGCATCAACACAGCTGGTTGCACAACCGCTGCAATTTGCCATGGTGCAGGGCGTCACGCTCAACTCCAGCGGCAACCTTTTAGATTTGGGTACCTACGGTACAACCACACTCGACGAAGTACGGCAGATTATCTAAGCCTTAACACTTATCAGGAGTAAGTCATGGCCTTTTCACAAGCGGTCAGCGGCCTGAATGCTGCGGCCACCAACCTCGATGTCATTGGTAACAACATCGCCAACTCCGCCACATATGGCTTTAAATCCGGGACTGCATCTTTTGCCGATATGTTTGCCGGTTCCAAAATCGGTCTGGGTGTTAAGGTGGCCGGGATTACCCAGGACTTTAACGATGGTACCACCACCAGTACCGGTCGTGGTCTTGACGTCGCGCTGAGCGGCAACGGTTTCTTCCGTCTGGTAGACAGCAACGGTTCTGTTTATTACAGCCGTAACGGCCAGTTCAAACTGGACGAGAACCGTAACCTGGTGAACATGCAAGGCATGGAAGTGACGGGTTATCCGGCAACGGGTACACCGCCAACGGTTCAGACCGGCGCGAACCCGCAGGCCATTACTATCCCGAACACCCTGATGGCGGCGAAAACCACCACCACGGCAACGATGCAGATCAACCTGAACTCTACGGATTCCACTCCGACAGTTACCACCTTTGATCCGACTAACGCGGATAGCTACAACAAAAAAGGCTCTGTTACCGTTTACGATAGCCAGGGTAACGCGCATGACATGAACGTCTACTTCGTGAAAAGTTCTACGGCGAACACCTGGAGTGTTTACTCGCAGGACAGTAGCGTAAGTGGCAGCACTGCAACGCTGGCAAGCACACTGGTGTTTGATGCGAACGGCTCTCTGACCAGCGGCACCACGGCGAACATCACCACCGGTACCATTAACGGCGCAACCCCGGCGACGTTCTCCCTGAGCTTCCTGAACTCCATGCAGCAAAACACCGGTTCCAACAACATCGTTGCGACCACCCAGAATGGTTACAAACCGGGTGACCTGGTGAGCTACCAGATTAACGATGACGGTACCGTTGTAGGTAACTACTCCAACGAACAGACTCAGTTGCTGGGGCAGATTGTACTGGCAAACTTCGCCAACAACGAAGGTCTGAAGTCCGAAGGCGACAACGTCTGGTCTGCCACGTCTTCTTCCGGTGTGGCGCTGCTCGGTACGGCAAACACCGGTAACTACGGTAGCCTGACCAGCGGCGCGCTGGAAGCTTCGAACGTGGATCTGAGTAAAGAACTGGTCAACATGATCGTCGCGCAGCGTAACTATCAGTCGAACGCGCAGACCATCAAAACCCAGGACCAGATCCTTAACACGCTGGTTAACCTGCGTTAATCGTCTGACGGGATGGCTTAATGGATCACGCAATATATACCGCGATGGGCGCTGCCAGCCAGACGCTGAATCAGCAGGCTGTCACGGCCAGCAACCTCGCGAATGCGTCCACTCCGGGTTTCCGCGCGCAGCTTAATGCGCTGCGTGCGGTGCCGGTAGAAGGGCTTTCGCTGCCTACCCGTACGCTGGTAGTCGCGTCAACACCTGGTGCCGATATGACGCCAGGCCAACTGGATTACACCTCGCGTCCGCTGGACGTGGCGTTGCAGCAGGACGGCTGGCTGGCAGTACAGACGGCGAACGGTACTGAAGGATATACCCGCAACGGTAACATCCAGGTGAGCTCGACCGGCCAGTTGACGATCCAGGGGCATCCGGTGATGGGCGATGCCGGGCCGTTGACCGTGCCTGAAGGCTCGCAAATAACGATTGCGGCTGACGGTACGATCTCCTCGCTGAACCCGGGCGATCCGGCCAATACCGTTGCGCCGGTTGGCAAACTGAAACTGGTGAAAGCAGACCCGCAAGAAGTGCAGCGCGGCGATGACGGCATTTTTCGTCTGACCCAGGCCGCACAAGCGACGCGTGGCGCGACGTTACAGGACGATCCGAGCGTACGCGTCATGTCCGGCGTGCTGGAAGGCAGTAACGTTAAACCGGTGGCGGCCATGACCGACATGATTGCCAGCGCGCGTCGTTTCGAGATGCAGATGAAGGTGATCTCCAGCGTCGATGATAACGCGCAACGTGCCAACCAGTTGCTGTCAATGGGCTAATAAACAGGACTACATATGATCAGTTCATTATGGATCGCAAAAACCGGCCTTGACGCCCAACAAACCAATATGGATGTCATCGCCAACAACCTGGCGAACGTCAGTACCAATGGTTTTAAGCGTCAGCGTGCGGTATTTGAAGATTTGCTGTACCAGACGATTCGTCAGCCTGGTGCGCAGTCTTCCGCGCAGACTACGCTGCCTTCCGGCTTGCAGATTGGTACCGGCGTGCGTCCGGTAGCCACTGAACGTCTGCATAGCCAGGGCAACTTGTCTCAGACCAACAACAGTAAAGATGTGGCGATCAAAGGGCAGGGCTTCTTTGAAGTCTCTCTGCCGGATGGGACTTCCGCTTACACCCGCGACGGTTCCTTCCAGGTTGATCAGAACGGGCAACTGGTGACGGCTGGCGGTTATCAGGTTCAGCCGGCTATCACTATTCCGGCAAACGCCCTGAGCATCACCATTGCCAGCGATGGTGTGGTGAGTGTGACTCAGCAGGGGACAGCTGCGCCAGTTCAGGTTGGCCAGTTAAACCTGACCACCTTTATGAATGACACCGGTCTGGAAAGCATCGGTGAAAACCTCTACACCGAAACGCAGGCCTCCGGCGCGCCGAACGCCACTACGCCTGGGTTGAACGGTGCGGGTTTGCTGTATCAGGGGTATGTGGAAACCTCAAACGTAAACGTGGCGGAAGAGCTGGTGAATATGATCCAGGTTCAGCGCGCTTACGAAATTAATAGTAAGGCAGTATCGACCACCGATCAGATGCTGCAGAAACTGACGCAACTCTAAGGCGTTTTCCGGCGCGGTAAGTGCCGCGCCGGAACCCTGATTTCGAAGATGAATGCAATGCAAAAATACGCCGTGCGCAGCTACCCGATTATGGCTTTAGTGGCATTAACCCTGACTGGATGTGCCTGGGTTCCGTCTACACCGTTAGTGCAGGGGGCAACCACCGCCCAGCCCATTCCGGGGCCGGTGCCAATGGTGAATGGTTCTATTTACCAAACTGCGCAGCCAATCAATTATGGCTATCAGCCGCTGTTTGAAGACCGTCGTCCGCGTAACGTCGGCGACACGCTGACTATCGTACTGCAAGAGAACGTGAGCGCGAGCAAGAGCTCGTCAGCGAATGCCAGCCGCGATAGCAAATCCAGTTTTGGCATGGATACCACGCCGCGTTATCTCGAAGGGCTGTTCGGCAATGCTCGTGCCGATCTGAGTTCTTCCGGCAGTAATACCTTTGACGGCAAAGGCGGCGCAAACGCCAGTAACACATTTAGCGGCACGCTGACCGTTACGGTCGATCAAGTGCTGATCAACGGCAATTTACATGTAGTGGGTGAAAAACAGATCGCCATTAACCAGGGCACGGAGTTCATCCGCTTTTCCGGTGTCGTAAACCCACGCGCCGTCAGCGGCAGCAACACGGTTCCGTCCACGCAGGTGGCGGATGCGCGTATCGAATATGTGGGCAATGGCTACATCAACGAAGCGCAGAATATGGGCTGGCTGCAACGTTTCTTCCTCAACTTATCGCCGATGTAACCGGGGTGAATTATGTTTAGATATCTGGCAATGGCGTTGGTACTGGTGGCATCTGTTGCCCAGGCCGACCGCATCCGGGACCTCACCAGCGTACAGGGCGTGCGAGAAAACTCCCTGATCGGCTATGGCCTGGTCGTTGGCCTTGATGGCACCGGTGACCAGACCACGCAGACCCCCTTTACCACGCAGACACTGAATAACATGCTGTCGCAGATGGGGATTACGGTGCCGACCGGTACCAACATGCAGTTGAAAAACGTCGCGGCCGTTATGGTCACGGCGCAGTTCCCGGCATTTGCCCGCCAGGGGCAAACCATCGATGTGGTTGTCTCCTCAATGGGTAACGCTAAAAGTCTGCGCGGCGGCACGCTGCTGATGACTCCGCTGAAAGGGGTCGACAGCCAGGTGTACGCGCTGGCGCAGGGGAATATTCTGGTTGGCGGCGCAGGTGCGTCGGCAGGCGGCAGCAGTGTTCAGGTGAACCAGCTTAACGGCGGTCGTATTACTAACGGCGCGGTGATTGAGCGTGAGTTACCGACGCAGTTCGGCTCAGGGAATACCATCAACCTGCAACTGAACCAGGAAGATTTCTCTATGGCGCAGCAGATTGCCGACACCATTAACCGCAGCCGTGGTTACGGGAGTGCAACGGCGCTTGACGCCCGCACTGTGCAGGTCCGCGTTTCTACTGGCGGCAGTTCGCAGGTCCGTCTGCTGGCCGATATTCAGAACCTTGAAGTCGGCACGACTCAGCAGGATGCGAAAGTGATCATCAACTCGCGTACCGGCTCGGTGGTGATGAACCGTGAAGTGTCGCTGGATAACTGTGCCGTCGCGCAGGGGAACCTCTCTGTCACGGTCAACCAGCAGGCTAATGTCAGCCAGCCGAATACACCATTTGGCGGCGGTCAGACGGTAGTGACACCGCAAACGCAGATCGATTTGCGCCAGAGCGGCGGCTCGCTGCAAAGCGTCCGCTCCAGCGCCAACCTGAACAGCGTCGTGCGCGCACTTAACGCGCTGGGGGCTTCGCCGATGGAACTGATGTCCATCCTGCAGGCTATGCAAAGTGCAGGCTGCCTGCGCGCGAAACTGGAGATCATCTAATGTTGACGGACAGCCGGTTGTTGTCGAGCGCGGCCTGGGACGCGCAATCACTGAACGAACTGAAAACCGAGACCCGACAGGATCCGCAGGCCAATTTGCGCCCCGTTGCGCGTCAGGTAGAGGGTATGTTTGTGCAGATGATGCTGAAAAGCATGCGTGAAACATTACCGAAAGACGGTATTTTCAGCAGTGACTCAACGCGGCTGTACACCAGCATGTATGACCAACAAATCGCGCAGCAGATGACGGCCGGTAAAGGTCTGGGGCTGGCGGATATGATGGTCAAACAGATGGCCGCTCAGCAGGGTTCCGCTGAGCCTGTGGAACAGGCAGCTCAGCAGGTGCCGATGAAGTTCCCGCTGGAAACCGTCACCACCTATCAGAACCAGGCGCTGACGCAACTGGTGCGTAAAGCGATGCCAAAAGCGCCGGATGGCAGCGATGAACCGCTTTCCGGCGACAGCAAAGATTTCCTGGCGCAATTGTCGCTTCCTGCCCGTCTGGCGAGTGAACAGAGTGGGGTTCCGCATCACCTGATCCTGGCGCAGGCGGCGCTGGAATCTGGCTGGGGCCAGCGGCAGATCCCGCGTGAAAACGGCGAGCCGAGCTTTAACATTTTTGGCGTAAAAGCTACGCCAGGCTGGAAGGGGCCGACCACGGAAATTACCACCACCGAATATGAAAACGGTGAAGCGGTGAAAGTGAAAGCCAAATTCCGCGTTTACAGTTCGTACCTTGAAGCGCTCTCCGACTATGTCGGTATGCTGACGCGCAATAAACGCTATGCGGCGGTCACCACTGCCGCAACGCCAGAGCAGGGCGCGCAGGCGCTGCAAAATGCCGGTTATGCGACCGATCCTAACTATGCTCGCAAACTGACATCCATGATTCAGCAGTTGAAATCGATGGGTGAAAAAGTCAGCAAAGCGTATAGCACCGACATCCAAAATCTGTTCTGAAAGGTCTCAAGTTTCGCCCTGGGTTGCCGATAATCGTCAACAGGACTCATGACTGAATGTATATAAGGAACCTCCATGTCCAGTTTGATTAATAGCGCCATGAGTGGGCTCAGCGCAGCCCAGGCCGCGCTTAATACTGCCAGTAATAACATTTCCAGTTATAACGTGGCGGGCTACACTCGTCAGACGACAGTGCTTTCAGCGGCGAAAAGTACGCTGGGCGCAGGCGGCTATGTTGGTAATGGTGTTAACGTAGTTGGCGTTCAGCGTGAGTATGATGCCTTTATCACCAACCAGTTGCGCGCGGCGCAAAACCAGAGCAGCGGGCTGACGACGCGTTATGAGCAGATGTCGAAAATCGACGATGTGTTGTCAAGCACCACCAATTCGCTGGCGACCAGCATGCAGGATTTCTTCTCCAGTTTGCAAACGCTGGTCAGTAACGCGGAAGATCCAGCGTCACGTCAGGCACTGTTGGGTAAAGCTGACAGCATGGTTAACCAGTTCAAAGTGGCTGACCAGTATCTGCGCGACCAGGACAAACAGATTAACCTGTCTATCTCGTCAAGCGTTGACCAGATTAACAACTACACCAAGCAGATTGCCTCGCTGAACGACCAGATCTCTCGCCTGACTGGCGTGGGTGCTGGCGCGTCGCCGAATGACTTGCTCGATCAGCGCGACCAACTGGTCAGCGAACTGAATAAGATCGTGGGTGTGGAAGTCAGCGTGCAGGATGGTAATACTTACAACCTGACGATGGCGAACGGCTATACGCTGGTGCAGGGCAGTACTTCTCGCCAGCTGGCGGCGGTTTCTTCGAGCGCCGATCCGTCACGTACAACCGTCGCGTATGTTGATAACACCGCTGGCAATATCGAAATTCCGGAAAAACTGATCACCACCGGCTCTCTGGGCGGCCTGCTGGCATTCCGTTCACAGGATTTGGATCAGACGCGTAACACGCTGGGTCAACTGGCGCTGTCATTTGCCGATTCATTTAACCAGCAGCACACGCAAGGTTATGACGCGAACGGCGATCAGGGGACTGATTTCTTTACCATTGGTTCCCCGGCAACGCTGAACAACTCGAAAAATACCGGTGATGCCACGTTGACGGCAACCGTGAGTGACAGCTCTGCGGTACAGGCGACCGATTACAAAGTGGTTTATGACGGCACAAACTGGAATGTTACCCGCCTGTCCAACAATACCTCGTTTACGGTTACGCCGGATGCGACTGACGGTACGCTGAACTTTGACGGTCTGAAAATTACCGTCGGCGGCACGACCGGGCCGGTCGCCAACGATAGCTTTACGGTTAAACCGGTGAGCAATGCTGTCGTCAACATGAGTGTGGCAGTGACGGATGAGTCGAAGATCGCTATGGCGCAAACCGCTACTGACGGTGCGAGCGATAACCGTAACGGCCAGGCGATGCTGGATCTGCAAAAAGCGACCAAAGTCGGCGGCAACAAAACCTTTAACGATGCGTATGCCACGCTGGTCAGCGATGTGGGTAACAAAACATCCACGCTGAAAACCAGCAGCACGACGCAGACCAACGTGGTGACACAGCTCAGCAACCAGCAGCAGTCTATCTCCGGGGTTAACCTCGATGAAGAGTACGGCAACCTGCAACGTTATCAGCAATATTATCTGGCTAACGCCCAGGTTCTGCAGACCGCAAGCACGCTGTTTAATGCGTTGCTGGAAATTCGCTAAGTAAGGGGTGAATGATGCGTATCAGCACGCAAATGATGTATGAACAAAACATGCGCGGCGTTACCAATGCGCAGAGTAAATGGCTGGCCTACGGTGAGCAAATGTCTACCGGGCAGCGTGTGAACCGTCCGTCTGACGATCCGATTGCCGCTTCGCAGGCGGTAGTGATCTCTCAGGCGCAGTCGCAGAACACCCAGTATGCGACAGCGCGTACTTTCGCCGAACAAAAAGTGTCGCTGGAAGAGAGCGTGTTGCAGCAGGTAACGACCGCTATTCAGGGCGCGCAGTCCACTATCGTTGAGGCCGGTAGCGGCTCGCTCAGCGACGATGACCGCGCATCGCTGGCCAGCAAACTGCAAGGCTATCGCGATCAGTTGTTGAACCTGGCGAACAGCACTGACGGTAACGGGCGTTATATTTTTGGCGGCTATAAAACTGAAACTGCGCCGTATGACTCTACCGGTACATACAGCGGCGGTACGCAGAATATCACCCAGCAGGTTGACGCTTCCCGCACCATGGTGATTGCCCATACGGGGGATGAAATTTTTAACCGTATCACCAGTAACGCCACGCCTGAACCGACGGATCCGGCAACCGGTGCGCCGGGAACTTCGGAAACGGATCTGTTTAAAATGCTGGATACGGCCATCGCTGCGCTGAATACGCCGGTTTCCGGCGATGAGACGGCCAAAGCGACCGCACAGGCCGCGGTTGATAAAACCAGTCGTGGCTTGACGAACTCCCTGAACAACGTGCTGACGGTACGCGCGGAGTTGGGCACGCAGTTGAATGAGCTGGACAGCCTTGATTCGTTGGGTGATGACCGTGCGCTGGGTCTGACACAGCAGAAAAGCGATCTGGTGGATGTGGACTGGAACTCGGTGATTTCGTCCTACACCATGCAACAGGCTGCATTGCAGGCTTCTTACAAAGCATTCTCCGATATGCAGGGAATGTCGTTGTTCCAGATTAACTCGTAATCGTTTCATTTTGAGCATGTCTTGAAACTGGGGCATGTTCCGTATGCCCGCTCTGTTACCGGAGCGGGCCTTTTTTTTGCCTTATGCTTTCTGCGCTGCTTGCTGGATGCGACGGGCATCAACCAGGCGAATGACCAGCGCGATAAAGCCAGAGAGCGTCGCCAGCACCACCACACCCTGCCATGAGGCAACGGAATAGAGTTTACTGCCCAGTGCAGAACCCACCGCCATACCGATAAACACACCTGTAAACAGTAGCGCATTCAGGCGGCCACGCGCTTGCGGCTCCAGACCGTACACCAAGTTCTGGTGCGCCACGAGGCTGGATTGCAGACCGAGATCGAAGCCGACCGCAGAGAGCGCAATCAGGATAAGCTGAGCGTGTGGCGGCAGTGCCGGCAGTAAAAACATCAGGGCAAAAGAGAGCGTCACCAGCCCGGCGCCCAGCTGCGTCACTTTTTCAGCGCCGACTTTATCTGCCAGACCACCAGCCAGCGGTGCGGCCAGCGCACCGGCGGCACCTGCAATACCGAATGTACCGGCAACGGCACTACCCAACTGATATTTTTCCAGCAGCATTACCGCAAGCGTAGACCAGAAGGCGCTAAAAGCGATGGACAAGAAACCCTGGGCGAAAGCCGCACGGCGCAGTGCCGGATAACGTTGCCACAGGTGCGCCATCGATTTCATCAGTGCCGGATAGCTCAGCGTAGAGTGGGTGGCAAAACGCGGCAGCACGGACCACATCAGCACGCCAATCAGGGCAATACTGACGGCAGCAAGTTGATACATTACCCGCCAGCCAAATGCTGCACCGACAAAGCCGCTAACAGTACGAGAGAGCAGAATGCCCAGCAGTAAGCCGGTCATCACCGTGCCGACCATTTTCCCCTGTTTGCCCGCTGGTGCCAGAATGGCCGCCGCCGGGACAATATCCTGCGCCATTGTCGCCGCCATCCCCAGCATCAGGCTGACGAGCAATAGAGAGGGCAGGTTGCTGGTCAGGCTACAGGCCAGCAGCAGAATCGCCAGTGCCACGCTTTTTATCAGGATGAGGCGGCGACGATCATGGCGATCGCCCAGCGGTAGTAAAAACAAAATACCCAGCGCATAACCGGCCTGAGTCAGCGTCGGTACCAGCCCCATGCCGTTAACGGTCAGGTGCAGATCGCTACCCATCAGCGGCAGCAACGGCTGCGAATAGTAGATAGATGCCACGCTAAATCCGGCGCCCAGCGCCAGCGCTAAAATGACCCAGCCAACAACATCTGTCGAAAGAGAATGACGGTTCATACAGTGTTTCCCCGGTATGGTTTTTATGAGTTCGTAGGCGTGCTACGCAGTGAGGACATTCTTCTCTAATACGCTGTGGCGCGGTAGCCTGCGGAGTGGTAAAACGGTTATACGTGAAACGTATAGGCAAAATAAATATGAAGCGCCAGGAGCGTATAGACAGAGTGGATTTGATGCGGACGTTTATCCGTATCGTGGAAGCGGGCTCGCTGTCGGCAGCTGCGCGCCAGTTGGGAACGACGCAGGCGACGGTCAGCCGCCGTTTGCAGTCACTGGAAACCCTGCTTGGCGTGAAGTTGTTGCTGCGCACCACCCATGCGATGAAGCTGACCGATGATGGTGAACGCTGTTATCAACATGCAAAACGGGTAGCGGATGCCTGGGTAGCCCTGGAGGATGAGCTGAGCCAGTCTGACGATGAACCGGTCGGTATCCTGCGCGTGCGCGCGCCACATGCTTTTGGTCAGGAGCAGTTGCTTGGGCCGCTCACCGAATTTCTCGAGCGACACCCGCAGCTTTCTGTCGAGTGGATGCTGAACGATAAAACGGTCGATTTTCTTAGCGTGAACATCGATTGTGCTATTCGCGTCGGCGCGGAAGTGGACCCGGCAACGGTGTCGGTGCTGCTGGCAGAAGTCCCCCGCAGCCTGGTGGCTTCTCCGGCCTTGCTGGCGCGTTTTCCGGCAATTGAGACCCCACAGCAACTCTCAGCCTTGCCGTGGATTGCGTTGAACACTTTCTATCAGCATGAAATTCATCTGACGCATCAGCAAACCGGCGATGCGGAACAGGTGCCGATCTCGCCAAGACTGTTTACCGACAGCCTGTACGCTGCGCGGAATACGGCGATCAGTGGTCTTGGTCTGGCGGTTATCTCCAGCTGGGCGGTGGAAGAGGAGATACGCAGCGGAAAACTGGTTGCTTTGTTGCCGGAATGGCAGGCGGCGGCGCTGCCGGTACATCTGGTGTATCCGTGGGCGCGGTACTATCCGGCGCGATTGCGAAAATTTTTGCAATTGATGCGTGAAGTGATGCCGGGGCTGGGAGGCATGCGCCAGCCTGCGCGGCAGGCATAAAAAAGCCGACCCTGAGGTCGGCTTTTGGCTGTCTGGCGATTAGCCAACAGATGGCGGCTTCGTTGCCGGTGCGGTGGCGGCGTGGGTGGCGCTGTGACCGCCCGCGGAGCCTTTGCCTTCGAAATTGAAGTCAGGACGTACCCAGTCGCTGTGACGCGGCGCTTCCGGTACATAATCCGGTGCAGGCGCTTTGGTCATCGGCGCAGTGGCTACTTTACGGGCGACGGCGGGCACCACAGTTTCTTTAACCGGTTCTGCAACCGGGGCCTGTGATTCTTCGCTAACGACCGGAGCGGTTTCGACGATGGGAGCCGGGGCTTCCTGCGCTGGCGCGGCTTCTTCCGCAACCTCTTCGGCGACGACACGATCTTCTTCGGCAATCAGTTGCGGTTGCTCATCAACCGGCGCGGCAATAACCTCCGGATGACTGGTTTCTACCTCAACGGTTTCTGGCTCAGCGACAGTCTGCTGCGGCTCAACAACGACAGGTTCTGTCACTTCCGTTTCAGCGGCTGGCGCGACAACTTCTGCTTCTGCTGCGGGTTGCTGCTCAACCACTTCGGTTTCTACAGCGCTTACCAGCGCGGCTTCATCCACCATCGGTGCAACTTCCTGCTCAACGGCAACGTTCTCTTTTGCCGCGATCTCTTTCGCCTGCTCTTCCTGAGCGCGCGGAACCGGGTAGCGGATCCATACCTTACCGGAAGCCATTTCAGGTGAAGCACATGCGACGGTTAACGGCATGGCTGACTGCAACGGATAACGCTCGTCACGGTAGCGACGACGGCGCTGGCCGCTGACGCGCAGATGACGCGGAGAACGACGAGAGCGGCGAGGCATCGCATTTTCGCGCGCTTCCGCATTCTCATCCTGATCCTGGCTGGTTTCCACAACGGCCGGGAGATCGACTTTCGCCACTTCAGTACTCTGAGCCATCGTCTCTTCGGTAGTATCCGTGGACTGCGCATCTTCAAAACGTACTTTCTGGCTCAGTTGACGCTGCTTACGACGCGGCATCACCTGTACGCGCTCTTCCTGTTCAGTTTCCTGCTCAGGCTGATCGGCATCGGCACGGTTCAGTTCTTTAACATCCTGCTGTGCCTGACGTTTGTCATCGTTACGGCGACGGTTGCGTTCACGGCGCGACGGTTGCTGCTCATCGCGCTGTTTAGTTTTTTCCGTCTCTTCGACCGCTACTGGCTGACGCGCTTCGCGAGTTTCCACGTTCTGCTGCGATTTCTCGCGGCGATTACGGCGGTTCTCTTCACGACTTTCGCGGTTTTCACGATTCTCACGACCTTCGCGCGCCTCGCTACCTTCAGCGCGGCCATCACGGCGTTCGCTACGATCGCGACGATTGTTCTGGCGCGGTTTGCGACGATCCTGTTGGCGATCTTGTTTCGCTGGCTTTTTCTCTTCCTGGGCTTCGACGGCTGCCGGGGTTTCTTCACCCGCAAACAGACCTTTCAGTGCCGAGAAGAAACGACTGAACAGCCCCGGAGTGGTGGGTTGTACAGCGGCAGGTTCGGCTTTGGCAACTGGTGCAGCAGCGGCGGCAGGCGCTTGCGGCACAGGCGGAACATCTGGCATGACGAACGTCGCCAGCGCAGGCTGCTCAGGCAGTTTACGCTCGGCATACTCTTCTTCCGACGGCAGCGCCATTGCTTCTTCGTGTAGCTTCGGCAGCAGGTAGCTCAGGGTCGGCGTCTCTTCGCCTTTACGCACACGCAGTACGGAGTAGTGCGGCGTTTCCATCTGGTCGTTCGGCACGATCACGCAGCGTACGCCGCCCTGGCGGGCTTCGATAGCGCTGACCGCAGCACGTTTTTCGTTCAGCAGATAAGAGGCGACCTGGACCGGCACAATCGCGTGCACTTCCTGGGTGTTCTCTTTCAGCGCTTCTTCTTCGATCAGGCGCAGAATCGACAGCGACAGCGATTCGTTATCACGAATGGTACCGGTGCCGCTACAGCGTGGGCAGACGTGGTGGCTGGATTCGCCCAGCGATGGGCTCAGGCGCTGACGAGACATCTCCAGCAGGCCAAAGCGGGAAATATGGCTGATCTGAATACGGGCGCGGTCCTGACGTACGGCTTCGCGCAGACGGTTCTCAACAGCGCGCTGATGGCGAACCGGCGTCATATCGATAAAGTCAATGACAATCAGACCGCCGAGATCGCGCAGGCGCAGTTGGCGGGCGATCTCATCGGCTGCTTCCAGGTTGGTGTTGAAGGCGGTTTCTTCGATATCGCCACCGCGGGTTGCGCGTGCGGAGTTGATATCGATAGCCGTCAGTGCTTCCGTGGAATCGATAACAATGGAGCCGCCGGACGGCAGACGCACTTCACGCTGGAAGGCAGATTCAATCTGCGACTCAATCTGGTAGTGGCTGAACAGCGGGATTTCACCGGTGTACAGTTTGATTTTGCTGCTGAAATCCGGACGACCCAGTGCGGAGATATGCTGGCGGGCCAGCTCAAGCACTTTCGGGTTGTCGATGAGGATTTCGCCAATGTCCTGGCGCAGGTAGTCACGGAAAGCACGAACGATGACGTTACTTTCCTGATGGATCAGGAACGGCGCTGGACGGCTTTCAGCGGCTTTCTGGATAGCTTCCCAGTGTTTCAGGCGGAAACTCAGATCCCATTGCAGCGCTTCGGCGGATTTACCCACACCGGCTGTGCGTACAATCAGCCCCATGCCATCCGGCAATTCGAGGCTGGAGAGGGCTTCCTTTAATTCAGTACGATCGTCGCCTTCAATGCGGCGAGAGATGCCGCCAGCGCGCGGGTTATTCGGCATTAACACCAGATAACTGCCCGCAAGGCTAATAAACGTGGTCAGCGCAGCGCCTTTATTGCCACGCTCTTCTTTATCAATCTGGACGATGACTTCCTGGCCTTCACGCAGCACATCTTTGATATTAGGACGGCCATGAGCGTTGTAATTGGCGGGGAAATATTCGCGCGCGATTTCTTTGAGGGGGAGAAAACCGTGTCGTTCAGCACCGTAATCAACGAAGGCGGCTTCAAGACTCGGCTCAATGCGGGTGATTTTACCTTTATAGATGTTCGCTTTTTTCTGTTCGTGCCCCGGACTTTCGATATCCAGATCGTACAGGCGCTGCCCATCCACAAGGGCGACACGCAACTCTTCTTGCTGAGTTGCGTTGATTAACATTCTTTTCATCGTAACTTACTCATTATTCTTACATTGACGACTAAGCTGCGGGCAAGATAACGCCTTTCCGGGGAGAACCGATGGCCTCGAGACTATTCACGTCGCCAACCTCACGGTTGTCGCTCGCTTAAGAGGCGCAGTGTGTCGGTTGCCTGTATTTCCTGTGGAAAATACAGCGCAATTATCAGGGGAACAGCCTGGGAAAAACTCTCCAGAGAAGATTCCATCTACCGGTAAGGACTGCAACCCGCAGCCCGCTAACTGCCTGAAAGTTCAATACGTCTTACGCCATTGCTGCGTGTATGATCGGACAGGCAAAACTGGTCATTCCGCTTATTTTGCTTGTTTCAACAAGATTCAACACGGAAAACCGCAACATTATTCCCTGCGAACCCTCTTATAGCAAGCTGACTTTTACCATTTATCACCCGGTTACTCACAGTTTTTTCACCTCTGTACGGAGATTGGTTTAATAACCACCGAATCAGAAGAATCTAACGCCAGTATCCAGGTGCGAATGTAAATATAAGCATAGAAAAATGAGTGGCGCTAATCATCATGGCTATTTAGAATCGCCTCCCATGAAAACTGAGACACCATCCGTAAAATTTGTTGCTATTTCCGCTGACGAAGCGGGGCAACGCATCGATAACTTTTTACGCACCCAATTAAAAGGTGTGCCGAAAAGCATGATCTACCGCATTCTGCGTAAAGGCGAAGTGCGGGTGAATAAAAAACGCATCAAACCGGAATATAAACTGGAAGCGGGCGACGAAGTGCGCATCCCGCCGGTGCGCGTTGCTGAACGCGAAGAAGAGGCGGTTTCACCGCATTTGCAGAAAGTTGCGGCGTTAAGCGACGTTATTTTATATGAAGACGATCATATTCTCGTCCTCAACAAGCCGTCCGGTACAGCGGTACACGGCGGCAGCGGCCTGAGTTTTGGCGTGATTGAAGGTCTGCGCGCGCTGCGTCCGGAAGCCCGGTTCCTCGAACTCGTTCACCGTCTCGATCGTGATACTTCCGGCGTTCTGCTGGTGGCCAAAAAACGTTCGGCGCTGCGTTCGCTACATGAGCAACTGCGCGGCAAAGAGATGCAGAAAGATTATCTCGCGCTGGTGCGCGGGCAATGGCAGTCACACGTAAAAGCGGTGCAGGCACCGTTGCTGAAAAATATTCTGCAAAGTGGCGAACGCATTGTGCGCGTCAACAGCGAAGGCAAACCGTCGGAAACCCGGTTTAAAGTGGAAGAACGTTACGAGTTTGCGACGCTGGTACGTTGTAGCCCGGTAACCGGTCGTACGCACCAAATCCGCGTACATACGCAGCATGCGGGTCATCCGATTGCTTTTGACGACCGGTATGGCGATCGTGAATTTGACAAGCAACTGGCAGCAACCGGTTTGTCTCGTCTGTTTTTGCATGCGGCAGCGCTGAAATTTACCCATCCAAATAGCGGTGAGACATTGCGTATTGAAGCGCCGCTCGATGATGAACTAAAACACTGTTTGCAGGTGCTGCGCAGCGGCAAATAAGCGTTTCCCCCTCCGGTACGAGGGGGAAGCAACAGGTCAGGGCTTCAGCCACTTATCCAGCCACGGAAAGACTTCATCCTGCTGTTCACGGTAAAAAACATGCCCCAGTTGTGGCCAGGTTCGGGTGACGAGTTTGTCGTCGGCGTGCTGCGATTTCCAGACGCGGTGCACTTTGGCAAAGGCCTCCTTTACCGCTTCCTGCGGGAACAGTTTGTCCTGGCCGCCGCTGAATATCAGCATCGGTTTAGGCGCAGCGATACTGGCAATGTCCGGAATATCCATCTGCGCAGGCATTCCCGGGTGGAGCATATAAAAGGCAGACTGGCCGCGCAGCACATTATTGCCTGGTTGCATCAGGCCGTTATACGTACCAAACCATGAGATCACGGCGGTCGCCGCCACTTTGTCGCTCAGTGCTGCCAGTTGCCAGGCGCGAAAACCGCCCATCG
Source organism: Kosakonia sp. H7A (assembly GCF_003028445.1). Taxonomy (NCBI): domain Bacteria; kingdom Pseudomonadati; phylum Pseudomonadota; class Gammaproteobacteria; order Enterobacterales; family Enterobacteriaceae; genus Kosakonia; species Kosakonia sp. H7A. Next base: position 664,449 of record NZ_PYTZ01000001.1, on the reverse strand, counting down.
AGAAACCCAGTACGCCCACACGTTGACTGTCCACTCCGGCATATGAGGCGATAAAGTCTACCGTGCGCATATCTTCATAAGCCATTTCGCCTGCCAGAGAACGGCCAAGGTTGAAATAGTTACTGGCCAGCGCCTGCTGCTGCTCGTAGACCATTGGCCCGCGATCGCCCCAACCCGGGCTGTCAATGGCGATGACGGCATAGCCACGGCTGGCCAACTCATCACCGATAAATTTCCCGCTGAAAAATTTGTCAGCCCAGGCTTGCGCGCTGGCGAGCTTTCCTGCATCGCCCCAGGGACGGATCAGCTTCTCTTTACCGATATCAAATTTCGAACCGTGATCGTGTAACAGCACTACTGCGGGGTGAGGTCCCGGGGATTTCGGCATTAGCAGCAGCGCCGCAATACGATTATCGTCGGTGATATTAAGTGCCAGTTTTTCTGCAGTGTAACTGCCACGATCTTCTTTGCTGAGAATTTCTGGCGCGAAAGGTTTCGTCGAGGTCGGGGTAAGCAATGCTGCGCGGAACAGCTGGCGGCTAAGGGTTTGCCACTGAGTAAAATCTTTATAGTGGCCGGAGAGCCAGGAATGGGGGTAATGCATCTCTGCTTTCAGCGTTTGCCATGAAGCGGGGAGGTTACCTTCGACCACTCCCTGCGTTTGCCACGGTGCCTGCGCAATGGCATTCGCGGCGCCGAAAAGCGTCAACAGCAGCGCCATTTTATTGAATATCTTCATCACCTCTCCTTAAATTAAAACGGTGTTTTAATAATGGAGGTGAATGTAGCTTTTGCTCAAAAAAGAAACTGTGATCGCTAAAGCATTAGTTTAACAAGGGGTTACACTGTTCACGACGTAGCATCTGGCACAGCGCGATCAGCGGCAAACCGACCAGCGTGTTGGGATCCCGGCCTTCAAGACGCTCAAACAGCGCAATGCCTAACCCTTCGCTTTTGAAACTACCTGCGCAGTTCAGCGGATGCTCTTTACGGATATAGTCTTCGATTTCCTGCTCGCTTAAATGACGGAAATGGACGTCGAAAGGCTCACATTCAGTCTGCAAATGACCGGTGGCCGAGTTATATAGCGCCAGGCCAGTATAAAATGTGACAATATTTCCGCGGGCTTTCATCAATTGCTGGCGGGCATTTTCTTCCGTATGCGGCTTGCCGGTTATTTCACCGTCCAATACGCACACCTGATCGGAACCAATAATCAGATGCTGAGGATATTTTTCCGCCAGCGATTGCGCTTTTTCCTGCGCCAGACGCAGCACCAGATGACGCGGTGCTTCGCCTGCATACGGGGTCTCATCAGCCTGCGGCGCGGCGCATTCAAACGCTAAGCCAAGCTTTTCCAGAAGCGCACGGCGGTATGGGGAGGTCGATGCGAGAATAATTTGCGACATATTTTTTTCACCAAATATGGCTTAACAATGAGAGGCATTTTAAACTGTAGGCCGCAATGTGTGCGAATTATTGGCAAAAGGCAACCGTAGGCTGCCTTTTTCTTTGACTATATGACGTTACAAAGTTAATATGCGCGCCCTATGCAAAAGGTAAAATTACCCCTGACTCTTGATCCGGTTCGTACGGCTCAAAAACGCCTCGATTACGAGGGTATCTATACCCCCGAACAGGCGGAGCGTGTCGCCGAATCTGTAGTCAGCGTAGACAGTGATGTGGAGTGCTCCATGTCGTTCGCTATCGATAACCAGCGTCTGGCGGTCCTGACCGGCGATGCGAAGGTAACGGTATCGCTCGAATGCCAGCGCTGCGGGAAACCGTTCACCCATCAGGTCTACACAACGTATTGTTTTAGTCCTGTGCGTTCAGACGAGCAGGCTGAAGCACTGCCGGAAGCGTATGAACCGATTGAGGTTAACGAATTCGGCGAAATCGATCTGCTGGCGCTGGTTGAGGATGAAATTATTCTCTCCTTGCCTGTAGTTCCGGTGCATGATTCTGAACACTGTGAAGTGTCCGAAGCGGACATGGTCTTTGGCGAATTGCCTGATGAAGCGCAAAAACCAAACCCATTTGCCGTATTAGCCAGCTTAAAGCGTAAGTAATTGAGGAGTAAGGTCCATGGCCGTACAACAGAATAAACCAACCCGTTCCAAACGTGGCATGCGTCGTTCCCATGACGCGCTGACCGCAGTCACCAGCCTGTCTGTAGACAAAACTTCTGGTGAAACCCACCTGCGTCACCACATCACCGCCGACGGTTTCTACCGCGGTCGCAAGGTTATCACTAAGTAATCACGCGCAAGCGTGATTAAGCTTAGTGAGGATTTCCCCGCGAAAGCGGGGATAGACCGAACCAGGCTGCGACGATACCTTGACACGTCTAACCCTGGCGTTAGATGTCATGGGGGGCGATTTTGGCCCGTCCGTGACAGTGCCTGCAGCTTTGCAGGCACTGAACTCTAATTCACAGCTCAACCTTCTTTTAGTCGGCGATCCCGACGCTATCACGCCATTACTTGCCAAAGCTGATTTCGAGCAACGCTCACGCTTGCTTATCATTCCTGCACAGTCAGTTATTGCCAGTGATGCCCGGCCCGCGCAAGCGATCCGCACCAGTCGCGGTAGCTCGATGCGTATGGCGCTGGAATTGGTGAAAGAAGGTCGTGCCCAGGCTTGCGTCAGCGCAGGCAATACCGGCGCGCTGATGGGGCTGGCGAAAATGTTGCTCAAACCGATTGAGGGGATTGAGCGTCCGGCGCTGGTGACCGTTCTGCCACATCAGCAGAAGGGCAAAACTGTCGTGCTGGATCTCGGCGCGAATGTGGATTGTGACAGTAGAATGCTGGCGCAGTTTGCGGTAATGGGGGCGGTGATGGCCGAGGAGATCCTGGGTATCGCTAACCCTCGCGTGGCGCTGCTGAACATTGGTGAAGAAGAAACCAAAGGTCATGACAATATCCGTGATGCAGCGGCTCTGTTACGATCGGTTCCCTCAATGAACTACATTGGTTATCTGGAGGCGAATGAACTTCTGACTGGAAAAACGGATGTGTTAGTTTGTGATGGTTTTACGGGAAACGTCACATTAAAAACCATGGAGGGGGTTGTCAGGATGTTTCTTTCGCTGCTGAAATCACAGAGCGAAGGGCAAAAAAGGTCGTGGTGGCTGGTTTTATTAAAACGTTGGTTACAAAAAAGCCTGAGCAGGCGATTCAGTCACCTCAACCCCGACCAGTATAATGGCGCCTGTCTGTTAGGATTGCGCGGCACTGTGATTAAAAGTCACGGAGCAGCGAATCAGCGAGCCTTTACCGTCGCGATTGAACAGGCAGTGCAGGCGGTGCAGCGGCAGGTTCCACAGCGAATCGCCGCTCGCCTGGAATCTGTGTATGCGCTTTCGGCATCATCCGCCCAGGGCGACGATAACCGGAATGTGTGTATATTACCCAAGAGTGACTGAGCGTACATGTATACGAAGATTATTGGTACCGGCAGTTATCTGCCTGAGCAGGTTCGAACAAACGCCGATTTGGAAACAATGGTGGAAACCTCTGACGAGTGGATTGTCAGCCGTACAGGGATCCGTGAGCGTCGTATTGCTTCGGCGAACGAAACTGTCTCAACCATGGGCTATGAAGCCGCTAAACGCGCGCTGGAAATGGCCGGCATCGATAACGATCAAATTGGCCTGATTATTGTGGCGACAACCTCTGCAACGCACGCTTTTCCGAGCGCGGCGTGCCAGATCCAGAATATGCTGGAAATCAAAGGTTGTCCTGCCTTCGACGTTGCCGCAGCATGCGCAGGGTTTACCTACGCGTTGAGCATCGCCGATCAATATGTAAAATCCGGCGCGGTAAAACATGCGCTGGTGATTGGATCTGATGTGCTGGCGCGCACATTAGATCCAAATGATCGCGGTACCATTATTCTGTTCGGCGATGGTGCAGGTGCGGTGGTATTGAGTGCTTCGGAAGAGCCGGGCATTATCTCAACCCACATGCATGCTGATGGTAGCTACGGTGAGCTGCTGACGCTGCCGAACCTCGACCGCGTGAATCCGGAAAGCCCGACATATTTAACGATGGCGGGCAACGAAGTGTTTAAAGTCGCGGTGACGGAACTGGCGCGAATTGTTGATGAAACATTAGCCGCTAATAACCTTGAGCGAAGCTCGCTGGATTGGCTGGTGCCGCACCAGGCTAACCTGCGTATTATCAGCGCCACAGCGAAAAAGCTTGGCATGGCGATGGATAACGTTGTGGTTACGCTGGATCGTCATGGCAACACCTCTGCGGCTTCTGTTCCCAGCGCACTGGATGAGGCGGTACGCGATGGGCGTATCAAACCTGGCCAGCTAATTCTGCTTGAAGCGTTCGGCGGCGGGTTTACCTGGGGTTCCGCGCTGGTTCGTTTCTAAGTATAAGGATAAGAAGATGACGCAATTTGCTTTTGTTTTTCCGGGGCAGGGTTCCCAGACCGTCGGTATGTTGGCGGATATGGCGGTAGCTTACCCGGTCATTGAAGAAACGTTTGCCGAAGCCTCTGCGGCTCTGGGTTATGATCTCTGGGCACTGGTGCAGCAAGGCCCGGCAGAAGAGCTTAATAAAACATGGCAGACTCAGCCTGCACTCCTGAGTGCATCTGTCGCGCTGTGGCGCGTGTGGCAGCAGCAGGGTGGCAAAACGCCGGTACTGATGGCAGGGCATAGCCTGGGCGAATATTCCGCGCTGGTATGCGCCGGTGTTATTGCTTTTGCCGATGCTGTACGTCTGGTTGAGCTGCGCGGCAAATTCATGCAGGAAGCCGTACCGGAAGGTACCGGCGCGATGTCAGCTATCATCGGTCTTGATGATGAGTCTATTGCAAAAGCATGTGAAACTGCGGCTGAAGGCCAGATTGTTTCTCCGGTGAACTATAATTCCCCGGGGCAGGTAGTTATCGCAGGCCATAAAGAGGCCGTTGAGCGTGCCGGCGCAGCCTGTAAAGCCGCTGGTGCTAAACGTGCATTGCCGCTGCCTGTAAGCGTGCCGTCTCACTGCGCGCTGATGAAACCGGCTGCCGAAAAACTGGCTGTTGAACTGAACGCTATTCCATTTAATGCGCCGCAGATCCCGGTTATTAACAATGTGGATGTGAAGTGCGAAACGTCGCCGGAAGCCATCCGCAGTGCACTGGTGCGCCAGTTGTACAGCCCGGTGCAGTGGACGAAAAGCGTTGAGTTTATGGCGTCGCAGGGCGTTGAGCATCTGTATGAGGTCGGCCCGGGTAAGGTTCTCACCGGTCTGACAAAACGTATTGTTGACACACTGACAGCATCGGCTATCAATGAGCCGGCTGCGATGTCAGAAGCACTCGCGCAATAAAAGAGGAACACCATGAGTTTTGAAGGAAAAGTCGCGCTGGTTACCGGTGCAAGCCGTGGAATTGGTCGTGCCATTGCTGAAACGTTAGCCGCTCGCGGCGCAAAGGTTATTGGTACCGCGACGAGCGAAAATGGCGCGCAGGCTATCAGTGATTATTTAGGTGCGAAGGGTAAAGGTCTGCTGCTGAACGTGACCGATGCCGCATCTATTGAATCGGTTCTGGAGAACATTCGCGCTGAGTTTGGCGAGGTTGATATTCTGGTTAATAATGCCGGGATCACTCGTGATAACTTGCTGATGCGCATGAAAGATGATGAGTGGAACGATATTCTCGACACTAACCTTTCATCTGTTTTCCGTCTGTCAAAAGCGGTAATGCGGGCTATGATGAAAAAGCGTCATGGGCGTATTATCACTATCGGTTCTGTGGTTGGTACCATGGGAAATGCTGGTCAGGCCAACTACGCTGCGGCGAAAGCGGGTCTTATCGGTTTCAGTAAATCGCTGGCGCGTGAAGTTGCGTCCCGCGGTATTACGGTAAACGTTGTTGCTCCGGGCTTTATTGAAACGGACATGACGCGTGCGCTCTCTGACGATCAGCGTGCGGGTATCCTGGCGCAAGTTCCTGCGGGTCGCCTTGGCGGTGCTCAGGAAATCGCCAATGCGGTTGCATTTTTAGCCTCTGACGAGGCGGGTTACATCACTGGTGAGACTCTGCACGTCAACGGTGGAATGTATATGGTCTAACCACGATTAAAATCATTTGCGTTATGAGGGCGAAAGGCCTCAAAATAGCGTAAAATCGTGGTAAGAACTGCCGGGATTTAGTTGCAAATTTTTCAACATTTTATACACTACGAAAACCATCGCGAAAGCGAGTTTTGATAGGAAATTTAAGAGTATGAGCACTATCGAAGAACGCGTTAAGAAAATTATCGGCGAACAGCTGGGCGTTAAGCAGGAAGAAGTTACCAACAATGCTTCCTTCGTTGAGGACCTGGGCGCTGATTCTCTTGACACCGTTGAGCTGGTAATGGCTCTGGAAGAAGAGTTTGATACTGAGATTCCGGACGAAGAAGCTGAGAAAATCACCACCGTTCAGGCTGCCATTGATTACATCAACGGTCACCAGGCGTAAGTGAACATCTCCAGGCGGTCACTCGACCGCCTGAGTTTTATCTAGTGTTATCCCTCGAATCTCTTTTTTATCCCTCCCTGGAGGATGAACGTGTCTAAGCGTCGTGTAGTTGTGACCGGACTTGGCATGTTGTCTCCTGTCGGCAATACCGTAGAGTCTACCTGGAAAGCTCTTCTTGCCGGTCAGAGTGGCATCAGCCTGATCGACCATTTCGATACTAGCGCCTATGCAACCAAATTTGCTGGCTTAGTAAAGGATTTTAACTGTGAAGACATTATCTCGCGCAAAGAACAGCGCAAGATGGATGATTTCATTCAATATGGAATTGTGGCTGGCGTTCAGGCCATGCACGACTCCGGCCTGGTTATCACGGAAGAAAATGCTTCTCGTGTTGGTGCCGCGATCGGTTCTGGTATCGGCGGTCTGGGCTTGATTGAAGAGAACCACAGCTCCCTCGTTAAGGGCGGTCCGCGTAAAATCAGTCCGTTCTTCGTACCGTCTACAATTGTTAACATGGTGGCAGGTCACCTGACTATCATGTTTGGCCTGCAAGGCCCAAGCATCTCCATTGCAACGGCCTGTACTTCAGGCGTGCACAACATCGGCCATGCTGCGCGTATTATTGCTTATGGCGATGCCGATGCGATGCTGGCTGGTGGTGCAGAAAAAGCCAGCACCCCGCTGGGCGTAGGTGGCTTTGGTGCAGCGCGTGCGCTGTCTACCCGCAACGATAATCCTCAGGCTGCAAGCCGTCCGTGGGATAAAGAGCGTGACGGTTTTGTCCTCGGCGACGGCGCTGGCATCATCATGCTGGAAGAGTATGAGCACGCAAAAAAACGCGGTGCGAAAATCTACGCTGAAATCGTCGGCTTCGGTATGAGCAGCGATGCTTATCATATGACGTCACCGCCGGAAAACGGCGCTGGCGCGGCCAAAGCAATGGTGAATGCGCTGCGTGATGCGGGCATTGAACCAGGCCAGATTGGCTACGTCAACGCACACGGTACCTCTACGCCAGCAGGCGATATTGCTGAAGCTCAGGCGGTGAAAGCGGTGTTTGGCGATGCCGCGCGTAGCGTCATGGTGAGTTCAACCAAATCCATGACCGGGCACCTGTTAGGCGCGGCCGGTGCAGTAGAGTCCATCTACTCCATTCTTGCGCTGCGCGATCAAGCTGTACCGCCAACCATCAACCTGGATAACCCGGATGAAGGTTGCGATCTGGACTTCGTACCGCACGAAGCGCGCCAGGTCAGCGGTATGGAGTATACCCTGTGTAACTCCTTCGGCTTTGGTGGTACCAACGGCTCGCTGATCTTCAAAAAAGTCTGATCGCCTTCGCTGTTTTAAAGGCCCGCTTGTCGGGCCTTTTCTATTCAGCTTTCTCCCCTTGTTCTCTGCTTTCCATCCTGCCAAACTGTCCGGCCACACGCTTAAGGAGCCTCTATGTTCTTGATTAATGGCACAGAGCAACGACAGCTTGCAGCCAGTGACCGGGCCATACAGTTTGGTGACGGCTGCTTTACTACCGCGCGTATCCTTGCCGGGCAAATCCAGTTTGCGCCTGCGCATATACAGCGCTTGCGTCTGGCATGTGAACGGCTATTTATTCCTTTTCATGACTGGGATCTACTGGTGCAGGAGATGGCATCGCTGGCACAAGGAAAAGCTGACGGTGTGGTTAAAGTGATCCTCAGCCGTGGTGGCGGAGGTCGTGGCTACAGTGCAGCGAACTGCGATTCACCGACGCGTATTCTTTCTGTTTCAGCCCGGCCCGCACACTACGCGCGATGGCAGCGGGAAGGCGTTACGTTGACGTTGAGCGATGTATGCCTCGGGCGTAATCCGATGCTCGCGGGAATCAAACATCTTAACCGTCTGGAACAGGTGTTAATCCGCGCCGGACTGGAGCAGACCGATGCTGATGAAGCGCTGGTGCTGGACAGCGACGGCTGGATCACCGAATGTTGCGCGGCTAATATTTTCTGGCGGCAAGGGCAGGAGGTTTTCACGCCACGCCTCGACTATGCCGGAGTGGATGGCATCATGCGACAATATTGTATGCGACATCTAGCATCTTCCGGTTTTCGTGTTGTCGAAGTGAATGCCCGCCAGCAAGCGCTGGCGCAGGCCGAGGAAGTGGTTATTTGTAACGCGTTGATGCCGGTCGTCCCCGTTCGCCAATGGGGAGAACTGCGTTGGTCAGCGCGTGATTTGTACCAATTTTTAGCCCCACTGTGTGAGCAGATAAATCAGTCATGAAGAAAATGTTACGCGTTGTTCTCCTGCTGCTGACGGTATTAGTGATTGCAGCAGGAGCCGGAGTCTGGAAGGTTCGTCAACTGGCGGATTCCACGATCCTTACCAAAGATGAAATCATTTTTACCCTGCCAGCCGGAACCGGCCGGGTGGCGCTGGGTGAATTGCTGTACCAGGAAAAAGTCATCAATCGCCCGCGTGTTTTCCAGTGGTTGTTACGTCTGGAGCCTGATTTGTCGCACTTCAAAGCGGGGACCTACCGTTTTACGGCGGGCATGACCGTGCGCGAAATGCTGCAATTATTGGCCAGCGGCAAAGAGGCGCAATTTCCGCTGCGTCTGGTGGAAGGAATGCGTCTGAGTGATTATCTGAAGCAGTTACGTGATGCGCCATATCTGAAGCACACGCTGAAGGATGATGATTATGCCACTGTCGCGCAGGCGCTGAAGCTGGAGCATGCAAACTGGGTGGAAGGCTGGTTCTGGCCGGATACCTGGATGTATACCGCAAATACGACGGATGTTGCGCTACTCAAGCGCGCGCACCAAAAGATGGCGCGAGCCGTTGAACAGGTCTGGGAAGGGCGCATGGACGGCCTGCCGTACAAGGATCAGAACCAGTTGGTAACAATGGCGTCCATCATTGAAAAAGAGACGGCTGTGGCCAGCGAACGCGATCAGGTTGCCTCGGTCTTTATTAACCGCTTACGCGTCGGAATGCGCCTGCAAACCGATCCGACGGTGATCTACGGGATGGGCGCGCGTTATAATGGTAAGCTGTCGCGCGCCGACCTGGAGGCTCCGACGGATTACAACACCTATGTGATTAGCGGCTTGCCGCCAGGACCGATTGCCACGCCAGGTGAAGCCTCGCTGAAAGCGGCAGCGCATCCGGCGAAGACGCCATACCTCTATTTTGTGGCCGACGGGAAGGGTGGACACACATTTAATACCAACCTCGCCAGCCATAACCGGTCAGTGCAGGACTATCTGAAAGTGCTTAAGGAAAAAAATGAGCAGTAAATACATCGTTATTGAAGGGCTGGAAGGCGCCGGTAAAACGACGGCACGCGATGTCGTCGTCGAAACGCTGAAAGAACTGGGCGTCAGCGAGATGATATTTACGCGCGAGCCGGGCGGTACGCTGCTGGCGGAGAAGCTGCGCAGTCTGGTGCTGGATATCCGCTCTGTTGGTGACGAAGTGATTTCTGATAAAGCCGAAGTCCTGATGTTTTATGCCGCTCGTGTTCAACTGGTGGAAACGGTGATCAAACCGGCGCTGGCACGCGGTTGCTGGGTCATTGGCGATCGGCACGATCTTTCTACTCAGGCCTACCAGGGCGGCGGTCGTGGCATTGATCAAGGCATGCTGGCGACGTTGCGCGATGCCGTGCTGGGCGATTTTCGCCCGGATTTAACTCTGTACCTTGATGTCACCCCTGAAGTGGGCCTGAAACGCGCCCGCGCGCGCGGCGAGCTGGATCGTATTGAGCAGGAGTCGCTGGATTTCTTCAATCGCACCCGTGCACGTTACCTTGAGCTGGCCGCGCAGGATGCTTCTATTCGCACGGTGGATGCCACGCAACCGCTGGATGATGTTGTGCGCGCTATCCGTCAGACAGTTACCGCATGGGTGCAGGAGCAGGGCGCATGAAATGGTATCCGTGGCTGCGACCGGACTTTGAACAACTGGTCGCCAGTTATCAAAGCGGACGTGGGCACCACGCGTTACTTGTTCACTCGCTGCCAGGTATGGGGGAAGACGCGCTGATCTATGCGCTCAGCCGTTTTCTGCTGTGCCAAACACCGGAAGGACACAAAAGCTGCGGCCACTGTCGCGGCTGTCAGTTGATGCAGGCCGGAACCCATCCGGATTACTACGCACTGGCGCCGGAAAAAGGCAAAACCACGTTGGGCATTGATGCGGTGCGTGAAGTGAGTGAAAAACTCTACGAGCATGCTCGTCTTGGCGGGGCGAAGGTGGTCTGGATTCAGGACGCCGCGTTATTAACCGATGCTGCCGCCAATGCATTACTGAAAACGCTGGAGGAGCCACCAGCCCAGACGTGGTTCTTTCTTGCCTGCCGCGAGCCCGCTCGGTTACTGGCTACGCTGCGCAGCCGCTGCCGCTTGCATCACCTTGCGCCACCGGCGGAAAGTTATGCCAGCGCATGGCTTAGTCGGGAAGTGACGGTGTCACAAGATGCTATCCTCAGCGCGCTGCGTCTGTGCGCCGGGTCGCCAGGCGCGGCTGAGACGCTGTTGCAGGAAGAGCACTGGGCGCAGCGTCAGGCACTCTGCCTGGCGATTGAAAACGCGCTAAATAGCGGTGACTGGTTCGCCATGCTGGCGGCGCTTAACCACGATCGGGTGGCGGAGCGCTTGCAATGGGTCTGTGCGCTGTTCCTCGATGCTCTGAAAGCCCAGCAGGGGGCGACATTGCTGACCAACGTTGATGTGCCAGACCTGGTACACAACCTTGCCCGTCAGTTACGCGGTGAGACATTGCATGCTCTGCTGCATGCTGTATTTACTTGCCGTGAGCAGTTGCTGAATGTCGTGGGAGTGAACCGCGAACTGCTGCTCACCGATCTTTTATTAACACTGGAACGGTACCTGCAACCAGGCGCTACGCTTCCGGTATCCCACCTTTAAGAGAGACATTATGTTTTTAGTCGACTCGCACTGCCATCTTGATGGCCTGGATTACGCCTCTTTGCACAAAGATGTTGATGACGTACTGGCGAAAGCCGCCGCGCGCGATGTGAAGTTTTGTCTGGCTGTGGCCACCACGCTGCCCGGATATCGCAGCATGCGCGAGCTGGTGGGAGAGCGCAGTAATGTGGTGTTCTCCTGCGGCGTTCATCCGCTGAATCAGGACGAAGAGTATGACGTGGCGACGCTGCGTCAGTTAGCAGCGGAAGAGGGTGTTGTGGCAATGGGTGAGACCGGTCTGGACTATTTCTATACACCGGAAACCAAAGCGCGTCAGCAGATCTCATTCCGCAACCATATCCGCATTGGGCGCGACCTGAATAAACCGGTTATCGTGCATACACGCGATGCCCGTGCCGACACTCTGGCGATTTTGCAGGAAGAGCAGGTTCAGGATTGCGGCGGTGTACTACACTGCTTTACTGAGGATCGTGAAACGGCAGGCAAGCTGTTGGATATGGGGTTTTATATCTCTTTCTCCGGCATTGTGACTTTCCGTAATGCGGAACAACTACGCGATGCAGCACGTTATGTGCCTCTGGATCGGTTGCTGGTCGAGACCGATTCTCCGTATCTCGCGCCCGTACCGCACCGCGGTAAAGAGAACCAGCCTGCAATGACACGCGATGTGGCAGAATATATGGCGGTTCTGAAAGGGATTTCCATTGAGGAACTCGCACAGCAGACCACGCAAAACTTTGCCAGCCTGTTTCATATCGATCCCGCCAGATTGCAATCTGTCTGAAATATCAGCTTATTTTAGTACTCGTAATTAATAAACGATCAGAGTAAAGTTCACCGCCATAAAAAAGGCGGTGATGGTCGTTTTTCATACATCAGTCAGCGCCTTTTGTAAATCTGTGTGAGTTTTAAAGCGACCGCTAGCTGAAACGTGATAGCCGTCAAACAAAGCTGAAACGATTTATTTTACTCTGTGTAATAAATAAAGGGCGCTTAGATGCCCTTCCCAAGGCGCGGTTCTCCCCCCGTGCCAACGCGTGAAAGCGCAACAAAAAGCACTAATACTCAGGAGCACTCTCAATTATGTTTAAGAATGCATTTGCTAACCTGCAGAAGGTCGGTAAATCGCTGATGCTGCCAGTATCCGTACTGCCTATCGCAGGTATCCTGCTGGGCGTCGGTTCTGCAAACTTCAGCTGGCTGCCAGAAGTGGTATCTCATGTTATGGCCGAAGCGGGCGGTTCCGTTTTTGCCAACATGCCGCTGATTTTCGCTATCGGTGTTGCGCTTGGCTTCACCAATAACGATGGCGTTTCTGCTCTGGCTTCGGTTGTTGCCTACGGCATCATGGTGAAAACCATGGCTGTGGTTGCACCTCTGGTTCTGCATTTACCTGCTGAAGAGATCGCTGCAAAACACCTGGCGGATACCGGTGTGCTCGGCGGGATCATCTCCGGTGCGATTGCCGCATACATGTTTAACCGCTTCTACCGTATCAAGCTGCCTGAGTATCTGGGCTTCTTCGCGGGTAAACGCTTTGTACCGATTATTTCTGGCCTTGCAGCGATTATCACCGGTGTGATCCTCTCCTTCATTTGGCCGCCGATTGGTTCCGCGATCCAGACATTCTCTCAATGGGCTGCTTACCAGAACCCGGTTGTTGCATTCGGTATCTACGGCTTCATTGAACGCTGCCTGGTACCGTTCGGTCTGCACCACATCTGGAACGTACCTTTCCAGATGCAGATTGGTGAATTCACCAACGCTGCTGGCCAGGTATTCCACGGCGATATTCCGCGTTACATGGCAGGCGACCCGACTGCGGGCAAACTGTCTGGCGGCTTCCTGTTCAAAATGTACGGTCTGCCGGCTGCAGCTATCGCTATCTGGCACTCTGCTAAACCGGAAAACCGCGCGAAAGTGGGCGGTATCATGATCTCCGCAGCGCTGACCTCGTTCCTGACCGGTATCACCGAGCCGATCGAGTTCTCCTTCATGTTCGTTGCGCCGATCCTGTACGTTATCCACGCTATTCTGGCAGGTCTGGCCTTCCCGATCTGTATCCTGCTGGGTATGCGTGACGGTACGTCGTTCTCTCACGGTCTGATCGACTTCATCGTACTGAGTGGCAACAGCAGCAAACTGTGGCTGTTCCCGGTCGTCGGTGCTTGCTATGCCGTGGTTTACTACACCGTGTTCCGCGTGCTGATCAAAGCGCTTGATCTGAAAACGCCGGGCCGTGAAGACGCAACCGAAGACACCAAAGCAGGTGCAAGCAGTGAGATGGCCCCGGCTCTGGTTGCAGCGTTTGGCGGTAAAGAAAACATCACCAACCTGGATGCGTGCATCACGCGTCTGCGTGTCAGCGTAGCTGACGTAGCGAAAGTGGATCAGGCTGGCCTGAAGAAACTGGGCGCTGCAGGTGTGGTCGTCGCTGGTTCCGGCGTTCAGGCAATTTTCGGTACGAAATCCGATAACCTGAAAACCGAAATGGATGACTATATCCGCGCTAACTAAGCCGTAGTCTGGGGAGACTGAGGGAGCCTGCTGGCTCCCTTTTTTATTGCTCTGCTATCAGAAGCTGTAATTTGCACTGACAGAGAAGTTACGCGGCGCACCGTACACGCCGTAGGTGCCCAGATAATCGTAATACTCTTTATCGAACATATTGTTGAGGTTCGCCTGGATGGCAAAGTTCTTCGTGGCCTGATAGCGCGCGAAGAGATCCACTACCGTGTAACCGCTCTGGGTAATGTGGGTATCGCCGTTCGGGCCGGTAATATCCTGCCAGGTTTTGTTCTGCCAGCGCGCGCCGCCGCCGATTGCCAGCTCAGGCAGCATCGGCAACTGGTAGCGTGTAAACAGCTTCATCGTGGTACGCGGCTGTTCAGGGTTCACCGCAACGCCATCACCATCTTCCGCCATAAAGCGGCTTGCCCCGAAGGTCAGTTGCAGGTTGTCGGTCAGCGCACCGTTCAGTTCAAATTCCACGCCCTTGCTGACGGTGCCATTCACAGATTTATAGGCCGTCTGGCCACCTGAGTCAGGAATATATTCACCAGTGGAAACAGCAACGTGATCCTGCTCGGTGCGGAAGACCGCAAGCGTGGCAGTCAAACGTGTGTTAAACCAGTCGCCTTTTACTCCGGCTTCGTAGCTTTTACCGGTTGTCGGTTCAAGGAACTCGCTATTAATGTCGCGCTGGCTGGACGGTTCGAAAATAGAGGTATAGCTGGTGTAGACCGACCAGGTGTCATTGATGTCATAGATCAGGCCGGCATACGGCGTTACATCATCAAACTTGGTGTTACGGATCTCGTCCGGTTTACGCTCCAGGTTGTACTTCGCGCTCCACTCGGTGTAGCGGGCGCCGAGGATCAGATGCAGCGGATCGGCCAGCGAGATGCGGGTCGCGGCGTAGACAGATTTCTGGCGAATAACGTCGCGCTGATAGAGCGCCCAGTCGGACCAGCTCGGATCGGCCAGCGTACTACCGTTGTAATTGTTGATATTTCCGACATCCATCAGACCGAAATTATCATTCACCGGGTAGGAGTTGTCGTAGTTGTTACGCTGACGGCTGTAGCTGCCACCGAACATCACCTCATGCTGGCGACCCAACAGGTCGTAGCCGCCGCGAACAAAGGCATCGACGGAATCCTGCTTACGCTCGCCCCGGTTCCAGCCGCCCCAGGCACCTTGCCACTGCGTGGCGTCATACAGGCCGGTGGCTTTATCCGGGAAACCATCGATATACATCAGTTTGCTGTCGAAATTGGTTTCGGCATGCATAGCGTTGACTTTGGCTTCCCAACCATTATCAAAACGCTGTGTCAGGTTGGCGAAAACCTTGCGTGAATCGACGTTAGAGTAAGCCCAGTCCGCCGCCGTGTTGAAACCACGGCGGAAATGGGTACGGCTACCGTCGCTGTACAACGAGGGAATGCCGCCCCAGGTCGGGCTATCCTCTTCGCTCTCCTGGTAATCATACCCGAGAGAAAGTGTTGTCGAATCGGTGAGGTCGGCATCAACAACGCCGGTAATGAATTTTTTGCGGTAGTGGTTGCGTTCAAGCCAGGAGTCGTTGTCCTGGTAGCCGGTAATAACACGGCCGCGCACATTGCCGGATTCGGTCAGGGGAGCCTGGAGATCCAGAACATAACGCTGTTTACCCCAGCTACCATATGTTGCCTCGGCCGAGCCTTTAAACGTTTTGCTGTCGGCGTGTTTACGCACCATGTTGACATACGCGGATGGATTCCCTGTCCCGCTCATCAGACCCGCTGCGCCGCGCACGACTTCGATTTTGTCATAAATCGCCGTATCACCCGCGGTATCCCCGAAATTCCATCGGTTATCGAGAAATGTCGGCATATCTTCATAGGCAAAGTTGCTGACGAAGAAACCACGGGCGAAGAAATTTGTACGGTGTGAGTCAATGCGCGAAGCGTTAACGCCAATCGTGTTATCGAGCACTTGCTCAATCGTTGTTAACTGTTGGTCTTGCATACGTTGCTGGCTGACAACGCTGACGGACTGGGGAATATCACGCGGCACTAGCAGTAATTTTGTCCCGGTGGTAGTGGTTTTTACGCTGTAGTCCTGCGCCTGGCTATCGGAGGTGCTCAGCCCACCGCCACCGTCGACCACAACTGTATCATCGGCGTTGGCCGTTGTTTCTGCTGCAAATACTGCAGATGGTGTCAGCGCAAGAGCAATGCACGCTGCCAGCAGCGAAGGCACAGCAGCGTTTGAACACGCGCCATCCCTGGTGTGTTGAGTGAAAGACATAATAAACCCTTAATAGTGCGTTAGCGTGATAACCCGGCGGCGATACGTTGTCGCGCCGGATGTGTTTTTGTAATGCGTTTGATAAGAGTTGCGCATGAAAATGCAAATGCGAAATATACGCATTCACTTCATGAATGTAAACAGATGTAATAGTCATAATTGAAATGCTATTTCATTCACGCTGTGTTGAAAGGAGAAAGGTTCCTGCGGCAGAGAAGGGTGTAAAGGCGAAAGAAAAAGAGCGTTATGGTTGAAACAACAAGAGAATCTCGATCATACTCTAGGGCACGTAATTGACGATGGCTGCGGGTTGGCTCCGCGCCTGAAAAAGGAAAACGTCATGGCCGAAGAAACCATTTTCAGTAAAATCATCCGCCGGGAAATTCCCTCGGATATTGTCTACCAGGATGAACTGGTCACCGCTTTTCGCGATATCTCTCCACAAGCGCCGACGCATGTGCTTATTGTGCCGAATATCCTCATCCCCACGCTGAATGATGTCACCGAGGCGCACGAGCAGACGCTGGGACGCATGCTGACCGTTGCGGCCAAAATCGCCAGCGACGAAGGCATCGCCGAAGATGGATACCGTCTGATCATGAACTGTAATCGTCATGGTGGTCAGGAGGTTTACCATATCCATATGCACCTGCTGGGCGGGCGCGCAATGGGGCCAATGCTGGCTCATAAAGGTCTGTAAGATGATAAACGGGCGTGTCGCGCTGCTGCTGGCGGCGCTGGGGCTGGTGGGATGCAGTTCGCGCCCGGCTATTCCGGTCGCCAGCGATCAAACGCTGGTGATGGAGTCCAGTATTCTGGCGGCGGGCATTATCGCGGAGCCGCCGGAAATGGGCACGCAGGAGCTTCAACCTTCCGCCTCTTCCCGATTGTTTAATGAGCGGCAGCAGCCTGTGACGGTGCACTACCGTTTTTTCTGGTATGACGCCAGAGGTCTGGAAATGCACCCGCTGGAAGCGCCGCGCAGCATCACGATCCCGGCGCGTTCCGGCGTGACGCTGTATGGCAGCGCTAATTATCTGGGTGCGCACAGCGTCAGACTTTATCTCTATCTCTAAGGAGTGACACTTGATTAAAACATTTGGACGCTTCGCGCTACTGACCACACTGTCGGTGTTGTTGGCAGGGTGTATCAGTAATCAACAGCCTGCGCCGGTTGAACAGGCAGGCGGCGCTCAGCAGCCTGCCCAGCCGCAACCGCAACCGACGCAGCCAGTTCCGACAGTACCGTCGGTTCCGACGTTACCACAGCAGCCTGGCCCAATCGAACACCAGGATCAAACCGGACAGCCCGCGCCGCGCGAACGTCATTATGACTGGAACAGTGCGGTGCAGCCGATGGTCGGTAAAATGTTGCAGGCCAGTGGTGCCAACGCTGGCAGCGTTTTGCTGGTTGATAGTGTAAACAACCGTACCAACGGTTCGATCAACACCGGCGAAGCCACCGAAGTGGTGCGCAACGCGCTGGCCAATAACGGCAAATTTACGCTGATTACCGCGCAGCAGCTTTCGCTGGCGAAACAGCAATTGGGGCTCTCCCCGCAGGACAGCCTGGGTACCCGCAGTAAAGCCATTGGCATTGCCCGCAACGTTGGGGCGCAGTATGTGCTTTATTCCAATGCGACCGGCAACGCCAGCGCACCCGCGTTACAAATGCAGCTGATGCTGGTGCAGACAGGCGAAATTATCTGGTCGGGTAAAGGTGCGGTTCAGCAACAATAAACAGACGCGTGACACTGTGTTGTCACGCTATTTTCCGACGTATACTCCCGTCGCCAGCCAGAATAGCGGGCTAAGCGGCGGGAGTTGCCTTATTCGCGATGGCCAGCACACGCTGGTGCTGCGCCAGCGTCACCAGGCCGCTTCCTCGCCATTTCTGCGTCAGTACCGTTTGCTCCGCCGCTTGCCCGCAACCCTCGCGCCGCGCCCGCAACTCTATACTGGTACCTGGATGGCGGTGGACTTTATACCCGGCGAGATCAAAACGGACTTACCGCAGCCTGATGTACTGGCGGCATTACTCCGCGATTTACACCACCAGCCACTTTTTGGCTGGCGTATTACGTTGTTGCCGCTGCTGGAGCGATACTGGCAGCAGAGCGCGCCGACGCGGCGCACCCCCTTCTGGTTGCGACAGTTAAAGCAGTTAAGAAAACAGGGCGAACCGCAGCCGCTACGGCTCGCGCCGCTGCATATGGATGTCCATGCGGGAAACCTGGTGCACAGCGCCGTGGGTTTGCGGCTTATCGACTGGGAATATGCTGGCGATGGTGATGTTGCTCTCGAGCTCGCCTCGGTATGGACGGAGGATGAGGTGCAGCGTCTGCAGTTGGTTGCGCAGTATGCTCAGCAGGCGGCGGTCGATCCGGTAATATTAGTGCGCCAGGTTCGACGCTGGCGGCCCTGGGTATGGATGTTGATGGCGGGCTGGTTTGAGTGCCGCTGGCAGCAAACGGGCGAACAACAATTTATTACGCTGGCAGATGCAATCTGGCGGCGGTTACAGAACAAAGAATAAGAGAGGTCAGTGTGGGTCCGGTAATGTTGGATGTGGAAGGGTATGAACTGGATGCGGAAGAGCGCGAGATTCTGGCGCATCCGCTGGTGGGCGGCCTGATTCTCTTTACCCGTAATTATCACGATCCGCAGCAGTTGCGGGAACTGGTGCGCCAGATCCGCCAGGCTTCGCATCACCGTCTGGTGGTGGCGGTCGATCAGGAAGGAGGGCGGGTGCAGCGTTTTCGTGAAGGCTTCACGCGTTTGCCTGCTGCCCAGGCTTTTGCCGCTCTGCACGGGTTAGAAGAGGGCGGGCGGCTGGCGCAAGATGCCGGCTGGTTGATGGCCAGTGAAATGATCGCCATGGATATTGATATCAGCTTTGCCCCGGTGCTGGATGTTGGACATATCAGCGCCGCCATCGGCGAACGTTCTTACCACGAAGATCCGGCTAAAGCGCTGGTGATGGCGAGCCACTTTATTGATGGTATGCACAGCGCGGGAATGAAAACGACCGGTAAACATTTCCCGGGGCACGGCGCGGTAACCGCAGATTCACACAAAGAAACACCGCGCGATCCGCGTCCGCTGGCGGAGATTCGCGCGAAAGATATGTCGGTATTCCGCTCGCTGATTGAGCAAAATAAACTGGACGCCATTATGCCCGCGCATGTGATTTATACCGATGCCGATCCGCGTCCGGCCAGCGGTTCACCGTGGTGGTTGAAAACCATTCTGCGCGGCGAGCTGGGTTTTAACGGCGTGATTTTTTCTGACGATTTGTCGATGGAAGGCGCGGCAATCATGGGAAGTTATGCAGAACGCGGGCAGGCATCGCTGGATGCCGGTTGCGATATGATCCTCGTCTGTAATAATCGTAAAGGCGCAGTCAGTGTGTTAGATAACCTGTCGCCGATCAATGCAGAGCGTGTTACACAATTGTATCATAAAGGTTCATATTCTCGTCAGGAGTTGATGAGTTCGGCGCGCTGGAAAGCGGTCAGTACAGCACTGGAGCAGTTGCATGAGCGCTGGCAGGAGCTGAAAGCCGCCCATTAACCCCTGAGGACGTGATGTCGAAGTGGTGAGGATACAATGATTATCTATTTACACGGTTTTGACTCAAACAGTCCCGGCAACCATGAAAAAGTGTTGCAGCTACAGTTTATCGATCCGGATGTTCGCCTGATAAGCTACAGCACGCGGCATCCGAAACATGATATGCAGCATCTGTTGAAAGAAGTCGACAAGATGCTGCAACTCAACGTGGATGAACGCCCGCTGATTTGCGGCGTCGGCCTTGGCGGTTACTGGGCAGAGCGCATTGGTTTTCTCTGCGACATCCGCCAGGTGATGTTCAATCCGAACCTGTTTCCCTATGAGAACATGGAAGGGAAGATTGACCGGCCGGAAGAGTATGAGGACATTGCCACTAAGTGTGTCGCTAACTTTCGGGAGAAAAATCGCGATCGCTGCCTGGTGATCCTGTCGCGAAAAGATGAAGCACTGGACAGCCAGCGCTCTTCCGATGAGTTGCATCATTACTATGAGATTGTCTGGGACGAAGAACAGTCGCATAAGTTTAAAAATATCTCGCCGCACCTGCAGCGAATTAAAGCCTTTAAAACCCTCGGTTAATCCTCTCCCCGGCAGGTTCTTGTCTGCCGGGCTCCTCTTTTTCTCCTCTATTGACGGGCAGTTTTTCGCTGCGTGACTACACTTGCTCAACTTTTAGGCATGAAAACTTGATTCATATCAATTTTGGTATGACCATTGAACCGTTCGTGATATTCTCGACGTCAAAGTGAGGTTGCGCGTGCGTAACCTGTTGTTAATTAAGAGCTATTTTTATAACTTTTAATTAACAATTGGTTAATATTTTAGGGGGTCATTTTGACAACACCGTTGAGAAAGATTGTGATCGTAGGTGGTGGCGCTGGCGGTCTGGAACTGGCAACACAGTTAGGTAAAAAGCTGGGACGCGGTAAAAAAGCCAAAATTACGCTGGTCGATCGTAACCACAGCCATTTATGGAAACCCCTGCTGCACGAAGTGGCAACCGGTTCGCTGGATGAAGGTGTTGATGCGCTGAGCTACCTGGCGCACGCACGCAATCATCATTTCCAGTTCCAACTGGGTTCTGTGGTGGATATTAACCGCGAAAGCAAAACCATCACCCTGGCGGAATTGCGTGATGAGAAGGGCGATCTGCTGGTGCCGGAACGCAAACTGGCCTATGACACGTTAGTGATGGCGCTGGGCAGTACCTCGAACGACTTCAACACGCCGGGCGTGAAAGAGCACTGCATTTTCCTCGATAACCCGCATCAGGCGCGTCGCTTCCATCAGGAAATGCTCAACCTGTTCCTGAAATATTCGGCCAACCTTGGCGCTAACGGCAAAGTTAATATTGCGATTGTCGGTGGCGGCGCGACCGGCGTTGAACTCTCCGCAGAGTTGCACAATGCGGTGAAACAGCTTCATAGCTACGGTTATAAAGGGCTGACGAATGAAGCGCTGAACGTCACACTGGTGGAAGCGGGTGAGCGCATTCTGCCGGCGTTGCCGCCGCGTATCTCCGGTGCTGCGCATAATGAACTGACCAAAATGGGCGTACGCGTTTTGACCCAGACGATGGTCACCAGCGCCGACGAAGGCGGTCTGCATACCAAAGAGGGCGAATACATCAAGGCCGATCTGATGGTATGGGCAGCAGGGATCAAGGCACCGGATTTTATGAAAGAGATTGGTGGCCTGGAAACCAACCGCATCAATCAGCTGGTCGTAGAGCCGACGCTGCAAACGACGCGCGATGCGAACATTTACGCCATTGGCGACTGTGCTTCTTGCGCCCGTCCGGAAGGCGGATTTGTGCCGCCGCGCGCGCAGGCTGCTCATCAGATGGCTACCCTTGCATTGCATAACATTCTGGCGCAGATCAAAGATAAGCCGCTGAAATCTTATGTTTATAAGGATCACGGTTCACTGGTTTCCCTGTCGAACTTCTCCACCGTGGGCAGTCTGATGGGTAACCTGATGCGTGGTTCAATGATGATTGAAGGTCGTATTGCGCGTTTTGTGTATATTTCGCTGTACCGTATGCACCAGATCGCGCTGCACGGCTATTTCAAAACCGGTCTGATGATGCTGGTCGGCAGTATTAACCGCGTGATCCGCCCACGTCTGAAATTACACTGATCCGGTTTCGCTGCTCTCCCGGTTGTTGGCCGGGAAGCAGCATATCCCGCTGCCTTGCACGCGTATGGTGGTCGGAAAACTCTGAATATCATCTTTTACCCCATCTGTATCCCTATTTTTGCGTGCTTTCCGATTGGCTTTACTATTGCTGAAGTTGCAAAATTGTTACCAATAGCCAACCAGGGAGAGAATCCTGTGAATAAATCAATGTTAGCGGGTATCGGTATTGGCGTGGCCGCTGCACTGGGCGTTGCCGCAGTGGCCAGCCTGAATGTCTTCGATCGCGGCCCTCAATATGCGCAGGTCGTTTCAGCCACGCCAATCAAGGAAACAGTAAAAACGCCGCGTCAGGAGTGTCGTAATGTCACTATGACGCATCGCCGCCCGGTGCAGGATGAAAATCGTATTACCGGTTCGGTACTTGGCGCAGTGGCTGGTGGGGTGCTCGGTCACCAGTTCGGCGGCGGCAAAGGACGAGATGTCGCAACAGTCGTCGGCGCGTTAGGCGGCGGGTATGCTGGTAACCAGATCCAGGGTGGTATGCAGGAGCGTGACACCTACACCACCACCCAGCAGCGTTGCAGCACGGTATATGATAAATCGGAAAAAATGCTCGGCTACGACGTCACTTATAAAATCGGCGACCAGCAGGGAAAAATTCGCATGGATAAAGATCCGGGAACACAGATTCCGCTGGATAAAAATGGTCAGCTGATACTGAATAACAACGCGTAAAATAGTAGTACTCTGCATGTTAGCTCCCCATCGCTCAGGCTGGGGAGCTTTTTTTCATTGAAAAGCCCTGCATTGCTGCAAGGCTTAATCAGATCAAATGAAATCGTGTTGGCGTACCAGTAGTAGCCCGGTGATGAGAACAGATATAAAAGCAAATAATACGGAACCGCCTAACATAACCCACAGACCAAATAACAATGTAATTACTATTAGCACTTTAATGAATGGTAATAGCAAAATCATCTCCATTTTCCTTCTGCTTGTGATCAGTCAGTGAAGTACCCTTTATCCTCGACAAGTCATGCATTACAGCGCGTAAAAATGAGAGCAAAGGAAGGCCAGTGAATGTGTCATCATGACGCTTATTATTTGTATCATTCTGCTGAATGATTAGCACGGCAATAATCACAATTAATAATAGCAAAGCGGGGGATTTAGCTGATAGTTTTCACCTATTATTGAAATGTGATATCTCCATCACAGAGATAAAAAAAGAGACGGTTTCCCGTCTCATTTTTTTTATGCCTTGATCAAATTTGGCCACAGTCTCAGGGTTGTGCGCGTGATCTGTAGCAGCTTCTCAACGCTGGCACCTTCACGTGCACTGATCGACATCCCCTGCAAAACACACCCAAGGAATTCAGCCAGCGCCTGAGGATCTGCCTCCGCCGGGATCTCACCGCGCTGCTGGCGCTGAGTGAGGAACTGGAGCAGGGTATCTTCCTGCTGCGCATGCCGCGATTTGATCGTTTGCGCGATGGCCTGCGAAGAAGCTGCCAGCGTCGCCGAGGTGTTGATCATAAAACAACCGGCTGGTGTATCGGTGCTGGTGAAGCACTTTGCCACGGCGGTGAAATAATCCAGCAGCGCGGTTTCTACTGGTTTGTCCTCACAGAGCAACTGGGCTTCGTGCTGTCGGGCGAACCGCGCAATATAGCGATCGAGCACCGCGCGGAACAATCCCTCTTTATTGGTGAACTCAGCGTACAGCGTCGGTGCTTTCGCCCCGGTGGCTTCCACGAGATCGGATAATGATGTGGCTTCGTAGCCATGCTGCCAAAACAGCGTCATGGCTTTGTCGAGCGCCGCTTCCCTGTCGAACACTTTCGGTCGGCCACGGCATTTTTTGGTGCAACTGGTGACTTCACTGGTCATATTGCCGCTTAACCTTTGTTGGTTTGTTGAACGACCATTATAAAAATAATCTCCGCCAATGACCAGCAGCAAAATAGCACATATTAATAAAACATATGATTATGAAATTTAAGCAATTAATACTTTAATTAACATTCATTACAAAAATATGTTGGCCAGTGATGAAGATCACACTTATCATTTACCTATCGATCGTTAACTTAATGGTTAACGACATCTTTTATCTTCATTCAGGAAAAAATCATGAAAAACATCACTGCGCTTTTTGCCGCTGCTGCACTCAGTACGCTCTCTTTTGCCAGCTTTGCTGCCGTTGAAGTTCAGTCTGCGCCGACAGGCCAGCAGGAAGTTGCGGCCATTGGTGTCAGTGCGGGTTCCGATATCTCTTCCGTTGAAGCCAAACTGGCGCAAAAAGCCGATGAAATGGGCGCGAAATCTTTCCGCATCACTTCAGTGACTGGTTCTGACAACCTGCACGGTACCGCGGTGCTTTACAAATAACCCCAACCTCTCCTCCCTGTGCCACTGCAATAAAAAAGGCCCGGTGTATATCGCCGGGCCTTTTCTTTTTCGC
This sequence comes from Kosakonia sp. H7A, assembly GCF_003028445.1. Taxonomy (NCBI): domain Bacteria; kingdom Pseudomonadati; phylum Pseudomonadota; class Gammaproteobacteria; order Enterobacterales; family Enterobacteriaceae; genus Kosakonia; species Kosakonia sp. H7A. The sequence continues at coordinate 640,074 of NZ_PYTZ01000001.1, read as the reverse complement.
TCACTTTCTACAGAGCCTGCAAGACGCTCTCACTATGACGAGTAACATCAACCGGCATACCAGAGCGGATTTCTATTGCGTGGTTCATTATGCTGGCGTCGCTACGGGCATCGTCTTTGAAGGCCTGCATCGTGGCATTCAGCACGATGGGCAGCGTTTTCGGATCGTCATCAATCGATTTCGACAGCGGTTGATGTACTTCAATCAGCCGTCTACCGTCCGGCTCAACTGACGCTTTTATTGGCGCATTAATGATGTTCACCGGCGTTCCTGGCGTCACGTTGGCAAACAGACTGGAAATATCGGCATCGCGCAGGCGAATACAGCCAGAGCTGACGCGCATGCCGATACCGAAATCAGCATTAGTGCCGTGCAGCAGGTAAACCCCGCCAAACGCGGCAAGACGGATCGCATGATGCCCCATCGGGTTATCCGGCCCGGCTGGCATCACCGCAGGCAGATCAATCCCCTGAGCCTTATAACGCGCGCGGATGTTGGCAGTTGGCGTCCAGGTGGGGTTTGCACGTTTATCGGAAACTGTGGTGACCATTGTTGGCGTCAGGGTATCGCCACCTAACTGACCAATGCCGATCGGATAAACCGTCACTTCGTTTTTTCCCGCTGGGTAGTAATAGAGACGCAGTTCCGCGAGGTTAATGACAATACCTTTGCGTGGAACATCCGGCAGCAGGGTTTGCAGCGGGATCGTCAGCACGCTGCCAGCACGCGGCACATAAGGGTCGACGCCCGGGTTTGCCTGCAACAGAGCGAGAAAACCAACATTATATTTTTTGGCGATCGCTTCCAGTGAACCGCCATCATTTTGCACCACATGATAGCGGTTTTCGCCTACCAGACGGCTACCCTCAGCTGGTAATGGCCAGGTATTTGCCCGAGCAGGCAAGGTGAGGGCGGTGATGGTCGCAACGGTGAGGAGGGTGATCCAGCAGGTAAAACGTGCAATTCTTCTCATTACCATAATCCATTTAAATCATGAGGTTATTTATATACAACTTTGTTATGGGATTATGATTGGTCAGGGTGTCGGGAAACCCTGGCTATTGCAAAATATTTGTAAATATTGCGAAAAATAACAGGCCGGGCCAGGCGGCCCGGCGCTGAGACCATCAGGCGACGGCGTTTTCGGCCAGTTGCTGCATAAAATTACGCACCCAGCCCATGCGGGTTTTCCGTTCGCTCAGATCCTGCATAAATTTCAGCCGCGTCGGACCATCCAGACGGAAATGCTGCGGCTGTTTTTGCAGCAGACCAATCAGCCACACCGGGTTGACATTGTTTTTCTCGTTGAACTCGATGATGCCGCCTTTTTCATTGCCTTCCAGTTTGCGGATCCCCAGCTTCTGCGCTTGCTGGCGCAACAGGGCGATATCCAGCAGGTTACGCGCCGCATCCGGTAGCAGCCCAAAGCGATCGATCAGTTCGACTTTTATCTCTTCCAGTGCGTTCGCATCTTTCGCGCTGGCGATGCGTTTATAGAACGACAGACGCGTATTAACATCAGGAATAAAATCGTCCGGCAATAGCGAAGGCATGCGCAATTCGACCTCGGTCTGCTGGCTGGTTAAATCCTCCAGCGACGGCTCGCGACCGGCCTTCAGCGCATCAACTGCGTTTTCCAGCAGTTCCATATACAGCGAGAAACCGATGGTTTCCATCTGGCCACTCTGATCTTCACCGAGCAGCTCGCCCGCCCCACGGATCTCCAGATCGTGCGTTGCCAGCGCAAAACCTGCGCCCAAATCCTCCAGCGAGGCGATAGCTTCCAGCCGTTTTTGCGCATCGGTGGTCATCGCTTTCGGGTGCGGCGTCAGCAACCAGGCGTAGGCCTGGTGGTGTGAGCGACCGACGCGTCCGCGCAACTGGTGCAACTGGGCGAGACCAAAGTGATCGGCGCGTTCGATGATAATGGTATTGGCAGTCGGAATATCGATCCCGGTTTCAATAATGGTGGTGCAGACCAGCACGTTGAAACGCTGATGATGGAAATCGTTCATCACCCGTTCCAGTTCGCGCTCGCGCATCTGCCCGTGACCGATAGCGATGCGCGCTTCCGGCACCAGCTCAGCCAGCCTGGCGGCGGCTTTCTGGATATTCTCCACATCGTTATACAAGTAATAGACCTGCCCGCCGCGCAGCACTTCACGCAGGATCGCCTCACGTACCACCAGGCTGTCGTACTCCCGAACAAAGGTTTTTACCGCCAGACGGCGCGCAGGTGGCGTGGCGATGATCGACAGGTCGCGCATCCCGCTCATTGCCATATTCAGCGTGCGCGGGATCGGCGTTGCCGTCAGCGTCAGAATATCGACATCGGCACGCATCGCTTTGATGCGCTCTTTATGGCGCACGCCGAAGCGGTGCTCTTCGTCGACAATCAGCAGGCCGAGATCTTTCAGCTTCACATCGCTTTGCAGCAGTTTGTGCGTGCCGATCAGAATATCGATTTTGCCCTCAGCGGCCTGTTCAAGAATTTGCGACTGCTCTTTGGCGCTGCGAAAGCGTGAGAGCATCTCAATGCGTACCGGCCAGTTGGCAAAACGGTCGCGGAAGTTATCAAAGTGCTGCTGCGCCAGCAGGGTGGTTGGCACCAGCACCGCCACCTGCTTGTTGTTTTCGACAGCAAGGAATGCCGCGCGCATCGCCACTTCGGTTTTACCGAAACCCACATCGCCACACACCAGACGATCCATCGCCAGCGGCTGACACATATCGCTGAGCACGGCGTTGATCGCCTGCGCCTGATCCGGCGTGGTTTCGAAGGGGAAACCATCGCAGAACAGTTGATATTGTTCACGATCGTGCTTGAAGGCAAAACCTGCTTTTGCCGCGCGCTGCGCGTAGATATCCAGCAGCTCGGCCGCCACATCACGCACTTTTTCCGCCGCTTTCTGCCGTGCCCGCGCCCAGGCATCGCTGCCCAGTTTATGCAGCGGGGCAGTCTCTTCTGCGCCGCCCGCATAGCGGCTGATCAGATGCAGCGAAGAGACCGGGACATAAAGTTTGGCGTCACCGGCGTACGTCAGCATCAGGTATTCGCCTTTAATGCCGCCGGCTTCCAGCGTGGTCATACCGGCATAACGCCCGACGCCATGTTCCAGATGCACCACTGGCTGGCCGTCGTGCAACTCAGCGAGGTTACGGATCAGCGTGTCGGGATTAATCGTCCGTCGCGTATCCTGGCGGCGGCGCGCAACGCGTTCGCCCAGCAGATCGCTTTCGCAAATCAGTGCCCGGTTGCGTAGGGTGTCGATAAAACCGTGCTCTGCGGAACCGAGCATCAGCCAGGCGCCCGGCGTTGACGCTTCGTCGAGACGCAAAATGCGTTTGGGCGCCACTTTAATGCGCGCCAGCAGTTCTATCAGCGCTTCGCGGCGGCCTTCGCTCTCGACCGAGAAAACCACCGGGCCGCTGAAGGACTCAAGGAACTTACGCAGGTTATCCAGCGGTGATTTTTGCTGCGCCTGTACCGCCAGTTCTGGCAACGCGCGATAACCGAGATTAACGTGCGCGGCTTTTTCACTGAGCCGTTCAGTTTTGAGCTGGATACGCGGCCATTTTTTCAGTTCGCTGAACAGCGCGTCGCTGCGCAGCCATAAGCTTTCCGGCGGCAACAGCGGGCGCATCGGATCCACACCGCGGCTCTCGAAGCGCGCCTGCGTCTCCTGCTGGAAACGTTCCGCACTGGCTTCCAGATCGCCGGTGTTGACCAGCAGCGTATTCGCCGGGAAATAGCTAAACAGCGGCGACAGCGGTTCGCTAAAGAACAGCGGCTGCCAGTATTCGATCCCGGCGGGCAGGGTGCCTTTGCTCACCTGCTGATAAATGTGTTCTGCATCGCGCTTCACCTCAAACCGATCGCGCCACTGGCTGCGGAACAGCTCAATGGCATTTTTATCGGTCGGGAATTCATGCGCAGGCAGTAAATTAATCGCCTCGACCTCTTCCAGCGTGCGCTGGGTATCGGCGTCGAACAGCCGTAAGCTGTCGATTTCATCGTCGAAAAAGTCGAGACGGAACGGCTGAGCGCTGCCCATCGGGAAGAGATCCAGCAGTGCGCCGCGCGTGGCATACTCGCCGTGCTCCATCACCTGATCAACATGGCGGTAACCCGCGCTGTCCAGCTGCGCGCGCAGCTGATCGCGAGACAGCCGCTGCCCTTTTTTCATCACCAGCGCATGGCCGTGCAGATAGTTGTGCGGGCAGACGCGCTGCATCAAGGTATTGACCGGCACAATCAGCACGCCACGCTGCATGGCTGGCAGCTGGTAGAGGGTGGAAAGACGGGAAGAGATGATCTCCTGGTGTGGCGAGAAGCTGTCGTAGGGCAGAGTTTCCCAGTCGGCCAGGTTCATGACCAGATTATCGGTAAACTGGCTTATCTCGTCCTGCAAGCGCAGGGCGTTTTGCATATCCGGTGCGATCAGCACCACGGGACCAGCATGGCGCTCAATGATTTCCGCCACTTCGGTGGCGCAGGCGGCGCCGGTGAGTTCGCCAAACTGGCGCTGGTCACCCGCTTTGGTCGGCAGTGAATAACGATATTGTTCAGGCATAGAAGGTGTCGGAGTCTCTTGTGGATATACCCCCACATGGGGGCATATCACTGATACGCAATCCCTTGATTATCCGCGATTGCGTCATTTTAGCCAAGGTGAACGCATGGATCAGCGTGCGGTGGCGGGCTGGAAGAGTTTTGCCGGAGGGGTGAAAAAGAGATCGCCAAACAAGGCGCTGGAGAGTTTGCGCACCAGCAATCCAAACAGCGTACAGATAAGCAAAGTCGCAAACGGATAGACCAGCAGCAGCGCCAGTTCGGTTTGCGGCGGCCAGACACCGGCATTCAGCGGTTTGATCAGCGCCAGGCTGAATCCCTCAACCAGAATGCGATGGGTGGTGTAAATCGCCAGTGTATTGCTGCCCACCACATTCAACAGGCTCTTTTCACTCGGCGGGAAACGCTGCTCCAGCTCCCAGAACAGCCGCATAATGGCGACGATAGAAAGCAGGCAGAGCGGCAACGGCATCGCGAACATCCACAGGCCGAAGGCCGCGACCATCGCGAGGGCAAACAGCACGCCGTAACGGCGAATTTGTACGGTTTTGACCCACTCCATCAGGCTTGCGCCATACCAGGCACCCAGCGAGTAGAAAATCATATTACGTACTACGCTGTTCATTCCCCACCACGGCAGCGGCAGATAATTGATCGCCAGGCTGCTCAGGATCATCAGCGCCAGCATTGGCACCTTCCAGCGGCTCAACAGTTTACACAGGGTGAAATAGACCACCAGCGCGTACAGATACCACAGACTGGTGCTCGCGGTGAGCATCCCCTGTAAAAACTCAATCCAGCTACCAGCGTAAGCAGCATTCGCGGCGTTGCTCAGATCGCGTTCCGGTGCCAGCCATGCATTAAGCTGGCTTAAGCCTGCCCACTGCAATACGCCCCACAACGCCAGCACATATACAATGCTCCAGATGCGTTTATCGATGGTCTCTTTCCACGGCACCTCATCGATATAGCGGCGAATCAAATAGCCGGAGATAAAAAAGAACACCGGCATGCGAAAAGGTGCGAGGTAAAGATTGAAGTAGACCCAGCACTTCGAGAGCGTTTGCGACCATGGATGCTGAAATACATTGAGATGCGGATAAAAGGTAATCACAGAGTGGTAAATCACCACCAGACAAATACATAACCCTTTAATTTGGTTTAGCCACAAAGCTTTTTGTTTCACGTCCTTAGTCCCCTGCATTACAAAAAATTAAGTCTTTTATCCTGACTATTGAGGGCGTGAATGTGATGCGAAAATATCTGTATTTTGTCATTTTAGGATTAAGATCAGAATCGTTTGTGGTTGACCTCTGTGCAAACATGCAGCAGTTCAGCGTTGGCAGAATGGAATTATTGAGTTGATTTCCCGGCTTTTTTTCATATCACGCTGACGAATTCTTACGGTTCCTCTCATTTACGCTATGTGCTTTCGCTTATATACTCCTGACTCTGCTATCAGCAATCAGACGGATTTCATGTACCAGCCTGTCACTCTTTTCATAGGTCTGCGCTATATGCGTGGACGCGCAGCGGACCGCTTTGGCCGCTTTGTTTCCTGGCTATCAACCATTGGCATTACGCTCGGCGTCATGGCGCTGGTGACCGTGTTATCAGTGATGAATGGCTTCGAACGCGAGCTGCAAAACAACATTCTTGGGTTAATGCCGCAGGCCACACTCACCGCGCAAAACGGCTCCCTCAATCCGCAACAACTTCCTGCCAGCGCCGTGAAATTGCAGGGCGTAACGCGTATTGCGCCGCTGACTACCGGCGATGTCGTACTGCAAAGCGCGCGCAGTGTGGCGGTCGGCGTGATGCTGGGGATCGATCCGGCGCAGAAGGATCCACTGACGCCGTATCTGGTGAACGTTAAACAGAGCGACCTGCAGGCGGGCAAATACAACATCATCCTCGGTGAACAACTGGCCGGGCAATTAGGCGTTAATCGCGGCGATCAGATCCGCGTGATGGTGCCCTCCGCCAGCCAGTTCACCCCAATGGGGCGTCTGCCGAGCCAGCGTCTGTTCACCGTGATCGGCACTTTCGCCGCCAACAGCGAAGTGGATGAATATCAAATGCTAGTGAACATTGACGATGCGTCGCGGTTGATGCGTTACCCGGTGGGTAACATTACCGGCTGGCGCTTGTGGCTCAACGAGCCGCTGAAAGTGGACGTACTGAGCCAGCAAACGCTGCCGGAAGGCACAAAATGGCAGGACTGGCGCGATCGCAAAGGCGAATTGTTCCAGGCCGTGAGCATGGAAAAGAACATGATGGGGCTGCTGCTGAGCCTGATTGTCGCCGTTGCGGCGTTTAATATCATCACCTCGCTGGGCCTGATGGTGATGGAGAAACAGGGCGAGGTGGCGATCCTGCAAACCCAGGGGCTGACGCCGCGCCAGATTATGGCGATCTTTATGGTGCAGGGAGCCAGCGCCGGGATCATTGGCGCGCTGCTTGGTGCCGTGCTTGGCGCGCTGCTTGCCAGCCAGCTCAATAATCTGATGCCGATTATCGGCGCGCTGCTCGACGGCGCGGCGCTGCCGGTGGCAATTGAGCCGCTGCAGGTCGTGGGTATTGCGCTGGTGGCGATGGCCATCGCGCTGCTTTCAACGCTTTATCCTTCCTGGCGCGCTGCCGCCACTCAACCCGCTGAGGCTTTACGTTATGAATAAAATCCTGTTGCAATGCGACAACCTGTGCAAACGCTATCAGGAAGGCAGTGTGCAAACCGACGTGCTGCACAATGTCAGCTTTAGCATGGGTGAAGGGGAGTTGATGGCGATCGTCGGTAGCTCCGGTTCCGGGAAGAGTACGCTGCTGCATCTGCTGGGTGGGCTGGATACCCCGACCTCCGGCGATGTCATTTTCCGCGATCGGCCGATGAGCAAGCTCTCGTCGGCGGCGAAAGCAGAGCTGCGCAACCGCGAACTCGGCTTTATCTACCAGTTTCACCATCTGCTGCCCGATTTTACCGCGCTGGAAAACGTGGCTATGCCGCTCCTCATCGGGAAAAAGAAACCGGCGGAAATTGATGCCCGTGCGCGGGAAATGCTGCGCGCCGTTGGGCTTGAGCATCGCGCCAGTCACCGTCCTTCTGAGCTTTCCGGCGGTGAACGCCAGCGCGTTGCTATCGCGCGCGCGCTGGTGAACAATCCGCGTCTGGTGCTGGCAGATGAACCGACCGGTAATCTCGATGCCCGCAACGCCGACAGTATCTTTGCGCTGCTGGGGGAACTGAATCAGGCGCAGGGCACCGCCTTTCTGGTGGTGACGCACGATCTGCAACTGGCGAAGCGTATGAATCGCCAACTGGAGATGCGCGACGGCCACCTGAGCGCCGATGTGACGCTGATGGGGGCAGATTAATGGCGCTGCCTCTGTCGTTATTGATTGGTCTGCGTTTCAGCCGCGGTCGCCGTCGCGGCGGAATGGTGTCGCTGATTTCGGTGATCTCCACTGTCGGTATCGCGCTGGGTGTGGCGGTGTTGATCGTCGGTTTAAGCGCGATGAACGGTTTCGAGCGCGAGTTGAACAACCGCATTCTGGCGGTGGTGCCGCACGGCGAGATCGAGCCGGTGAATCAGCCGTGGAACGACTGGGACACGGCGCTGGAAAAAGTGAAAAAAGTTCCCGGCATTGCTGCCGCTGCGCCCTATATTAATTTTACCGGGCTGGTAGAAAGTGGGGCGAATTTGCGCGCCATCCAGGTGAAAGGCGTTGATCCGGCGCAGGAGAGCGAGCTGAGCGCGCTGCCGAAATTTGTGCAGGGCGATGCCTGGCAGAATTTCCGTGCCGGTGAGCAGCAAATCATTCTCGGCAAAGGCGTTGCCGATGCGCTAAAAGTGAAGCAGGGCGACTGGGTATCGATCATGATCCCCAACTCGGACGACGCGCACAAACTGCTGCAACCGAAACGCGTGCGTCTGCACGTAACCGGGATTTTACAGCTCAGCGGCCAGCTTGATCACAGCTATGCCATGATCCCGATGGCGGATGCGCAGCAGTATCTGGAGATGGGCAGCAGCATTACCGGTATCGACATCAAAGTGAATGATGTGTTTAACGCCAATAAGCTGGTGCGCGATGCGGGCAGCGTCACGAACAACTATGTCTATATCAAAAGCTGGATCGGCAAGTACGGCTATATGTACCGCGACATCCAGATGATCCGCGCCATTATGTATCTGGCGATGGTGCTGGTGATTGGCGTGGCCTGTTTTAATATTGTCTCGACGCTGGTGATGGCGGTAAAAGACAAAAGCGGCGACATTGCCGTGCTGCGTACGCTGGGGGCGAAAGATGGCCTGATCCGCGCCGTGTTTGTCTGGTACGGGCTGCTGGCCGGGCTGCTGGGCAGCCTCTGCGGCGTGGTGATTGGTGTTATTGTGGCGCTGCAATTGACACCGATTATCAACGTGATTGAGAAGATTATTGGTCATCAGTTCCTGTCGGGGGATATCTACTTTATCGATTTCCTGCCGTCAGAGTTACACCCGCTGGATGTGGTGTACGTGCTGGTGACGGCGTTACTTCTGAGCCTGCTGGCGAGCTGGTATCCGGCGCGCCGGGCGAGCAATATTGATCCGGCAAGAGTACTGAGCGGGCAGTAATCCCGCCGTTTTCACAGGGCCACAACGAAGGAGTGGCGATGAATTACGGATTTGATATCGGCGGCAGCAAAATCGCGTTAGGCGTCTTTGACGCTGAGCGGCGCTTACAGTGGGAAAAGCGCGTCGCCACGCCCCACGACAGTTACGACGCGTTTTTGCGCGCCATCACCGGGCTCGTTGCCGAAGCGGATGAACGCTTCGGTAGCAAAGGCAGCGTCGGCGTCGGTATTCCTGGTATGCCAGAGACCGCCGACGGTACGCTGTATGCCTCCAACCTTCCTGCCGCCAGCGGTCAGCCGCTGCGCACCGATCTCAGCGCTCTGCTTGCGCGGGATGTGCGTATCGATAACGATGCCAACTGCTTTACCCTCTCAGAAGCCTGGGATGATGAATTCCGCGACTATCCGCTGGTGATGGGGTTGATCCTCGGCACTGGCATGGGCGGCGGGCTGGTGGTGAACGGGAAATCGGTGACCGGGCGTCGTTTTATTACCGGAGAATTTGGTCATATTCGCCTGCCGGTGGATGCGCTGGGGCTGATGGGTTTTGACTTTCCGTTAACCCGCTGCAGCTGCGGCAAAATTGGCTGCATTGAGAACTATCTCTCGGGACGCGGTTTTGCGTGGCTGTATCAGTACTTCTACCATCAATCGTTGTCAGCGCCGGAAATCATTTCGCACTGGGAGCAGGGCGAGGCGAAAGCGCGGGCCCATGTTGAGCGCTATGTGGATTTACTGGCGGTGTGTCTGGGCAATATTCTGACCATTGTCGATCCCGATCTGCTGGTGATCGGCGGTGGTTTATCAAACTTCAGCGCACTGACCCGACTGTTGCCGGAACGCATTGCGCCGCATCTGTTGCCGGCGGGCGATGTCCCGCGTATTGAACGTGCTCGCCACGGCGATGCGGGTGGCATGCGCGGCGCGGCCTTCCTTCACTTAACTGATTAAATCCTGAGAGGATGCCATGCAATCGCGTCGTTTACATCGTCTCAGCCGTTTTCGCCGTAACAAACGCCGCCAGCGCGAGCGGTTACGCCAGCGAATTTTCTTCAGAGACAGAGTGGTACCGGAACTGATGGAAAAACCAAGAGTCGTCGTCCTGACCGGAGCGGGCATTTCTGCCGAATCCGGCATTCGTACTTTTCGCGCCGCCGACGGGCTGTGGGAAGAGCATCATGTGGAAGATGTGGCAACGCCGGAAGGTTTTGCCCGCAACCCGCAGCTGGTGCAGACTTTTTATAACGATCGTCGTCGGCAGTTGCAATTGCCGGAGATTGTGCCGAACGCCGCGCACCTGGCGCTGGCGAAGCTGGAGCAGGCGCTGGGCGATCGTTTCCTGCTGATCACGCAAAATATCGATAACCTGCATGAGCGCGCCGGCAACAAAAACATTATCCATATGCACGGTGAGCTACTGAAAGTGCGTTGCTCGCAGAGCGGGCAGGTGCTGGAGTGGACCGGCGATGTCACGCGTGAAGATAAATGCCACTGCTGCCAGTTCCCCGCGCCGCTGCGCCCGCATGTGGTGTGGTTTGGCGAGATGCCGCTGGGCATGGATGAAATTTACAGCGCGCTGGCGATGGCCGATGTCTTTATCGCCATTGGCACATCCGGGCATGTTTACCCGGCTGCCGGGTTTGTCCACGAAGCGAAACTTCAGGGCGCGCACACCGTCGAGCTGAACCTTGAACCAAGCCAGGTCGGCAGCGAGTTCGAAGAGAAGCACTACGGGCTGGCAAGCGAAGTGGTGCCTGAATTCGTGGAAAAATTGCTGAAAGGGCTGTAACGACACTCTCTCGCACAAGCGGGAGTAGGCCGTTTGCCTGTCGCCCGGCGGCGCTTTGCGTGCCGGGCCTTTCGTTTCTCCCCGACAAATAAGTTACAAGTCGCTTTCCGGTAAGTTCCCCGTAAGTTTTCACCGCGGATGATAGCGCTTCCATTGCTAACAGGAGCGCCATTATGGTTGTTGTGCCGCACCGCATTATTGCTGCCAGTTTGCTGTCTCTCTCATTTTCCGCCCTTGCCGATGACGCCACCACCTGGGGGCTGGGCGTCGGCGTTGCCAGCACGCAAAAACCCTATACCGGGATCGACCGCGAATACACGCCGCTGCCGGTACTGCATATCGAAAACCGTTATTTCCGCTTTTTAGGCACCACTGCTGAAGTGAAATTACCTGCCTGGCAGTGGAGTGAAACCCAACGGCTAAATGCCGGTCTAATAGCCCGCTATGATGGCGCAGGCTACGCCTCCGACGATGCCGAAATTCTGCGTGGGATGGATAAGCGCAAAGGCGGCGTGTGGGCTGGCGTCAACGTGGAGTGGCAGAACCCGCTGGTGAATATTTTCACCGACTGGTCGCACGATATCTCCGGTAACAGCAACGGGCAACGCCTGCGTCTTGGCGCGGAGCGTAGCTGGCAGTGGGGCGATGTGACCCTGACGCCGCGTGTTGTGGCGAACCGTTACGACAGCAATTATGTGAATTATTACTATGGCGTGCGCAGCGATGAAGCCCGTGCCTGGCGACCGGCCTGGCAGGGGGACGCCGCGCTGAACACGGAAATTGGCCTCAATGGCCGCTGGCAGTTCAGCACTCACCAGTTGTTGATGGTGGATGTGCAGGCGACGCTGCTGGCATCAGAAATTAAGGATAGCCCGCTGGTGGACAGGACCAACGAAAACCGATTTTTTGTGAGTTATCTCTACGACTTCTGATGAGCCGAATACTGTTAATAGAAGATCATGACCATCTGGCGCGCCTGATCGGTAAAGGGCTGGGCGCCGCCGGGATCGCCACGGATATCGTCGGTCGCGGCGATGCCGCCTGGCATGCCATACAGCAAGTGGCTTACCAGGGGCTGGTGCTCGATCGGGGATTGCCGGATGGCGACGGTTTGCAGTTATTGCAGCGCCTGCGCCAGGCGCAGGTTGTCACGCCGTGCCTGATCCTGACCGCCCGCGATGCGTTGCACGATCGTGTCGAAGGGCTGGAGGCCGGAGCCGATGATTATCTGGCCAAACCCTTTGCCATGGAGGAGCTGGTGGCTCGTGTGCGGGCATTATTACGTCGTCCCGCCGAAAGCCAGACCCTGAAGCCAATGTGGGGCGATATCACTTTATTGCCGGAATCGGCGGTCATGTGCTGCGGGCAGCAGAATGTCCCGCTGGCTCCCGCTGAGCTACAGATCATGCTGACGTTGATCCGTAAGCAGGGCAGCATTGTGCGCCGCAACAGTATGGAGGCGGCCGGGTGGGGGCTGAGCGATGCCGTTACGCCGAACGCCCTCGATGTTGTTTTGTATCGGCTGCGCCGCAAACTGCTGGCGATTGGCTCCCGTTTGCAGATTGTGAATATCAGGGGGCTGGGCTATGCCATCCGGGAAAACACGCCGCTTTAACAGCCTGTCGTTCAAGATCTTACTGGCCTTTATCACCGGCGTGCTGCTCAGCATTGCGCTGCTGATCCTGCTCGGTATGGTGGTGAAAGAGCGTTTGCCGGGAATGGATCTGACTGATTACACCCGGGCGTTAGCCCGCCAGTTGCAATTTGATGCTCACGGTCAGCCGATCGGTTTTCGTGAAGGGGCTGATTATCCGCTGTGGATCTACAGCAGCCTCGAAGAGGAACTGGCTTACCGGGTGATGGATGCCGACGGGAAGGTGGTATTGATGTCGCCCGGCGCGCAGCGCTGGCCGCCGCTACCACAACTTACTGCGCCGGTTACGGGCGACTTCAAGTTTCAATTGCAGGGCGCGGAATATGGCGGTACTAGCGATCCCTATTTCATGGAGGGAAAGCGCTGGTATATCCAGGTGAGCGCCAGTTCGCGGATTATCGATTTCTTGCACCGTGGGTTTGCCCTGCCGTTTATTCGTTTTGGTATTGAGCTGTTCAGTCTGGTGCTGTTGGTGGTGTTCGGTTTGTGCGCCTGGGTGACGCTGGCCTGGTCGCTGCGACCGTTGCGACAGGCATCCGCCGGAGCCGCCACGATCTCGCCGCGCTCGCTGGATGCCCGTTTGCCAACGGCGGGTGTTCCCACGGAGATTTCGCCGCTGATCGACAGTTTTAACCAGGCATTAGCCCGGCTGGAGACGGGGTTTCGCAATCAGCAGGATTTTCTGGCGAAGGCCGCCCATGAGCTGAAGACGCCGCTGACGCTGATTCGCGCTGAAGTGGAATTGATGAGCGACTGTGCCGAGGCCCGCGAACTGCTGCTGGCTCGCGTGGAACATCTTTCCCGCCAGGTACAGCAACTGCTGATCCTCGCGGAGGCCAGCGAGCCGCTGAGCTACCACTTCGCGCCGGTTGATGTGGCGGATGTCGCCCGCGATAGCGCGCGATTTCTGCAGCGCATTGCCGAAGAGGCGCGCGTCAATCTGACGCTGAGCTTCAGGCATGTTGCCGTGGTGTGGAATGCCGATCGCGGCGCATTGTTCACCCTGCTGAAAAACCTGATGGAAAACGCGATCCAGCATGCGCCTGCGGGCAGCGACGTGCATATAGAAATTCATGCGCAGGCCATCACGCTTCGCGATTGGGGGCCGGGTGTTATCGGGGACGAACTGCCTTTATTGTTCACGCGCTTTTGGCGCGGCGCACACCGGCGCGATAGCGGCGCCGGGCTGGGGCTGGCGATCTGCCAGGAAATTGCCGTGGCTCATGGCTGGTCGCTGACGGCAGAAAACGTGCAACCCGGTCTGCGGCTGAGGTTGTGTGTGACGGGGGAGTGAGTAGCACTTTCTGCACCCCGCATCCGGCGTGCATGATGTTCAGATATTCTGAGGATTGCCAACAAATCTCCTGGCTTTCTCTGCAGGCGTGACAAACTTAGTATTTCTCTGTTGATACCCGTGATACACCGATCATGGCGAACAACCGGATCGGCCCGGATTTCGATCTGCACGGTACCACCAGATGAGAAAGGGCCGAGCTAAAACCGGGAAGCCGTACGCGGATTCCCGGCCCATAAAGGAGAATTAGCATGGCATATGTCACAACAAACCCGTATACCGGCGAAGTCGTTAAGACGTTCCCGGATGCCACCGATGCTGAAGTTAATGGCGCGATAGAACGATCGCACCGTGCTTTTAGCGAGTGGAAAAATGTTTCATTTGCACAGCGCGGCGCGATTTTACAGAACGCAGCCAACCTGTTACGCCAGCAAAAAGATGAATTTGCGCAGTTGCTTACGCTTGAAATGGGCAAGCTGATTTCAGAAGCGCGAGCGGAAGTGGAACTGTCGGCACAAATTTTTGAATACTACGTGCATAATGCCGAAAAACTTCTGGCGCCGGAGATCCTGCCGGTGGCAAACCCGGAAGAAGCCACGGCGAAAATTGTGCATGAACCGCTGGGAGTGCTGCTGGCGATCGAGCCGTGGAATTTCCCGTACTATCAAATCGCCCGCATCATTGCTCCGCAACTCTCCGCCGGTAACACCATCCTGTTAAAACATGCGTCGAATGTTCCGCAAAGTGCCGCGCGGTTTGAGCGCCTGATGAAAGAGGCCGGTCTACCTGACGGCGGATTTATCAATCTCTACGCAGCCCGTCACCATATCGAACTGATCCTTAATGACCCGCGGGTACAGGGTGTGGCGTTAACCGGTTCTGAGGGCGCGGGTGCCACCGTTGCTCAGCAAGCGGCGAAGGCGCTGAAAAAATCCACGCTGGAACTTGGCGGGGCCGATGCGTTTATCGTGCTTGCCGATGCCGATATCGAAAAAGCGGCGAAGTGGGGCGTATTTGGTCGCCACTGGAATGGCGGGCAAGTTTGCGTCTCATCGAAACGCATGATCGTTGTTGATGAGGTGTATGACCAGTTTGTTGACCATTACATCAAAGGTGTTGCCGCGTTGCGGGCGGGCGATCCGCTGGATGAAAACACAACGCTGGCACCGCTCTCATCGCAACAGGCCGCTGACGAAGTGAAAGAGAAAATCAGCCTGGCCATTGCGCATGGCGCACAGGCGCTGGAAGTTGGACCGAAAGTCCCGGAACGCGGGGCATTTGTACAACCGACGATCCTGACCAATGTGACGCCAGACAATCCGGCCTACCATATGGAGTTCTTCGGCCCCGTGTCGATGATCTTCAGAGCCAAAAACGAAGACGACGCGGTGCGGATTGCCAATGACTCGCCGTTTGGCCTTGGCGGTTCTGTCTTTACCCGCGATACCGCGCACGGTGAAGCGCTGGCCAGCCGCATCTCTACTGGCATGGTGTATATCAACCACCCCACGCGTGTTAAAGCCGATCTCCCGTTTGGCGGGGTCCGCCGTTCCGGTTATGGCCGCGAATTAACCGGGCTGGGGATTAAAGAGTTCGTCAACCATAAGCTGATTTCGGTTGTCGATATTGATGCCGATTTTTAACTGCGCGAGGAGCCAGCCCCCGTCGGTTCGGCTCCCCGGCTAACGCGACGCGGCCCACATTCCGGGCCGCGGTTTGCGGCTTAACGCCCGGCTTTTAACTTCTGGTAATACTCTTCATAAATGGCGCTGGCGCTGCCAACATCATTTTGCCATTCGCCTTTGCTGAGGGTTTCCGCATCCGGGTAAAGCGATTTGTCGTTCGCCACTTCCGGTTTTAGCAGCTTACGCGCGGCAAGGTTCGGCGTCGGGTAACCGATGGTTTCCGCCACCTGTCTGGCAATGTCCGGGCGCAGCAGGAAGTTGATCAACTTCAGCGCGCCGTCGACGTTTTTCGCATTGGCCGGAATCGACAGGCTGTCCATCCAGAAGATACCTCCTTCCTGCGGCCATACCACTTCCAGCGGTGTACCGGCCTGACGAGCTACATACGCCGAGCCGTTCCATACCATGCCGAGGTTTACTTCCCCTTCCATATACGGGTTCGCCGGATTGTCGGAGTTGAAGGCCGCCACATTCGGCATCAGCTTTTGCAGCTCTTTATACGCCGCTTCAATCTCTTTCGGATCGGTGGTGTTGCCGGAGTAACCGAGCTTGCGTAGCGCCATCTGGAACACTTCGCGTGCATCGTCGGTCAGCAGCAGGCTGCCTTTGTATTCGGGTTTCCACAGATCGGCCCAGCGGGTGACGCTCTTTGGATCGATAGCTTCGCTGTTAACACCGATAGCGGTTGCGCCCCAGATATAAGGGATCGAGTAATCATTGTTCGGATCGAACGGTTTGTTGAGCATTTGCGGATCGAGGTTGTGGAAGTTGGTCAGCTTCGTTTTATCGATCTTCTGAATCATGCCCTCTTTGCGCATTTTGTCGACGAAGTAGGTGGATGGCACCACCAGATCGTAAGCACCGTCTTTATAGGTTTTGAGCTTGGCGTACATAGTTTCATTCGATTCGTAAGTCGAATAGATAACCTTGATGCCTGTCTCTTTGGTGAACTGTTCCAGCAGGCCTGGCGGCACATACTCGGTCCAGTTGTAGAAGTAGAGCGTTTTGTTGTCGTCCGCGTGCGCAGCGCTCATGCCGAGGGCGAGAGCGCCCGCTGCGAGCAGGTGGCGTGACCATTTTTTCATATTACGTCCCCTGAGATTGAGCCTCTGTTTCAGGCTATTTTATTTGCCATTCCGGTATTGAACGCGGCGGAAATTCTCGCGAACGCCTTGTTGAATCCGGCATGGCGGTGTTCGTTACGCCTGGCGCGGCTGGCTTCTGGCTTTGGTGGTATCGCGGGCAATCAATTGGCTGGCAATAACCAGCACCAGCGACAGAACCAGCAGAATCGTTGCCAGCGCGTTCACTTCCGGCGACACGCCGACTTTGACCATCGAATAGATCTTCAGCGGCAGAATTTCATACCCCGGCCCGGTCACGAAGGAGGAGACCACCACATCATCCATCGACAGCGTGAAACTCAATAACCAGCCAGCGGCCACGGCGGGCATCGCCAGCGGCAGAATGATTTTGCGCAGAATGGTGATTTCGCTGGCCCCGAGATCTTTGGCCGCTTCCAGCATCCGCACATCAAACCCCTTCAGGCGTGAAAACACCGTAACCACGACAAACGGCAGGCAGAAGGTGATATGCGAAAACAGCAGCGACCAGAAACCGAGCTGAATGCCCAGCAGCATAAACAGCACCAGCAGGGAGATAGCCATTACGATATCCGGCGACATCATCACCACGAACAGCATGCCGCTGACGAACGGCTTGCCGCGAAAACGGTAGCGATAAAGCGCGACGGCGGTCAGCGAACCGATAAGCGTGGCGAATGTCGCCGACAGCACCGCCATGGTTAGCGAGTGCTGCGCCGCCTGCAACAGACTGTCATTGTTCATCAGCAGGCTGTACCACTGCGTGGTGAAGCCCTGCCAGTTAATGCCGAAGCGCGAACTGTTAAAGGAGTTGACGATCAAGATAATGATCGGGATATAGAGATAAGCATAAATGGCGGTCATAAAACCGCCGCGCAGTAGTCGACCGATCATTCGAGTTCCACCTTTTTATTCAGCAAGCGCGCGGCGCGCCAGTAAACCAGCAGCATCAACCCCATTACGATTGTCAGAGTGATGCTGGTTGCTGAACCAAATGGCCAGTCGCGGATATTAAGGAACTGGCTCTTAATGACGTTGCCGACCAGCAGATTTTTCGCGCCGCCCATCAGATCCGAAACGTAAAACAGCCCCATTGCCGGCAGCATTACCAGCAAACACCCGGCGATAATCCCCGGCATGGTCAGTGGAATGATAATGCGCGTAAAGGTTTGCAGCTTACTGGCACCCAGATCTCTCGCCGCTTCCAGCAAGGGCTTATCGAGCTTTTCGATGCTGGAGTAGAGCGGCATCACCATAAACGGCAGCAGAATATAGACCAGACCAATAATTACCGCGCCAGGGGTGAACATAATGCGTATCGGCGTATCGATAACGCCGAGCCACAGCAGGAACGCATTCAGATAGCCTTTGGTGCTGAGGAAAATCTTCAGCCCGTAGATGCGAATCAGCGAGTTGGTCCAGAAGGGAACAATCAGCAA
The DNA here is from genome assembly GCF_003028445.1 of Kosakonia sp. H7A. NCBI lineage: Bacteria > Pseudomonadati > Pseudomonadota > Gammaproteobacteria > Enterobacterales > Enterobacteriaceae > Kosakonia > Kosakonia sp. H7A. The sequence goes on along the minus strand of NZ_PYTZ01000001.1, from coordinate 621,922 downwards.
GAACAGCAGCAGCGGACGCACTTTGGCAGGCAGCTTCGCCAGAAACCAGGCAAACGGATAGCCGATCGCCAGGCAGGCGAGCGTGGCGATCAGCGCCATATTCAACGAGTGCAGCAGCACGTCGAAATAGAGCGGATCGAACAGGCGCGTGTAGTTGTCCAGCGTAAAGACCAGCGCAACGAAATGGGCGTCATCGCGGGTTAAAAAGCTGGTGGCGATGATCATCAGATTGGGCAGAAAGACAAACAGTACAAGCCAACCGACAATGGTGATGATCGCCGCGTTCTGGAATTTACTTGTACTCTTCATCAGCCAGTACGACCTCCCAGCTTTCCACCCAGTTAATGGCCATTTTTTGGTCCAGCGAGTGGTCAAAATCGGGATCGTCTTCGTTGAAGAATTCACTGACCATCACCATCTTGCCGTTCTCCAGCTCAACCATCGATTCCAGTGTCATGCCTTTGTAATTGCGTTCGCGCACGTAGCCGATCAGACCTGCCACTTCGGCAACATCATGAACCTCTTCCACGCGCAGATCTTCCGGACGCAGCAGCACATTGAGCCGCTGACCTTTTTCGACGGCGAAATTGACGTGAATATGACATTCGCGGCCTTCTACGCTTGCGCGCACGCGCGTTTCATCCAGGCGTTCGAGCACCGTGGCGTTAAAGATATTGATCTCGCCAATAAAGCTGGCAACAAACAGATTTTTCGGCTCTTCGTAGATTTCGCGCGGCGTGCCGTCCTGCTCAATACGGCCATCGCGCATCACCACGATACGATCGGACATCGTCAGCGCTTCTTCCTGATCGTGGGTGACGAAAACAAAAGTAATGCCGAGTTTACGCTGCAGCGCTTTTAGTTCGTTCTGCATCTGCTTGCGCAGCTTGTAGTCGAGCGCTGAGAGGGATTCATCCAGCAGCAACAGGCGCGGTTTGTTGACCACTGCACGGGCGATTGCAACGCGCTGCTGCTGGCCGCCGGAGAGCTGATGCGGTTTACGCTGGGCGAACTCATCAAGCTGCACCATGCGCAGCGCTTCGGTGACGCGCGGGGTGATTTCGCTGGCCGGGGTTTTTTGCATCCGCAGACCAAATGCCACGTTTTCAAAAACGGTCATGTGCGGGAAGAGGGCGTAGCTTTGAAAAACGGTATTCACATGGCGGTGTTCCGCCGGAACGTTCGTTATCTCCTGGTCATCGAGGCGGATATAACCGGCATCGACGTTTTCCAGCCCGGCAATCAGGCGCAGAACGGTGGTTTTGCCGCAGCCGGAGGGGCCAAGCAGGGTGAGAAATTCGCCGTTATTGATGGTGAGATTAAAATCGGTAATGACATTTTTGCCATCAAAGCTTTTGCCAATACCGGCCAGTTGCACCAGCGGCGAACGCGAACGCGATTGTGTGTTCAATTTTTTACTCTGTCCCGTGTTTGCGCATCGAATGGCGTATTGGATGCGGGGTTTGTGATTAACCACCTTGAGGGTTGTGCACGATTTAAGGGCTGGCATTCTACGGCAAAGCCATGAAATCGCCAATCATTGTGAGTTTTTTGCTCATCAAACAGGTGCTTTCTCAACGACATTTCCTGTGCGAGAGCAATTTTGAAAATATACTCGTTTACGGGGTAAAGGTGACTTGACGCAATATTTATCTTTTCATGCTTACTGATAATGTTGTGACATTTTGTTGGGGGGCTTCATGGACAAATTATTAGAGCGTTTTTTACAGTACGTTTCGCTGGATACTCAATCTAAGCCCGGCGTCCGCCAGGTGCCAAGTACGGACGGTCAGTGGAAGCTCCTGCGTTTACTTCAGGCCCAACTGGAAGAACTAGGGCTGGAAAATGTGACGTTAAGTGACAAAGGCACGGTGATGGCGAAGCTGCCTGCGAACGTGCAAACGCCGGTTCCGGCGATCGGTTTTATCTCCCATGTCGATACTTCCCCTGATTGCAGCGGGAAAAACGTCAACCCGCAAATCCTTGAAAACTATCGCGGCGGCGATATCGCGCTCGGCATCGGCGATGAAATTCTCTCGCCAGTGATGTTCCCGGTGCTGCATCAGTTGCTGGGGCAGACACTGATCACCACCGACGGCAAAACGCTGCTCGGCGCGGATGATAAGGCAGGTGTCGCGGAAATCATGACCGCGCTGGCGGTGCTGAAAAAGGAAAATATTCCTCACGGCGACATCTGTGTGGCATTTACCCCGGATGAGGAAGTCGGCAAAGGGGCGAAACATTTTGACGTTGAGGCTTTTGGCGCGAAATGGGCGTATACCGTTGATGGCGGCGGCGTAGGCGAGCTGGAGTATGAGAACTTCAACGCCGCGTCGGTGGACATCAAAATTGTCGGCAATAACGTGCATCCTGGCACAGCGAAAGGGGTGATGGTCAATGCCCTGACGCTCGCCAGCAAGATCCATGCGCTGGTGCCGGAAGAGGAGAGCCCGGAACAGACCGAAGGCTATGAGGGGTTCTATCATCTGACCAGCATCAAAGGCACGGTTGAACGCGCCGAGATGCACTACATCATTCGTGATTTTGATCGGAAAGCCTTCGAAGCGCGTAAACGTAAAATGATGGAAATCGCCAAAAAAGTGGGTAAAGGGCTGCATCCGGATTGCTATATCGAACTGGCGATTGAAGACAGCTACTACAACATGCGCGATAAAGTGGTGGAATTCCCGCATATCCTGGAAGTCGCCCAGCAGGCGATGCGCGACTGCGACATCGAACCGGACATGAAACCGATTCGCGGCGGCACCGACGGCGCGCAGCTCTCCTTTATGGGGTTGCCGTGTCCGAACCTCTTTACCGGCGGCTATAACTACCACGGCAAGCATGAATTTGTGACGCTTGAAGGGATGGAAAAAGCGGTGCGGGTCATTGTCCGTATCGCCGAATTGACCGCAAAAGGGCACTAATACAGGAAATGCCCGGTGGCGCTTTGCTTACCGGGCCTGTGACAGGGCGGGACGTTGACGGATTTTCCAGGCCGGATAAGACGCAATCGCCATCCGGCGCTTATTAATCCTCGAAGAACCAGTAGCCGCTGTTGACCAGCGCGGCGAGCATGGCGAGGAAGGACGGGTCTTCCAGCGCATCGCCAAAGTTCTCACCGGTTAACACAACGTCGCTTGCCAGCGCATTCAGCGCCGGGCGGTGTGGCGTATCCACTTTCTCACCATTAACGAAGACGTCTTCGCCAATACGCAGCACGCGCAGGCCGCCCAGACGCACCAGCTTGTCGCCCTGTTGCAGCGCATCATAGATTTCATCCGGCTGATACGGCGGTTCCGGCGGCGCGACATCCAGCTCATGGCGCGACTGAGAGATAAACTCACCCAGCCAGTTGTTGAACTGTTCGGGCTGGTTGATCAGGTTCAGCATCATCTCACGCAGTTTATCCACCTCTTCCGGCAGAATATCCGCCGGATGCGCACGCTGCGGCACGTCCGGATCGCTGTAACGCTGGCTGCCTAATTCACGTTGTAAAACGTAATCGGCAAAACCGCTGATCAATTCGCGGCCGCTTGGCGCGCGAAAACCAACCGAATAGTTCAGCGAGTTTTCCAGCGAATAACCTTCATGCGGGAATCCCGGCGGAATGTAGAGAATATCGCCCGGCTCCAGCTCTTCATCGATAATCGCCTCGAATGGATCGACCTGGAGCAAATCCGGGTGCGGGCAGTGCTGCTTGAGCGGCGTTTTTTCACCCCCGCGCCAGCGACGACGGCCGGTGCCCTGAATAATAAACACATCGTACTGGTCGAGGTGCGGGCCTACGCCACCGCCCGGCACGGAGAAAGAGATCATCAGATCGTCGGTACGCCAGTCGGGCAGGGCGCGGAACGGACGCATTAATGCGGCGGCAGGCTGATGCCAGTGGTTAACCGCCTGCACCAGCAGCGACCAGTTGTTTTCGCCCAGGTGATCATAGCTCTGGAACGGCCCGTGTCCGACCTGCCATTTGCCATCAAGATGGCTGACCAGTCGGCTGTCCACTTCATTTTCCATTGCCAGCCCGGCCAGTTCGTCAGGGCTGATGGGATCGACGAAATTTTTAATTCCACGTTTCAGCACTACCGGGCGTTTTTGCCAGTAGCGTTGAATAAAGTCTGGCCAGTTTATCTCTACATGATATTCCATATACGTTTCCGGCAAATAATCAGTGGCTGAATAAAGGATTATAGTAATGCTGATGCGCTATTTTGTCTGCGTAACAGGGTGAGATAACAAGAAAAAGGGGGCGAATTCGCCCCCTTTTTGCACAATCGGTAAGTGATGGCGATCAATCACTGGTTGCACTGGTGTGCTGTCGGCCAAAAATCACTTCCATTCTGGCCCCGCCAAGCAGGCTCTCGCCAGTCAGAATTTGCCCTTCATACTGGTCAACGATCTCCCGCGCCACGGAAAGCCCGACGCCCTGTCCGGGACGCAGTGTATCGGCGCGCTGCCCGCGATCAAAAACCATTTCGCGTTTAGCAATCGGGATCCCCGGGCCATCGTCTTCAACCACAATATGCAGCGTATCTTCGGTTTGCCGGGCCGAAACTTCGACAAATTCAAGGCAGTATTTGCAGGCGTTATCCAGCAGATTGCCCATCACTTCCATAAAATCATTCTGCTCGCCGACGAAGCTGATTTCCGGCGAGATGTCGAGCGTGATATTCACACCTTTGCGTTGGTAAACCTTGTTCAGCGCCGATGTGAGGTTATCGAGCAACGGTGCAATGGGATGCAGTTCGCGGCTCAGCAGGCCGATGCTGCCGCGCATTGTCGCCCGGTGCAGGTAGTAACCAATTTGCTGAGAAATACGGCTGATCTGCTCCAGCATTAAGGGTTCTGCTTCGCCAAGGCTCATCTTCTCACTGCGCAGCGATCGTAATGTGCTTTGCAATACCGCCAGCGGTGTTTTCAGGCTGTGGGTGAGGTCGGTCAGCGTAGTGCGATATTTGTCGTAGCGTTCGCGCTCACTTTTCAATAGTCGGTTCAGGTTGCTCACCAGACTGGTCAGCTCGCGGGTGGTTTCCGGGTTGAGTTGCTCACGGTGATGCTCTTCCAGCTCGCGCACTTCCCGCGCCAGATCTTCAATCGGCCGCAGGCTCCACCATGCCGCCATCCATAGCAATGGCACCACCAGCAGCAGGTTGGCGGCCAGTACATAGATAAACCAGTTCCAGACCATATTGGAGCGTTTAAGCTCGATAGGAATGGTATCGACAACCACGATGGTCAGTTGCGGCATGCGTGCCGTGGCGGGGTAAATATTCACCGCCACGGAGTGCGTCATTTCTGAGTTGCTGTCGTCGTTGCGGATCTCTTTCAGCTCTTCCGCGATGGAATGGTCGTCATCCACCAGCGTGCTGCTGGCATCGACATCGGCTTCGATTTCGTGGAAACCGTTAGCTGTTAGCCAGTCCGGCTCGATCATTTTCTGCAACCACGGCACATCTTTCTGTGACCAGATCAGTTTGTTGTTCTTATCATAGATAAGCGCCACCGTCGGGCTTTGCAGGTTGAGATTTTCCGGCAACTCAACGCTGAGCTGGTTATTTTCCCACTTCGCCAGAGTGTAAAAGAGGTTACTTTCGCCGCGCAGCAGACGGAAGGTGGTTTTATCAAAACTAACGCTGTAACCCACCAGCGCCACCACGCCATACGCCAGCGAGAGCACCATCACCACGGCTGCCGTGGCGAGTAAAAAGCGAACCCGCAAAGACAGCGGCATGATGTGTCGCAGCAGGCGTCTCATTTCGGCAATTCAAATAAATAACCCTGACCGCGCACCGTGGTGATGACGTCATTGGGATACTGCGCCTGGATTTTTTTACGCAACCGGCCCATCAGCACGTCGATGGTATGGCTTTCGCGCAGTTCTGCATCGGGATAAAGCTGCAACATCAACGAATCTTTGCTGACCACTTTGCCGCTGTTGCGGATCAGCGTTTCCATAATGGTGTATTCAAAAGCGGTAAGTTTCACCACTTCATCATTCACGGATAATTCCCGGCGTGAAAGATCGACCTGGAAAGGCGGCATCGAGATCAGTTGCGAAGCCAGGCCGCTGTTACGGCGCATCAGCGCCTGAATGCGCGCCACCACCTCTTCAATATGGAAGGGTTTGGTGACGTAGTCGTCGGCACCCGCACTCAGCACTTCGACTTTATCCTGCCAGCCTTCGCGGGCGGTCAGAACCAACACCGGCAGCGAAACCTCATGGCTGCGCCAGCGGCGGATCAGCGACAGGCCATCTTCATCCGGCAGACCGAGATCGACAATGGCGATGTCCGGCAGATGTTCGTTCAGAAAGTAATCCGCTTCCCTGGCATCTTCCGCCGCGTCAACCTGATGTCCCAGTTCCTGTAACTGAACTTTTAAGTGGTGGCGCAGCAGAGCATTATCTTCCACAACGAGAACGCGCATCGTCAGAACTCTCCATATATTTTTGATACAAATAGTTTAACGCTGATTGTCAGGCGGTGGGGATAAACATTTACTAAACCAGGAGGGAAGAAACCCTCTTTTCAGGGAAAAGAGGGTTGGCAGGCAGAACAACGGGTTACTTTAATTCATCAACCATGGTGATGGCACGACCGATATAGTTGGCCGGTGTCATCGCTTTCAGACGCGCTTTTTCGTCGTCCGGCAGCGCCAGGCTGTCGATAAACTGCTTCATCCCTTCGGCGTCGACACGTTTGCCGCGGGTCAGTTCTTTTAGCTTCTCGTACGGTTTTTCGATGCCGTAACGGCGCATCACGGTCTGGATCGGCTCGGCCAGCACTTCCCAGTTGTGGTCGAGCTCGTCGAGCAGACGATCGCGGTTCACTTCCAGTTTGCTTACGCCTTTCAGCGTTGACTGGTAAGCGATCAGCGCGTAGCCAACGCCAACGCCGAGATTACGCAATACCGTCGAGTCGGTCAGATCGCGCTGCCAGCGGGAAACCGGCAGTTTGCTGGCCAGATGCTGCAACACGGCGTTTGACAGACCGAGGTTGCCTTCGGAGTTCTCAAAGTCGATCGGGTTAACTTTGTGCGGCATGGTGGAAGAACCAATTTCACCGGCAATGGTTTTCTGCTTGAAGTGGTTCAGCGCAACGTAGCCCCAGATATCACGATCGAAGTCGATCAGGATGGTGTTGAAGCGCGCCATGCAGTCAAACAGCTCAGCGATATAATCGTGCGGCTCAATCTGCGTGGTGTACGGGTTCCACTGGATCCCGAGCGAGGTGACGAACTCTTCGCTGAACTGATGCCAGTCCACTTCCGGATAGGCGGCGATGTGGGCGTTGTAGTTACCTACCGCGCCGTTGATTTTGCCGAGAATTTCCACCTGGTTCAGCTGGCGGAATTGACGCTCCATACGGTAAGCGACGTTGGCCATCTCTTTACCCATAGTGGACGGCGTTGCCGGCTGGCCGTGGGTGCGCGAGAGCAGCGGAATATCACGGTACTGCACCGCCAGATCTTTTACCGCGTCGATGATCTTGCGCCAGTAAGGCAGGATCACTTCGTCACGGGCGGTTTTCAGCATCAGCGCGTGGGAAAGGTTATTGATATCTTCCGAGGTGCAGGCAAAGTGGATAAATTCAGATACCGCGTGCAGTTCGGCAACATCGGCCACTTTCTCTTTCAGAAAATATTCGACCGCTTTGACATCGTGGTTAGTGGTGCGCTCGATAGTTTTAATGCGGGCGGCATCTTCTTCACTGAAGTCTTCGACGATTTTATCGAGGTAACCGTTTGCGTGGGCAGCAAAAGCAGGAACTTCCTTGATCGCCGCGTGCGCCGCCAGTTTTTGCAGCCAGCGTACTTCAACCTGAACACGAAATTTCAGCAAACCGAATTCGCTGAAGATCCCGCGCAGTGCGCTGACTTTATCGCCGTAGCGTCCATCGACAGGGGAAACGGCGGTCAGTGAGGATAATTCCATAAGTCACAACTCCGGGAGGTTAACAATGAGCGAGAATTTGTTTGGCCTGTGTCGACAGGCGATTTCGGGAAAACATCAATTGCAGGCGGCCCCCGCCGACCTGATGCCACAGCACGGCGGCGCGGATCCCGGCGAGTAGCGTGGCGCGTACTTTTGCCTGCACCTGCGGGCTTTGCAGCACGGCGGGCGAACCGGTGACCTGAATGCGCGGCCCCAGCGGGCTGATAACGTCAACATAAATACCGGCCATCGCGCTGAGTAGCGTCTCCGATTGCAGATCGAAGTGCTCAAGCTGGCGCTGTAATCCGGCAATGCGGTTACCGAGCGTCTCCATTGCCCCTTTGCTGCCGGCAAGTTTACGCTCCAGCACCATCATAGAAAGAGTGTAGCGGGTTAATTCACCATTCAGACCCTGGCGACTGCTGGCGTTCAGCACGCCAAGCAGCGTTTCCAGCCCGGTGCGCAGATTGGTTTCACTGCCGCCGAAGACGCTGAGCGTGGAGTCCGGGTTAAGATCGATAACGCTATTGAGCGAAACGTGCAGCGCGTCGGAGTCACAATGCCCCTGGTGCGCCAGTTGCTGCACCAGCCGTGCGGACTGGCAAATGCCTGCCAGCGCGAGGGTAATATCGTAATAGTTCTTCGCCACACTCACTCCTTCCACTGCCCGCAGTGTTAACTGCTGCGCGGGCTTTCGCCAGTCCAGTATTTACGCTAATTCGTTAAAGGGGCAGCGGCAGGCGCTGCTCAATAATGCCGCCGCCGAGGCAGACTTCGCCGAGATAAAAGACAGCGGATTGCCCCGGCGTGACGGCCGCAACCGGTGCATCAAAACGGACCTCGATGCGCTCGTCGTCCAGCACGGTGACGGTGCAGGGAATATCTTCCTGACGGTAGCGGGTTTTCACCGTGCAGCGCAGCGTCCCTTGCAGCGGCTCGCGATTGACCCAGTGCAACTGCTGGGCAATCAGCCCAACGGACATCAGACGCGGATGTTCGTGACCCTGCGCGACGATGAGAATATTGTTTTCCACGTCTTTATCAACCACGTACCACGGCTCTTCGCTACCCTCTTTGGTGCCGCCGATCCCCAGACCTTTGCGCTGGCCGAGGGTGTGGTACATCAGCCCCTGATGCTCGCCAATCTCTTCACCGTCGACGGTGAGGATTTTGCCCGGCTGGGCTGGCAGATAACGACCGAGGAATTCGCGGAATTTACGCTCGCCGATAAAGCAGATGCCGGTAGAGTCTTTTTTCTTCGCGGTGGCCAGGCCGAGCTCTTCGGCGATTTTACGCACCTGCGGTTTTTCCAGCTCGCCGACCGGGAACAGACTCTGGGCTATTTGCTCATGGCCCAGCGTATACAGGAAGTAGCTCTGATCCTTATTACCATCAAGGCCGCGCAGCAGGCGGCTTTTGCCGTCAACGTCGGCGCGGCGCACATAGTGGCCGGTGGCAATGTAGTCTGCGCCCAGATCTTCGGCGGCAAACTCAAGGAAGGCTTTAAATTTGATCTCTTTGTTGCAGAGAATATCCGGGTTCGGCGTACGCCCGGCTTTATATTCAGCCAGGAAATGTTCGAACACGTTGTCCCAGTACTCTGCGGCAAAGTTGACGGTGTGAAGCTCAATGCCGAGCTTGTCGCAAACGGCCTGCGCGTCGGCCAGATCCGCCGCCGCGGTGCAGTATTCCTCGCCGTCATCCTCTTCCCAGTTCTTCATGAACAGGCCTTCCACCTTATAACCTTGCTGCTGCAACAGGTAAGCGGAAACGGAAGAGTCGACACCGCCGGACATGCCGACGATCACTTTTTTTGGGCTATCAGACATAGAATACTCACGACTAAGAACTTCAGGGCGGCGTATTCTATCACGGGCTGACAGCGCAGGCATCCCTTTGTGCCCATTCATGTTGTGAATGTGTTGCAATAAGGCACACAACGGCCATTTACGCGGTGAACGGCCAGTTAAATTCCCCGACTAGCGCCAGCGGATAGCGCTCCCCGCGCTGCCAGCTACGAATGCTCTCCGCGACCAGCGGCGAGCGCAAATTTGCCGCCTGCAAAATCTCTTCGGCAGTTACCCACAGACAACGATCGATATCGCTGTCGTGCGGCTCGGTGGCACACATTTCGTCAAGCTCGATGGCAAACAGAAAACGCAGAAACGGGGTTTTGTCCGGGGCGATCCAGTGGTGCATGCGGATAAACTGCTGCGGCTCGGCGCGGATCCCGGTCTCTTCCCACAACTCACGTTTTGCCGCCTGCACGAGAGTTTCGTCGGCTTCAAGATGGCCGGCAGGCTGGTTCCATAGTGCTTTGCCGTTGATGGTCTCTTCTACAACGAGGAATTTGCCGGCGGCGTGAACCACGCAGGCGACGGTAACATGCGGTTTAAACATGGTTGGCTCCCTGGTAAGCGTCACGCCACTCGCCGTTGGCGAGGTTATCCAGCGTGTAATTCCCCATAGCGTAGCGGATGAGACGCAGGGTGGGAAACCCAACATGGGCAGTCATACGACGCACCTGGCGGTTGCGCCCTTCGTACAGCGTGATTTTCAGCCATGCGGTAGGGATCGATTTGCGCTCGCGGATCGGCGGATTGCGCGGCCACAGCCAGTCTGGCTCATTGACCCGCTCAATACCTGCGGGCAGGGTTGGGCCGTCATTGAGGGTGACGCCGCTGCGCAGCGCGGTGATGGCTTCGTCAGTCGGTTCGCCTTCCACCTGCACGTAATAAATTTTGCCGGTACGTTTGCCGGGCTGGGTAAGGCTCGCCTGTAGCGCGCCATCATTGGTCAGCACCAGCAGCCCTTCGCTGTCGCGGTCAAGACGACCGGCGGCATATACGCCCTGCACCGGAATAAAATCTTTCAGCGTGCTGCGTCCGGCTTCGTCGGTAAACTGTGGCAAAACATCGTAGGGTTTATTGAACAAAATGACGCGTTTTGGTTGGCTTTGTCCGGAAGGTTTAGACGCTTGTCGCGAGCTGAATCGCTCAACCCGGTGATTTCTAAAAGAAGTTTTCTTCATGGTATTTTCAGTAGTTATCAATTGCCGCATTATAGCGGAATAACGATTGCCTTTCATGGAGCCTGAGTATCGGTTAGTATTGACGGGCTCATTACAATTCATTAACAAAAAACGGTTTGCTCTGTGTGATTCAGATAACAGGTGAACGGACAAAGTCTGAGCGCCCCGGCATGAAGTCAGCGAGCAAACAACCAGAAGCGCTCGAAGGAGAGGTGAATGGAAAGCAAAGTAGTTGTTCCGGCGGAAGGTAAAAAGATCACCCTGCAAAATGGCAAACTCAACGTTCCGAATAACCCGATTATCCCGTTCATTGAAGGTGACGGTATCGGTGTTGACGTGACCCCGCCAATGCTGAAAGTGGTGGATGCCGCCGTGGAGAAAGCCTACAAAGGTGAGCGTAAAATTTCCTGGATGGAAATTTATACCGGTGAGAAATCGACCCACGTTTATGGCCAGGATGTCTGGCTGCCGCCTGAAACACTTGATCTGATTCGTGAATACCGCGTTGCGATTAAAGGCCCTCTGACCACGCCAGTTGGCGGCGGCATCCGTTCCCTGAACGTTGCGCTGCGCCAGGAGCTGGATCTTTACATCTGTCTGCGCCCGGTTCGTTACTACCAGGGCACCCCAAGCCCGGTTAAACATCCGGAACTGACTGACATGGTCATCTTCCGTGAAAACTCTGAAGACATTTACGCCGGTATCGAATGGAAAGCGGACTCTGCTGACGCAGAAAAAGTGATCAAATTCCTGCGCGAAGAGATGGGCGTGAAGAAAATTCGCTTCCCGGAACATTGCGGTATTGGCATCAAGCCGTGCTCCGAAGAAGGCACCAAACGTCTGGTGCGCGCTGCGATTGAATACGCGATCGCCAACGACCGCGATTCCGTGACGCTGGTTCACAAAGGCAACATCATGAAGTTCACCGAAGGCGCGTTCAAAGACTGGGGTTACCAGCTGGCTCGCGAAGAGTTCGGCGGTGAACTGATCGACGGCGGCCCGTGGCAGAAAATCAAGAACCCGAAAACCGGCAAAGAGATCATCGTTAAAGATGTGATCGCTGATGCGTTCCTGCAACAGATCCTGCTGCGTCCGGCTGAATATGACGTTATCGCCTGTATGAACCTGAACGGTGACTACATCTCTGACGCCCTGGCTGCTCAGGTTGGTGGTATTGGTATTGCGCCTGGCGCGAACATCGGTGACGAATGCGCACTGTTCGAAGCGACCCACGGCACGGCACCGAAATATGCCGGTCAGGACAAAGTGAACCCAGGTTCGGTGATCCTTTCCGCTGAGATGATGCTGCGCCATATGGGCTGGGTTGAAGCGGCAGACCTGATCGTCAAAGGCATGAGCGGCGCGATTAACGCCAAAACTGTGACCTACGATTTTGAACGTCTGATGGAAGGCGCTAAGCTGCTGAAATGCTCAGAGTTTGGCGACGCGATTATCGCGAACATGTAATCCGCTTCGCGGGTTACACAAGAACGGGAGCCTGAGGGTTCCCGTTTTTTATTGCGTGTGAATAATTAGCAGACTGATGAAAATTAACTTCGCGGATATTTACTATATTAGTCTGCAATAATGCTTTGGTTTTTACTCATTGCTGGTTATCAATCTTAAGGTTTTATTAATATTCCCTGCGTAGTTGGGGTAATGCGGCTTAAAAATAAGAATTAATGAGATTTCCGAATCTGGGTAAACTTAATATGCTTATAAAGTGTACTCACTGTGAAGGTATAAAAATCATGTTTAAGCGTCGCACTTTTAATACTGCTCTTGCGGCGGTGATTTCACTCTCTTTACTCGCGGCTCCTGCTTTTGCTAATCCGGGCAACGGAAATGGTAACGGCAATAGTGGTGGTAATCATGGCAATAGCGGCAATAAAGGCAACAGCGGAAACAGAGGGAACAGCAGTGCCGCAGCCGATCAGGGTAATCGTAAAAACTATGGAAAACCGGACCACGTGGAGTCGGACATTAGTGTCTCCCGCGCCCGTTCTCTGGCGATAAACTATGGCTTAACAGGTTACCAGGCACTGCCTCCTGGCATTGCTAAAAACCTTGCGCGCGGTAAACCTTTACCTCCGGGCATTGCTAAAAAAGCCGTACCTGCATCAATGCTGGGCCAGTTGCCTTATTATCCCGGTTATGAATGGCGTATTGTCGGCGACGATCTGGTGCTGATCGCACTGAGTACAGCCATTGTTACCGCCATCATCAATGGTGTATTTGATTAACCACCATCTCTTTTTCATCAACGCTTCGCATCTGCGGGGCGTTATATTGTTATCCGTGAATTCCCTCCAGAGAAGGCGATTATCTGAATGAGAGTTTTGAAAAATATACGGATTTATACCGATGATCTGAGTTGCCATTAAATAAAACCAATAAAAGAAAAATCTCAGTAGAGGTTATTTTTTTGGGCCCGTGACGATGATGCTATTCGGTGGGAATCCTCTGGTTTAGCAATGAATATTTGTAGCGGCGAATAGCTTTGCCAGGGCAGCGTTTTGTTGAGTTGCTGGAGTAATAAACGTTTGGAATTGTTTATTCACTGGTTGTCATTTTATCCAGGTCACAATAATGAAGGTTTGCCGGTGAGTATGTTGCTGCGGATAGTGAGAAGAGTGGGGTAGCTGTTTTCATCGTATCTGAAGAGATAAGGGCAGCATGGTGATTCGGGCAGACTACGTCAGTGAAAACAGACCTGTCCACACAAGACGAGCTGCCCTGAATCATGCACTGATATGATTAGCGGCGTACTGCCATGGCCTCAATTTCCACACCGGCATCTTTTGGCAGGCGTGCCACTTCCACGCAGGAACGTGCCGGGAAAGCGGCGTGGTGTTCGCGGAAAAAGGCTTCATACACCGCATTTACCTGCGAAAAATGATTAAGGTCTTTGACAAAAATGGTGGTTTTAACAATATCCGCCACCTGCAGACCACTGGCCTCGATAATGGCCTGCACATTTTCCAGCGACTGTCGGGTTTGCTGCGCAATATCCGTCGCCATCTCGCCCGTCGCAGGGTTTAACGGGATCTGACCGGAAGTGAACACCAGGGAGCCTAAATCTACCCCCTGAACATAAGGCCCAATAGCGGCAGGCGCCTGGGAAGTTGAAATTGCTGACATAGACCAACCTTGTTAAAAAGTAGCGTTATTTTTGACCGGAAAGCTCCGTTGTACGACGTACCGCAGCCAGAACGCTGCTTTGCAGGCCAGCGGCGAAATCACTTTTATTCAACTCGTATAAGCCATTAATGCCGACACCCGCCGGAGAGTTATTAATATCCATCAGTTGGCGCGGATGGCGTCCGGATAACTTAAGCATTTCAACCGCGCCGACCAGGTTTTCCCACACCACCTGCGTGGACTGCGTGCGGGTTAACCCGGCAAGAACACCGGCGTCAGCCAGCGCTTCGACAAAGTAATAGACATAATTGACGCCAGCGACAGCAAAACCGGTGAAGACGTCAATCAGCCGTTCTTCCAGCACCATCACCTTGCCGAAACTTTCGAGGAACGGCATGACGGAGGCGCTGTTGACATAAGCATTAAACGCCACGCCGCTGTAGCCCAGCCCGGTATCCGTCAGCGTATTCGGGATGATCCGCGTAATCGGGCGCGACTCGCCCAGCATTACGGACAGTTGAGCCAGCGTTACGCCAGCAATAATAGAAATGACCGACGCCTGTGGCGCCGCATGCTGCTTGATCAGTTGCGCGACACCGGCAATATCATCCTGCGGACGAACCCCCATCACGATGTGATCCGCTGCGGCCAGCGCATCGGGTAAATCTTGTGTATTGCTCAACTGATAGCGCGTTTTCAGCGTTTCAATTCGCGCCGGATCAATATCCGATAAGCTGACCTGATCCGGGTTTAATGCGCCGCGTTTTAAGGCGGCACGCAGAATCGCTTCGGTCATTTGACCGGCACCAATAAAGTGGATATGGCTCATAGTGAATCCTCGGAAGTAACAGAAACAGGGCACAATGACCTCTCCACCAGCGATACCCAAAGACCGATGCCAGGCGCGATAAGTTGGTCATTAAAATCGTAATGTGGGTTATGTAACGCCGCGCCAGGCGTTGGGCGATCGGCCCCCAGCCACAGATAAGCGCCCGGACAGGCTTCCAGAAAATAGGCGAAATCTTCTGCCGCCATGGATGGCGAGAGCTGTGTGTGGACCTGCGTGATCCCGGGGACATGGCGTGCGGCATCCGCCAGAATTTTTGCCTGTTGCGCATGGTTGACAGTTACCGGGTAACCATATTCCCAGCGAATGCTGCCACTGACGCCAAACGGCCCGGTGAGTTGTTCAACATACTCCGCCATCAGGGTCTGGCAGCGCGCTCTGGCGGCCTGGCTCAGGCAACGCAGCGTGCCGGACAAGTGCATTGTCTGCGGAACGACATTTATTGCTTCTCCGGCCTGCAGTTGCGTCACGCTGATCACGGCGCTGTCCAGCGGTGAGAGGCGGCGTGTGGTGATCGTTTGCAATGCGGTAATCAGGTGCGCACCGGCCAGCACCGGATCGGCACCTTTTTCCGGCATCGCTGCATGGCATCCCACGCCAGTCAGCGTGATAAAAAAATTGTCCTGCGAAGCCATCATCGGGCCTGCGCTCACGGCCACTTCTCCCACCGGAAGCCCCGGCCAGTTGTGCAGCGCATAAACCGCAGAAACGGGAAAGCGCGTAAAGATCCCTTCTTCCACCATCAAACGCCCGCCGCCGGCATTCTCTTCCGCAGGCTGAAAAATAAAGTACACCGTACCGTTGAATGCCCTGGTCTGGCTGAGATAGCGCGCCGCACCCAGTAGAATGGCAGTATGTCCGTCATGTCCACAGGCGTGCATCGTGCCAGGCGAGGTTGAGCACCAGTCAACAACATTGTTTTCCTGGATGGGTAAGGCATCAATATCAGCGCGAAGGGCTATTGCCGGTCCCTCGCCATTGCGAAGAACACCAATCACGCCAGTGCCTGCGATGCCGGTATGCACTTCAAGATCATATTCGCGCAGCAGGCTGCTGATTTTCGCGGACGTATGAAACTCTTGTAAGCCAATCTCCGGGCGCGCGTGGATTTCACGTCGCCAGATAATCGACTGTTGAATAATCTCTTCGGGAATGGAGCGCATATTTCCTCTACATTTTCCCGGCGCAATGCCGCAGCATGACGCTGTGAATGGATTACCGGAACGCGTAATGCCCTCTGGTAGCTGATTAAATTATCGTTGTGCTCCTGACGGAAAGAGCGTCTCAGGGCTTGCCAAAATAGATCCTCGCAAGCCCTTCTTTTGTCACTTCAACCGCGTGCTCGGCACTCAATGAAATATGTTGCTCAATCAGTACCACGCCTTTTTCTATATCCCGCTGACGTAAAGCCGCGATAATTTCGACATGCTCGTCATAGGCATTGTTCCGGCGTACGGGGGTTTCGAGATCGATGCGCCGGAAAAAACGGCTTAGCGAATTCAGGCTGTCGAGCATTTCATAGAGCCGGCTGTTATGGGAAATACGGGCTATTTCCATGTGGAAACGCTCATCGATTTCCGCGATCTTCGCCCAGTCCTGTTCGGTTTGCGCCGGGCGATGCTGGCTCACTTCCTCCCAGATAGCCGTGGTCGCAGCGATCTCTTCATCGGTTGCCCGCAGGCAGGCGAAACGAAAGGTCGATTGCTCTATCACCATTCGCACTTCATACAGTTCGCGGACACCTTCCGGCGTCAGGTCGCGGGAGTAAAAACCCCGGTTGGGTACAAAGTTCATAAAGCCGTCTTTCGCCAGACGGTTCAGCGCTTCCCGCACCGGGGTACGCGAGACGCCCAGTTGTGCCGCAAGCTCAACTTCATTCACCCGTTCGCCGGGACGAAAGTGGTAATCAATCGCCAGGCCTTTCACTTTCTCGTAGACCTTTTCCACACTGTCAGCGCTACGGGATTTCTTTTTAATAGCAACCACATTATCCCCTTAATTTACCGCACACTCAGCACGAAAATAAAAATGCTGTACAGGTTATTTCACGTAATATTTTTATAGATAGCACAGCGAAAAAAACAACTCAACACAAAAGTGAATACACTTTCGTTTCATTTTAATGTTACTGATTTATAAGTTGTTTTATATTATTTGTTGTCGTTGGTTCTTTCCGCACCATTTTACGGCAGCGTTGCACCAAAATGACTCAAAGTGTATTCACTTTTGCACGCAGATGTTTTTATCAACCACAGTAAAAAACGAAAATGAAAGTTTCATGATGCGATTTTCATTATTTTCGATTCCCTTGTATTTATTCGGGAATTTGCATTTGTCTCGCCTGAAATAAGCACCTGATGTCGGGAACATCCAGGCTCCCTGGCATCGTCTTTGCTTAATGCACAAGTGTATGCACTTATATATTCACTTTAGTGCGCGCTTATTGGCATTACCAGACAGGCTTGTGCACGTTTGCGCAGGCGACAAAACACCGGCCTCAGAAGCCGGCAACAGCAAACCGGAGAACCAACATGAAAAATCGTTTTGGGCAGGGCATGACGCTGTCAACACTGGCAGGTATGACGTTGTTAGGTCTGGCGCACACGGCGCAGGCCGATGTGAACATTGGCGCGATTTTGCCCTTAACCGGCACCAGCGCCAGCATTGGTGAAGATCAGCGTCGTGGTATGGAACTGGCGGTTGAACAGGTCAATGCCCAGGGCGGCGTTAATGGTCAGCCATTACATGTGATCGTGGAAGATTCCGCCGAAAGCCCGGTAACAGGCCTGAATGCCGTACGTAAGTTAACCCAGGTTAACCATGTCCCTTTAGTAATGGGCAGTTTTTCCTCCAGCGTCACCATCCCGATTGGGCAATATCTGGTGAAGAATAACCTGCTGCACATCAATATTTCCGGCACCAGCACCGATATCCGCAAAATCGGCGCTACCTCCTGGAGCGTTATTGGCCTGGATTCCCTTTCCGCGAGCTTCTCGGCACAAGATGTGCGCCAGCTCGGTTACAGCAAAGTGGCCTTTATCGCCCCGGATGGCGCTTACGGTCAGGGGATGGCGGAGCAATTCAGCAAAGCGTTTGAAAAAGAGGGCGGCAAAGTGGTCGCCAAAGTGCTCTATACCAGCGGTCAGCCTTCTTATCGCCGCGAGCTGGAGCAAATCTCCCGCGCCCATCCGCAAGCCTATGTCTATACCAGTTACGGCCAGGATGCCATTGTGCTGAACCGCGAGGCCTGGGAGCTGGGTCTGAATAAAACGCCCTGGTATGGCATGTATTTAACCATGGCCATTGAAGGTTCCCCGGCGCAGTACACCAACGGACAGGTTGGTATGGAAGTCGCGGGTATTGACCAGAAAGCGGCGAGCGGCAATGGCGCAAATTATGCTGAGCTGTACCAGCAAAAATTCCATGAGAAACCTCGCTCCGTGTACGGCAGCTATGCCTGGGATAGCGTGATGCTGGCGGCGGCAGCGATTAATAAAGCGCACAGTGCCGATCCGGCAGCCATGATCGCGGCAATGAAAACCGTTGCGCCTGGCTTTACGGGTATTACCGGCACATTAAATCTCGACGCCGATAACCAGCGTCAGTCCCAGCCGTACCTGAAAGTGAAAGCGTTTAATGGCGTACCGGTTCCCCGGTAACGAGCCGCTTTATTTTGCCAGTTCACGCTACATCATCGGGGAAAAACCATGCTGCAGTTTTTGATTGATACATTGATTCGCACCGCGGATTTGTCGCTGGTCGCGCTGGGATTAAGCCTGGTTTACGGGCTGGTACGGTTCGCCAATATCGCCCATATGCAATATGCCATGGTCGGTTCATTTATTACCGCCGCCGGGCTGCGCCTTGGCATGCCGCTGTCACTGGCAATCGTGTTTTCGGCAATAGTCTGCGGCATGTTGTCCATGATGTTGCATCACTGGGTGTACCAGCCGCTGCTGAAAAGCGGCACCGCTAACGCCATGATTGGCTCGCTGGCGGTATCGATGGTGCTGATTGCACTGGTTCTCGGGGTTGAGGGATCGGCCCCGGTGAATTATTCCCTGCCAGTGGGCGCGCTCTTGCAGGTTGGCGACACCCGCATCTCTTCCGACGAACTCTGGAGCCTTGGCGTCACGATTTCGCTGGTGGTGATGTTCAGCCTGCTGCTGTTTCGCACGCCGCAAGGCCGCGCTATCCGTGCGCTGGCCAGTAACCGGGATCTGGCGGCAGCCTCCGGGTTAAATGCCAGTGCCATTATCCACACCGTCAACCTGGTGGCCGGAATGCTGGCCGCCGTGGGAGGCAGCATGCTGGCAATGAACGCCAGCGCATGGGTTAACCAGGGCAATGATCTGATGTTGCCGGTACTCGCCGCCGCCATTCTCGGCGGGTTGGGAAATCCAATGGGCGCCATTTTTGGCGCGCTCCTTATCGCTGTAACCGAAACCCTCGTGACCAACATCGACTGGAGCTGGCTGTTCGGCGGCGACTTATTGTTTATCCCGGTGACCTGGGTGAACGCCTCATCGTTTGTGATTCTGCTGCTGGCGCTGTTGCTGCGTCCTTATGGCCTGTTTAACCGGGAGGTCCGCCGTGTCTGAGTTTTTACTGCATATCCTTTGCCTTGCCGGGATTTATGCCATCGTCGCGCTTGCCCTGAATTTACAGGCAGGTTACGCCGGTTTGCTGAATTTCGGTCATATCGTGTTTGTCGGAACCGGCGCTTATGCCATTGGTCTGGGAAGCAATTTTGGCTTGCCGCTGTGGCTGGTGATCCCGGCCGGGTTACTGTGTGCCATTGTTATCAGCGCGCTGATGACGCTGCTGGGCCGTCAGCTCACGGCGGATTACTGGGGCATTGCCACGCTGGCGCTGGCTGAAATCATCCGCATTGCGGTCGTCAATGAAGACCATCTGACAGGTGGCGCGCAGGGGATTGGCGGGCTGTCCGCGCCCTGGTCAACCGGCGATACCATCACCGATACGCGTATCTTCGCGGTCATTATCCTGCTCAGCGTCATTATCGCTACGCTCGCCAGCCTGCGGATCGGCGCTAGCCGGTTTGGCCGGGCGCTGCGCCTGATGCGCGAGCAACCTCAATTAGCGATCTGTATGGGCTATGCGCTGCCGTGGCTGAAATGCCGGGCGTTAATGAGCAGCGCGGTGATGTGCTGTCTGGCTGGCATGCTACTGGCCTGGTACACCGACTATGTCAGCCCGGATTATTTGCTCTCTTCGGAAACCTTTCTTATCTGGAGCATGGTGATGATCGGCGGTATTGGCAATGTGCGCGGCGTGCTGCTGGGCGTGTTGCTGGTAGAAGGGCTGTATAACTTTATCCCCTTTGCAAAAGACTATTTCCACATCAGCTCAGACCTGACCGGCGCTCTGCGCCTGGGGTTGGTGGGTCTGGCTTTATTACTCTGTCTGCTCACCCGCCCAGGCGGCCTGTTACCGGAAAAATTAAGGACTTTATCATGAGCCGTTTGCTTGAAGTGGCTGATGTCAGCAAAGCCTTTGGCGGCAACCAGGTACTGACATCCGTATCATTTACGCTGGAGAAGGGCGAAATTCTTGGCCTGCTGGGGCCGAATGGTTCCGGTAAAAGCACGCTGCTTAACACCATTTCCGGGTTTACCCGGCCGGATGGCGGCAACATCACATTTGATGGCCGCTCCATTGCTTGCCAGCCCAGCCACCGGATCATCCAGGCAGGCATTGCGCGTACCTTCCAGCTACCGGTCATGCCGGAAAAGATGAGCGTTATGGAAGTCGTGATGACGGCGGGCACTCGCCAGCACGGGTTATTCAACGGTCTGCTGGGGCTGGCTTCCGGGCGTAAAGCCGAACAGGAAGACAGAGCCCGCGCCCGCGAATTGCTGGATATCTTGTTATTAACCAAAGTGAAAGACCTGCCTGCTGCGGCGCTTTCCGGCGGACAGAAAAAATTGCTGGGCATTGCCTGTGCGCTGATGGGTAAACCGACGCTTCTGATGCTGGATGAGCCGATGGCCGGCGTGCACCCGAAATTACGCCAGGAGCTGGTGGAAACGCTGGTCAGCCTGAGCCGTCAGGGCATTTCACTTTTGGTCATCGAGCACGACATGCATTTTATCAACACTTTGTGCCAGCGCTGCATTGTGCTGGATCGCGGGCAGATTGTCGCCAGTTGCCGCCCGGACGAACTGGCGCAGAACCAGCAGGTGCTGGAGGCTTATCTTGGGCACAGCACCGCAACATTGCAGGAGGCCGTATGATTACCCTCGAAAACGTGGTCGCCGGTTATACCCCGGGGATTGATATTCTGCATGGTATTTCATTGCACGTTGAACAGGCGGAAATCGTGACGCTGCTGGGGCCAAATGGCTGCGGCAAATCTACCCTGCTGAAGTCGATTGCCGGTTTTGTCTCCCCGCGCGAAGGGCGGGTTGAAATCGATGGCCGGGAAACGGCAAAAATTCCGGTGCACCGCAAAATCCGCGAATGCGCACTCGGATTTGTCCCGCAACTGGACAATGTCTTCAACAATCTGACCGTGGCAGAAAACCTGCAAACCGGGGGGCAGTTTTTACCGCCCGGCCAGCGTAAGCAGCGGATGGCGCAACTGGCGGAACATTACCCGGTATTACATAAAAAGTGGCAATCGCCCGCGTCCGCGCTTTCCGGCGGTGAGCGACAAATCCTCGCGCTCGCCCGCGCACTGATGCCCGAACCGGCGGTACTGCTGCTTGATGAACCCTCGGCCGGGCTGTCACCGAAAATGCTGACGGAAGTGTTTAGCGCCATACAAACCATTCGCCGCCAGGAAAAAGTGACCATTTTGATGGTCGAGCAGAATGCCATGGAGGCACTGCACATTTCCGACCGGGCTTACGTACTGGCGCAGGGGAAAGTGGCGATGGAGGGCAGTGCGCGGGATCTGCTGGACGACCCCCGTATGCGCGAGCTCTATTTTGGCGGTCGTGCCGCCTGACAGGATCAATAAAAAGAGCAGAAGGAATACACCATGCCGATTACCCCGGTTATCGATCACGCGGTGATTAATGTTGATGAAGAGCTGGATCAGGCCCAATCCCTGTTCCAGCGGATGGGATTTCAGCTCAGTACGCGGGGGCACCATTCGATGGGCTCCAGCAACCATCTGGCCATCTTTGCCGATAACTATCTGGAACTTTTAGGTTATGAACCTGCCAGGCAGACAGACTCGCGAGGTTTATGGAACGTTGCGCCAGGCCTTGCCGGACTGGTCTGGAAAACTCGCGATGCACATGCGGTATGGCGCCATCTACAGCAATGCCAACTCGATGGCGAACCACCGACTCGCTTCTTCCGCCCGGTGATACTGCCGGACGGCAGTCAGACTGAGGCCCGGTTCTGTATCTCGCGGATCCGCGCCAGCGCCCTGGCATACGGCTTCAGTTTTTTCTGTGAACATCAGACGCCGCAAGCTGTCTGGCAGCCCGCCTGGCAAGTACATCCTAATGGCGTACAGGCGCTGTCCGCGTTCGTTATTGCCTCGCCTCAACCTGAAGAGACGCTGGCGCTGTATCGTCAGTTATTCAGTACAGAGGCCCGTGCGGAAGATAGCGGCGGCTATGTGCTTGATTCAGGAACGTGCTGCCTGCGTATTATCACGCATCAACAAGCCAGCCTGGAGTTTGCGCTGCCGCCTGTTGCTGCACAGGCACCAGCGAAAATGGTGGCGCTCTGCTTTCAGGTGGCCTCACTGGAGCGGCTCAGGCACTGCCTTAGCCAGGGCGATATTCAGTGGCGCGAGCAGGGCCGCCAGGTGCTGGTGATGCAGCAGCAGGCACAATGGCTGGCGATGCGTTTTGCGGAAAAAGCATAGAGGGGAGTGCTGAAAACGAAGGAGGAGCAGGACGTGAAGTGAATATTTACTGGCCGCTTCTCCTGGTGTACTTCAGGCATTACCGATTTCAGCCCGGCTGCACGTTCTGGCAGCCGGCAGATTTCGGCGCAAATTCAGAGGGCGTCATCCACGATGGCACTGCCTTACTCCGCCACCAGCCACATATCCGCTTCTTCAAACATTTCCTCGAGCATCCGGTTCAGCTTTTCCCGGTCGTTTTTACTGGCATCGCTGTTCAGCCCGTTGGCCTGCATGGGTTTTACCCGGACATCGGCATCAGGAAACAGACGGTGAACACGCCGGGTAAGTTCCCCAAGGATAATTTCCCTGGCGCCGGAAAGCCCTTCAACATTGCGTTTGTCATAGACCAGTTCAACGAACATTAACCATTCCTGTGTGTGAATTAATAGCGCAGTATTTATACTGTATAAAACACCAGTAATCAACAATGAAAGTGAGAGGGGAAGGGCAGAAGGTATTTTGTGGGATAGCGATCGGTTATTCCGCGCTATTTCTGCGCGCAATGGGTGAAAAACAGTCGCGACATTTGCTGTATATCACCGTGAGCCCTTTTCAGGACTCACGGTTTTATGGTCGATTCTGAGCGGGAATTTTGGGTGGAGATCAGGTGGGCTGTACGGTTTTTTTCTTTTTAAAGTTTTCGTCATTAATCACAAACTGGAATGCATCGAGAATCAGCCCCGATATTCTGAGAATATCTTCGGGCCGGTCGAGATAAATTCGCGTGCCATCGTGCTCAAGCCCCGCTCTGGAAACTTCATTAGCGGTGACAGGCGTTAGTTCAATGGGTAACTGGAGCGAGGAGCGGTTTTTTTTATCGTAATAGCGAACCACCCATCGGGTGGTTTTTCCCTGATAGAGAACGCTGTAATACGATTC
This sequence comes from Kosakonia sp. H7A, assembly GCF_003028445.1. NCBI lineage: Bacteria > Pseudomonadati > Pseudomonadota > Gammaproteobacteria > Enterobacterales > Enterobacteriaceae > Kosakonia > Kosakonia sp. H7A. Next base: position 598,197 of record NZ_PYTZ01000001.1, on the reverse strand, counting down.
CGTATCCTTCGGTTGAAGGTCTTTTTCTGCCCCCAGAATGGCGACGATCTTCTCAAATAAAGAACGTTCGTTATGGGTTGTCACGATGTTGGGATTATCCGGATCAATATGATCGGCCGTTTCATCGATTGATACGGCATCATCCACGCCCTGAGCCGCTAACTCTTCCCGAATGGGCTGGTGCGCTGACAAACCGGAAACAACCATGGCGCTTACGGAGCGCTGAACCGCTTCCCGGACCAGTGGCGTGATGGAGTCGATAAATCGCTGATTAAGCTGGCGACCTATATTGGCGCGGGAGGCGATGTATCTTACAAATTCCGAGTCCACTTCTTTCAGGCTTGAACTGACGACTTTCGAGAATGAAGAGATATAGACACTCTCTTCAGCCAGCGTGCGTAACGCTTCTGGCTTAAATTTATCGTGGCGAAATCTGAAAAGCTGTTCGGCATCAGAATCAGTTATGTCGTCCATCCTGATTCTCAGGAAGGGCGTCGGATCCATGATATTTTTTTCTTGCAGGTCGGTAAAAAAGCGCCACTCCTGGCCATTGGTAATGGCCGAAATGGTGACTTCCGGCGTGCAATTAAAGTAACGGGAGAGCTGCGGGCAGTGATTATCAATTTTTTCTTTATAGGCTTTAGCTTCGATGAACATCACCGGTACGCCCTGACAAAATAGTGCGTAATCGACACGTTCCCCGGCTTTGACACCCGGAAAATCGGCACCGTACTCTGCCCGTACTTTTTGTGGATCATAAGCATTGAACCCCAGAATATCTAAAAAAGGCAGAATCAGCGCTTGCTTGGTTGTTTCCTCCGTCGTGCAATGAATGCCAACATTTTTGACATGTTCAATATGATTTTTAAGTCTTAGCTTGAAGTTTTCCATTTATCACCCGTAGCCTCAGAGTGTGTAGCCACTCAAATAGGATCAATGTTATCAGCCTGTTTATGACGATTTAATCGATGCAGTTTTTTCAGCCATACGAAATTATCTAATTACTTCAAATTATTACCGTTTACACAGTAACTCTATGTCCGTCATTTCTCTCGAATTAAAAACATTGAAGTTAAGATTACTGCTGCGAAATAAGTATTCTCTCCAGGTGCAGAACTACACCATGATCCAGATCATCATTCTCTGGATGAATGATATAGCTAATTTTCTGCTGCATTCTTTGCTTATGTGAAAGGATTAAAAAAGATATAGCAATTTGTTCAATATCAGCGAACTGACTGTAAAAAGGAACGTGTATGAAATATCCCTGGGAAGGTAATTATCCTCAATGCAGAGAAGGCAACAATATAAAATGCGCCAGTTGATATTTTATATCTACGGTTGAAACAACCGAGTTGAACGGAATAGTGTCATGGTCAATTCAGTCCCAACTGTTTTTAAGTTGCTGTGTTTAACGCTGCCGTCAAACCTATGAGCAAACCGTGGGGTGCCATAGACATCGCTCATATCTATTTGTCCGGGATAACCGGCATTTTGGTGGATAAAGCCGCCGTGCAGCATCCCCTCTCGCCGATCGTGAAAGCGCAGCGTTTGCCAACCACATGATTAAAAAAAGAGAGTGCAATATCTGATTTTGCCCGTGCCGGGCCACTATTGGCACGATCGAATGGCATACACTGAACTGAGTAGCGAAAGCGAAGGCCCCTTTGTGCTTGTTCACCAGGAAGGCTTACGCCAGTACAGTCCGGAAATATGTCGAAATAGCCTGGAAACGCAGTGACTGTAACTGGTTGATGATGCCGGTTCGTACATATCTTTCTTCACCGCAGGCGTAACGGTGTTGAACAGTGGGAAGCCGCATGTTTAATCATTTGAAAAAACGAATGCACCAGTACAGGAAACCGGCGGTGCCGCCATGGCAGGGGGAAGATATTCTGTTTGCTGCTCTTGAGCAGAATATGATGGCTGCCGTGTTGATTGATGAGCAAGACAGGGTGATGTTTTACAATCGCGCGGCAGAAAGACTGTGGGGCTACAGCCGTGACGATGTGCTCGGACAAAGTGTCTCCATTCTGATTCCGCATGACCTGAAGGCCGCGCATCCTGGCTTTATTCGCCATCATCGCGAGGGCGGAGATTCACGCGTTGAAGGGATGAGCCGGGAATTGCAACTGGAGCGAAAGGACGGCAAGAGGATCTGGACGCGCTTTTCCCTTTCCCGGGTCGTGAACGCAGGAAAAGTCTGTTACCTCGCGCTGGCGCGTGACGCCACTCTGGAGGTGGAACAGCGGGAACAGACGCGTTTGCTGCTACTGGCTGTTGACCATATCAGCAAACCAGTGATTGTGCTGGATACCGGACGGCGTATTGTTCAGGCGAACCGGGCTTTTACGGAGGCGTTTGGCCTGAGCGTAAGCCAGGCGGCAGGGAAACGCCTGGATAACATACTCAACATTCCCGATGCTCCGCCGGATAACCGGCAGCGTCTGCAAAACCTGTTGCGCAAGAACGAGCGTGACCAGAATGAGTTTCAGGCGCTTGCCAGCACTGGCGAAAACGTCTGGTTCAGCGCCACCCTCAGCCCGGTTCTTGCCAAAAATGGTCAGTTGCAGAATCTGGTGATGACCTTTTCTGATATCACTGAAGATCGCAAGATCCGCGAACTTGAACGAGCGTTGCTTTCCGCGATGCGCAGCAACCTGCCGATCGCTGAAATGGGCGAAATCATCTGCCGTAATATCGTCGCCGTGCTGGGGCAGGCGCACGCTTCGCTGAAAACCCTGCAAAATAATGTTCCGCAACACTGGGCGTCCAGCGCCGAAAAACTCGACAGCCCGGGAGTCATGTCGCGCGCGGTGACGATTCGCCGTCGTGACGGCGTTGCCGCAGGCATCCTGGCGATCGACACCGTGGCAGGCAAGGAAAACAGAGCCTTTACTGAGCGTGTCGCCGATATTAGCCAGCACCTGGCCGCGCTGGTACTGGAGCAGGAAAACAGCCGCCAGCAGATTGAACATCTGATTAAATTCGATCCGCTAACCGGGCTGCCTAACCGCAGCCATCTGCAAGAGCATCTCGATCAACAGCTGGCGACAGCGGAGACGAAAGCGCCGGTGGTGTTGATGATGACGGTTGATCATTTCCAGGACGTCATTGATGCGCAGGGGTATAGCGCCGCTGAGCAGATCCTCTCAATCGTGGCTAACCGTCTGCACGATAGCCTCGGAGCGGGTCAGTATCTGAGCAAAATAGAGGGGCAACAGTTTGTGCTGGTGGATAGCGAAAATGACGTCAGCAGCATGACACGAGTTGTGGAAACGCTCGAAAACGCCGTTAGTGAACCCATTAGCTTCAATAACACGACGCTTTCATTGACGCTGAGTATCGGTATCAGCCATGAAGCGGGTAAAGATCGCGACTGGCTGCTGTCCACTGCGCACAGCGCCATGGATCATATTTACCGCAGCGGCGGTAACGGCTGGCAGTTCTTCAATGAGGAGCTTAACCGCGCTGCAACGGAGCGTCTGCTTCTGGGGGCGGCGCTGAAGCGCGCCGTTGCGGAAAATCGCCTGCGGCTGGTATTTCAGCCGCAGATCAATATCGCCACGAGTCAATTATATGGTTTTGAGGCGCTGGCAAGATGGTGGGATCCTGAACACGGAGATGTGCCGCCTGCTCGGTTTATACCGCTGGCGGAAGAGGTGGGAGAAATCGAAAATATCGGCGTCTGGGTGTTGCGCGAGGCGTGCCGCCAACTGGCGCAGTGGCGCAAAACCTGGCCGGATTTTCCTGCGCTTTCTGTCAATTTGTCGGCCATTCACTTTCACAATATCCAGCTTCCCGTGCAGGTACTGCAAGCGATCAACGAGTTTGCCATCCCCGGTGAAATGCTGACGCTGGAAATTACCGAAAGTATGGTCATGGCGCCGGATGATGAGCTATCAACGCGTTTTCAGGCACTGCGCGATATGGGCGTCGGTCTGTCGGTTGATGATTTCGGGACGGGGTTTTCCGGGCTTTCCCGGCTGGTCACGCTGCCGGTGACCGAAATTAAAATTGATAAAAGCTTTGTCGATGGTTGCCTGACGGATAACCGGAGCCGTTCGCTGCTGGAGGCGATAACCAGCATCGGGCAGAGCTTTGGCATGACGGTGGTGGCAGAGGGCGTTGAAACCCACGAACAGTTACAGCTCCTGCGGCATATCGGGTGTCCGGTGGTCCAGGGCTACTATTTTTCCAGACCGATGCCTCCTGAAGAGGTTCCCGAGTGGTATTCAACGACCTTCCCCAGGCTTATCGCGCAAGAGGCGCAGCCCTGAAACGCCGTTTTTTGCTGAAATAACCGCAACGCTTTTGTTTCTGCGGCTCCCCTTGTAGCATATGTCGCGAATTTTATTGTGGTTGCAGCGTTAGCTCTAAGGAAGTGAGTGTGTTTGCGGAATTTGGCGTTATCAGTTACTGGACCTATTTTATCGGCGCAATTTTTATCATTCTGGTGCCCGGTCCGAACACCTTTTTTGTGCTGAAAACCAGTATCGCCGGTGGATTACGCAACGGGTATACCGCTGCGGCAGGCGTTTTTATTGGTGATGCTGTGCTGATGTTTCTCGCGTACGCTGGTGTCGCCACGCTGATTAAAACAACACCGGTATTGTTCAATATCGTGCGTTATCTCGGCGCGATTTATTTGCTCTGGCTTGGCGGGAAAATGCTCTACAGTACCTTTGTGCAGCGAACGCAGCCGCAAAGCGATGATGATGCGCATAAAGGCGATATTTTAAAACGCTCGCTGGTGTTGAGCCTGACCAACCCGAAAGCGATTCTGTTTTATGTTTCGTTCTTTGTGCAGTTTATCGATATCCATTATGCCCGTCCCGGCGTGTCCTTTTTTATTCTCGCCAGCACGCTGGAGATCATCAGCTTCTGCTATTTCAGCTTCCTGATCGTGACAGGCTCGTATGTGACACAGTGGGTGAAGACAAAAAAACGCTTAACCCGTCTGGGAAATTCGCTGATTGGTTTAATCTTTGTCGGCTTCGCCGCCCGTCTGGCAACGTTGCAATCCTGAAGAGATAACCTGAAGAGATAAAAAGAAAAGCCACGCCAGCAAGCGTGGCTTTTTAGCGTTTATTCTGCCGGCACAGGCATTTTCGCCATGACAAACTCCAGCACTTTTTCACCATCCATTGACGCGAAAGGATAGCTTTCGATAATCGCGACAGGCGCATTACCCACGGCGGCCTTAATTTCGTCCAGTTTGTACTGGATGTGCGGCGCGACCAGAAAACAGTCAAAGGCGGGAGCCACGCTGGCAAAACTCTCCAGACCGATGGCACTAATCAGCATTGGATAGCCATGTTCGTTGGCTGCCTTTTGCATCCGTTTCGCCAGCGCGTTGGCGGTATTGCCGAAAAGACAACATATTAGTAACTTTTTCATGGTTCTGTCCTCCTGGAAGATACGCCTACACTATGCCTGCCAGTGGCGAGAAAATGAGCGCAGCCTCCAGGTTTATTACGAAATATCGTTACTGGAACACCGAAATCGCTTCTGCTAAACGAATGGCCTGCTGATTCATACGCCCGGAGGCTTCCGCGCCTTCCTGCACGCGCTCGGCATTCTGATGGGTGATCCTGTCCAGATCTTCCACGGCCACACTGACTTCGCCCAGCGCAGTCGCCTGTTCGGCGGTGGCGGCGCTGATTTGCGCGATGAGCGCGGTGACGTTCTGTACCTGGCTGACAATCTCTTTCATCGTCTTTCCTGCGTTATCGGCCAGTGCACTACCGGAATCAACGTTCGCCACACTGGTTTCGATCAGTGCTTTGATTTCGCTGGCCGCGCTGGCGCTGCGGCTTGCCAGGCTTCTCACTTCGCCAGCCACCACCGCAAAGCCTTTACCTTGTTCCCCTGCACGTGCAGCTTCTACCGCGGCGTTCAGCGCCAGAATATTGGTTTGAAAGGCAATACTGTCGATGATGCTGGTGATGCTGGCAATTTGCCGCGAGCTGTCTGCAATCGCCGACATCATCTCGATCATCTGATTCATGACCTGTCCGCCTTGCTGCGCCGCGCTCTGCGTACCTTGCGAAAGGGCGGTGACTTCCGCCGCCGTTTCGCGGTTACTCCTTACCGTTGCCGTCATTTCGTTCATGGTGGCGGCCGTTTGCTGCACATTTGACGCCGCCTGTTCAGTCTGACGGCTTAAGGAGTCATTTCCTGCCCGCAGCGCATCTGACGCTTTCAGCACGGTCACTGCCTGGCCGCTGACGTCGTTAACCAGCCAGCGAAACATCAGGCCAAGCTGGTTGATGGCGCGTAGCGTGACGCCCACTTCATCTACGCGGTTGAGCTGTTCCACCTGATGAATTTCACCACTGGCAACCTGCAACGCCTGGCGCCGCAGATGTTCAACCGGGCGAACGATTTGCTGCTCAAGCCAGATATCGATAGCCAGCAGCAGTAGCGCCATAAAACCCGAGAAGCTTGCCATTTGCCCTGGCGTTAATGCATGCAGCCAGGCGGCAGCAAGGCTGAATAACAGCGCGATAATTAGCGCTGAGCGTAATCGCCAGCGCAGGGGCAGGGTGACGAACAGCGAGCGCCACGCCATTAAACCGGTGCGAATAATCAACCCTTTATGAAAACGTCGGCCTTTGCTCTGGCCGTTGCGAAACTCTCGGTACAGTGTCTCCGCCGCCGCGACTTCTTCCGCTGCGGGCCGTGTACGTACTGACATATAACCTTTGATTCTGCCCTCACGTACCACCGGAATAGCGTTAGCGCGTACCCAGTAGTGATCGCCATTACGACGGCGGTTTTTTACCAGTGCCGTCCACGGTTCCCCCTGCTTCAGCGTGCCCCACATGTCCGCGAAAGCCTCTTTTGGCATATCGGGATGGCGAACCAGGTTATGCGGCTCACCTTTTAGTTCCTCAAGCGAAAAACCACTGACCTGAACAAACGCGTCGTTAGCATAATTAATATGGCTCTGTGGATCGGTCGTTGACATTAAAGTGGCATCATTGTCGAAAACGTATTCTTGCTGTGTGACGGGTTCATTGTTACGCATAGTGAGCCTTCTCAGGAAAAGGGATACGAGCCTGAAACATGTTGCATTTCTTATATCTATTTACGGCATGGAGTACTGCGTGCTTTATATTTTTCTGTTGCTTACGTACTGGCGAAATAGTGCATAAAATAATTTCATTTAAGCCATCATCTTTTTTCCCGGAGATAAAAGGAAATTTTACTTAAGGAGATAAAAAGCGCACAACAGTAAGTTAAGTGTATATTTATATTCAAGCATAACCACACATAGTGTAGCTGTTTTTATTATTGTTGAAGCTGCAGGGATAATGTTTCCGCTGAGACTATAAATACGTGAATAAGAGTTGTGGTCGGGATCATAAACCTGTTGCTACGGTGCGCCAAATACGCGCCAGATCGTTTCCTGGCGGGCTGGATTCAGCTACGCTGAAACTCTCTTACTGCGAAAGGATTGTTCTTATGAAAGGTACTGTCGTTCACCACGAGCACCGCATTGGCTTTCTTGTGATTCGCGACGATAAAGGCGAGTTCGCCATCGCAGAGCTGCTGGGAAATTATGATGTTGAGATGGGAGATATCGTTTCTGGAAACCTGCACACTAACGGCAATGAGACGCTGTTTAACCAGACTCAGAATGAAGCGATGGAGGTCTCTGTGAAAGGCTATGGATTATCTGAACAGGATGCCATTAGCATGCTTTTGCGTACGCACTGAATTAATTCGCTGTTTCTTATGCGATATATCTTAGTTGCGGAGAATTAATTGCAGAGAAAAAAGTTCCTGTTTTCACTGGCTGGTTGAAGCAGGGGGGAATAGCAATAAAATGCGGCAGTTTCGACACCAAAACTGCCAGCGAATGTTTTTTTGAGATTGTTAAAGCGTATATCCGTCACGTGCGCACTTTATAACCTGTAACCCGATTGTGAGCCAACGCAAATTTTTCTGTGGAAAGATTAATGAATTTGATGATTACTGGTGCTGCGCTATCGTTTGATAGCCACATGCTGCTGCGGAATGTGACGCCGTAGCAGCCAGATTCATTAAACCATCTTATTGTTTGTCCGGAGTTTGAAGATTTGCACCATCTCCAGCAGGTTTTCCGCCTGCTGCTGCATGGCATGCGCCGCCGCCGATGATTCCTGCGACAGCGTTGCATTTTGCTGCGTCGCCGCATCCATACGAGTAATGGCGACATGCACCTGATCGATTCCCACGCTCTGATCGTTACTCGCCAGCGAAATGGTCTCTACCAGTTTGCTGACGTGCGCCACGCTCTGCATGATGTCGTCCATGGCGCTACCTGCGCTTTTCACCAGTTGGTTACCTTCGTCAATACGCGTGACAGAACGTTGGATCAAGGCGCTAATTTCTTTCGCGGCCGTCGCGGAACGCTGAGCCAGTGCGCGAACTTCTGAGGCGACGACAGCGAAACCCCGGCCTTCTGTTCCGGCGCGGGCGGCTTCAACCGCCGCATTCAGCGCCAGAATATTGGTCTGGAAAGCAATGCTGTCGATCACGCCGATAATGCTGCTGATCTCGGTCGAAAGCTGATTAATTTCGCTCATGGTCTGCACCACACGCTCAACCACTTCACCTCCCTGGTTTGCAACCTGGGTCGCTTCGCGAGTGATATCGCTGGCGATGCGTGAATTTTCGGCGTTGTTTTTGACAACCGCGGTCAGCTCCTCCATCGAGGCTGCGGTTTGTTCCAGCGCGCTGGCCTGCGCTTCATTGCGCGAAGAGAGTTCGCGACTGCCGCTGGCAATCTGCTGCGATGCGCCCGCGATAGTTTCGGTACCGGAACGCACGCCGGTAACAATACGCGTCAGGTTGCCGTTCATTTCCAGTAACGCATGCATCAGTTCCGCCGTTTCATCCCGTCCGGCGGGGATAATCGTTGATTGCAGATCGCCGGAGGCAACGTTGCGGGCCACCGATACTGCTTGCGCCAGCGGCTGCGTGATACTGCGGATCAGCCACCAGGTGATCAGTAGCCCGACAACTAAAGTCAATGCCATTACCAGCAGTAACATCAGGCGCGTTTGGGAAAAGTGTTGATAATTACTGGCCTCAGTTTGTTCGCGGATAAGCGCCGCCTGTTTCAACGTCGAGGCCACCACTTCGTCGATCATGCGCGTAGGCTCGCGATCGATGCCGGTGACCAGATGATCGACCCGCTGGGCGCTGGTGGCATCCTGTATAGCGTACTGCTGCAAGGCGGAGAGATAATGCTGCTCCAGTTCCGCATGCAGGTTGATGGTATTGGTGACTTCTGTTGCGGGAAGGCCGATTTGCGGTAGCAATTCGCGCAGGGTTTTTAACAGCGCCTGCGTTTTCTGGCTCTGTTCTACAAACGCGTTTTTATATTTGTCGAAAGATTGCTGGCCCTGTGTACCGCGCAGCAGCGTATTTTTCCACTCCTGCACCTGAATTTTAAACTGCACCTGTGCGTTGCGGGCGGTGTCAATACTCTGGGCAACGACCTTTTCCGTGGTCATGATCCGTTGATTTTGTACTAATCCGCCAGCGTTAATCGCCAGGCCGCGAATACCAATAAACAGCGTTGCCAGCAGCAGAATGGTCGCAAGAAAACCGAGGCGCTGCCCGATGGTGAGGTGGTTGAGTTTCATGAATTTCTGCTTCCCGTTGTCAGTGGAGCGCGAACCGGCGCACGCCAGCAATATCGACCGGGTTTTACGGGGCTTTAATCGGCTGTCTGCAGGGAAATTGAGCGTATTTGGCTTAAGTTATTGAGGCGGAATATAATATCTTTTTTATGACATTTTCATGACAGTACGCGGCCTGCTGCTTAATACAACAGGCCTGATAAATAACGTGCGTGGTTATATACCGTACTGATGGTGATTCTCGCCAGCGTTGATTTTCGCCAGCAAACGAAAGGGTTTACTGTCAGCCAGCCAGTCCGGGATCTCTTCGGGCGTCAGCGGGCGAGAAAAGAGATATCCCTGCGCGACATCGCAGCCATACTCTTCCAGCATGCGTGCGGTTTCGAGATCCTCAATCCCCTCGGCCAGCACCACGTACTGCAGTTCCTTGAGCATCATAATCACGTTACGGGCAATAATCCGACTGCCGGTATCGGTGGTTACCTGGCTGACCAGCGAGCGGTCGAGCTTGATAACGTCTATCGGAATTCGGCGTAAGTAACTGATATTGCTGTAACCGGCGCCAAAGTCATCAAGCAGAATGGTAAAGCCCAGTAGTTTAAGCCTGTCCAGTTCCGCCAGCGCCAGGTCGCTTTCCAGCACTTTTTCTGTCTCCAGACATTCGATACGCAGATCGGAGGTGTAAAGCCCGGCAGCGAGCACGTTGCGTTCCAGCTCGTCGGCAAATCCCGGACGCGAGAAATCGCTCACCGTAACGTTGATCGACACCGGCAGCAAAACGCCCTGCTGTTTCCAGCTTTTTAGCTGCGCGATCACCGATTTAATCACCCACTGTGTAAGATCGCTCATCAGGGTGGTTTTTTCTGCCAGCTCCACTATGACGGCCGGGGAGATATTCCCCAGCTGCGGGTGTTTCCAGCGCAGTAACGCTTCGACGCCTTCGGTTTTACCTGAGCGCAGCGAAATCTTCGGCTGATAGACCATATACAACTGATCCGGAGATTTAATGGCTTCACTGAGATCGTGCAGCAATTTGAAGTCTTTATTGCGTTTGTGGTCGAGGATCGGGTTGAACTGCAACGCCGGAATATCCTGGCGAATGGACTCATGCAGGGCGCTAATTCCCTGGCGCACCACTTCCTGCACATTGTCTTCCTGCGGGGAAAATTTAACGTAGCCGGTATGCAGGGTCAGGTTGATGTCGATATCGCCGGCCACTTTCGCCTGCGTACAGGGTAAACGTTCCGCCCGTTTTGCCAGCGTCAGCGCATAATCGATATCCACCAGCACGGCATAACGCGCGGTGGTAAAGGCGTACAGCGTGACCTCTTCTTTCAGTCTCAGGCGTAAACGCAGCAGCGAGCCGAAGCTGCGTAGCAGTTTCTCCACCGCTTCCAGGCCGAGATAGCGAGAGAGCTCGTAAGCGCGCGGCATATCGATGCAATCAAAAATCACCAGCCCGTAAGGGGAACTCACTTTTTCATTGGTCAGCCGCTCCATCTCTTTCATCAGAAACTGGCGGTTAGGCAGACCGGTCAGCGCATCCACCAACCCGACGGTATAAAAGGATTCAAGATACGCGGCAGCGAGGGCGGCAACGCGCAAAAAGCTGGCAACCTGGCTGGACGTGGGCACGTAGGTTTCGGAATGACTCGCACACAGCGTACCCATGATCACGCCATCTTTATTTATCATTGGCGCTGAAGCATAAAAAACAATATCGCCGCTTTTTACCAGCGGCTGATGATTAAATCGACCATCAAGGCGGGTATCTGAACTAATTACCGTTTGGCCGCTGTGCAAAGAATATTGGCACATGGTCTGTTCAATACGTATTTTTACGTGCTCAATCGGTATGTTTTTAACATATTTGATATATTGAAAAACATCATCGAATGTAGAGATAAAGCAGCCTTCAACGCCCATAACTTCGCACGCCAGAAGAGCAAACTCGGCCAGTGCTGCATCGCGGGATTTATCCTCCTTGCTCAGCAGCTCCAGAGTGGCTAACCGTTTGCTTTCGCTTTTTTTCAGACCAGTGAACATAGCGAGCTCCTGCCCAAATAAATGAGACCGTAGGAATCTGTTCAGAGGACGCCATCATTCGTTTGGTTGAGTTCTGCGCTGAAATAACAATATGTCTGGAATTACCACCAGCCCAATTGCGTTCCGGCCACGGCGACAATTGCCACAATCAGCATAATGATGGTTGTCTTTCTCACGAAAACTCCTTCACCGGCGATATTCGCCAGAAATGAATTGTATAAGAGATAGAAGAAAATCAGATTTTTCTCAAGCTATCCATGGGGGTCAATAAGCTTAATCGAGACGGGGAAAGGGTTTTTTCTTTTTATTTTTTTCACCAGATACATTCCCTCATTCACAGACACAGCCGCGCATGTTAATGCTGCAGATCCTGACTGCGCGACATTACATCATGAAAGCCGGACATTTGATATATCGGGGGGCGGTAGCCACTAAAGCTGGCAGGGGAAAATAAAAAAAAGCCCCGTTGATGAAGCGGGGCAAAAACTCATTGATTACGGAATGATGTTCTCTTGGTCATGGGTGAGAACGAGACTCACTATAATGACCAAAAGTGCAGTAAGAATGGAGAAATCATGGAGATACCTCCGGCTTGAGGCTATGCTGAAGAGCGATTTCGCCTGAGATGAAGGAAAAAAATGATGCGCTATGTTTTATGGATGCTGCCGTTTTTAGTCACCGCTTGCTCCACAACGAAACCCGATGCGCCGCTGCCGCCGCAGATCGGGAAAGCCAATCCGGCGGCGATGTACTGCCAGCAAAAGGGCGGTCAGCGGGTGCCGGTTCAGAGTCCGCAGGGTGTGCGTACCGAGTGTAAACTGCCGAACGGTGAGGTGATCGATGAATGGACGCTGTGGCGTCGCGATCATCCGCAATCCGGATCGTGACAGCAACGGGCAGCCCAGGGTAAACTTCGCTTTCAGATTAATCTCATTTTTACTGTTGCGAGAGTACCAGAGAAGTATGTTTCAGCTACGAGCGGGCAGCCAGGCCTTAGTGATTGGCGCCCAGACCGCCAATGGTCGCTGCAATATTGGTAAAGCCGTTGAACTGTTCGGCCTGTTCCAGCCGGGAGAACGTTTTTTAAATCCGGTGAACGGTGTAATCACTGAGATGCCGCGCAACGTCGGCCGGGCGCTGTGGCTGGTCACCGGAAATGTCACCGCTTTCGATGGTCAGCAGGGCTTTGCTTTTATCCGGGCTGAGCATCTGATGCCGCTGCAACCCGACAGCGAATCGCAGGATCTGCGCGAGCGGGTGATCGACTAACTCAACGAGCGCAGCCATTCGGCCAGCACAATGGCATGATTCTGCGCCCTGTTTTTCGCCGCGTATAACAGCGTAACAGTCTCCTTTTTACCCCGTGCCGCAAGCTGTTCACCTGCCGTTTTTTGCGCATCCAGCTCTTTGCGGTAGGCTTCGCTGAAGCTGGCAAAATCGAGCACCTCCCCGTGAAAGGCTTTGCGCAGCTCCGTTGAGGGTGCCAGCGTTTTGTTCCATTCATCAAAACGCAGCTCGGCTTTTTTTATGCCGCGCGGCCAGAGCCGGTCGACCAGCACCCGGTAACCATCGTCGTCGCTGGCGGCGTCATAAACACGTTTACATTGGATCATGGCTCTCCCTCTCTTCAACCCAGGCAATCAGCGCCGGTAATTGTCGTGCGGAAAGGCAGGCGCTCACGAGGATGCGGGTTTGCTGCACGGGTGACTCCTGATAATTTGTTCTTGCGCAACAGATTATTTCATTTTTCCGCGTGATACATGATCTCAATTTTAAGGTGTTGTGATTCCAGTAAAAGACAGCTAATGTGATGTTCCTTATGTTATTCGTTATTTGCCCCGGCATAAGGACACATTCATGCATCATATCCCTCCGAAGAAAACACTGCGTATCGCACTGGTCGGCGATTACAGCCATGACATTGTTGCTCATCAGGCGATTCCGCTGGCGATTGATGATGCCGCTGCCGTACTGGAAATTACCGCTGATTACGACTGGTTACCGACCAGCGAAATTAACAGCGCCGAAGATCTGGTCGGCTACGATGCCATCTGGGTGGTGCCGGGAAGCCCTTATAAAAATGCCCGTGGCGCGTTTATTGCCATTCAGTATGCGCGAGAAAATGCCGTGCCGTTCCTCGGTACCTGCGGCGGTTTCCAGCATGCGGTGATCGAATATGCCCGTAATGTGCTGGGCTGGAGCGACGCTGCACATGCTGAAACGGAAAACGAAGGACGCATGGTGATCTCCCCGCTGACCTGCGCGCTGGTGGATCAAACCGGTACCATCGAACTGCGACCGAATACGCTGATTGCCCGCGCGTATGGTCGTGAAATGGTGGAAGAGGCATACCGTTGCAGCTTTGGCGTTTCGGCAGAGTTTGCCCGCGAACTGGAGAGCGGCGATCTGCGCGTGACCGGTTGGGATGAAGAGGGTGAAATCCGCGCGGTGGAACTGGTGACGCATCCGTTCTTTGTCGCCACGCTGTTTCAGCATGAACGCGCCGCGCTGGCTGGACGACCTTCACCGCTGGTACAGGCGATGCTGCGCGCTGCCTGCGAATAAGCCATGCAGCTCTTACGCGCCATCCGGTATCCGGCCGGATGGCGCGCGGTTTAGCGGGAAATAATTTCCCGTTCGCGGCCGGCAAACGCGCCGCACACCGCCATTACCACCGCCAGCACGGTACATGCCAGTAACGGAAGGTGCCAGTCGCCGCTGGCGTCGTGAATTTTTCCCATCAACGGCGGGCCACAGGCTGCCAGCAGGTAACCGACCGACTGCGCCATCCCGGAGAGGGCGGCCGCCTGATGTGCGGAACTGGCGCGCAGGCCGATAAAAGTGAGGCCGAGGATCATCGTCGCGCCGGAGCCAAAACCAAAAATAACCGTCCACAGCACGGCATATGCTGGTAGCAACCATAATCCCAGCGAACCCACCGCGCACAGAAGCGCCACCAGCGCCGCGATGCCGCGTTGATCTTTCAGCCGGTGCAGGAAAACCGGCACCAGTAAGCCTGGCGCGGCAGTCGCCAGTTGCAAAATACCGTGCAGGGAACCGGCCTGCGCTTCACTAAAACCCTGAGTCAGCAGAATCGACGGCAGCCAGCCAATAATAATGTAATAAATCAGCGAGTTGATACCGAGGAACAGCGTGACCTGCCAGGCCAGCGCCGAGTGCCAGATCCCCCGGCTGTGCAGCGCTCCGGAAGCGCTGATCTGCGCCGGTGCACCGCGACGCAGATGAGGCAACCACAGCAGCAGCGCGAGCAGCGGAAACACCATCAGCATCAGCAATGCGCCGTGCCAGCCCGCGCCGCTCTGCGCCAGCGGAACCACCAGTGCGGAGCCAAGCGCCGCAGACGCGCCCATCGTCAGGGAGTAGGCGCCAGTCAGTTTCGCTACATGCCCGGCGAAGTCACGCTTCAGCATACCTGGCAACAGCACGTTGCCGAGTGCGATACCGCAACCAATCACCGCTGTGCCAGCAAACAGCAGCGTGGAGGACGGCAGGGAACGGATGGCGATGCCAAGACAAATCAGCACCATAGCGGCAAACAGACTGCGCTCCATGCCGAAACGGCGGGCGACACCGGCAGCCAGCGGAGAGATCAGCGCAAATGCCAGCAGCGGCAGCGTGGTAAGCATGCCGGTTTGTGCGGTACTTAAACCATATTCTGCACGAATGGCATCGAGCAACGGCGCCGCGCCGGTAAACGTGACGCGTAACGTGGTCGCAATCATCAGGATACCGGCAATCAGCAGTACCCCTTGTTGCCCACGGGAAGAAAGGCGAGTGGTCATTGTATTCTCTTGATAAACAACAGAGCGTTACGATAGCGGTTTTTTCTTTGGTTTTAATCAAGCTAAAATGACAGTTTATCGCTAAATTCGGACAACTTAATGCACGGACTCGGACTGGGCGGTTACGATCCCGACAGCCAGCAGGAAGCGGCGGTGGCTTTTCGTATCACCGTTGCGGCAGAAGAGCAGCGCATTCCTGCGCATTGTCACCGCAAGGGGCAACTGATTCTGGCGCTGAAAGGGGCCATCACCTGCGAAGTTGAACATGCACGCTGGATGGTGCCGCCGCACCATGCCATGTGGCTGCCCGGTAGGGTGTCGCACAGTAATCACGCGACTCCCAACGCGCAGCTCTGCTTTTTATTTATCGAACCCTGGTCGGTGGTGATGCCGGAACATTGCTGCACGTTGAAGATCTCGCCGCTGGTGCGCGAGCTGATTATGACGCTTGCCGCACGAACGCCGACGCAGCGACGCCAGCCTGCTACGCAGCGGCTGGTGCAGGTGCTGTTTGATGAGTTGCCGGATCAACCGCAGATGCAGTTGCAGCTTCCTGTTTCCGCGCACCTGAAGATCCGCCAGATGGTCGATCATATGGAGGCCAGCCCGGCTGAGCGGCAAACGCTGGCGCAGTGGGCACAGGTTTTCGCCATGAGCGAGCGTAACCTGGCGCGGCTGGTGGTCCGGGAGACGGGCCTCAGTTTTCGTCGCTGGCGGCATCAGATGCAGTTGATCCTCGCCCTGCAACTGCTGATTAGCGGCCAGTCCGTACAGCAAGCCGCCCAGACGCTGGGGTACGACTCGACCACGGCATTCATTACCATGTTCAAAAAGGGGTTGGGTCAGACGCCGGGGCGTTATCTGGCCACACTCGGCGCAGAGTAATATTTTCTGCTCTCTATTCCCTTGTGTTTATAAGGTCTTAAAAGGTTTGTTCTGTGGAGCGATGGTGGATAAGGGATTTATATGGTGAATCTGTTTTTAATAATATTTTCAGATAATCAATGCACTTTTTGATATTTGTCTGATGAATGGGGTTATGTGACTTTAGCGCTGAAATCACCACAATAACAGGGCATAAGGATAAGCATGGCAACCACATTACACACAAAAATCACCGCGCTCAGCGCGCTGACACTCCTTTCCGCACTCTCATTTGCTGCGCATGCCGACAAACTGGCGGATATCAAAGCCGCTGGTGTCGTCAAAGTGGCGACCTTCGACGCCAACCCGCCG
This sequence comes from Kosakonia sp. H7A, assembly GCF_003028445.1. NCBI lineage: Bacteria > Pseudomonadati > Pseudomonadota > Gammaproteobacteria > Enterobacterales > Enterobacteriaceae > Kosakonia > Kosakonia sp. H7A. The sequence continues at coordinate 581,474 of NZ_PYTZ01000001.1, read as the reverse complement.
TTTGGCGCAATTGATCCGAAATCGCACGATATCGTCGGTTATGACGTCGATTTTGCTAAAGCTCTGGCGAAAAGCCTTGGGGTGAAACTGGAGCTGGTCGCGACCAATCCGGCGAACCGCATTCCGCTGTTACAATCCGGCAAGGTGGATCTGATTGTTGCAGATATCACCATCACCCCGGAACGCGCGCAGGTGATTGACTTCTCCACGCCGTATTTTGTTACCGGCCAGCAGTTCCTCGTCCCGGCAACGGCTGCCGATAAACTGGATGCCTACAGCAAAGCGCGTATCGGCGCAGTGAAAGGCACTACCGGGGAGCAGGCGCTGCACCAGCGCTTCCCGCAATCCCGCGTGCTGGCCTATGACGATATCCCACTGGCGCTGACCGCGCTGCGTAATGGCAACGTACAGGCGATTACACAAGACAGCACCATTCTGGCCGGGTTACTGGCGGAAGCGCCGGATAAAGCGAAATTTAAAATCCTGCCGGATCTGCTGTCGAAAGAGGAGATTGGCGTTGGGGTGGGTAAAGGTGAAACCGCGCTGCTGAAAGCGGTGAATGATGAACTGGTGAACCTTGAGAAGAGCGGCGACGCGGCAAAAATCTACGATACCTGGTTTGGCCCGCAAACCAAAACTCCGGCTCCACGCAGCTTTAAAATAGAAGCGAAGTAATATGCTGTCAGGTCTGTTTTCCGCCTCTGTGGCTCCCGCCACGGAGGCGTTTCCCGTGCAAAAAGGAACGGTGACATTTCGCGGCGTCACAAAACGCTATGGCGATAATGTTGTGCTGAATGGCATTGATTTACAGGTCGCCGCTGGTGAAGTGCTGGCCGTGTGCGGCCCCTCTGGCTCCGGCAAATCGACCCTGATCCGCCTGATCAACCAGCTTGAAACCCTGAGCAGCGGCGAGATTGAGGTTGATGGCCAACCGACCAGCACGCTCTCCGGGCGCGCGCTGCGCGGACTGCGTCGCCATGTCGGTTTCGTCTTTCAGCAATTCAATCTCTATGCGCACCTCAACGCGCTGGACAATATCACGCTGGCGCTGCGGCACATTCACGGTAAAAGTGCCGGTGACGCGCAGGCTATCGCGCTGGCGCTCCTGGCGCGGGTGGGGTTGCAGGATAAAGCGCATCACTTTCCCTCGCAGCTCTCCGGCGGGCAGCAGCAGCGGGTGGCGATCGCCCGCACGCTGGCTGCCGATCCGCATATCATTCTGTTCGACGAGCCCACCTCGGCGCTGGATCCAGAGATGATTGGCGAGGTGTTGCAGGTGATGAAATCGCTGGCGCACAGTGGCATCACGCTGATTGTTGTTACCCACGAGATGCAGTTTGCCCGTGAAATTGCCGATCGGGTGATCTTTATCGACGGCGGCGAGATCCTGGAACAGGCGGCACCGGCACAGTTCTTCTCCGCGCCGCAACACCCCCGAGCGCAGCGTTTCCTGCAAAAAGTGCTCAACCCGCTGCACGCGGATAACAAGGAGTTGTGATGGCGCTGCATCTCGACTGGGCGGGCGTGCTGACCGGGCAGCCCGCGCAATGGATCGTCTCCGGTTTTCTCACCACCATTTGGGTCACTATCGCCGGTATGTTGCTGGCGACGGCGCTGACGGTACTGCTGCTGGCGTTGCGGTTGACCGGTGGCAAAGTGGGGCGTGGAGCGGTGGCGGTGTGGGTTTCGCTGTTTCGCAACACGCCTTTGCTGGTGCAGTTACTGTTCTGGTATTTCGCCGCCTGGAACCTGCTGCCGCTGAGTTTTCGCCAGTACGTCAATGACGACCATGCATTCAGCATTCTGCCGGGTAATGTCTGGTGGTTTACCCCGGAATTTCTCTCCTCCGCCTGGGCCTTAGGGCTGTTTACCGCCGCATTTCTGGTGGAAGAGATTCAGGCCGGGCTACACGCGGTACCGCGCGGGCAAATTGAAGCGGCCGAGTCGCAAGGGTTCAGCCCGCTGGCGCTGTTTCGCTGGGTGCTGTTGCCGCAGGGGTTGCACAATGCCTGGCAACCGGTGGTGGGGCAATATCTCAACCTGATGAAACTCTCCTCGCTGGCCACCGGGATTGGCCTTGGCGAACTGACCTACCAGACCCGACAGATCGAAAGTTACAACGCGCATGCGCTGGAAGCGTTTGCCATTGGCAGCGCGCTCTATCTGCTGCTGGGGCTGGTGATGAGCGTGCTGTTCAATGGGGCGCAAAGCTGGCGAATTCTACGCCGCGCGGCGGGAGGGCAGCATGATCGCTAACGTTACGGTTATCACCGATAACCTCGATTATCTGTTGTGGGGGCGAGCAGCCCAGGGAGAACCGGGCGGGGTATTGCTCTCATTGCTGATGACCTTTGGCGCGGCGGCGCTGGCCTTTCCCGGCGGCGTGCTGCTGGCCTGTTGCGCCTGGCGCTTTCGCGGCTTGCCGCGCAGGGTACTGTTTCTGTGGGCAGAGATTATCCGCGGCATTCCGCTGATCTTCGTGATTTTCTGGCTGTGGTTTTTACTGCCGTGGCTGACAGGAACGGATCTGCCTGGCGCGGTGACCGTAACGCTGGCGCTGGCGTGGTTTACCTCGGCATCGGTAATGTATTCGACGCTGGCGGCGCTGGGCGCGTTGCCAGACGGCCAGTACGAAGCGGCGCTGAGCAGTGGTTTTAGCAGCGCGCAAACCCTGCGGCTGGTACTGCTGCCACAGGCGTTACGCAATGCGCTGCCCTCATACGTGGGGTTGCTGGTCGCGCTGCTGAAGGACACCTCGCTGGCATTTATCGTCAACGTGCCGGAGCTGACCACCGTAGCCGGGCAGGTGAATAACCGGGTGCAGGTCTATCCTGCGGCGTTGTTTATCTTTACCGGTCTGGTCTACTACCTGCTGTGCAGCGCGCTGGAGTTTGCCGTCAAACGCCACCAGCGTCGTTATTCACTGCCGACCAATTAGCAGCGACACCAGCCCGGCAGCAATCAGTGGCCCGACCGGAACGCCCCGGAACAGGGCCACACCCAGCACGGTGCCGACCAGCAGCCCTGCCACCAGCGACGGCTGCGTACTCATTAATGTCACGCCGCGCCCGCCGAGCCACGAGACAAAAATACCCACCGCAATGGCCACCAGCGACTTCCAGTTGACGAAGGAGTGCAACAGGGTGGACGGCGGCAGCGAGCCGCTGGCAATCGGCGCCATCACGCCAATCGTCAGAATAATAATCCCCACCGTCAGTCCCTGTTTTTCTATCCACGGAAAGAAGGTGTTCAGCGGAGTGATGCGGACAATAATCAGCACCAGAATGGAAACGGCGACGGTGGTGTTGTGGCTGACAAATCCCAGCGCGGCGAGCGCGAGCAAAATAAACAGCGTGCTATCAAACATGCAGAGGTTCCTTGCCAAAAAAAGAAGCCTGTTCACTCTACGCATAAATGGATGATGAGGCAGGCTTTTTTCTTTCGTACGGCTAATTTCGGGCAGTTGCCAGAACTTGTGGCGATTTTTTACGCAAGTTCTGGCAATCTGTCATGAATCAGTCATGTTCGGCGCTTATCAATAGCGCATCGCCCGGTGAAATTTCAGGCAATTGCGAGCCGCCATCATGCCATCAGATATCTATATTCTTACCACACTGTTTACGACGCTGGCCGTTGGGCTGGTGATCTGCGTGTTAATACTGGAACGCTCGGAGTGGTAACCGGCCCATTACGCGGACAGACGGCGGAAATCGACAATTTCCGGCTGCGCAATGCGCAGGTAATCTTGTGTATCCATAATCACTGATTTTTCCAGCAGACCAGCGTTGAAGGCGATATCGTCAAAGCGCTGAAACAGCACCGGGTCGGCCACCAGATGCAGATCCGGATGAAAGCTAAACGGCGGAATCGCGCCGAAGACGCAGGCGGTGAGCTGCTCCACCTCCAGCGGACTGGCCAGCGAGGCTTTCAGACCACCAAAATGGTGCGCCAGACGGCTGAGATCGGCTTGCAGGTCGGCGGCCAGGATCGCCAGCACATGCTTTTTCACACCGTTACCTTTAATTTTGCACACCAGCGCTTTAGCGCCCTGACCCAGGGCGGTGCCGCGAATTTCACTGACCGCTTCGCATTTACCGACGGCGTCGTGCTCGACTACCTGAAAACGTGCTTGCTGCTGTTCCAGCAGGGTCAACAGATGTTGATGGACGTCGCGGCTGGCAATCTCAGACATGATCTCTCCCAATAACAAACAGTAAGAGTGAAAGCATAATCCACCCGCCGGACGATGAGAATAAAAAAGCCGCCCTGAAGGGCGGCGAAAAAATACAAGCACTACAAACAACGCTTTGTGTGTACTGTTTATTTTTTTTGCAAAAGGTAGCTGTTTTCAAAGCCCGGAACGCTACCAATAACGTCGAATCCGTTAAAGAAGCCGCCTGCGCGCAGCAGGTCAACTGCGGGTCCGACTTCCGGAGAGTAGATGAAGTCGCGATAATCATCGAAGACAATAAATCCACCGCTAACCACGGTTGGCGCATACAGCAGGAAATCGGTAAGAACGTGCTCTTTCAGGTGGCCGCCGTCAATATGCAGCAGAATGGTTTTCGGCGCCAGCGCCATTACCCGTTCAATACTGTGCTGCGAATAGCCGCGTATCAGCGTGACTTCCGGGAAAATATGCTCGTGGTAGAAACCCAGTTCCAGAGGCTGGTTCGTCAATTCCATCGGGTCGATGCTGATAATGCGGCGGTTACCCTGGCAGAGGGCGTTCATAAAGGCGCTGGATTTGCCTTTCCAGACGCCGATTTCAATAATATCGCCAGCGGCGTTGGCATTATTCACTAACCAGCAGAGATAACCGAGCAGCTTAACGTGGTCGTGAAAAGAGAGTTCCCGGCGCGGCATCGCTTTTTCAGCGGGCAGGATGGCCTGTGCTTGCACGAAGGCTTCTCCCAGATCGTCCCAGACGGTATCAATAATCCCTTTTATTTCAGGGTTCTGTACAAATACTTTTAAGTCCTCAAGGTCGATCATGCGCACGGTTCCTGTCAATTTGTCTTTCGCGACGAAAGAGAACGCCACGATTTGTCGTGCGTAAAATGTGCCACATTTCTTTGCTCACAAGGGGTGAAATAGCCGCGCTTTTGTAGGGCAATTCGTGGATTAGCTCCGCGCAAGCGGAATCAGAAGGGTTTGCGGGAAAGAACGCGCCTGAGGAGAATCAGCCAGCCGGGCGGGCCTGACTGGCTGATATGTGTGGTTAATTCCCTGATGTTGCCGTTTGCTTGTGAAACAGTTCACGAAATACCGGGTAGATATCTTCCTGATCGCGGATATGCTGGATGGCGAAGTTATCGAACATCGTTTGCAGATGTTCGTACTCGCGCCACAGCGTCTGGTGCGCCCGGCGGGTGATCTCAATGTAGCTGTAGTAACGCACCACTGGCAGGATTTTCTTCGCCAGGATTTCGTGACACAGCGGTGAGTCGTCCGCCCAGTTATCGCCGTCCGACGCCTGCGCAGCATAGATGTTCCACTGTGCCGGGTCGTAACGCTCTTTGACCACTTCATCCATCAGTTTCAGGGCGCTGGAAACGATAGTGCCGCCCGTTTCCTGCGAGTAGAAGAACTCATGCTCATCCACTTCTTTTGCCTGCGTATGATGACGGATATAGACCACTTCGACGTTTTTATAGGTCCGGCTCAGGAACAGATAGAGCAGGATGTAAAAACGTTTGGCCATATCTTTGGTGGCCTGATCCATCGAGCCGGAGACGTCCATCAGGCAAAACATCACCGCCTGACTGGAAGGTTCCGGGCGTTTTTCGTAGTTTTTGTAGCGTAAATCAAAGGTGTCGATAAACGGCACACGCTCGATTTTTGCGCGCAGTTCCGCAATCTCTTTACGTAAACGCTCCTCTTCAAGTAACTGTGCCGGTTCGCTTTTCTCCACCGTTTCGAGACTATTTTCCAGTTCGCGCAATTCACGGCGTTTACCGGCAGTCATCGCGGTTCGACGGGCGAGCGAATTTTGCAGCGATCGCACGACGCTGATATTCGCCGGTACACCGTTGGAGGTGTAGCCAGCGCGGTGCGTTTTAAATTCATTAAGCTGCCGTTGCTGGTTTTGTTTCAGGTTCGGCAGCGCCAGATCCTCAAACAGCAGATCGAGATACTCATCTTTGGAGATCTGAAAGACGAATTCATCCTGGCCTTCGCCGTCAGGGCTGGCTTCACCCTGGCCGCTACCGGAACCGCCACCGCCGCCTTGCGGGCGTTCGATACGGTCGTTTTGCACAAAATGATCGTTTCCCGGATGCACGCGATGACGTAAGCCGCCGCGCCCCTGATGAAACATCGGTTCGCTGATATCTTCCGTTGGGATGGAGACAGACTCGCCGTTCTCCACGTCGGTCACCGAGCGTTTGTTAATGGCTTCGGAAATCGACTGTTTTATTTGTGCTTTATAACGGCGTAAAAATCGCTGGCGGTTAACCGTGCTTTTGTTTTTGCCGTTCAGACGTCGGTCAATGAACCAGGTCATTAGTGCCTCCCGCTGCGAATGCCAACTTTGCAACAGGCCGCGCGCAGGGCGCGGCCCGATCGTTGTTATGATGATTTACGAACACGCAGATACCATTCGCAGAGCAGGCGAACCTGCTTGCGGGTGTAGCCTTTTTCCATCATACGATCGACAAAGTCGTCATGCTTTTTCTGCTCGTCGGTTGAGGTTTTGGCATTAAACGAAATGACCGGCAAAAGCTCTTCGGTATTCGAGAACATTTTCTTCTCGATGACCGTGCGCAGTTTTTCGTAACTGGTCCAGTTCGGGTTGCGGCCGTTGTTGTTGGCGCGGGCGCGCAGCACAAAATTGACTATTTCGTTACGGAAATCTTTCGGGTTGCTGATCCCTGCCGGTTTCTCGATTTTTTCCAGTTCCGCGTTCAGGGATTCACGGTCAAACAACTGGCCGGTATCCGGGTCGCGATACTCCTGATCCTGGATCCAGAAATCCGCATAAGTGACATAACGGTCGAAAATGTTCTGCCCATATTCGGAGTAGGATTCCAGGTACGCCGTCTGGATCTCTTTGCCGATAAACTCGGCGTATTTCGGGATCAGATAGCCTTTCAGGAACTCCAGGTAACGCTCGGCCAGCTCTTGCGGGAACTGCTCGCGCTCAATTTGCTGCTCCAGTACGTAGAACAGATGCACCGGGTTGGCCGCCACTTCCACATGATCGAAGTTAAACACGCGGGAGAGGATCTTAAAGGCGAAACGCGTCGACAGACCGTTCATCCCTTCATCGACCCCGGCGTAGTCGCGATACTCCTGGTATGATTTGGCTTTCGGATCGGTATCTTTCAGGCTTTCACCATCGTAGACCCGCATTTTCGAGTAGATGCTCGAGTTTTCCGGCTCTTTCAGACGCGACAGGATCGAGAAACGCGCCAGTGTTTCCAGCGTGCCCGGCGCGCATGGCGCATGGGACAGCTCACTGTGATTGAGCAGTTTTTCGTAAATTTTCATCTCTTCCGAGATGCGCAGGCAATAAGGCACCTTGACGATGTAAACACGGTCAAGAAATGCTTCGTTGTTTTTGTTGTTACGGAACTGCACCCATTCCGATTCGTTCGAGTGGGCGAGGATAATGCCGTTAAACGGCAGGGCGGATATGCCTTCCGTACCGTTATAGTTCCCCTCCTGCGTGGCGGTCAGCAGTGGGTGCAGCACCTTGATCGGTGCTTTGAACATTTCGACGAATTCCATGACCCCCTGGTTTGCCCGGCACAGCGCGCCGGAATAACCGTAAGCATCCGGATCGTTTTGCGCGTGGTTTTCCAGCTTGCGGATATCCACTTTACCCACCAGCGCGGAGATGTCCTGGTTGTTTTCATCACCCGGTTCAGTTTTGGCGATGGCGATCTGTTCCAGAATCGACGGCCATACTTTGACCACACGGAATTTGCTGATGTCGCCGCCGAATTCGTGCAGACGTTTGGCGGCCCACGGCGACATAATGGTGCCGAGATAGCGACGCGGAACGTTGTACTCTTTCTCAAGGATCTGCGCATCTTCCTGCGGGTTAAACAGGCACAAAGGATGGTCGTTTACCGGGCTGCGTTCGCCATTGGCGCTCAGCACGTAAATCGGCACCCGTTGCATTAAGGATTTCAGCCGTTCAGCCAGCGACGATTTCCCGCCGCCCACCGGGCCGAGTAAATAGAGAATCTGTTTCTTCTCTTCCAGACCCTGAGCGGCATGTTTGAGGTACGAGACAATTTGTTCTATTGCCTCTTCCATGCCATAGAATTCTTCAAATGCCGGGTAGCGTCCAATGACCCGGTTCGAAAAGAGACGGGAAAGCCGTGGCTCCTGGGCGGTGTCTACCATCACAGGTTCACCTATAGCCATCAGCAGCCTTTCAGCGGCGTTAGCATAGGCACTACGATCTTGCTTACAGATAGCAAGAAACTCCTGCAAAGTGAACTCTTCGTCCTTGGCAGCTTCATAACGCTGGCGATAGTGATCGAATATATTCATGGCATGCCGTCCTTTCTTAATCTGTGGGAACATTACAGCTATCAGTTTTTCCACTTTTAGCGTCGCAAACCAACGGGATAAAAAATCTGCTCCGTCCTATCTGTTATGAGCGTGTATCCGTCTTTGATCAAGTTATCGCTGGAGACGATTCTGATGGCAGGAGGGTGTTTTTTACTCATTATTTAGATTAAATATCTGTCTAATTTGATTTATACAGATTTTTTATGATTGATAGCGGGTTTTTGCGTTGGAAAATGCCAACATTTCGCACCGGGCGAATGTTGGTAAATTTTTACAGGATGTGCGGAATCGCAAGTATAGAAAAAGTGACGCCGTCATGGTCACTTCGTCTCAGTACAAAGATGAGCGACAATATTAACTACGTGAGCAGTGTGAAACGATGATGACAGAGGGGCGTTTTTTCGTTGTTAAGACGAAAAAAAGCTCCTGGCGATAATGCCTGGAGCTTTTGAATATCATAAAGCCCGTGTGATTAGCCGCGGTGCTCTTCAACGTAACGTGCTAAATCGGCGGGCGTTTTCAGCACGCTGGCGACTTCCGTCGGCGGGATCATGCAGCCGTAAACGTCCTGCACTTCCAGAACCATATCTACCGCGAGAATGGAGTCGAGAATATCGGACTCGATCAGCTCATCATGAAAGCCCACCTTGCGGGACAGAATCTTTTCAAACAGCGCGAGAATTTCTTGTTCCATTGTCTTTTCCTGTGTAATCAGTTGCTGCGGGCGTGGCTGTCCAGCAGTTTACGGTCGATTTTACCGTTAGGGTTCAACGGCAAAGCGTCCTGGATAATGATTTGCGACGGCACCATGTATGATGGCACCACCTGTGAAAGTGAATGTTTGATAGCGTCAGGTGCCAGTTTTGTTACGCAGAACGCCGCGATACGCAGCACGCCGCCGCCCGTTTTCATCAACGGCAATACGACCGCCTCACGAATGCCGGACATCGCCAGCAGGCGGTTTTCAATCTCGTTGATTTCAATGCGGTAGCCGTTGAGTTTGATCTGGCTGTCATTACGTCCCTGGCAGTAAAGAAGCCCATCTTCATAGCCGAGATCGCCCGTTTTATAGCCGCGCCATGCTTCGCCTTCCCGGCGCAGCAATTTTTCTGCGTTCTCCTGCGGCAGGCCGAGATAGCCACGCATCACGTTTTTGCCCCAGATTATCAGCTCACCCTCTGCAGTAATCTCCATTCTGGATTCCGGCATCATGGTGCCGATCGGCAGCAGGTCGTTCTCGCGGTTCACTATCTCATCGGTGATTTCAACCACGGTGGTGGCGATAGTCGCTTCGGTCGGACCATAGGAGTTGAGGATTTTGGCGTGCGGAAAACGGCGGCGCAGCTGTTTAACCAGCGCTTTGTTGAGCACCTCGCCGATAAATATAAACACGCCAAGCGTCGGTAAAAAGTCGCTATTGAACTGCGGCGAGAGCAATTTCTGGTAGGCGAAAGAGGGGGTGGAAACCCAGACTGAGACAGCATTATTTTTCAGCCGGGTGAGCCAGTCTTCCGCCGCGATATCTTCTTTGGCATTTAGCACAATGTGGCCGCCTGTTGCCAGATTCGCCAGTAATGGAATCAACGAGAGATCGAAACTGAACAGTGCGTGGTTCATCAGCACCGGCACTTGCGGCAACGCGAAATCCTGGCTCACCCACTGCATAAAATGCCACACGCTTTCCCGCCCGATCTGCACGCCCTTCGGTTTACCAGTACTACCAGAAGTAAACATGATATAGGCGAGATCCGGTTCTGCCAGCGGCTGGCCGACTTCACCGGTTGGCACAAACTGCCGGGTCGCTACGTCGTAGTAGTACGGCGCGCTGGCGAGGTGGCAAATCTCCTTCAGCCTTTCCTGGGGGTAAATGCAGTCCACCGGAATATAGGGAATGTTGTGGAGCAGGCAACTATAGATTGCCACCGCGAATTCCGCCTGCTGGTGGCCATATAACACCACTGGCGTTCCTGCCGGTGGCTGGCAACGCTGATAGCGCTGTAACCACTCTGTTACCGCCACAGAGAGTTGTTGCCAGGTTAATGTTTCATCGCTGCCGCTGATCGCTAACTGATGCGGACGAGCGGGATCGAGTAATGCTGCACGCAGGAAATCCTGGAGCGCCTGGAGATCAGAGTGAAGATTCATAGGGGAGACATTCCGCTAAAAATGTAAAGGGATACCGCAGCGCTTGCGAGCGTTAACAGGCGTCCCAAAAAGAGCATCACGGGGTATTGCAACCAACGGTTCAGTGCCGGGCTGCGCTTCGCTGACCATTGCAACATGTTGTGTGCAACTGAAATGGCGCCAAACAGCGCGCCGCTAATGACATAGTGCCGTTCGAGCCCGTTCCATGCCCCCATACAAAACAGCGTGCAGAAAATACCGATATTCTGCGCCAGCGTTTTGTTCTGACGGAAAAAGTCGAGCTTCATTAAATTCATATAAATCGGCATAAAGACCACATCGCGTAACCATTCAGACAGACTGATATGGAAACGGCGCCAGAAATCCTGTGGATTTTTCGCCAGAATGGGCATATTGAAATTTGCCGGAATATTAAGACCAAACAGACGCGCGGCACCGATTGCCATATTGCTGTAACCGGCAAAATCAAAATAGAGATAGGCGCTATAGGCCAGCGACATAACAATGCCAACACTTAAGGTAAACGGACGATGGCTCCACGACTGAATGACCAGGTTATCGATCAGCATGGCAAATAAGAATTTCTGGATAATGCCGGTAAAAATGCGTTCTGCGGCAACGAGAAATTGCTCACGTGTCAACGTAAATAGCGGTTTATTAATATCTGTGATCCATGTTCGCCAGCGATACATCGGACCGGCCAGAATAATAAACGGCATAAACAGGTAACAGAAATAATGTAAAACATTGTTGCCATCTTTTTTGTTGCGGTAGAGCAGGACATCAATGGCGCGGAAAGTCATAAAAGATAAGCCAATCATTCCCCAGTGATTATTTAAATGTAATTTCACCGCGAACAAAGGCAGCAGGGTTAAACTTACCGCTTGCCAGGTTTTTAACCAGCCTTTCTCTTTTAAGGTCACGAGAACATAAAAACTGAGGAATACCGCAACAGGGACAATGTAATCACCCTGAAATATATATCCCCAGCCGAATGCCGCCAGCACGGAAAAAGCGGATAAATAAGTTAACCGGTAACGCAACACCCGGTTAACCAGCGCAAACAGCAACGCCGAAGAAAAGAGAAAGAAGAAAAAGGTTCCGGAGCTGTACATCATTCATTCCTCAGAACTTTTGATATTCAAAGTGCACTTTTAAATTCATGCTTTCATCAACAGAGGACCACGCGATAATGGTGACCGCCAGTAAGAGGTAAAGGAAAAACAGGCGAATAGCGTATTTCATCATTTAAAACTCTCAACAATAAAGCGGTCCATCGGAACCCATGCGAGGTCGGTAGGATGCAGGCGATCCCAGTTCCAGCCGTTCTGATAGGGCATTGAATACATATCAAGATACGGGATCTGATTTTCTTTCAGGATGGCCGTCGTCTGTGTTACTGCAGGCTGTACGAGTTCGGGGTTTTGCACCGCGCGCCGGTTAATCGCATCGATAATGACTACCACCTGGACGTGGTGTTCTTTCAGCAACTGGATCATGGCGCGAAACGCTTTCATTTGTTCGGGTTCAACGGGCGAGTCGTCCCACACTTCCGGTTTTTCGCCCGGTTCATAGACAGTTTTATCCATCCACAAGGTGTCGGCGCTTTCCTGACGCGCTTCGTTCAGTTTGCGGGCATGAGCCAGTTCGCGATCCCAATCCGGTGTGATGGCAACGGCAGGTTGCACCGGCCAGGGCCGCGCAGGTGAAGGGACAATATGCAGCATCGTCAGCCAGTCGTTTTTTATCAGCGTGCAGAAGTTGTCAAACTCATAACTGACTTCTTGCCAGATATTGTCCAGGTCCCAGCCAGAGATTTTCATTTGTGCAAACGTTAAATGGCTGGTTTCCTTTTTATCTATTTTGCGCAAGTAATTGACCAAAAATGGGCGAGTCTGTTCATCCTGCATTAATGGATTAAATACGGGCGCCGGGAAATTGTTAGCGAAAATAGTGGGAGGCACACCAGTAGAATAAAAGCTGTCGGGGGCCAGTAGTAAAACCACTTTACTGTTTGCGTTAAGGGAATCTTTAAAGCGTGACAGCAAAAGAAAATGGGTGATGCTGTCATCAAAACTGTCGCCAAATGCAACTACATTACGATGTAAATCATTGTTCAGATAATTATATACAGCGTAAGGCTCATCTTCAGAGGTGGCTACCTCCGATGCACCAATGAAAAAAATCGCATTGCCCTGTAATGCATGGGAAATAGTCGCTATTTTTTCCGCCTGTTCTTTTGTCGTTCCGTCCATAGATTCGATCAGCGGCTGGAATTTAAGCGGCGGGGCATAACTGTTCATCAGTGGATGAATACAAAGGAACAGGACGGCAAGAAGTGCCATCAGGATATGTAGGCAAAAAGTATTTTTGATTTTCATTATAAACGTGAAATTACTTGATGTTCTTATGTTTCAAAATTGTTGTTTTTTTTAAGGTCACAGACAAAGGAAACTTTGTTTCCGCGACACTATATACCAGCCGCAGGGGAATGATGAGTATTGCCGTGTAACAGTATGTACAGCGCGTCATTTATCGCCAGTAATTCCAGAAACGGCTCACCGCAGTTTTGCTGAGCCGGGGGCAGCAGCATTTTGTCACACCGGATATGCCAGGCGAGGCGTTATGAACAGTTAGCGTCTTTTTTGTAATGCTCAGGTAAAAAAATTTGGGTAGGATGTCGTGGGCGGTTAAACTTCTTGCGCCAATTATTTGACTACAGGAAAGAAAGGACTGTGACCAAACTCAAACTCCTGGCACTGGGTGTGCTGACTGCAGGTTCCGCTTTTGCGGCGAATGCAGAAAATACCTTTTCCCTGGGCGCTGGTGTCGGCGTCGTGGAAACGCCGTACAAACAGTATGACAGGGATGTACTGCCGATTCCGGTGATCACCTATGAAGGCGATGATTTCTGGTTTCGTGGCATCGGTGGCGGCTACTATCTGTGGAATGATGATGCGGATAAGCTGTCGATTACGGCCTACTATTCACCGTGGCAGTTTAAACCGAAAGACAGTGATAACAATCAGTTACGCCAGTTAGAACGCCGTAAAGCGACCATGATGGCGGGGCTATCGTATATTCACAACACGCCGTATGGTTTCCTGCGCACCACGCTTGCTGGCGATGTGCTGGATAACAGCAACGGTATCACCTGGGATGCCGCGTGGTTGTACGCATACCACAACGGCGGTCTGACGGTGACTCCGGGGATTGGCGTTGAGTGGAATAGCGACAACCAGAATGAGTACTATTATGGCGTCTCCGCTTCTGAAGCGCGTCGCAGCGGTTTAAACAGCTACGATCCAGACAGTAGCTGGAACCCGTATCTTGAGCTGAGCGTCAGCTACCGCCTGACCGATAGCTGGAGCATCTACGGCACCGGCCGCTATACCCATCTGTCGGATGAAATAAAAGACAGTCCGATGGTGGATAAATCCTGGGCGGGTTTGTTATCCACGGGTGTCACCTACCGTTTCTGATTGTGCATTTGAATAGCGTAATCTGTGCATTAAAACAGGGCCTTTGGCCCTGTTTTGTTTTACGGTGGTGCATTTATCGCAGGGGGAGAAGATGGCAGAGAAAAACATCGTTTTTACCGGTAACGCAACGCTACCCGCGATCGGCCAGGGCACCTGGTACATGGGTGAAAATTCACGCATGCGGGCAAAAGAAGTGGATGCGCTACGTGCGGGCATCGATCTGGGGCTGACGCTGATTGATACCGCCGAAATGTACGCGGAAGGTGGTGCTGAAGAGGTGGTCGGCGAAGCACTACAGGGCGGTTTGCGCGATAAGGCGTTTCTGGTTTCCAAAGTTTATCCGTGGAATGCGGCGGGTAAAAAAGCGATCGCGGCCTGTGAAGCGAGTTTGCGTCGCCTGAAAACCGATGTGCTCGATCTCTATCTGCTGCACTGGCGTGGCAACTACTCGCTTGCTGAAACGGTCGAGGTGATGGAAACGCTGATGCAGCAGGGCAAAATCCGCCGCTGGGGCGTCTCTAACCTCGATTACAGCGATATGCAGGAACTTTCCCGCGTCAGCGGCGGTGAGGCTTGCGCTACCGATCAGGTGCTGTATCACCTCGGCTCCCGCGGGATTGAATTCGATTTACTGCCCTGGTGCCAGCAGCAGGCGATGCCTGTCATGGCGTATTGTCCGCTGGCGCAGGCCGGGCGTCTGCGGGATGGTTTACTGGAAAGCCGTGTGGTGCAGGATATTGCCCATGCGCACCGCGCCAGCGCGGCGCAAATTCTGCTGGCGTGGGTTATCAGTCATCAGGGGGTGATGGCAATACCCAAAGCGGCGAGCGTGGCGCACGTCGAGGAAAATGCGGCAGCGTTGAAAATCGTGCTCAATGCGGATGATTTGGCGCGACTCGATAATGCGTTTCCGGCGCCCAACCGTAAAACACCGCTCGATGTTGTGTAATAACGTGCTTTAACCCTCTCCCGGCGGGAGAGGGTAGGCAGCGGATCAGCGTTTAACCACGCGGATGCTCTGTGCCAGGCGGGACGGTTTTTCGGCGGTCGCTTTTTGCGCGACGGTCGCATTGACTGATTCCACGCAGACAAAGGTTTTATAACCATCGTCCGGCATGTCGGCCATGCTGACGGAGAGCGCCGGACCCGGGTTCCAGGCCACCACGTTGGCGTTATGGCTGTGAGTCACTTCAATCGTGCGGTTCAGCGCGGCATCATGAATCAGACTGCAACCTTCAGCATTCAGATAGACGCGATCGGTACGATCCGGGAAGGTTTGTACGCCATCGGCCAGCACATCTTCTTTTGCGTCATTCACTTTGTCGATAAAGCGATCGCCCAGGCCGCTCACTTTCACCGCGGCGATATCACCAACGTTGAAATAGGTGTGCAGGGCGGAGGTGGTTTCAAACTCACCGTGGGCTTCCAGTTCAATTTCACAGGTTGCGCCCAGTTTATAACGTGCATACAGAGTAAAGTCGTGCGGCCAGAATTTGCGCGAGGCATCGCTGCTTTGCAGTTCAAAAGTCAGTACCACGCCGCTTGCATCTTCGTTGTGCGCTTTCAGCGTCCACGGCAGATTGCGCGCAAAACCGTGCGCAGGCAGGCCTTGCTGTTTTGCCGGGCCAAACCACGGCCAGCACACCGGAATACCGCCACGGATTGCGACGCCATCTTTAAACGGGGTGTTGCCGCTCAGCCACAGGACTTCCTGTTCGCTCTGCGGTTTCCAGGAGAGCAGATGTGCGCCCTGTAAGGTAAAGGCGGCTTTAACCTGCGGATGTTCAACGACTAACACATCCAGTTCGTCCATTTTACGGCGGGTAAGCGTTGGGGTAATTTTTTCGAGTACCGGAAGTGCAAAAATTTTTGTAATCATTAACGCAATCCTCTGTCTTGAAAACAAAAAAAAGAGCGACCGAAGTCGCTCTTTCAGATCATGTTCTCATCTCAACTTATTTGGAGATGTGAGCGATCAGGTCCAGAACTTTGTTAGAGTAGCCAGTTTCGTTGTCGTACCAGGAAACCAGTTTCACGAAGTTGTCGTTCAGTGCGATACCAGCTTTAGCATCGAACACGGAAGTGCAAACTTCACCGTTGAAATCGGTAGATACAACGTCGTCTTCGGTGTAACCCAGAACGCCTTTCATCGGGCCTTCAGAAGCGGCTTTGATGGCTTTCTTGATTTCTTCGTAAGACGCTGCTTTTTCCAGACGAACTGTCAGGTCAACAACAGATACGTTCGGAGTCGGAACGCGGAACGCCATACCAGTCAGTTTGCCGTTCAGTTCCGGCAGTACTTTCCCTACAGCTTTAGCAGCACCGGTAGAGGACGGGATGATGTTCTGGGATGCGCCGCGGCCGCCGCGCCAGTCTTTGTGAGACGGGCCATCAACGGTTTTCTGAGTTGCGGTGGTTGCGTGAACAGTGGTCATCAGACCTTCGATGATGCCGAAGTTGTCGTTGATAACTTTAGCCAGCGGAGCCAGGCAGTTGGTGGTGCAGGATGCGTTGGAAACGATGTCCTGGCCAGCATATTTGTCGAAGTTCGCGCCGCGAACAAACATCGGAGTGTTGTCTTTGGACGGACCAGTCAGAACCACTTTTTTCGCGCCAGCAGTGATGTGCTTACGAGCAGTTTCATCGGTAAGGAAGATACCGGTAGCTTCAGCAACAACGTCAACGCCGATTTCGTTCCATTTCAGGTTAGCCGGATCTTTCTCAGCAGTAACACGGATGGTTTTACCGTTAACAACCAGGTTGCCGTCTTTCACTTCTACGGTACCGTTGAAACGGCCGTGAGTGGAGTCATATTTCAGCATGTACGCCATGTAGTCAGCGTCCAACAGATCGTTGATACCAACGATTTCGATGTCAGAACGTTCCTGAGCAGCACGGAAAACAATGCGACCGATACGGCCAAAACCGTTGATACCTACTTTGATAGTCATATATTCCACCAGCTATTTGTTAGTGAATAAAAGGTTGGCTGTAAAATTACAAAAACCGTACGCAGCGTCAAGCGGAATCGTGTCAATCATTGCGACAAATCAATCCTCCGCATAACCTTTGTTCGACTGACTCGCCTCACTCTTCCTTTGAGCATCCTCCCCATATGGAGGCGCCGCGTGGGATTTTAAAGGTCAGACAGGATAAAAATGTGAAACGCATCACAATTACCTGGCTGCTTTATCGCAACTGCTAAGTTTAGAACAAAAGTTAGCACCCTAGTGTTAATGTTTTGTTAGAATCGTTGGAAAAAATGGTCTTACTTTTACCGCGAGATGTGAGCATATGGCGAATAATTCCTCCGAAGACGACCTGAAAAAAGAACTGACTGAAATGCAGTTTTATGTGACGCAAAATCACGGCACAGAACCCCCTTTTACGGGCCGTCTGCTGCATAACAAACGCGATGGCGTTTACCATTGCCTGGTGTGCGATGCTGCGCTGTTCAATTCTCAAACCAAGTACGATTCTGGCTGCGGCTGGCCGAGTTTTTTTGAGCCGGTAAGTGAAGACGCGATCCGCTACATCAATGACTACTCCCACGGTATGCAGCGCATAGAAATTCGCTGCGGGAAATGTGACGCGCATCTGGGCCATGTCTTCCCGGACGGCCCGCAGCCGACCGGAGAGCGTTATTGCGTGAACTCCGCCTCGCTGAGTTTCATGGATGATGAAGACGGTAGCCAGACTCGTGGTTGAAAAATCGATTCAGCTATTATTCCACGGAGATGAGTAATATGGATCTCGAACAAATTGTTAACAGTATGACGCCAGAGATCTACCAGCGACTGGCGACGGCCGTTGAATTAGGAAAATGGCCAGACGGCGTGGCGCTGACGCCGGAGCAAAAAGAGAACAGCCTGCAACTGGTGATGTTATGGCAGGCGCGCAACAACACGCAGGCGCAGCACATGACCATCGACACCAACGGGCAAATGGTGATGAAAAGTAAGCAGCAGTTGAAAGAGGATTTCGGCATTGCGCCGAAGCCGATCGCGACATTTAAGTCATAAGCGTCGCGCAATGCCAGAGGGGGGCTTCGCCTTATCTGGCCTGTAAAACTGTAAGCCGGACGGCAACAGCCGCCATCCGGCTTTGTCTCTCAGGCGTGTGTTTCCTGCCAGTCCGCCAATGTATAGAGCGTGGCACCTTCTACCGCCATCTCCATAAATGCCTGCGTGCTGTCCTGCGGCTGAATATTGACGCCGCGGCAGCCGTCGCTGATCACGCTGACCTCGTAGCCCAGTTGCAGCGCATCCAGCACGCTGAATTTGACGCAGTAGTCGGTGGCCAGCCCCAGCACGATTAACTCGCGAATACCGTGCTGTTGCAGCCAGCCATGCAGCGCCGTAGCTTTGCGGTGATCGTTATCGAAAAACGCACTGTAACTGTCGATGTTCTGATCTTCACCTTTGCGGAACACCTCATCAATAGCCTGCTGATTCAGCAATGGGTGCAACGCAGCGCCGTCACTGTTCTGCACACAGTGATCCGGCCAGAACGTTTGCGCTAAGCCGTCCAGCTCGCCGGTGCTAAACGGCGCAACACCGTGCTGGCTGGCAAAGCTGCCGTGATCGGCGGGGTGCCAGTCCTGGCTTGCCAGTACCGCATCGCCACGGGATTTGCACCAGTCGATCAGGGTATTGGCAATATCCACGGTGCTGTCGCCTTCGGCCACGGCCAGCGCGCCGCCAGCGCAAAAATCATTCTGGATATCGACCAACAGCAGAGCACGTTGCGTCATACAAGCCTCCTCATTCATCCGGCGTCAGTTCACCGCGCAGATTTTGCATCATGGCGGTACGGATCGCGTCCGCATCAAGCTGCTGGCTCAGCAGGTAGTGCAGTTTGGTCAGCGTGGCTTCGACGGTCATATCCGCGCCGCCAATCACCCCGGCATGGGCGAGAGCGTTGCCGGTGGCGTAGCCACCCATATTCACCTTGCCGGACATACATTGTGTCAGGTTAACCACCACGATGCCGCGCGCGCTGGCATCCTGCAAGGCTTTCAGGAACTCGCTGTTTTGCGGCGCATTTCCCACACCATAGGAGCGCAGAATCAATGCTTTTACCGGCTGAAGCAGGAAATTACGCACCACATCGGCGGAGATCCCCGGATAAATCGTCACCACGCCAATCGGCTGTGGGGTGATAGGGTGTACGATCAAATCTCCCACTGTATGTGGTGCTGGTGGCGTATTGAGTCGGCGAATGTGAATGCCGGCTTCCAGCAGCGGCGGCAGGTTCGGCGAAGCGAAAGCATCAAAACCGTCCGCATGCGCTTTGGTGGTGCGGTTACCGCGATAGAGGCGATTGTTGAAGAACAGCGTCACTTCGTTAATCGGGAAGTTTGCCGCCACATACAGCGCGTTCAGCAGATTAATTTGTCCGTCGGAGCGAAGCTCGGCGAGTGGGATTTGTGACCCTGTCACAATGACCGGTTTGCCAAGATTTTCCAGCATAAACGACAGTGCTGACGCGGTGTACGCCATGGTGTCGGTGCCGTGCAGAATGACAAAACCGTCGTACTCGTCGTAGTGCGTTTTCACATCATCAGCAATATGCTGCCAGTCTTCCGGCGTCATATCGGAAGAGTCCATCAGCGGGGCATATTCGTGAATCGTGAAATCCGGCATCTCCGGGCGATGGAACTCCGGCATCAGCGCCAGTTGACGTTGCAGGTGGCCGGAAACCGGCACATAACCGTGTTCTGAGCGTTGCATACCGATGGTACCGCCGGTGTAGGCAACGTAAATAGATTTCTTTTGCATGGTTTCGTTCTTGCCGCATCTAAAAAATCCCCTCCGGTGGAGGGGACGTGTGAGGTGAGTTTAGCGGATATTGGCGCAGTTCAGACAGAGGGCGTAACGATTTTGTGGATCGTTAAACACCGCCAGTTTGTCCGTTTCGGCTTTTACTTCCTGCGCAGCGCTGGCCAGCGGCGCAGGCAGATAAGCCTGCAATGCCTGCGGCAGCATCACGCGCACGGAGCCAGTCATGCTGTCCATTACCCGATCAAAGAAGCTCGGCTCCTCTTCGTAGTAATCCACATGCCACTGCTTGAGTTTCGCCAGTTCCGCGGCTTTCGCCAGCGCATCGTCGAAATCGCCCAGCGCATCAACCAGACCGTTGTTTTTCGCATCCTGGCCTGTCCAGACGTGACCCTGGGCAATCTTATCGACCTGCTCAGGCGTGCTATTGCGTGACTGCGCGACCAGCGTGATAAAGCGTTTGTAGCCATTATCGATGCTCAGTTGCATCATCTGCTGCACTTCGTCAGGCAGCGCTTTGGTCATACTGACATCCGCCAGCGGTGACGTGGCGACGCCGTCGGTGTGCACGCCAATGGTATCGAGGCTGTTTTCCAGCGTATTGATCACGCCAAAAATACCAATCGAGCCGGTCAGGGTGCTGGCATTGGCGATGATGTAATTCGCCGGGGTCGAGATCCAGTAGCCGCCAGAGGCCGCCATGCCACCCATCGACACCACCACCGGTTTGCCAGCCGCTTTTGCCGCTGCCAGTTCAGAGCGGATGATTTCGGAAGCACTGACGCTGCCGCCAGGGCTGTTCACCCGCAGGACGATCGCCTTCACTTTTGGATCAAGACGTGCGTCGCGGATCTGCGCGGCTGTGGTATCGCCGCCGACATTCCCCGGTGTTTCTTCGCCATCCATGATCGCCCCGTTCGCGAAGATCACGGCAACGGTGCCGCCGACATCGCTCGGTTTCTTCGTCTGATAGTCATACATGCTGACAGCGCGGAAGTTTTTATCTTCGCTGCTCCAGCCAAACTGTTTGACCATCGCTTTTTCGGCCTCGGCAGCGGAACCCAGCTCATCCACCAGCTTGTTGTCGAGCGCGTATTTTGCCGTGTCGCCATCGGCTTTGCGCAGACCGTCCAGCATCGCCTGCGCACCAGGGAAGACCTGTTGTGCTGTGATCTGGCGGTTTGCTGCAACGGTATTAAGGTAGTTTTGCCACAGCTCATTGATCCAGCGGCTGTCCGCTTCGCGCGCGGCAGGGGACATATCGTCACGAATAAACGGCTCAACGGCAGATTTATACGTGCCAACGCGGAACACATGCGTGGTGACTTTCAGCTTATCCAGCAAGGTCTTGTAGTAGAGGCCGTTGGTGGCGAAACCGTGCAGATCCACTACGCCCTGCGGCGACAGCCAGATCTTATTGGCGAAGCTGGCAAGGTAATACTGGCCCTGACTGTAGTTATCACCGATAGCGTAAACCGGTTTACCGCTGTCGCGGAACGCGCGCAGCGCTTTACCGATGTACTGCATTGAGGGTTGATCGGCGCCGGCGAAGTTTTTCAGATCCATCACAATACCGGTGATATTGCGATCGCTCTGCGCCTGTCGAATGGTCTCAACGATATCAAACAGCGAATTCTCCTGAAGGCGATCGGAACTGGCGCCAAAGAGCTGGCGGCCCAGTGCACCAAGACGTCCGCTGGTTGAAGTTTTATCGACCACTACGCCGGTGATATCCAGCAGTAATGCGCCGCGATTGCTGTGCTCGGTTTTGCTGTCGCTTACCTGCATCCAGATCCCGACGCCCACCAGAACCAGCAGGATAAAGAACAAATTCAATACCAGATTGCGGATAAAGTTCAGCAATCGCCAGCTCCATCGAAAAAAAGCGGCAATAAAACGCCAAAGTGTTCGCATGTATTCTCCCTGGTTTGTTTAGGCCACCGCTGCCCGGGCGGTGAAGTGTGGTTATCCTAATTATCCCGCCGCCTCTTGTCAGCAGGAATCGCCTGCGGCGCTGTAACAAATTCTACGTCCGTGTTAATTTTAAGAATAAATTTTAATACAGGAGTTTAACTAATGGATGCACTTGAACTGCTCGTCAACCGTCGTAGCGCGTCACGCCTGGCGGAACCGGCACCAGCGGGTGAACAACTGGATAACATTCTGCGTGCCGGTATGCGCGCACCCGATCATGGTACGCTGCAACCGTGGCACTTTTTCGTTATCGACGGCGAAGGGCGCGAACGCTTCGGTAAGGTGCTGGAGCAGGGCGCAATTGCGGCAGGCCAGGATGAGAAGGGCATTGAGAAAGCGCGCACTTCGCCGCTGCGCGCGCCGCTGATTATTACCGTGGTCGCGAAATGTGAAGTGGGTCATAAAGTGCCGCAGTGGGAACAGCTGCTTTCTGCCGGTTGTGCCGTGATGGCGATGCAGATGGCGGCGCTGGCTCAGGGGTTCAATGGCATCTGGCGTACCGGCCCGCTGACCGACAGCCCGCAGGTGCGCGAGGCGTTTGCCTGCCGCGAGCAGGACAAAATCGTCGGCTTCCTGTATCTCGGCACGCCGCAACTGAAAGCCTCCACCACCGTTACGGTTCCGGATATCGCTCCGTTCGTCACGCGTTTTTAATCACCACATCTATTCACAGGCCGGATGGCGCTAACGCTTATCCGGCCTGCGTTATTAATTTGCTACTTATTCTTCGCAGCAAATTCCGCTTTGGCTTTCTGCAATTGCTGCTGGAATGCCGGGCTGGTGTGCAGCGTGGCAACAACGGCAGAACCGACGATCCGCGCGGCATCAACATCACTCTGCCAGTGGTAGCCGCAGATCACCCGACTTTGCCCCAGATCGTAGCCGCGTTTGAGGATCTGATCCTGGCGCTGCGGGTTAATTTCTGCGAGCACCAGCGCCGTTGCCCAGCCAATTGAGGTATGGCCGGAAGGGTAGGAGCCGTTTTTCGACAGTGCATCCTGCTCTTTGGTATTGCAGGTCGGCACACCATAGAAGGCAAACGGGCGGATGCGCATGTACTTCTGTTTAGCACCGCGCGTCGCCAGATCGCCCGCATCCTCAATCATATTGGTCAGCAGCTTATGCAACTGCGGGGAATCTTTTTCGGTAATCGGTGAACCGAAAGCCGTTGAGAAGGCATTGGCGACGCCGCCGCTGCTCAGGTTGGCGTCTTCCGCAGCCTGTTTGCCGCGTTCAGTGTTGCGCAGCAGGCGGCCTTGTTCATACATCGCCTGATCGTTGAGAAACGCAATGCTGCCTACTTCCGGCGGTGGCGGCAGCAACGCCAGGCTGTCAATCGCCTGCGCATTTTTCAGGTAGTAGAGGTCTGGTTTGGTGGTGGCATCGTTGCCCGCAGGGACAAGCGCAAAGGTATTAACAGAGAACAAACTGGCAATGCAGAGGGTAAGTAAACGTCTTTTCATTAGTGATTCCTTTAATTATCAATAACATCCTCAGTTGAAAAGATAAGTAATATTTCTGTCATATAACAGTAATAAATAAACTCACGGTTTAAAAAATTGCTCTGTATCGCAAAATGGCCGATGTATTGAGTTCAGTGATGTTATGTGGCGACATACTCAGCGGCGAAATGCTGTTATTCGTTCGCTTAATGAGCAACAGCGCGTGAATTCAGACACGCAGACTTACCACCATGCCGTTTGGGCGCTACCATAGCGGGATTGCAATGACAGGAGATGTCCATGAGCGAGCAAACCATTCGTTTAACGCAATACAGCCACGGAGCCGGTTGCGGTTGTAAAATTTCCCCCAAAGTGCTGGATACCATTCTGCACAGCGAGCAGGCAAAGTTTCTCGACCCGAATCTGCTGGTCGGCAATGAAACGCGCGACGACGCCGCGGTTTACGATCTCGGTAACGGCACTTGCATTATCAGTACCACCGATTTTTTCATGCCTATCGTCGATAACCCGTTCGATTTTGGCCGTATTGCGGCAACCAACGCCATCAGCGATGTCTTCGCGATGGGGGGAAAACCGATCATGGCGATTGCCATCCTCGGCTGGCCGCTCGATAAACTGCCGCCGGAAATTGCCCGTGAAGTGATCGATGGCGGGCGCTTTGCTTGCCAGCAGGCGGGTATTGCGCTGGCGGGCGGTCACTCTATTGATGCGCCGGAGCCGATTTTCGGTCTCGCCGTGACCGGCGTGGTGCCGACAGAGCGCGTGAAGAAAAACAGCACCGCGCAGGCGGGCTGCAAACTGTTCCTCACCAAACCGCTGGGCATTGGCGTATTAACCACTGCCGAGAAAAAATCCCTGCTTAAGCCGGAACATGTTGGCCTGGCAACGGAAGTGATGTGCCGGATGAATATTGCTGGCGCAGCCTTTGCGAATATCGACGGGGTGAAAGCGATGACCGATGTCACCGGCTTTGGCCTGCTCGGCCATCTGAGCGAGATGTGTCAGGGCGCTGGTGTGCAGGCGCAGGTGAATTATCAGGCCGTGCCGAAACTGCCGGGCGTCGAAGAGTATATTGCCAAAGGCGCCGTGCCGGGCGGCACGCAGCGCAACTTTGCCAGCTATGGTCATCTGATGGGCGAAATGCCTGCGCCCGTGCGCGATCTGCTGTGCGATCCGCAAACCTCCGGCGGCCTGCTGCTGGCGGTGTCGCCGGAAGCGGAAAACGAGGTGAAAGCCACGGCGGCAGAGTATGGCATTGAACTGAGCGCCATTGGCGAGCTGGTCAGTGCTCGCGGCGGTCGTCCGATGATCGAGATCCGTTAATTCATGCGGTTATTTATTGCCGAAAAGCCCAGTCTGGCCCGCGCCATTGCCGATGTGTTACCCAAACCGCATCGCAAAGGCGACGGCTATATTGAGTGCGGTAATGGTCAGGTGGTGACCTGGTGTATCGGTCACCTGCTGGAGCAGGCGCAGCCGGATGCCTACGATAGCCGCTACGCCCGCTGGAATCTGGCGGATTTGCCGATTGTGCCGGAAAAGTGGCAGTTGCAACCGCGCCCGTCGGTGCTGAAACAGATCAATGTCATTAAACGCCTGCTCGCGGATGCCGAGCAGGTGGTGCACGCGGGTGACCCGGATCGCGAAGGGCAGTTGCTGGTGGACGAGGTGATCGACTACCTGCAACTGGCGCCGGAAAAACGCCAGCAGGTGCAACGCTGCCTGATTAACGATCTCAACCCGCAGGCGGTGGAGCGCGCGATCGAACGCCTGCGCGCCAACAGCGAATTTATTCCGCTGTGCGTATCGGCGCTGGCCCGCGCCCGCGCCGACTGGCTGTACGGCATCAACATGACCCGCGCGTATACGCTGCTGGGGCGCAACGCCGGTTATCAGGGCGTGCTCTCGGTTGGCCGCGTACAGACGCCGGTGCTCGGGCTGGTGGTGCGCCGCGATGAAGAGATCGAAAACTTCGTGGCGAAAGATTTCTTTGAGGTGAAAGCGCATATCATCACGCCTGCCGGGGAGCGCTTTACCGCCCTGTGGCAGCCGAGCGATGCCTGCGAGCCGTATCAGGATGAAGAAGGGCGTCTGCTGCATCGTCCGCTGGCGGAACATGTGGTCAGCCGCATTACCGGCCAGCCAGCGCTGGTTACGGCGTATAACGATAAGCGCGAATCGGAACTGGCGCCGCTGCCGTTTTCCCTTTCGGCGTTGCAGATTGAAGCGGCGAAACGCTACGGTCTCAGCGCGCAAAATGTGCTGGATATCTGCCAGAAGCTGTACGAAACCCACAAGCTGATTACCTATCCGCGTTCGGATTGCCGTTATTTGCCGGAAGAGCACTTTGCCGGGCGCCATGCGGTGATGAATGCAATTGGCGCGCATGCGCCGGATCTGCTGCCGCAGCCGGTGGTCAACCCGGATACGCGCAACCGCTGCTGGGATGACAAAAAGGTCGATGCGCACCACGCCATTATTCCGACCGCGCGGGCATCGAAAGTGAATCTCAGCGATAACGAAGCCAACGTTTATAACCTGATTGCCCGCCAGTATCTGATGCAGTTCTGCCCGGATGCGGTGTTCCGCAAATGCCAGATCGATCTGGATATCGCCAACGGCAAGTTTATCGCCAAAGCGCGTTTCCTGGCGGAAGCCGGCTGGCGAACGCTGTTGGGTTCGAAAGAGCGCGATGAGGAGAACGATGGCACGCCGCTGCCGGTGGTGGCGAAAGGCGACGAGCTGCTGTGCGAGAAGGGCGAAGTGGTGGCCCGTCAGACGCAGCCGCCGCGCCACTTTACCGACGCCACATTATTGTCGGCGATGACCGGTATCGCCCGCTTTGTGCAGGATAAAGAGCTGAAAAAGATCCTGCGCGCCACCGACGGGCTGGGGACGGAAGCAACGCGCGCCGGGATTATCGAGCTGCTGTTTAAACGCAGTTTCCTGGTTAAAAAAGGGCGCTACATCCACTCCACCGAGCCGGGACGGGCACTGATCCATTCATTGCCGGAAATGGCGGCCAGACCGGATATGACGGCGCACTGGGAGTCGGTGCTGACGCAAATCAGCGAAAAAGAGTGCCGCTATCAGGACTTCATGCAGCCGCTGGTCAGCACGCTGCATGAGTTGATCCACCAGGCGCGTAATACGCCGGTGCGTCAGTTCCGTGGCCTGGTTGCGCCGGGCGGCGAGAAGAAAAAAACGTTTGCCAAAGGACGGAGTAAAAAACGCCCGCCATCAACTGAGGCGGGCGGCGACGCTGTTGTGTCGTAGGCCGGATAAAGCCTGTATGCCGCCATCCGGCAATGAATGCCTGATGGCGCTTCGCTTATCAGGCCTGGGGTTAAATCACACCCTGCGCCAGCATCGCGTCGGCGACTTTCACAAAACCGGCGATGTTGGCGCCGCGCACATAGTGCGTCTGTTTACCTTCACCGCCGTATTCGACGCAGGCCTGATGAATATCAAGCATGATGTGGTGCAGACGGGCGTCCACTTTCTCTGCTTTCCAGCTTAAACGCGCGGCATTCTGTGCCATCTCCAGCCCGGAAGTGGCTACGCCGCCCGCATTGGCGGCTTTACCCGGCGCGAACAGCACGTTTGCTTCAAGGAACAGTTCGGTCGCCGCGATAGTGGTGGGCATATTCGCCCCTTCGGCCACCGCTTTCACGCCGTTGGCGATCAGCACGCGTGCTGCATCCACATCCAGTTCATTCTGCGTGGCGCACGGCAGCGCGATATCCACGGGCACGGACCACGGTTGCTGGCCCTGCAGATAGTTCAGGCCAAACTCCCGCGCATAGTCGGCGATCCGGCCATCGCGGCTGGCTTTGATTTCACACAGACGGGCCAGTTTTTCCGCCGTAAAACCGGCTTTATCAACGACAGTGCCGCTGGAATCAGAAGCCGTGATCACGCGCGCGCCAAGGGACATCGCTTTTTCGATGGCGTACTGCGCCACATTGCCGGAACCGGAAACCGCCACGCGCATCCCTTCAAAACCGAGACCGTGGCGTTTCAGCATCGCTTCGGTGAAGTAAACCAGGCCGTAGCCGGTGGCTTCCGGGCGGATCAAACTGCCGCCGAACGTCAACCCTTTGCCGGTGAAGACGCAGGCGGTGTTGTTGGAGAGTTTTTTCATCATCCCGGCCATAAAGCCGACTTCACGCGCACCGACGCCGATATCGCCCGCCGGAACGTCGGTATCCGCGCCGAGATGGCGGTACAGTTCGGCGATCAGCGCCTGGCAAAAACGCATCACTTCGCCGTCGCTTTTGCCTTTCGGATCGAAGTCGCTGCCGCCTTTGCCGCCGCCCATTGGCAGGGTGGTCAGCGCGTTTTTAAAGGTCTGCTCGAAACCGAGGAATTTCAAAATCGACAAATTCACTGACGGGTGAAAACGCATCCCGCCTTTGTAGGGACCAATGGCGGAGCTGAACTGTACGCGCCATGCGCGGTTGACCTGCACCTGGTTGCGGTCATCAACCCAGGCCACGCGAAACTGGATCACGCGTTCCGGTTCAACCAGCCGCTCCAGCAGCGACAACTGGCGATAGCGCGGGTTAGCTTCAAGAAACGGCCAGAGGGTGGTCATCACTTCGCGCACGGCCTGGGCGAACTCCGGCTGGTGCGGATCGCGCTGCTGAACATAACCGAGGAAGGATTCAAGAGAGTGGGTCTGATCCATAGATATAAGCTTCTCTTATTTTTAGGTGAAGTTGTTGTGATTGTGGTGCGCAAAAAACGGGCACTTTCGGACTATAACATCCGTAATGGTGCATGCCGCAAAGGAAAATGCCCCACACCAGGCAAATTAATAATCTGCGCATCGTCATAACGAAAAACGATGATTGAGGAAACTAAAGCTGTGGGAAATAGATCCGTTATAGTAATACATGGCGTCAATCAGAAAGGAAGAGTTATGGCCCGTTTATCGTGGATAGCAGCATTACTGGTGGTAGCAGCGGGCAGCGCGCTGGCCGAACGTTTACCCTCGCCGGGAATTGAAGTGAATGTCCCCCCGGAAGTCTTTAGCTCCGGCGGGCAGACGCAAACCACGCAGCCGTGCATCCAGTGCTGCGTGTATGGCAATCAAAATTACAGTGAAGGCGCGGTGGTGAAAGCCGAAGGCGTGCTGTTACAGTGCCAGCGCGATGAACGCGCCATTTCCACTAATCCGCTGGTCTGGCGTCGCGTGAAGCCATAAACGCTTCCAGTAGCGGGATATCCGCTGGCGCCAATGCCTGTTTCAGGGCGTCAGCGGGTTCGCACCACAGCAAGGCGCTGTGATAGTGGCGGGTTGGCTCACCGTGAAAGGCAACAACGTGCCACGCATGCAGATGGATCATCCGCCCGGACACTTCCCGCTGGTGGCTGGCGACATAACGAGCAGGCAGGGCATCAATACCCAGTTCCTCGCGCAGCTCACGCGTTAGCGCCTGCGGCTGCGTCTCCCCGGCTTCCACCTTGCCGCCAGCAAACTCCCATAGCCCGGCTTGATCTGCGTGCGGCGGGCGCTGCGCCAGCAAAATTTTGCCATCGCGCTCGATGATCGCCGCGACCACCTCAACTGTTTTCAGGGTTGTCATCCGTCTGTTCCATTTTCTGCTGCTGGCTCCACTCGAACCAGCCGCCATCATACACGGCGATCTTCTGCCAGCCGAGTGCGCGGGCAAGCAAAAATGCCAGCGATGCGCGCCAGCCGGTACCGCAGTAAAAAATTACCTGTTGATCGGCGGTGATGCCTTGCTGCTGCCACAATGCGGCAATCTCTTGCGGGGAGCGTACAGTGCCATCCGGATGATGGTAATCCGTAATAAACTGACTGTTGCCGCCAGCGTGTCCCCAGCGCGCGCCGGGAATATCACCAGCGGTGGAAATATAGTGATACCCGCTGCTGTTGCCGCTGAATTCATCCCAACTGCGTACGCTGATCAGCACGGTTTCTGGCTGCGCCATTCGTTGCCGGGTTTGCGCCAGGTTAAGTAAAAAGTGTGGCCGTGCAGGGAACGGCGCGCCGAAATCCTGCGCGGTGATGGCGGGCGGCAGGTCGCTCGTTTGCCGCAGCCCTGCGCGTTGCCAGCTCTGCCAGCCGCCATTCAGCAGACGGACATCGTTAACGCCCGCGTACAGCAGAATATGCGCCAGCCGCTCGGCAGCATAGTTACCGCGACCGTAGAGAATGACAGTCATATCGCTGCGTAGACCGTAGCGGGACAGCACCGCGCGCAGTATTTCGGGCGGTACCACATTCCACAGCGGCAGGCTTTCGACAAGTTGGGTGTCAATGTAATGCGCGCCGGGAATGTGCCCGGCGCGATAGGTTGGCTCGGCGTTATAGCCGACTTCCAGCAGCCGCCATGTTTCGGCTGGCGGATTGTGTTGCAGTAAATCGTCCAGCCACTGCGCGGTAACCCACGGATTGCCGGACGTCATGGCATCAGACCTTAAATTTGGCCCATACCGGCGCGTGATCGGACGGTTTTTCCATGCTGCGAATGTCGTAATCAATCCCGGTTTCGATGCAGCGCTCGGCCAGCGGCTGGCTCGCCAGCAACAGATCGATGCGCAGGCCACGGTTGTCATCAAAGCCTTTGGAGCGGTAATCAAACCACGAGAAGCGATCGTTGGTTTCCGGGTTTGCTTCGCGGTAAGTATCCACCAGACCCCAGCCCTTCAGGCGCTCCATCCATTCACGCTCTTCCGGCAGGAACGAGCATTTCCCGGTGCGCAGCCAACGCTTGCGGTTCTCTTCGCCGATGCCGATGTCCAGATCCGTCGGGCTGATATTCATATCGCCCATGATCAGTACCGGGTTCTCTTTTTTCAGCTCGGTTTCGAGGAAGGTTTGCAGATCCTGGTAGAACTTCTCTTTCGCCGGGAATTTCAGCGGATGGTCGCGGCTTTCGCCCTGCGGAAAGTAGCCATTAATCACGGTGATATTGCCGAGAGGCGACGGGATTTCCGCCATGATAATGCGACGCTGCGCCTCTTCGCCGTCGTTGGGAAAGCCGCGACGTACGGAAACCGGCGTATCTTTGGTCAACAGCGCAACGCCGTAGTGACCTTTTTGCCCGTGATAAAAGACGTTGTAACCCAGTCGCGCCACCTCTTCGAGCGGAAACATATCGTCATGGACTTTTGTCTCCTGCAGACCGATTACGTCCGGCTGATGCTGCTCGACAAGCGCTTCCAGTTGATGAGGCCGGGCACGCAGGCCGTTGATATTAAAAGAGACAAATTTCATAGTCGCCGCCACTTAGCAGTAAAAAGATGCACAGATGTTAGCAGAATTTACATTTAACCACCGCCACTTATTGATATTGCTGTTACTGATGAGCAAAAAACGCGTCGGTTGCCCTGGTTTGGTGCGCGCTGCGCCGAAATGGGGCAGTGCGTGAAGATTAATTTCGCTGATGATCACAGTTCCAGAATTAAATATTCTTATTGCATAAACCCGCGCCTCCGATCGCCCATCACCTCGCCTGGATATACATTTATTCACTTTTTATGCATTTTATGTGAATAGAGACAGGCTGTAAGTTGCTGATATTTCGTTGCTCCAGGACGTTTATGCATTTTTATCGCTGGCTGGCACGAACTGTGCAATCTACATTTACAGCGAGAATGTTCATATTCATTAACATTTATTCGACTTTTTATTTACCGGATGAGGTCGCTATGTCTACGTCAATTACGCGTGAAAATTTTGATCAATGGATGTTGCCTGTCTACGCGCCAGCGCCTTTTATTCCGGTTCGCGGGGAAGGGTCGCGTTTATGGGATCAACAGGGCAACGAGTACATCGATTTTGCCGGGGGGATTGCGGTAAACGCGCTGGGCCACGCCCATCCCGCATTGTGCAAGGCTCTGAGCGAGCAAGCGGCGAAGTTCTGGCATACCGGCAATGGCTATACCAATGAGCCGGTACTGAAGCTGGCGAAACGGTTGCTGGATGCCACGTTTGCCGATCGCGTTTTCTTCTGTAACTCCGGCGCGGAGGCGAATGAAGCGGCGCTGAAACTGGCACGTAAATATGCCCACGACACTTTCGGCCCGCAGAAAAGCGGCATTGTGGCTTTCAAAAATGCTTTCCATGGCCGCACGCTGTTTACCGTCAGCGCTGGCGGGCAACCGGCCTACTCGCAGGATTTTGCGCCGTTGCCGCCGCAGATCCAGCATGCGGTTTACAACGATCTGGCTTCCGCCAGCGCACTGATCAATGACGACACCTGCGCGGTCATTGTTGAACCAATGCAGGGGGAAGGTGGTGTGCTCCCGGCCAGTCAGGCCTTTTTACAGGGCTTGCGCGATCTCTGTACCCGTCACAACGCGGTGCTGATTTTTGATGAAGTGCAGACCGGCGTCGGCCGCACCGGCGAACTGTATGCCTATATGCACTATGGTGTGACACCGGATGTACTGACCACCGCGAAAGCATTGGGCGGCGGTTTCCCGATTGGCGCGATGCTCACCACTGAAACCTTCGGCAAAGTGATGAATGTGGGTACACATGGCACGACCTACGGCGGTAATCCGCTGGCGGGCGCAGTTGCTGGTGCGGTGCTGGATATCGTCAATACGCCGGAAACACTGACCGGTGTGAAACAGCGCCACCAGTGGTTTGTTGAGCAGCTGACGGCGTTCAACGATCGCCATCCTCTGTTCAGTGACATTCGCGGCCTCGGGCTGCTGATTGGCTGCCAACTGGTGGCGGAACATGCCGGAAAAGCGAAACAGATTTCGCAACTGGCGGCAACGGAAGGGGTGATGGTGCTGATTGCCGGTGGCAACGTGGTGCGCTTTGCTCCGGCGCTGAATATCAGTGAAGAAGAGGTTCGCACCGGGCTTGCGCGCTTTACCCGCGCCTGTGAAAAATTCCTTGCGGAGAACGTATCATGATGGTGATCCGTCCTGTCGCGGCAAGCGATCTACCGGCGCTGATGAAGCTGGCCGGGAAAACCGGCGGTGGGCTGACATCGTTACCAGCCGATGAAGCGACGCTGGCCGCGCGTATTGAGCGTGCCCGCCGCACGTGGCAAGGGGAGTTGCCGAAGGGCGAGCAGGGCTATGTTTTTGTGCTGGAAGAGACGCAAAGCGGTGAAGTGGCCGGGATCTGCGCCATCGAAGTGGCGGTGGGGCTTAACGATCCCTGGTATAACTACCGCGTGGGGACTCAGGTTCATGCGTCGAAAGAGTTGAATGTCTACAATGCGCTGCCAACGTTATTTCTCAGTAACGATCACACCGGCAGCAGCGAGCTGTGCACGCTGTTTCTCGATCCGGCCTGGCGCAAAGAGGGCAACGGCTATCTGCTGTCGAAGTCGCGCTTTCTGTTTATGGCGGCCTTTCGCGATCGCTTTAACGAAAAAGTGGTGGCGGAGATGCGCGGCGTCATCGACGAGCATGGTTACTCGCCGTTCTGGGAGAGCCTGGGAAAACGTTTCTTCTCAATGGAATTCAGCCGTGCTGATTATCTGTGCGGGACCGGGCAGAAAGCGTTTATCGCCGAATTGATGCCCAAACATCCTATTTATACCCACTTCCTCTCCGACGAGGCGCAGGCGGTTATTGGCGAGGTGCATCCGCAGACCGCGCCAGCACGCGCGGTGCTGGAGAAAGAGGGCTTTCGCTACCGCAATTATGTCGACATTTTTGATGGCGGGCCGACGCTGGAATGCGATGTTGACCGGGTGCGGGCGATCCGCAAAAGCCGGCTGGTTACCGTGGCGCAAGGGCAGCGCGCGCCGGGAGAGTGGCCAACCTGCATGGTGGCGAATGAGCAATACGAGCAATTTAGAGCCATGCTTATCAAAGCGGATCCCAACACGGAGCGGCTGCTGTTAAGCGCCGCAGAACTGGATGCGTTGAAATGTCAGCCGGGCGATACCGTGCGGCTGGTTCGCCTGTGTGCCGAGGAGAAATCACAATGAGTTTATGGATCAATGGCGACTGGGTAACCGGTGAAGGTGAGCGTCGGGTGAAAAGTAATCCGGTAAGCCATGAAGCGCTGTGGCACGGTTTTGATGCCAGCGCCGCACAGGTCGAAGAGGCGTATCGGGCTGCGCGTAACGCTTTTCCGGCATGGGCGCGCGAACCTTTCTCCGTGCGCCAGGCGGTGGTGGAAAAATTTGCCAGCCTGCTGGAAGCCAATAAAGCCGCGCTGGCGGAAATCATTGCCCGTGAAACCGGGAAACCGCGCTGGGAAGCAGCGACCGAAGTAACGGCGATGATCAATAAAGCCACCATTTCCGTGAAGGCTTATCACACGCGAACCGGCGAACAGCACACGGAAATGGCCGACGGCGCAGCAACGTTGCGCCACCGTCCGCATGGCGTTCTCGCCGTTTTCGGGCCCTATAATTTTCCAGGCCACTTGCCGAACGGCCATATTATTCCGGCGCTGCTGGCGGGCAACACGCTACTGTTCAAACCGAGCGAACTGACGCCGTGGAGCGGCGAAGCGGTGGTTAAACTGTGGGAGCAGGCTGGTCTGCCCGCCGGGGTGCTCAATTTAGTGCAGGGCGGACGCGAAACCGGGCAGACGCTGAGTGCGTTGCCGGGGCTGGACGGTTTGCTGTTCACCGGTAGCGCCAATACTGGTTATCAATTGCATCGCCAGTTGGCGGGTCAGCCGGAGAAGATCCTCGCGCTGGAAATGGGCGGCAATAACCCGCTGATCGTCGAAGATATTCAGGATATTGATGCCGCCGTACATCTGGCTATCCAGTCCGCTTTTATTACCGCCGGACAGCGCTGTACCTGCGCACGACGTTTGCTGGTGAAACGCTCAGCAGAGGGCGATGCTTTCCTTGCGCGGCTGGTGGAGGTGAGCGCACGTCTCACGCCGCAGGCATGGAATGCAGAACCGCAGCCGTTCCTGGGCGGTTTGATCTCCGCGCAGGCCGCGCAGCATGTGCTGCACGCGTGGCAGGAGCATGAAGCGCGCGGCGGCAAAACCTTGCTGGCGCCACGTCTGCTGGAAGAAGGCACTTCACTGCTGACGCCGGGCATTATTGAGATGACCGGAGTGGCTGACGTGCCGGATGAAGAGGTGTTTGGCCCGCTGCTGTGCGTCTGGCGTTATGACGATTTCGATGAAGCCATCGCGCTGGCGAACAATACCCGTTACGGGCTCTCCTGTGGGCTGATTTCCCCGCAGCGCGAGAAGTTTGATCGGCTGTTGCTGGAAGCGCGCGCCGGGATTGTTAACTGGAACAAACCACTGACGGGCGCGGCCAGTACCGCACCATTCGGCGGTGTGGGCGCTTCCGGTAACCATCGCGCCAGCGCCTGGTATGCGGCGGATTACTGCGCATGGCCTATGGCGAGCCTTGAATCTGCCGATCTGACCCTGCCGCAAACGCTCAGCCCGGGTCTCGATTTTTCCCGCGAGGAACAACCATGAAAGCGCATGAAGTGAACTTTGATGGGCTGGTCGGCCTGACGCACCACTATGCCGGGTTGTCATTCGGCAATGAAGCCTCGACCCGGCACCGTTTCCAGGTCTCCAACCCTAAGCTGGCAGCGAAGCAGGGGCTACTGAAAATGAAGGCGCTGGCCGATGCCGGTTTCCCGCAGGCGGTGATCCCACCGCATGAGCGCCCCAATGTGCCGGTGTTGCGCCAGTTGGGATTTAGCGGCAGCGATGAGCAGGTGGTCGAAAAAGCCGCAGCGCAGGCGCCGCAAATCCTCTCTTCCGCCAGTTCGGCATCGGCGATGTGGGTTGCCAATGCCGCCACGGTTTGCCCGTCGGCGGATTCCGCGGATGGCAAAGTCCACCTGACGGTGGCGAATCTCAACAATAAATTCCATCGCGCGATCGAAGCGCCGACCACTGAAGCGCTGCTGCGGGCGATTTTCCGCGATGAAGAGACATTCAGCGTGCATTCGGCGCTACCGCAAGTGGCAATGCTGGGCGATGAAGGTGCCGCTAACCACAACCGCTTTGGTGGCGACTATGGCGATCCGGGCGTCCAGCTTTTTGTCTATGGGCGCGAAGAGGGCAGCACGCTTGCACCGACACGCTATCCGGCTCGTCAGACGCTGGAAGCCAGCCAGGCGGTGGCGCGTCTCAACCAGGTTCGCCCTTCGCAGGTGGTGTACGCCAGGCAAAATTCCCAGGTCATTGATCAGGGCGTGTTCCATAATGATGTTATTGCTGTTTCCAATCGCCAGTTACTGTTTTGCCACGAGCACGCCTTTGCCGATCAAGCGCAACTGCTGGCGGAGTTACGCCGTCGCGTGCCGGGTTTTATGGCGATCGAAGTGCCGCAGCAGGCGGTATCGGTTGCCGATGCGGTGTCGACTTACCTGTTCAATAGCCAGCTACTGAGCCATGAAGATGGTCGCATGGTGCTGGTGTTGCCGCAGGAGTCGCGGGAGCATGAAGGCGTCTGGCGTTATCTGAACCAGTTGCTGGCGCAGGATAACCCGATCGCTGAACTGAAGGTGTTCGATCTGCGCGAGAGTATGGCAAACGGCGGCGGCCCGGCGTGCCTGCGCTTGCGCGTAGTGTTAACCGGGGCGGAACAGCAGGCGGTAAATCCGGCGGTGATGATGAACGATACGTTGTTCGCCACGCTCAATGACTGGGTTGATCGCCACTATCGCGA
Source organism: Kosakonia sp. H7A (assembly GCF_003028445.1). Taxonomy (NCBI): domain Bacteria; kingdom Pseudomonadati; phylum Pseudomonadota; class Gammaproteobacteria; order Enterobacterales; family Enterobacteriaceae; genus Kosakonia; species Kosakonia sp. H7A. The sequence goes on along the minus strand of NZ_PYTZ01000001.1, from coordinate 545,487 downwards.
CCGTCTGACACAGGCAGATCTTGCCGATCCGCAGCTGTTGCGGGAAGGGCGGGAAGCGCTGGACAGACTCACGCAGTTGCTGAACCTCGGTTCTGTTTATCCCTTCCAGCGTTAACCGGAGGTTGTATGGATAACTTTCTTGCCACCACGTTATCGGGTGACATCCCGCGTAAAATGTCAGGGGAGTCGGGCGGTATTCACTGGTTGTGGCACGAGCAAGGGATCCTTGAACTGGTGCCGCCGCACCCTACCGGGCGTTCGCTGGTGCTCTCCTGCGCCATTCATGGCAATGAAACCGCGCCGGTGGAGATGCTGGACATCCTGCTGAAAAATATGTTTTCCGGCACGCAGCCGCTTACCTGGCGGTTGTTGGTCATCCTTGGCAACCCGCAGGCGCTGAGGGAAGGAAAGCGTTTTCTGCATAGCGATTTGAACCGCATGTTTGGTGGACGCTGGCAACAACTCCCGCCCAGCGATGAAACGGTGCGTGCCGCGCAGCTTGAACGTGCGGTCACCCACTTTTTTGCCGGTGGCGATGAGGAGCGCTGGCACCTCGATCTGCATACGGCGATTCGCGGATCGCATCATGTGCGTTTCGGCGTGCTGCCGCAGCGTGCGCAGCCGTGGGATGAACTGTTTCTGGAGTGGCTGGGCTCTGCAGGGCTGGAAGCGCTGGTGTTCCATCAGGCGCCGGGCGGCACGTTTACCCACTTCACGTGCGCGCAATTTGAGGCGCTGGCCTGTACGCTGGAGCTGGGTAAAGCGCTGCCGTTTGGCGAGAACGATCTCAGCCAGTTTCAGCGTACCGCATGGGCGCTGGCAGCATTGCTGGCCGGTGAACCTGCGCCGGACAAGCAGAGTACGCCGGTACGTTACCGGGTTGTGCAGCAACTGACGCGACACAGTGAGGCGTTCAAACTGTATATGTCAGCAGAAACGCTGAACTTTACGCCTTTCAGCGCCGGGACGCTGCTGGCGGAAGATCGCGGTGAACGCTACGTTGTGCAGCATGATGAAGAGTATGTGCTATTTCCGAATCCTGGTGTTGCTGTAGGTTTGCGCGCCGGATTAATGCTGGAAAAAATAAACTAATACCTCGGCCCTGTTACCACAGGGCTTATTTTTTTTGGTGGCTTTTTAAATAAATTACGGAAAAATCCTGGTTGCTGGGTTTATTATTAATCAGCGTTACTTTATACTCTTCATAATTCCTTATTAATCAATGTATTGATTATTTAATTTTCAACTCTCCACTGTTTATCCTTATTTCCCTCACATTTGACGTAAAAAGAGTATTTACACTTTCATTGTTTTACTGTCGCTCTGATTAATTGACGATAAAGACGGTAAAGTAAATAGCGTCAACACGGCAATCGCCGTAAGTAAAACCGAAGTAAGGAATAAAATTATGCGTAAATTGACTGCTCTGTTTGTTGCCTCTACCCTGGCTTTTGGCGCTGCTGGCCTGGCGCACGCCGACGATACAACGGCTGCACCTGCTGACGGTAAGCCGATGATGATGCACCACAAGGGTAAAGGTCCGCACGATATGATGTTCAGAGACCTGAATCTGACCGATGCACAGAAACAGCAGATCCACGAAATTATGAAAAGCCAGCGTGATGAGATGAAACGTCCGCGGGTTGAAGAGATGCGTGCAATGCATGACATCATCACCAGCGACAGCTTCGACAAAGCGAAAGCGGAAGCACAGATCGCGAAAATGGAAGAACAGCATAAAGCTGGCATGCTGAGACATATGGAAACGCAGAACAAAATTTACAACATCCTGACGCCGGAGCAGAAAAAGCAGTTCAATGCGAATTTTGAGAAGCGTCTGACAGAACGTCCGGCAGCGGAAGGTAAAATGCCTCCTGCACCTGCTGAGTAATTCAGCACCCCCTATCAAGACCGCCGGTTTTGCCCATTGCATGCAGTACGTGATGGGCAGAATCGGCGGTTTTTCTTTCCTTCCCTCTTGCCAGCCGCCCGTGGCACGGTATTCTCGTGAAGCCCCTCTTCTCGGGTGCGTTACTTATCTGAAATTTATATTTTTTTACATGTCTGGTTACGCTGTGGCCTAAGGCAAATTGTTGCTGCTGCCGATAATCCGACAACGACAATAAACAATAACAAGCTGCCTGCTGAAGCAGCGGCGCGGATTGCATCACCGCGCCCTTCAGGAGTGATGATGGAATTCTTTGATATTCGCAAAATGCCGGTGAATCTCTGGCGTAATGGTGCGGGCGAGACCCGGGAGATTTGCTGTTTTCCGCCCGCCACTCGCGATTTTAACTGGCGCGCCAGTATTGCTTCACTGGCAAGTAACGGTGAATTTCCTCAGTTCCCCGGCGTCGATCGGGTGATAACCCTGCTGGAAGGCGGTGAAGTGACGCTGGATGGCGGTAGCGTTTTCCGCCACACCCTGAAACACCATCAGCCTTTTACCTTTGCCGGTGAACAGTCTGTGAAAGTGGAACTGTCGGAAGGGAAAATGTCGATGGATTTCAATATCCTGACGCGCCGTGACCGTTGCCAGGCAAAAGTGCGCATTGCCGATCGCACGTTTACCACCTTCGGGACGCGTGGCGGCGTGGTGTTTATTCTTAGTGGCGCGTGGCAACTGGGAGATAAACTGTTAACCGCCGATCAGGGCGCTTGCTGGCAGGAAGGGCGGCATACGCTGCGGTTGTTGAAGCCAGAAGGGCAGTTGCTGTTCAGTGAAATCAGCTGGCTGCCCGGGCATTAATCCAGATCGATGATTTCATGCTCGCCGCTGAGCAAAGGTTTACAGAGTATTTTGTAACCATCATGGTCGAAACCGGCTGGCGTGCGTAGCAGCGCGGTGGCCTCACTCAGCTTGTTAACCGAACCCAGCCACAGCCAGTTGTGAATGATGTGGTATTGCGTCATCGCGCCGAAACTCTCTTTCAATCCGACCGGCCCTTGCCAGGGCCAGCATACCAGCTTCATGCGCGCCATCGCCGCCGCGAAACGCGCATCGTGCGCTTCGCGCGGTTCTCTGCCGCAGCATGCTCCGGCGCAGCGTTGCAGCGCTGAGCGGAAGCAGGGACGACCTCGCGTGACCGACTCCAGCCCCAGCAGACCGTAACAGAGCTTTTCGTCATCGGCGATGGATTGCAGCGCCTGTAACGCGGCGCGGCGGTTGGCGAACAGCCCGTGGAGCTCCGGCGTGGCGGAAAAATCCACTTCGCGCGCATAGACCACCTGCGGTTTCTCGCCACCGAGCAGTAGCGAGCAGAGCTGGCGATTGCGGCGCAGGCGTTTATTAAACAGCGGCTGCTGCTCTTTGATCAGCCGGGCTTCCAGCAGCAACGCACCCAACTCTCCGGCGGTGCAGATCCAACTGATACGCCTGGACTGGCGCAGCATTGAGGCTTCATCCGGGGTGCGCATATGTGACAGCACCCGGCTGCGGATATTGACGCTTTTGCCGATATACAGCGGCATCGCCTCGCTTTCGCCATGAAAAATATAGACGCCAGGGTGCTTTGGCATGGCCTCCAGCCACTGGCGCAAATGTTCAGGGTATTCATAAATTGCCGCTGCGTCGAATTCGAGACGCGGGGCGGATTGACGCCTTGCCACTCAGAAACTCCTGATACTGTTTACCCATCCAGTATAACAACTAACGACAGGCTAAAAAAGTGGCAAACAGGCGATGATGTGGGCAGGCCGGGAAAGCCGCGACAATATCAGGGAGCAGGGGATGGACACAGAGGGCGCGACGCTTATCAGGCCCGGCGGGCAGGCCTGATAAGATCATGATGAGTTTCAGAAATTATTTTTTCCAGAAGTCATCGAAAACGGTGATCGGCGGGCGGCGTTTGTGTTCGGTTTTCAGATACCAGCCTTCGATGATTTTGGCGATACCGGCATCCAGCGTTTTGCCTTCCAGATAATCATCGATATTTTCGTAGGTAACACCCAGCGCAGCTTCATCAGGCAGCGATGGGCGATCGTCTTCCAGATCCGCCGTTGGCGCTTTCTTGTAGAGATGTTCCGGGCAGCCCAGATACGCCAACAGTTGTTTCCCCTGACGTTTATTCAGACGGAAAATTGGGTTGATGTCGGTGCCGCCATCGCCATATTTGGTGAAGAAGCCGGTTACCGCTTCAGCAGCGTGATCGGTGCCGACCACCACGCCTTTGGTCATGCCAGCGATACTGTACTGTGCTTTCATACGTTCACGGGCCTTCTCGTTGCCGCGAACAAAATCGCTCAGCTCGATGCCAGCATCACGCAGCGCCTGTTCGCTCGCCAGCACTGCGCCTTTGATGTTCACGGTCAATACGCGATCCGGCTGGATAAAACCAATGGCATCCTGGCAATCTTGCTCGTCTGCCTGCGCGCCGTAAGGCAGACGCACCGCGATAAACTGATACGCTTCATCGCCGGTTTCCGCGCGCAGTTCGCTGATAGCCAACTGGCTGATTTTGCCGGTCAGCGTGGAATCCTGGCCGCCGCTGATGCCGAGCACCAGCGATTTAATAAAGGGAAACGTCTTCAGATAGGTTTTCAGAAAATCCACGCTGCGGCGAACTTCTTCTTCGGCGTTGATGCTCGGCTTCACGCCCAGCGCCTGAATAATCTCTTGTTGCAGAGTCATTTACCCCTCCGTTATGTAATCCTGCCTGGCAGGTTGCAAATAGCTAATATAGAGCCAAATTAACCCTTTGGCGGTAAAACGACAAGGATCACAGATCTGAGTGGCGCAATTTGCTGCGTTTTAGCAGCTTATGTCACTTTCATTAGATTTTTCCGAAAGATATGCCATCGGTAACCCATAGTTGAAAAATGCACTTTTATATTCCAGGCTTAGATAACACGCTGATACACAAGCGGATACTAAAGAGGATGGAATATGAATAAGAACATCGCAGGAATTCTGGGCACCGCCGCTGTACTGACCATGCTGGCAGGGTGTACTGCCTACGATCGCGCAAAAGATCAGGTCACGCAGCCGGTTGTGAAAGATGTGAAAAAAGGCATGAGCCGCCAGCAGGTGATGCAGATTGCAGGTCGTCCTTCTTCTGAAGTCACCATGATTCATGCGCGCGGTACCTGCCAGACCTATATTCTGGGTCAACGTGACGGTAAAACCGAAACTTACTTTGTGGCACTTGATGAAACTGGCCACGTGATGAATTCCGGTTATCAAACTTGCGCCGAGTACGATACCGACCCGCAAACTAAGCAGTAATTTATTTTTGCCTGAGCATTAAAAAAACCGGCCTGATGGCCGGTTTTTTTATCTCATGCCGGTATGCTGTCAATCTTGCCGATTCGTGACCACACCCGGTGCGCGGCAAGGTGGGTGAGGAAATCATCCACCAGTATCGATGAGGCTGAGTCGGCTTCCACAATACCGTCTTCCCCCTGCGCATCGACGCCCAGCAGCGCTTTGAACTGACGCGCATCACCCAGCAGCGCAATGGTTTTCAGATGCTTATACGCCTCCAGCAGGTAGTATTTCGCATCCCCATTTTGTAAAAGCTCGCTCACGTCGCCACCGGGGACGATCACACCGTCCACTGTCAGCGAAGGTGATCCGGCAAATGTTGCCGCCACCGGCAGGCTGGAGCCGTCATCAGCGGTCACTTCACCCATGCGGGCATACAGCAGTTTGCTGTGCACGCCTTTTGCCTGAAGCCCTTGCAGCACGTTCAGTACATCGGCAGCGCTGACGTTATCATGCAGCAGGATAGCTACTACCCGGCCTTTGACGCTGCCGTCCGGAACTGCATACAGGCTTAGCGCCGGATCTTTTTTCAGGCCGTTAACGTCCGGTGGCGGAGCGATATTGCACTGTTCATCGCTGAGCGTAATCCCGAGGTTTTCGGCAACGCCCTGCGCCAGATGAACGTCGATATGCGCCAGTTGATCAACAACGCGTTCGCGAATATAGGCGCGCGCCACTTTACTGAGCTCAAAGCTGAATGCATCGATGATATGGCGCTGCTCAAAAGGCGTCTGGCTAAGCCAGAAAAGCCGTGGATGGGCATAATACTCGGCAAAAGAGGCGCTGCGCTCGCGGATTTTATGGCCTTCAACACGCTCCTGATACGTTTCAAACCCGCCGCGTTTCGGGCCCGGCGGTGTTTCCCGCGGCCAGTTATCGTTGATCGAGTTCGGTTCATAATTGGCCGGGTTGGTATCAATATCCATGCGGTGCATGCCGTCGCGCTGGAAATTGTGATACGGGCAGGTAGGGCGATTAATCGGGATTTCATGGAAGTTTGGCCCGCCGAGACGGCTGATTTGTGTATCCGTGTAGGAGAACAGACGCCCCTGCAAGAGGGGGTCATTGGTGAAGTCCAGTCCCGGAACGATATGCCCCGGATGGAACGCGGCCTGCTCGTTTTCGGTAAAGAAATTATCCGGGTTCCGGTTGAGCACCATCTTGCCCACGCGTTGCACTGGCACCAGTTCTTCCGGGATCAGTTTGGTCGGATCCAGCAGGTCAAAATCAAATTTGAACTCGTCTTCTTCAGGGATCAGTTGCAGCCCCAGTTCATATTCCGGGTAGTCGCCCGCTTCAATGGCTTCCCACAACTCGCGACGATGGAAGTCCGGATCGCGTCCGGTCAGTTTTTGCGCCTCATCCCACACCAGAGACGCCTTGCCCGCCAGTGGTTTCCAGTGGAAGCGCACAAAGGTCGCTTTGCCTTCGGCGTTAATCAGCCGGAAGGTATGAATGCCGAAGCCTTCCATGGTGCGATAGCTGCGTGGAATGCCGCGATCCGACATCGCCCACATCACGTTGTGCAGCGTCTCCGGTTGCAAAGAGACGTAATCCCAGAAGGTGTCATGGGCGCTTTGCCCCTGCGGGATTGCCCAGTGCGGTTCCGGTTTTACGGCATGAACAAAATCCGGGAATTTATGCGCATCCTGAATAAAAAAGATCGGCGTGTTGTTGCCCACCAGATCAAAAATGCCCTCTTCGGTATAAAACTTGGTGGCAAAACCACGGATGTCGCGCACGGTATCTGCCGAACCGGCACCGCCCTGCACTGTGGAGAAGCGGACAAAAACCGGCGTGATTTTCTCTGGATCGGAGAGGAAATCGGCTTTGGTGATATCGCTCAGGCTGCGATAGGGCTGAAAATAGCCGTGCGCCGCTGAACCACGCGCGTGCACGATCCGTTCCGGAATGCGTTCATGGTCAAAATGGGTAATCTTCTCCCGCAGAATGAAATCTTCCAGCAGAGTGGGGCCACGGGTTCCGGCGCGCAGGGAGTTTTGATCGTCGGCGATGCGCACCCCTTGATTGGTGGTAAGTGGAAAATTCTCACTGCCCTTACGGAAAGGCTCAAGCGCGTTCAGTTTGTCGTTGGACGTATCCGGCGCTTTCAGGCTCCCCGGCGCGGTTGGCTGTTCACCAGGCGCAGTGGGCTTCGGGGAAGGGCGGTGAGAATTGTCTTCTGGCGCGAGGGAATCCAGCCCGGGGCGGGATTCGTTGGCATCATGTACCGGGGCATGTTGGGGGGCTTTTTTCTGTTGCGACATTGAACTCGTCTCCTGTTTTCATTACTGAAAAATGGTCGTTGTTATGGCAAAACCCCTCTAACTATAGAACATTGTCCTGTTGCTGCCCGCCAGCCCGGCAGATGGCGGTTCGATGAAAAAGCGGAGAAAAGTGCGCCAGAGGCGACGGGCGGGGTAACAATCGGCTATGATAGGTCTTTCATGTCTGTAGATTTTGTCTTTAGTGAATGCATCGCTTATGAAAACTCTTCGCCAACAAAACCGAGTCGTTATCAGCTATGTCCCGCGGGTTGAACCCGCTCCGCCCGATCATGCCGAAAAAGTGGACGGGTATCGCGATGTCTGGCTGCTGCGCGGTAAATATGTCGCTTTCGTGCTGATGGGGGAAAATTTTCACCGTTCACCGGTTTTCAGCGTCCCTGAAGCGGCCCAACGCTGGGCGACGCAGATGCGCCAGCAGGACGAACTCGACGAAGAGTAATTCTGGCGCTACGGCTGGCGGAGCGCGGTGACAAGATAATCGGCAAACGCTCTGACTCTGGCTGAAAGATGCCGGTTTTGCGGGTAAAGAAGATAGAACGGACGCGAACGGCCAGCCATCTCCTGCATCACTTCTTCCAGCCGTCCTTCCGCCACTGCCTGTGCCGCCACAAAATGGTAGATCTGAAAGAGTCCGCCGCCCGCCATCGCCCAGCCCACACCCGCCAGCACATCTTCGTGGACCCTGCGGCGACTGGTGAAACTGAAATCCTGGTTTTCACCCTGCGCGTTGCGGAAAATCCACGCCACCGGGCGGCCCGTGCTGGGTAAAATAAACTGGATTAAATCGTGCTGGCGCAGGGCATCCAGCGTCTGCGGGCGCGTGTGATTTGCCAGATACGCTGGCGATGCAAAGACGCCGACGCTGGCATCTTCCAGCTTGCGTGCCACGACGCGGGAGTCTTTCGGTTCTCCCATCCGAATGGCCAGATCGTAGCCGTCCTCAATAAAATCTATATTGCGGTTCGAAATGTTAAGTTCGACCTCGATATCCGGGTATGCCGCCATAAACGCCGGTAGCAACGGTACGATGCGGTGATGCCCGTACACCGTTCCGACGCTGACCCGCAGTACGCCTTGCGGGCGGCGCTGTTGTCCGGTTAGTGCGCGTTCTGCTTCGGCAATCTGATCCAGCGCCTGCTGGCACTGAGCGCGATACAATTCGCCATCGCTGGTCAATTTTACGCTGCGGGTGGTGCGATTAAACAACCTGACGCCAAGCCGTGTTTCCAGCCGACTAATCGTCCGGCTAACCGAGGCTGGCGTGATCCCCAGTGCTTCTGCCGCCGCAGTGAAACTACCGCTCTCTGCTGCCTTGCAGAAAAGCTCGATACTGCCCAGTTGAACTGACTCGAATGACCGTGACATTTATTCTCTGATGTAATCAATAAAGTTCTTTCAGGTTAATTTATTTACAGGAAGTGAACCAGTACATTTCTCGCACTGTTAACCTATCGGGAACCAACCATGAAAAAACTGCTACAGGGTTTGCTTGCTGTTATTGCGCTGGCTACCAGCGTGACCACCTATGCCGCATCGAAAGGCAATGTACTGGTGCTGCTCTCCAGCGAGACCGCGCTGCCGCTGCAAGAGGGGAAAAGTTATGCTTCCGGCTTTTACCTTAATGAATTTGGTGTGCCCGCCGATGCGTTGCTCAAGGCCGGATATTCGCTGACGATTGTCACCCCCAAAGGCAATAAGCCGCTACCGGATGAGCACTCGATCGACCCGATGTATTTCGCTAATAACCCGCAAGAAATGCAGCGCATTAAGAGCGTTGTGGACACACTGACTGCCGAAGGTAACGTTAAATCGCTTAAACAGGTTCTGGCGCAGGGAACGGAGAGTTATGCGGGGATCTTTATTCCTGGCGGGCACGCCCCATTGATCGATCTGCCGGGGAATGCGGATGTTGGTGCGCTGCTGCGTCAGTTCCACCGCAGCGGTAAACCGACGGCGGCTATCTGTCATGGGCCGATTGCGCTGCTGGCGGCGCAGGAGCAGCCGCAGACGTTTGAGCAGGGGCTGATTGCGGGCGCGCCAGCGGCGGCGAAAAACTGGATTTATGCGGGCTATAAGATGACGATTTTTTCCGATGCCGAAGAGCAGGCCTTTGAAACGTCGTTGAAAGGGGCGAAGTTGCGTTATTACCCGGCGCAGGCGATGGCGCAAGCAGGAGGCAAGATGGCATTTGCCAACGCCTGGCAGGCCAATGTCGTGACGGACCGGGAGCTGATTACCGGGCAAAACCCTTTCTCGGATCATGCGCTGGCAAAAACGTTGATTGCTGCGCTGGATAGCAAAAAGCGATGAGATATAAAAAAGGCGGGGAGATTCCCCGCCTTGTCGTCTTTGGCTTAACGATGCGCCAGTTCGGCGTCGTCTTCGCTCTCCAGAATAGCTTTGTCGGTTTGCTTCAGCCACTGGCTGGTCAGCGTCCCGGCGGTCATGGAACCACTCACATTCAGCGCGGTACGACCCATATCAATCAGCGGTTCAACGGAGATCAGCAACGCAACCAGCGTGACCGGCAGGCCCATGGCTGGCAGTACAATCAGCGCGGCAAATGTTGCGCCGCCGCCGACACCCGCGACACCGGCGGAGCTGACGGTGACAATCCCGACCAGCGTGGCAATCCACAACGGATCCAGCGGGTTAATGCCGACGGTGGGCGCCACCATGACAGCGAGCATTGCCGGATAGAGACCCGCACAGCCATTCTGACCAATCGTTGCACCGAAAGAGGCCGAGAAGCTGGCGATCGATTCCGGCACGCCCAGACGGCGGGTTTGTGCTTCGACGTTCAGCGGAATTGACGCCGCGCTGGAACGGCTGGTAAAGGCAAAGGTCAGCACCGGCCATACTTTGCGGAAGAATTTCAGCGGGCTGACGCCGTTAACGCCCAGCAGCAGGCCGTGCACGACAAACATAATGCCGAGGCCAAGATAGGAGGCGATAACAAAGCTGCCCAGTTTGATGATGTCCTGAATGTTGGAGCCCGCCACGACTTTGGTCATCAGCGCCAGTACACCATACGGCGTAAGCTGCATCACCAGACGCACCAGTTTCATCACCCAGCTTTGCAGCGTGTCGATAGCGGTCAGCACGCGCTGGCCTTTCGGTGCGTCATCTTTCAGCAATTTCAGCGCGGCGACGCCGAGGAAAGCGGCAAAAATTACGATGCTGATGATCGAGGTCGGATTCGCGCCGGTCAGATCGGCAAACGGGTTTTTCGGCACGAAAGAGAGCAGCAGTTGCGGTACGGTCAGATCGGCCACTTTACCGACATAATTGCTCTGGATGGCATTCAGACGCGCCGTTTCCGCTGTTCCCTGCACCAGTCCTTCGGCGGTCAGGCCAAACAGGTTAGTCACCAGCACCCCGACCAGTGCGGCAATCAGCGTAGTAAACAGCAGTGTGCCGATGGTTAAGAAGCTGATTTTACCCAACTGGGAGGCGTTATGCAGGCGCGCGACGGCGCTTAAAATAGAGGCGAATACCAGCGGCATTACGATCATTTGCAGCAGTTGAACATAGCCGTTTCCAACCACGTTAAACCACTGGATAGAGGCTTTCAGTACCGGGCTGTCAGCACCATAGATAGCCTGTAGCGCCAGGCCGAAGACCACGCCAAGCCCTAAGCCGACCAGCACTTTTTTGGCCAGGCTCCACTGTTTGTGGCGGGCCTGCGCCAGCAAAAACAGCAATGCCACGAACACAACGACGTTCGCGATTAATGGAAGATTCATCCCCGTTCTCCTGATTTCATTATTCGGTCAACCTTGCCGGTTAATCCAGTGGCGCAAGGTTAGCAGAAGTGCCGGGGTGGCCTTATATCCAAATGGAATGTTTTATGCAAAAAGCAGGGGAATTGCTGGTTTAATGGCCGGATTGTGGATGAATAAAGCGATTAAACTGATTTTGCAGCGAGTTTATCATCTGTGATGACCAGCGAACTGCACCGCTTTCGGGCAACGATTGCGGCATCCACACCGCCCAGGTGAACAGCGCCATACATAATACGCGCTCCAGTTGATTGCCTTTTTGCGGCACCAGGATCGGCAGGCGAAAGCGCCAGCGACAAGGCCATAACAGCGGCACGCCCGCAGGCGTCAGCATATCTGCAAGGATATGGCTCAAATAGCCCACCACCATTCCCTGCAATGCATCCGCAGGGACAATCCAGCTTTCCGGGACTTTTAGCGTAAACAGGGCGAGTGAGAGAAAAACCGCCAGCAGGCTGTGCGTAAAGCCCCGATGACCGAAGGCTCGCGCCACCGGTTTTGATATCCACTTCAGACGCTGGCCGAGGAAGGATTTCGGGTGATCGATGTCCGGTAACAGGCAGGTAAGAATGGCCGACGGAACAATATGCCACCAGTCACCCTGAGCAAGGACAGGTGTTAACTCGGCATTTTTGGCAAACACCGCGCAGGCAATGGAGAAAAGCAGGTGTCCTTCCGCCGTCATGATCAAACTCACTAAACTGTCGATGCATACAGTATAGGATGTTTATACAGTAGGCGGAAGAGGTGACGTTGTAACTCTTTGTCACAATCCTGTCAGATTAGCGCGCCAGCCAGCCGCCATCGACGGCAAGGGTGAAGCCATTGATGTAATCGGATGCCTGTGAAGCGAGAAACACCGCTGCGCCTTTCAAATCTTCGGGCTCGCCCCAGCGCCCGGCGGGAATGCGATCGAGTATCTCCTGGCTGCGTTCGGCATCTTCCCGCAGTTGCTGGGTATTATTGGTCGCCATATAGCCTGGCGCGATGGCGTTGACGTTAATCTGGTGCGGCGCCCACTCATTGGCCAACAGTCGGGTCAGCCCCATCACGCCGCTTTTCGACGCAGTATAAGAAGGCACGCGGATGCCGCCCTGGAAAGAGAGCATCGAGGCAATATTAATAATTTTGCCGCCGTTGCCCTGGGCGATAAATTGCCTCGCAACGGCCTGCGACAGAAAGAAGACCGTTTTCAGGTTCAGGTTCATGACGTCATCCCAGTCCTGCTCGCTGAAATCGAGGGCGTCGCAGCGTCGAATGGCGCCAGCGTTATTCACCAGAATATCTACCCGGCCCATCTGGTTCACCGTCTGATTAACAATGTCATCAAGCCCGTGCTGATGGCGCAGATCCGCCTGCACAGAAACAAAACGACGCCCGAGAGCCTGAACGCGTTCGGCCGTGTCGAGTGGAATTTTTCGGCCCACGCCGACAATATCGCAGCCCGCCTCCGCAAGCCCTAACGTCATTCCCTGACCCAGACCGGTATCGCACCCGGTCACAATGGCCACTCTACCTGCAAGCTTAAAGGCATCCAGTATCATGTTCTCTCCGGCGTAATCATTATTGTTGTAACAGGGCATCAGCGCCTGAAGATCAGAATAGAAGGTGGGCAAGAAAAATACAAATAAAATGAAATGATGTTTCAAAAATAAAACAAAGGGGCAGCAAAAGCGGCTGCCCCGGTGGAATTAGCCGATAAGATGGGCAAGCGTGAGCTGTTCGAGGCTGGTGAGCTTAACGTTAGCCAGCACATAACGCGGATCGGCGCGGTGTTCTTCATCCGGTACCACAATCGAGCGCATCCGCGCTGCTTTGCTGGCGATCATGCCATTGACGGAATCTTCCAGCGCCACACAGGTCAGCGGATCAACGCCCAGTTTGGCGGCACAATCCAGGTACACCTGCGGGTGCGGTTTGCTGTAGGGGAGGTTTTCTGCCGAGGCCAGCGCATCAAAGCTGTCGCGCAGTTCAAACATTGCCAGCACTTTTTCCAGCATATGCAGCGGCGATGCGGAGGCCAGCCCGACCAGCAGGCCGCTGGCTTTACACAACGCAATGGCTTCGCGCACGCCAGGCAGCAGCGGGCGTTTCTCTTCAACCAGCGAAATTGCGCGCTGAATAATGCGTTCGGTCACTTCTTTGCGATCCGGGCCATTCCACGGTTGCTGCGCGTACCAGAGTTCCACCACCATATCGATGCGCAGACCGAGGGTATCGGGCAATTCATGACGTCGGTTAATGTCCACGCCCAGGCTTGCCACAACCTCCAGTTCGGCGCGATCCCAGAGTGGCTCGGAGTCGATAAGCAACCCATCCATATCAAAAATGGCAGCAAGAATTTGACGCGGAGCTGTCATAAAACCTCTCTTTTTTATGGCATGTCGCCGGGGAATAAACGGTAAGTATGGTTAAACGTTCATCATACCGACTTTAAAGATCAGGCGAAAATGATTATCAGCAGGTAGACTAAGGCGGAAACAGTGCGTCACTTACAAGGGGAATCCATGACGTATCAACAAGCTGGACGCATCGCTATTCTGAAACGCGTTCTGGGTTGGGTGATTTTTATTCCGACCGTAATTTCGACAGTCATTTCCGTACTGAAATTTATGTATGACCACAGTGAAAAACAGCCAGGCATTAACGCCGTGATGCTGGATTTTGCGCATGTCATGATTGAGATGATGCGTTTTAATACGCCTTTTCTTAACCTTTTCTGGTACAACTCGCCGACGCCCGACTTCCACCAGAGCCTGAACATTGTGTTCTGGCTTATCTACGCGCTGATCTTTGTTGGTCTGGCGTTGCAGGCCTCCGGCGCGCGCATGAGCCGCCAGGCGCGTTTTCTGCGAGAAGGGGTGGAAAACCAGATGATTCTTGAACAAGCCAAAGGGCCGGAAGGGTTGTCTCGCGAGCAGATCGAAGCGCGCATCGTCGTGCCGCACCACACCATTCTGCTGCAAATTTTCCCACTTTATGTGTTGCCGGTGATTGTGATTATCGCAGGCTACTTCTTCTTTTCACTGCTGGGCTTTCTGTAAGCGGTAACAAGCCCGAAAGCGATAATGCTCCCGGGCTTGTCTGTTCTACGCTGCCAGTACGCGATCGAGCGCTTTTTGCGCGTTCAGCAGATGTTCGCCGCCAAAAAGAATGGCCCGGTTGAAGAGTGTATAAAGCTGGTAGATCGGCTGACGTTCGGGGAAATCGAGGGGCAACGGTGAGACTGACTGGTAGCCGTCGTAAATCTGCGGCGGCTGATCCGGATGCAGCGGCAACATCGCCAGATCGCACTCACGATCGCCCCAGTAACAGGCCGGATCGTAAATATAAGGACCGTCTGGCCCCAGCGCGCAGTTATCGGACCACAGATCGCCATGCAGTAAGGACGGCTGCGGCTGGTGAGAGCTAAGGCGCTGCTGGACATGCTCGACAATGGCGTCGATATTGCCGAACTCCATGCCTTTTTCCGCCGCCAGCTCCAGTTGCCAGCCAATACGCTGTTCGGCAAAAAACGTTGACCAGCGGCGCTGCCAGGCGTTGGGCTGCGGCGTGGTGGAAAGATCGTTATCAAAATCGAGGCCAAACTGCGGTTGATCGCTCCACTGGTGCAGACGCGCCAGTTGCTGACCTAGCAGAAACGCGTTGTGCGCATCCAGCGGGCGGGCAGGGAGATACTCCATGACCAGAAAGCTGTAATCGCGATCGCTACCCACCGCCCATACCGTCGGCACCTTTACCGTATTACTGCGCGCCAACAGCGCGAGCTGATCGGCTTCGGCGGTAAAAATAGGCAACAGTTCACGTTCATCGCATTTTACGAAAAGATCGCGACCCGCGTAACGGACATGCCATGCAGCATGGATTTCGCCGCCTGGCAGCTCATCCCGCTGCTCAATCTCGCCACTTCCCAGTTGTTCGCGTAACAGACCACTTATCGCTTGCCACATGATGTCTCTCCCATGTAATCAGCCAGATCATAAGGTTAGCGCACTAAAGCTGTGAAAAAATACGACGTAACGCACACCTGCGGGACAGGCGGTGCGCCATGGCACTTAATGCTCTTTTTGCTGCCATGCCTCCCAGGTGCTGATGGTGATATCAGCCTCTTCAGCCACCGCGGCGGTGGCTAATCCACGGGCGAGTTCAAGCACTTCCTGTTCACTGAGCGCACTGATGAGCCCGAAGGTGTTGGTGCCCAGATCGTGAACATTGCCATCTTCATCGGTCATCGTGAGCAGGAAACCTGCACGTGTAAAGTGGTTATTTAGCTCGTTGATTTCGGCCAGGCTTTGCTCATGAAATTTCACCACTACCACGTAGCGCGTGATGCCGTCGCTGCTCATATATCACCTCGTTGTAATCCTGAAGGTTTTTTTAGCATAGTCGTCAGGCGCTATTTGTCGATTCTCAGGCATTGCGCAAATAGTCGTAGATCTTTTGCGTGTCGGCCAGCGCACACAGGCGAGTACCATGGTTGATCGTGGCGGCGCTCCCGGCAGCAACACCGTAACGGACCATATCGTCCAGCGGCGCGTCGTGCGCCAGTTTTAGCGTCATCGCACCCACCATACTGTCGCCAGCGCCTACCGTACTCTGGCTTTTCATCGGCGGCGGCACGACCTGCACACACTGGTTCGCATCGACGGCCAGCGCACCCTGAGGGCCCAGCGATACGACAACGCGCAGCGCTTTACCGCTATCAACAATCTCCTGTGCGGCTTTGCGCACATCATCCGGCTGGGTCAACTCCCGGCCCACCAGCGCGCTTAGCTCTTTCTGATTCGGTTTGACCAGTTCGATGTTGCCGATAGCCAGCGCAGCGCTAAGGGCTTCGCCGGAACTGTCAACGATGCAGCGCAGCCCATGCTGCTGTGCGGTTTTAATCAGTTGTGTCAGTTTCCCGACGGTAATGCCTGGCGGCAGACTGCCGCTCACCACCAGCAATGCGCCTGGCTCAATGGTGAGCACTTTTTCTTCGATCTGGCGAAATTCATCTTCACTGAGGCTGGCACCCGGCATGACAAAGCGGTACTGCTCGCCGCTGGATTCAACGTGAACATGCAGGTTCTGCCGTGTCCAGTCGTTGGCGTCGACGCTAATGGTTGGCACGTTTTCATCTGCTAACAGCGCAGTCAGGTGTTCGCCGGTTGCGCCACCGGCCGGAAAAATCGCTGTGGCTTTACCACCAAGATGGGTAATGGCCCTTGCGACATTAATGCCGCCGCCGCCGGGCTCAAAAACAGGTGAAGTGCAGCGCAGTTTCCCTTCTGGATAAATCTGCGGCGTTAATGTTGCGCTGTCCAGTGAAGGTGCCAGCGTCAAAGTATAAATCGCGACCATGATGACCTCCTTTTTCTTCGGTTGCAGTAAGCCTGGCACTGAATCCAGCGGAGGGAAAGGAAATAACAGCCTGATTTAAATATGATATCGATTAACCTGGCTTAGAGGATTAATAACCATTTTGTAGTTTTTGAGATCTCTCTTATTCAAAAATTCCAATAATATTTCATTGATATGTTTAAGCGGCCTTTTTATAATTTGTTACCTTTCTTTGGAACGTTAGTCGTTGATCCTGATGAAAGTTTCCGGGACCGTGATGGTCTCTTTTTTTTGCTGTTCGGACTCTAAAAAAATGAAGCTTTTGAAGACAGTACCCGCGTTTGCACTGGTCGCGGGCGTATTTGCGGCAATGAATGCTGCCGCAGATGATACCGTTTTTACTGTCATGGATGACCCATCCACCGCGAAACACCCGTTTGAAGGTAGCGTGAACGGCGGCTATCTGGCGCAGTCCGGCAACACAAAGAGCTCCTCTTTGACTGCCGATTCCACCCTGACCTGGTACGGCAATACCACGGCCTGGTCTCTGTGGGGCAACGCCAGTAATACCTCATCGAACGATGTTCGTTCGTCTGAGAAATACGCCGTTGGCGGCCGTAGTCGTTATAACCTGACGGATTATGACTATATTTTCGGCCAGGCCAGTTGGTTGACCGATCGCTATAACGGTTATCAGGATCGTGATGTATTTACCGCCGGTTATGGTCGTCAGTTCCTGAATGGCCCGGTTCATAGCCTGCGCTTTGAATTCGGTCCTGGTGTACGTTACGACAAGTACACCGATGACAACACCAAAACCACCGCGCTGGGTTATGCATCCGGTACTTATACCTGGCAAGTGACTGACACCACCAAATTCACGCAGGGTGTGTCTGTGTTTGGCGCGGATGACACCACAGTGAACTCAGAAACAGCGCTGGAAGTGGCTATCAATGCCCATTTCGCGTTGAAAGTAGGTTATTACCTGACCTGGAACTCCCAGCCGCCTTCAACTGCGCCGGATCATACCGATCGCAGAACGACGGTTACGTTAGGTTATAAAATGTAATACGCCGGGCCGGAAATTCCGGCCCACTGTTTTTGTTTATTTGTGCTATTTTATCGCGCCTTATATTCAGTTTTATTTAAGTAAATCCCTCTCTCCATATTGTCTTCATAATTAATTACCTGGACACATATTCAGTTTATTTGACACGAATGGATAAATAAATTGACTGGGCAAAAGTGTGATCCAGATCTACACTGGTTTTACGGGCGGAAAAACGGCCCAGCAAATAATGTTCGTATTACAGAAAGAGAACTCAATTATGAAAACAATCAAAACTGCCGCAGTTGCCGTGGTGCTTTCCGCACTCTCTTTTGGCGTCTTCGCGGCTCAGTCTGCTACTTCAGCCAGCCAGAGCAACACGAATATCACTAACATTGAAGCGGGCTCCAATATGGTGCCGGTCGCACAATCTACTCACGGAACCAACGATCAGGCGTTTGATGCGCATACGCTGGTTGCTGGTGAATGGAATTAAGTAGATTCTTAGTTAATTCATTAACTTTGAAAAACCGGAGAGTGTAGTACCGGTTTTTGCAATTATCCCCTAATGTAAAATTAGCGCTCTGTATTTTATTAAACATTGACGAAAACTGACGGTGATATTTAAAGAACTACAGGTGTTAAATAGGTTGTCTGTTTAACTCCGCAACAAAGATAAAATATTTTCTGCCGACTGATTTGCCACTTTGAGTACGGCATCCTGCCCCTGTTGTAATATTTGTGCTTTCACCATCTTGCTGATTTCCAGTGCATAATCTGCGTCTTCAATGCGGCTTTTTGCCGCCTGTGTGGCCATATTTTGTTGCGCCAGCACTGATTTTGACGATTCAAAGCGATTAATGAACGCACCGTACTGAGAACGATAGTGACTGACTTTCTCCAGCGCGCTATCGAGTGTTCCCATCGCATCACCAGCGGTCGCCATCGAACGAATATCGGTATTCAGTAACCCCAACGATTTCAGATCGGCCGGCGTGGTCGGCATCGTAACGGCACCCACCTCGCCATCAAAATTTGCACTGGTGACCACCTCCCAGGGAAAACTCTGCTTTGGCGGTTCGGCGGGCGTGATTTTTGGCGTGGGCAGGGTGCCCCAGTTCAGGTTACTGGTAAACGAGCCGCTACCGACAATCATCACCACCAAATCTTCCGTAACGTTATCTATTTTGATTCGTTCCAGCCGGTTGGAACCATTACTGCCGTCGTTGTAGGCTTTGCCGGATTCGTAGCGATCGCCATCACCGCTGTATCGGATGGTCATGCCGTCGTAATTAAGCGTTGCGCTGCCATTCAGCACCCAACTGGAACCTCCTTCTATCAATAATGAATCATCATAGATTGCACCTGCCTCAAAACCGTTGGCCTCGGTCAGTACGCGGCTGGTCGCTTTTGCCGGGGTGGTAATACCGCGGCTTTTCCAGGTGTAATCCGGATCGGTACCGTCGATCGGCGTACCGGCAAGGTGCTTGCCATCGCGCGTGAAGAGCTGAATGTCATCGTCAAGTCCCAATGAATCAATAGTGAGGGTGATATCCTTCGCCCCCGCGGGAATATACGCCAGAGAAACAATTCCCGAGCTGAATGTGTAATTCGTTCCTGCAACGGGAAATTTCGTGTCCAGTGGCGGAACATTACCGATTAACTCTGGCGGCAGATCCGGGGTGTCGGTGGCCAGCGGGTAGCGACCAAAAATCTCTGTGTTTTCTGAAAGGTACTGAATATTTTCAAGAATTTCTTGATATTCAGCATGCAAACTTTCCCGGTCACTTACCGACAACGTACTGTTACCGGACTGGATGGCCAGGCTTTTCGCTCGGATCAACAATTCACCGACGGTACCCAGGCTGTCTTCGGCGGTTTGCGCCATACTCATGGCATCGTCAAGCCCGCGTGAAATCACGGTATCCGAATTAACATTGGCGCGCATGCGGTTAACAATCGCCTGGCCTGCAGCGTCGTCTTTCGCACCGTTGATGCGCAATCCAGACGATAATCGTGCAATAGATTCCTGTAATGCTGATGCCGTTTTCTGGCGGGTGGACAGATTGAGACCGACCATTTCATTGTAATTAATCGTCTGCATCGCTGAGCTAACTTATCCGTGCTTCTAATGAATCATTCATCGGCAGTGGAGGCAGGTAACTTTAAGGTAAATTTACAAGTCAGTTTAATATATGTGCATCCGATTGAAAGTGAAGGAAGTTGTCTGCAGGAGGTTACAAAGGGAGTGTTTATCCCTATCCTGATACCGATTAAGCCAGGCAAAAAACCACAACAACCGGAGGAACAATGGGGAATTCCAAAGATGAGGCATTATACGAGGAGATGTGCCGGGTGGTGGGGAAGGTAGTGCTCGAGATGCGCGATCTGGGACAGGAGCCAAAGCATGTTGTCATTGCTGGCGTGGTCAGAACGATGCTGGCAAATAAGCGAGTTACGCGTTCTGCATTAACGCAGGAAGCAATGGAAACAGTGATTCGCGCGTTGGGGTATCAATCCTGATAAATAATGAAGAAAGGCACGCTTGCGCGTGCCTTTTGTGAGTGCGAGTTTGTCCTTCAAAGCAGCCTGGCGCCGTCAGCGCCGCTTTTTATGACGACCCGGTAAGCTTCTTGCTGATTTCATGCTGCGGTGCTTATAAAACGAAAAAATAATGATCGCAAGGAGCGCGATAATGATAACGGGATAAACGATTGCCATGCTTTATCATTGAGTTAGATGTTAATGGGAAGCCAACTAGACTGCCAGTGGTACTGTTGTGTCAAGGTGGCCACTAAAAATCAGATTAAACGCATGCTATGCGATTAATTTTGAAACATTTTTTCACAATAACAATCATCACTGCCGGTTATGGATATCCTGTTTTCAGACGTGCGGAGCTGCCACGCTGGAGTGAATAAAAAGCACTCACTTGCTGTTATATCCCGGAAATTCCATTTTGTACGTTTTTTTCTGCGGCAGGCCGAAAACGTGGTGGGAGGTTGCCGCTGATGTGAAGGTATCGGGAGCTAACTTACTGAATTGCCAGTTGCTGTGAACTGACAACTCACGTAGGAAATGCGTTATCTCAATCGGGCGGGATCAATTTCCGCCATGATTAAACTGGCGATATCCTGCTTTTGATGCACCTTTCCACATTTGATGATGATCTGCCTTGCGTTTTCGTATCCCGGCGCCCAAAGCTGATTGTTGAGCCGTACATCTTTGTAGATAGCAATGAGCGGTTTCTGCCAGGCTGCCGCCATATGCACGATCGAAGTATCGGGCGAGATAATCAGATCGGCTTGCGCAATAAGAGCCATTGCATGATGCAGGGTTTTAAAGGGATTTATGACGACTTTGTCGGGGAGTGGCAGGTGGATCTCTTTACGGTGATCGAGCAAAATAATATTTACCGCAGGATACGCGATCTGCAACTGTTCAATAATTACTGCAAGCTGAGTCTGGGATAAGCAGCGATCCTCATTACCGGCAAAGATATTAATGATAATCTTACGGCCTTCGATGGCTGCCAGAAATTGTTGTGTCTCAGCATAAATATCCTGTGGGATATGCAGGTCATAAGTTTCCAGTTGTTTTTTATCTAACTGCATGCAGTCAGCGATGCAGGAAAAGGTTTTGCTGACATGCAAGTTTGCGCAATCAAAATCAAAGGATTTTGTATAATGGTTAATAGAGGGCCATTTGTTAAATCCTAATACTGCTTTGGCATTTATTTGCCTTAATAACAACAACCGATGTACCGGAATATCAAAAAGGGAGGGGTCGATAACAATATCGTATTTATTACTGGCTAACTCAGTAATCACAGAACGGGGGACATTATGGGTGAATTTTTTGAGGTAGCTGGCAGAAGTGACATCCTCTGCCTCGTAAATATGGCGAATGCGGGGATTATAGCGCATTACCTGGCTGTTTGATTTTGTCAGCAGAAAATCAACGATATATCCTGACTCGTGCAGACATTTAACCAGTGCGGAATCGACGACGACATCGCCGATTGCTCCTTCGTTGCGCATCAACAGAACTTTTCTCGCTGAGATTAAATTCAGTTCGCTTCGGGCAGGACTGTCCCATAGCATTTTTGCAATATAAATGCGTAACAGCATACGTATTTTTTTTATAAGATAATTACGCCGTCTGTTGAGTGCTCTTAGTTTTTTAAATTTGCCGACAGGCATTTCTATTGCTGTGTGTTGCATCATGATTACTCTTTTCCTTATTCACAATAAACACTCCCGTCATTTGTTCTAATGAGATCACAAGACGGTAAAAATGATTCAGTCAGGTTTGTTAGTTATTACAGTAAAACGATGAATATTTTTTCGCTTGATTTCATCATGTGAAATTGAGGATATGATGGATGAAATGTGAATTCGTTATATTTTTTGCGGTAGCGCATATAAAACGGCTGAGTGGTATAATTGTCCGTATTATGGGAACGTCATTGACGGCGAATTTATTGTTGTTATCGCGCCATGATGACGTGACTGGCATGATCCCTGCGATGTACGCCAGGAATATGATTCTGTTCACGCTTTTATGTCGCCGCGATGCCGTGTACTATTGTGGGGCGTTATCAACAGGTGGGGATGGGCACAGCCAGGCTTTCGTACATTCTGGTGTGCACAGTTTGCAGAGTGAAGCAAATAAACATTCTTAACGTGCTGATATAAATACATTATTTAATTTTGTATGTGCTCTTTCGTGTGGGGCACCACTGCAAATAAGGAAATGAAATGCCTGTAATTACTCTTCCTGATGGCAGCCAACGCCATTACGACCACGCCGTAAGCCCTATGGATGTTGCGCTGGATATCGGTCCGGGACTGGCGAAAGCCTGTATCGCTGGGCGCGTTAATGGCGAACTGGTTGATGCTTCTGATGTAATCAACAGTGACGCCAACCTCGCCATCATCACCGCTAAAGATGACGATGGTCTGGAAATTATCCGTCACTCCTGTGCGCACCTGTTAGGCCATGCGATCAAGCAATTGTGGCCGAATACCAAAATGGCGATTGGCCCGGTTATTGATAACGGCTTCTATTATGACGTTGATCTTGACCACACCCTGACCCAGGAAGACATCGACGCGCTTGAAAAGCGTATGCATGAGCTCGCCGAAACCAACTACGACGTCATCAAGAAAAAAGTGAGCTGGCAGGAAGCGCGCGAGACCTTTGTCAAACGCGGCGAAAACTATAAAGTCTCCATCCTTGATGAAAACATTGCGCATGATGACAAGCCGGGCTTGTATCATCACCAGGAATACATCGACATGTGCCGCGGTCCGCACGTGCCGAACATGCGTTTCTGTCATCACTTCAAACTGATGAAAACAGCAGGGGCTTACTGGCGCGGCGACAGCAACAACAAGATGTTGCAGCGTATCTACGGCACCGCGTGGGCAGATAAAAAAGCGCTGAATGCCTATCTGCAACGCCTGGAAGAAGCGGCAAAACGCGATCACCGTAAAATCGGTAAGCAACTCGACCTGTATCATATGCAGGAAGAGGCTCCGGGTATGGTTTTCTGGCATAACGATGGCTGGACTATCTTCCGTGAACTGGAAACATTTGTTCGCTCTAAGCTGAAAGAGTACCAGTATCAGGAAGTGAAAGGCCCGTTCATGATGGACCGTGTGCTGTGGGAAAAAACCGGCCACTGGGACAACTACAAAGATGCGATGTTTACGACGTCTTCCGAGAACCGTGAATACTGCATCAAGCCGATGAACTGCCCGGGTCACGTACAGATTTTCAACCAGGGCTTAAAATCCTACCGCGATCTGCCGCTGCGTATGGCTGAGTTCGGTAGCTGCCATCGCAATGAACCATCAGGCGCGCTGCATGGTTTGATGCGCGTACGTGGCTTCACTCAGGATGACGCCCATATCTTCTGTACGGAAGAACAGGTGCGTGATGAAGTGAACGCATGTATTCGTTTAGTCTACGATATGTACAGCACCTTCGGTTTTGAGAAAATCGTCGTCAAACTCTCTACTCGTCCGGAAAAACGTATCGGTAGCGATGAGATGTGGGATCGTGCTGAGGCGGATTTGGCAGTTGCGCTGGAAGAGAACAATATCCCGTTTGAATTCCAACTGGGTGAAGGCGCATTCTACGGTCCGAAAATTGAATTTACCTTATATGACTGCCTCGATCGTGCATGGCAGTGCGGTACAGTACAGCTTGATTTCTCCCTGCCGGCTCGTCTGAACGCCTCTTATGTAGGCGAAAGCAACGAACGTCAGGTTCCGGTGATGATTCACCGCGCGATTCTTGGTTCTCTGGAGCGCTTTATCGGCATCCTGACTGAAGAGTTCGCTGGCTTCTTCCCGACCTGGCTGGCGCCGGTGCAGGTAGTGGTCATGAATATCACCGATTCACAGTCTGAATACGTTAACGAATTGACGCGTAAACTGCAAAATGCGGGCATTCGTGTAAAAGCAGACTTGAGAAACGAGAAGATAGGCTTTAAAATCCGCGAGCACACTTTACGTCGCGTCCCTTATATGCTGGTTTGCGGTGACAAAGAGGTTGAGGCCGGCAAAGTTGCCGTGCGTACCCGCCGTGGTAAAGACCTGGGGAGCCTGGACGTAAATGATGTTATCGAGCAGCTGCAGCAAGAGATTCGCAGCCGCAGTCTTCAACAATTGGAGGAATAAAGTATTAAAGGCGGAAAACGAGTTCAAACGGCGCGTCCCAATCGTATCAATGGCGAAATTCGCGCCCTGGAAGTTCGCTTAACAGGTCTGGAAGGCGAGCAGCTTGGTATTGTGAGTCTGAGAGAAGCTCTGGAAAAAGCTGAAGAAGCCGGGGTTGATTTAGTTGAAATTAGCCCTAACGCCGAGCCGCCCGTTTGCCGTATAATGGATTACGGCAAGTTCCTCTATGAAAAGAGCAAATCTTCTAAGGAACAGAAGAAGAAGCAAAAAGTTATTCAGGTTAAGGAAATTAAATTCCGACCTGGTACAGATGAAGGCGACTATCAGGTAAAACTCCGCAGCCTGATTCGCTTTCTCGAAGAGGGCGATAAGGCCAAGATCACACTGCGTTTCCGTGGTCGTGAAATGGCCCACCAACAGATCGGTATGGAAGTGCTTAATCGCGTGAAAGACGATCTGAATGAGCTGGCAGTTGTCGAATCCTTCCCAACGAAGATCGAAGGCCGCCAGATGATTATGGTGCTTGCTCCGAAGAAGAAACAGTAAGGCCATCAAGTAATTAAACCTGTGGGCCACAGGCTCACGGGTTTAGTTCGCCTTTGTTTCGTTTATTAACAATGCGAAGTGGAAGTTAAAAAATGCCAAAAATTAAGACCGTACGCGGTGCTGCTAAGCGCTTCAAAAAAACCGGTAAAGGTGGTTTTAAGCACAAGCACGCTAACCTGCGTCATATTCTGACCAAAAAAGCTACTAAGCGTAAACGTCACCTGCGCCCGAAAGCCATGGTTTCCAAAGGCGATCTGGGTCTGGTAATCGCGTGCCTGCCGTACGCATAAGTCGTTAACCTTTTAACTTTTTTTAAGAATATAGATACAGGAGAGAGCATATGGCTCGCGTAAAACGTGGTGTGATTGCACGTGCACGTCATAAGAAAATTTTGAAACAAGCTAAAGGTTACTACGGCGCGCGTTCACGCGTTTACCGTGTTGCCTTCCAGGCTGTTATCAAAGCTGGTCAGTACGCTTATCGTGACCGTCGTCAGAAAAAGCGTCAGTTCCGTCAACTGTGGATTGCACGTATCAACGCAGCAGCACGTCAGAACGGTATCTCTTACAGCAAATTCATCAATGGCCTGAAAAAAGCCTCTGTTGAAATCGACCGTAAGATCCTGGCTGACATCGCCGTATTCGACAAAGTGGCATTCTCTGCACTGGTTGAAAAAGCGAAAGCAGCTCTGGCATAAGCCAGTTTAAGAGAGGGAGCCTGGCTCCCTCTTTTGCTTTAACATTATCAATACATTGACATTTTGCAGTGATGTGTTTTCAATAGCCCATCGCCGCCACTTACCCTGTTAAGGTAACGCAAGCATGAATGCTGCTATTTTCCGCTTCTTTTTTTACTTTAGCACCTGAATCCGGGAGGCTAGCGCGTGAAAGAAGAAACGGAAAACAGCGCCAGAAAGCCTCCCTGTGGAGGCTTTTTTTGTATCTGCCGTTTGTAAATATCGTCATATAACGAGGAAAACCATGTCACATCTCGCAGAGCTGGTTGCCAGTGCGAAGGCAGCCATTAACGATGCTTCAGATGTCGCCGCTCTGGACAACGTCCGCGTCGAATACCTGGGCAAAAAAGGGCACCTGACCCTTCAGATGACCACCCTGCGTGAGCTGCCGCCAGAAGAGCGCCCGGCTGCCGGGGCAGTGATCAATGAAGCAAAAGAGCAGGTTCAGCAAGCGCTGAATGCCCGTAAATCGGATCTGGAAAATGCTGCGCTGAATGCGCGTCTGGCTGCCGAAACCATCGATGTCTCCCTGCCGGGTCGTCGCGTGGAGAATGGGGGATTGCACCCGGTAACCCGTACGATCGATCGTATCGAGAGTTTCTTCGGGGAGCTCGGCTTTACCGTCGCCACCGGCCCGGAAATTGAAGACGATTATCATAACTTTGACGCGCTGAATATTCCGGGTCATCACCCGGCACGTGCGGATCACGATACTTTCTGGTTTGACGCGACGCGTTTGCTGCGTACCCAGACCTCTGGTGTGCAGATTCGTACCATGGAAAATCAGCAGCCGCCAATCCGTATCATCGCCCCCGGACGCGTTTACCGTAACGACTACGACCAAACGCATACCCCAATGTTCCATCAGATGGAAGGGCTGATCGTGGATAAAAACATCAGCTTTACTAACCTGAAAGGCACACTGCATGACTTCCTGCGTAACTTCTTTGAAGAAGATCTGCAGATTCGTTTCCGCCCGTCTTACTTCCCGTTCACTGAGCCGTCTGCAGAAGTCGATGTAATGGGTAAAAACGGCAAATGGCTGGAAGTGCTGGGCTGCGGCATGGTGCATCCAAACGTACTGCGTAATGTTGGAATCGATCCGGAAGTTTACTCCGGCTTCGCATTTGGCATGGGGATGGAGCGTCTGACCATGCTGCGTTATGGCGTTACCGATTTGCGCGCATTCTTCGAAAACGATCTGCGTTTCCTCAAACAGTTTAAATAAAGGCAGGCAAAACAATGAAATTCAGTGAACTGTGGTTACGCGAATGGGTCAATCCAGCCATTGACAGTGAAGCGCTGTCAGGGCAAATCACCATGGCTGGCCTGGAAGTGGACGGCGTGGAGGCGGTTGCCGGGGCGTTTCATGGTGTTGTGGTTGGCGAAGTGATGGAGTGCGCCCAGCACCCGAACGCTGACAAACTGCGCGTGACGAAAGTAAATGTTGGCGGCGATCGCCTGCTGGACATCGTCTGTGGCGCGCCGAACTGCCGTCTGGGCCTGAAAGTCGCCGTAGCGACAGTGGGTGCGGTACTGCCTGGTGACTTCAAAATCAAGGCGGCAAAACTCCGCGGCGAACCGTCGGAAGGCATGCTGTGCTCCTTCTCCGAGCTCGGTATTTCTGACGATCACAACGGCATTATCGAACTGCCGGCAGATGCGCCGATCGGCACCGATATCCGTGAATACCTGAAGCTTGATGATAATACCATTGAGATCAGCGTCACGCCGAACCGTGCGGATTGCTTAGGGATCATTGGTGTTGCGCGCGATGTGGCGGTACTGAACCAGTCTCCGCTGACGGCGCCGGAAATTTCGCCGGTCGCCGCGACAATTACCGACACGTTGCCGATCACAGTGGAAGCCGCCGATGCCTGCCCGCGCTACCTCGGACGAGTAGTGAAGGGCATCAATGTTAAAGCGCCAACTCCGCTGTGGATGAAAGAGAAGCTGCGTCGCTGCGGTATTCGTTCAATTGATGCGGTTGTGGACGTAACCAACTATGTTCTGTTGGAACTGGGTCAGCCGATGCACGCGTTTGACCGCGATCGCCTGGAGGGCGGCATCGTGGTGCGCATGGCAAAAGAGGGCGAAACCCTGGTGCTGCTGGACGGCAGCGAAGCGAAACTGAACGCGGACACGCTGGTTATTGCTGACCATAACAAAGCGCTGGCGATGGGCGGTATCTTTGGCGGCGAACACTCTGGCGTGAACAGCGAAACCCAGAACGTACTGCTGGAATGCGCTTTCTTCAATCCGCTTTCTATTACTGGTCGTGCACGCCGTCATGGTCTGCACACTGATGCTTCACATCGTTATGAGCGCGGTGTCGACCCACAATTGCAGTACAAAGCCATGGAGCGCGCAACTCGCCTGTTGCTGGATATCTGCGGCGGCGAAGCGGGTCCAATCATTGATGTCACGAATGAAGCTAAGCTGCCGAAACGTGCGACCATTCGTCTGCGCCGGAGCAAACTGGATCGCCTGATTGGTCATCATATTGCCGATGAGCAGGTCAGTGATATCCTCAAGCGCCTTGGTTGCGAAGTCACTGAAGGCCAGGACGAATGGCTGGCCGTTGCGCCGAGCTGGCGTTTCGATATGGAAATCGAAGAAGATCTAGTGGAAGAAGTGGCGCGTATTTACGGCTACAACAACATTCCGGATGCGCCGGTTCAGGCCGGTCTGGTCATGGGCGAACACCGTGAAGCGGATCTGTCGCTGAAGCGTGTGAAAACCATGCTCAACGACAAAGGCTACCAGGAAGTGATCACCTACAGTTTCGTTGATCCGAAATTGCAGCAATTGATCCATCCGGGCGAAGAAGCGTTGATCCTGCCAAGCCCGATCTCCAGCGAAATGTCGGCAATGCGTCTGTCACTGTGGACTGGTTTGTTGGGCACTATCGTTTATAACCAGAACCGCCAGCAGAGCCGCGTGCGTATTTTTGAAACGGGTCTGCGCTTTGTCCCTGATACCCAGGCAAATCTTGGTATTCGTCAGGATGTCATGCTGGCGGGCGCCATTTGCGGCAACCGTTATGAAGAACATTGGGATCTGGCAAAAGGCAGCGTGGATTTCTTCGACCTGAAAGGCGATCTGGAATCTATTCTGGAGCTGACTGGCAAATTATCCGCCATTGAATTTCGCGCAGAAACGAATCCGGCGCTCCATCCGGGACAATCTGCGGCGATTTATCTGAAAGATAAACGTATTGGTTTTATTGGTGTTGTGCACCCTGAACTGGAACGTAAGCTCGATCTGAACGGCCGCACTTTGGTGTTTGAACTGGAGTGGAATGCGCTTGCAGACCGCGTGGTTCCTCAGGCTCAGGAGATTTCACGCTTCCCGTCGAACCGTCGTGATATCGCTGTTGTTGTGGCTGAAAATGTGCCCGCAGCAGATGTTTTGGCCGAGTGTAAGAAAGTTGGCGTAAATCAGGTAGTTGGCGTAAACTTATTTGACGTGTACCGCGGTAAGGGCGTAGCGGAGGGGTATAAGAGCCTTGCCATTAGCCTGATCCTTCAGGATACCAGCCGTACACTCGAAGAAGAGGAGATTGCCGCTACCGTTGCCAGATGTGTAGAGGCATTAAAAGAGCGATTCCAGGCATCATTGAGGGATTGAACCTATGGCGCTTACAAAAGCTGAAATGTCAGAATATCTGTTTGATAAGCTCGGGCTTAGCAAGCGGGACGCAAAAGAGCTGGTAGAGCTGTTTTTCGAAGAGATCCGTCGTGCTCTGGAAAACGGTGAGCAGGTAAAACTCTCCGGCTTTGGCAATTTCGATTTGCGCGACAAAAATCAACGTCCGGGGCGTAACCCGAAAACGGGCGAAGATATTCCCATTACAGCCCGGCGCGTGGTGACCTTCAGACCCGGCCAGAAGTTGAAGAGCCGTGTTGAAAACGCTTCGCCCAAAGCTGAATGATATGAACTAACTAAAAAGGCCGCACTGCGGCCTTTTTTCTTTTCAGCGCCCGGCATCAATCATAAAATCAGCCACCTGACTGACGGTAAAACGGTTAACATGCTGGCATACGCTCATCTTCAACAGCAACGAAATCGCCGCTGGCTTGGCGGATTATTGCTGCTTTTATTATTCTCTGTGTTTATTAGCCTCTGTGCGGGCGAGCAATGGATCGCGCCAGGCGGCTGGTTTACTCCTGATGGTCAGCTCTTTGTCTGGCAAATTCGTCTTCCCCGTACGCTGGCGGTAGTGCTGGTGGGTGCCGCGCTGGCGCTCTGCGGCGCAGTGATGCAGGCGCTTTTTGAAAATCCGCTCGCGGAGCCGGGATTGTTGGGGGTCTCCAGTGGCGCGGGCGTCGGGTTGATTGCCGCTGTACTGCTGGGCGGCGGTATGTTGCCAGGCTGGGCGCTGGGTGTGTGCGCCATCGCCGGAGCGCTGATCGTGACGCTTATTCTGCTACGCTTCGCCCGGCGTCATCTCACCACCAGCCGTCTGCTGCTTGCTGGCGTAGCGCTTGGCATTATTTGTACAGCGTTAATGACGTGGGCGGTTTACTTTTCTACCTCATTCGATTTACGCCAGCTTATGTACTGGATGATGGGCGGTTTTGGCGGGGTCGACTGGCAACAAAGCTGGCTGATGGTGGCGTTGCTACCAGCGATGATCTGGGTCTGTTTTCAATCAAAACCGCTGAACGTTCTGGCGCTGGGTGAGATATCCGCCCGGCAGTTGGGGCTGCCGCTATGGCTGTGGCGAAATTTGCTGGTGGTGGCAACGGGCTGGATGGTAGGCGTCAGCGTTGCGCTGGCGGGAGCTATTGGCTTTATTGGTCTGGTGATCCCGCATATTTTACGTCTCTGCGGGCTGACCGATCACCGGGTGCTGCTTCCTGGTTGCGCGCTGGCGGGGGCGGTGGCGCTGTTGTTCGCTGATATTGTTGCACGGCTGACGCTCAGTGCCGCTGAGTTACCCATCGGCGTCGTCACGGCGACGCTGGGTGCGCCGGTGTTTATCTGGTTATTATTAAAGGTCGGGCGTGAAGCCTGAAATCCATAACATCAACAAAGGGTACGCTATGCAACAGGATATTCTGAATACCGAAGTCACGACCATTGATGGTGAGCAGACCACGCTGGAAACTTATCGCGGTAATGTATTACTCATCGTCAATGTGGCATCTAAATGCGGCCTGACGCCGCAGTATGAGCAACTGGAAAACCTGCAAAAAACGCTCGCCGGTGAGGGCTTCACGGTGCTGGGATTCCCCTGCAACCAGTTCCTTGGCCAGGAGCCGGGTTCGGAAGAGGAGATCAAAACTTTTTGCAGCACGACTTACGGCGTGACGTTCCCGATGTTCAGCAAAATTGAAGTGAATGGTGACGCGCGTCATCCGCTGTATAAAAAGTTGATCGCTGCCGCGCCGTCTGCTGTTGCGCCGGAAGGCAGCGGTTTCTATGCGCGTATGGAGAGGAAAGGCCGTGCGCCGAAAGAGCCGGGTGATATTTTGTGGAATTTCGAAAAATTCCTCATTGGCCGCGATGGTACGGTGATTCAGCGTTTCTCACCGGATATGACTCCGGAAGATCCGGCTTTGCAACAGGCCGTTAAACAGGCTTTGACGAAATAATGTCAGCGCTGTTGCAACTGCAAAATGTGGGAGAATCGGGCAGGCTGGGGCCGATTACGGCATCGGTTGAGCGGGCGGCGATTCTGCATCTGGTCGGACCAAATGGTGCCGGGAAAAGCACGCTACTTTCCCGGCTTGCTGGTCTATCTGGCGGGCAGGGCGAGGTGTTGTTGAACAACCGTCCGCTGGAACAATGGCCCGCCCTGGCGCTGGCGCAGCATCGCGCTTACCTTGCCCAGCAGCAGACGCCGCCTTTTGCTATGCCAGTCTGGCACTATTTGCTGTTGCATCAGCGCGACACAGCGCAAACCCACAGTCTGGGGAAAATTGCCGCTAAGCTTGGGCTGGGTGACAAGCTTAGCCGTAGAGTCAATCAACTTTCTGGCGGTGAATGGCAGCGAGTGAGGCTGGCCGCAGTGATTTTACAGATCCACCCGGAGGTGAATCCCTCCGGGCAGTTGCTGTTGCTGGATGAGCCAATGAATAGCCTTGATGTAGCGCAACAGACTGCGCTGGACAAGCTTATAGCGGAGCTGGTGAGCGGTGGCGTGACCGTAGTGATGAGTAGCCACGACCTCAACCATACGTTGCGCCATGCACAGCAGGTGTGGTTGCTGAGCGCCGGGCGGCTACTGGGTAGCGGCAAACAAGAAGAGGTGCTGACGCCTGCTCATCTGGCGGAAGCTTACGGTATGGCTTTTCGTCGTTTCGACGTAGACGGGCATCGTGTGCTGATCCCGGCGACGTGACGAAAAGGTGACTTGCCACGCAACTGATTCACACGGTAGATTATTCCGATAAAAATAAAGTACGAGGCGAGATCCAGAATGCGTATCTGGTTTCTTCTGGCGGCGGCACTGTTCCTTGCAGGATGTAGTTCTCATCGCGCTCCGCCACCTAACCCAAGATTGTCGGATTCGATCACGGTGATCGCGGGTCTGAACGATCAACTGAGCGAGTGGCGAGGTACACCGTATCGCTACGGCGGTATGACGCGTTCAGGCGTCGATTGTTCCGGGTTTGTGATGATGACTTTCCGCGACAAATTTGCGCTTCAACTACCGCGCGAAACACGTCAGCAGGCTGAGATCGGCACGAAAATCGACAAAGATGATCTATTGCCTGGCGATCTGGTGTTCTTCAAAACCGGTTCCGGCGAAAGCGGGCTGCATGTTGGAATTTATGATACTGACAATGAATTTATTCATGCGTCTACCAGCCGCGGCGTGATGCGTTCTTCATTGGATAACGTCTATTGGCGGAAAAATTTCTGGCAGGCGCGGCGCATTTAAGCGCTGCGCAGTCGTGGCAAAAATTTGTTAAACCAGGATGTTTCCACTAATTATCTTTTAGAATATTAATTATCATAAGTGGACATTGAATCTGGCGAAAAGACTATTAGTGAGCAACCTAATAAAGGAGAAGCCAAATATAAAATGGGATAAAAATGGAGTTAACCTCACTAAAATCATTAAGCCTGGAATTCATCTACTTGTGTTTAGCCATTCCGGATATCACCCTTAACGCGGGACTGGCACAATGATCATTTTGCTTGATGATACATATCACCCGGAGCTTTTATTACAGCCAGCGAGAAAAAGTAACGGAATGCTTCAGGGGCTGGAAGTTATCGTTAACTTTGTGGGGAAAGACAGTAATGTCCGCGCCCCGGCAGAGCTGGTTTCCCCGCGCCTGCAGGCTGATGAAATGCTGCAACTTTTTAAGGAGCAACTGGCGCTAATAGAGGCCTGTCAGCTCTTTTTATTACAACATCAATTAATTGCCTGGATTAATATTTCCCCGGCTATTGTTGAAGCCTTACTTACCGACGAGACGCTGGCTGCCAGCGTGGCTAAATTCCCTTTTCTGGAATTTACTATAAATGAGAATTTCCTCAATTTAAATAAAGGAAAAGAGGATCCTTCTCTGTCTCTATTGGCGAAACAATATCCGCTGGTACTGGCTAATTTTGGTGTCGGAACGGCATCGACTAAAGCCATTTTTGACGGGTTATTTAAACGTGTCGCATTAGATAAAAATTTTGTTCAGCAACGATTAGCATCTCCTTCGTTTGAACCTTTTATGCGGGCGATCGTTTCGCAGATAAGTCCCTATTGTCAGTCAATGATGATTGCGGGCATTGATGACGAATCTGCCCTGAAGCGGGCGGAACCTTTTCACTTCAGCGCAATGCAAGGGGCACTATGGCCACCAGTCAACGCTGCGCAGATCACATCGCTGATCCACTCATAGCCCTGCTTTTCGCCGGTGTTTAAACCTGGTGGTTGGCACTACACTAAAGGCAGGAGGAACCATGACCCTGTCTTTTACTACCCGCTGGCGTGATGAACTGCCAGAATTTTACACTGCATTATCTCCGACACCGCTGCACAATGCCCGTCTGATCTGGCACAACGCGCCACTGGCGCAGGAGCTGGGCGTGGAGGATGCGCTTTTTCATCCCGAATCGGGTGCCGGTGTCTGGGGCGGCGAAGCATTGCTGCCGGGCATGTCGCCGCTGGCGCAAGTCTACAGTGGACATCAGTTCGGTGTCTGGGCCGGGCAACTGGGCGACGGTCGCGGGATCTTACTCGGTGAACAACAACTGCCGGATGGCACTACCCGCGACTGGCATCTGAAAGGCGCGGGGCTGACGCCTTATTCGCGCATGGGCGATGGACGCGCAGTTCTGCGTTCAACCATCCGAGAAAGTCTGGCATCAGAGGCGATGCACCATCTTGGCATTCCGACGACCCGCGCGCTGAGCATCGTTACCAGCGATACACCGGTCATGCGTGAAAGCCGCGAGCAGGGGGCCATGCTGATGCGCATCGCTGAAAGCCATCTGCGTTTCGGCCATTTCGAGCATTTTTATTATCGGCGCGAACCGCAAAAAGTGCGCCAGCTGGCCGACTTTGCCATCCGCCACCACTGGCCGCATTTGCAGAAT
This sequence comes from Kosakonia sp. H7A, assembly GCF_003028445.1. Lineage (NCBI taxonomy): Bacteria > Pseudomonadati > Pseudomonadota > Gammaproteobacteria > Enterobacterales > Enterobacteriaceae > Kosakonia > Kosakonia sp. H7A. The sequence continues at coordinate 511,263 of NZ_PYTZ01000001.1, read as the reverse complement.
GAATCCGATAAGTACGTGCTGTGGTTCCGCGATATCGTCCGACGCACTGCCACGCTGATTGCCCGCTGGCAGGCGGTCGGTTTTGCGCACGGTGTGATGAATACCGACAACATGTCGATCCTCGGGTTGACCATTGATTACGGCCCCTTCGGTTTCCTCGACGATTATCAGCCGTCATTTATCTGCAATCACTCGGATTACCAAGGGCGTTATAGCTTCGATAATCAACCTGCAGTGGCGTTGTGGAACCTGCAACGTCTGGCGCAGTCGCTGTCGCCGTTTATTGACATTGAGGCGCTGAATAGTGCGCTGGATGATTATCAACATCTGTTGCTGACAGAATATGGCGTGCTGATGCGCGGTAAGCTTGGTTTCCTCACGCAGCAGCAAGGCGATAACCAGCTTCTGACGGAACTGTTTGCGCTGATGGCGCGTGAGGGCAGTGATTATACGCGTACCTTCCGTCTGCTCAGCCAGACGGAGCAGCAGAGCGTCTCTTCGCCGCTGCGCGATGAATTTATCGATCGTGCGGCGTTCGACCGTTGGTTTGCTCAGTACCGGATGCGTCTGCAACAGGAGCAGGTTGACGATGCGCAACGGCAACAGCTGATGTCCGGTGTGAATCCGGCGCTGGTGTTGCGCAACTGGCTGGCACAGCGGGTGATTGATGCTGCTGAGAAAGGCGACGCCAGTGAACTGGCGCAGTTACATGAAGCGCTGCGCCAGCCGTTTCGCGATCGTAACGATGATTATGTCAGCCGCCCACCGGACTGGGGAAAGCGGCTGGAGGTCAGTTGTTCGAGTTAAACCGGTTCATTTCGTCAGAATCAGCTTCCCGGCATGGGTCTGACGCAGCAGATATTGCTGTCCTTTATGCTCAATCACCACCCGGCCTTCTTCGCCCAGTAGCTGTTGACTGTTGATGCGACGATCGGTCGGGCTGATATGGGTGGGTTTTTCCTGCGAAGCGATGAGTGCGGCAGTCGTGCTATCCGTATGCGACATAACTGTTTCAAGGTTGCTTATTATCAACAATGATAATCATTATCAATAATATGCCAGCTGGTAGCAAGGGTGTTCTGTAACATTTCGCGATTTCCCCCTGGATAAAGTAGGGGAAGAGGATCCCGCCGCCTGGCGGCGGGATGCGATCAGAGGCGGGTGGCGACAGCGGCCGCCAGTTTCTCCAGCAGCAATTCACTGTCGTCCCAGCCCAGGCAAGGATCGGTAATGGATTGCCCATAAACCAGCGGCTGGCCGCTGACAATTTTCTGCGTGCCTTCCTGCAGGAAGCTTTCTACCATCACGCCAGCAATGGCGGTCGAACCGTTACGAATCTGCGAACAAACATTGTCGCAGACATCGAGTTGACGTCGATGTTGTTTCTGGCAGTTGCCGTGGCTGAAATCCACCACCAGGTATTCCGGCAGATCAAACTCGCTCAGCGTATCGCACGCATTGGCGATATCTTCGGCGTAATAGTTCGGCGTTTTACCGCCACGCATAATGATATGCCCGTAAGGATTACCGCTGGTTTGATAGATGGTCATCTGCCCGGTTTTATCCGGCGAGAGGAACATATGGCTGGCGCGGGAGGCGCGGATCGCATCGACCGCGATGCGGGTATTGCCATCGGTGCCGTTTTTAAAACCGACCGGGCAAGAGAGCGCTGACGCCATTTCACGGTGGATCTGGCTTTCCGTCGTGCGCGCGCCAATCGCCCCCCAGCTAATCAGATCGGCTATAAATTGCCCTGTTACCATGTCGAGAAATTCAGTCGCCGTTGGCACACCCAGTTCGTTGACCTGGAGCAGCAGCTTGCGCGCCAGTTCAAGACCATGATTAACGCGATAGCTACCATTCAGGTCCGGATCGGAGATCAGTCCTTTCCAGCCAACAACCGTACGCGGTTTTTCAAAATAGGTGCGCATCACGATCTCAAGCTGAGCGTGATGTTTCTCGCGCAGCGTCTGCAAGCGACGCGCGTAATCTACCGCCGCATCAAAATCGTGGATGGAGCAGGGGCCAATAATCACCAGTAAACGGCGATCTTCGCCATTGAGGATTTTTTCTATTCGCCGCCGGGATGCAATAACATGTTCGGCAACATCAGGTTTAACAGGATAACGCTGCGCCAGTTCAGCCGGTGTCACCAGGCTGTCGATGCGCGCAGTGCGAAGTTCATCGGTTTTGTTCATCAAGCGTCTCAAAATTAGGTGCTTCAGCGGCAGGAATGCCGGAAGTGATGCGCACACCATAAACCAATCGCGGCTTATTTCAAGTATGGCCGCGAAGCGCATTACTTCAGTGGCAGATATCATAGCGCAGTATGAATCAGTGTACTAGCTTGTTAGTACAATAATGAGCGTAATACATTTTGAGTGAGCATATTTTGAGCACGCTTTGCTGTGATTTGTCTTCTACAGTGTGATCGCCAGTCGTGTCAGATAGTAATTATTTTCAAACTGAACACTATCTATTATTTCCGCTTTTCGGAATTATTATCGGAAATTTCTTTTCGTACAATATATTTGATAAATGTATCCGCGCTATGCTTACTGTTATAAAATGATTGCTAAATCATGTGGCAAGAAAGAATATTAAATTTCTGTATGATTTTCATTTTAAGTGTTTTTTAGGAAAAATATCTAATTCTATTTCTGGACAATGTATTCATCGCTGGCAGATACTATTAAGTATATTTTATAAAAGAATTTGGAGTTGTCATGTGATAGCTCCAGAAAGCTGAAACCTATTTTTTTTCAGCTGAATATTTAAATATTGTTTCAAGATTAAGGGGAATTTGATGAAACAACTCAGCAATGATGAAATGCAGGCCGTATCCGGTGCAGGTTTGATCTCTCTGGCTGCGGGTATGCTCGGCGAAGGCATTGGTATTGTGATTGATGCGGCCTTTGGCGGGAAAAGTTCTTTCGCAACTGATTTAGGGCGTAACATTGGTAAGGGCATCGGCGTTGTGCTTGAAACCAGCCTGAATCTTTTCACCAGTATTATGAATATTTTCAGAAAGTAAATCATAAATCGCCACGGAAGGTGAGTTGCTGCTAATTTTACTGTGGGGGACTTCCCCACAGTAAAATACAATTATTGATTTATGATTTCTTATCGGCTCATTAATATTACGAAGTGTCCATATTTTCTTATCGACCATCCGTGATGTAATACGTCCAAAAATGCACTTATCATTATTGTTGGCGATTTTGGGTGATGCATAAACAATAAAGAGTATCATTGGTCATTGGAAATTATTTTATTGATTTCAAAATGGTATTCTTATTTGTTTTATGTATAAATGAACAATTAATATTAAGGATAATGAAATGAAAGAACTTACAACTCATGAAATGCAATATGCTTCAGGTGGAATTCTTTTCTCCGTAGCGGGTGCTATGCTGGGGGGCGGTATTGGTAAGTTGATTGATATGATGCTTCCAGGTGAAGATCATTATTCGTTTGGAGACACCGGCCTGTCGATGGGATTGTTAGGCGGCATCGCGGCTGATGCGATTGGCGTGGTGGGTACGCTCGGCGCTATTGGTGTGGTCGGTGCTGTAGGGGTTGGTGTAGCAGGTGCTGGCGTGGTTGGTGCAGGGCTGTTGTGCCTCTCTCCACTTCTGTTATTCATCTAATAGCAACCTATTAACTGCAATGATCTCGCATTGTTGATATGTGTATAAGTGACATCTCTCTTGATATGTCACTTATTTTTAAATATCCGCAAACATCGCTTTTCGTCGTTATGCCGCCTGTTCTCCGGGCAATCCGCAGCCAGAAAACTGGTGCAGCCACGCTTAGTACATGCGGCGGTTCAGTCCCATGATGTCGAGCATTTTGGTCGCAATCTCTTCAACTGAGTAGTTGGTACTGTTAAGACAGGGAATCTGATTTTTGCGATAAAGCGCTTCCACTTCCGCTACTTCCATGCGGCACTGTCGCAAAGAAGCGTACCGGCTGTTCTCCCGCCGCTCTTCACGAATTGCTGCAAGGCGTTCAGGGTTAATGGTCAGACCAAATAATTTATGCTGCAACGGTTTTAACGCAGCCGGAAGTACAAGGTTATCCATATCATCGGCAATAAAGGGATAATTCGCTGCGCGAATACCGAATTGCATCGCAAGATAGAGGCTGGTTGGGGTTTTTCCACAGCGCGATACCCCCAGTAAAATGACCTGAGCCTGATCGAGGTTGCGCAACGAAATACCGTCATCATGTGCCAGTGTGTAATCAATTGCGGCAATACGCGCATCATATTTAGTTAAATTACCCGGATTAAGCCCATGCGTGCGATGCGCAATCGGGGTAGGATCGAGCTTTAATTCCTGCTGTAATGGGGCAACCAGCGCCTGAACAATGTCCTGACAAAATCCTTCGCTTTGCAAAATAATAGAGCGAATTTCGGGGATCACAATGGAATAAAAAACCAATGGACGGTTGCCCGTTTGCTGATAGATAGCATCAATCTGATCTTTGACGGCGCGGGCGCGGCTCTCGTTTTCCACGAAAGGCAGGGTAATGCTGCTGACGGCGACCGGAAATTGTGACATCACCGCATGGCCCAATACTTCAGCGGTGATAGCGGTTCCATCAGAAATATAAAACACGTGGCGATCAACAGAACTGTCCATTTAACCCATCCTGACTTTCATACGTAATTCTCTGAAAGCATAAATTAAAATCTTCATTGTGCGTATCTCCTTTTTCTCATTTTTAAAATGAAATGGTGTTTTTATTTTTTATGAACTACAGGGTTCACTTTTTTTGATGGCGTATGAAAAATAAGGATATTCTAAAAAGAGATATTCTCGGCGCGTGATTAATTGATGGGAATCTGTCCGAAAAACCATAATCTGGAATTGCTTACACGATTCACCGTTTTTTCCGGCGAATTAATTATGCCAGGATTAATACGCAGTCTGAGATTTTACCCATTCATATATCACAAAAGGATTGTTTCGATGTCCAACAATGGCTCGTCTCCGCTGGTGCTTTGGTATGACCAACTCGGCATGAATGATGTAGACAGAGTTGGGGGCAAAAATGCCTCCCTTGGTGAAATGATTACTAACCTGTCAGGCGTGGGAGTTTCCGTGCCGAATGGGTTCGCGACCACCGCCGATGCGTTTAACCAGTTCCTTGAACAGAGCGGCTTAAATCAACGTATTTATGCGCTGCTGGATAACACGGATATTGACGATGTCTCTGAGCTGGCGAAAGCCGGCGCACAGATCCGCCAGTGGATTGTCGATACGCCTTTCCCGCCGGAGCTGGAGAAAGCGGTTCATGATGCGTATGCAAAACTGTCGGAGGATGACGCGCAGGCCTCGTTTGCCGTACGCTCCTCGGCGACGGCGGAGGATATGCCGGACGCTTCTTTCGCCGGTCAGCAAGAAACATTCCTCAATGTTCAGGGTTATGACGCCGTGCTGGTGGCTGTTAAACACGTGTTTGCTTCGCTGTTTAACGACCGCGCTATCTCTTACCGCGTGCATCAGGGTTATGACCACCGCGGCGTGGCGCTCTCAGCGGGCGTGCAGCGTATGGTGCGCTCGGACATCGGCGCTTCCGGCGTGATGTTCTCTATTGACACCGAATCCGGCTTCGACCAGGTGGTATTTATCACCTCTGCGTGGGGGCTGGGCGAGATGGTGGTGCAGGGCGCGGTCAACCCCGATGAATTCTACGTGCATAAACCGACGCTGGCGGCTGGTCGTCCGGCGATTGTGCGCCGCACGATGGGCTCGAAAAAGATCCGCATGATTTATGCGCCCACGCAGGAACACGGTAAACAGGTACAGATTGAAGATGTGCCGCAGGCCGATCGCGATCGCTTCTCGCTGAGCGATGCCGATGTGCAGGCGCTGGCCAAACAGGCGGTACAAATCGAAAAACACTATGGTCGTCCGATGGATATTGAATGGGCGAAAGACGGCCATACCGGCAAGTTGTTTATCGTGCAGGCGCGTCCGGAAACGGTGCGCTCCCGTGGACAGGTGATGGAACGCTATACGCTGCATGCGCAAGGGCGAATCATCTCTGAAGGCCGCGCTATCGGTCATCGCATCGGCGCAGGTACGGTTAAAGTGATCCACGACATCAGCGAAATGAACCTGATTGAAGCGGGCGATGTGCTGGTCACCGATATGACCGACCCGGACTGGGAACCGATCATGAAGAAGGCGGCTGCGATTGTCACCAACCGTGGTGGTCGAACCTGCCATGCGGCGATTATCGCCCGTGAACTGGGGATCCCGGCGGTGGTAGGTTGCGGTGATGCGACCGAACGTATCAAAACCGGTGAAAAAGTAACTGTCTCCTGTGCCGAAGGCGACACGGGTTATGTGTATGCCGATCTGCTCGATTTCAGCGTGAAAAGCTCCAGCGTCGATACCATGCCGGATCTGCCGCTGAAGATCATGATGAACGTCGGTAACCCGGATCGCGCCTTTGATTTCGCCTGTTTGCCGAATGAAGGTGTCGGGCTGGCGCGCCTGGAATTTATCATTAACCGCATGATTGGCGTTCACCCGCGCGCGCTGCTGGAGTTTGATGATCAGGAAGCGAAGCTGCAAAGCGAAATTCGCGAGATGATGAAAGGTTTTGACTCGCCGGTTGAGTTTTACGTCGGTCGTCTGACGGAAGGGATTGCCACGCTGGGCGCGGCGTTCTGGCCGAAGCGCGTGATTGTGCGTTTGTCGGATTTTAAATCGAACGAATACGCCAATCTGGTCGGCGGCGAGCGTTATGAACCGGAAGAAGAGAACCCGATGCTCGGTTTCCGTGGGGCGGGTCGTTATGTAGCCGACAGCTTCCGCGACTGCTTTGCGCTCGAATGCGAAGCGGTAAAACGCGTGCGCAACGAGATGGGGCTGACAAACGTTGAGATCATGATCCCGTTCGTTCGTACCGTGGAGCAGGCGAAAGCCGTGGTTGATGAACTGGCGCGCCAGGGACTGAAACGCGGTGAGAACGGGCTGAAGATCATTATGATGTGCGAAATTCCGTCCAACGCACTGCTGGCGGAGCAGTTCCTTGAGCACTTTGATGGTTTCTCGATTGGTTCCAACGATATGACGCAGCTTACGCTGGGCCTCGATCGCGACTCCGGCGTCGTTTCCGAACTGTTCGATGAACGCAATGAGGCGGTGAAAGCCCTGCTGTCGATGGCGATTCGCGCGGCGAAAAAACATGGCAAATACGTCGGTATCTGTGGCCAGGGGCCTTCGGATCACGAAGATTTCGCCGCATGGTTGATGGATGAAGGCATCGACAGTTTGTCGCTGAATCCGGACACCGTGGTGCAGACATGGCTCTCGCTTGCCGAACTGAAAAAATAACGCACTGAAGGAAATCCCCGGCACAATGTCGGGGTTTATTATATATTTATCATTGCCTTATGTTCGAATGGGGTGCTTATGGGGTGCCGGGCTGTGGTAAAATATAAAGAAATAATATCAAACAATACGAAAAAGCCGGGCTAAGCCCGGCATGTCACTAACTGTTCATTTGTTTAAAAAGTTCTCTTCCTGCCGCCCTCTGTTTCTCTATGTAATCGGCGAGATCCTGAATATGAATCATCCTCGGCGCTTTCTGGCTTTCGCCAGCCCGGAACGTTGGGATAGGCAATTGCCCCAAAGCAGCTTTTTTATCAGCGGTCGCTGACTTCATGCCAAAGTATTTTTCGCATACATCGGCAAGAGGTATTGATGCTGTTTCAAATTCAGCCAGTAATAAAAAAATCGTATTCATACCCACCTCACACCATACTCAGGCCACGGCAGTGGCACCATGTCTATAACCACTTCCCGGAAGTAGTGGCCCTCGTTGTCTTTTGTCCTGATTTTCATACTTCTTCCCGCTCTGAATTTATTCCACGGCTTAGAAGTGAGCGTATACGGCGCCTTCCTGTCAGTGCCGTCGCAACATAGCTTGCCGGGCGGTTGACCACTTCAACGGTGATTTTCACGCCTTCAACCATAACCGTGTAAGTCGTCGTTTTGTCATGGCGCCCGTACGGGCCAAATTTCTCGACATGCGATGCCAGAGCCGCGTCGCATGCCTGTCGCGCCAGCGGTGAATTTTTGCTGCTTCGGTTAATCAGCTTCATGCGCACGCTCCGGATCAAATTTGTCCCAGCAGTTGATTTCGATGTTGCGCTTTAGCCGCCGTGCCCGTACCTGGCTTGCCGGAAATTCAGGACGAACAGTCGCAAGGGGAGAAGCTCAAAGCGCTTGCCGGTTTGTTCAATGGCCTGTTCCGCGAACTGTGTGCGAGATTTTCCCGTATCTGTCGAACAAACCCCAGGAAGACCTCGACGAAATGCGCCGCCAGTGGCTACAGTCAATGGGATTTGGACTAGCGCGCAAATCGACGCAGGGCTGCGCGTGGCGCGCCAGCAGGAAAAAAACTTTGTTCCGTCGTCTGGCCAGTTCGTCGCCTGGTGCCGCGCGCAAGAGTGTGTTGCTGTTGGGCTGCCAGAACAGGCGGAGCTGATGGAGCTTTTTTATCGCTACTGCCGCACGCGCGGGAGCTATCCGGATGCAGAATCATTTCCGTGGCCGGGGAAAATCGACGGCAAGAACACCAGAAAATCATCCGCGAATTACTGGATCGTGACCACGCTGTACCAGCAGATGAGCGCCAGTGGTCTGAGTGATGCCGAGGTACGTCGCAAAGCAGGTGAAGAACTGGCAGCTATGGCGTTGCGCATTCGTCGCGGCGAAGAGATCCCGGAGCCGAAAAACAGCTTCCGAAGCTGGGCGGCAAGCCGCTGACGCAGGCGCAACAGCTCGCAAAAATTCGCGAAATTCAGGAAAGGCATGGTTTTAAGGGGAGGGCGTGACGATGGCAAATACCCTCAAGCCAAAACAAAAAGCCATTGTGGAATTTATTGAGGCTATCGGGCTGGCGACGCCGCGCCAAAGCGGCACGCAGCTTTCTTTTGGCATCCGCGAAGCAATTGATCTGCGGATGGCGGGCATCGTGAAAAACATCGGCAAGCCACGTCATCCGGAATACCGCTTGTACAGCGCTGGCGCGCAAAGGTTAAATCACCTGAATGTCCGGCGGAAACATAGCCGATGGCGTACGTTTGTCGCGAAAACTGGAGGGCTATCAGATACACAAAATTTTCGGATCGGAGCGAAAGCTTAAGCAAAACACTCAAAGCCCGGTGCATTCGACGCTGGGAAATTCGCTTCCGTGATATATGCGACTCGAAATTGTGGATGTTCGATTGATGATCTGTTTAGATGTTCAACATATTGTTTAATGCTAAATCTAATTAGCCCCTCTTGTGAGGGGCCATATTAATCAAGGTTTTTTGGGCGGAGGAGTCGGTTTTACAACTTGGCTGACGGGTTGATATCCCTTCTCAACGGGTTGGGATTTCGGCTGATAACCGTATTGACCATCCCTTGGTTGGTTGCCATCTTGTTTGGTATTTTTTTGGTCGGTCATTTTTCATCCTTTAATTTTGTTCACGGCTTCTTAGGGGGCGGCGCTGGTTGATCTGTTTGTTTTAACGGCTTATACCCACTATTTACGCTATTACGATGTTGTTGATCTCTTTTTGATGGCTGATAACCATCTTGTGCAATACCTCTTTTTTCTTCGGTCACGGGACCTCCTTTAGGGGGTTGCTGTAGGAATGTGGTATTTGAAAAACTCAATATTTTCAATGTCTTTTGATAATATTAGAACACCCATAGTCTCTTCTCGTGGCTTTTCCAAACCACCATCAGAATTAATCACTCATTTTTCCTCAAGGTATAGTTGTTCAGGGTTTGGTGCACTTGATGAAAATGAGTTCTCAGCATATTTTCCACCGATTTTAGTTCCATCCTTTAATGTAACAATGACCCAAGCCGGCTCTTTTAAACCAAAAAAATAATCCCATGCGCGCCCTTTTGGATGTGGCAGAAGTCGGCCAAGCCATTTCCATGAACGCATCCAGACAAAGAAAATAGTAAGGGCGATCGGGCTTATAAAAAGTACGATTAAATAAAATACAAAATTGTACAAGAAGTATGAATTGTGGATTTTTCGACGTAATAAATCAGTATAAACCAAATCGCGTAATTAACACAACTATATGAAACCACTTCTACGAGCGTCTTCGATGTATCCAGTTGAACATTAGGATGTAAGACACTATAAAGCTTCATGCTGAGGAAATCAGGTATGACAAATGCTATAAAAATCAATAGTTTGTTTATATCCCATATATCCATTTTTTTATCTTTAACGTTCAAACTGTGGTACAGGATATTATGCCATGGTTCGCATGATAATCTTGTAGAACATACACTGCATAGTGAAGCTAAAAATACCATTCTCAGTTCTGCAAGTTTTCACAGGAATATTGATAGCATCAGGGGCTGCGTCGTAGCAATGTCTTTCACGCCGCCGTTCTTCGAGGCGTTGATGAGGGCAGATTTGCCTGAGATGTGTTCAGCCAAAGAGACCGCAGCCTGATATAATCCCCCCCAGTACGGAGGGGATATGAATATTAGGATAATGCTGTTTATTGCTGCGCTTTTGCCGTTCTATGCGTTTGCTGACAAAGGTGATTTCACTTTTAAAGTCGGTGATAGTATTACAGCTATACCGTCTTCATGCGTTGAATCAATAAGCTACGACGGAAAAGACGAGATTGTTTCTGAGAGTTTGTACGTGTCTCTTACTACCGAGTGTGGTCAACTGCTTTATCAGGGGACGCGCGAGAGCATTGGTAAAATGGCTCGTTTTTCATACAGAGATAATTTAATCTCATCTGTAGTTATCACCTCTGCTATAAGGAGCAGTTTCAGGATATCATCAAAGGAAATACCAAGAACGGTGCTGATGCAGATGCTGAGTGATTATGGTGCAGAGAGTGAGTGACAGGAATTTAGCAGCCAAACGCATGTGATCCAATCTATTTTTAGATGATTAACGAAAAGAAAAAATAAATATCAGGACTTTATCATGGTTGAAATAGGATTGTTGACTTGGCTTGGCACACAAGTTTTAAGCTTTGGCAAACTCAAAAGAGAAGATCGTTTAGCCGCTATCGATGGTTTAACACCATCTGTAGGTGCGACTATCGCGTATTCGGAAAAGTTGAACAAAACTCATATTAGAGATATCGCAGAGGAGCATGCATTGCACAACCTATGGTTTTCTGCCTCTTCAGCCGTGAGTCGGTATGATAAAGAACTTGCGAGGGTTTGCAGAGAGAAAGCGCGGTATTGGCTTAAATATGATGAGTACGATGATCATATGGTTGAGCAACTTAAAATAAGACTGATTGATGTTGCCAATAATCTTGAAGATATGAAATACGAATAGCCATAGTTTAATTTTCCATAATCAACCCGCCATAATCTTTAAGCCGCCGGACTGAACACCCTGTGGCACCTTATGCACCAGATGGAGACATTATGGCGCAGCTATAACTCATCGAGCATTGTTTGAGTGTTGTCCCCGGCTTAAGTTAATGGCGCTTATAAAATCAGGCCGGGGATTGAAAAATATTGAAATGAGAACGCGCTAACTAATTTATTCTTTATTCTTCATTTGAATCATCTGTATTTCACTAATGCGCCGGCTATTCATGTTTATATTGCACCCAGCAAAAGCAGCTCCCAGGGAGTGTGTGCCTTGAGCGCCAGTTGTTGCTACATTGCAGTAATCGTCACGGTATTTTAACCATTCACTCTGACTTTTCTTGAAAGCATCGATCATCCGCTTTTTGCGATCTTCATCACCCATCCACCATTGGGTGTAATCAAACCCTTCAATCTCTTTAAGCTTATCGGTGTAAGCTTTGTTAAGTGCATCGTCTGTTTTATCGCTGAGGTCTTCCAGACATTCGCTGTTATTTTCACCGTATTTTTGGATGCAGGCTTTTACATCTTTATTCGACGTAATATCAGTAGCAGCGGCAGCCAGCGAAGCATTAGATGCCAGCAGCAGGGAAACTAAAACCAGAAGCTTTTTCATTACTGAAGGTTCCTTACTCTTATGTTTGTTCTTCTAACGTCACTGCCAAGATTGCTGTCGTTGCGCAGATAATCGATGATTTGCTGTCTGCTACCACCTTCGGCCATGATTTTAACCATTTGTTTCGCCGTAACGTTACCCTGATATAGCGTGTCAATAAACGCATCCCTGATGGTTTTATCTACGCTATTCCAGTCAAGAGCATTGGTAATGCCTAAGCGCCGTACCTGACGGCTGTAAACGCCTTTCCCGTATTCAATTTTTTCACGGTATGCAATTTCGAATAACCGTATTTGCTGCTGGTGTGTAATTTCACCTACGAACGGACCATACATTTTTACGAATTGATCTGCTTCTCGATTTTTAAGCCCGGCAGCTTTTGCACACAGTTGGGCTTTATACTCTTCAATACCCGCCTGCCTGAGCGTCGCCAGGATTTCGCCCGCACTGCGATTACCCATATCGTATCCTCTGCCCAGAGTGACACCTGATCCGCCAACTGGTGGCCAGTGCAGGATTCTGGAAAAATATGGATATGGGTTCTGCCTGAATGGCATCACTGCGGTGATATAGTCTGTGCCTTCAGCATCAAACGTTATCTGCCCAATGCTTACTCGAAGTGGGCCGCTGATATTTTTGGGCCGCCAGTGGGGTGTGGTTGCTTCTTCCAGCGCCTGCATAAACCAGGTATCAGTAGCATTGATCAGCCCTGATGGTGATAAATTCAGCAATCGTTGATACCAGCGTATTGCCTCGACGGTATCCAGATTACAACGCCCATCAGGTTGAATATGTCTGCCGGTCGCTACCGAGTATCCGGCACCGACAAGCTGCTGCTGGACAATTTTTACTTCTTTCGGATCGTTCGTTCCGCAATCGCCTACTGAAGAAGTCAGCCTGAATACCCTGGGGGCATGTTGCTGGCTGTGTCTCATTTGACTCTCCTTTTTCACGACATCATTCTGAGCTATGCATAATGATTTTTATTCTTGCACATGCATTGTAGCTGGCTTATTCACTGAAATCCCGCAGTAGATTTTTGAATATTCGGGGTTTGCTGATTGCTTAATATTCCCCGTTTTGCTTTTCCGTAAGCAGCAATCCATAATACCTGCGTCAGCCCAAACTATAGGGCAGGATCGTCTATCGGGGTGGGGTCATTCCATCAACGTCTCAGAAGTGTCCAGATTATCCGTGGCGATTCAGAAAGGGTAAAATTAGCCTGAATTGAGATAAAATGCACTAAAAAACACTGGTTACATAATCAGTGTTTTTTTGCATGTGAGTAATTATTATAGGTTTTATTTTGTTGGCTGGCATGTGGATGCTGGCACAATGTCGGGGATTTTTTTATTTTCGCCGCTAACTCGTCGGCGATCACAATTACTAAAAAACGTAAAAAGCCTGGTAATTATCACAATTGTCCGGGTGAGCGCTTCTTCTAATACTTTAGCCTGTAGTAAGCGGCGCGAAGCCCTGTTCGCGTCAGGTTGAAATATCCATTTTCACCTCACAAGGCTGATAAAAAATGACCCTCACCTCTGTTCTTAGTACCAAAGATAAAATAGGTTATGGCCTCGGCGATATGGCCAGCGCGCTGGTCTGGCAAACGGCCACACTGTTTCTCGCTTATTTCTATACCGATGTTTTTGGTTTACCCGCCGCTATTATGGGCACCATGTTTTTGGTGGTGCGTGTGATTGATGCGTTTGCCGATCCCTGTATTGGCGCACTGGTCGATCGCACGCAAACCCGTCACGGACGTTTCCGTCCCTGGCTGCTGTGGTTTGCGATTCCGTTTGGCGTCAGTTGCATTATCACTTTCTATGTGCCGGATGCGGGCCCAACGGCAAAAATCATTTATGCCTGCGTGACCTACGCGATCCTGAGTTTTATCTACTCCGCGATAAATGTACCGTACTGCGCCATGCCCGGTGCGCTGACCATGGACCCGCAGGAGCGTCATTCCCTGCAATCGTGGCGTTTTTGCCTGTCGTTTATCGGCGGATTGATCGTGACTGTGATTGCGTTACCGCTGGTGGCGCAGCTCGGTAACGGTAACGATCAGAAGGGCTATTTTTACGCGATGAGTATGATGGGCGTGCTGGGTATTTTACTGTTCTTCGGCTGCTTCTTTATGACTCGTGAGCGTTATACGCCGCATAATGACAGCTCAGGATCAATATTCAGCGATCTCAAATTACTGGCGAAAAATAGCCAGTGGCGCATTGTTTTTCTGTTTAATATTTTACTGCTTACCGCTGTGGTTACGCGCGGTTCGGCAACTATGTATTACGTCAAATATGTATTACAGCGCCCGGAAATGGTCTTTACCTTTATTGTTTCCGGCATGATTGCAGCGCTGCTTGGCGCATTATTCTCCGCACGTTTGTTAGGGAAATTTGATCGTGTTCGTGCTTATCAGTGGACCATCATTACCTTTGTGGTGTTTGCCGCGCTGATATTTATCATTCCGCCCACACAAGTGTGGCTTATATTCGGCCTCAACATTGTTTTCAGCTTTATTCAGAATCTCACCACGCCGCTACAGTGGACCATGTTTTCCGATGTGGTGGATTACGAAGAGCACCGCAGCGGGCGACGCCTTGATGGCCTGGTGTTCTCGACGGCGCTGTTTGCCATCAAGTTCGGTCTTGCGTTGGGCGGCGCCGTTGTTGGCTGGGTGCTGGGCGCGGTGGATTATGTACCAAATCAGGCGCAGCAAACGGCCAGCGTACTGACCACTATCAATGCGTTGTTTACGCTGATCCCGTGTCTGCTATTTATTGGCATGGTGCTGCTGCTTACCCGCTACAAACTGAATAGCCAGCTGACCAACACGATTGCCCGCGAACTGATCCGCAAACGCGACGCCAGCAATTCAGTGACAACCCCACAAACTTCCCCGGATTTCAGTAACACAGGAGTGACCCGATGAGCGCAATTTATCAGGACCCTGGCCGCCCGGTTTCCGAACGCGTGGCCGATCTGCTTGCCAGGATGACACCGGAAGAGAAATTCGCCCAGATGCATGCGTTGTGGCTGGTGCTGTCAGAAGATGGCGAGCACCGTGAACGCAGCGATCTGAGCGACGAATTTGCTGGCGTCAGTGCCCAGGCGGCGCTGGCGGAACGGTTAACGCGCGGTATCGGGCAGATTACCCGTCCGCTCGGTACGCATATTGTTGATGCGAAAAGCGGCGTAAGAGCCGCTAACCGGCTGCAAAAAACCATGGTAGAAGAGACGCGGCTGGGGATCCCGGCGCTGTTTCACGAAGAGTGCCTGGTGGGCTTGTTGTGCAAAGACGCCACGCTATTTCCTTCATCGCTCAACTATGGTTCGACCTGGGACCCGGCGCTGATCAAACGCACCGCACAGCAAATCGGCGAAGAAGCGCGCAGCACCGGTTGCAAGCAGGGATTGGCGCCGGTGCTGGATGTTTCGCGCGATGTGCGCTGGGGCCGCACCGAGGAGACGTTTGGCGAAGATCCGTGGCTGGTGGGCGTGATGGCCTGCGCTTATGTTGAGGGGTTGCAGGGTGAGCGGGGCGATATGCTGGCGACGCTTAAACACTACGTTGGCCACTCTTTCAGCGAAGGCGCGCGCAACCATGCGCCGGTGCACCTGGGTTTTTGCGAACTTAACGACACCTTTTTGTTGCCCTTTGAAATGGCTGTCAAACTGGCGAAAGCCGGTTCGGTGATGCCCGCTTATCACGACATCGATAATCAACCTGGGCACAGCGATCATTTTCTGCTGACCACGCTGCTGCGCGAAGAGTGGGGCTTTGATGGCATTATTGTTGCCGATTATGGCGGCGTCAGCCTGCTCCATCAGCATCACGGCGTCAGTCATGATGCGGCAGAATCGGCGGCATTAGCCTTCAACGCCGGGCTGGATATTGAATTGCCGAAAGATGACTGCGCCCGTCATCTGGCGGAGGCGGTTGAGCGCGGACTGATTTCGATGGCGAAGATCGATGAAATTGTCGCCCGCGTGCTGGCGGTTAAATTCCGCCTTGGGCTGTTCGAACAGCCCTATACGGATGAGCGTCGCATCGTGTTGCAGTCTGATGCGGCGCGGCAGGCTGCGCGTGACGTGGCAACCCGTTCGCTGACCCTGCTGGAGAACAACGGCATTCTGCCGCTGCGAGGAGCAGCAAAAGTGGCGGTGGTTGGCCCGACAGCGGACGATCCGCTGGCCCTGCTCAGCGGTTACAGCTTCCCGGTACATTTGATCATCAGCGATATGCTGGAAGAGACCTCGCAGGTTACCACGCCGCTGGCAGCCTTGCGCCAGGCGCTGGGCGAGGGCAATGTTCGCTATGCGAAAGGTTGCCATATCATTGAAAAACGCATGGCGGGAGCGCCGGTTTTCCCGGGCGATGCCTCCGGCAAACCGATGCAGCAATCGCCGGTTTCCATGGATCAAAGCCTGATCCCGCAGGCAGTGCGTGCAGCGCAGGAGAGCGATGTGGTGATTGCTTGTGTGGGCGATCTCGCCGGGCTATTCCAGAGCGGCACGGTGGGTGAAGGCTCCGATACGGACAGTCTTTCGCTGCCGGGCGTACAACAGCGATTGCTTGAGGCACTGGTAGAGACCGGTAAACCCGTGGTGGTGGTGATGACCGGCGGGCGCCCTTACAACTTGCAAGGGCTGGAAACGCGTGTCGCCGCCTGGTTAATGGCATGGGCGCCGGGCCAGGAGGGCGGCTACGCAATTGCCGATGTGCTGACCGGCCGCGCGGAACCGCAGGGACGGCTGGTGGTGAGCGTGCCGAAAAGCGCGGGCGCAATGCCCTATTATTACAACCACAAACTGAAAAGCGGCGGGACGCCGTTCGCCTTCCATTTTGGCTCCCGCTACCCGTTCGGCTACGGCCTGAGCTGGACGCAGTTCGATTACGCGCCTCTGGTGTTGTTAACGCCGGAAGTGGCTATTGATGGCGAGATCGCATTGCAGGTTCGGGTCACCAATGTTGGCGAACGCAGCGGCGGCGAGGTTGTGCAGATCTACGTGCGCGACAAAGTGGCTTCGATGGTGCGGCCGGTACAGGAGCTGAAAGCGTTCCAGCGCGTGGACCTTTCGCCAGGAGAATCCGCAACGCTGACCTTTACGCTGCCCGTGGATATGCTCAATTTCACGCGGCGCGACGGCAAGCGCATCGTCGAGCCGGGGGAGTTTGAGTTGCGGGCTGGCGCGTCATCGGGAGATATACGCGCGACAGCAACGGTGAATGTTACCGGTGAAACGCGGGTGCTGCCAGCCGCATGGAGGATGATGAGCCACTGCGAAATCAACCGCTAGCAAACCGCAGCCCATCGCCAAGTGGGCTGTTTTTCTGGTTAGCATGCAGATAACAAATACATGTGAGAAATAACAAGCCCACTTTATTTCTCACATAAACGTAAGCTATGCGTGTGATCGTAAGCTATTTGTGCCGCGATCCTGAATATATTTATTGTATTGATAATTACCCTGAATATAATCCCTTTCGTTCACTTTTATTTATCCCGCATAGTATTTCATGCTTTATTTAAGCGGCGTGTTTCGAGGCAATGTAATATGAAAAAAAACCATGAACGGCATTACGTTCATTTTATTTGTAATGGGCAAACAGGCTTTGTGGAAGTGGAACCTGAAGGTGCCATGTGGGTGAATTACGCGGGCGATCGCCGGGCTTATATGGCGTTGCAGGGAAGGTTACGCAATGTGGTTGATCATATTCTGGCGCAACACAATCTGTTTGCTGGCAGAGTGGGATAAGGATTTACGCGATCTCTGCTATTTATTTCTACTTCTCCAACTCTCTTTAGTCGTTAATTTTTTTGTTTTGCATCAGCGTGCGTTTTTTTAAATGCAATGTTGACTCACCTGTATTATCTGGAATGGTTTGCATGAAAAGTTTATTGATGGTTATTGCTGTACTGGCCTGTACGGTGCTCAACGGCTGCGCCTCGTATAATGATCATATACGGGCCTGTGATGGCCGGGACGTCAGCGCAGTACATTTAGCGTTAGATTATCTGCCTGTTGGCGCAGCGCTTGATAATGGTACATGCGCGGTGGCCGGTAATGCGAAGTGACGTTTTTGAGGTGAAAAAAAAGCCCATCGTGGGAGATGGGCAAAGACTACACACAGCAATTCGTTGTTTCACTCAGGGGATTTCCATGCTTATAAACCAAGGTGTTGATTTATAACCGTGGACTTATAGTAGGCATGCTGATTTTTTGAGTCGATCAGATTCGTCTCATTAGTTTAATAGTCTTGAAGAATATATGCCGAAGATGCCGCATTCTGCGGGCTACAGAGGGGGCTGACCAGATTTTATTATCTTAAATGATAAGTGTGACTTAATAATTACTTAAGGCGGGCTACCCCGCCTTAAGACTATTTCAGGAAGAGGCTCCCGAATTTTGCTCGTCATTCAATATATCTTCTGGGCACGTGGTCGGTTCGGGTACTTCATTCACCCATGCGGAGAAAAGACGCCATGAGACGGCCAGCAGCACCGGGCCAATAAACAGGCCGATCATACCAAATGCGATCAGCCCGCCGATGACGCCGGAGAGGATCAAAATCAGCGGTAAGTCTGCGCCCATGCGAATAAGCACCGGGCGGATAAAGTTATCCAGCGTGGCGACCACGCAGCTCCAGACCAGCAGCACGGTACCCCAGGTGGAATCGCCGCTCCAGTAAAGCCAGATGATCGCCGGAACCAGCACCAGCAATGGCCCAATCTGAATAAGACAGTTCATCAGCATCACGACGGTGAGCAGCGTAGCGTAAGGGACGCCGGAAATGGCCAGCCCGATTCCGCCCAGAACCGCCTGCACCAGCGCGGTCACGACCACGCCCAGCGCCACCGCGCGGATAGCCTGACCGGCGAGGAGTACCGCCGCATCGCCGCGCCTGGCCGCCAGACGAACGGCGAAATGGCGAATCCCCTGCGCAACCTGCTCACCACGCCAGTAGAGCAAGGCGCTGAATAACAGCATCAGGCCGCAGTGCAGCATAAAACGCCCAATATGCGCGGCCTGGCCGACAAACCACGTAGTGGTTGCGCCAACGTAAGGCCGCAGTTTCGCCATGATCGCGGTGCCGCCCATATCCAGCAGGTTATGCCAGCCGCTATAGAGCTTTTCACCGACCAGCGGAATGCTGTGCAGCCATGCGAGATCGGGCGGTGACATCGAACCGGTGGTAATGGCATGGATAACCGGGCCGCTGGAGTCCACCAGGCTGTTCACCAGCAGGGCAACGGGAACAATAAACAGCAGGATTAAGAGCAACATCATCACCAGCACCGCCAGCGAGCGTCGGCCAAATAGCAGGCGTTGCAGACGTAACAGCAACGGCCAGGTGGCTATCACTACGGTTCCCGCCCAGGCAAAACCGAGGATAAAGGGCTGAACAATCCACAAACAGGCGATAATCATGATTGCTAAAAACAGTACCGACAGCATCACTTGCGGCACATCCCTGGACTGACGTAGATCAACCATATGATTTACACACCTTTATTAAGTTGCTGAAGAGTGGGCGTTGCAGGAAGACGCCCGTGATAATGATTAATGATTTCAGCGCGTTTGCCCAGCCCGATTGTGCCTGCAATTCTCTGGGCGTATAAGAAAAAAATGTGATACAACGATGCATGCTTAAAGCAAACGATTAACTATTCACAACACTCACCATCAGGCAGGGTCAAGCATAATGATCCCACAGATTTCCCAGGCACCCGGCGTTGTTCAGCTGGTGCTGAATTTTTTGCAAGCACTGGAGCAGCAAGGTTTTACAGGTGATACCGCCACGAATTATGCCGACAGGCTGACGATGGCGACAGACAACAGTATTTACCAGTTATTACCCGATGCAGTCGTTTTTCCCCGTTCAACATCCGATGTTGCACTGATAACCCGTCTGGCGGCGGAAGAACGCTTCCGCACGCTGGTGTTTACGCCGCGCGGCGGCGGCACCGGCACCAATGGACAGGCACTGAACCAGGGCATCATTGTCGATATGTCCCGCTATATGAACCGCATCATGGAGATCAACCCTGAAGAGGGCTGGGTGCGTGTTGAAGCGGGCGTCATTAAGGATCAGCTTAACCAGTTCCTGAAACCTTACGGGTTCTTTTTCGCGCCGGAGCTCTCCACCAGTAACCGCGCGACGCTCGGCGGAATGATCAACACCGATGCTTCTGGTCAGGGTTCACTGGTATACGGTAAAACCTCCGATCACGTTTTGGGCGTGCGCGCGGTGCTACTGGGCGGTGATATTCTCGACACGCAGGCGATGCCGGTGGTGTTGGCGGAAACGCTGGGCAAGGCCAACACGGCAATTGGTCGCGTCTACAAAACCGTACTTGAACGCTGCCGCGACAATCGCCAGTTGATCCTCGATAAATTTCCGAAACTGAACCGTTTCCTGACCGGCTACGACCTGCGTCACGTCTTTAATGATGAGATGACAGAGTTCGATCTTACCCGCGTGTTAACCGGGTCGGAAGGAACGCTGGCGTTTATCACCGAAGCGCGGCTCGACATCACCCGGCTACCGAAAGTGCGTCGCCTGGTGAACGTCAAATATGACTCGTTTGATTCCGCCTTGCGCAATGCGCCGTTTATGGTGGAAGCGCGCGCGCTGTCGGTAGAGACCGTGGATTCGAAAGTCCTGAACCTGGCACGGGAAGATATCGTCTGGCATTCAGTAAAAGAGCTGATTACCGATGTGCCGGATAAAACGCTGCTCGGCCTGAATATTGTTGAGTTCGCTGGTGACGATCAGGAATTGATTGACGGCCAGGTCGCGGCGCTGTGCCAGCGGCTGGATGCGCTGATGGCCAACGGTGAAGGCGGGGTCATTGGCTGGCAGCTTTGCGAGGAACTGGCCGGGATTGAGCGCATTTATGCGATGCGTAAAAAAGCGGTCGGTCTGCTGGGTAACGCTAAAGGGGCGGCCAAACCGATCCCGTTTGCTGAAGATACCTGCGTACCGCCGGAACATCTGGCGGATTATATCGTTGAGTTCCGCGCGCTGCTGGACAGCCACGGTCTGAGCTATGGCATGTTTGGTCACGTGGATGCTGGGGTGTTGCACGTGCGTCCGGCGCTGGACATGTGCGATCCGCAGCAAGAAGTATTGATGAAATCCATCTCTGATGAGGTGGTGGCGCTGACGGCGAAATATGGCGGTCTGCTATGGGGGGAACACGGGAAAGGGTTCCGCGCCGAGTACAGCCCGGCCTTTTTCGGCGCTCAGCTTTATGGCGAGCTGCGAAAAATCAAAGCGGCATTCGATCCTGAGAATCGCCTGAATCCCGGTAAAATTTGTCCTCCGGAGGGCGTGGATGCGCCAATGAAACAGGTGGATGACGTGAAACGCGGGACTCTGGATCGGCAAATTCCTATTGCGGTGCGCACTTCATGGCGCGGGGCGATGGAGTGTAACGGTAACGGTCTGTGCTTTAACTTTGATGTGAAAAGCCCGATGTGCCCGTCGATGAAGATTTCTGCCAACCGAATCCATTCACCGAAAGGGCGCGCGACGCTGGTACGTGAGTGGCTGCGCTTGCTGGCGGATCGTGGTGTTGATCCGCTGAAACTGGAAAAAGAGCTGCCGGAGAAACGCGCCAGCCTGCGTACATTGATTGAGCGTACCCGCAACAGCTGGCATGCACGGCGTGGTGAGTATGACTTCTCGCACGAGGTGAAAGAGGCGATGTCCGGCTGCCTGGCCTGCAAAGCTTGCTCCACGCAGTGTCCGATTAAAATCGATGTGCCGGAATTCCGTTCGCGCTTCCTGCAACTTTATCACAGCCGTTATCTGCGCCCGGTGCGCGATCATCTGGTTGCTACGGTAGAAAGCTATGCGCCGCTGATGGCGCGGGCGCCGAAGACGTTTAACTTCTTTATGAGTCAGCCGTGGGTGCGTTCGCTGTCGGCCAAACATATCGGCATGGTCGATTTACCGCTGCTGTCGGTGCCCTCCCTGCAGCGTCAGATGGTGGGTCACCGCACGGCAAATATGACGCTGGAGCAGCTTGAACAGCTCAATGCGGCGCAGAAAGCGAAAACGGTGCTGGTGGTACAGGATCCGTTTACCAGCTATTACGATGCGCAGGTGGTGGCTGACTTTGTGCGGCTGGTGGAGAAACTCGGCTTTGAGCCGGTGGTGCTACCTTTCTCGCCGAACGGCAAGGCGCAACACATTAAAGGGTTCCTCAATCGCTTTGCCAAAACTGCGCAGAAGACCGCCGATTTCCTCAATCGCGTGGCACAACTGGGAATGCCGATGGTGGGCGTCGATCCGGCGCTGGTGCTGTGCTATCGCGACGAGTACAAACTGGCGCTGGGCGATAAGCGCGGTGATTTCCATGTTCAGTTGGTGCATGAGTGGTTGCCTGCGGCGCTGGAGCATGTCGAGGCCCGCGCGGTGAGCGGTGAACCGTGGTATCTGTTTGGCCACTGTACGGAAGTGACGGCATTGCCGGGCGCGACGGGGCAGTGGGCGACGATCTTCGCTCGTTTCGGCGCGAAGCTGGAAAATGTCAGCGTGGGCTGCTGCGGTATGGCTGGTACTTACGGCCACGAAGTGAAGAACCACGCCAGTTCGCTGGGCATTTATGAGCTTTCCTGGCACCAGGCGATACAGCGTCTGCCGCGTAACCGCTGTCTGGCGACCGGCTACTCATGCCGTAGCCAGGTGAAGCGCGTTGAGGGTAACGGGGTGCGCCATCCATTACAGGCTTTGCTGGAGATACTGGGATGATCTGGAAACGTGCAGTCACGCTGGAAGCGCTCAATGCTATGGGCGACGGTAATATGGTTGGTCTGCTGGATATTCGTTTTGAGCGCATCACGGATGATGCGCTGGAAGCCTCCATGCCGGTAGATGAACGCACGCACCAGCCGTTTGGCCTGCTGCACGGCGGTGCGTCGGTCGTGCTGGCGGAGACGCTTGGCTCGGTGGCTGGTTATTTATGCACCGAAGGGGATCAAAAAGTGGTCGGGCTGGAGGTGAATGCTAACCACTTGCGTTCGGTGCGCGGCGGCCGGGTGCGCGGCGTTTGCCGTGCGCTACATACGGGCGGACGTCATCAGGTCTGGCAAATCGATCTGTTTGATGAACAGTCGCGGCTTTGCTGCTCATCCCGTCTGACCACTGCAATTGTCTGACCAGTTTCGGCGGAAGCAATCCGCCGAAAATATTCACCTTTTCTTCATTATTCTCTCCATCTCCCTTTAACGCTTCGTGCTATAGTGCGTGGCACTGGATGTACCGTTTCGGCACCTTCTGCCGCGGCGAATAGCTGTAACGCATAATGACCTGATGAAGTGATTCATTGTCTCCTTAAGCGCTACTGAATTTAGGCTTTAAGGTAACAGTGATGACATCGTTTAAACTCTCATTTTTACACCCGCGCCACTGGGTGACCTGGGTCGGCCTGGCTTTGCTCTGGCTGCTCGTTCAACTTCCTTATCCCGTTTTGGCCCGCCTTGGCGCAGGGCTTGGACATCACTCCCGCCGTTTTCTGAAGCGTCGCGAACGTATTGCGCGCCGTAATCTTGAACTCTGTTTTCCGGTGATGAGCGAAGCGCTGCGTGATGCGCTGATTGCCAAAAACTTTATGTCGCTGGGTATGGGGTTAATCGAAACCGGCATGGCATGGTTCTGGTCAGATAAGCGCGTGCGCCGCTGGTTTGATGTTGAAGGTTACCAGCATTTACAGGCCGCGCAGGCCAGCGAGCAGGGCGTGATGGTTGTCGGCGTGCATTTCATGTCGCTGGAGCTGGGCGGCCGCGTGATGGGATTGTGCCAGCCGATGATGGCCACCTATCGCCCGCACAACAACCCGCTGATGGAGTGGGTACAGACGCGTGGACGTATGCGTTCAAATAAAAATATGATCGACCGCCGTAACCTGAAAGGGCTGGTGAATGCGTTAAAACAGGGTGAAGCTGTCTGGTTCGCGCCGGATCAGGATTATGGCCGCAAGGGCAGTACCTTCGCGCCATTCTTCTCGGTGAAAAATGCCGCCACTACCAACGGCACGTTTGTACTTTCGCGCCTGTCGGGCGCTAAAATGCTGACGGTGACGATGGTGCGCAAAACCGATGGCTCAGGTTATTCATTGCATATTGGTCCTGCATTAAATGATTATCCTGGCGAGGATGAGTTTGCGGCAGCCAGTTATATGAATAAAGTGATTGAGCGCGAAATCTTGCGCGCGCCGGAACAGTATCTGTGGATCCATCGCCGCTTCAAAACCCGTCCGCTCGGTGAACCTTCGCTCTATAACTGATCTCTTTTCTCAGCGTCCCGGCTTTGGGGCGCTGTATTATCATTGCGTTAAAATTGACTCGGGATGCTTATGATCAGGTTTATTGTGGTCAGCAGTTTTACTCTCTTTTCCGCATGTTCGTTCGCCGCTGGTATCAACCTCTCCTGCGATGAATATACCGCTGTTGTTGAGCCTGAAGGGCTTACCGTTAACGGCCACCGCTATACCAATCCGCAAGAGAAGCCGTTCAATATCTCTGACGATTATACTGGTCGCTCGCTGATTTATACCGACAGTCAGGATCAGAACAACCAGACCAACTGGGTCGCTATCAACATCATCACGCAGATCTCCAGCGGTAAAAAAGCCTTCTTCTTTTCGGACAGCAAACACACGGATGACAAAGCTATCATCTGTACGCGTAAAGACGCAGGGCAGTAAGGTTAAAAGTCTTCCAGCAGCCGCAACTGACTGAAGGTTAACGGGGGAGAGAAAATGTACCCCTCGATGCCGATATGGCTGTAGCGGCTGAGCAGAGCAAGGTCGGATGAACGTTCCACACCCTCGCAAATTACATGTGTGCCTGCCGGGATCACCTTGTCGATCAAATTGTGAAGTGTTGATAATTTTGCCGGGCTGGCGGCAATTCCGTAGACCAGCGTTCGCGCGAGTTTAATTGTGTCAAAGCGAAACAGCCGCAGACTGTCGGCGGCTTCATCCCGGGCGCCAAAATCATCTAACGAGAGCATAAAACCATAGGTTCTCGCCTGCTGTAAAAATGCCTGACGAGGCGTCTGTGGTATATCAGTCAGCCACTCGCCAATCTCAATCTCAATGCGTTGCGGCGATACGTGATGATGCCCGCACTGCTGGTAAAGGCTGGCAAGGTACGCCATATCATTCATTAACTGAGCGGGAAGTTTGAATGAAACCGTGATGCCTTCTTTCATTTTCAGCAGTTCGCAGACGGTCTCAAACAAAAAATCGCTAATGGCTTTAATGGTTTCTCTCTCAAGAATATCGAAGGATTGTTCCACTGAAAGCCAACGATCGCTGGCATTATAAATTTTGGCAAGAACTTCGTAGCGGAAAATAGTTTTTCCAGAAAGGTGCATGACGGGTTTGAACTCTGCAGTAACGCTAAGTTTTTTGTCCGCAATTTCGAGTGTTTTTATATTCATTATCCCTGATTCAGCTCCCCACTCACAAGAACAGGTCTAACCACTATATAATTTTTCAATTTTACACAACTAATCATAATCTTTGAAAATTGTTTTGAATGATCGATCCTCTCTTTTCGATAGTCTGTATCTATTACTATTATTAAAATGATCGCTTAAATCTATAAATAAGGGTGGCCTTTTGTTTTAAGTATTTTTATTGTGTCAGGTTTATTAACTAATGATTTGCGTTTTGTATTATTTATCTCCTTGTTTTTGGACAGGAAAGTGGACTCAACGCAAATTAATGCGTTCTTATCGCCTGCGGAATGATTTGCCAAAAGTGTAAACTTTAGCGCACATCACCGCTTTTCGACCGGAGGGTGGCTTGTTACTGCCTCACTCGGCGCGATCCGTTGTTCATTTTTTTTGATCTTTTTTCTGTCATGGATGATGTCCGTAAACATGTATTTTTAATATGTATATCGGCGCAGAAAAGCGGAGAGTAAAAATAAAATGACATTTTAAGGCAATATCACTCTTACGTTTGCGTACCCTTGAGAGGCAAAGCCTTAAAGAGATAAATCTGCTCAGAAAGCGTAATAAACTTTTTCAAATTTGCGATTAATGAATTTCGTATGCAAACAACAAGTGTGATGAGCCCCGAAAATAACAAAATTTGGTCACGGTATTTTTATACGGTATTGCTGTACGTCAAAAAAAGTGCGTGGAACTAAAACCGGTGTACTTACCGTGCGATCTCCACTCTCCATCGGCGGGGAGTGGAGTATCACGGAGGTTATAAATGTCTGGAGAGGAAATTCTCAATCAAGCTCAGCACTTCCCCGGGATTTTCGCGGTTGCTGATATGCGCAGCATTCGGGATCAGCGTGAAATCGCAGCCCAGTTTTTCTGCCATCAGACGACCTTCGACCGGCGGCCTCGGCAGATCCAGTTCACCGGTGGCAACGTGTGTCGGACAACGAATGGAATCCAGCACTGACAGCCTGTCCGGGCGGCCAAAAATCTGTTTACCGAGCGGAACGATACTGCCGCACAGTTGTTCCGCTGTGAGTGAAGAGAGATACGCGGTGAGCCGCTGGACATCCGCCGGTGCGGCATGCTGCGAATAAAATTGCCCGACAATGTAATCCAGCATCGCGGGCGGAATGAAACCGGCGGTGTCAATGGCGTTGAGCATGCCAAAGTAGCGCTCGCGCGCTTCACTGGTTTCATCACCGATAAAAGTATCAAACAGCATTAACGCTTTTACCCGCTGCGGCGCGGCAGCGGCCAGTTCGGCTCCCCACATGCCGCCAACGGACAACCCCATCACCGCGAACTCCTCAATCTGCAACGCATCCATCAGCGCCAGATGATCGGCGGCCAGATCCGCCAGCGACGTTGTTGATGCGGGCAGGGCGGGAGAATCGCCGTGGCCCCATAAATCCGGCGCTATCACGCGAAACTGTTTAGCCAGAGCTTCAATCTGCGGTGACCACATCGATTTATCGAACAGATAACTGTGGCCGAGTAAAACGGGAAATCCTGAACCGGTATCTAAATATGACATCGTTGCCTTCATTAACTCTCTCCATGTTTGCAGGGCGCTGCCCGGATTTAAACCAGGCGATATCTTACAGGAGATATTTTCGCCACGTCGGCTGAGAAAATCCTAATTGCAGAGAAACGTCTTAAGCCGTGAGCAATGCGTTCCCGGAAATGGCGCCGTCTCTTCCATCGCGATTTATGTTCATACCACTATGGATTTTATGGCGATTGTCGAAGATGAAGGGGGAAAAGTGGAGTCTGTGCGTCAGTTCGGTGATGCCGATAACTTTTTGATAATCCACTACGTTTTTAATGCGACGTTTTTTTTCGATCCTATCTCAAAAATAGGTATTGCCTATACATCTTATCTTTTTCACCGGACTGTCTGCGGCTGGCTATTTAAAGTCATTATTTATCAATTTATTAAACAATTTTTCACTTATCTGTAATGCCTTTCAGCAACGTCTATGCTTATAGCAACAGCCAAAAAAGGGGCTACCGGGGGAATAACCCTGCGGGAAAGAGGTTGAAGTGAGAATTATTATCACTAACATAGCATCAAGCCCTTCGAATCTGGTGATGTGAGGTAATGCGATGGAATCATTTAATCCGGAAGATTTTGCGTGGCGCGGGCTGACCATGACGCCTGCCGCTGCTGAACATATTCGTACGCTGGCCAGCAAACAGGCCGGCGTGCTGGGCGTGCGGCTCGGCATTAAGCAGACCGGCTGCGCGGGCTTTGGTTATGTGCTGGATACCGTGACGGAACCGAATGCTGACGATTTGCTGTACGAATCCGAAGGCGCGCGCCTTTACGTTCCGCTTCAGGCGATGCCCTTTATTGACGGCACGGAAGTGGATTATGTACGTGAAGGGTTAAATCAGATCTTCAAATTTCATAACCCGAAAGCCCAGCATGAATGCGGCTGTGGCGAAAGCTTTGGGGTATAGGCGGTACTATGTCTCGTAATACTGAAGCAACTGACGATGTCAAAATCTGGACCGGTAACCTCAATTATAAAGAGGGGTTCTTCACGCAATTAACCACCGATGAGCTGGCGAAAGGCATCAATGAAGATGTCGTGCGGGCGATCTCGGCGAAACGTAACGAGCCGGAGTGGATGCTGGAGTTCCGCCTGAGTGCCTTTCGCGCCTGGCTTGAAATGGAAGAGCCGCACTGGCTGAAAGCGCACTATGACAAGCTGAACTATCAGGACTACAGCTACTATTCGGCCCCGTCCTGCGGTAATTGCGATGACACTTGCGCCTCGCAGCCGGGTGCAGTGCAACAGACGGGCGCGAATGCCTATCTGACCGATGAAGTGGAAGCCGCGTTTAACCAGCTGGGCGTACCCGTGCGTGAAGGGAAAGAAGTGGCGGTAGACGCCATTTTCGACTCGGTTTCCGTTGCTACCACTTACCGCGAGAAACTGTCGGAGCAGGGCATTATTTTCTGCTCGTTCGGTGAGGCTATCCACGATCATCCGGAGCTGGTGAAAAAATACCTCGGCACAGTTGTGCCGTCGAACGATAACTTCTTCGCCGCGCTGAATGCTGCTGTCGCCTCCGATGGCACGTTCATTTATATCCCGAAAGGCGTGCGTTGCCCGATGGAGCTGTCCACCTATTTCCGTATCAATGCGGAGAAAACCGGCCAGTTCGAACGCACTATTCTGGTGGCCGATGAAGGCAGTTACGTCAGCTATATCGAAGGTTGCTCCGCGCCGGTGCGCGACAGCTACCAGCTCCACGCGGCGGTAGTGGAAGTGATCATCCACAAAGATGCCGAAGTGAAATACTCCACAGTGCAGAACTGGTTCCCCGGCGACAACAACACCGGCGGCATTCTTAACTTCGTCACCAAGCGCGCGCTGTGCGAAGGCGAAAACAGCAAGATGTCGTGGACGCAGTCAGAAACCGGTTCGGCCATTACGTGGAAATATCCGAGCTGCATTCTGCGCGGCGATAACTCCATTGGCGAGTTCTTCTCCGTGGCGCTGACCAGCGGGCATCAGCAGGCCGATACCGGCACCAAGATGATCCACATCGGCAAGAACACCAAATCGACCATTATTTCGAAAGGGATCTCGGCCGGGCATAGCCAGAACAGCTATCGCGGGCTGGTGAAAATCATGCCGACAGCGACGAATGCCCGCAACTTTACCCAGTGCGATTCGATGCTGATCGGCCCGGACTGCGGTGCACATACCTTCCCGTATGTTGAATGCCGCAATAACAGCGCCCAGCTTGAACACGAAGCCACAACCTCGCGCATTGGTGAAGATCAACTGTTCTATTGCCTGCAACGCGGTATCAGCGAGGATGATGCTATCTCAATGATTGTTAACGGTTTCTGTAAAGACGTCTTCTCCGAGTTGCCGCTGGAATTTGCCGTTGAAGCGCAAAAACTGCTGGCTATCAGCCTTGAACACAGCGTCGGTTAAGAATTAAAGGATAATAAATGTTAAGTATCAAAGATTTGCAGGTAAGCGTTGAAGATAAAGCAATCCTGCGCGGTTTGAGTCTGGACGTTCGTCCTGGTGAAGTGCATGCCATCATGGGGCCGAACGGTTCCGGGAAAAGTACGCTCTCTGCAACCCTCGCCGGGCGTGAAGATTATGAAGTCGTCGGCGGCAGCGTGGAGTTTAAAGGCAAAGATTTGCTGGAGTTGTCACCGGAAGATCGCGCCGGTGAAGGCGTCTTTATGGCCTTCCAGTATCCGGTAGAAATTCCCGGCGTCAGCAATCAGTTCTTTTTACAGACGGCACTGAATGCAGTGCGGAAATATCGCGGCAAAGAGGAGCTTGATCGCTTCGATTTCCAGGATCTGATGGAAGATAAAATCAAACTGCTGAAGATGCCTGAAGATCTGTTGACCCGTTCGGTGAATGTCGGCTTCTCTGGCGGTGAGAAGAAGCGTAACGACATTCTGCAAATGGCGGTGCTGGAACCGGATCTCTGCATTCTTGATGAAACCGACTCCGGGCTGGATATTGATGCGCTGAAAATCGTTGCTGAAGGGGTGAATGCCCTGCGCGATGAGAAACGGGCTTTTATTATCGTCACGCACTACCAGCGTATTCTTGATTACATCAAACCCGACTTTGTGCATGTGTTGTATCAGGGGCGCATCGTGAAATCTGGCGATTTCACGCTGGTTAAGCAACTGGAGGAGCAGGGCTATGGCTGGCTTACCGAACAGCAGTAACGCGCTGCAACAGTGGCATCACCTGTTCGAAACCCGGGGCGGCGCGCGCTCGGAAGTGGCGCAACAACATTTGCAACAAATGTTGCGCTTAGGCCTGCCGACGCGCAAACAGGAGAACTGGAAATACACCCCGCTCGATGGCTTACTGAACAGCCAGTTTGTTAGCGCGAGCGCCACGGTAAATACCGCGCAGCGTGACGCGCTGGCGCTGCCGGTAGATGCCATCAGGCTGGTGTTTGTCGATGGGCAATTCAGCGCTGAGTTAAGCGATGAAACGGCTGGTTCCGGTTTTGACGTGACGTTCAGCGACGCGCGCCATTCTCTGCCCGCGCCGGTGCAACCGGAGATGTTCCTGCACCTGACTGAAAGCCTGGCGCAGAACGTGACGTGGATTCAGGTCGCGCGCAATCAACGCCCGGCGAAACCCTTGCTGCTGATGCATATTACGCAGGGGCTGGCAGGCGAAGAGATGAACACCGCGCACTATCGTCATCATCTCGAACTGGCGCAGGGTGCTGAAGCGACGATTTATGAGCACTATGTCAGCCTCAGCGAACAGCCGCACTTTACCGGTTCGCGTCTGACGATGAATGTGGCGGCGAATGCGCATTTGCACCATGTGAAACTGGCATTTGAAAACCCGCAAAGCTATCACTTTGCGCATAACGATCTTCTGCTGGGAGCCGATGCGGCGGCTGACAGCCATAGCTTCCTGCTTGGTGGCCTGGTGCTGCGCCATAACACCAGTACGCAGCTGAATGGTGAAAATACGCAGCTTAATATCAACAGCCTGGCGATGCCGGTGAAATCGGAAGTGTGCGACACTCGCACCTGGCTTGAGCACAACAAAGGCTACTGCAACAGCCGCCAGTTACATAAAACTATTGTCAGCGATAAAGGACGGGCGGTGTTCAACGGTTTAATCAATGTTGCGCAACACGCGATTAAAACCGACGGCCAGATGACCAACAACAATCTGCTGTTAGGACGTCTGGCGGAAGTGGATACCAAACCGCAACTGGAAATTTATGCTGACGATGTGAAGTGCAGTCATGGCGCAACGGTTGGCCGTATTGATGATGAACAGATGTTTTATTTGCGCTCGCGCGGCATTAACCAGCAGGCGGCGCAGAAAATGATCATCCATGCTTTTGCCGCTGAACTGACGGAAGTGATTCGCGACGAAGCGTTAAAACAACAGGTTCTGGCGCGTATCAGTCAGCGCCTGGCAGGGGGCGTAGCATGAGTTTTCCCGTGAACGCGGTACGCGCCGATTTTCCGGTGCTGCTGCGTGAAGTGAACGGAACGCCGCTGGCTTACCTCGACAGCGCTGCCAGCGCGCAAAAACCGAATCAGGTCATTGATGCCGAAGCGGAGTTTTATCGCCACGGTTACGCTGCCGTGCATCGGGGGATCCATACCCTCAGCGCGGAAGCGACGCAGCGTATGGAACAGGTACGTGAGAAAGCTGCGGCGTTTCTTAATGCGCGTCTGCCGGAAGAGCTGGTATTTGTGCGCGGTACGACGGAAGGGATCAACCTGGTTGCCAATAGCTGGGGCAACAGCCAGGTGCGTGCCGGCGACAATATCATCATCAGCGCGATGGAGCACCATGCGAACATCGTGCCGTGGCAGATGCTGTGTGAACGTGTGGGGGCGCAGTTGCGTGTGATCCCGCTTAATCAGGATGGCACTCTGCAATTAGAGGTGCTACCGACACTGCTGGATGTACGCACGCGGCTACTGGCGATCACCCAGGTTTCTAACGTGCTGGGGACGGAAAACCCGGTGGCGGAGATGATCGCGCTAGCGCATCAGCAGGGCGCGAAAGTGCTGGTGGACGGCGCGCAGGCGGTGATGCATCACCCGGTTGATGTACAGGCGCTGGACTGCGATTTCTATGTCTTCTCCGGGCATAAACTGTATGGCCCGACCGGCATTGGCGTGCTGTACGCCAAAGAGGATATTTTGCAGGCTATGCCGCCGTGGGAAGGTGGTGGTTCAATGATTGCCACTGTCAGCCTGACGGAAGGCACTACCTACGCGAAAGCGCCGTGGCGGTTTGAAGCCGGGACGCCGAATACTGGCGGGATTATCGGGCTGGGTGCGGCGATCGATTATGTGACCGCATTGGGCCTTGAGGCGATTGGCGAGTACGAACAGACGTTGATGCGTTATGCGCTGGCGGCGCTGGCGGAGGTGCCGGATTTAACACTCTACGGCCCGGCGCAGCGTCAGGGGGTAATTGCCTTCAACCTTGGTAAACATCACGCTTATGATGTCGGCAGTTTCCTCGACAATTACGGTATTGCCGTTCGTACCGGGCATCATTGCGCGATGCCGCTGATGGCGTTTTACAATGTGCCTGCGATGTGTCGTGCTTCGCTGGTCATGTACAATACGCAAGAAGAGGTGGATCGTCTGGTGGCTGGCCTGAAACGTATTCATCAGTTGCTGGGCTAACGAAAGAGGCGAGAATGGCCGCATTACCCGATAAAGAGAAATTGCTGCGCAATTTTGCCCGCTGTGCCAACTGGGAAGAGAAGTACCTTTATATTATCGAGCTGGGACAGCGGTTGCCGGTGCTGAGCGCCGAGGAACATAACCCGCAAAACATTATCCAGGGGTGCCAAAGCCAGGTCTGGATTGTTATGCATCGTAATGACGATGGCGTGATTGAGCTGGCGGGCGACAGCGATGCCGCGATTGTTAAAGGGCTTATTGCCATCGTTTTTGCGCTCTACCAGCAGATGACGCCGCAGGACATCGTCGCGTTTGATGTTCGTCCGTGGTTCGAAAAACTCGCTTTGACACAACATCTCACGCCTTCTCGTTCGCAGGGACTGGAAGCAATGATCCGCGCAATCCGCTCCAAAGCTGCCAACATTAGCTAAACTCAAAGAAAAGCTTTCATTCTGTTATGCGAGGCGTTTTTCGCCTCGCTGGTTTTCAGCTTTCTGGCGTTTTGCCAGTGAATACAGGAACGACAATGAAACGCGTGTCTTTGATAACTCTCTGTCTTTTTGGCGCGATTAGCGCTCTTTCGGTGGCTCATGCGGCGGAATATACCCTGCCGGGAAACGGGAGCCGTATCATCGGTCAAAACCAGACGTACACCGTGCAGGCGGGGGATAAAAACCTGCAAACTATCGCCCGTCATTTTGATACCGCTGCAATGCTGATCATTGAAGCTAATGACACGATTGCCCCGGTGCCAAAACCGGGAACGGTGGTCACTATTCCTTCGCAAATGTTGCTCCCCGATACGCCGCGGGAAGGTATTGTGGTCAATCTTGCGGAGCTACGGCTTTATTATTTCCCGCCGGGTAAAAACAGCGTTCAGGTTTATCCCCTTGGTATTGGTCAGCAAGGGCTGGAAACGCCGGTGTCTGTGACGAAGGTTAGCCAGAAAATACCTAATCCAACCTGGACACCGACAGCGGGCATCCGCGCACGCTCACTGGCGAACGGTATTGAATTGCCGCCAGTAATCCCTGCCGGGCCCAATAACCCGCTGGGGCGCTTTGCGCTGCGTCTGGGGATAGGTCACGGCGAATATCTTATTCATGGCACCAATGCGCAGGACAGCGTCGGGCTGCGCGTCAGTTCCGGCTGTATGCGTATGAACGCGCCGGACATCGCTGCGCTGTTTGCCCAGGTCTCGGTGGGAACAAAGGTGACTATCATCAACGAACCGGTGAAGTATGCGGTTGAGCCGGACGGCAGGCACTATATCGAGGTGCATCGCCCGTTGTCGCAGACGGTGGAAGAGAATACCCAGACGCTGCCGATAACCTTCTCCCCAACGCTGGCGTCGTTTATTAGCCAGGCGGGCGGCAACAAAGTCGCGATTGATAAAGCGCTGTACCGTCGTGCGGGTTATCCGGTGACGATCCCTGCGGCAAAGCAGGCCGCAAGCCCTGAAAGCGTGCTATCGGTGCAAAACAGCACGAAAGCAGCAGCCATGAATACGGAAACGGCAGAAACGGTAACGCAGTAGGAGCAGGGAAGGGGTAAATCGCAGGCAAAAAAAATGGCGCACAATGTGCGCCATTTCATTACAGGAACTCTTACTTACGGTAAGAGTGAGCCTGGTTGTCCAGACGCTGGTTAGCGCGAGCTGCGTCATCTTTAGCAGCCTGAACGTCGGAACGGATTGCGTTCACGTCGTTGCTCAGCTGGTCAACTTTAGCGTTCAGAGTCTGAACGTCAGAAGACAGCTGATCGATTTTAGCATTGCTGGAGCAACCAGCCAGCAGAGTAGAACCCAGGATTACCGCGCCCAGTACCAGTTTAGTACGATTCATTATTAATACCCTCTAGATTGAGTTAATCTCCATGTAGCGTTACAAGTATTACACAAAGCTTTTTAGGTTGAGAATATTTTTTTGATGGGAATACCCTTAAATTTGATCGTTCGCTCAAAGAAGCACCGACTTTGAATAAATGGTTAAAAAATGTGTGTTAAAACATCGGGCTTCCATCGGATTCATCTTAGATAATGTGCTGCTTAAATAGTGAAATCCGATTTGATTTTTTATTTAAGCTGGAGACGGAAATATAAAAAAAGCGCCGCGAGGGCGCTTTTTTAAACAGTCTAAATTGTCTGGTTATTATTACAGAACGTGGACAGAGGCGGTGTTTGTAGTGCCGCTCGGAACCAGCGCGCCGGAAACCATCACTACGACGTCGCCTTTGCTGGCCAGGCCGCTCTGCAGCGCTACTTCTTTACCCAGACGGTAGAAATCGTCCGTAGAGGAGATCTCTTTCACCAGCTGTGGGACAACGCCTTTGCTCAGTACCAGTTGGCGGGCAGTGATTTCGTTAGTCGTCAGCGCCAGGATGGTCGCATCCGGGAAGTATTTACGCACTGCGCGTGCGGATTTACCACCCTGAGTCGCTACCACAATCAGCGGTGCTTCCAGTTTTTCTGCGGTTTCAACGGCGCCACGGCAAACTGCTTCGGTGATGCGCAGCTTACGGCTGTCGTTGTTGTAGTCCAGACGGCTGGTCATTACGCGATCGGTACGTTCACAGATGGTCGCCATGATACCAACGGCTTCCAGCGGGTATTTACCTTTTGCAGATTCACCGGACAGCATAACGGCATCGGTACCGTCGAGGATGGCGTTCGCTACGTCGCCTGCTTCCGCACGGGTCGGACGCGGGTTTTTGATCATCGAGTCGAGCATCTGGGTCGCAGTGATAACGACTTTACGCGCGCGGATACATTTCTCGATCATCATCTTCTGCGCGAAGATCACTTCTTCAACCGGGATTTCAACGCCCAGGTCGCCGCGAGCAACCATGATGCCGTCAGAAGCTTCGAGGATTTCGTCGAAGTTGTTCAGGCCTTCCTGGTTTTCGATTTTGGAGATGATCTGGATGTTTTCGCCGCCGTGCGCTTTCAGATGCTCACGGATTTCAACCACGTCGGAACGTTTACGGATGAAGGATGCCGCAACGAAATCAACGCCTTGCTCACAGCCAAAGATCAGGTCTTGCTTGTCTTTTTCAGCCAGCGCCGGCAGCGCGATGGAAACGCCTGGCAGGTTAACGCCTTTGTTTTCGCCCAGGTCGCCGTTGTTCAGAACCTTACAGATAACTTTGTTACCTTCGATTGCGGTAACTTCCATGCCGATCAGGCCATCGTCCACCAGAACGGTGTTGCCGACGCTCAGATCATTGGTGAAACCTTCATAGGTCACAGCAACAGTGTCGGCATTGCCGACCACGGATTTGTCAGTGGTGAAGGTGAAGGTCTGACCCGCTTTCAGGGAGACGTCATTGCCACCTTCCAGCTTGATGGTGCGGATTTCCGGGCCTTTGGTGTCCAGCAGAATTGCCGCTTTTTTACCGGTTTTGCTCAATACGTTGCGCAGGTTTTTGATGCGCTGGCCGTGTTCAGCATAGTCACCGTGAGAGAAGTTTAAACGCATGACGTTCATGCCCGCGTCCAGCATTTTCGCCAGCATCTCTTCGGATTCGGTTTTCGGACCGATGGTGCAAACAATTTTGGTCTTTTTCATGACAGTTCTGGTCTTTAAGTTTGAGTTGAGAAGGATTGGGAATTCACGCTCCGGCTGGCGCGCAATGGCCCCGGAGTCAAACCTGTGTTACGAAAAGAGCGATGCCACTGCCTAAGGATAGGTGACATCAAAAAAGCGTGCAGAGTAATGTGTGCCTGAGTTTCAGCCCAACAGGGAAAAGTATGATTTAAGTTTGGTGTTTTACAGTTCAATCAGCTGAAACCATTCAAGAGTGAATAGGTCGGCATTATACGCCAATTTTCAGCGAAAAGGAAAATGAAAACGGTGTTTCAAAAATCATCTGTGCAGTTTCACAACGAAGTGTTATCAACGTGTTAAGTTCGCCCAAAAATAAAATCCGCAGATTTACCGCCAAAATTGCACTTTTACCGCCAAATGGATAAAAGCAGGGGTAATCTGCGACCCGGATTCACAAATTTGAACGTATAAAATATCAACAAGTGAAACACGTTAAGTGTGCA
Organism: Kosakonia sp. H7A; assembly: GCF_003028445.1. Taxonomy (NCBI): domain Bacteria; kingdom Pseudomonadati; phylum Pseudomonadota; class Gammaproteobacteria; order Enterobacterales; family Enterobacteriaceae; genus Kosakonia; species Kosakonia sp. H7A. Next base: position 474,546 of record NZ_PYTZ01000001.1, on the reverse strand, counting down.
CGCTGTAACGTTTTAGCGATGTTATTTAGCGATTGAGGATACGTAATGCCTGTTCGTGCAAAAAAGGGCAGCCGGAAGCAAGGATATGACCGCCCGATTCCGGTCTCCCGCCGTCTAATGTTGTCACCACGCCGCCTGCCTGTTCGATAATGGGGACCAGCGCCACAATGTCATATGGTTGCAACGCATATTCCAGACACAGATCAATCTGCCCGGCAGCGAGCATGGCCATCGCGTAGCATTCACCGCCGTAGCGGATCATCAGCGTACTCGCTTCCAGCGCAGCAAAATTGATTGCCGGGAAACGCGACACGGGTTCAGGCGAGGTGGTGTGGAAAATGGCCTGCTCAAGCGCGATTCCCCGGCGCGTCTGTAGCTGCGTCGTGCCCTGCGGCCCCTGATGCCACGCCTGCTCGCCATCGGCCCAGAAACGCTCGCGGGTAAAGGGCTGGTCCATCATGCCGATACGCGAGCGGCCTTCAACCGTCAGGCCAATCAACGTTCCCCAGACTGGCAAACCGCAGAGAAAAGGGCGCGTGCCATCAACCGGGTCCAGTACCCACTGCAACGGGCCAGAACCCGTCACCCCGAACTCTTCGCCCATAATGGCGTGTTCCGGATAGCGGGCGGTGATGATGTCGCGCATTACACGCTCCGCCTCGCGATCGGCGTCGGTTACCGGGTCGAAGCGAAACCCCTCTTTGGGTTTGCTGCCGACATGCAGATTGGTTTGCGCGCGAAAACGCGGCAGTGTCTGTTGATCTGCCGCATCGGCCAGTTCATGCAAAAAAGCGCTATCAGGCACAATATGATTCATTGCGTAACTCTCCGGTGTCTTGTTTGAACGCTGAAAGTGGATTTTCCGAACCTTGAATCTCTGGTTGTAGCATAACCCAATGGCAGATTATTGATTGTATACAATAAAGATTGCATACATAGCGTCTTATATGTATTTTTATGCACATAATTTGCATAAAAAGGTGGTATGTATGTTCAGGAAGTGGATGCAGGCAGGTTGTCTTTTTGCTGCGCTGGCGAGCAGTGCGTTTGCTGCCCAGCAAACTTACGTGGTGGGCGCTGGGGGAACTTATCGTCCGTTCGAGTTTGAAAACAGCCAGAAGCAGTTAGAAGGCTTTGATATCGACATCATTAAAGCCATCGCCAAAGCCGAGGATTTTAATATCAAGCTGATCAACACGCCGTGGGAAGGGATCTTCGCCACGCTGGGCTCCGGCGATCGCGACATCATTATTTCCGGCATTACCATTACCGACAAACGTAAGCAGATGGTTGATTTTTCCGCGCCTTACTTCCCGGCGGAGCAGTCGATCGTGGTTCCGGCCAGCTCAAAAGTGACCTCTCTGGCGTCACTGAAAGATGAAAAAGTCGGCGTAGTGAACTCCAGCACCGGCGATATCGTGGTTTCAGACGTGTTGGGGAAAAACAGCACGGCGATTAAACGCTTTGATAACACGCCGCTGATGCTGCAAGAGTTATTCGAAGATGGCGTCAGCGCGGCCGTGGGCGATGTGGGCGTGGTGAAGTATTACATCAAACAGCACCCGGAAAAACAGTTCAAACTGGTACCTGACGCGAAGTTTGAACGTCAATATTTTGGTATTGCGGTGGCAAAAGGGAATACCGAATTGCAGGCGAAAATTAACAGCGGCCTGAAGAAAATTGTGGCTGACGGTACCTACGCCAAAATTTATAAAACCTGGTTTGACGACCACGTGCCTGAATTGCCCGCGCAATAACACTTCGCTTCTTTTTTATTCCGGCTACCGTGAACATTCCGGTAGCCGTCATTTTTTCAGGAATGACTTATGTCGGGATTCCGTTGGGAAATAATCCAGGAGTACGCGCCGTTATTTATGGAAGGCGCCTGGATGACCATCAAATGCACGATTATCTGCGTTATTTTAGGCACGCTTTGGGGCCTCACGCTCGGCCTTGGCCGCATGGCGCAGGCTGAACATGGGCCGTGGAAATATGTATTGCGCTATCTGGTGCAATTTCCGGTGCGTTTTTATGTCAGCGCCATTCGTGGTACGCCGCTGTTTGTGCAGATTATGGTCGTACACTTTGCGCTGGTGCCGCTGTTCATTAACCCGCGTGACGGCATTCTGGTGACCAGTGGGATCATGAGCAGCGATCTGGCGCGAGGATTGCGCTCCGACTATGGCGCGTTTCTTTCCTGTATCGTCGCTATTACGCTCAATGCCGGAGCCTACGTGTCGGAGATCTTCCGCGCGGGTATTCAGTCTGTCGATCGCGGGCAGATGGAAGCCTCCCGTGCGCTGGGTATGCCGTGGTGGAAGACGATGCGCAAAGTGATCCTGCCGCAGGCGTTCCGTCGCATTCTGCCGCCGCTGGGTAATAACGCCATTGCTATTGTTAAAGATTCATCACTGGCGTCAGCGATTGGTCTTGCGGATCTGGCCTATGCCGCCCGCACCGTTTCTGGTGCGTATGCCACCTACTGGGAACCCTATCTGACCATTTCGCTGGTCTACTGGGTGATCACCTTCCTGCTTGCGCAACTGGTTAATCGACTGGAAAAGAGGTTTGGCAAAAGTGATTCACATTAAAAATCTGCATAAACATTTTGGCGAAAGCCATGTGCTGCGCGGCATCACTTGCGATATCAAGCCGAAAGAAGTGGTGTGCGTGATTGGGCCGTCCGGCTCGGGGAAAAGTACCTTTCTGCGCTGTATGAACGGCCTGGAGTCGGTGAGCGAAGGTGTCGTTGAGGTTAACGGCTTTGCGATCCACAATCCGAAAACCGATATCAACAAGCTGCGCGAAAGCGTCGGCATGGTTTTCCAGCGTTTCAACTTGTTCCCGCATATGACAGTGCTGGACAACCTGACAATGGCGCCTGTGAACCTGAAGGGGATGAAACGCGCTGAGGCCGTTGCCCTGGCGGAGAACCTGCTGGCGAAAGTCGGGCTGAGCGATAAACGTGATGCCTGGCCGGCGAGTCTTTCCGGCGGGCAACAGCAGCGCGTGGCAATTGCCCGCGCGTTGGCGATGAATCCGGCGATTATGCTATTCGATGAGCCGACATCGGCGCTCGATCCGGAGCTGGTGGGTGATGTATTGCAGGTGATGAAAACGCTGGCGACGGAAGGGATGACGATGGTGATCGTCACTCATGAAATGGGCTTTGCCCGCGAAGTGGCGGACCGGGTGATATTCATCGACCAGGGCGTGATCCAGGAAGAGGGGCCGCCGCAGAAGATTTTCACCGCGCCCACCAATCCCCGGACCGCCGCGTTCCTCAGTAAAGTTCTTTAACATCAAGCTCTCTGCGGAGGGCTTTTTGTTTTCCGATGACAGAAAGTGCAAAGCGTGCGATCGGACGGCGGTGGATACTGCAACGCGCCATACTTGAACGACGGTGTGGGAGCAACAACAGGATCACAATCGGGTGTTATCACCTTTGTATCAAGCCTGAAGAATAAACGGAGAACAACCATGACGATGAAAGTCCTCGGCTATGCCGCACAGTCAAATAAAGCCCCGCTGGCGCCTTTCCATTTTGAGCGTCGCGACCCACGGGCAGATGATGTGGTGATTGATATTCTTTATTGCGGCGTTTGCCATTCCGATCTTCACCAGGCCCGTAACGACTGGGGGTTCAGCCAGTATCCCATCGTGCCGGGTCACGAAATTATTGGTCGCGTTGTGTCTGCGGGGGCGGGTGTCAGTAAATTCAAACCCGGCGATTTAGTCGGCATCGGCTGCATGGTCGATTCCTGTCGTGAATGTAACCCCTGCAAACAGGGGCTGGAACAGTATTGCGAAGAGGGGAACGTCCAGACCTATAACGGTATTGACCGGCACGATCACCGTCCTACATTCGGTGGTTATTCACAATCGATCGTCTGCTCGCAAGATTTTGTGTTGCGCATCCCGGAGAACCTCGATGCGCAAGCTGTCGCACCGCTGCTGTGCGCCGGGATCACCACCTGGTCACCGCTGCGCCGCTGGGGCGTGAAAAAAGGCAGTAAAGTCGCGGTGATCGGCCTTGGCGGGCTGGGGCATATGGCGCTGAAACTGGCGCATGCGCTGGGTGCGGAAGTGACGCTATTTACCCGTTCACCGGGCAAAGAGGCGGATGCCCGTCGTCTGGGGGCGCACCATGTGGTGCTCTCTACAGACGCGAAACAGATGGAAGCGGTACACGGGGAGTTTGAGCTGATCATCGATACCGTGCCTTACACCCACGATATCAATGCCTATCTGTCAACGCTGACGCTGGATGGCACGCTGGTATTTGTTGGGCTGCTGGGCGAACTCGAACCGACCATTAACACCATCCCGCTGCTGATTGGTCGCCGTTCGGTTTCCGGCTCCGCGATTGGTGGTATTGCCGAAACTCAGGAAATGCTCGATTTCTGCGGTGAACATAACATTACGGCGGATTCTGAGCTGATTCGGATGGATGAGATCAATGACGCCTTTGAGCGCCTGCTGAAAAGCGACGTGAAGTACCGTTTTGTTATCGATATGAAAACGCTGAGTGCGTAAACGTAAAACACCGGCAGGCCGCATTTGCGGTCTGCTGCGTAACGCAGCGATAAAACAAGAGAAGTAAAAAGGAAACTTAAGAATGGTGCGTCCGAATGGACTCGAACCATCGACCCCCACCATGTCAAGGTGGTGCTCTAACCAACTGAGCTACGGACGCACTGAGAGAATGGTGCGTTCAATTGGACTCGAACCAACGACCCCCACCATGTCAAGGTGGTGCTCTAACCAACTGAGCTATGAACGCAGTGTTGTGGCTGACAACGGGGACGAATATTAGCGGCAGCCCGGAGATGTGGCAAGGGGAAAATGGCAAATTTCTTCCTGAATTCACGCGATTGCGGAACAACTAACCAAAACGCCGGGAAAGTAGCCGCCATCCGGCGGCTACTGACCTGTTAATGCGCAGCGCGTTGCAAAATCCGTGCGGAAGGCTGGCGTTGCAGGAAGCGCATCCGCAGCATCATCAAAATTGCCGCAGAAGTCAGGCCGATGATAAAGCCCATCCAGAAACCGGCCGGTCCCATTCTTGGCACCACTAAATCAGTCAGCGCCAGGATATAGCCGGAAGGAAGCCCCAGCACCCAGTAGGCGGTAAACGTGATAAAGAAGATGGAGCGCGTATCCTTATAGCCGCGTAGCACGCCGCTGCCAATGACCTGGATCGAATCAGAAATCTGATAAATCGCCGCCAGCAACATCAGGTGTGATGCCAGCGCCACGACTTGCGGATTATCGTTATAGAGCAGGGCAATCTGCTCGCGCAGCAGCACGGTGAAAATCGCCGTGACCACCGCCATGCAGACGCCAACCATCAGCCCGGTGCGCGCTGCAATTTGCGCATCAAGGGTTGATCCCTGCCCCAGGCGGAAACCGACGCGAATGGTTACTGCCGCGCCAAGCGACATCGGCAGCACGAACATCAGCGAACTAAAGTTGAGGGCGATCTGGTGCCCGGCGACATCGACAATACCCAGCGGCGACACCAGCAGTGCAACCACCGCAAACAGCGTGACTTCAAAAAACAACGCCAGCGCAATCGGCAGGCCGAGTTGCGTCAGACGTTTTAGTACGTCCATATCTGGTTTCGCAAAACGCTGGTTCTGCTGAATATCGCGCATGACGCGGGCTCGTTTCACCCAGATGCGCATACAGATAAACATCACCCAGTACACCGAGGCGGTGGCCACGCCGCAACCGATGCCGCCCAGTTCTGGCATACCAAAATGGCCGTAGATAAAGATGTAATTCACCGGGATATTGACCAGCAGGCCGAGAAAACCCATCACCATGCCGGGTTTGGTGCGGGCAAGGCCTTCGCACTGGTTACGCAGCACCTGGAAGAAGAGATAACCGGGCACGCCCCACAGTAGCGCGCGCAGGTAACCCACGGCTTTGTTGGCTAACTCCGGGTCGATGTTGTGCATCGCGCGAATGATATGGCCGGCATTCCACAGCACCACCATCACCAGAATGGAGACGGTGCCTGCCAGCCAGAACCCCTGACCGATTTGATGTGCGATGCGATCGCGGCGCCCTGAACCGTTAAGTTGCGCAATCACCGGCGTTAGCGCCAGCAGCAGGCCGTGTCCAAACAGGATCGCTGGCAGCCAGATTGAGGTACCAATGGCGACGGCAGCCATGTCCGTGGCGCTGTAGCCACCCGCCATCACCGTATCAACGAAGCCCATAGAGGTCTGGGCCACCTGCGCGAAAATAACCGGCACCGCAAGGGCCAGTAACTGACGCGCTTCTGCTACATACTTCTGCACGTGAACACCTTTATATTGTTGTTATAAGAAAGAATGGAACGACTTATCAGGAAGGAGTTTTCCTTGTGCTAACAAGAATGCCGCAGTGTGAAAGATGCGGCATGCGCATAAATATTACCTGCTACAGCCTCTTTTTTCCATGTTGACCATAAAGCAAAATTATTACCGCGCCTGGAGCGGGGCGCTTATCTTATCACCGGCCTGGCGGGAAAAGCAGCGGCGGGGTGAATGAGACTGGCATGGGCTATTTTCACCTGTTATTGTGCGTAAAGAACACGGCTGAGCCGTAGGAATGGAACAGGAGTGGTAAGTATGTTTACGGGTATTGTACAGGGTACGGCAAAACTGGTTTCGATTGAGGATAAACCGAATTTCCGCACCCACGTTGTTGAGCTTCCTGAAACGATGCTGGAGGGAATTGAGACCGGTGCATCCATTGCTAACAATGGTTGCTGTCTGACCGTGACGGCCATTAATGGCAGCCATATTAGTTTCGATTTGATGAAAGAGACGCTGCGTATTACCAATCTCGGTGAGCTAAATATTGGTGATAGGGTAAACGTTGAGCGCGCAGCAAAATTCAGCGATGAGATTGGCGGCCATTTAATGTCCGGCCATATTATGACGACCGCTGAAATCGTTAAAATTCTCACCTCCGAGAATAACCGCCAGATCTGGTTTAAAGTGCAGGATCCGGCCTTGATGAAATATATCCTCTATAAAGGATTTATCGGTATAGACGGTATTAGTCTGACGGTCGGTGAGGTGACAAACAGCCGTTTCTGTGTGCATCTGATTCCGGAAACGCTGCAACGCACCACCCTTGGTGAGAAAAAGCTGGGCCACCGCGTCAATATTGAGATCGATCCGCAAACGCAGGCCGTGGTCGATACCGTTGAGCGTGTGCTGGCGGCAAAAGAAGCCGCTGTCATCAGCGGCGAAGAGTAAAGAAAACCCCGGCTTGCCGGGGTTTTTTGTTTTAGCGCGGAACGCGCAGGCCGTGTTCGATACCGCGGCTGAAGACGACCTGCCACAGTTGAATATCACGTGCACGGAAAGCGCCTGCGCAGGCGTTCAGATAGTAGCTGAACATCCGTTTGAAGCGTTCAGAGTAGTTGTCGGCAATTTCCGGCCAGGCGGCAAGAAAACGTTCGTACCATGCCATCAACGTGCGATCGTAATCGGCGCCGAAGTTGTGCCAGTCTTCCATCACGAAATGTGATTCACTGGCGTTGGCAATCTGGCGTACGGAAGGCAGGCAACCGTTCGGGAAGATGTAGCGGTTGATCCAGGGGTCAACATTGAGGTCGGTGCGTTTTGAACCGATAGTGTGCAGTAGGAAAATTCCGTCCGGTTTAAGGTTGCGATCCACCACGCTGAAATAGGTCGCGTAATTTTTCGGCCCCACGTGTTCAAACATCCCGACGGAGACAATGCGGTCAAACTGCTCATTCAGATCGCGATAATCCTGCAGGCGAATATCGACATCCAGCCCTTCACAACGCTGTTGCGCCATTTTTTGCTGTTCCGCCGAGATTGTTACGCCGACCACGCTGACGCCGTAATTCTGTGCCATAAATTGTGCCAGCCCGCCCCAGCCGCAGCCGATATCCAGCACGCGCATACCGGGTTTCAGCTTCAGTTTTTCACCAATAAGCTTTAATTTCGCCCGTTGTGCGTCGTCGAGATTTTCTGCGTCTTTCCAGTAGGCGCAAGAGTATTGCATCTGCGGATCCAGCATGCGGGTAAACAGATCATTACCAAGGTCGTAATGCTCTTTACCGACAATCCAGGCCCGTTTTTTACTTTGCAGATTAAATAATCTTGCTCCGGCAATGCGGAGTGTGTCTTTGAAATGGTGCGGAAGCTGTTTTTCCAGTCCGGCACGCAGCACTTTGGTGAAGAAGATATCCAGACGATCACATTCCCACCAACCGTCCATATAACTTTCACCTAGCCCGAGCGAACCTTCCTGTAAAACGCGTTTAAAAAAATCCGGGTTTTTCACCTGGATATCTGAAGCAGCGGGACCGTTAACGCGGATACCTGCGCGGCTCAGTAACTCGTTTGCTATACGGAACCAATTATCATCCCGTACGCCAACTTCTTCTATACACGATGAACTCATAACTTCTCCATCACTCGTAGTGATCTGAACCTTCAAACAGCGTAGTCGCTTTTTCGGGCTTGTGAGAAATCTCACGGTTTTCGCCGTGAGGCTGATATCCGACGTAGAACAGAGGAAGGGAGATGACCCTTGCCGAAAGGCCGTCCCTGGAATGGCGGGCACAATCCGGTGCCCGTTACTACATAATATTTATCGTATTTATTAAAAACCGAAAATCAGTATAGGCCTCAATATCTGGTGATTCAACTTAAAGCTGTTAGCAAGCTAATCACTTCCTTGTTGATAGTCGTTAACAAATCATCCGTGCGAAGAGGAGGGGACAGCCTCATCTTTTACCGTTTCAGTATTACGCTGGTGTTGCTGGCGATAGCCAAACGCGGCCAGCAGCACCATCGCCACCATTACAGTGGTGGTGGTAAACAGCGGTGTGGCAATCAGCCCTGATACCACCAGGCTTGCCAGGAAACACAACCCGAGTTGCAACGTATTTTGCAGCGCGGCTGCGCGGCCAGTCGCCTGGGGAAACGGGCGTAACGCCTGTGCTACCACAACAGGATAGATGGCGCCGTTGGCCATTGCCATAAAACAGAACGGGATCAGCAGTGCGGTCAGTGATGTCTGCGGCAGCAAACCCACAATCCAGGTGGCAATCACGCTTAATCCAAAGGCGCTCAGCAGCCACGGAAGCAGGCGCGAACCCTGCCATTTTTGCAAGGCAGCGCGGCAACCATAACCGCCAATCAGGAAGGCAATGGTCTGCGGTACGTAACTCAGACCAATTACTGACGGACCATAACCCATTTCGTGCAAAATGAACGGCGAACCGGTCAGCCAGGCAAAAAAACTGGCCGAGCAGGCAGCGTAGATGATGACATTGCCGCGATATGCTTTATTGCGCAGCAGATCGTAAAAGGTCAGTGGCTGTTCATGCAGCGCAGCAGGCTGGGCGGGCGCTTTCAACCGCCAGGCAGGCACCATCAGCACCAGAGTTATTGCCAGCAGAGTGGCAAAAATCGCCTGCCAGGAGAAGTGCGCCAGCATCCAGGCACCCAGCAGGGGGGCCAGCGCAGGCGTCAGGCCCACCAGCGGCATAATGGTCGCGAAGATACGGTTAACGCGGTGTGCCGGATAGTGGTCAGTGACCAGCGCCTGCCAGCTAACCGTAGCGGCGCAAACGCCGATTGCCTGTACGAAACGCAGCACCAGTAACAGGCTGGCGTCCCGTACCCACAATGTTCCCAGACAGCCAAGTGCGAAAATAGTCAGCCCGCTCAACAAAATAGGTCTGCGGCCATAGCGATCCGACAAGGGGCCCCATACCAGTTGTGCGACAGCAAAGCCTGCCAGAAACAAACTCAGCGTGGCGCTGACGATGGCCGGGGAGGTTTGCAAATCTTGTTGTATCGCGCTAAACGCGGGCAGGTACATATCGGTGGCTAAAAAGCCCAGCACGCTTAATCCCGCGAGCCAGACTAAAAATCCTTTTCCAGGTTGCATTTGAGTTCTCATCTTGTTGTTTCTTCAGGGCTGTCGAGTGTAAGGAGTGCTTTCCTGCTTGTGAAACGCTAATATTTGCGCAGTGGTTTCAAAATTTTTGCAGGCAGATTATGTGGTCAGAATATTCACTCGAAGTGGTTGATGCTGTTGCGCGCAACGGCAGTTTCAGCGGTGCCGCCCAGGAGTTGCACCGCGTACCTTCAGCGGTGAGCTATACGGTGCGCCAACTCGAAGAGTGGCTGGCGGTTCCGTTATTTGAACGCCGTCATCGGGATGTGGAGTTAACGCCCGCCGGAAGCTGGTTTTTAAAAGAGGGGCGATCTGTTATCAAAAAAATGCAGATCACCCGCCAGCAGTGCCAACAGATCGCCAACGGCTGGCGCGGCCAACTGGCGATTGCCGTGGATAACATTGTGAAACCGGCACGAACACGGCAACTGATCGTCGATTTCTACCGACATTTTAACGATGTCGAGTTACAGGTTTACCAGGAGGTGTTCAACGGTGTCTGGGATGCGCTGGCAGATGGCCGCGTTGAGGTGGCGATTGGCGCGACCCAGGCGATCCCGGTCGGTGGACGGTACGCGTTTCGTGATATGGGCATGCTGAGCTGGAAATGCGTGGTCTCCAGCCGCCATCCGCTGGCATCAATGCCCGGCCCGCTAAGCGATGAAACGTTGCGCAACTGGCCTTCGTTGATCCAGGAAGATACGTCGCGCTCGTTGCCAAAACGTATTACCTGGCTGCTGGATAACCAGAAGCGGGTAATCGTGCCGGACTGGTCCACTTCAGAAGCCTGCCTTTCTGCCGGGCTGTGCGTAGGGATGGTGCCCGCGCATTTCGCGCGTCCGCGGCTGGACAGCGGCGACTGGGTTGCGCTGGAACTGGAGAACCCGTTTCCTGATGCGGCCTGCTGCCTGACATGGCAACAAAATGACGCATCACCGGCGTTGAACTGGCTGCTGGAGTATCTGGGGGACAGTGAGACACTGAACAGCGAATGGTTGCGGGAGCCGGAGTAGCGGCCCCCGCAGGGTGTGATTAACGGCGGTAGTCGCGGAACGGACCATCCGCCACCGAACGACGCTCGATCAGACGCGGATGGACTTCAATGGACTGCGACTCTTCGCGTTTGTTGACGATACGATCGAGCAACATGGTAAATGCCGTTTCGCCCAGCGAATCTTTCGGCTGATGGATGGTGGTCAGTGCGGGCGTAAAGTAGCGGGAATTGCGCACATTGTCATAGCCGATCAGCGAAATATCCTGGGGAACGCGCAGCCCCATCTCATCCGCCGCGCAGAGCGCACCCATCGCCATAATATCGCCGCCGCAGAACACGGCAGTAGGGCGGTGGGACTGGTTGAGGATTTGCTGCATCGCCCGGTAACCCGATTCCGGTTCAAAGTCGCCCTGCACGATCCAGTTTTCCGGTACGGTAATGATCGCCTCTTCCATCGCTTTCATAAAACCGGCGAGGCGGCCTGCGCCGGTGTTGCGCTCCAGCGGGCCTGGAATGACGCCGATATCGCGATGTCCGCGCTCAATCAGATAGCGGCCAGCCATATAGCCGCCTTCAAAAGCATTATCAATGACCGAATCGGTAAAATCGGCTTTCGCCTCGCCCCAGTCCATCACCACCATTGGGATATTACGGTACTCTTCCAGCATGCTCAGCAGCGACTCCGGGTATTCGGAGCACATCACCAGCAGGCCATCGACACGTTTTTGCGCCATCATCGACAGGTAGGCGCGCTGTTTCTCAAGGCTGTTCCAGGCGTTGCCGAGGATCAAGGTGTAGCCTTTCTGGAAGCATTTTTTCTCTACGGCTTCGATGATCTCGGCAAAATAGGCGGCTTCGCTGCTGGTGGCCAGTAAACCGATCGATTTGGTGTGATTGACCTTCAGGCTACGTGCCACAGCGCTGGGGGAGTAATGTAACTCTTTAATCGCCGCCCATACGGCATTGCGAGTCTCTTCAGCGACGAAGCGCGTTTTGTTAATTACATGTGATACGGTTGTAGTGGAAACGTTTGCTCGTTTCGCGACGTCTTTAATCGTTGCCATCAGAAATCACTCCAGACCATATCATAAGCTCCTGATAATACTTAAGGTAAACGTTTGCCTTCCATCACCCTGAACCCCAGCAAAGTGAGTGCGGTACGCCGGGAAAAAGACACTAAACGTCAGGAGGGGAGTCAATGGCCGGTACGCTAATAAATTTAGCGTCGAATTTTGTCTTATCTTGAGCAAAAGGGGAAGCGCTAAAACATATCTCCTCCTAATTCCTGCAAGATTTTTATGATTATTTGTGCAAAAATGCGCAAACTCACTTTTTGTGGGGAAATGAAAATGGAGAAAAATTGATGAGCACCGATCTGAAGTATTCTTTGGTCACTACCGTCATTGTTCTGAGCCTGATTGTTTTCGGTGGGCTGACCGCCGCGCTGCATTGATCTGGCACGAGGGAGAGCCTTCTCCCTCGGCTTTCCCCGCCATTGTTATCACTTCTGCAATAATCTTTTGTCATTCTGCTAACTTCTGTTTTTTGTGATTGCTGTCATACTTTTGACTTCTGCGACAGTGTCTCCAACCGACACGGCTTTTTCGGAGTCAAACGATGAAAGTAAATTTCCCTCTGCTTGCCCTGGCGATTGGCGCCTTTGGGATAGGTACAACGGAGTTCTCCCCGATGGGATTGCTGCCCGTTATTGCCCGTGGCGTCGATGTTTCCATTCCGGCGGCGGGGATGTTGATTAGCGCTTATGCGATTGGCGTGATGGTGGGGGCGCCGCTGATGACGCTGCTGCTGTCGCACCGTGGCAGACGTAACGCGCTGATCTTCCTGATGGCGATCTTTACGCTGGGTAATGTGCTGTCGGCAATCGCGCCGGACTACACCACCTTAATGCTGGCGCGCATCGTTACCAGCCTCAACCACGGCGCCTTCTTTGGTCTGGGATCGGTTGTTGCCGCAAGCGTGGTGGCAAAAGAGAAACAAGCCAGCGCCGTCGCCACCATGTTTATGGGGCTGACTATCGCCAATATTGGCGGTGTGCCTGCTGCAACCTGGCTGGGTGAAACCATCGGCTGGCGCATGTCGTTTATGGCGACCGCCGTGCTGGGTCTGGTTGCCATGCTGAGCCTCTACTTTTCACTGCCTGGCGGCGGAACGAGCGAACGTCCGGATGTACGCAAAGAGTTGTCCGTGCTGGTTCGTCCACAGGTGCTGTCGGCACTGCTGACGACGGTGCTCGGCGCGGGCGCGATGTTCACGCTTTATACCTATATTTCGCCGGTGCTGCGCACCATTACTGATGCTACGCCGGTGTTTGTTACCGGGATGTTGGTGCTGATTGGCGTCGGTTTCTCGATTGGCAACTACCTTGGCGGCAAACTGGCGGATCGTTCGGTAACCGGTACGCTGAAAGGTTTTCTTATCCTGCTGATTGCCATCATGCTGGCTATTCCGTTCCTGGCCCGCAGCGAAGTAGGCGCGGCTATCAGTATGGTGGTCTGGGGCGCAGCGACCTTTGCTGTGGTTCCGCCGCTGCAAATGCGTGTAATGCGCGTCGCACATGAAGCGCCAGGACTCTCTTCTTCAGTGAACATTGGTGCCTTTAACCTCGGTAACGCACTCGGTGCGGCTGCGGGCGGCGCGGTGATCTCCGGCGGCCTGGGATATGATTTTGTCCCGGTGATGGGGGCGATTATTGCGGGGCTTGGGCTGATGGTGGTGCTGTTTTCCGGGCGCTCCCGGCCGGAACGAGCCTGTGCGGCAGTCGAGTAAAAAGAGGAGGGGCAATGCCCCTCCTTTGTTTTATGCGGCGAAATTCTTCGCCACGAAGGCCCAGTTGACCAGCGCCCAGAAGTGTTCAAGGTAGTTCGGACGGGCGTTGCGGTAGTCAATGTAATAAGCATGTTCCCAGACATCGACAGTCAGCAGCGGTGTCGCATCCGTCGTCAGCGGGGTTCCCGCATTGGACGTTGAGACAATCGCCAACCCGCCATCCGCTTTTTTCACCAGCCATGTCCAGCCTGAACCAAAGTTCTTCACTGCGGCATCGGTAAACTGCGCTTTGAACTCCGCAAAGCTGCCAAAGGCTTTAGCAATCGCAGCGGCCAGTTCGCCAGTCGGCTCACCACCAGCGTGCGGCGCGAGGCAATTCCAGTAAAAGGTGTGGTTCCAGACTTGAGCGGCGTTATTGAACACGCCACCTTCGCTGTGCTTAACGATCTCTTCCAGCGTTTTGCCTTCGAAGGCGGTGCCTTTGATCAGGTTGTTGAGGTTAGTGACATAAGTCTGATGGTGCTTACCATAGTGATACTCCAGCGTTTCGGCTGAGATATGCGGCATCAGGGCGTCTTTTGCATACGGTAATGCAGGTAATTCGAACGACATTGCTACTCTCCTTCATTATTTTAATACACCCAATAACCCTATTGAGTGTGAGGCTTAGAGTAACAAATCGCGGGGACGGGAAAAAGAGAACATCGCCTGTCGCAATGACGACAGGCGATGGGATCAACGAATGGTTTTCGGCGTAACGACGCGGCGAGCGCCGACGTAATGGCGCTGCCAGTAGTCTTCGCTCAGGGAAGTGACCTGAATATCCTGGCCGCTGCGCGGAGACTGGATAAACTTGCCGTTGCCAACATACACGCCAACGTGATCGGCGGTACCGCGACCCTGCGTGCGAAAGAATACCAGGTCGCCGCTTTCCAGTTCCGCCACATTCACCGGCGACGCATCACGCAGGTGATACATTTCGTTGGCGGTGCGCGGAATGCGGAATTTCACCAAATCCTTATAGGCGTAATAGACCAGACCACTACAATCAAAACCGGTACTCGGCGAGGTGCCACCCCAGCGGTAAGGTTTACCAATCTGGTTCATTAGTTTCGACATCGCCGTTTTCTGGGCTTTCTGGATACGTACTTTATGTGCCTCAGCAATGGTCGTGGTTTTTTTGACTTTGACACAATGAGGCTTGCGGCCTTTGCGCGGCGTACTGCATTTTTCCGTCCAGGCGACTTCTGTAGTTTTTAACTGGCTGGTTTTGTTACGACGCGAGGTAATCTGACTGGCTTTGCTGCTGGTGGAAACTTTTTTCTTAGCCGGTGACTTCTTGTGTTCCGCTGTTTTTTTACTGGTGGTTTTTTCTGCCGTACTGCGACTGCTTTTCTTTGATGTTTTTTGTGATGTGGTTTTTTTCTTACGTTCGGATGCTTTCGCCAGATGCGATTTTTGCACGGCCGATGCTCGCGCCTGTTCAGAGGCGTTAGCCAATGGCGTGAAAGAAAGCGTGGTGAACAACAAAGCACAGAGCGTGATCGAAGCTTTTGGTATCCGCGCCACTGAGCAATCCCCTGTTATGGCAAGCATATAATATGCCTGCGTATGGTTTTTCAAAACCCGTCGATTCTAATCCATAAAAAGCACAAAAGTTAATACTGTTTTTGCATCTATAACTTCGTTTCGTTAGCAAGCGCAAAAAAAAGCAGCAAAACGTTTCTATGACGATTAAGAGTTGAGCAGGACAAGTTGGGTTAAGTCATATTTTTAAGGCAACTTTACGTGACAGACGATAAAATAATGAACGGTGAATAAAATGTTATTTTCCGTTGCTTGTCTGAACCGTTACAATGTCAGATCTCAGCCGTAGAAGAAGTTGAAGGAAGTAAGACAATGAGCACAACCCTTGAGAAAATCCAGCGTCAAATCGCTGAAAACCCGATTCTGCTGTATATGAAAGGCTCCCCGAAGCTGCCGAGCTGCGGCTTCTCCGCCCAGGCTGTGCAGGCGCTGTCTGCTTGTGGCGAGCGTTTCGCGTATGTCGATATCCTGCAAAACCCGGACATCCGCGCAGAACTGCCAAAATACGCTAACTGGCCAACCTTCCCGCAGCTGTGGGTTGAAGGCGAACTGGTCGGCGGCTGCGATATCATCATTGAGATGTATCAGCGCGGCGAACTGCAATCGCTGATTAAAGAAGCGGCGGCAAACCATAAAGACGAGCCGGCTGCGGAATAAGTTTCCGCCAATAAAAAAGCGACCCTGCGGTCGCTTTTTTTATGCCTGTGAATCATCGGCGAGCGGCAATGGCCATCCACCCAGACGCTTCCAGCGGTTCACGATTTCGCAAAACAGCAGGGCGGTTTGTTCCGTATCGTACAGCGCCGAATGCGCCTGCGAGGCGTCAAAGGCAATACCCGCGGCGGCGCAGGCTTTTGACAGCACAGTTTGCCCCAGCGCCAGCCCGCTCAGTGATGCGGTATCAAAGGTGACAAACGGGTGGAAAGGATTGCGCTTCAGCGACGCGCGTTCGGCGGCGGCCATCATAAAGCTGTGATCGAAGGTGGCATTATGCGCCACCATAATAGCGCGATTGCAGTTTTGATCTTTAATGCCTTTGCGCACCATTTTGAAAATGGCATGCAGCGCATCATGTTCGCTTACCGCGCCGCGCAGTGGATTCGAGGGATCAATACCGTTAAAGGCCAGCGCTTCCGGTTGCAGATTTGCGCCTTCGAAAGGCTCAACGTGGAAATGCAGGGTGCTGTCAGGCATCAGCCAGCCTTGTTCATCCATTTTCAGCGTAATGGCGGCGACTTCCAGCAGTGCGTCGGTTTTGGCGTTAAAGCCGGCAGTTTCAACATCAATCACGACAGGATAAAAACCGCGAAAACGGTCGCACAGGCCAGTAAGTTGAGCGTTATCGGACATCAGGATCTCTTGATACGGGAAAATGGCAGCGCATTATGGCAAATTTTGCGAAGGGATGTAAAACAGCGGGCGCAAAGTGCGCCCGAAGGGATCAATTACCCAGGCCGTGACCGGCGTGCTTCTCTTCGATCAGTTCGATTTTGTAACCGTCCGGATCTTCAACAAAGGCGATAACGGTGGTACCGCCTTTAACCGGACCCGCTTCGCGGGTTACGTTACCGCCGTTTTTGCGGATCGCTTCGCAGGACTCTGCGGCATTTTCCACGCTCAGCGCGATGTGACCGTAGGCGGTGCCCAGCTCATAGCTCTCGACGCCCCAGTTGTAAGTCAGCTCGATGACCGCTTCTTCGGTTTCCGGGCCGTAACCCACAAAGGCCAGCGAGTATTTATATTCCGGATTTTCGCTGGTACGCAGCAGCTTCATGCCCAGCACTTTGGTATAGAAGTCGATGGAGCGTTGCAGGTTGCCAACACGAAGCATGGTGTGAAGTAAGCGCATGATGTCCTCTTTTATAAATGAATTAACGTTCCAGTTAGAAACATCGTTTTAGTATAGCGGCGTAAACCCGCCGCTATCAAATGAACAATCCGAGGATCACAGAGACGGGTAATCGGTATAGCCTTCTGCGCCGCCGCCGTAGAAGCTTTCCGGGCGCTGCGGGTTCAGCTCCGCTTTCAGTTGCAGACGTTTCACCAGGTCCGGGTTGGCGATATAAGCGCGACCAAAGGCTACGGCATCGATCAAACCTTTTTCGATCAGTGCTTCTGCTTTCTCGACTGTGTAAGCGCCAGCGCCGATGATCGGGCCGTGGAAGCGCGCACGCACTTTTTCACGGAACGCATCAGTGTATGGCTTGCCGCCCGCCCAGTCCGGTTCGGACATATGCAAGTAAGCAATCCCACGTTTACCCAGTTCTTCAATCAGATACAGCGCATCCGCTTCTTCGTTCGGGCCATTATCCACATTCTGGAATGTGCCAATCGGCGAAACGCGGATCCCGATGCGATCGGCTCCCCACTCTTTGCTCACGGCATCAACCACTTCCAGCACCAGACGGGCGCGGTTTTCCACGCTACCGCCGTACTGATCGGTACGATGGTTAGAAGATGGCGACAGGAATTGATGCAGCAGGTAGCCGTGGGCAGAGTGCAGTTCGACCAGGTCAAAACCCGCTTCACGTGCATTCGCAACGGCCTGGCGGAAATCGTTAACGATACCCGGAATTTCGGCGGTCTCCAGTGCGCGCGGCATAGAGGTATCTTCGCGGGTAGCGTTACCATTAGCATCACGCAGCGAAGTGCGGGTGCCCGCGCTGATAGCCGAAGGCGCGACAGGCGCTGCGCCGCCCGGTTGCAGGCTGTTGTGTGAGATGCGACCGGTGTGCCACAGTTGAACCGCAATACGGCCGTTTTCACGGTGTACGGCATCGGTAATTTTCTGCCACGCAGCGATTTGTTCGGCGCTGTGCAGGCCCGGCGCGCCTGCGTAACCTTTCGCCTGCGCGGAGATTTGCGTGGCTTCGCTGATGATCAGGCCAGAACTGGCGCGTTGACGGTAATATTCCGCCATCAGCGGCGTCGGGATATCGCCCGGCTCAATGCTGCGCAGACGCGTCAGTGGAGCCATAAAAACACGGTTTGGAACGGTAATTGCGCCCACTTTCAGCGGCGTGAATAATTTACTGGACATAACAACTCCTGAATAGACCGGTCGACTAGTAAAATGTGAAATAAAAAAGCCTGATATTACAGAGGCATAGCGATAATGTTTTTCGCATGCGCCAGCGCGCTTTCCAGCGGCAGGGCACTGCGAGAAATCTTGGCCTGCAAATTGGCGCCCAGCCATAAAGCATACAGCACCTGCGCTTGCGTCAGCGCATCGCCGGAAAGGGTAAGGCTACGATCTTCTCGCCCTTTTTCCAGCGCTTGCGCAAGCAGGGCGATAACACCGCTTGCGCCTTTGTCCATCGCGGCGCGCATATCCTCCGACAGATCGCACACTTCCGCAGAGAGTTTCACCGTCAGGCAACCGCTGATAATCCCCTGCTGGCAAAACTGATTCAGTGTCTCCTGATAGTACGCCAGCAGCCTGTCACGATAATTTCCCGGCCCGCTGGCGAAATGGGTAGCCAGCCGCTGGTGGTAACCCGCATAGTGACGCTCAAGTAACGCCACGCCAAACGCCTCTTTTGAGCGAAAATAGTGGTAGAACGAGCCTTTCGGCACTTCTGCTGTTTTCAATAATTCGCTCAGGCCCATACCGGTGAACCCGCGATGCATGCAAAGTTGCTCGCCGGTAGCCAGTAAGTGTTCGCGCGTGTCGTGTTCGGTATTTCTGCTCATCGCGCCACTCTACTAGACCGATCGGTCCACTGCAAGTGGCAATCAATGCGCTTTAGGGCTTGCACGTTATCAATGAGCAGTCTTCAATAGAGAGAGTGCATGCATTAACGGAGACGACCGTGCCTGAACAACTGGAGTTTTTTCCTGTCCAGAGTCCGTGTCGCGGCATCTGCCAGTCAGATGAGCGGGGCTTTTGCCGTGGCTGCATGCGTAGCCGCGATGAGCGTTTCAACTGGCAAAATATGAGCGACGGACAAAAGCAAGAGGTGCTCCGCCTGTGCCGTCAGCGCTGGCTGCGCAAAATGCGCGCAAACAAATCCCTTCCCCCGGAAGAACCTCAGCAACCTTCACTTTTTTGATCCTGAAAATGCGTATACTCACAGGAAAATGACCTTTGAGGATACCATTATGGTTCAACGTATTGCTCTTGCGCCGCAAGGCCCGGAGTTCTCTCGTTTTGTGATGGGTTACTGGCGTTTGATGGAGTGGAATATGTCCTCGCGCCAGTTGGTGAGTTTTATCGAGGCACATCTCGATCTGGGCATCACGACTGTCGATCATGCCGATATTTATGGCGGCTATCAGTGCGAAGCCGCGTTTGGTGACGCGCTGAAACTGGCTCCGCATTTGCGTGAGCGGATGGAAGTCGTCAGCAAATGCGGTATTGCGACCACCGCAAAAGCGGAAAATGTGCTTGGTCATTACATCACCGATCGCGACCACATCATCAAAAGCGCGGAACAGTCGCTGAGTAATCTGGCTATCGATCATCTCGATCTGCTACTGATTCACCGTCCCGACCCGCTGATGGATGCCGATGAAGTGGCAGAGGCGTTCCTGCATCTGCACCAGAGCGGTAAAGTGCGCAACTTTGGCGTTTCCAACTTCACCCCGGCGCAGTTCTCACTGTTGCAATCGCGGCTGCCGTTTACGCTGGCGACCAACCAGGTGGAGATCTCCCCGGTACATCAGCCGCTGCTTCTTGATGGCACACTGGATCAACTGCAACAACTGCGCATTCGCCCGATGGCCTGGTCGTGCCTGGGTGGCGGTCGCCTGTTTAATGATCCTGCTTTTCAACCGTTGCGCGATGAGCTGGCGAATGTTGCACGCGAGCTGAACGCGGAAACTATCGAACAGGTGGTTTACGCGTGGGTCATGCGTCTGCCATCGTCGCCGCTGCCGATTATCGGTTCCGGCAAAATTGAACGCGTTAAATCAGCGCTTGGCGCGCCGGAACTGCAGATGACTCGCCAGCAGTGGTTCCGCATCCGCAAAGCGGCGTTGGGCTACGACGTGCCATAAGCAAAGGCCTCCCGGTGAAATCGTTCATCCTGGTTTAAACTGACAGGGTAAACGTATATCAAAGGAGGTCATATGAAGCGTTTTAGTCTGGCAATGCTGGCGCTGTTGGTCTGTACGGGGGCGCAGGCCGCCAGTGAAGACGTCGAGATGCATCTCGTCACTGCCCAGGGCATTGGGCAGTCGATCGGCAGCGTGAAAATCAGTGAAACGGACAAAGGGCTGGAATTTGCGCCGGATCTGAAAGCCCTGCCGCCTGGCGAGCACGGCTTTCACGTCCACGCGAAAGGCAGTTGTGAGCCCGCTATGAAGGAGGGGAAAGCCTCTGCCGCTGAGGCTGCAGGCGGCCACCTTGATCCGCAACATACGGGTAAACATGAAGGGCCGGAGGGCGTCGGACATTTAGGCGATCTGCCGGTGCTGGTAGTCAATAACGACGGTAAAGCGACCGATCCGGTGATGGCACCGCGGCTGAAAAAGCTGGATGACGTGAAAGATAAAGCGCTGATGATTCATGTCGGCGGCGATAATATGTCCGATCAACCAAAACCGCTGGGTGGAGGCGGGGCGCGTTATGCCTGTGGCGTCATCAAGTGATTCGTTCGATAAGCGTGCCTTCGGGCGGCGCTTGCTCCAGTTGGGAAAGCGAACAGTAAAGACGCCAGATAACCGACGCCAGTTCGCGCGCCGCAGGCTGATGATGTTTTCCCAGCGTCACACAAATATGTTGTAACTCCGCCTGCGTGGCGGACAGCGTTCGTTGCTGAACGCCACGCTCACTCATTACATCGCGCAATAACGCAATGCAGATATCACGCACGTTTGCCAGCACATCGGAACGAATTTCCCATTCGCGAAGTTGCCACACCACATGCGAGCAATTCAGCAGCACCACTCCCCAACGCAATAACCAACGCCGCGCCAGCGCATCCTGGCTGTTGCTCAACTGGCTGATGTGATGATAGACCACGGACTCGAACGCATCTTCGCTCAGTTGCGGTACCCGACTGAGTTGATCGACAAAATTACGCCGCAATGTACGGATATGGCGGCGGCTTTTGCGCGCATCGGAACCCGGGCGCAGCACGGCAAACAACAGCCAGGCCAGCGCAACGCCGAGGATTTTCGCCAGATTGTCATTTAAAAAATCGGCGAAATCATAAGCAGGCGGATTGGTCACCGCGATAAACGAGCCCATAAAGACGATCAACTGTCCCAACAGCCCGGCCTGTTTGGGGAGCTGCAATTTCAGCAGTTGCATGGTCGTCAGCAGCGGAAACAGGAACAGCAAAAATGAACCCAGCTCGCTTATCTGCACCATCAGGCCAAATTTCACCACAAAACTGAACAGCGACAGCAGCAGCAATGTGCGCAGCAGCAGCGTCAGCGAGTTAAAAGGCGCAGGCGACACCGAATAGAGTACGCAACTGATTGCCGCCAGCGTCAGCGCCGCCGCGCCATATCCCCACTGCGTATTAATGCTCCAGGCGCCCACCAGAGCCAGCGCGCAGAAAGTACGAATACCGCTCCACAGCGCCTCGGCATTATCGGTATAGCGCATTAACGCCGGGCTGCGCGGCGGCGTATAGACACTGATCGGCGTTGCGTTCTCGACACGTGCCAGCCAGCGGTTGCTCTCCAGATAGAGGCGGCAAAAATAGCGTAAGCGCTGCCAGAATGCGTGGTGGCGGTAATCATCCTGCTCGCCAGGCGCAAGAGGGGCGATTATCCTGGCGATGGTCAGCGCGTCCGCGTTCGGCCTGGCCAGCGCGGCCAATAATTCTTCTACTGTCGGGCGCAAATTGGCTGGCGCGTCCGGCCAGTTAAGCAGCATGCGGCGCAGGCTGGAGATCACGCTGGTCATACGCAGTTGCTGGTGCAGCAGCCAGCTAAGCAAGGCGTTCTGCCGACGAAAACGGTAGTGGCTCCAGAAAGCCTGAATGCGCAGCAGATTGGTGGTAAGAATCTGCCCGATGACACTTTCATGGGCGGCGCGAATAGCATCGGTTGTTTCCGGTTGCCACAGCAGGCTGGCATGCTCAAGCAAACGGGCATGCATCTTTTTTAATGTCACCAGTAACGTGACGCCGTCCGCCGTGCCGGGCATCACCATCATCATAAAACCGCCGCACAATATACCTAATATCACTTCACACACGCGTGCCTGGGCGATATCCCACAGTTCGGTGGTATCGGTAATGTTGATCGCCGGGAAAGCGATAATCGCGGCGGTATAGCCAGCAAGCTGAAATGCGTAAGCGACATTATTGGTAAATTGCGCGCAAGCCCAGGTACAAAAGGCAATCCAGCCGGCCATGGCAAACAGAAACAACCACGGATCATTCAGCGTTTGCCCGGCAATAATCAGCGCGGCGCTGGCACCGAGCAGGCTACCGGCAATACGGCCAAGACTTTTGCTGATCACGCCGCCAACAGTGGGAAAACTGACCACTGCGGCGGACGTCATCGCCCAGTAGGGTTGATCCAGATCGAGATAATAAGCCACCGTAAGCGCCAGACACATGGCGACCCCGTTGCGCAATGCATAGCGCCACTGCGCAGGCGTGGCTTTCACCCACGGCAGGTTTTGCCACAGCCAGGCAGGGGATTTCATGGTTGTTCGCCAATTGCCACGGTACAGGTAGTGCCGGAAACCAGCGTCAGACCGTCGGGTAATTTATCAAACTGAATACGTACCGGCACGCGCTGCGCCAGCCGCACCCAGGGTACATTTGGTTTGATGTCCGGGACCAGGCCGCTGTCCGTCTCAACGCTCTGATCGTAGATCGCACGACCAATACCGAATACGTGACCCTGTAACGTAACATTACCGCTGTAGAGGACGATTTTCGCGGCGGCACCTTCATGAATATGGCGCAGTTTGGTCTCTTCAAAATAACCCATGACATAAAACGAATGGCTATCGACAAGGGCGAAGACTGGCTGTCCGGCGGTGGCGTAATTGCCTGTGCGCGCCGAAAGATTCGTGACCCAGCCATCCACCGGCGCGCTGACGGTGGTCTGCGCCAGTTGCCATTTTGCCTGTGCGAGCTGCGCTTCGGCGACTGCAACGCCCGCCTGTGCAGCTTTAACACCAATATTGGCGGTATCGAGATCTTCTGCGGAGATGTAATTTTGTGACAGGTGGCGGCGGCGGTTGGCTTCATTACTGGCTTTTGCCAGATCGGTTTGCGCTTTTGCCAACTGCGCTTCGGCGTTCAGAACGGCGATGTGGTATGGCGTGTCATCGATGCGGAACAGCAATTGCCCGGCTTTGACGAGCTGATTATCTTTCACCGCCAGCATGGTAATCGTGCCGGAAACCTGCGGCGTAATACTGACCTGTTCGGCGCGAACTTTCCCATCCCGCGTCCAGGGGGTTTGCATGTAGTAGTTCCACATCCACCACGCCGCGACAATGGCCACGGCCAGTACCAGCAAAGTGGAGAAATATTTAAGGGATTTCAGATGCATAATTACCACACGATGAGCAAGCCGAGCGCGAGACTCAGCGCAATAACAAACAGGGAAAGATCCATCAGAATGGGGTGCCAGATCTCGCCAGCGTAGATCCACTCGCGCAACAAACGGTGGGCGACAAGCCACAGCAGAAAGCCAAGCATCACGACTTTAAAAACAGGCGGGAAATAGACTGATGCGCCGAAAATCAGGTCCTGGAGGGGTAAATCCAGCGAACTCGAATTCCACTTCACGTTTATGGGTCCTGTACAGTCAAACGGATCGCCGGGCAGGGCTTAACGGTAAGAAAAGAGATAAAGATGCCACGTCAGAGCTGGGAGCGACTTCGCAAACTACTTGTCCGGGACAGCAATACATTTGTTTTACCAATACAAATACTGCAAACTATTTTAAAATGAGTATAATAAGTTAGCAAGCTAATTATAAGGAGATGAAATTGGAATCGCCATTAGGTTCTGATCTGGCACGCTTAGTGCGCGTATGGCGCGCTTTGATTGACCATCGCCTGAAACCTCTGGAATTAACGCAGACTCACTGGGTAACGCTGCACAATATTCATCAGTTGCCGCCCGAGCAGTCGCAAATTCAACTGGCCAAAGCGATTGGCATTGAGCAGCCTTCGCTGGTGCGTACGCTTGACCAACTGGAGGAGAAAGGTCTTATTTCTCGCCAGACATGCGCCAGCGATCGCCGGGCAAAACGGATCAAATTGACGGAAAAAGCAGCACCGATTATCGATGAAATGGAGACAGTAATTCGCAAAACCCGGGGTGAAATTCTTTCCGGGATCTCTGCGGAAGAACTGGATCTGTTAATCAAGATGATTGCCCGGCTGGAGCAAAATATCCTTGAGCTACAGTCGCGGGATTGAATTGAAAAAGCCTTGCATCGCAAGGCTTTTTTTATGTCTGAAGGTGGTCGCAACTGCAACAACCAGCCTCCGGCTTAGCGCGGAGAGACCGTTACCTGGCTGCCGTTGCTGGCCATCGCGACGCGCTGGCCAGCAGAGAAATGGGTATTGCCCTGTTTCTGCACCACCATGATGGTGTTACCGTCGTCTTTACGAATTTCCAGCTCAACGCCCTGAGTTTTGTTCAGCGAACCCTGAACGGATTGACCCGCTACGCCGCCTGCAACCGCGCCTGCTGCGGTAGCCAGAGAACGACCAGTGCCGCCACCCACGGTATTACCGAGGAAACCACCCAACACTGCGCCGCCAATCGCGCCAATAACGTTGCTGTTATCGCCGCCCTGGAGCTGCACCTGACGGACATGAACAATGGTGCCGTAAGTGACATTTTGCACTTGTTTGGCTTCGGAGGCAGAGTAAACATCACCGGAAAGCGTATCGTTGTTGACACAACCAGCCAACGTTAAACCAATCAGCGAAACTGCCAGTGCACGTAACATCATTTATGAATCTCCTGTTCACCATGAAATGCTCTTATGAGCATCCGTCATGGTTAAATTATATGGCATTTTTACAATGCCAGGTCGTATCTTCTGCCTAATCCTGGCAAAAATAATACCCGGTGTCTGTTTAACCAGATTTAAACGAAGCGATTATAAACGCGACCTGATGGGATTTCACTTAGTGTAAAACGGCAGGATTGTTAAAAAGTGTTTGTAGTCGATAGCGTTAATGGTTGCTTTATGGTGGAGTGTTGCTCCTGAGTTACGCAAATTAAGGAAGGCGCATGAAATCGGGTCGCTACATTGGGGTGATGTCGGGAACGAGTCTGGACGGTGTGGATGTGGTGCTGGCGGCCATCGATGAGAACATGGTCGCGCAGCAGGCAAGCCTTACGTTTCCTATTCCACTGCCGCTGAAAGAGGCGATCCTCGCGATTTGCCAGGGGCAGCCGCTCACGCTCTCACAACTGGGACGGCTGGATACGCAACTGGGAAAACTGTTCGCTGATGCCGTTCTGGCGTTGATGGATCGCGAGCATCTGCACCCGGAGGATATCGTGGCGATTGGCTGCCACGGGCAAACGGTCTGGCATGAACCAACGGGAGTTGCACCGCATACGCTGCAAATAGGCGATAACAATCAGATTGCCGCTCGTACTGGCGTAACGGTGGTCGGCGATTTTCGTCGGCGCGATATGGCGCTGGGTGGACAGGGCGCGCCGCTGGTTCCGGCTTTTCACCACGCGCTGCTGGCGCATCCGGTTGAACGACGGATGGTGCTCAATATTGGCGGCATTGCCAATCTGTCGCTGTTAATCCCCGGTCAACCGGTCAGAGGCTATGATACCGGGCCGGGTAATATGCTGATGGATGCCTGGATTTGGCGACAAAAGGGCAAGCCATATGACAAAGACGCTCAGTGGGCAAGCGAAGGGAAAGTGGTGCTGCCGTTGCTGCAAAATATGCTCAGCGATCCTTACTTCGCGGCAATACCGCCGAAAAGCACCGGGCGCGAATATTTCAACTATGGCTGGCTTGAGCGCCACCTGGTCCATTTCCCGGGTATTAGCGCCAGCGATGTCCAGGCAACGCTGACGGAACTGACGGCGGTGACCATTTCCGAACAGGTATTGCTGAGCGGCGGTTGTGAACGTCTGCTGGTGTGCGGCGGCGGCAGCCGTAATCCGCTGTTGATGGCGCGTCTGGCGGCGCTGCTGCCGGGTATCGAAGTTTCCACTACGGATGACGCGGGGATCAGCGGTGATGATATGGAAGCGCTGGCTTTTGCCTGGCTGGCATGGCGAACGCTCGCCGGGTTACCAGGCAATCTGCCGTCGGTGACCGGGGCTTCTGCGCCGACGGTACTTGGCGCCATCTATCCGGCGAACCCACGCCAGAATCAGAGTTAACCGAATTTTACTTTGGTGTTACATCGCTAGACTGACCGGATTTAAGGAGGGCGTTTCGCCCTCCGTGACCAGGACTGTCCAGGGATACCCAATGAAAAAACTGCTGATTGCCTGCCTGCCCGCACTGCTTGCCGGGTGTAGTTATTACAACCAGTTCGTTGAACGGATGCATACCGACACGCTGGTTTACCAGTGCGATGAAAAACCCCTGACCGTGAAAATTAACCGTACCCGCCAGCAGGCCAGTTTCGTCTGGGATGACAAGCTACTGACGCTGCAACAAGGGTTATCGGCATCCGGCGCGCGCTATACTGATGGCGTTTATGTTTTCTGGTCGAAAGGTAACGGCGCGACGGTCTATAAACGCGACCGCATCGTGCTGAATAACTGTCAGTTAATTCCAGAGCGTTGAGATTTTCACAGGGGGGCGCATAATAGCCCTCCCTGATGATTATTTTTTGCTAACGCCATGTCTGATAACGATCAATTGCAGCAAATCGCGCATCTGCGCCGTGAATACACAAAAGGCGGTCTGCGCCGCAACGACCTGCCAGCAGAGCCGCTGAAACTCTTTGAACGCTGGTTAGGGCAAGCCTGCGAGGCCCAGCTCATCGATCCGACTGCCATGGTGGTAGCAACGGTGGATGAAAACGGTCAGCCTTATCAGCGCATCGTGCTGCTCAAGCATTATGATGAAAAAGGGCTGGTGTTTTATACCAACCTTGGTAGCCGTAAAGCGCACCATATTGAGCATAATCCGGCGGTCAGTCTGCTGTTCCCGTGGCATATGCTGGAACGTCAGGTGATGGTAACCGGTAAAGCAGAACGCTTATCGACGCTGGAAGTGGTGAAGTACTTTCACAGCCGCCCGCGCGACAGTCAAATCGGTGCCTGGGTTTCTAAACAATCCAGCCGTATCTCCGCGCGCGGTATCCTCGAAAGCAAGTTTCTTGAACTGAAGCAAAAGTTCCAGCAGGGCGAAATTCCGCTGCCCAGTTTCTGGGGAGGTTTTCGCGTCAGCATTGAGCAGATGGAGTTCTGGCAGGGCGGCGCTAACCGTCTGCACGATCGTTTTTTATACCAGCGTGAAAATGACGCCTGGAAAATTGATCGTCTCGCTCCGTAATCCCTGAAAAATGTTGCGTTAAGCGCTGGTACTCCGTGTTCCGGCGCTTTATGCTATCTGCCCCCCTGAAGTATCCTTTCGCATCTGGCGAAAAGTCGTGTACCGGCAAAGGTGCAGTTCCGTTTTATACATGGAGAATTTGATGGCAAGCAGTAACTTGATTAAACAATTGCAAGAGCGAGGCCTGGTGGCTCAGGTAACGGATGAGGAAGCGTTAGCAGAGCGACTGGCGCAGGGGCCAATCGCGCTTTATTGCGGCTTCGATCCCACCGCAGACAGCTTGCATTTGGGGCATCTCGTTCCATTGTTATGCCTGAAACGCTTCCAGCAGGCTGGTCACAAGCCGGTAGCGCTGGTAGGCGGCGCTACCGGGCTGATTGGCGATCCGAGCTTTAAAGCGACCGAGCGCAAACTGAATACCGAAGAGACCGTGCAGGAGTGGGTGGATAAAATCCGCCGGCAAGTGGCACCGTTCCTCGATTTCGACTGCGGTGACAACTCCGCAATTGCGGCGAACAACTACGACTGGTTCGGCAATATGAACGTGCTGACCTTCCTGCGCGATATCGGCAAACACTTCTCTGTTAACCAGATGATTAACAAAGAAGCGGTGAAACAACGTCTGAACCGTGATGATGTCGGTATCTCCTTTACCGAGTTCTCCTACAACCTGTTACAGGGTTACGACTTCGCCTGCCTGAACAAGCTGCACGGCGTGGCGTTGCAGATCGGCGGTTCCGATCAATGGGGCAACATCACCTCCGGTATCGACCTGACCCGTCGTCTGCACCAGAATCAGGTATTTGGCCTGACGGTTCCGCTGATCACCAAAGCTGACGGCACCAAATTCGGTAAAACCGAAGGCGGCGCGGTCTGGCTGGATCCGAAGAAAACCAGCCCGTACAAGTTCTACCAGTTCTGGATCAACACCGCCGATGCCGATGTTTATCGCTTCCTGAAATTCTTCACCTTTATGGATATCGCCGAAATTAACGCGCTGGAAGAAGAAGACAAGAACAGCGGTAAAGCACCGCGCGCACAGTATGTGCTGGCCGAGCAGGTCACGCGACTGGTGCATGGCGAAGAGGGGCTGGTTGCCGCAAAACGCATCACCGAAAGCCTGTTTAACGGCACGCTGAGCGATCTGAGCGAAGCGGATTTCGAACAGCTGGCGCAGGATGGCGTGCCGATGGTCGAGATGGAAAAAGGTGCGGATCTGATGCAGGCGCTGGTCGATTCCGAGCTGCAACCATCCCGCGGCCAGGCGCGTAAAACCATCGCCTCCAATGCGGTCACCATCAACGGTGAAAAACAGTCCGATCCGGAATACACCTTCGCCGACAGCGATCGCCTGTTTGGTCGCTACACGCTGCTGCGTCGCGGTAAGAAAAATTACTGCCTGATCTGCTGGAAATAATTCACGTCATATCCCGGGGAGTGAGAAATCACTCCCTTCTTTTTCGTCCCGTCATTGCAAGGCTACAAAAATGAAGAACATCCTCGCCATTCAATCGCATGTGGTCTTTGGGCATGCGGGGAACAGTGCGGCTGAATTTCCGATGCGCCGCCTTGGCGCCAATGTCTGGCCGCTGAATACGGTGCAGTTTTCTAACCACACCCAGTACGGCAAATGGACCGGTAGCGTCATGCCGCCCGCGCATCTGACGGAGATTGTGCAGGGCATCGCCGCTATTGATCAGCTACAGCGCTGTGACGCGGTACTAAGCGGCTATCTCGGGTCGGCGGAGCAGGGCGAACATATTCTCGGTATCGTGCGTCAGGTAAAAGCCGCCAATCCGCAGGCGAAATATTTCTGCGATCCGGTGATGGGGCATCCCGAAAAAGGGTGCATCGTTGCGCCGGGCGTCGCCGAATTCCATCTGCGCCACGCGTTACCGGCCAGCGATATCATTGCGCCTAATCTGATTGAGCTGGAGATCCTTTGCGAACATGCAGTAAATAGCGTGCAGGAAGCGGTCGCTGCCGCGCGTGAACTGATTGCGAAAGGGCCGCAAATTGTTCTGGTGAAACATCTGGCGCGCGCCGGTCTGAGCGCGGATCGTTTTGAGATGCTGCTGGTGACGCCGCAGGAAGCCTGGCACATCAGCCGTCCGCTGGTCGATTTCGGCGCGCGTCAGCCGGTTGGCGTCGGCGATGTCACCAGCGGGCTGTTACTGGTGAAGCTGCTGCAGGGTGCATCGGTACGTGAGGCGCTGGAGCATGTAACGGCTGCGGTGTATGAAATTATGCTGACCACTCAGGGCATGCAGGAGTACGAACTGCAAGTGGTGGCAGCGCAGGACAGGATCGCGAAACCGGAACATCTGTTCAGCGCAACCTTGCTGTAATAAAAAAGGCGGGATTTTCCCGCCTTTCTCTTACTGGCATTAATGCCGCGCGCAAACGCACGCGGGCCATCAGTGCTTACTGAATACCTTCCGCTGCCATCGCGGCCGCAACGGCCGGACGAGCGGCAACACGCGCCGTGTACGCGTCGATATGGCTCAGGCCTTCCATGTTCAGTTTCACTGCGCGCGCCCAGCGCAGCACCGTAAACAGGTAGCCATCAGCAATAGTGAAGCGCGCGCCGCTGATCCACTCGCTATTCGCCAGGGACTGGTCCACGTATTGCAGCTTTTTCTCCAGCAGAGCGCGAACCGTCGGTTTGTACTCTTCAGGCGTATCCGGGCGGAAAAGCGGCGTGAAGCCTTTATGCAGCTCGGTCGCGACAAAGTTTAGCCACTCCAGCGTTTTGTAGCGCGGCAACGTACCGACCGGCGCCAGAAGCTGGCTGTCCGGTGCGCTGTCGGCGACATATTGCATGATTGCCACGCCTTCCGTCACCAGCGTGGTGTCATCAAGTTGAAGCGCAGGGATCTGGCCTTTCGGGTTAATGGCAAAAAAGTCGTCGCCATTTTCCAGGCGCTTTTTCATCAGGTCGACGCTGACCAGCGTCACGTCTTTACCGGTTTCACGCAGGGCAATGTGCGATGCAAGCGAGCAGGCGCCGGGCTTGTAAAACAGTTTCATTATGCTTTCCTTATAGTTAATTTCGGGCATTAGGTTATTACGTCGCGGAATAAAAAAAAAGCCGCTAACCTGGGTTAGCGGCTGAATATTTCGTGTTCCCCGCAGCAATTACGCTGTTGCGGTTTCCGACGCTTCACGCACGTTGTCGTCGCTCTGCGTCATGCGGTTCAGCTTCGGTGCAGCCAGGATCATCAGCACCGCAATCACGGCTGTGGCGATACCAATCTGCAGGAAGACAGTACCGTAGATGTCCAGTGACATCAGCGGGTCGGTCACGTTTTCCGGGATTGCCATCTGGTTAGCGACGTAACCTGCGATGATGTTCGCACCGGCAGTCGTCAGGAACCAGCTACCCATGATGAAGCCCATCAGTCGTTGCGGTACCAACTGCGCAACCATCGCCAGGCCCAGCCCGGAGATCATCAGTTCACCGATACTTTGCAGCGCGTAACTTGCAATCAGCCAGTTCACGGAGACGATACCGGCATCGGAAGCGAATTTGGTGCCCAGCGGCAGAACCAGGAACGCGGCGGAGCACAATACCATACCGATCGCAAATTTATGCGGCATCGGCAGCGTATCGCCCATTTTGTTGTAGATTGCGGCCAAAATCGGGCTACCAATAATGATCCAGAACGGGTTCAGCGCCTGATACTGTTCCGGCTCAAACGCGATGCCAAACAGGGTATGTTCAACGTTGCGAATGGCAAAGAAGTTCAGGGACGTCGGCATCTGGCTGTACAGGACGAAGAAAACGATCGCCTGAAGCATCAGAATGAAGGCCACAATCATTTTGCGACGCGCAGCGCCTTGCAGGGCGAACGTCTCTTTCGCGAAGATGCAGATAATACCCAGCGCAACAACACCCAGTACCATACGGGCGATCCCCTGGTTGTGCAGCAGCCAGGTTGCGATAGCAATCAGCACGGCGACACCGACGATGGTCGCCAGCAGGTAACCCATGCGCACCGGTGCGAAGTCCGGTTTTGAACCGTAATTTTTCACCCAGCGTTTGCAGAAGGCGAAGTTAACGATGGTGATCAGCAGACCGACAACGCTCAGACCAAATGCCGTGCTCCAGCCAAACTTCGCGGCGAGCCACGGCGTTGCCAGCATAGAGAAGAAGGAGCCAACGTTAACGGACATGTAGTACATGGTAAATGCACCGTCCAGACGCGGATCATCTTTGGCATAGCAGGTAGAGAGCAGGGAAGACGGGTTGGCTTTGAACAGCCCGTTACCGACGGCGATAGCCGCCATACCCATATAGACGATACCGGCGTCATGGCCGGACCATGCCACCAGTGCATAGCCGATCGCCAGCACAATCGCGCCCAGCATAATCACACGTTTGGTACCGAGGACTTTATCGCCCAGCCAGCCGCCGATAGCGACCAGGCCGTAGACCAACGCGCTAAAGGAAGAGAACAGCGTAATCGAGTCCGCTTCGGACATACCCAGCTGTTTTACCAGGTAAACGGCCATGATCCCTTGCAGGCCGTAGTAACCAAAACGTTCCCATAACTCGATCGAGAAAATCAGATAAAACGCTTTCGGTTGTTTAAAAGCATTCAGGCTAACGCTTTCGGTTGGTTTGTTTGCAGTTGACACATATACCTCTTTTTTTACATCCCATATTAACGGGGGTGTTC
The DNA here is from genome assembly GCF_003028445.1 of Kosakonia sp. H7A. Lineage (NCBI taxonomy): Bacteria > Pseudomonadati > Pseudomonadota > Gammaproteobacteria > Enterobacterales > Enterobacteriaceae > Kosakonia > Kosakonia sp. H7A. The sequence continues at coordinate 442,131 of NZ_PYTZ01000001.1, read as the reverse complement.
AGCGCGTAATAACCAGAGTTCATCACGCTTATAGTTATATTGGGAGGGGAAACGGCGGGTAATGTTCACTATCCTGGGCTTTCAGGCAATACCTTTGACATATTCTGTTACATAGATCTCTGTCATTACATTACTCGGTAATTGTATTTGTTATTCAGAGTTAAATTTTACCAATGTAATAAAGATGGATTTTTCCACTGGGATCATAGGGTAGGATTACGTCATTAGCTATATGTTCTGATATTTTGCTTATAATGTAGTGTATTGGACTGGTTTATCAAACATTAATGGTTATATGTCTTGAAAATAAGTGGCTAAACTTTGCGCTACGGTCTGAAATTCCCGGCAATAAACTTCTTTTTTAACATCACATTAGCAATGTCAGTATAATCACACTGCGGTTGTATTTTTTTCTTCTAAAAAAATGATAAGTCTTAATGAATACGCATAAGTGAACGATTATTTGTCCAATTCATCATTTTTCGAACATTAATTCGCCTTGATGGGCAATGTGCAGAGATGTGAGTAATATCACATCAGTTATCTGCTGAAAATCAGCAAGTTCTGCCAATTTTCATTGCTTCCGCATACTGTAAAAAGGCAATAACCATGGCTTTTTTAACGTTATGCCGCGCATTGTTCATGACATCCCGCCGCGCTGCTGGCAGACTGCTGCCTGTCCCTTTCTACTGGAGTCAAATAATGAACTTTCACCTGTGGCTCAATGCGTTACATATTGTCTCCGCCATCGTCTGGATTGGCGGCATGTTGGTGATGGCTGTGGTTGCCGGCTGGAGCGCGCTGCAAAGTGATAAAACCTCAACAGCTGGGTTGCTGCTGGCGGTACGTCGCTGGAGCCGCAAAGTCGTCACCCCCGCGATGTTGCTGCTGTGGATTGCCGGGGCGATCATGGTTATCGCTCACGGTCAGTTTCCGCATCTCTGGCTGGTCGTGAAGATCGTGGCCGTGATTGTACTTTCCGGGCTGCACGGCTTTCTCTCTGCAACGATACGCCGGATGGCGGGCGGTGAGGCGGTGAAGGGCGCAGGCGCTGTGCGTAATGCCACCACGCTGATTATCGTCGTGGTGGCGGTGATTATTCTGCTGGCGGTATTCCGGCCGTTCTGATAGCGGTCAGAGTTCGGCTTTGTCGTCGTACTCGCAGAGATCTTCGATAATGCAGGAGCCGCAGCGCGGCTTACGGGCGATGCAGGTGTATCGCCCGTGCAGGATCAACCAGTGGTGGCAATCGACTTTAAACTCTGCCGGTACCACTTTCAGCAGTTTCTCTTCCACTTCCTCAACGTTCTTACCGGGCGCAAAACGCGTGCGGTTAGAGACGCGGAAGATGTGTGTGTCGACGGCAATCGTTGGCCAGCCAAAGGCGGTGTTGAGCACCACATTGGCGGTTTTACGCCCGACGCCCGGCAGCGCTTCCAGTGCGGCGCGATCTTCCGGCACTTCGCCACCATGTTTTTCCAGCAAAATACGGCAGGTTTTAATCACGTTTTCCGCTTTGCTGTTAAACAGGCCAATTGTTTTGATGTATTGCTTCACACCCTCAACGCCCAACGCCAGCATCGCGGCTGGCGTATTGGCAACCGGGTAGAGCAGCGCGGTGGCTTTATTGACGCTGACGTCGGTCGCCTGGGCGGAAAGCAGCACGGCGATCAACAGTTCAAACGGCGAACTGAAATTGAGTTCGGTGGTCGGATGTGGGTTGTTTTCCCGTAAACGGGTTAATATTTCCAGCCGTTTTGCTTTGTTCATTATGCCTTCCCGGGCGACGAGTGCGCAGCGTCACTAACAGCAGCAGCGGCTTCCCGGCGCTTTTTCATTTTTTGATCGATCAGATATTTCACTGCCAGCATCATGCCCAGACCGATAAATGCACCGGGCGGCAACATCGCCAGCAAAAACGGTGAATCGGTATGAAACACTTCAATACGCAGCACTTTGGCCCAGTTGCCGAGCAGACCATCTGCGCCGTCAAACAGGGTGCCGTTGCCAAGAATTTCACGCAGCGAGCCGAGAACAAACATCGCACAGGTTGCCCCCATGCCGATGGAAAAACCATCCAGCGCCGATAACGCCGGGCCTTTTTTCGCGGCGAAAGCTTCAGCGCGCCCGACCACGATACAGTTGGTGACGATCAGCGGGATAAAAATCCCCAATGACTGGTACAGACCAAAAGCGTAAGCGTTAATCAGCATCTGTACCGCACTGACCACGGACGCGATAATCATTACATAAACAGGAATACGGATCTCTGCGGGTGTCCAGCGACGCAACAGCGAAATAAACAAGTTGGTCAGCGTCAGGACCAGCGTGGTAGCGAGCCCCAGACCCAGCGCGTTAGTCGCCGTGGAGGTTACCGCCAGCAGCGGGCACATCCCGAGCAACTGCACCAGCGCGGAGTTGTTCTTCCACAGCCCCTGGACGATAACGTCTTTTACTTCGCTCATCGTTTACTCTCCACAACCCGGTAAACGGGAAAGCTGCTCAGGCAGCGTCGTTGCATACAGACCCGCGCGTTTAACCGCATTGACCACGGCGCGCGGGGTAATGGTGGCTCCCGTGAACTGATCGAAATCGCCGCCATCTTTTTTCACCGCAAAATGCGGGTCGGTGGCACCTTCAATTCGCTTCCCGGAAAAGTGCGTGATCCAGTCAGAAATACGTAGTTCGATTTTATCGCCCAGCCCCGGCGTTTCATGATGCTCAGTCACGCGCACACCCAGTACGGTGCCGGAAAAGTCGGCACCGACCAGTAACTGAATTGCCCCAGAGTAGCCGTCGGGTGCCGTGGCTTCAATCACTGCCGCCACCGGCTGCTCATCTTTTTTAGCGATCCACAGATGATGCTGGCCTTTACCTAACGCTGGATCGCTTACCAGATAACAGCTCTGTTGCAGCGCATTATTATAGCTGTCGCCGGGGATCACCTGATCAAACAGCGCTTTTTGTTGCTGCGCGGCCTGCTCGGCAATCGTGGTTTTGGTCATTTGATCAATGGCAGCTGTCAGGCCGGTAGAACCCGCTGCAAACAGCGCCAGCGTCACGCCATGTTTACGCATCGTCTTTAGCATGGCGACTCCTTATCGATGCCCGTACACGCGAGGACGCGTGTAGTAGTCAATCAGCGGTACGGTGATATTAGCCAGCAGTACAGCAAAGGCGACGCCGTCCGGATAGCCGCCAAAACTGCGGATCAGCCACACCAGCAAACCCGCCAGCGCGCCAAAAATCAGCCGCCCTTTGTTGGTAGTGGAGGCCGTTACCGGATCGGTCAAAATAAAGAAAGCGCCCAGCATGGTTGCGCCGGAGAGTAAATGCAGATGCGGTGCAGCCAGCGATTGCGGGGAAAAGATCCAGCCAAGCGTGGAGCACACCGCAAGCGAAAGCAGGAAGCTCAGCGGAATATGCCAGCGAATGGTCTTCTGCCACAGCAGGAACAGCCCGCCGGCCAGATAGCCAAGGTTAACCCACTGCCAGCCTGCGCCCGCCAGCACACCGCTGTAGATCGGGTATTGCAGGATCTGCTCAACGCTGTGACCCGCATGCAGTGACGTTTTAAAGGTATCCAGCGGTGTGGCCTGGCTGACGCCATCAATGCCAATACGCAGGGTTTCCATGGTGGCGCCCGTTGCAGTATGCCCGCTGAAGATCACCTGTACCGCATCCATAAAACCCGGCACGGTATGGGCGATTTCGTATGGCGGCAGCCAACTGGTCATTTGCACAGGGAAGGAGATCAGCAGTACCACGTAACCGATCATCGCCGGGTTAAATGGGTTGTGACCAAGCCCGCCATATAACTGTTTGGCGATAACGACGGCGAACACCGTACCCAGCACCACCATCCACCACGGCGCGAAAGGGGGAATACTGATCGCCAGCAGCAAGCCGGTTAACAGCGCCGAGTTATCCGCCAGAATTGCGCCCACGTTTTGTTTACGCAGCGACAACACCAGCGCTTCCGCTGCCAGGGCACTGACAATGGCGAGAATGATCTGTATCAGGGTTCCCCAACCGAAAAACCACAGTTGAGCGGCAATGCCAGGCACGGTGGCGAGCGTCACCAACAGCATAATGCGTGAAGTCTGACGCTGGTTATGGGTATAGGGGGAACTTGCGATTCGGAAAACCATTTAATCCTCGTTAACAGCTTGCTGCGCGGCTTTTTTAGCCTGAACACGGGCGATGGCGGCGGCGACAACCGCTTTACGCGGATCATCATTGGCGGCCTGCGGAACCGGTGATGCCTCATTTACCGCTACCTGCGCCTGAGTTTGTTCTGCTTTGCGCGCTTTCGCGCGGGCAATGGCGGCTTCGACAGCGGCTTTACGCGGATCGACAGGTGCCTGCTCCGGCGGTTGTTCGACAACCGGGGATTCAGCCTGCGCCGCTTTGCGCGCTTTCGCTCGGGCAATTGCTGCCTCAACGGCAGCTTTACGCGGATCGACAGGCGCCTGCTCCGGCGGTTGTTCGACAACCTGGGATTCAGCCTGCGCCGCTTTACGCGCTTTCGCGCGGGCAATGGCGGCTTCGACAGCGGCTTTGCGCGGATCGACAGGTGCCTGCTCCGGCGGTTGTTCGACAACCTGAGATTCAGCCTGCGCCGCTTTGCGCGCTTTCGCGCGGGCAATTGCTGCCTCAACGGCAGCTTTGCGCGGATCGACAGGTGCCTGCTCCGGCTGTTGTTCGACAACCTGGGATTCAGCCTGCGCCGCTTTACGCGCTTTCGCGCGGGCAATGGCGGCTTCGACAGCCGCTTTGCGCGGATCGTCCGTTTCACTGCTCGCCGTGTTTGCTTCAGCGAGCTGTGCTTTCTCTGCCTGGCGGGCGCGGACCTGCGCTTTGCGCGCTTCGCGGGCGGCGATGGCATCGCGGTTATCCGGCTCAGCGCCAGCCTGAATCACCACTGGTTGCGTGGCGGTAGCTTGTTTTTCCCGCACGCGGGCCAGCGCAGCGTCGATAGCCTGCTGATCCTGAGCGCCAGGCTGCACCGCGGCCTGTTTGTGGCGCTGCTGGCGGGCAATTTTATCGCGCTCAAGACGAGCCTGACGCGCCTCAAAGCGCGCTTTAGCTTCGATCGTGCGTTTCTCTTCCTGCGCAATGGCATAAATTTCCGCTTTCTCCTGGCGGAAATATTGCACCAGCGGAATATTGCTGGGGCACACCCAGGCGCAGGCACCGCATTCGATACAATCGGAGAGGTTATGCGCAGTGGCCTTATCGTGCTGCTGGCCCTTGCTGAACCAGTAAAGCTGCTGCGGCAGTAAATCTGCCGGGCAAGCATCGGCACAGGCGCTACAGCGAATACAGCCTTTTTCTTCCTGCGGTTCACCCATTTCGCTGGCAGATGGCGCCAGCAGACAGTTGGTGATTTTGACTACCGGAACATCCAGCCATGGCAGGGTAAAGCCCATCAGCGGGCCGCCCATAATGACCAGTTGTTCGCTGGAAGGACAGAAACCCGCATGTTCAAGCAGATGACGCACTGGCGTCCCCAGACGCGCCCAGACGTTGCCGGGACGGGTGACGGCTTCGCCGGTCAGCGTGACGACGCGTTCGGTCAGAGGCTCACCATCAATCACTGCGCGTTTCACCGCATAGGCCGTGCCGACGTTTTGCATCAGGATGCCGATATCCGAAGAACGACCGCCGTGCGGCACCTGTTTGCCTGTCAGGATCTGCGTCAACTGTTTTGCGCCGCCGGACGGGTATTTGGTTGGAATAACGCGTAACTGAATATCATGACTGTCGGCCAGTACCGCACGCATCATCGAAATGGCCTGCGGTTTATTATCTTCAATCCCGATGAGGGTCTGACGCGGTTTAAGAATGTGCGCCAGAATACGCACACCTTCGATAATCTGCGCGGCACAATCCTGCATCAGCCGGTCGTCAGCTGTAATGTACGGCTCGCATTCGGCGGCATTGATGATCAGCGTTTCAATTTTATTGCCGCCGCCATACAGTTTGGCGGCGGTCGGAAAGCCCGCGCCGCCTAACCCCGCGACGCCATACTGATGAATGCGTTCGAGCAACGCGTCAATGCTGTGTGCGCGGTAGTCATTCCAGCCATCACGTTCGATCCAGCGATCTTCGCCATCCGCTGCAATAATGACGCTCATCTCCGGCAACGCTGAAGGGTGAGCGGTGGAGTGGGGAGCGATAGCGATAACGGTACCCGACGTCGGGGCATGCACCGGCAGCATCCGGCCGCGACCACGTGTCAGCGGCTGGCCGCGCAGCACCGTATCACCGACGCTGACGCACAGCTCGCCTTCAGCACCAATATGTTGTTTTAGCGGAATGACAAAGCGCTGCGCCAGCGGTAACTGGCGCAGCGGCGTGCCGTTAGACTGCGTTTTCATCTCCGGCGGATGAATGCCACCGTGAAAATCCCACAGTTTCTCTTTTCGGAAAGCGGAAAATAACTTAAGCATGGTGTTCCACAGGAATAATACGTACCGGGATGGTTTCTAAATCCCATTTCCAGCTCGCGGTGGTCGTTTCCACAGGACGCAATTCAATGCACTGCGTCGGGCACGGATCCACACAAAGATTGCAACCGGTACACAGATCGCTCATCACCGTATGCATGGCGCGCGTGGCGCCAAGGATGGCGTCGACCGGACAGGCCTGGATGCATTTGGTGCAGCCAATGCAGTTGTTTTCATCAATAACCGCCAGCATCCGTACCGGCTCCTGTGCGCTGGCATCGCCGTCAATCGGTTGCGGATCGACATTCAGCAGCGTGGCGATTTTCAGCATTACCGCTTCGCCGCCCGGCGCGCAGCGGTTAATTTTTTCGCCGTTGATGCCCACTGCTTCTGCATAAGGGCGACAGCCTGGATAGCCGCACTGGCCGCACTGACTTTGCGGCAGCAGCTCATCAATACGTTCAACGACCGGATCGTCCTCAACCGCAAAGCGGCGGGATGCGTAACCGAGAATGAGGCCGAACAGCAGCCCTAGCACGCTCAGAGCTGCAACGGCAATTGAAATTGCACTCATTACAGTTTTACCAGACCACTAAAGCCCATAAAGGCCAGAGACATTAAGCCCGCAGTGATTAACGCAATCGCATTGCCGCGGAAAGGGGCGGGCACATCGGCAACCACCAGACGCTCGCGGATCGCAGCGAACAGCACCATCACCAAAGAGAAGCCAACGGCGGCGGCAAAGCCATATAACGCCGATTGCATGAAATTATGACCAAGGTTGATATTCAGCAGCGCAACGCCCAGCACCGCGCAGTTGGTGGTAATCAACGGCAGAAAGATCCCCAGCAGGCGATAGAGCGCCGGGCTGGTTTTGCGCACCACCATTTCAGTGAACTGCACAACGACCGCGATAATCAGGATAAACGCCAGCGTGCGCAGATAGACTAAATCCAGCGGAATCAGAACCCAGGTATCGATAATCCAGGCGCACACCGACGCCATCGTCATCACAAAGGTGGTCGCCAGACCCATGCCCATGGCGCTTTCCAGTTTTTTGGAAACGCCCATAAACGGACACAGGCCAAGAAACTTCACCAGTACGAAGTTATTGACCAGCACCGTTCCGATAAATAGCAGCAGATAATCTGTCATTATTTGGCCTGAAAATAAAAAAGCCGCCTATTATCGGTCAAACAGCACCGGGCGACAACAGGATAACTGTAAGGTTATTACGGATTAACAAATGTCTTTTTCACGCGTTGAGAACGCTTGAAGTAAGGCACCATCAGCGCAGCGGCAAGCAGTGGGAACAGAAGCTGTCGCACCGCCAGATCGTCGGAAACGGGAGAGAAAGCGAACGCTTTCAGCGACAGCAGGACGCAAATTAACGACCAGATTATAAAGTGTTTGGGTACGCTGCGGCGGCGCTTAAAAAAGGCGATCACCAGCCAGAACGTGTAATACCAGATGGCGATAGCAAAGGCGAACGAAACGAACCACAAAACGTTTTCTTTCAGCGTTTGCGCGCCGAGCGCCGCGACCGTCTGTGGCGTTAATAGCGCGGTGGCATAGAGCATTAATGCCAGAGAAGTACTTAATAACGTGAGCAGCAACCAGGCCAGAGGGCCAAGTAACCAGCCTCCGATTCGTTCTGCAGGCGTTGTCGTCATGTGTATTCCTCTGTTAAGGCTTTAATGTAATGCATTTATTTCGCCGGGCGACGAGTATAAAGCATTACGCGCCAAATGCCAGAGGCGTTACTGCACGTAGCGCCAGACAGAGCGTGGAACGCACCCAATGTCAAACAAGCGGCCGCCAGAGACCAGCTCAGCGCGGCGGTGATCGGCGGCGCGGTACATGTTGATGATTTCGGCAGTGTCGGTAAGCGTGTAGTTGAGGTGGTCAAACAATTTTTCCAGACTTTCGAGCGAACTGATTTTGCGGAATTTTAATAAATAGTCCTGAACGGTCATGTCGTGGGTTATCCATATATTGAAAGAGGCGTAAATAAAATGGGGCTAATTCGTTCGAATAATAAACATTATTATTATCGCAACGTAAATAGCTCTACTATTAAATTAAGAGTTTTCTTTTCGAATGAAAACAGATGCCAGAACGGCGGCGGAGAAGAAGATTAACGTTCTTCGCCACCGCTGGCAATAAGCATTTACTCTCTTTACCAGGAGTTTTCGTTATTATTTTTTCTGCGCCACAATACTCTGTTCCGGGGGCTGATAATTATCGATATGGCTGGCGAAAACCAAAAGAACGGTCGATACGCCAAGCACCACCCACCCCATTAGTTCAATGATCCGATTGATTATTCCGGCCATACTTCTACAACTCCCTGATGTTAATCCACGTATAAAAAACGCCATCATGTCTCGAAAAGGTGCTGGTTGCAGATTTAAGCAGATTTTTCGACCGGAAACCAGGGCGTAATGGGTCTAAATCATTCATGAAATTTATGAATAGAGGAAGCGGTTGTCGCCATTCGACAGATGGTGTCAAATAAGTGCTCTAAAAGGAGGGGCCATGATATGAGTGATAAGATCCGTGTTGGCTTAGTCGGTTATGGCTATGCCAGTAAAACGTTTCACGCGCCGCTGATTGCCGGAACGCCAGGAATGGAACTGGCGGCTATTTCCAGCAGTGATGAATCAAAAGTCAAAGCTGACTGGCCCGTCGTGCCGGTTGTTTCTGAACCGAAACATCTGTTCAACGATCCGCAAATCGATTTGATTGTGATCCCCACGCCCAACGATACCCATTTTCCGCTGGCGAAAGCGGCACTGGAAGCCGGTAAGCATGTGGTCGTGGATAAACCCTTTACAGTGACACTGTCACAAGCCCGCGAACTGGATGCGCTGGCGCGTAGTCTTGGGCGCGTATTGTCTGTGTTCCACAATCGGCGTTGGGACAGTGATTTTCTGACGTTAAAAGCGCTACTGGCGGACGGCGCTCTGGGCGAGGTGGCCTATTTTGAATCCCATTTTGACCGTTTTCGTCCGCAGGTACGCAACCGCTGGCGCGAACAGGGCGGTCCGGGCAGCGGCATCTGGTACGATTTAGGTCCGCATCTGCTCGATCAGGCGGTCAATTTATTCGGTCTGCCGGTATCGCTGATGGCCGATCTGGCGCAGTTGCGTCCGGGTGCACAATCAACCGACTACTTCCATGCCGTACTGACTTACCCGCAACGCCGCGTGGTGCTGCATGGTACGCTGCTGGCGGCGGCGGAATCGGCACGCTACATTGTGCACGGCAGTCGTGGTAGCTATGTGAAATATGGTCTGGATCCGCAGGAAGAGTGCCTGAAAAATGGCGCGCGTTTGCCGCAGGCTGACTGGGGCTACGATATGCGCGACGGCGTGTTGACGCGCGTGGAAGGCGAAGAACGCAGGGAAGAGAGCTGGCTGACCGTGCCGGGCAACTACCCGGCCTACTATGCTGCGATTCGCGATGCGCTTAATGGCGTCGGTGAAAACCCGGTTCCGGCCAGCCAGGCTATTCAGATTATGGAGTTAATCGAACTGGGGATTGAGTCCGCAAAACATCGCGCCACCCTGAGCCTGACCTGACAATTGACCGCTCACGCCGCTGCGTGAGCGGTTTGTTTCAGGCGGTTGCCACTCTCTCCCGTAATGCCTGTTTCTCTTGCTCGCTGAGAAACGCCATCTCCAGCCCGTTGATTTGCGCCTGGCGAATCTGTTCGCGACTCAGCCCTGCTGCGGGTGCCGCAACCTGATATTCATGACCAATTTCCACACCCTGCACGGCCGGATCGTCAGTGTTAATGCTGGCAAGAATGCCATGTTCGAGGAAAGTCTTGAGTGGATGGCGATCGAGCGAAGGCACGGTACTGGTCTGAATATTCGACGTCAGGCAGGATTCGATGCCGATACGCTGCTCAGCAAGGAAATCCATGAGCGCCGCATCATCAATCGCTTTGACACCGTGGCCGATACGCACGGCGCCCAGTTCGCGAATTGCCTGCCAGATGCTCTCCGGCCCGGCTGCTTCGCCTGCGTGCACGGTAATGCGCCAGCCCGCATCCCGCGCGCGGTTAAAGTGCGACAGAAACAGGCTGCCAGGGAAGCCAAGCTCATCGCCCGCCAGATCCAGCGCGGTGATCCCGTCGCGATGTGCCAGTAAGGCTTCCAGCTCCTGCAAACAGGCGGCTTCGCCAAAGGTGCGGCTCATAATACCGATTAGCCGCGCCTGGACGTTGAAATCGCGGCTGCCTTCACGCACGCCGGCAATTACCGCTTCCACCACGCCAGCAACCGGCAGGTTGTGAGTCATGGCCATATAGCCTGGAGAGAAACGCAGCTCGACATAATGCAGGCCGTTAAGGGCCGCATCCTGCATATTTTCGTACGCCACACGGCGGCAGGCATCCAGCGAAGCCAGCACTTTCACGCCCCAGTCGAGTTTCGCCAGAAAACTGACCAGATCGGGTTCGTTCGAGGTGACCTGCACATGCGGACGCAGCGCGTCGAGCGTTTGCGCGGGCAGGGGTAAATTATACTGGCGGCCAAGATCCAGAATAGTTTGGGCGCGGATATTGCCGTCGAGATGGCGATGGATGTCAGTTAGTGGCAGGTTTGGATCTATCATGGTCGCACTCTTATTTTTGCTAAAGTGCATACCATTATACCACAGCTCAATAAGCTATTAAAAATACAGCTAAATTTATGAATCCCTGAATGAAAAGGCTATAGCGGAGAATAACAACCCAATTTTATGGTTGATCCACTATCATTTCTGTCAGTTGCCTGAGAGGAAGCATTGGGTAATATTCCGCGATTATTAGCGATAAAACAGAGCCGCCTGCAGGCGACTCTGTTTTGAGCAATGGCCGATATTATAGGTGTTCGGTGAACGTAATCTCTTCAGCCGCCTAAAAAGTATTGGTGCTGACAAACGTAGACATCACATTAGCGATGTTAATGCGGCAATTAACCCTTCGACGCCGCGCTCAAGTTTTATTCGCGGGCAACCGGCATTTAAACGAATAAATCCCTGACCTTCCGCGCCGTAAACATCGCCGCGCATAATGGCGACTTTTTGCTCCTCAATCAGCGCCTTTTGCAGAGCATCGTCGTCCACTCCAGTGCGACGTAAATCGATCCACGCCAGATAGGTTGATTCCGGGATCTGCCAGTTAAGCGACGGGAATGCCTGATTTAACCGGCTGGCGATATACTCCAGATTGGCGCGCAGATACGTTCGCAGAGCATCCAGCCATGGCGCGCCCTGGCGGTAAGCGGCAATATGCGCAACCACGGATAACACCGCCGGTGAGGAGAGACCATTACTGTTTTTCAGTGCATCCAGCCAGTTCTCGCGCGACGTCGCATCGCCAATCATTCCCCATGCGCCGGTCAGCGCCGGGATATTGAAGCTTTTTGACGCCGAGGTAAACAGCGCCCACGGGCCGCGCGCCACGGTATGCCATGGGATATGTGGACGCTGGCTCCAGACCATATCCATATGGATTTCATCGCTGATCACCCTGACGTTATGCCGCTCGCACAGCGCGGCCATGGTTTCCAGCTCTTCCCGTGTCCAGAGCTTGCCGGTTGGGTTGTGTGGGCTGCACAGGAGAAGAATTTTGCTTTCCGGGCGCCTTAACACCGCTTCCAGACGCGTCATATCGCAGTACCAGCCTGCATCGTTACGCTCCAGTGGCACGGAAAACATCTGGCGCTGATTCCCTGCGATCGCTTTGTAGAACGCATCATAGGCGGGTGTATGCACCACCACGCCATCGCCAGGCTGCGACCATTGCCGAATCTGCTCGGCGATCATCCAGATCACCGATGGGCCGTAAACAAAGGTTTCCCGATCTGACGGACAGTTAAAACGGCTGGCCAGCCAGTGTTCAATCGCACCGAGAAAATCGTCATTTTTCCAGCGGCTGTAGCCCAGCACGCCGTGCGCCAGCCGTTGCTGCATGGCGGTAATGACGCAGGGTGCTGTGGCGAAATCCATATCGGAGATGGTAAAAGGCAGCAAATCGGCGTGGCCGAAACGATCGGCAACGTAATCCCACTGCGTACACCAGGTTCCGTGGCGATCGATTGGGGTGGCAAAATCGAAAGAGGTTGTGTCTGTCATTTTATCCTGCCTCCGTCTGGGCTACCGCCTGCGGTGCGCGCATCAACTGCACCATCTCATCTTTCACTGACTGAACCTGCGTACCAATCACCACTTGCAGGTTATGTTGATTAACTTTAATCACGCCGATTGCCCGGTTCGCTTTCAGGGCGGCCTCGTCCACGCGCGACATATCCTTCACCACCAGACGTAAACGGGTGATGCAGTTGTCCAGCGAATCGATATTCTCTGCGCCGCCGAGCGCGTTCAGTAGAGCCGGGACATTATAGCCCGATTGCCCCTGCGCACTTGTCGTTGCGCTGTTCGCCTCGCTGGCCGTGTCGATCTCGCGCCCCGGTGTTTTCAGGTTGAAGCGGGTGATAGCAAAACGGAACAGCGCGTAATACGTCACAAACCATACGGCGGCAACGACCGGCACCAGATACCATTTGGTCGCCATGCCATGCAGTATGCCGAAAACGATAAAGTCGATGATATTGCCGTCCGTGTTGCCAATAGTTACGCCGAGCACCGCCATCACGGTGAAACCAAGACCGGTTAACAAGGCATGGAGCAGGTAGAGCGCCGGGGCGACAAACAGGAACAGGAACTCCAGCGGTTCGGTGGTGCCGCCGACCACGCAGGCAATCACGCCGGAGATAATTAAGCCTTTAATCTTATGGCGGTTTTCTGGTCTTGCACAGTGATACATTGCCAGCGCTGCGCCCGGTAAGCCGCCAAGGAAAGCCGGCATTTTACCCTGCGACAGAAAACGCGTAGCGCTCTCGGCAAAACCGTGGGTTTCCGGGCAGCCAAGCTGTGCCTGGAAAATGGTTAACGCGCCGCTGACCGTATGACCGCACACATCCATGGTGCCACCCGCTTCGGTAAAACGAATCAGCGCGACCAGAATGTGTTGCAGGCCGAAAGGGAGCAACAGCCGCTCGCCGGTGCCGAAAATCATCGGGCCGAACTCGCCAGCGCGATCGATAATGTGCCCAAGCCCGCTAATCCCCAGCGCAAACCACGGCCAGACCAGCGGGATTACCAGGCCAATCATGCCCATCACAATGCTGGTGACAATCGGTACCGAACGCGTACCGCCGAAGAAAGCCAGTGCATCCGGCAGGCGCAGCGTATGAAAGCGCTCATGCAGCCGCCAGATGATCACCCCGGCAATCACTGCGCCGAGGATGCCGGTATCAATGGAGGGAATGCCCAGCACATTCTGCACGTTATGCGCTTTGAGAAGCGCCGCATCGCTGGTGGGTAAAACCCCTTTTGCCGTCAGCCAGAAATTGACCGCCAGATTCATTACCGCATAACCGACAAACCCGGAGAACGCCGCAACGCCTTTATCTTCACGGGCCAGCCCCAGCGGGATGGCGATACAGAACATCACCGGCAGGAAGGTAAAGGCAAATGCGCCGATTTTGCTCATCCAGATAAACACTGCCTGCAACAGCGGGTGTCCAAGCCATGGCAGGAGCGTAATCACATCGCGGCTGCTCAGTGAACTGCCGATGCCAAGCATGATCCCGCAAAATGAGAGCAGGGCGACCGGCAACATAAATGTCTTACCTAATTGCTGAAAAAATTCCCACAATGTTATTTTCTGGGCGGTTTTTACCGTCATCACTAATCCTTAGTTCGCAAAGGCCAAAGCCGAAAGCGCACAGGGTAAAGATTTCTCCGATTTTTGGTGCGATGTGGCGCACGTAACGCAGATTGCCTGTTTTTTTCAGATTCCATGAATACCGCGCTGTTGCGGCCTGTCGGGCGAGAAAAACATCTATCCTTCACTCTGTAAGCGAACAGCAGCAAGAGGAGCGTTGGATGCGAAGTGATTGGTATAAAAATGCTGTCATCTATCAGATTGATACCCCTTTTTTTCTGGACGGGAACGGCGATGGCTGCGGTGATTTGCAGGGTATTCGCCGCCGCCTGGATTACATTCGCGGCCTGGGCGCGACGGGCGTCTGGTTAACACCTTTTTATCTCACTCCGTTTCTTGATGGCGGGTACGATGTGCAGGATCACCTGCAAATTGACCCGCGTTTTGGCGATATCGCCGATATGGTCTTACTGCTGGAAGAGGCGGAAGAGCTGGGGATCCATGTCATTATTGAGCTTGTCTTGCAGCATACCTCCGATCAGCATGTCTGGTTTCAGTCGGCCCGGCAGGATAAACACTCCCCTTATCGCGACTACTACATTTGGGCTGATGAGCCACCAGAAGAGGATGATGATCCGATGTTTCCCGGCGTCGAAGAGAGCGTCTGGAGCTGGGATGAGGCCGCGCAGCAGTATTACCGGCACATGTTTTATCGCCACGAGCCCGACTTGAATCTTCAGTGCCCACAGGTGATTAAAGAGATCGAACGCATTATCGTTTTCTGGCTGCGGCTTGGCGTCTCTGGTTTCCGCCTTGATGCGGCATCGCACATGGTGAAGCAGGCCGGTGGTGGCGATGCTGATAAAGGTTACTGGCTTCTGAACCATCTGCGTGATTTTGTCATGTTGCGCAGGCCTGAAACCATTCTGCTGGGGGAAGTGGATGTCGCTGTTGATGAGTATGCCGACTACTTCGGCAACAATGATCGGCTGCATATGTTGCTGAGTTTCAACATTAATAAACACTTCTTCCTGGCGCTCGCCCGGCAGGATGCCACGCCGCTGGCGGATGCGTTACGTGAAATCCCTGCACCGCCGCTACGCGCCTGTTTCGCCAACTGGCTACGTAACCATGACGAACTGGATCTCGACGGTCTCAGTGATGAAGAGAAGAAAGAGGTGATGGCGGCGTTTGCGCCAGATGAGGAGATGGGAGTTTATCAACGCGGCATCCGGCGGCGGCTGGCGCCGATGCTGCAAGGTGATACCGCGTGGATTGCGATGGCGCATGCGGTGCTCTTTTCGCTTCCCGGCGCGCCAGTGATGCGTTACGGCGATGAGATCGGCATGGGGGATGATTTGCGTTTGCCAGAACGTCAGGCTGTCCGTACGCCGATGCAGTGGTCCGGCACGCATGCTGCCGGTTTTTCAACGGCGGATGCCGACCGTTTATTGGTTTCGCCGGTCGATAGCGGTCCTTTTCGCTACCAAAAAATCAATGTTGGTGCCGGGCAGATCGGCGCTTTCGCTCAGCGTATGTGTTTCGGCCTCATCGCTAAAGCGGCCGAGCGCATGATGCAGGTCATCAACCGGCGCATCCAGGTAATCGGCGGTTGCCGATAGCGGTTGTTCTTCCGTTTGGCCGCCCCAGGCCTTTTTCGCCAGAAGACGATCAAAAAGGGCGGGGAAAAGCATGTTCCCGGCAATGGACTGAATACTGGAACTGCCCAGCCAGACTTCGTGCACGCGCCGCTGGCTGGCCCGATAGATGTCGCGTGCGGCCGTCTCCGGCTGGAAAACAGGTGCCACCGGACGGGCTTTTTTACCCAGTTTATTGCGTTGCGCGCCCCACACCTGCTGTCCCTCCGGTAATCACCACTACTGGCATTCTTTCCTCCTGCTGGTCAAAAAAACTCATTCATTTATAGACGCCGTGGCGCAGAAGCTCTAAGCGCAACGGTTTTCAAATTCTGGCGTGTGGAGTTTATGCCGGTAAAAAATGTCGCCAGGGGAAATAGATAAAAAATTGTTATGTAATTAAGTTGCACAGGTGAAAAAGCGTGACTATTTTTTATTGTCGAATCAGAACCCTCCCGCCATACCGTGGAGGCCGGGCTCTCTTTTTTATTCAGGATTACTATGCAGACGACAACCACAGAAGAGCAACTTAATGCGTATTTCGGAACAGATGCGCGCACTTATGAAGCGGAAAAGGAAATAATCCACGAGATCATGCATAACCTGCAGTTAAAGAATGTAGAGGTCAGTAATAAGCATCTGATTCTGGCGCTGATCGGGCTGCTGGAAACAGAAGATGATGTGGTCAGACAGGATATCTATCGCAATGCATTAGAGCTGGTCGTGCAGAAAACGCCCGACGATCTGTAATCAAAAAAATGTGTCCTCGATTCGCCTTCGCCTGTCGCGAAGGCGTTTTTTTGCCCGCAGGGTTAATGTCTGGGCAGATTATTCCGCGCTGAAAGCCCGGTTAACGGAAACGGATTGGTATGGCGCGTATTGCTGCTCTGGTAGAGGTAGACGGCACGGATAGCCGCCTGAAGCGCGTGGTGTCGTTCATCATCGCACGCCTCCTGCAGATGCTGCTGGAGTTGCTGCACAAGCGTGGCGAAAGAGATCTTACTCTCTGACGCCAGCAATGCCATAACGGCGTCTTTCAGCACCGTATCGACAAGATCTTCATACGCCATTTTACGCATTCAGCCTCACAAAATCAGCGGTATGGGAGGGAACTGAAATATATTGCGTATATATATCACCGAGTTGTATGAGTTGTACACGCTGATGCTGAGAGGTGCGTTGCTGTCTGGCAAAAAATTAACCCCTCCGCAGAGGGGTTAGAGATTACTGCTGCGGCGCTGCCGGTACTTCCGGCACCGGGGGCACGGCGTTGTCCGGCTGTGCGGGCTGAAGCGACGGCAGACCAAACATACCGACAAACTCTTCGAGCGGCATTTTTTCGCCATTCAGCGTCACCTGACCGTTCGCGTATTGCAGGCTGGTGAGAATATTGTTGTTCTCAAGCGTGGTGATACGGAACATCTGGCCCATCGCCGCCAGCCCTTTAACTTGCTGGTTAGCCAGTTTTGCTGCTTCGTCCTGCTGATAACCTTCCAGTTTCGCGACCTGGGTCATCAGTTCGGTGGCCATCTCCACCGGGATCAGCAGCTTGCCATCCAGCGATTTCACCGTGCGATCCACTTCGTCGGCCAGCGTTTGCGGCGCGCCGGTGGCGGTGGAAGGATCTTTCAGGAACAGTGACAGATTGAAGGTGGCTTCGCCTTTGGCATTTTTCCAGCTTAACGGCGCAACGGTAATCACCGGTTCACCTTTCAGCAGCAGCGGTACAGCATTGAGGAAGGCTTCCGTCGCTTTTTGCTGGTAGAGTTCCGGGTTCTGCACCACTTCCGGCTGCGCCATCAGCGCGCGCGTCTGCGCATTGTACTGCTCGCTGAACTGATGCCACGCCTGGCCGTCGATCTGGCCCACTTTTAGCGTCAGGTTGCCGCTGCCCAGATCCTGGCCCTGAACTTTCAGGCTATTAAGGGTGTAATCGAGCTGGCTGTTGATGTTTTTCTTGTCATCCGCCACGTCGGATTTAGCCGTTAAGTTCATGCCTTCCAGCACGGCCAGCTCTTTGTTTTCCACCGAAATAGAGAGTTTATCGAGTGAGAGTTTCTGGCTACCGGTGCGCTCATCAAAAGCTGCGATTTCGCTTTTGCCATCGGTTTTCAGTTGGTTAAACGACAGTTGCACGCGCTGTCCGTACTCATTCACAGCATCAACCAGCCCGCTCTGCGCCTCTCCGCTCAGGGTGAGCGCGTTGCCATCTTTGTCCGCGCTGAAACGGAACTGGCCACCGCTGAAGGCGACTTTCTCGCCCTCTTTTTCAGAGCTGAGCGGGAGCAGGGTGATATCGCTGCGCGTATCGCCGCTGTAGCCAATGCGGGTTTCGGCATAGAACGGCGATTCCCCTTTGGCGATGTCGAACAGTGCTTTGGTGACATCGTTATTAACCAGTTGCGTATGCACAGAGGCCATTGCCGGGGCCAGGCTGAACGACTTAAGCTGCGCCAGCGGGAAGGGGCCATGATCGACGGTTTCTTGCAGAACAATGTTCTGGCCCGGTTTCAGCCAGGTATTGGTGGCGCCATCAACTGGCTTGATATGCAGCGTAAAATGGCTGGAGAAGAGGCCGCGCTGATAATCCTGCGCGGAAAGCTCCACGTTGGCCTCCGGCGCGTTGTGCTTAATCTGCGTATTGGCGTCGTTCACTATCTCCGCCAGACGGCTTTCAAGCTGTTTTCCCGTGTACCAGGCACCGCCGGTCCAGACGACACCCAGTGCAACAATGATCCCTGCGGCAACCAACGTTTTTTTCATAGTGTTTATCCATAAAAAATGAAACCAGGCGGTGGTGGCCGCCTGGACTGTCGAAATAGGTTACAGCAAGCTTAGCAACCCTTATTAAAAAGTTCAGTAACTTAGTTGAGTTTATTGAACACGCGCGCCACTCTCCCGGTGCCGCGGACGGCCACTGGCGACTCATCAGCAGCAATGAATGCCGACTCGCCAGGTTTCAGTACCAGACGGTCACTGCCTTTGCTGAGCACCGCTTCGCCTTCCACGCAAAAGACAATCGCCGCACTCTGCTGCGCCAGCGTGGTTTCAGCGGCGGAGAGATCGTGAAGCGAGAACGCAAAATCATCAACCGGGATTGGGAAATCCAGCTCCGCGCCCTGACGCACCGGCTCGGTGAGCAGCGTGGCGGCTGGTTTCGGTGTGAATTTGACGTTCGCTACCAGTTCCGGAATATCGATGTATTTCGGCGTTAATCCGGCGCGCAGAACGTTATCGGAGTTCGCCATCACTTCCAGCGCCACGCCTTGCAGATAGGCATGCGGCGTTTCGGCGAACAGAAACATCGCTTCGCCTGGATTCAGTTTCACTACGTTGAGCAGCAGTGGAGAGAAGAGGCCGCTGTCATCGGGGTAGAATTCAGCAATTGTGCGGATCGTCTGCCACGGCTCACCCTGTTTTTCTTCCAGCACGGATTTCAGCACCGCCAGCGCGCGGGATTTTTCGTCACCCTGCATGTTGAGCAGCGCGGCAAACAGCTCGCTCAATCTCTCAGCGCCCGGCGCCTGCAAGAAGTGGGCGATAGCCGGATGCGCACCCGCGACCGGTTGCAGCAGAGAGACTATGTCGGAGAACTCGCGAAAGGCATTCATGGCCAGGAACGGCGTCAGGGCGAACACCAGTTCCGGCTTATGGTTTGGATCTTTGTAGTTACGTTCCGCCGCGTCCAGCGGAATGCCTGCGGCGTTCTCTTTGGCAAAGCCGATTTCTGAGTTTTTCTTGTTGGGATGAACCTGAATCGACAGCGGCTGGTCGGCGCACAGCACTTTAAATAAAAACGGCAGTTCGCCGAAACGCTCTGCCACTGCCTGGCCGAGCAGGCGGTTTTTGTCCTGCTCGATCACGTCACGCAACGCGCGGGTCTGACCGCTGGCGTCCTGAACTTTTGAGCTGCTCTTCGGGTGCGCTCCCATCCACAACTCTGCCATCGGCAGGTTTTGCGGATTCGCCACGCCGTAGAGATCCGTTAACGCAGTTTTACTTCCCCAGGCGTAGTTCTGCACTGAGTTGATGAGTTTTTGCATTATCAAGCCCTTTCTAAGTAATGAAATACTGGCGTCATTAAAGCAACAAACCCGGCAGAAGTAACCTGCGGGGATAAAAAGTCGTATTAGTCTCAGTTTTTGTTAAAAAATTGTGTAGGATATGGTAACTCGCTTTAACACAGGCAGAGGGAATGGCTGCCTGAACAATAACCAGATCGTGCCGTAAGTGAGAGAACAATGTCGAATAAACCCTTTTACTATCAGGATCCTTTCCCGCTCGGAAAGGACGAGACCGAATACTATCTGCTAAGCCGTGACTATGTTTCTGTTGCCGAGTTTGACGGCCAGCAAATCCTCAAAGTTGACCCGCAGGCACTGACGCTACTGGCGCAACATGCCTTCCACGATGCTGCATTTTTACTGCGCCCGGCGCACCAGCAGCAGGTTGCTGATATCCTCGACGATCCCGAAGCCAGCGAAAACGATAAATATGTCGCGCTGCAATTCCTGCGCAACTCCGAGATCGCCTCGCGCGGCGTTCTGCCAACCTGCCAGGATACCGGCACGGCGATCATCATGGGTAAAAAAGGGCAGAACGTATGGACCGGCGGCGGCGATGAAGCCGCGCTGGCCCGTGGCGTCTATAACACCTTTATCAACGATAACCTGCGCTACTCGCAGAATGCGCCGCTGGATATGTACAAAGAGGTCAACACCGGCACTAACCTGCCAGCGCAGATCGATCTCTACAGCGTGGACGGCGATGAATATAAGTTCCTGTGTATTGCCAAGGGCGGCGGTTCGGCCAACAAAACTTATCTCTACCAGGAAACCAAAGCGCTGATCACCCCGGCGAAGCTGAAAAATTACCTTGTTGAGAAGATGCGCACCCTGGGTACGGCCGCGTGTCCGCCTTATCACATTGCGTTCGTGATTGGCGGTACATCGGCGGAAGCGACGCTGAAAACGGTCAAACTGGCATCAACCAAATATTACGACGCATTGCCGACGGAAGGTAATGAGCACGGCCAGGCATTCCGCGATGTGCAACTTGAGCAGGAACTGCTGGTGGAAGCGCAGAATCTCGGTCTGGGCGCGCAGTTTGGCGGCAAGTACTTTGCCCATGATATTCGCGTGATCCGTCTGCCGCGCCACGGCGCATCCTGTCCGGTGGGGATGGGCGTTTCCTGTTCGGCCGATCGTAACATCAAAGGCAAGATCAACCGCGAAGGGATCTGGCTGGAGCGGCTGGAGCAGAATCCCGGTAAATACATTCCCGAAGCGCTGCGCCAGGCGGGTGAAGGCGAGGCGGTGAAAGTGGATCTCAACCGTCCGATGAAAGAGATCCTGGCGCAGTTGTCGCAGTACCCGGTCTCCACGCGTCTGTCGCTCAGCGGTACGATCATTGTCGCTCGCGATATTGCGCATGCGAAACTGAAAGAGCTGATGGACAGCGGCGAGCATCTGCCGGAGTACGTGAAAAATCACCCGATTTATTACGCTGGCCCGGCGAAAACGCCGGAAGGTTATGCTTCTGGTTCCCTCGGCCCAACCACCGCAGGACGGATGGATTCCTACGTCGATCAGTTGCAGTCGCAGGGCGGCAGCATGATCATGCTGGCGAAAGGCAACCGTAGCCAGCAGGTGACGGATGCCTGCCATAAACATGGCGGTTTTTACCTTGGCAGCATTGGCGGCCCGGCGGCTATCCTCGCGCAGAACAGCATCAAGCATCTGGAGTGCGTGGCTTATCCGGAACTGGGAATGGAAGCCATCTGGAAGATTGAAGTGGAAGATTTCCCGGCCTTTATCCTTGTTGATGACAAAGGCAATGACTTCTTCCAGCAGATCCAGTCCGGCCAGTGCGCCCGCTGTGTGAAATGATTCAGACCGCCCCTGGGGGCGGTTTTTTTCGGGGCTGCCGCTCTCCGACAGACCTGTTTCAGCACAAAGCAGTAAACAACATCATAAATAGCATCAATACTTTTACTTGTTTGCAGGTGAGCAATGTCAGCACTCAACACCACTTTGTAGCCAAGGAGAAAGTAATGACAACGCATCGCAGTGAGAAAGATTCGATGGGCGCCATCGATGTTCCGGCCGATAAACTGTGGGGCGCGCAAACCCAGCGGTCGCTGGAGCATTTCCGCATTTCCACCGAGAAGATGCCGGTCTCGCTGATCCACGCGCTGGCGCTGACCAAGCGTGCAGCGGCGAAGGTGAACCAGGATCTGGGGCTGTTGCCTGAAGAGAAGGCCCGCGCGATTATCGCGGCGGCAGATGAAGTGCTGGCGGGGAAACATCCCGATGAGTTTCCGCTCGCCATCTGGCAGACCGGCTCCGGCACGCAGAGCAACATGAACATGAACGAGGTGCTGGCGAATCGCGGCAGCGAGATCCTCGGCGGCGTGCGCGGTATGGATCGCAAAATTCATCCCAACGACGACGTAAACAAAAGCCAGAGCTCCAACGACGTTTTTCCTACCGCGATGCATGTTGCGGCGGTGATTGGCGTGCGCGAACATCTGCTGCCGCAATTGCTGGTGCTGAAAAACACGCTTGCGGAGAAGTCCCGCGCTTTCGCTGACATTGTGAAAATCGGCCGAACCCACTTACAGGATGCAACGCCGCTGACGCTTGGCCAGGAGATCTCCGGTTGGGTCGCGATGCTGGAACACAACCTGAAGCATATCGAATTAAGTTTGCCGCACTTAAGCGAGCTGGCGCTGGGCGGCACTGCCGTAGGCACGGGGCTGAATACGCACCCGGAATATGCAGAGCGTGTGGCGAAAGAGCTGGCGAGTTTCACGCAACAACCGTTTGTCACTGCGCCCAATAAATTCGAGGCGCTGGCCACTTGTGATGCGCTGGTGCAGGCTCACGGCGCGTTAAAAGGGCTGGCGGCATCGTTGATGAAAATCGCCAACGATGTGCGCTGGCTGGCTTCCGGCCCGCGCTGCGGCATCGGCGAAATCGCCATTCCGGAAAACGAGCCGGGTAGCTCGATCATGCCAGGCAAAGTTAACCCGACGCAGTGCGAAGCGATGACCATGTTGTGCAGCCAGGTGCTGGGCAACGATGTGGCGGTCAATATTGGCGGTGCATCCGGCAACTTCGAGCTGAATGTGTTCCGCCCGCTGGTTATCCATAATTTCCTGCAATCGGTACGTTTACTGGCGGACGGAATGGAGAGTTTCAACGAGCATTGCGCGGTGGGCATTGAGCCCAATCGTGCGCGTATCGACCAGTTGCTCAATGAGTCGTTAATGCTGGTGACGGCCCTGAATACGCATATCGGGTACGACAAAGCGGCGGAAATTGCCAAAAAAGCCCATAAAGAGGGGCTGACGCTGAAAGCCTCGGCGCTGGCGCTCGGCTATCTGACCGAGGCCGAGTTTGACAGTTGGGTACGCCCGGAGTCGATGGTTGGCAGCATGAAACAGGCCTAACCCGCCAGATAGAGGTGCAGCCGCGGGATCAACAGCGTTAGCGGCTGCGGCTGCGGTTTGAAACGGTGCTGTATATTGTCGGCGTTGTAATCCAGCAGTTCGCCAATATCCGGCACCATCCCGCCATTTTCCTCTGAAATCAGCACAATCATTGGTGTCGGGCAGGCGTACTGCACCTGCTTTTGTGAACCGGAATACCAGATGCGCGCAATCGGCTGTACCTTCACCGGACGTTTAATTTTCAGCCGCGCCTGTTTGGGTAGTGCGGCAACATCGTTGTACTCCTGTTCGACTTTCGCCAGCCACTGCTCCCGCGTGAAGGCGGAAACAGCGCGCGGTGATTTCAGGCTTTTCTCCAGTTGTGCCAGCACCTCATCGCGCGTGAGGTTTTTGATGATGTGTTTATTGGCCCAGCCGAAACGAATGGTGGCGGGAGAATGAATCAACGTCAGCGTGCGGTAGGCATTGAGGGTGATCAGACCTGGTAAATGACGATGTACCCACTCAAAACGGGCTGCGGGCACCAGCCCGGATTCCACGGTAACAATCCGTTCAAAGGCCAGTTTCAGCGAATTGATCGCGCTGATGCGCTGTTCCAGCGCCTGACGAGTCGCCTCATTGGTTTGATAACACAGTACGCCCGGCAGCCGCACCGCTGCTTTGCTGCTGCGGTTTTCCGACTGCTGCTGAATGAACAGATGCGTGTAATGGTTGAGCGCCAGCTCTGCCGCGCGGCGGCCAATATGTTGTTTGACGTGAATAGCAGTCAGGGGATCGTGCTCCGCGCCTTTGGCAATGTCCGGCAAGGTAAAGACGCGCCCGGCCATCAGACGGCACTCCGCCAGCGCCGCTTTCAATGCGCCGAGTTCATGTTCAAGCTGCCGAAAAGTGGTGTTAAGACGTTCGATAAGATCCAGCGCTGCCATCCTGGTTTCTCCATTAGTTACAACATACTTTTTAATTTATAGCACAGGTGCACGCATCCGGTCACTGTGCCGCTATGGTTCAGGAGGGCAGTGAAATGTGGTGGTAGATGGGCCAGCTAAAAGTAAATTGCGCGCCACCCAACTCGCTTTGTGAGCAGCTGACTTCGCCACCGAACGCCTGGGCTATTGAATGCACAATGGCCAGCCCCAGGCCGCAGCCGCCGGTTGCGCGATCGCGGCTGGGATCGAGGCGGACAAAAGGCTCGAACACACGCTGGCGCTCTTCGGGCGCAATGCCTGGACCATCATCTTCCACGGTCATGCTGGCCTGCGAGCCCTGGCGCTGTAAGGTGACCCTCACGGTTTGCTGGCTGTAACGCAATGCATTGTTTACCAGGTTATCCAGCACGCGCTCCATCAGGCGCATATCGAGCGCACCATACTCTTCGCCCGGTGTGGCGGTCAGCAACAAGGTGTGTTGCGGGTTCATGCTGCGGGCATCATCCATATAGCTGTGAAACCAGGCGGGCAGATCCGGGGTAGTGAGTTTCAGCTCGGTTTGCGGGCGATCGAGCCGGGCATAGGTCAGCAGTTCTTCAATTAATGCTTCCAGTTGCCCGATATCACGGTTCAGCGCCGCGCGTTCGGTTTCGCTCAGGTTATCGCTCATCTCCAGCCGGTAACGCAGCCTGACCAGCGGCGTGCGCAGCTCGTGGGCGATACCGTCAATCAACTGTTTTTTACTGGCGATCAGCGCATTGATGTTATCGGCCATCTGGTTAAAGGCGATGCCGAGCCGCTCAAAGCTGGAGTTACTGTCGAAATGAATACGTTCTTCAAGATGGCCTTCACCAAAACGTTGCGCGGCAGATTCCAGCCGCAGCATCTCCTGCCAGTGCGGGCGCATCCAGATAAACACCGGAAAAGCGAGTGAGATGGCAATCAGCGCCATCAACGACATATCCAGCAGACGCATCTCATGCAGGAAAAAGAGATAGGGCACCGGGCCGACAGCCAGCACGTAATGGCTGCGTGGAATGCGCTGAATAAAGGTGTATTCAGAATCCAGCGCCACAATATCGCCTTCGCGCAGCCGTTGGGCTGCGTGTTCCTCAAGCGTGAATTTATTCATCGGTTCAATGCGCAGATTGAACGACAAATTCAGATCCAGCTCTTTCAGCGTTTTGGCCCATTGATGCGGCGGGATCTCGCGCAGTTCGCTGCGCATTAAGTAGAGGGAGCTTTTCATCAGGTCGTCCAGCGACTGACGTCCCGCGCGCTCGGCGGTAAATTTATAAACCAGACCCACCAGCATCGTCATGACCAGAAAACAGACGAACAGCAAAAGGTAAAACTGGACGAACAGTTTTTTCATCGTGACACCTGGTTAAGAGCTTCAGTTGTCCCACGCGTGCGGCGCGAACAGGTAGCCTTTGTTACGGACGGTTTTGATGCGATAAGGTTCGGTGGCGCTGTCGAGCAGCTTTTTCCGCAGTCGGGAGATTGCCACATCGACGCTGCGATCCATGCCGTCATAACTGACGCCGCGCAGGTTTTTCAACAGTGCGTCCCGGTCCATGATTTGTCCGGCGTGGGTTGCCAGTTCCCACAGCAGCTCAAAATCCGCCGTCGAGAGCGAAACCTGCTCGCCTGCCAGCAGTACCTGGCGGTTAACCGGATCGATCGACAATGTGCCGAAACTGATGGCTTTATGCTGTTTCAGCGACGGGGATGCAGGTTCCGCCGCGACGCCAGTACGCTGTCGCAAATGCAACCGCAGCCGGGCCAGCAGCACCGCAGGTGGCGTGGTTTTGAGGATGTAGTCGTTTGCGCCCATCTCCAGCGACAAAATATGGTTCATATCACTGTCGAGCGAGGTGAGCAGTACAATCGGGCCATTCCACTGGCTTCGCAGGTCGCGGCACAGCGTCATACCGTCTTTACCCGGCAGCATAATATCCAGCAGCACCAGCTCCGGTTTTTCACGGGCGATCACCTCTTCGGCGCGATCGCCGCGGGGTTCGACAATGACATCCATATCGTGTTTGCCCAGATAAGCCGCAATCAGTGCGCCGACTTCCGGGTCGTCTTCCACAAAAACGATCTTATTCATATGCCAGTGTTATCGATAAAAACGTAAACATACACCGCCTTGCGGTAAGCTGCCATTACTCTTTTCTAAACGATATGCGCTCAGTTATGCTGTAGGTCGTTGTTGTTAAAGTATTAAAGGGAAAATTATGGGGTTGTTTTTTAAAGCCGCGCTGGGCGCGCTGGTGGTGCTGTTGATCGGCGTATTAGCAAAAACAAAAAATTACTATATTGCCGGGCTGATCCCACTGTTCCCGACTTTTGCGCTGATCGCCCACTATATCGTCGCGACCGAGCGCGGTGTGGAAGCGTTGCGCACTACCATCGTGTTCGGTATGTGGGCGATCATTCCCTATTTCGTCTATCTGCTGTCACTGTGGTATTTCACCGGTATGATGCGCGTCTGGCCGGCGCTGGGCTGCGCAGTAGTGTGCTGGTGCCTCAGCGCCTGGCTGCTAATTTTTGTCTGGAGCCGCACCCATTAACGCACCAGCATCCAGGTTGCCGGAACAGCAGCAATCAGTAGCAGGCCGATCAGTGCTTTTTCCCGCTGTTTCAGCGCGTCGGTCATTTCGTGCGTGCGGCGGGCATACATAAAGACCAGCAGGCCTGGCGCGTAAAGCACCACGGAGAGCAGCAGGTGCATTGGCCCGGAGGCGTACAGTAACCACAGTCCGTACAGACAGGCGCCAATGGCGACAGCCTGATGCAGCGGGCGACGGGCCATTTTCAGCAGGAACGCGCCGACGAGGAAGTAGGGCACCAGAATCATCTCTGAAGCAATGGTCAGCAGTGTGTTGTAATCCGAGCCGGTAAGCCAGATCAGCACCAGACAGATCTGCACGCTACTGTTGGTCAGCCACAGCGAGGCGGCTGGCGCGCTGTTTTTATTCTGGTGCGCAAAAATGCGTGGAAAGGCTTTATGTGTCGCCGCCAGCAGCGGAACTTCGGCGGCCATAATGGTCCAGCTCAGATACGCGCCGCACACGGAGATAATCAATCCGGCGGCAATCACCACTTCACCCCAACTACCGAGCAGCCTGACCATTAACCCGGCCATTGACGGGTTACGCATTTCTGCCAGTTCGGGACGTGGAACCACACCGAGCGAAAGCAGGGTGACCAGCAGGTAGACCGTAAGCGCCGCCAGCACCGCCAGAAGGGTGGCGCGACCGACATCCTGTTTATTCCGCGCTCTGGCTGACACGACCACGGCGCCTTCCACACCGATAAACACCCACAGAGTGATCAGCATGGTGTTTTTCACCTGTTCCCAGACGGGAACGCCGAGTGCGATGCCGCTGAAGTCCAGACGGAACTTGTCGAGGTTAAACGCCAGCGCCGCCAGTACGACAAACAATCCAAGCGGCACCAGTTTCGCCAGCGTGGCAGCGAGATTAATGCTTGCCGCCGTCTGCACGCCACGCAGGACCAGCGCATGAACAATCCACAGCAATGCAGACGCGCCGACGATCGATTGCCAGGTATTACCATCGCCAAACAGACGCAACGCGGGAGTATCGGTAAAGAAACTCAGCGCGGAAAAGACAATCACCAGATAAGAGACGTTAGCAATAACCGCACACAGCCAGTATCCCCAGGCCGAGCAGAAGCCGATCAGCTCGCCGAACCCTTCGCGGGCATAGGTAAAAATACCGCCATCCAGATCCGGGCGGATTCGGGTCAAAATCAGCATCGCAAAAGCGAGCAGCAGTATTCCCGCGCCGGTGATCACCCAGCCGATGATCAATGCCGCCGGACTGGCGACTTCCGCCATATTCTGCGGCAGGCTAAATACGCCAGCGCCGAGCATGGAGCTCAAAACCAGCGCAGTTAAAGCGCTAAGGCCTAGTTTTTTTTCCATTGTTATCCTGTCAACAAATACGGCTAATCCAGAATAATTATTTTGCCGTGGCGCATAAATATGGTGGATATCACTGAGGCGCGGGATTTTACGGAGTGTCGTGAGGGCATGCAATGCTGTCGGTGACAATTTTGCGAAAAAGCGGGAAAAAAGCGAAAAAAAGGCGGCCGTAGCCGCCTGATTCAGGAATGCGCTTACTTGTAGAGATCGGCGCTGATGGTCATGTTGTTGCCGCTTTCTGACCACTGGCGCGTGATGTGGTAATACTTCGCGCCTTTCTGCGCGGCGCGTTTAGCAACCTGATAGGAGATTTCCGTCATGTTGCCGTAGTTGCCGGTAAACTTGATGCTGTCGAACGGTACCATCTGCGCAGCCGTGATCTTGTTCAGCTCTTCGACTTTGGTGCCGTCAGGCAGTGTGACACTGTAACGCCCGCCGGAAGTGGATTGCGTTTCGAAGAAACGGCCAATACCCACGCCTGGAGTTGCATCGCTGGCAACGCCCGGGATTTCCACTTTCTTCGCTTCTTCACCACCTTTAGCCAGCGCAGCGCGGCCCGCTTCGGAATCACGTGGAATAGCATCGGCGCTCTGGATAACACGTTTTTTGGCGTCAGCTTTATAGATGAAAGCGGTAATCATCTGGTTGCCGCCCTGGTTCGCATCGACCTGGCGAACGATATAGAAAGACGCGGCGCCTTTTTCGCTGGCGGCTTTGGTGATGGCGTCGTTAACTTCAGGCTGCGTGCGATAGAAGCCCTGAACGGTGACGGTATCGTACGGCTCAAGCGCGATGGCGACATCTTTCGGTAATTCTGTTACGCCGTTGATCACGCGGAAGGCCGGACGTTCTGCTTTTGGTGCGTCGGCTTTATAGAGATCGGCGGTCACACGTTGGTTGCCGCTGTTGCCCGCATCAGAGGTATCTACAACATAAAATGCTGCGGCGCCTTCTTTATCCGCGCGTTTGGATGCCGCATCGACGGCATCGCCAATGGCATTAAAGCGACCGGTAATGACGACACGATCGTAAGGTTTTACTGCCGCTGCTTGCTCCGGTGTTAACTCCGTGGCTGCGTTCGCTGTCATCACTGTGGCAGATAAAAGAGCTGACGCCAGGAGGGTGTACTTAAGCTTCATAAAAATAGTCCTTCGCCTTGCGCAAACCATAAACTGGTGTTGTTGTTGGGAAAACGTCGGTGATTATTGCATTTAAACAGCGCTACTGTCTGCGTCATTTTTCACTGAGTGTGCGGTGAGGAGGCAAATAACGATAACCTTTAGTGATATGTTGAAAAAACAGACGCTTGACCAGCAAAAGCGATATAGCATACAACTTTTAACGTTAATACATTGTTAAATGACGACTCTTCGCTGGAGATTAATCGTGTTTTGCCGCTTCGCTTGAGCGGAATATCGGCCTGTTATAGCGAATTTAAGGAAAATAACCCTGCCAGAATCCCTCTACCATTCATATTCGCGGATAAAAGCACAATTTCTCTTTTTCGGCTGTGGATCACAGGCGTTATTTTCAGTAGGTTATAGAAAGTTTGTTACTGTTTTATTTTCCGGGGCTTTTGTGAAAACAGAGGTAAAACGCCTCCGGGACGACTGACAAACCATCATCTAAATCCGATGGAAGGGAAAACTATGCGTATTGGTGTACCTAAAGAACGGTTGGCCAATGAAACCCGCGTTGCGGCGACACCGAAAACGGTCGAGCAATTGCTTAAATTGGGTTTCAGCGTTGCGGTTGAAAGCGGCGCGGGCAAGCTGGCAAGTTTTGATGACGATGCGTTTACTCTGGCAGGGGCAACGATAGTCGATAGCAGCAACGTCTGGCATTCCGACGTGATCCTGAAAGTGAACGCGCCGGACGATGAAGAGATCGCGCTGCTCAATCCTGGCACGACGCTGGTCAGCTTTATCTGGCCTGCGCAGAACCCTGCGCTGATGGAGAAGCTGGCGGCGCGCAACGTGACCGTGATGGCGATGGATTCCGTACCGCGTATTTCGCGCGCGCAGTCGCTGGATGCGCTCAGCTCAATGGCGAATATCGCGGGTTACCGTGCCATTGTTGAAGCTGCGCATGAGTTTGGCCGCTTCTTTACCGGGCAGATCACTGCGGCAGGGAAAGTTCCGCCAGCAAAAGTGATGGTTATCGGCGCGGGTGTGGCCGGTCTGGCCGCCATCGGCGCCGCAAATAGCCTTGGCGCGATTGTCCGTGCGTTCGACACCCGTCCGGAAGTGAAGGAGCAGGTGCAAAGTATGGGCGCCGAATTCCTTGAACTCGATTTCGAAGAGGAAGCTGGCAGCGGCGACGGCTATGCAAAAGTGATGTCCGAAGCCTTTATCAAGGCGGAGATGGAACTGTTTGCCGCGCAGGCGAAAGATGTCGATATCATCGTCACCACCGCGCTTATCCCTGGTAAACCGGCACCGAAGCTGATTACCCGCGAAATGGTCGATTCCATGAAGCCGGGCAGCGTGATCGTCGATCTGGCGGCGCAAAACGGCGGTAACTGCGAATACACCGTGCCGAATGAAATCAGCACTACGGCCAACGGCGTAAAAGTGATTGGTTATACCGATCTGCCAGGCCGCTTGCCGACGCAGTCTTCCCAGCTTTACGGCACCAACCTGGTTAACCTGCTGAAACTGCTGTGCGTGGAAAAAGACGGCAACGTAGTGGTTAACTTTGATGATGTCGTGGTGCGCGGTGTGACCGTGGTTCGCGACGGCGAAATCACCTGGCCGGCCCCGCCGATTCAGGTTTCGGCGCAGCCGCAGGCAGCCCCAAAAGCGACAGCTGCGCCGAAAGAAGAGGCCAAACCGGCCTCGCCGTGGCGTAAATATGCGCTGATGGCGCTGGCGATCATTCTGTTTGGCTGGCTGGCGGATGTCGCGCCGAAAGAGTTCCTTGGCCACTTTACCGTCTTCGCGCTTTCTTGCGTGGTGGGTTATTACGTGGTGTGGAACGTGTCGCACGCGCTGCATACGCCGCTAATGTCGGTAACCAACGCGATTTCCGGCATTATTGTCGTCGGCGCGCTGTTGCAGATCGGCCATGGCGGCTGGGTCAGCTTCTTAAGTTTTATTGCGGTACTGATTGCCAGCATTAATATTTTTGGTGGTTTCACCGTCACTCAGCGCATGCTGAAAATGTTCCGGAAGAACTAAGGGGTAACAAATGTCTGGAGGATTAGTTACTGCTGCATACATTGTTGCCGCGATCCTGTTTATTTTCAGCCTGGCGGGGCTTTCTAAGCACGAAACCTCCCAGCAGGGCAATAACTTCGGTATCGCCGGGATGGCGATTGCGCTGATCGCCACCATCTTTGGCCCGGATACCGGCAACGTTGCCTGGATTCTGGTGGCCATGATCATCGGCGGCGCGATCGGTATTCGCCTGGCGAAGAAAGTAGAAATGACTGAGATGCCGGAACTGGTCGCGGTGCTGCACAGCTTCGTTGGTCTGGCGGCGGTGCTGGTCGGCTTTAACAGCTACCTGTATCACGATGCGGGCCTGGAACCGGTGCTGGTAAATATTCACCTGACCGAAGTGTTCCTCGGTATCTTTATTGGTGCGGTGACCTTTACCGGTTCCATCGTGGCGTTCGGCAAGTTGCGCGGCAAGATCTCTTCTAAACCGCTGATGCTGCCGCATCGTCACAAAATGAACCTTGCGGCGCTGGTTGTCTCTTTTGTTCTGCTGCTGGTGTTTGTCCGTACCGACAGCGTCGGCCTGCAAGTTCTGGCACTGCTGCTGATGACTATCATCGCGCTGGTGTTCGGCTGGCATCTGGTGGCGTCCATTGGCGGCGCGGATATGCCGGTGGTGGTTTCCATGCTGAACTCCTACTCCGGTTGGGCAGCAGCGGCGGCGGGCTTTATGCTCAGCAACGACCTGCTGATCGTGACCGGTGCGCTGGTCGGTTCGTCGGGTGCGATCCTCTCTTACATTATGTGTAAGGCGATGAACCGCTCCTTTATCAGCGTGATTGCCGGTGGTTTTGGTACCGACGGTTCTTCATCCGGCGGCGATGAAGAAGTGGGCGAGCACCGCGAAATTAACGCGGAAGAGACTGCCGAGCTGCTGAAAAATTCGCACTCGGTAATCATCACCCCGGGCTATGGTATGGCGGTGGCGCAGGCGCAGTATCCGGTGGCGGAAATCACCGAAAAACTACGCGCGCGCGGCGTGAAAGTGCGCTTTGGTATTCACCCGGTCGCCGGTCGCCTGCCGGGCCATATGAACGTGCTGCTGGCGGAAGCGAAAGTGCCGTACGACATCGTGCTGGAAATGGATGAGATCAACGATGATTTCGCCGATACCGATACGGTGCTGGTGATCGGCGCGAACGATACCGTTAACCCGGCGGCTCAGGACGATCCGAAGAGCCCCATCGCCGGGATGCCGGTGCTGGAAGTGTGGAAAGCGCAGAACGTGATTGTCTTCAAACGTTCGATGAACACCGGCTATGCTGGCGTACAGAACCCGCTGTTCTTCAAAGAGAATACGCAGATGCTGTTTGGCGATGCCAAAGCCAGCGTCGATGCTATCCTCAAAGCGCTGTAAGTTATACCGCTTATACATACCGCTCTTTGGAGCGGTATTTTTTTGCCCGTAACCACCATGAGCAGAGCGACTATACTTCTTTCTTCATGTTTTTATGTGGAGGAAGGATGACGTTTTTGCCTCATTTTGACTTTATATCCTTATTGATGTCGCCCGCATTCTGGGCAGGTCTGGCGACAGTGGTAGTGGTCACGCTGGTGGTCTACTGGCTGTTTACGCGCTTACTGAAGATGGTGATGAAAGGGGCGCATAACTGGAGCGAGAAACAGCGTGGCGTTGGCAAAATGCAGCATGTGCTGGTCGATATGCTCAGCCGTACCAGTCAATTCCTGCTCTTTATTGCTGCATTACTTTTCAGTCTGCGTTTCATCGATCTTCCCGACCGCCTGTTTAATACCCTCGGACACGCCTGGTTTTTAGTGCTGGCGATTCAGATTGCCATCTGGTTCGATCAGGGCGTGGTGTCGTGGATGCGTCATTTGAT
The DNA here is from genome assembly GCF_003028445.1 of Kosakonia sp. H7A. Classification (NCBI taxonomy): domain Bacteria; kingdom Pseudomonadati; phylum Pseudomonadota; class Gammaproteobacteria; order Enterobacterales; family Enterobacteriaceae; genus Kosakonia; species Kosakonia sp. H7A. The sequence goes on along the minus strand of NZ_PYTZ01000001.1, from coordinate 408,926 downwards.
GTATACGCCTGGTGCAAGCCGAAATCCGGTGACTATGGTGATTGCCGGTCTGTTGCTGCGCATGATGCTATGGACCATCATGCTGTTGTCGATTCTGGCAAACGCGGGCGTCAATATCACCGCGCTGGTTGCCAGCCTTGGTGTGGGCGGTATTGCGATTGCACTGGCTGTGCAGACCATCCTCAGCGATGTCTTTGCCTCGCTCTCCATTGGCTTCGATAAGCCCTTCGAAATTGGCGATTTCGTGGTGTTTAACGATGTTGCCGGCACCATTGAGCATATTGGTCTTAAAACCACGCGTATTCGCAGCCTGAGCGGCGAGCAAATCGTCTGCGGCAATGCGATTTTGCTGCAACAAACGCTGCATAACTATAAGCGCATGCAGACGCGGCGTATCGTTTTCACCTTCGGTCTGGCCGTCAGTACGCCGCCGGACAAATTGCGGAAAGTGAGTGAAATGGTGCAGGCCATCATTACCGACGTGGGTGAAACGAAGTTTGACCGCGCACATTTTCAGGGATTCGCTGCCGACAGGCTGAATGTTGAAGTCGTGCATATCGTCAACACGGCGGATTACAACAAGTACATGGATATTCAGCAGGAAATTAATATCCGTATTATGGAAAAGCTGGCAGAAGAGGGGATCGCGCTGGCGCTGCCGTGCGTGGTAGTAAAAGGTGGGCTGGCGGTAGAAAACACGGCGGCTGAGCAGCGCGGTGAACCGGCAGTATAAAAAATCCGCCTTGCTGAAGTGAACCCCGAAAGCTGGATACTCCAACAAATGGGGTTCACTTCATGGCGGGTTTTTATTTAATCGTCTTCGTCGTCCAGTTCGATCGGGCTTTGATAATCATCCGGTTTGATGACCAACAGGTCGCAGCGCAGATGATCGATTACCTGTTCGGCCGTATTACCGAGGAATGCCGCAGAAATCCCGGTTCGCCCGATGGTACCCAGCACTACAATCCCGGCCTGTAAGTGCTCGGCCAGATCCGGGATCACCTCTTCCGGTAACCCTTTCTCTACATGCGTCAATTTTTCATCAATACCGAATTTCTGCCGCAGCGCTTTCATTGCCAGCAGATGCTGACCACGAATAGCGTCGTTGTACACGCTGGGATCAAATTCCGGCAGTTCGATGGCGATATTGATTGGCGTAACAGGATAAGCGCCAACAAGATGCACTTCGGTATGGTTGACCTGTTCGGCCAAATGCAACGTCTCTTTGACCAGCTTTTCGTTCAGCGAATTGTGGTACAGCTCTTCACTGGCGAGATTGACCGCCACCACGGCGCGGCCACCTTCCGGCCAGGGCTGATCTTTGACCATCCATACCGGGCAAGGGCATTTGCGCAACAAATGCCAGTCCGTTGGGGTGAAAATAACTGATTCCAGCCGATCGTGCTGGTGGGTCATTTTCAGCAATAAATCATGACCGCCGGAAATCACTTCCTGGATGATGGCCTCGAAGGGACGATTATGCCAGACCACTTTGATCTCAATCGGCACGCCCGCATCGATGTAAAATTTCGCCTGCTCGCGGATCCACGCGGTACGCTGGCTGATAACGCCTTGCCGCATAGCGGTGCGTTCATCGGGGGACAGAAGGGTGGTCATTTCGTAAGAGAAATCATAGATTGGCAAAAAGGCTTTAATGCGGCCACCAATCCGTTGATGCAAATACACAGCACGCCGTAATGCTGGTTGATCGTCCTGGTTAGGATCGATGGCGACCAACATGTTTTGATACTTAGCCATACAGGGTCTCCTTACATCTGTCACCACAGTCTGTAAATAAAAGATAACCTATAAGCACTGAATGAAACAGGGAAAACCTTTTGCCAGATCAATAAATCACGAAAATTACACAGTCCGGCAAAAGGTCTGAAGGCAGGAGAAAAAACTCAGGCGACGTTGCGCGTATGGCCAGCCAGCTGCGCCAGCATATCGCTGTTTTCAATGGTGATATATTTACCTTTCACCGCCAGCATTCCGCTCTTCTGGAAACGACCGAGCAGGCGGCTAATGGTTTCTACCGTCAGCCCCAGATAGTTACCAATATCGCCACGGGTCATGGTCAGACGGAACTCGCGCGGTGAGAAGCCACGCTGGGCAAAACGACGTGAGAGATTGTAGATAAACGCCGCCAGACGCTCTTCGGCATTTTTCTTCGACAGCAGCAGGATCATATCCTGATCGCCTTTGATCTCGCCGCTCATCAGACGCATCATCTGCTGACGCAGGTTCGGCATTTTGCCGGAGAGATCGTCCAGCGTCTCAAACGGGATTTCGCAGACCATCGAGGTTTCCAGCGCCTGTGCGAAGCTGGGATGATGAGCGGTACCAATCGCGTCGAAGCCGACCAGATCGCCCGCCAGATGAAACCCGGTGATCTGCTCGTCGCCCTGTTCGGTAATGGTGTAGCTCTTAATCGTACCGGAACGAATAGCGTACAGCGATTTCAGTTCATCCCCTGCTTTAAACAGTGTCTGACCTTTCTGGATGGGCTTTTTACGCTCAATAATGTTGTCGAGCTGATCCAGCTCGTGCTCATTGAGAGTAAAAGGGATACAAAGCTGGCTAATGCTGCAATCCTGGCAATGGATTGCACATCCGCCTGACTGAATGCGTCGTATAATTCGCTTTTCCGGGATCATAGGTCTGCTCAAGCCGTAATTGATATTTGTCAATTTTAACATCTTTTTCTTGAGCACGTAAGTCTGGTAAAACGTCAATTCACGATTATTAAAACAGGCGGGCGAGCTTCAACGAAATGAATCTACATCATCTCGTTGAAATTCCTTCACTTCGTTAAGGTTTTTATCGCAATACGTCCTGATAAAAAGCCTTTTTATGCGCTTTTTCTCACAATAGCAGGTAGCCTTCATGGCGTAACAGCCACTCTTTGCGCTGTACGCCGCCCGCATAGCCGGTCAGGGTGCCATTGCTGCCGATGACGCGGTGACAGGGTACGACAATACTGACCGGGTTTGAACCATTGGCGGCTCCCACAGCCCGCGCCGCCGTTGCGCGTCCCAGCGTTTTTGCCAATTGGCCATAATGCACCACCTGGCCACACGGGATCGTGCGCAGCGCTTGCCATACTTCACGCTGAAAAGGGGTGCCAGCGGTCGCTGTGGGGAGGGTGTCGATAACAGCCAGATCGCCATCAAAGTAGTCCTGCAGTTTCTGGCTCAATCCGCCAGGATCTGTTGCGGCGATGCGTTGATAGCCTTCACTGCGATAATGAATATCCAGTAGCTTATTCATACGATCGCTGTGCTCTTCCCACTCCACGGCGCGCAGATGAAAACTTTCGTCGCACACTATCCATAGCGGGCCAAGCGGGGTGGATATTTTGTCCTCAAGTAACGTTAACATCTGGCGTCCTTAACCGCGGCAAAGTTCGCCAATCCTAGCAGACGACTTGCAGTGCCACCATACCCCAAAAGTACGTTTATTCCACTATGTCAAGGCGAGGAACAGAATAATAAACAGACAATGTGTCGTTATCTAATAGATCATATATTATCTATTCCCGCTGATAAAAAAATAGAGCCTGCCGACATCCGTCAGGCTCTACAGTACACACAATGACGCTTCCTTTCGTTATTTCCTGCAGTGTCCTCCGTGTGCGGTAAATATAGTTATAGCGATGCGCGTAAATATTTCCAGTAAGAAATGGTGATTGATTTCACGATAATTTAACTAAAATTCAGGTCGCCAGTGCGATAATAATTTTAGTTAAGTTAAATTTGTACTCACAAATTTATTATGGTTTTTGGCTGCAATTAAACAGGCGAGAACATTAACTGTTTGGCCGACTTAAGGTAAATCCTCGAGAGCCATTGTAGGGGCGGGGTACGCCCGTTATAGTACATGAGCAGAAGTTGATGGAGGAGTGCCTGATGAACCCTGACGACAAATCGCTTTTTCTTGACGCCATGGAGGACGTTCAGCCCCTGAAGCGCTGTGCAGATGTACACTGGCAGCGAACACCTAATCCTCGCGCGCAGCAGCGTATCGATACCCTGCAGCTCGATAATTTTCTCACCACCGGTTTTCTTGACATTATCCCTCTTGGTACGCCACTGGAGTTTAAACGCGAAGGGTTGCAGAACGGCGTGCTGGATAAGCTGCGGCAGGGGAAATACAGCCAGCAGGCAAGCCTTAATCTGCTACGCCAGCCGGTTGAGCAATGCCGCCAGATGCTGTTCCGCTTTATGCACCAGGCGCGGCTTGATGGTCTGCGTAATGTGCTCATCATTCACGGCAAAGGGCGGGAAGATGGCTCGCATCCGAATATTGTGCGCAGTTATCTGGCGCGCTGGCTGACCGAGTTTGATGATGTTCAGGCCTTTTGTGCGGCGCTGCCGCATCATGGTGGCAACGGTGCTTGCTACGTGGCGTTGCGTAAGTCGGAGCAGGCAAAGCAGGAAAACTGGGAGCGCCACGCCAAACGCAGCCGCTGATGGTCTGGCGTGATTTTCGTGTTGCCTTTCACTGGCGGGTTTCTGCATGGAACCCGCTGTTTAATATAAGTGACTAATATCCGTCATTTTTGCCTGCGCTGGCGAATACTCCGACGGCCTGAGTTTTATCCGCTGTCTGGCGATATTTTCGGCCTGCTGATGACCGCCCATAAAATCTCTGGCGTTTCGGCCTTCAGTGATCCCGTAACGTCGTTTGTAGTAAAAGTTAAACGTTTGGGGAATCACACCGGAATAATACTGGGCTGAATATTCAGCGGTGCCGCCCCGGGCTTTTATAAAATTAACAATGGTATTGCCAATATCGCTACTGGGTGAAGAACAGCGCAGGTAGCTCTGCTTTCCGTCGCCACCAAAAACCATACCGTGCAGGCTTTTCATACTGATCCCTTTCCGCTCCAGCGCGCATTGAATATCTTCCAGGTTCTGTTGTAGCGCCAGAGCCGTATCAAAATGCGCGCATAGCAAGTAATCGTGCTGATCGGATAATGCATACAACCCCAAACAACTTTGTACCGCTGGCATAGAAAGGTCTAAACCTTCGCGTTTAAAAATACCATATTGTCCTTGAAATACGACAACTCTCATCTCAGTAGCTCCATTACGTAGTGAATGTTATTTTCAGATCGGGAAACCTGTTTAATAATACAAAGAGAATGATTTTTGTCTCTTAATAAGAATAATATTTATCTCTTTTTGATCTTAAATAAATAGATTGAAAGAACGCCTGTATAAATATATCGACAGCGTTTTTATTTGACGATCGGTAAATCAACGTAGCGTGTTGTATAACCCGGCGATAGCATCTCTCGCTTCATGGCCCAGCTTTTTTGAATGCCCTGACCGGCAAACCAGACGGTGCCTCGTGGGAATAGTCAGCCGGCCGCTGGCCTGCGGGTTATAGAAGGTTTTATTTTCGTCATGTGGGCTGGCGCGTATAAAAACGCTTATTACGCAGCAACGTTTTCTTCCAGCCTGGAGTTTCTCCGCCGCACGCTCCGCATAGGCGCACCCTGCCTGATACATATCGCTATATTGAGTGATGCGGTGACCAAATGAGCGGCTACAGATGATCTGCTGAACTCATCGCGACCTGCTCCACGCTTTAATCGTGAGCGTCAGCACACTGTGTGACGATTTATCCTCCCGGCCTCAAAAAAACAATAAAAACGTATCCATGATCAAAAAACATCCTCTGCCGGTAGTTTTACAGTGAGATTATTCTTAAGCATATAGGATATTTCATATGTTTTTTTCTTCAGACAGGGAAGAGCAGGGTGAAACACTTCCTCCCTCTTTATCGGCCTTACCCGTGTCCTTCTCTCGTGAAGAATGGATAGCAACAGGGATCTGTCTCCGCGACTTTTTTGCTTTCCCGCAATCAGGCTCACTGGCTGAAATCAGTAACAGACTCCAGGATTTATGCCTGCGCCATCCGGGGTTACCCGCTATCCCTTCCTCCGGGGACTGGCTTGAAGTCGAATACGATTTTAACCGGCTATTTGTAGGTCCCATGGCTTTGTTGGCTCCGCCTTATGCTTCCGTATATCTGCATACAGAGCCGCAAGTGATGGGAAAAAGTACGCTCGAAATACGCAAGTGTTATCACGAACTGGGTTTCGAAGTTTCACTAGAAAATCAATTTCCCGATGATTCAATCAGTTATGAAATTGAGGCCTGTTTGCTACTGGTATCGTTACCTGAACTGACGCCAGAACAGAGAGAAGTACTGAACTGGCTGACGCATCAGCACCTGAGTAAATGGTTGCCGGACTTTATTACCCGTATCAAAGCCCATGTATCAACGCCGCTGATTGCCTCAGTTGCTGACGTACTTTCGCTTTGGTTTTTCGATTTACAGCGGAGAATTCTCCATGACTGACACACCTGATTCCCCCGCCAGGCGGCGCTTTATCAAAAATCTTGCCCTCGCAGGCGTTGCTACCAGCCTGCCAGGCGGGCTGTTGACCCCTCGCCGGGCTGCAGCACAGCCCCCGATACCTTACAATCCTGATAACTACACCCTTTATCGAAATTCCTGTCCCCGCAATTGCTATGACACCTGCAGCCTGAGAACTCACGTTAAAGACGGTGTCATCCACTATATTGACGGAGCAAAAGAGTCGACTTTCACGCATGGTCAACCCTGTATAAAAGGTTTGACCTATCCCCGCCGGGTCTACAGTCCTGACCGGATTAAATACCCGATGATTCAGGATGGCCGGGGTTCCGGTAAATGGCGTCGCATCTCCTGGGAAGACGCAATGGAACGCATTGCCAGCAAAATTCTGGAGATTAAAAAGAAAGATGGCTCGCTTCTGGGACTGGGCCTCACGAAATATTCAGGTAATTTGGGCATTCTTAATTACGGTGTTGAAGGCATGATGTCCTCGCTGGGTTACACCACCCGTTTTGTCGGCACTCCCTGCTGGCCTGCAGGAATTGATGCCCAGAGCTATGACATGGGGGATATGTGGTGTAACGATCCCGAAGATATGGTCAAGTCCAGGTACATCATTATCTGGGGCGCTAACCCTGCCTGGTGTTCCATGCACAGCATGAAATACATCTATCAGGCGCGCGAGCGTGGCGCCAGAGTGGTTGTCATTGATCCCCTCCTGACACAGACAGCAGCCAAAGCCGATTTGTACTTACGGATAAAACCAGCCTCCGATGGTGCGCTGGCGCTGGGTATGGCTCGCCACTTATTAGACAACGGTCTGGTGGATAAAGACTTTACTACCCAGTATGCCGTCGGTTTTTCTGATTTTGCACAGTATTTAGAGGAAAACATCACCCTGGAGTGGGCAGCGGAGCAGTGCGGCCTTCCTGCCGACACCATTCGTCAGCTTGCAGAAGATTTTGCTGCAGTAAAACCAGCGACTATCTGGATCGGTTACGGTATGCAACGCCATATCAATGGTGGCGCAAATGTGCGTGCCATTGATGCGCTGGTCGCCATGACGGGGAATATCGGTCTGGAAGGGGGAGGCGCACGTTATGGTCACCTTTATACCTGGGGATTCAATTATCACGCCATGCTGCAAAAACAACCTGAGGGATCGGTTGGGTTTACCGGACAAAAAGGACCAAAAGGGGAGTTTGATTTTGCGGCAAAAACGGAAGCCAGTTATACCGACCGCAGTGTGAATATAAACAAAACCGCGCAGGCCATACTGGACACGAATGATCCGCCCATTCGTATGTTGTGGGTGGCGTGTAAGAACCCGCTATCACAGGATTTTGATCATAATAAAATGCTCAAGGCTTTCAAAAAGCTGGAGATGGTGGTGTGCGTGGACCATTTTTTCAATAAAACCGTGGAGCAGGCCGATATTGTTTTACCTGCCACAACCCAAATGGAGGAGTGGAATGTCTCGGTATCGTACTGGCATTACTGGTTAACCATTAACCAGCCGGCGATTAAACCAATGTATGAGTCGAAATCGGATATTGAGATAGCTGCGGCACTCTCCCGAACCATGAATCGCTTGTCTCCTGGCTCCTGTACATTCCCGCAGGAGATTGACGGTAAAGAATGGGTAGCGAAAGAATTTAACGATGGGATCTACAAACTGTTTGGCATCTCATCCTGGGAAGAGCTGCTCAATGGCCCTGTCAAAGCTAAACTGCCACATCCTGCGGCCTGGCACGACTTCAAGTTCAAAACACCATCCGGTAAATACGAATTTGCTTCGGCGCTGAGTCAGGAGAACGGCCACTCACGCTTACCTGAATATAAACCGGGCAGGGCGAAAACCCATCCATTCCAGCTTTTTACTCCGCATGCATTATTTGGCATCCATTCACAGTTCATTAATCTGGACTGGATGAAGGTGTTTTACCCGGAACCATTTGTTTACCTCCATCCCGCAGCGGCACAACTCAAAGGTATCAAGGAACTGGACTGGGTTCGTGTCTTTAATGGCATTGGTGACGTGACTGTCAGGGCCAGACTCACCACGAACGTACCGAAAGATATGCTGGTGATGTATGAGGCCTGGTTCCCGAAAAAGAGTTTTAACGTTCAGAATGTGGTCGATGATACCTCATCAGACATGGGGCAAATGAAAACCGGTTCACCGGGTTCCGCCATCCATTGTCAGTTTGCTGATATAGAGTTAACAAAAATGCCAGCACAGGATAAATCGATACAAGGAGCAAAAGCATGAGACGTGCATTCCTGGTCGATAGTGAAAAATGTATCGGGTGCCGTGGCTGTGCCATGGCCTGTAAAAGTTTTAATCAACTGGAGCCTGATCTTTTCTGGCGCTATGTCTACCCGCTGGGGAATTCCATCTATCCGCACGAAGAAAGGGCTTTCTACTCACTGGCATGTAACCACTGTGAGCATCCCGCCTGTCTGGATGCGTGCCCGGTTGAGGCCTATACCCTGCGCGAAGATGGTATCGTCGTACATGACCCTGCTCGCTGTATAGGCTGTAAAAACTGCCTGCGCAGTTGTCCTTATGGTGCCCCCAGATTTAACGAAGTCACTCATAAGGCTGAAAAATGCAGTATGTGTTATGAACGGTTAGATGCAGGTTTACAAACAGCCTGCATTGATGCTTGCCCTGTCGGTGCATTAACCATGATAGATCTGGATGGACAGGGTGCCCCCGGAAATGCCATACAGTATCCCCCCGGATACCCTGTTATGCCATCCCTGAACCCCGGGACCCGCTTCATTATGCCCCGCACACCGCATCAGGCTGGAGAATAATCATGGAACACTATGAGTTACCACTGGTTTTCTTTACATCGCTGAGCCAGACGTCTGTCGGAATGGCCCTGTTTCTTGCCTGGCGGCGCATTTATAACCGTGATATCCCGCAGCGCAGGTCATGGTTTATTACGGGCGTGGTTCTGGGCGTATCCCTGATTGGAGCAACCTTCCATCTGGCCGATCCGTTCCATGGCTATAATGCTTTTATTAACTTAAGACATTCATGGCTTAGCAGGGAAATTCTGGCAGCAAGCCTTTTTGCCGTCACGATTGCGCTGGCACTGTTCACTGATGGAAAAGTCGTGACCGTGATTGCAGCGGCAGTGATGGGGATCGTTCTGATTGCAGTGCAGGGGCTGACATATGCAGCACCCGCAATGATCGCCATCAATAACGGGCTGCCGATGATTCTCTACCTGTTAACGGCATGGGTAATGGGGGCGGCAATGCTCCCGTTGCTGGATAAGTCTCCGGCACTTTCTCCCTTACGCCAGGGGCTGGTGTTACTGATTCTGGCCATGGTTATCGCACCGGTTATCTGGCGCAGCGGTGGAACGATTGCACGTATGACCGCAGAACAATGGAGCTCATCTCCTTTTTTCTGGTCCGGCTTAATCTGTTTCGCGCTAACACTCGTCTTGTCCTGTCAGCGCCAGAAAGCGTCAGTTTCCATTGCAACGGTTATCATTGCACTTTCAGGTATTATCCTGAGTCGACTGACATTCTTTGGTGATACGGTGAGCACAATTATTAATATAGGTCAGCCGTACTGATCCCACATCAACCGGCTTTCTGAATTTATACCGGTCATATTTGTGAAAAAGCCCCCGCATTGCTGCAGGGGCTTATACATATGATGCCGGGTGCCTCCCGGTAAGCCTTTGGGTAACCCCCCATGGCTCGCTGCTTCAGTCGTGCATGATGAACATTCCAGCAAAAGTGTCATCAGGTTAATTAGCCCCGCCGCTTAGGAGGATTCACCATAAAAGGCAAGATAGCATGAAGGGGATTAGAGCGATATCGACAATTTGTCAGTACACAAAGAGTCATTTTCACTTCTCAGGGTAAGCGCTTATAAAATTTTGAATGTGTTATAAAAAAAAGCCTGCAGTTAGCAGGCGATAAAGGGTTTTTACTCATTTTTTTTAGTTGTATCTGTTGAATAGGGTAAGTGAGCGTGCGCAATTAAATGTGAAGCAGAGAACTTAATGAAATGCTATAAATATTTCCTGGCAGCATCAAGTATCTCCTGAGAAGTCAATTCCCTGTCAGAAGCCACGTGAACAACACCATGATCTCCGGTCAAAGAAGGAAAACCTGCTGACATAATCCGAAGATGAGTTTCTTCACCGTTTGGATATTCCTGCTTAATAGAGGATATACCTTCAAGAACGGTCATGACCTTACAGGATTCAGCATTAAAAAACACAAGGACTTTTATCATCTGTTGGTTTTTTCCATAAGGCAATCTCTTCGATAGAGGAGATAATTTTTTGTGATCAACCTGCGCGGACTATGTGATATTTACAAAAGTCTGGTAATTTTCTTTTTTTTAATTTTGAAAGCTAAAGAAAATTAAAACAGGATAGAATCAAGGACGTGATGCTTTCGGAGGCTGCCTGACCTCTTACGCACTTTATTATTTAACAAGCAGTTAGCTTCTGCTTTTAGACTTTTCATGCAGCAGACCTGCACTTCATCACATCGGTCAGCACACTCATCGATGTGCAAAAATATGCTGACCTGATATTAAGAATAAACTGCCTTTCGCTAAATTAATTTATGGATCTGTCTACTCAGGAATAATCCTTCATCGTTGTCGCAGACCCACAAAGATTTATTTATCGCAAAGTATTACGTTTGCCGCAGCAGGACCTTTGTCTCCACTGTGTATTGCGAATTCAACTTTCTGCCCTTCAAATAAGGTTTTAAAGTTGTCTCCGTTAAGCGCTGAAAAATGAACAAAGATATCTTTGCTCCCATCAAGAGGAGAGATGAAGCCAAAACCTTTGTCTTCATTAAACCATTTTACAAGGCCTTTAATTCTTGAGGTCATACTGATTCCCGTCACAAATTATAGTATTGATAGTAAACGTATAGTATTAAACGTATGGACTCAAAAGAGGGGATATCAGCGATAACGCCTGGTAATGAGGACTGCCCGGAAAATGTTTAACGTTCGTTTGTACATCGAACTGATGGGATTCATTAAGGCACGGGAAGTCATAATAAGCAAATTATATTTTAGCCATCCAGAGGTCCTGCAAGGAAAATTAAAAGTGGCAATATAATTTTTTCAGGGTATAGTCTTTGCGTGTTTTCAATAAGGAATTGACTTGTCCCATAAAATGACAGGAATTGTCAAAAGTTTTGACATTCTCAGCGGTAAAGGTTTCATCACCCCTTCAGATGGCAGAAAAGACGTTCTGCTTCATATTTCAGCCGTTAATTCACGCGAATCGGAATTACCCATTCCAGGAAGCCGTATTGAATTTTGTCGGATTCACGGTCCCAGGGGGCCTGTGGCTGCGAACATCTATCTTTCCTGAATTTCAGTGCACCAAAATAAATAGATTAAAACTTAACCAAGTGTGATACGGTGAGGCTCATTCATTGAAAGGTTAATGATTATGTCCATTATCGATTACGCAATGAAACTCTTCAGCGGTGCTTCTACCGCCACTGCCGCTTGCCCTGTTTGTGGCTTGAAATCAGCTCAACCGGTGTCAAAAATCCGTCGCAATCAGGCCATGATGTGCCCAGGGTGTAAAGCCCTGTTTATCTCCCGACGCTAGTCCGACCGAAAAACCTCAGACAGGGCCCACATTTTATACCTAAGTTAAATTCCAGCAGCTGTTAAATCCCTGATGCCTTACGCCCATCCTGAGAGAACGTTTCTGAACTGATTTCGCAACTGCTCCTGCGCGCTAACGTCGCATCAGAGCAACGCTATGAAAATGAACCCCAGAGCGTGGTTTAACCACTCCCGTATTCCTACGAATGACGCAGAAAACATGACGTTTTCGGCGAACGATCCTGACGGTGAAAGCAATCCGCGGTCAGAGCTCTTTTCGACTGCCCAGATGGAACGCTACGGTCAGAAACTGGCGCGCACACATAAATTATCGCCGGATAAACTTCCTTATTACCTGCTGAAAAGGCTCGCCGACAATGAGATCGTCATCACGCAAAACTGCTATGAGCTTAACGCGGGTAAAAAGACGAGTATCATGCCCGCAGGGGAATGGTTGCTGGACAATTATTATCTGATTGAGGAGCAAATCCGCACTGTCCGTCAGCACTTGCCGAAAAGCTTTGGCAAAGGTCTCCCGTCGCTGATGTCACCGCTGAATTGTCCACGAATTTACAATATTGCATCAGAGGCCATTGCTCACGGTGATGGCCGCTGGGATACAGCCAGCCTGACCAGCTACCTCACCGCCTATCAACAGGTGGCACCGCTGACATTAGGTGAAGTCTGGGCCTTGCCGGGGATGCTGCGCCTGGCGCTGATTGAAAATCTTCGTCGTATCAGCATGGAAGTGATAAAAGCTCAGCAGGACAGAAACCTGGCAGATACGTGGATAACAAGGATTTTCGAATGTGCAGAGAACGAGCCAGGTGATTTAATCATGGTGGTGGCCGATATGGCGCGCTCTCGTCCTCCGTTAACCAGTGCGTTTGTCGCAGAGCTGGTGCGGCGCCTGCAGGGACATGGCAACGCGCTGTCGTTACCTCTTACCTGGGTTGATCAGTGCCTCCGGGAACAGGGAGTCACCACCGACATTCTCATACATAGCTTCAATCAACAGCTTGCCGCCAGCCAGCTATCCGTCAGTAACAGCATCGCGGGTCTGCGATTACTGAGCGAAACGGACTGGGCTGATTTCGCCGAAACGATCAGTGTCGTCGAACAGGCATTACGCAATGATCCTGCCGGTATCTATCCCCGGATGCACTTTAATACCCGGGATCATTACCGCCACGTTGTTGAGATCCTTGCCAGAGACAGTGGTCTCAGTGAGCCTGAGGTTGCGGGCAGGGTGCTGGCGCTTTCGGGGGAGAGTGCTCCCGACACACAGGAACATCACGTTGGCTATTATCTGGCGGGCGAAGGTCGACAGCAGCTGGAGATTCATCTGTTGGCTGACACCTCCAGGCTCATACGTTTGCGGCACAGTTTCAACAGAATAACTCTGTTGTCCTGGCTTGGAAGCCTGGCGTTGTTGACAACAGCAACGACAGCGGCAGTTTTGCACGAAACTGCTCTACAGGGCGCAGACTGGCTGTTGATCGCGGTGGCATTGCCTCTGATTATCGCTTTAACTCAGTTAATGAGTGATTTGCTCAGTGACGCAACCACCCGTTTTCGCGTTCCTCATCCATTGCCTGGGATGGATTTTTCAACCGGCATTCCTGCTGACAGCGCAACCATGATCGCCATTCCCTGCATGCTGACCAGCCACGATAGTTTCAGCAAGCTCCTCACCAGCCTTGAAGTCTGCTGGCTGGGGAATCAAAACGAAAATCTCAGGTTCGCTCTGCTCACCGATTTCGCTGATTCTGAGAATGAACCCTCGCCGGAAAATAACGCCCTGCTCAGACAGGCTATCGCCGATATGCAGGCGCTTAATCGCCGCTATCCCTCTAGCCGTCCACGTTTCTATCTGCTACACCGGGAACCTGAATGGAACCCCTCTGAAGGAACGTGGATGGGCTATGAACGCAAGCGGGGAAAACTGGCGTTGCTGAACAGCTGGTTGCGTCATCCGGGGACTCAATTCGTCAGTGTTGCGGATATACCAGCTCATCTTTTACCGGGTCACATTAAATACGTCATTACCCTGGACAGTGATACGGTGCTGCCGCGCGATACGGCACACAAGCTGGTCGCGACAATGGCGCATCCGCTGAATAAGCCAGAGTATGATCCGCTACGCCAGAGGGTCATTAAAGGATTCGGCATTCTGCAACCCGGCCTCGCGGAGGAGATACCACGCAACGGTCAGGGACGTTATGCCGCCATACGCAGTAACGTGCCCGGTAATAATCCTTATTCGATGATGTCTTCGGATATCTATCAGGATCTCTTTGGGGAAGGATCGTTCGTCGGTAAAGGGATTTATGATGTCGATATCTTTGTGCTGGCCACTGCCAACACTTGCCCGGAAAATCTGGTTCTCAGCCATGATTTACTTGAAGGGTGCTATGCACGATCGGGGCTACTGAGTGAGGTCTTACTTTACGAACAGTACCCCAATAATTACCTTTCGGACGTCGCGCGTCGTTCACGCTGGATCCGGGGCGACTGGCAACTGCTTAACTGGCTGAAGCCACACGTCAGAAAAACTGATGGAACCCGGGATAAGAACCCGCTGTCCACACTTTCTTACTGGAAATTACTCGATAATTTGCGTCGCAGTCTGGTCGCACCTTCTTTACTGGTATTGCTGTTCTTCTCCCTGATTTGGGTACCCAATCCATTTTACTGGCTTGGCGTACTGGCACTGATATGGCTGTTACCTGCAATCCTCAGCATCGCCCACAACTTTCTGCATAAACCTCTGCGTCGTCGCCTGAAGCCGCATCTGTTACTGGTGGGGGCAGGCGCGCTGAAGCGTTTGTCAGGCATCGGCCTTAATTTTGCGGTACTGCCGCATGAAGCCGGATATTCGCTCAAGGCAATTGCCGTGACGCTATGGCGACTGGGGGTCAGCAGGCGTCACCTCAGCCAGTGGGTCAGTCACAGCCTGGACAGCAATCAGGACAAACCCTCTGTTGCGCGATTTTATCAGGCGATGTGGCTGAATGTTGCAGGTGGCGTGACGCTTATAATACTGACCGGACAATATGCGCCGCCACTGCTGGCGATTGCTTTGCCGATCGGTTTGTTATGGTGTCTGGCACCACTGCTGATGAGCTGGCTGAGTCGCCAGCCTGTGCGTAAGGTGTTTTCGCCAAATCAGGAACAAAAACAGTTGTTACGCCAGACAAGCCGTGAAATCTGGGCATTTTTTGAGACCTTTGCCACAGAAAAAGAAAACTGGCTTCCACCTGATAACTACCAGGAAATACCGCAACCGACGGTGGCCCATCGTACTTCTCCTACCAATATTGGCCTTTCCCTTATGGCTAACCTGACGGCCTGGGATTTTGGCTATCTGCCCGGCGGAGAGGTGCTCCGGCGCGTGTCACTCACCCTCGACACACTGGATAAAATGGAGCATTACCGGGGCCATCTCTATAACTGGTATGACACCCGTACGCTGGCCCCCCTCAGCCCACGCTATGTTTCAAGCGTCGACAGCGGAAACATGGCGGGGCATTTGTTGACACTGCGTGAAGGGCTGTCCGCCATGCGTCATCAGCCCGTTTTAAACATCCAACGGATACTGGCAGGAGTGAACGATATGCTGGATATTCTGGAAAAACAGTGGGGCCAGAACCCGCCTGATAGCCTGCGACTGCTGCGCAAACACTACCTGAGCGCGGTGTTGCTACCTCCGCAGGCGTTTTTCAGCGAGCTGAAAAAAATGCGCACCCAGTGCAACCATTTGACAACGCAATGTCATCAGGGGTCTCCTCTTCAGATGCGCTGGGCAGGGCACCTGGAGCATCAACTGGTACAGCTTTGCCATGAGTGGTCGCTGCTGCTTGGCTGGTTACCTGCTTCCTGGAACGAACAGCCGCTGCCGACTCTGAGCGAGCTTGCCCGTGCGACATTTACCGGTAAGGGAACACCTCCGGCGTCAGCGACGGAGCAGGCCCGGATGCGACTGAATATTATCACCGAGCTTGAACAGCGGTTGAATGAGCATGCCCGGATGGATTTCGCCTTTCTGTACAGCGAAACAACCAGTCTGCTCAGTGTCGGTTATAACTGTGACACAAATACACCTGATAAGAGCCATTATGATCTCCTGCCATCTGAAATCCGCCTGACCAGTTTTCTCGCCATTGCGACTAATCAGTTGCCTCTTAAAAGCTGGTACGCGCTGGGGCGGCTGTTTACCACGATTGATAATGAAACTGCCCTGATGTCATGGAGCGGGTCTATGTTTGAATACCTGATGCCGAATCTGGTGATGCCCACCTGGCCTGGCAGTCTGCTCGATGAGATGAGTCAGTCGGCGGTTATGCGCCAGATTCACTGGGGGAAAGAACGCGGGGTACCATGGGGCGTTTCAGAGTCTGGTTATCATGCTTTTGATGTTCAGCATAATTATCAATATCAGGCATTTGGCG
Source organism: Kosakonia sp. H7A (assembly GCF_003028445.1). Lineage (NCBI taxonomy): Bacteria > Pseudomonadati > Pseudomonadota > Gammaproteobacteria > Enterobacterales > Enterobacteriaceae > Kosakonia > Kosakonia sp. H7A. The sequence goes on along the minus strand of NZ_PYTZ01000001.1, from coordinate 392,465 downwards.
TGCCGGGGCTCGGTCTGCGCAGGGGACTTGCCGATGACATGGTTGTCGCCCCGTACGCCACACTGCTGGCGCTGATAGTCTCACCACAGAGAGCCTGTGAGAATCTGTTCAGACTGCAAAAAAATGGTGCACGTGGCGAATACGGTTTTTACGAAGCGCTGGACTATACCCCCTCACGCCTCGCAACCGGACAGCTCTATGCGGTGGTGCAGTCATGGATGGCACATCACCAGGGCATGGCTTTTCAGGCGCTGGCCCATGTGCTGCTTGATGCCCCCATGGCTGAGCGATTCATGTCCAGTACAGTTTTCCGGTCAGCGAGTCTGCTGTTACAGGAGCGCGTGCCGGATGCGGTCGATCTCTACAGCCCACGCCGTCATTTTGAATCTCATGAGGGCAGGGTCAAACCCGTTCGCTATGAACCCCGAATTTTCAATGGGGTGGACACACCCGCCCCGGATATTCAGTTGCTGTCCAACAGCCATTATCATCTGATGTTGACAGCGGGAGGGGGAGGTTACAGTCGCTGGAATAATATTGCTCTTACGCGCTGGCGCAGTGATACCACGCGCGATAACTGGGGAACATTCTGCTATATCCGCGATATGCAGACGGGCGACGTGTGGAGCAATACCTGGCAGCCGACAGGCAACGCCAGCGAACACGACGAGGAAGTGATCTTCACCGATGCGAGCGCTGAATTCAGACGAACCTTCGCTGGGCTCAGCGTCAAAACTCAGGTTGTGATCTCCCCTGAGGATGATATTGAGCTGCGACGGCTCACACTGATTCATCGTGGTCGCCAGCCCCGAGCCCTGGCGCTGACAACCTATGCCGAAGTGGTACTGGCGCCTGATGCCAGCGATCTGGCACACCCGGCATTCAGCAATTTGTTTATTCAGACTGAGCTGAATCCTGAGCGTGACGCTATTCTTTGCCACCGGCGCCCGCGCTCACCGGATGAACCGAGTCCTTGCCTGTTTCACATGATGGTGGTGCATGGCGATAACCGTCATAACGTCTCGTTTGAAACGGACAGGGCAAAATTTCTTGGTCGTGGCAGAACCCCTGCTGATGCCCTGGCAATAGAGGGCGGAGGGCCGCTCAGCAACACGTCGGGGCCAGTACTGGACCCTATACTGGCGATACGCAACACCATCATTCTGCAGCCGGGGCAGCCGGTCACGATTGATATCATTTATGGTATCAGCGATACCCGCCAGCAGAGTCTGGCGTTGCTGGAGAAATATCGCGATCACCCTATTGCCGATCGCGTCTTTGAACTGGCCTGGTCGCACAGTCTGGTGGTATTACGCCAGATGAACGCCAGTGAAGATGATGCCACTTTGTTTAATCGTCTCGCCAGCGCAGTGCTTTACCCTGTCCAGGAGTTGCGCGCCGAAGGTCAGGTGATCAGCCGTAACCGGCGTGGTCAGTCCGGTCTGTGGGGCTGGGCAATTTCAGGTGATCTGCCGATAGTGCTGCTTAGTATTACCAGTGAGGAAAGTATCGCCTCCGTTACCACACTGATTCAGGCACACCGGTACTGGAGACAGAAAGGACTGGATGTTGATTTGGTGATCCTGAATAACAGCCCCGGCGGCTACCAGCAGGGATTACAAAATAAGATTATGGATTTAATTTATGCCGGGTCTGAAGCCAGCCTGCTGGATAAAACGGGCGGGCTTTTCGTCCGTAACGGTGAGCACCTCTCCGCTGAGGATAAGTTGCTTTTGATGAGCGTGGCCTGTCTTTATCTTGATGACCGCGCAGGTGGAATTAATGAGCAGCTTAACCAGCGTATTCATACCCTGAAACCTCCGGTAAGAGCGTTCATTCCGCGTGCTGTGCGGGAGCGCAATCAACATACGGACTGGATCCCCGACATCAGTCAGTTAAGCCATTTCAATGGGTACGGTGGATTTTCGCAGGATGGTCGGGAGTACCAGATTGTCCTGCGGGAAAATGAGCTGACACCGGCACCGTGGTCAAACGTACTGGCAAATTCCCGTTTTGGCAGCGTGATTTCAGAGGCGGGACAGGCTTACACCTGGTATGAGAATGCGCATGAATACCGGTTAACACCATGGGAGAACGATCCGGTAAGCGATCGCAGCGGCGAGGCGTTTTATCTGCGCGATGAAGAGAGCGGTGAGTGTTGGTCACCGACGGCTTTGCCTGTTCGCGGACACGGTGATTATCTGACCCGCCATGGTTTTGGTTACAGTGTTTTTGCCCATCGTGAGAACGGTATAGACAGCGAGCTGACGGTTCTGGTTGCCGAAGAGGCGCCGGTAAAACTGGCGTTCCTGACGCTCAGTAACACTTCGGGACGAACACGAAAACTCTCTGTCACTGGCTATGTGGAGTGGACACTCGGTGGAGCCCGAACGCGCTCAGCACCTCACATTGTGACACAGGCGGCCAGTATCCCTGGCGGCTGCGGGGTGCTGGCGAACAATTTTTACGGTGATAACGGTGGCGGGCGTACTGCATTTTTTGCCGTCAGCGGTAATGATTGTTCACTGACAGGCGACCGTCGCGAGTTTATCGGTCGTAATGGTTCCCTGCACGATCCGTCTGCTATGAAACTGCGCAAACTTTCGGGTAAGACGGGGGCAGGGTTGGATCCCTGCGGGGCGGTACAATCGGCGGTCACATTAATTGATGGGGATCAGAGGACGTTTATTTTTATCCTCGGCGCAGATGAAAATCACGCACGTGCTCAGGAGACGCTTGCCCATTATATGAATGAGAATACGGTCCGCCAGGAGCTAAACCGGGTTCACAACCACTGGCACAATGTGCTCGATAAAATCGTGGTTAACACCCCCGACACTTCCGTAAATTTACTGGTTAATGGCTGGCTAATGTATCAGACAGTCGCCTGTCGCCTTATGGCCCGCAGTGGTTACTATCAGTCTGGCGGCGCATTTGGTTTTCGCGATCAGCTGCAGGATACACTGGCACTGAGTCATGCCGATCCGAACCGGATGCGTGAACAGATAATACTGTGTGCATCACGGCAATTTATCGAGGGAGATGTGCAACACTGGTGGCACCCTCCACATGGCAACGGTGTTCGTACCCGCTGTTCTGATGACTACCTGTGGCTTCCACTTGCCGTTTGCCACTATGTTGAAACGACGGGGGATAAGGATGCCCTGGAAATCCTCATCCCTTATCTGGAGGGACGTCCGCTTCAGCCTGGTGAGGAGTCTGTCTATGACACGCCGGTCATCAGCGGCACCGAAGAGACACTCTGGTTACACTGCGTCAAAGCGATTCAACATGGTCTGCGGTTCGGAGAGCATGGCCTGCCGCTGATGGGGGCAGGTGACTGGAATGACGGGATGAACCAGGTAGGTATCGAAGGCAAAGGTGAAAGCGTCTGGCTGGGCTTCTTCCTGTACGATATTTTGCAGCGGTTTGCAGCGCTGGCGGAGCGCAGGCAGGATGACACTGTCGCCTCGATGTGCCGTTCACAGGCCCTGCGCCTGCAAAACAATCTCGAAGCCCATGCCTGGGATGGCGAATGGTACCGGCGCGGGTACTTTGACGATGGTACGCCCCTGGGATCGAAAGCCTCGCAGGACTGCCGGATTGATGCGATTGCACAGAGCTGGTCTGTATTGTCCGGGGCCGCAAGCCCGGTTCGCTGCGCGCAGGCCATGCAGGCGCTGGATAAGCACCTTGTGGATAATGAGGGGGGATTGATAAAGCTTTTAACACCTCCTTTTGATGGGCACGGTCCTAATCCGGGTTACATCCAGGGGTATCTGCCCGGAGTGCGGGAGAACGGGGGACAGTATACACATGGCGCTATCTGGGCAGTGATGGCATTTGCCCGAATGGGGAATGCAGAACGCGCCTGGCAACTCTGGTCAATGCTCAACCCGATAAATCATACCCTGAATGCGGACTCGGTCGGGATCTATAAAGCTGAACCTTATGTCATGAGTGCTGATGTCTACAGTGTCGCTCCCCATACCGGACGAGCAGGATGGAGCTGGTATACCGGTTCCGCAGGCTGGGCCTTGCGTTTACTTACTGATGAATTACTGGGGATAAAACGCTCCGGTGCTGCCTTTACTGTTCATGCCCGGTTGCCAGATGAGTGGCCGTCTTTTTCTATGAGATATCAATATGGCGAAAGCCATTATCAGATTAGTGTCTCACGCGGCGAAGGAGAATATCGGGTTACGCTGGATGGCGTTCTCCTCCCTGATGACAGAATCCCACTGCGGGATGATGGCCAAAACCATACGGTTGAAATCATTCAGAACGGATACTGATTTCAGACGCGCATTAACGTCTGCCGTTAATGCGCTGATTATCCCTGAGAACATCAATCGCAGTTTGCATGGCGACTTTGTCATCCCGCCTTTTTTGCTTGCCCTGCATAACCTGAAGGTATTCAAGCAACGTTCGGGTATTAATCGGTCGGCCCTGTTTACCCACAGCCAGCACGGCTTCACCAAGAATAATTTTCACGGGCGGCAACTGTGCCGGGTACCAGTCAAGGGTGTCTTCTGATTTCATCATAAATTTCTCATGGAAGGGTATTGTATCATAAATCAGACATTCAATTTTCAATATCTGGTGTTCTGCCTGCTGGCTATTATTCAGATCATCAGAATGCGGATATATTGGGGGCTTATCAGCCCCGCAACCTAATCTAAACGATGCCGGGAATGACAACATTTCTCTTATACTGCTGTGGTAGAGGCCATGATAATGAAATCTATTAAATCTGTTTTTATTGAAGGAGATATCCTTTCGAACAGCCGTCACAGACAGGCAGGTCAATCTTTCTGTATCCGGTATCCACCGGGCCAGATTTAATAATGACCACTATGCAATTATTCGTGAAATATCAGGGGTATGTTTCAAACCGGGCGAAGTTATTCAACGAAAAGGTTATGGTTTTATAACCTTACCCAAATTCACCTTTTCGCTTTTGAGTATCCTGAGGATGATGAATCCAGAAGACAACTTCCTGCATGCCAATAATCAACCCATAAATTTATGGCAAAAAAATTACTGCTTCACTATTTTCTCCCGGTTCTCCATATTTTTTACCATTACTTGCAGGATTGTTTTATTTTCTGAATTTAAACAGTCTGCAACTGTCTAAAACGATGTGTATCGCTAAAGACGAATTCTTCATTATTTTCCTTATGCGTTACAACTTTCATTAGCATTAAGGAAATTTATGTCACAACCCTTTAATCATAATTTACTCTATCCCCGCTACTGGTTTACCTGGTCTGGTTTGGGCCTGCTGTGGCTTATAGTTCAACTTCCTTACCCGGTCTTACATATTCTGGGCTCTGGTCTTGGAAAAATATCCAGACACTTTCTGAAACGCCGGGAACGTATTGCGATTAAAAATATTGAGCTCTGCTTTCCCGAAATGACACCATTTGCCCGAAGCCAGATGGTCAATAAAAACTTTGTTTCTCTCGGTCTGGGACTGATGGAAACGGGCATGGCCTGGTTCTGGAGCGATGCGAGAGTCAAGAAATGGTTTGATGTCGAAGGGGTTGAAAACCTGACCAATGCAACCAGAGGGGTAATGGTTGTCGGGATTCATTTTATGTCTCTTGAATTGTGCGGAAGAGTCATGGGGTTATGTCATCCTATGATGGCAACGTATCGCCCACACAATAATCCATTGATGGAATGGGTTCAGACAAAAGGGCGTATGCGTTCAAATAAAGCGATGATTAATCGACGTAATTTATCTGGCTTTGTTCATGCTCTTAAGGCCGGTGAAGCTGTGTGGTTTGCACCTGATCAAGATTATGGGCCTAAGGGCAGCGTTTTCGCTCCCTTTTTCTCCGTAAAAAATGCAGCCACGACGAATGGAACATATGCACTGTCAAAACTCGCTGGCGCAGATTTGATCACTCTTAGCATGATCCGACGGAGCGATAAAAAAGGTTATCAGATGTATATCAGTAATCCGTTATCAGGCTATCCCGAGGGCGACGAGGTCGTCGCAGCTGGTTACATGAATAAAATCATCGAAAATGAAATCCTCCGTGCCCCTGAACAATACCTGTGGATGCACCGCCGGTTTAAAACCCGTCCAGCAGGTGAAGCATCCTTATACGAATAATCACATCAACCTGTGACCCGCATCGGATACCTCTTTACTGGCAACAGATAGTGGTATCTGAATTACGCGTCGGTAAAACGGCGTTAATTGTGGCGCATGCAAATTCAATATGCGCGCTGATGACCTTCCCCGAAAAACTCAGTGACGAAGCGATTGCGCGCTTGCATCTCCCAACCTGGTGCCAATCATCTCCTTAATGCACATCTCCGCCAACATGGTTACGCCGCGCATCCTGAACTGAGCGGGAGTCTGCTCAGTGTTCCGATGACATGCGATGACATAAGTCTGGAACAATTCAGAAACCCTTCCTGGCTGGCTTTTCTATATTCTTTTTCCGTGAAGTTCTGCTTTTCCCGATACGCTCTCATTAACGGTAACTCGAGGTAATAAATGAAAAAGTTCCTGATGCTGGCTGCAGGTTTCGTCTTTATCAGTGCCGCCAGTGCCGCACCGGCGGATAGCCTCGCACAACGTATGCAAAATCGCTTTACTGCCGCGGATACCAATCATGATGGAAAACTGACTCTGGCCGAGGCGCAGGTTGGTATGCCACGCGTCGCCCGGCACTTTTCAGAAATAGATACCGCGAAAAATGGCTATATCACCCTCTCGCAACTCAGTGCATTTATGGCTGCGAAAAAATAATCAACCCCATGAACGCGCTATCCATGAAGACGCTTAGTGTGACATGCGGGTATGGACTGTTGTTGATGGCCGGCTGTTTTCTGGCGGGCTGTAAGCCACAGGAAAACGCTCCCCGGCAGTCGGTTCCTGTGGTTTCGGTAAGCGTGCCGCAAAAACTCACATTTGACTCGTCAATTACCGTCACCGGGACACTGAGTGCTTCAGAGCAGGTGCAGATTGCAGCGCGCGTCGCTGCGACGCTGCAATCTGTCAATTTTAAAGACGGCGACCTGGTACAGGCCGGACAAGTGTTGTTTACGTTAGACCCGGCTGCCTTACAGGCACAGCTTAATTCGGATCAGGCCACGCTGATAAATGCCCAGCGTGAAACCGACCGCGACCAGGCACTCTATCCGTCACGCGTTATCTCCTTGTCAACCTTGCAGGACGCGCAAACCGCCAGAGATCAGGCCCTGGCACAGCGGGATATTGCGCAAATTAATCTTGGTTATACGCGTATTACCGCACCTTTCACCGGACGCATCGGGCGGCGCACCGTTGATGTCGGTAATCTGGTAGGTACCAGCGGTAATACCGTGTTAGCCACGCTGAATAAAATCGACCCGTTGTATGTCACTTTCAGCCTTAATCAGTCAGACGCGACGCGTTTTGGCATTATCGCCGCACGCAGCGATGCTGTCGCGCATCAGCCGTTAGATATCACCATTCCCGGACTAAGTGAGCCTCTGCATACCGCCATCGATTTTGTCGATAACCAGCTTGACAGCGCCAGCGGCAATATCACCCTGCGCGCGACTCTGCATCAGCCGCCAGTTAACCTGCTACCGGGTATGTTTGTCCAGGTCACTCTACATGCGGCAGCGCCAGTGAGCCAGTTGCAACTTCCGGCCACGGCAGTGCAGGGCGACAGTATTTTCCCGGTTGCCGCGGATGGCACGGTTAGCCGCCTTAGTGTTAAAACGGCTCCCGGTAGCGGTGAGCATGTCATTTTGCTCAGCGCAATTGACAACACGCAACGCGTCCTGACCTTTGCCCGTCCGGATTTGTTGGGGAGAAAGGTGAACGTCAGCAACGAGGCGCAAAGCCAGCATGATTAAGTTCTTCCTCGACCGGCCAGTTTTCGCCAATGTGTTGTCACTGATTATCCTGATCCTCGGCGCTGCTGCGTTATGGGTGTTGCCGGTGTCGCAGTATCCCCCCATCACTCCGCCGACGGTTCAGGTGGTGACTCACTATCCAGGAGCCAATGCACAGACTTTGCAGGGGCAGGTAGCGTTCCCCATTGAGCAGCAGGTAAATGGTGTCGAGAACATGCTGTATATGAAATCCACCACCGGCAACGATGGTACCTATACCCTGAATATCACCTTTGCTATCGGCACCGATAGCGACCAGGCTCAAATCCTGGTGCAAAACCGTGTGCAGGCTGCGCTTTCCCAACTGCCGGATGCGGTGCAGCAGCAGGGGGTAACGGTGCGTAAAAGATCAACGGCCATTTTGCAGTTGTATAGCCTGCAATCGAGCGACCCGGCTCAGGACACACTGTTTTTGAGCAACTACGCCACTAATCATCTGCGCGACTCACTGGCGCGCATACCTGGCGTGGGTGATGTCACGGTGTTTGGTACCGGAAATTACAGCATTCGCATCTGGCTGGATGCGGCGCGTATGCAGCAATACAGCCTGGTACCGGATGACGTCATCAGCGCTATCAAAGCGCAAAACCGCAGCGTCAGCGCCGGGCAGTTGGGCGCTCCACCCGTCGACAGTGGCCAGCAGAGGCAACTGACGCTTAACGTTAATGGCCTGCTGACCGATGCCAGCCAGTTCAATCAGATCGTTATTAAAAGCAGCACCCAGGATGGTGGCAGGCTGGTGCGTTTACAGGATGTCGGCCATGCCGAACTGGGTTCATCGAGTTATTCGCAATTTTTCACCATGGACGGTAAACCTGCAGCAGGGATTGCTATTTCACAGTTACCGGATGCCAATGCGCTGGACGTTGGCGCAGCAGTCGCTGCAGAGATGCAAAAAATGTCAACCCAACTGCCGGCAGGTATGCACTATTCACTGCCATTCGACACCACCAACTTTATTCAGAGTTCAGTCGATGACGTCTACAGCACCTTGTTGATTGCCAGTCTGCTGGTTTTACTAGTGATCGTGGCATTTTTGCAAAACTGGCGGGCGGTGCTGGTACCCGCCACCACGGTACCTGTCACCCTTATCGGCACGTTCGGTGCCATTTACCTGATGGGTTTTTCCATCAATCTGCTGACGTTGTTTGCCATCGTGCTGGCGATCGGTATCGTGGTTGATGATGCGATCGTGGTGGTCGAAGGCGTGAGTCATCATATAGAACAGGGATATACGCCGCGCGAGGCGACGCTGCGTGCCATGCGCCAGCTGTTGCCGCCAATTATTTCTATCACCCTGGTGCTGGTGGCAGTGTATCTCCCGGACAGCTTCTTACCGGGGCTTAGCGGCCAGATGTATCGTCAGTTTGCGCTGGTGATTGCCGTGACGACCTTGCTCAGCGCTCTTAATGCGTTGACGCTGAAACCGGTGCAGAGCGCACAGTGGCTGCGACCGGTGAAAGAGGGAACCAGGCCCTGGGTTTACCGGAAGTTCAACCAGGTTTTCGGCTGGCTGGAGAACGTTTATCTCAACGGTGTTCGCCGCTTAATCCGCCACAGCAAAGCGGCGCTTATCGGTGGCATGGTGATGATCGTGCTGGCGTTAGCTGCCTTCCTCAAAATTCCTACCGGATTTATTCCGCTGGAAGACCAGGGTTACCTGTTGGTATCGCTGCAACTGCCAGACGCAGTTTCGCTGGGAAAAACCGCCAATGTTACTCAACAGGTAGAGGGCGTGCTGAATCAGCAGCTTGGGGTAGATCATGTCGTGGTCATCGGTGGACTGTCACCGCTCGACAATAATGCGTCCTTGTCCAACGCGGCGCTGATTTACATCACCCTGAAGCCCTGGAACCAGCGTGGCAGGAACCAGGATTTACGTTCAATCTATCTCAACCTGAATAAACAGCTGGCAGGAATTCCCGATGCCAATGCACTGGTGATTGTGCCGCCGCCGATTCAGGGCGTCGGTAACGGCGGCGGTATGCAGATGATCCTGAGCGAGAATGACGGGAAAAGTGATTACAGACATCTGCAGCAGGTGAGTGACAATTTTGCCCGACAGGCGATGGCACTGCCGCAAGTGTCGCGCATGTTCAGCACACTGCGCGCTGATGTGCCGCAGATCAATGTCACGCTGGACAGAACGCGCGCGGCAGCGATGGGCGTATCTCCCGGTGATGCCTTTGATGCGATGCAACAGTATCTTGGTGCCAGCTATGTCAATCAAATCACCCGCGAGAACCATAGCGTGAAAGTTTATGTGCAGGCGCAGTCAGATCAGCGTCTGCTGCAACAGCAAATCTCCGCACTGACGGTAAAAAATGCCAGCGGTGAGCCGGTTTCGCTGGCGACACTGGTCAGTTTCACCCCGACCCGGGGGCCAGCTGTTGCTTCTTTATATAATCTCAACCCGGCTGCCACGCTCACCGGTATGCCCGCACCGGGTTACAGTAGTGGGGCAGCGATGCAGGCGTTGGAGACACTGGCTAAAGCCACTCTGCCGCCGGATATCAGCCTGTCCTGGACCGATATGTCGTATCAGGAAAAAGTGGCCGGAAACCGTATCTATATTGCCTTCGCCATGTCGCTGCTGCTGGTTTATCTGGTGCTGGCGGCACAATATGAAAGCTACTGGTTACCTGTCAGCGTAATCCTTGGTGTCCCACTTGCCTTATCAGGTACGGCAATCACATTGTTAGCGCTGAATATCGCTAACAATCTTTATACTCAGATTGGCGTGTTATTGCTCGTCGGTCTTGCCGCCAAGAATGCGATCCTGATTGTCGAATATGCCCGTCAGCAGCGCCTGGCCGGTAGTAGCATCATTGATGCTGCACTGACGGCGGCCAGAACGCGTTTCCGGCCGATTATCATGACATCGCTGGCGTTTACCCTGGGCGTAGTACCGCTGATCTTTTCCAGCGGTGCCAGCGCCAGCGCCAGAAAATCACTGGGGATTACCGTTTTTTCGGGAATGTTGTCAGCGACTTTGCTTGCCATTCTGTTAGTCCCTTGTTTTTATGTCGTTTTGCAACGTGCACAAGAGGCCTGGCAGGCGCGACGCAGTCGGGGGAATGATTTATGAGTGACGCGAAACCCGGGTATAAGGCGAAGAAAATCCTCGTTCTGGACGATGAAAATGAACTGCGCAGCATGCTGCAACGCTATTTAAGCGATCAGGGGTTTGAAGTCAGAACGGCGGAAAACAGCGCGCGACTCGACCGGTATTTGCAGCGTGAACCTTTTGATCTGCTGGTGCTGGATCTGATGATGGAACCGGAAGATGGTCTGTCCGTTTGCCGCCGCCTGCGCGCGGCGAAATACACGTTGCCTATCCTGATGCTCACTGCGCGCGGTGACCCGATAGACCGGGTGATTGGTCTGGAAACCGGCGCTGATGATTATCTCGCCAAGCCTTTCCTGCCGCAGGAATTGGTGGCGCGTATTAAAGCAATCTTCCGGCGGCAGGCGTTGCAGCGTGGTGAAACACCCAGCGGTTCGGGGGAGGTCTGTTTTGGCCCTTACCGCCTGGATATCACCCGTCAGACGCTTTACCGCGCAGATCAACCGCTGGCACTAAATTCTGCTGAAATGAATCTGTTGATTGCGCTGGCTACCACGCCTAACCGGCCGATCAGCCGGGAGAATCTGCTGAACCGCGCCAGAGGTCGCGAGTATGAAGCGCTGGACCGAAGCGTCGATGTGCAGATTTTACGCCTGCGCCAGCAACTTGAAGTGCAACCTTCCGAGCCCCGCTGGCTGAAGACCGTCTGGGGCATGGGTTACATGCTGATTGTAGATAGCGAAACGTGAAAAAATTCTGGCCTCGCTCCCTGCTGGCACGCAACAGTGTCCTGTTGATATTGCTGGTCACATTGACGCAATTCACCACGCTGGCGGTGTTTCTGGTTTTTATCCAGAAACCCCGGGTCAATGACGCCGCCTCGCTGATTGCCTCGCAGATCGTAATGCTCGATAAGCTGCTGGCAACGGTGCCAGCCAGGGATCGTGATCGCTATGTGCAGGCGGTGCAGGGCGTTGCTCAGCCACCACAGCATTCCATAGAAATACCCACGCTGGGACTGGCTGGGTTCTATCGTCGTTATTATCTGAAAGTCTTTCTTGATAGTCTGCATCAGCAACTTCCGGCGGGCATTCAGTTGCGCTGGGAGCAGGCACCCGGAAAAAAATTATGGGTGAAGGTGAACACCGCCGGGCAGCCGTACTGGATTGCGCTGGCCGTGGAGCCTTCGGACCATCTTTCTGGCCTGATAAGCGCGATTTTGCTGTCAGTCGTTTTGTCCCTGATGGCATTGCTCACCGCTTATGCCCTGCAACGTCGCATCAACCGGCCACTGACATCACTGGCTCGGGCCGCAACTGACGTCGGAAAGGGAGGATGGCCGCGTCCCTTATCGCCAGAAGGGCCGACTGAAATCAAGACGGTCAGCCTGACATTTAATCACATGCTGGATGGTCTGGCTGAGATGGAGAATACCCGGGCGCAGATGCTGGCCGGTATTTCTCACGATCTGCGAACGCCACTGACCAAGCTGAGGCTGTCGCTGGCAATGAGTGAGCAGGGGAAATCCACCCAGGATGATTTTGGTCGTTATTTTGATGACGTTGATAACATTCTTCAGCAATTTATTGATTATGCCCGTGGCAGTGCAACGGAGTTAACTCAACCCGGTGACATCAACCAGATAATTACCGAGCTGACACATGATTTTACCGGGCTGGGACAGAACTTTAGCCTGAACCTTGCCCCGCTGCCGGTGTTCCTTTTCCGCCCCGTCAGCGTGATGCGCCTGCTGACAAACCTGATGCAAAACGCAGCCAAATATGGCCGGACTGGATTAGAGGTCGCCAGTTGGCGGGAACAAAATGTCGCCAAAATTGCGGTACGCGATTGCGGTCCCGGTGTTTCAGAGCAGGATTTATTGCTGATTATCAAGCCCTTTCATCGCGGAGCTGGTACTGCCGCCCGGCATAACGGTTCCGGGCTGGGATTAGCCATCGCGCACCAGATTGCCCGGCAGCATGGCGGGGATCTCAGCGTCAACAGCCGGGCAGGCGGCGGGCTGGAGGTGATGGTTACGCTGCCTTTAGTCTGAGATTCCAGTTTGCAACAGTCTGTAGTGGCACGATTTATCGTTCCTTCAGATCGGTGTCTCAATATTATTGATACGTGTATTTTCACAATACGAGAGCATTTTAAAATGCTTCTTGATTCGATATTCCACTCCTCCAGCATCCGGACATGCACCTTAACCGAAATTGCCGGGAGAAAATCTATGGTGTGAACCACGCGCAATTACCCGGGCAATGCATTTGAACATGCCGTGAGCTTTGTGGTCAGACTGGCCATCGTGGTATTTTACGGTTTTGTGAAGATGAGAATAACGACAGAGCCTAACAGGCTAAATTTGAAAGAGGAGTACTACCATGATCAATCCAGAAATAAAAAATAAGGGCCATGAACCTCCGGATGGTCTTCCTCGTTACCGTCTCCTGACAGGTAAGGATGACGCTAAATTTTGTCATCGGGTTTCAGAAGCGCTGGCGCTTGGTTATCAACTGTATGGTTCCCCCGCCGCGACGTTTAATGGGCAGGATGTGATTGTTGCACAGGCTATCATATGGCCTGAGGTGCAGCCGGATCAGGCTTCGTAGCAATGGCGTCGGTTCACCGCGTCCGGAATCCGCCCGGCGCTGTTCTTCACCGCCTGTGTTTGTTGTAAGGTAATTTGCATCACTCGCCGAGACACATTTTTTTTACGCAGGCCTTCTTATTCGTTCTGTCTTTCACTGTTTGCCAGAACTGTGGACCGCAGTAATCCCACTCCGTGCTTTAATCAACGAGATGTCGGGTGCAAATTAACGGAAAGGCAGATTTGACTGGCGTATTCAGGAAGCAAAAATCAACCAATTCAACCATTATCAGGCAGATGTATAGCTATCAACATCAGATCTCGTTTTCTGTAATTCAGGTGGCCTCACCTGCTATCTGATACTGGAGAAATACCGACAGCACCATTATTTGGCCGGGAACTCAAAAAATACATGGAACTAAAACAGGTCTATTGACAGGCCGTCTCACAAGTTACCAGTGCATCATTCGCATCTTTTTTGGGTGATGCGTCAATGCTTTTACGTGCTGGGTGGGGATAAGTTGGACGGAAAGCCCATTGTTTGAAAAGTGTGCCCCAGGAACGTGAAGTTGCACAAGCCTCCATTCCAACGATCAAACCTGCAGGAAACTGGAGAATGCAGTCCAGCAATTTAGCTCGGGAAACCTTACGGGTAATTGCAATCCCGTCATTCATCCAGACGCAGATCTGAAAGACTGATTTAACCAGATCGATGCTAATGACTTTTATCGCGTTCATGATGCTGTTCCTCTGAAAAAATACCCATTATAAATGTGGCAGAACTTGCGCTGAGAGAGGGACATCCTGGCTGTCTTTGTCAGCCCGTACTTTTCATACCGTTTCCTCATGCCCAAATCTTCGCGAATCTTTACTCACTCTCAGAGTATCTATATATGGAAATACTATTAGTGTCGTGTGCTGAATTCGTTTATATTTAGTTTAATATTGAATTATCCTTGTCCATCTGGAGTTATAACGGTGATAGCAACTCATAATATTCTCGATGTGTTTGTTGATCTCCATCCGACATTGCAGCGGATAATCACCTATCGTACCGGTTCACGGCAGGTTGCTCAGGATCTGACGCAGGATATTTATTTTCGCATACTTAATCTGGCTAATCAGTTTCCGACTCATGACGACGCGCGAAATTATTTGATTCGCATCGCCATGAATGCCTCAACGGACTATGTTCGTACCGAACAACGCCGTAGCCAGCTACTCAAAGGCGCTTTTGAGCTATTTGAAAACTACATGCCAACCCCGGAAGAAAACCTGCATTATAAGCAGCAAATAAAAGAGATAGATGATGCTTTATCCTCTTTACCTGAAAAGTCTCGAGAAATCCTCTACATGAGCCGCGTTGAGGGTATGACTCATGCACAGATAGCAGAAAAGCTTGGCGTATCCCGTAGCCTGGTAGAGAAATATGCGGTTAAAGCAGTGCTGCACTGTCGGGAAGTTTTGCTGAAAAATCAGTCGTAATTTAAAATAGATTATCACTTCCCTTTTATTCTTTATTCCATCCTTGTTATTTTATTTATCCAGTAAAACTTCTCACCCCCATTTTTTAAGTTTATTCACTTTTGCGCAGACGATAAAAAATCGCCACCTTCGCATTACGACGATGGCGGTAATTTTATTTTAGGCTTCAGTCAAACATTGCGAATAGAAAATGAAACTGGCACCACTAATACCATTCTATCCGATTGCGTAAACGCGCTGGCCGGTGGTTTTGGAAGCGGAGATGCTCGCTCCAGCAGCTGGAGCGATTCACGATCCAACGTAACATAACCTTTACTTTTCTCAATAGCAGTTTCCAGTACATTGCCATTGCGGTCTATAGTGAAGCGTACCATCACTGTATCCTGCTGTTTCATCCGCAGCGCATAGCCGGGATAGCGCTTCTCGCGCTGAAGCTGGGCGAGGATCATCGACTGCCAGTTCTGCTTCTCCGTGGCGGCCTGATTACTGGCGGCGCCGACCTGCGGGGCCTGATTCTGTTGTGAAAGCCGTTCGCTACTGTTGCTGCGCACTGAGTCCGGCGTGGTGATTAATGCCGGTTTTTTTACCTCAACTTTTTTGGGCAGTGGTTTAACTTCGCGTGGCTTAACGGTTCGCTGTGGTTTTGGCTGTTTAGCCTCCGCTTTCGGCCTCTGCTTGCTGTCGTGGACCACCGCTTTGACCTCGGCGTTTTTCACTTCTTTCGCCGCCACATCCAGTTTGGCGGACGAAGGTGGCGGTTCTGATTCATCGGGTTGGCTAGCCTGCTGTGCAACGCTTTCCTGGCTGGAAATCTGCGAGGTGGTTGGCATCACCGCCATAATAACCGACATCGGTGCCGCTGCCGGGTTGGGCATCACCATCGGTGGTGCCGGCGGTTTCCGCAGCAGATATATCAGCACTAACAGATGTACAGCAACCGCCAGTAGCAGACCGATTGACCACGATAGCTTTTCTCCACGCGGCTTTACGCGCAGGGGCTGGACATTATTGAGAATAAAGCTGGTCATGGATGATTCCCCGCCGCCTCACTGGGCAGGCCAATCAATGCCACTTTGGTATAGCCGCCATCGCGCAGCAGATCCATAAAGGTCATCAGCCGTGCATAGTCGATATCTTTATCTGCCCGCAGGAAAATCCGCGCGTCCTTATCGCCGTGGGTTCCGGCATCCAGATCGGCGATAAAATCTTCGCGGCTCACCGGTTTATCACCGATGTACAGTTGGTTATCGCTCTTCAGGCTGACGGTAATTGGCTCCGGCGCAGGCGTCGGCTGGCTGGAGGTGGTTGACGGCAGATC
Organism: Kosakonia sp. H7A; assembly: GCF_003028445.1. NCBI lineage: Bacteria > Pseudomonadati > Pseudomonadota > Gammaproteobacteria > Enterobacterales > Enterobacteriaceae > Kosakonia > Kosakonia sp. H7A. Next base: position 376,100 of record NZ_PYTZ01000001.1, on the reverse strand, counting down.
CAGCGGAATATTGGCCGTAGAGAGCGGCGCCGCTACCATAAAGATGATCAGCAGCACCAGCATCACGTCGATAACTGGCGTAACGTTGATCTCGGCAAGCGCGTTCAGATCGTCGCCGCCAGCGGATTGAGAGGAGAAGGCCATAGCTATGATGCTCTCGTCAGAAGAGGATGAGAGTTCTGTTCCAGCGCATCCAGATCGTGGCTGAGCAGGCACAGGGTCAGGGTCATCGATTCGGCCAGCAGCAGGCGATAGCCGGTGATAAGCCTACCGATAACGTTGTAGAGGATGACCGCCGGAATGGCGACCACCAGCCCCAGCGCGGTGGTAAACAGCGCTTCGGCAATACCGGGTGCAACCACGCTGAGGTTGGTGGTCTGCGACTGCGCGATGGAGATAAAACTGTGCATAATACCCCAAACCGTGCCAAACAGGCCGATAAACGGCGCAACGGCGCTGGTGGTGGCGAGGATGCTGGCACCCCGTGTGGCCAGGCGCGCTTCCGCGGCTTCAATGCGCTGGATAAGGGCGACAACGCGGTCGCGCAGCGCTTGTACCGCTTGAGTCGACAGGCGATCATTCGCACGATCCAACTCGTTCAGCGCAACCTGGCGCATTTGTTCACAGCTCTTCGCGGAGAGTTCGCCACACTGGTGAAGCGAGCGTTTACCGGTCAGCAGCAGGAGATTTTTTCTCAGGCGGCGACCACGCACCAACAACTCCAGGGTTTTACCGGACCAGATGCTCCAACTGAGTACGGAGGAAAAAATCAGGATCAGGATCACCGCTTTTACAATCCGGTCCGCGTGGTGATAGAGGGCGAGCGGTGAAAAGTCTGTCAGCATCGGCGGTTTTGCGGCTGCGGTGACGACAGGTCGTGTTGTACCAGCGGGTTGTGTAGCTTCGGTGGTTGCCGGGATAAGGTGTGGCTGAACTGGACTCTGAATACTTTCGCTGGTGGCGCTGGCGGAAACCGCATTGACCGGAATGGCCTGCGGTTCAGCCCGTACGGCCATCGATGCTGCGATCAATAACAGCAATGGTAAGCTGAAGTTGACGCGGATTTTTGCCGCACCCGACGCATCGTCAGATTTTTCAGAATTGGTATGCACGCTCATTCACTCCTCATTACACTGGCATAAATCATTCGGAATACCGCAGGTCAGCACTGCACGCTGTGGTGATACGATGAAAACGACCCTACCTGCCGTTTTCATCACCCGCCGCAGTAAAAAAACTCGATATTTTTAATGTCGTGTGATTTTTAGTTTTTTTTGCCAAATTAAAATTAATGGCCAGATAATTATTCTTGTTGAGTCAGCCGGTAGCGCCAGCGCCTGTATATGAAGGTGATGAACCGGCAACAGAAAATATTTTTTACTACCGGCTGCGAAAATTCTGTTGTTCAGTCGTTTCTCTCTCGTCCGGCCCCTGAATGGGTCTTCCCTGAATGCCGCTGAGCGGCATTCTGATATGTCATGCATAACCGAGAGAGGATAGATTTTGACAACGCAGTACAGGCCACGACCCATATCGGATAAGCGCGAGCCTCTGGCCGATATCGCTTTCCCCACCAGTACCTTCACGTTGGATAACGGACTAACGGTTATCGTGGCAGAAAACCGCGATGTGCCGCTGGTGTCATATCAGCTAATTTACCAGGTTGGTTCTAAAGATGAACTCGCAGGGATGACCGGATTTGCCCATCTTTTTGAGCATCTTATGTTCGAAGGCAGCGAACATGCACCCGGTTCCTTTCTGGAAAAGATGACTCATGCTGGAGCCACCAACCTCAACGCCTATACCAGCACCGATCGCACCACCTATCACGCCACTGTGCCGACAGGATCGTTTGACTATGCGCTGTTTTTGGAGTCGGACCGTATGGGGCATTTCTGCGACAGCATCAGTCAGTTGTCGCTGGATCAGCAGCGGCGGGTAGTGCTCAACGAAAAACTGGAGACCGAGAGCGGTCCCTACGGCAAGCTCTACGAGTTTAAATCGCGGGGCTGTTTCCCCGCTGAGCATCCCTACGCCCATACCGTTATCGGTGAAAAAGAGGATTTGATAGCCGCTACACTGGAAGATGTGCAGCACTGGTTCCGGAAATACTACACGCCTTCTAATGCGGTGCTCGCGCTGTGCGGCGATATCGATCTCGTTACCGCGCGGGAGAAAGTCAGCCACTGGTTTGGCGATATTCCTGCCGGACAGCCGCTGGCCCGTCCTGAAAGCTGGATCGCCGATATCACTCCGCAGCGCCGCGATCGCTACCAGGCGAAAGTCGCCAACGGTACACTGCAACTGGTATGGAACATTCCTCCGGCAGGTAATCCGGATGCCACGTTACTGTCGCTGGTGGCGGATTATCTCGCATCAGGGCTGTCTTCCGTACTGGTCAAAAATCTGGTGTACGTCAGGGAGATAGCCAGTAGTGTGCAGGCTATGGTCGCTGACGGTGCATTGTGCAGCCAGTTTATTATCAGTGCTACCGTTGCCGAAGGACAGGCGCTGTCCGCGCTGGAGCAGAGCCTGCTGGAGGAAGTGTACGCTTTTCTTGCGCAGCCATGCGATGACCAACGTCTGTGTGAGGTGAAGAATGATGCACTTAACCTGTTCCGCGATAGTTATAAGACTTCGGCGCAGATAGCCGCATTGCTCTCGGTTTGCCAGGTGACGCTGGGCAATGCCGATGCCTTTCGCCAGCAGCTCAGCCAGTTGGACAACGCCTCGCCTGACGATCTGCATCAGGTCGCCCGGCGCTGGTTGAGCCGCCCGCACTATACGCTGGAGATAGAACCCTTCACCGCCAGAACGGATGAAACGGCAACCGCCGCCCAGCGCACGCCGCCGCCAGCAATCCAGCCTCCGGTGCCACTGGTGTTGCCGCAGGTGCAGCATGCCCGGCTGGCTAACGGCATTCGACTGGTGCTGCTGGAACGGCATGGTCAGAACGATATCTACCTCGATCTGTTGTTGCCTACAGCTGCGCTACCGCGACCCGGTCAGCATCAACTGCTGAGCGAGCTGCTTAACCAGTCCGGAGCCGGTGAACGGGATGCTTTCTCCTTCAACCAGGCCTGCCGCGATCTGGGCTGCCGCATGGAGCTACGCCGGCGGCTGCGACACTTTTCGCTTTTGCTCTCCTGTCGCAGCCCGCAGTTGCCTGCCTCGCTGGCGCTGCTCAGCGATCGCCTGGCGCATAGTGTATTGCTGGAGGAAGATTTCCAGCGGCAGCGAGCAATCCAGCTTGATGCGCTGACCGAACAGCAGCAGATTGCCAGTGCGCTGGTCGTGCGCGTCCTGCCGGGCCTGCTCTATCCCGCAGGTCATCCTTGCCGGGTGCCTGGCGGGTCAGAAGGCACCCACGCCGGGCTGACACAGACCACGTTTCCCGAGTTAATGGCGGCTCTACCGCAACTGCTTAATGTCCAGGGGGCCACACTTGTTGTCACCGGCGATATAACCCTGGACGTGCTGTTGCCGCTACTGAATACCTCAGTAGGGCAGTTGGCGGGGCTGCCAATGGATAATGCTGCGATACCGCAGGCAGACCCGCCGATGCATCCCCGTGTCTGGATTCTTGATATCCCCGGTGCAGAGCAAACCTCCATCGCCGCAGCTTCACTGCTGCCGGGTGTTAGCGACACCGATGAAGCCGGGTTTGAGTTGTTGAACGCAGTATTCGCCAGCGGTTTTACCTCCCGTATAAATCTGAACCTGCGGGAAGATAAAAACTGGACCTATGGCGTAAAAGGGCGACTGATTAACGATTTTCAACAACGGGTTCACTACGTACAAACCGAAGTCCAGGCCGATCGTACCTGCGATGCCATCAGTGAAATTCTGGCGGAATACCGGGCTTTGATCGGCGAGCGGCCGGTGACGGCGGATGAGCTGGCAGAGGTTCGCCGTACCAGTCTGCTGGGTTTTAGCAGTAGCGCCGAAAGCCTGTCCGGACTGAACAATATGATCTCCTGGCTGCTGCGCAGTCAGTTGCCCGATGATTTTTGGCAGACTCATCAGCAGCGTATCGGCGAAATCACGCTGGAGCAGATTAACGATCTGGCACAGCAGTTGTTCTCCCCTGAACGGCTGACCTGGGTGATTGCCGGGGATACCAGTCTGTTCCGGGAAGAACTTGCCGCGATGTTCCCCGGCAATCTGCACGTTATCAACGACGGCGGCGATGCGCTTTATGACTAAGCATGACCACAGCACAACGCGCAGCCCTTTTTCCAACATCATGGAGTTACTATGTCTGATCTCATTATTAACCTGACGGACCGCACGCTGGACGATGCCCTGAACCATGCTGAGCAGCCGGTGCTGCTGGACCTGTGGGCTCCCTGGTGCAACCCCTGCCTGGCTATTGCTCCGCTGCTGGAGAAAGTGGCGGCGGCAACGGAAGGGCAACTGACGGTGGCTAAACTGGACGTGGAGGAGCATGAACATCTGCTGCCGCGTTTCCGTGTGCGCGGTATCCCTACGCTACTCCTGTTCCGCAACGGTAGCGAAGTGGCGCGTAAAGTGGGCGTGGATTCACTTTCAGATCTTAATAACTGGCTGAGATCGCAAGGGATTGTAATTGAATCTGAGGGAGAAGTGGTGGTGCCCGAGGTACAGCCCTGGCCATCTTTCTACGGTGACGACGAACTGCGGAGGTTCCTGACCGGGCGCCTGAAAGAGAAAGCACTGGCCGCTGAAATCTCTCACTATGCCTTCCCGCGCCCGAAAGATCTGCTGACCGCACCTTACGTGCTGGCAGGACAGGAATCGCTGGATGTATTTGAACGTGTTTCCGGCCTGCCACCCGCACTGGCGCTGTGGCTGGAGGTTCTCGATTTTGTCACCCCGCAGCAGATCGACGAACTGATCGCCGTTCTGGCGAGCGGAAAAGCCTACGGCGATGTTCCACTGCATTTACTGGTGCAGTGGCTGGAAGATGCGGATCTCCGCTGGCCTGCAGTGCTTTCGTCTTCGCTGAATACGCTACGGCTACACTGGATTGAACTGACACACCACTATCTGACCGGGCGGGAGACACCGCGGCAGGTATGGCTGAAGATTCAACAGGAAGCCAGAGAACATCACGATTCCTGCCAGAGTGGGCAGGATCTTGAACAGCATCTTTGTTCTCTGCTGTCTATCCTTTCGCCGCCGTCGGCGCTCAACGATACGCATGCGACGAGTACTATTCAGCATCACTGGTATCAGATCCAGTTCCATCTGGAGCAAATTAACGCAGGTTGGAGCAGGGATGAACTGGCGATGGCGGATCGACGCTGGGCGTGGATTGAACCACAACTGGCGGCAATCCCGGAGGAGGAATCAGAAGGCGCATTAGAAACGCTGCATTTGCAATGGCGGCAGCAGTCACCTGAGTTTGCTGATTATGTGCAGAAAGAAGCGCTTTTTAACGAAGATTTTGCGGCGGGAGAGCCGCAGCGCATACAGGTATTCAGAACGCGTTTCCTGCAATTGATGAAGCAGGCGCCTGACGCTGCATAATGACCTGAAATCAAAAACCTGCCTGCGGGCATGACGCCATCTATCCTCACCGATCGGCATCAGTTCCCGGGGCAGGTTTTTTTTGTGCCGTTTCCGGCGCATAAAAAACCCCGAATCATGATTCGGGGTGCAGCAGCAGGCGATAAGTTGGTTAGTCAAAGGTCCCGCTAATTGACAGCACAAAGTTACGTGGATCGCCGTACCAGTAGCCGCCGTGTAAGTTGCCGACGGTGGAGTAGTAAGTTTTGTCGAACAGGTTATTGCCCAACAGGGCGACACTCCAGTTGCGGTTAATAGCGTAGCCGATTCTGGCGGAATACACCGCATAGAATGCAGTATTGGCGTTGTAGTTGTGCTGGTTAAAATCATCGTCGTACCAGCTACCAATCTGTTTGGTCTTGCTCTGCGCCTGTACGCCAACGCCAAAGCTGAACTTGCTTAACGTCTCCCCGGCATTGTTAAACTGGAAGTCGTTCCACCATTTAATAGTGTGCTTTGGTGTGAAGGTGGTGATGCTGTCGTTAAGTCCGTCCGACGATAGATCAGAGGTCTTGTTAAAGTTATAGGTATATCCTAACGAGGTCTGCCACCACGGCTGTACGGTACCGGTGATCTCAAGATCCACCCCCTTGCTGATATTCGCATCCGGCGCGTTGCGGTAGTAGCCCGTACGTCCGCCGCCCAGATTTACAGAATCAGCGCCGATCAGTTGCCCCTGATTCACCAGACGTATTTGATACAGCGACAGCGACGCATTCAGCAGACCTCCCGGTTGGGCGTACTTGAGGCCGGTCTCCAGATTACTGCCGGTCTCCGGATCGATCTGCTGTCCTGAAGGTGCGATCATATTACTCTGCGGGATGAAGATCTTAGTGTAGCTGCCGTACCAGCTCAGGTCATCGTTAATATCGTAGCTGACCGAGTAGTAAGGACTTTCCCACTTACGGGTGGATTCGCTGATGTCGCTCTGATCGCTGGCGGTACTGGTATGGGTATTACTTTTATAGGCGTTCAGCCGAAGACCGAGGCCAAAGTGCAGTGGTTTCCACGGGGTAAGTACCAGTTGCGAGTACATCCCCCAGTTTACTGAGGAGCCGCTGCTCATATACGCATAATAGCCCGCCGGAATTGACGGTTCAGGCACCGAGGTATCCCAGTGCCACGGGTCCATTATCGGGCCAGTGGTACCGAACCAGCCGTTGACCATGCTGGCAGCATCGGGGGAGGTCATCCAGTAGTTTTCTTTGGAATAATTGCCACCGAAAGTCAGCTTCTGCGGTAGGCCAAAGACGTCAAACTCTCCGGTCAGCGTGGAGTCAAAAGAGAACTGTTTGTTATTACTATTGCTGCCGTCGGCGGAGATGGGCTCGGCTGAGAACAAGCCGGTATCCGGCATAATATTTCCGGCGACATTAGAGTAAATAGTGCTGTTACGCTGATACAGCCCGGTATAGTTCAGGTTGAAGTTCCAGCGGTCGCCAATTTTCTGAGCCAGCTTAGCAAAGATTTCACGCGTATCGGAGTCTGACTTTTCCCAGGGAAACACCCACGCCGTTTTGCGACTGAAATGGGGATCTCTGCCATCCGGGTAAAGCTCCAGGCCGTTAGTAAGTGGTACGCCGCGAATGCGCTGATAGCTGCCGCCTATGGTTAACAAGGTGGATGACGTCAGGTCGGCTTCCAACGTGCCGTAGGCCACGGTATTTTCATCTTTTGCCGTGCGGTAAAAATGGTGGCTGTCTTTGCGGGTTAAGACGGCACGGGCGCGCAGCGTACCAGCGTCATTCAGCGGAGAAGTAAGGTCCAGCGAGTTCTGATAGTTATCCCAACTGCCCGCCGAGCCGTCGTACTTTAGCTGAAAGTGATCGAGCGGGCGTTTACGTACCAGGTTAACAGTCCCGCCCGGGCCTGTGGTGCTGAAACCGTTAAACAGATCGTCGGCACCGCGCAGGATCTCCACGTGATCGTACATCGACATATCAAAAGAAGGAGAAAAGCGGTTGTTATAGTTGGTGCCGCCGGTGATATCGATCGGCGATCCACCATCGATGCTGGCTCGAGTGATCTGAAATCCACGCGAGTAAAAATTTTTCTCGCGCGAGTTATTGCCCTGTTGCACTGTGATGCCAGTGCCTTTTTGCATCGCATCGTTCAAGGTACGAATACCTTGCTGCTGCATGGTTTCACTGGTTATAACGCTGACCGACTGTGGCGTATCTTTAACGCTGGTTGCTCCCTTGGAACCGACGGTAAGCATGCCGCCATTCAGACTGCCGGACCCTTCGGTTGCGGTAATGTCCGTGCTGCCATTAACACCTTTGATGTCGCTGCCCTGATCCAGCGCGCCATCTACCTGAACCGTACCTAAAACTTCGGTACCGTCGGTTGAGGCCTGTGCGGTGCTATAGATCTGGATGGTATTGGTGTTGACATATTTAAAACTCAACGGGGTGCCCGACAGCAGCGTACGCAGGGCGTCATCAGCCGAATAGTTGCCGCTGAAGCCCGCACTCGAAAGCCCGTTGGTCAGTTCGCTTGGCACAATGAGTTGAAGGCCACTCTGCTGACCAAAGGCCAGTAGCGCCTCGGCCAGCGAACCGCCGCCAGGAATGCTGAAATTATATCGCTGTACCTGCCTGGCGTTGTCTCCGGCTGGTGAAGATTGCTGCGCCAGCGTGGATGAGGTGCCCGCCAGGTTTCCCCCCAGCACCGCCAGCATCAGCCAGGAGTGATAGTTTTTCGATGCCATAAAGTGTGATTCCAGTCATGAGTTAGTGTTATCTCAGAGAAAACGAATTAGCGGTGAAAACATCGCAACGGAAAACGTGTGGTGAAGGAATTTATTTATAAAGCGCCTCGGGATTATGGGGATAATACCCGGCAGGCAGCGCGAGTATGTCCGCTAGTTTGTCAGCTACGGCGGTTACCGGGCCTTCGATAAGCCATTTTCCACATCCTGGTGCGATTGCCTGGCGTAGCAGAGGATCGATCTGAACCTCGTTGAGTGCAGTCAGAGAATCCATCAGTTGCTGACGGTAATTTTCTGCTAGTCCCTCACGCAGTAGCGATTCCTGTCGGCATAGTGCTTCATAATCATTGCCTGTTGGTCGGCTCAGTCGTAGCTGTTCTATCTGGATAAGTCCCAGTATCTCTTCCCGGGTAAGCGGTCGATTGCCCAGCAGTGCATCGCATTCGCGGCGGATAGCTTTAACCGCTGCCAGAGTATTTTCGGCAGCCAGGGTCATTTCAAAGCCCAGCAGGCGACTGCCTGGCAGTGACTGGCTGAGCGGCGTCACGTTGTAGGTCAGGCGATCCACTTCGCGCAGGGAAAAATTAATGCGCGAAGCAAAGCTGGTGACCAGTAAAGGATGGATCAACTGCACAGCGGCATCGTGTGGCGATCCGATGCCCGGCAGTACAAACCACGCCATTAACGTCGTCACTGCCGCTGTGGGGTTATCGATCAGCAACAGTGAGCCAGCGGTATCGGCAGGGGGAATTGCTGGTGGTGTTGGGGCCGCCGAAGTTGCAGGTTGCCACTGCGCCAGGCTGCGTTCCAGCAGCGCGCTCAGCCGCTCAATGGGCAGCGAGCTGCAAAGCAGTAGGGTGGCGTTGTGTGGCTGATAGTGTTGCCGATAAAACGCATCCGCCGCCTTGGGCGTGATTAGTGCCAGGCTGGCGGCGGTGCCCTGGGTAAACGCCGGGCGGCGCAACGGATGTGACGGAGGGAAACAAATGGCAGGCAGGGCCCATGCTGCGCTGTCCAGATCGTTTAGCACCTGCAGGTAATGATCGCGATGTGCTTCAATGCTCTCCGCCGAGGCTGGAGAGCGGCGCAGTACATCACTCAGGTGATGGAAAACCAGTTCGGCGCTCGGCTCCGGCATCTGCATTCTGAGCGCGATACTGCTCACACCGACGTCAAGTACCATGCCCGCGTCCTGCGACCACAGCCATTGTTCAAGGGTTATACCGTCGTTTTCCCTGCTGGCGATCAGTCCTGCGACCAGTTGTGCCAGGCCACTGTATTCCGGCGGATCGAACTGCGATCCGGCTTCGACGATCAGACTGGCGCTAAGCAATCCCTGCTGAATTGCAGGAATGACGACGATATTTAGTCCGTTTGACAGTACTCGCCGCTGTGCCGCAGGCACAGGAGCTAGCGGCGCGATAATAATTGGCGGAGCTATACGTGCTGGCGCAGGATGATGGTTGCCGGTCACGGCGGTAAACGGATCGACTTGCACGACCAGCCGCCCCTGCTTTAACCATCGCTGTGCCGCCGCGACTACAGTTTCGGCAGACATATTCAGCGCCTGGACCACGCGCTGGCGCAGACCTTCGGCGCGTTTTGGCAAGTGTTCATGTCGCCCCAGAGCTGCGGCAAGCGTCAGGGGATCGGCCCAGTCAGACCGTGAGTTTTCCAGCAGCAACTGCTGGCTGTGCTGGAGCAGATCGGGGTTCAGCGGAGTGGTTTGCATCTCCTCCAATACCGCCATGGTGTGATGCTCTACATCGTCAGCTCTGACGCCCGGGTGCAGTTCGATGCGCAGATTGAAATAGCTCGCCAGCATGCCGGATTCAACAAAGGCTGATATTGCGGTAGCAAACTGATTATCGACCATCAGTCGGATCACCAGCGGCGACAAGGCAGTATCGGCCAGCACCCCGGCAAACAGTTCCAGCGCCGTAGTGTCATTCTCACCGTAGGGTGGGATTGGCCAACAGATTCGTAGCAGCTGGTTGTCAATGCGATCCTGCAGGTGCAGGCGTTTTTCATGCCTGAGCTCAGGTAGCCAGCGCTGCACAGTTTCCCGTGTTTCGCCCGGCGCGATGTCGCCAAACCAGCGTTGTACTTTTTCCCGCGCCTCTTCGGGGGTAATTGCGCCAGCCAGAGTGATTACCGCATTATTGGGCCGGTAATAACGCTGGTACCACTCCTTTACATCAGCAAAGCTAACCTGCTGTAAATCAGCCCGTTCACCTGCAACTTTATGGGCATAAGGATGCTTCTCCGGGAACAGATGCCGCAGGATCAGTCCTTGTACAGCCCCCAGCGGCTGAAGCTCGTTTTCTTCCATTTCACGGGTAACTACATCCCGCTGTACCTCCAGTGCCTGCGGGACCAGGCCACCAAGCAGGTATCCCATCCGATCCGATTCGGCAAACAGCGCATAATCCAGCGATCCCGGCGGCACCGACTGGAAAAACTGGGTGACATCAGCACTGGTCACGCCATTTAGCCCTTCAGCTCCTGCCTGTTCCAGGTGGCTGATATAGCTGCCCGGCAGTGCCGCACTGCCGGAAAACATGAGGTGTTCCATAAGATGAGCAAAACCAAATCGGCCGGTGGGCTCATCCTTCGCACCTACGCCATAGGCCAGGTGGACAGCAACAGTAGGTGAATTGGCATCTTCATACACCAGCAGAGTCAGGCCGTTATCGAGGGTAAAGCGCTGAAAGGGGATCTCGGGCAGCGTGGCCGCCAGAGTGGGGACGGCCGTCGTTACGTCGTTCATGCAGGCTCCAAAACAGGTGATGTATCGAAAAAAGTCAGTGCCGATAGAACGAGTCAGGTAAAGCTTTTCCACAATTTGGCTGCACGTTTGTGGATTTACGGCTCCTTACTCGTTCTCTGGGTATCTGGAAATCGTGTGGATATTTGCAATGTCAGTTGATGAACAACCCGCTGCTGCCCGCAGCTACAAACTGAACGCGCTGTTTTTTCGTCGGCTCTATACGCTAAGCGCGCCATACTGGTGCCGCCTTGAGGCGTGGAAAGCGTGGGCAATTATGGCGATGCTGCTCTCCTCCGCTGCAGCCTTCAGCCTGGTTGGCGGCTATATCTCCAATCTGGTGGCAGACTCCACTAATGCGCTGGTGGCGAAACAGAGCATTTACTGGCGCATCATGATCTGGATGACCTTTGTCGGTCTGATGCAGACGCTAGCGGTGCAGATGACCAGTTGGTTTAGTTCATGGCTTTTGCTGGACTGGCGTAAATGGATGACACGGCATTTATTGAACGCCTATATGCACAACCGCACCTACTACGAAATCGAGAAAGACGGGTTTATCGATAACCCGGATCAACGGTTGCAGGAGGAGGTGCCGTCGGTGTGCCAGACGGTGATTGGCATACCGCAGTTTATTCTCAGCTCGCTGATGACCATTGCGGTACAGGCCAACATTATTGTTCAGGTATCGCCAAATATGTTCTGGGCGGTGGTGATTTATGCCGGGGTGAATACGCTGGTGTCAATGTGGCTGTATAACCCGACGATTAAGCAGAGTTGGGATCTGACCGTGGCTCAGGCGCGCATGCGATCGCGGTTGATGCACCTGAGTGACAATGCGGAAACTATCGCTTTCTATCGCGGAGAAAACAGCGAAAGAAAGGGACTGCATCAACGGCTACACGATGTGGCGAAGGTCAAAATGACGATGATTTTTTACGGCATCCGCATGAGTGTAGTGAATCAGGTGATGGGCCTGATCTTCAGCCTGCTGCCAATCTTTTTTGTTGTGCCGCTCTACTTCAGCGGCAAGGTGGCCTATGGTTCTATCGATCAGGTTGCGGCGGCGGCGGCCATGGTGCTATCTGGCCTGTCGGTGATCTCTAATTTCATTCCCACCATGACTAGCACCATGCCGAGCGTGGTGCGGCTGTCCGAGATCCAGGAAAAATTCAATCAGCTAAACGATCCGCAGAGAACCCACGAGGAGACTCACATTCATTGCCGTCAAGGGGAGATTGTCACTCTGGAACATGTTGATGTTGCCACACCCGGCGGCGAGCAGCAGCTGGTACGTGACCTCTCCCTGCGTGTGGCCGAAGGCCAGCATACGTTAATTGTCGGACAGACTGGGGTAGGGAAGAGCTCGCTGCTGCGCGCGATTGCCGGATTGTGGCAGCGCGGCAAAGGTGAGATACAGTTGCCGCCACATCAACAAATGATGTTTATTCCACAGAAACCTTACATGGTCCTCACCGATTTACGCTCCCAATTGCTGTACCCGAAACCGACAGAAAACGGGGATGACCGGCTCATCCAACAGGCGTTTACCCGCCTTGGCAGGCCGGATTTTCTGGCGAAGCAGGGTGGGCTGGACTGCATTAAAGACTGGCGGAAAGTACTGTCGCTGGGCGAACAGCAACTGGTGGCGTTTGCCCGTATTTTACTGCATCAACCGCGCTATGTGTTTCTGGATGAAGCCACCAGCGCGATGGATGTGGAAACAGAACACCTGGCCTATCTCGCGCTCGGCGAGGCGAAAATCACCTGCATCAGCGTCGGGCATCGCGAAACGCTGATGCAGTTCCATCCGCAAAAGCTGCACCTGATGGCCCACGGCGAGTGGCGGCTGACGCAGCACAGTGAAGCGGAACAGCAGGGGGATGATGCAGCTTCATATCATATTCAGGCCCGGGCGGTCTGATCCTCTTATTTTTTGAAGGGCATAACGGATGGCTGTGATGTTATCGGAACTAAAAAACGATCAAAACCGGCACCGGTTAAATCGCCTGTTCTTCCGCCGCGTGTGGCAGTTGGCCGCACCATACTGGACCCGCAAAGATGCCTGGAAATCCTGGCTGACTGTGGGCATTCTCTGCCTGATGATGGGCGGCTTCAGTCTGGCGGGAGCAAAGCTTACCCAGCTCACCACCGATGTCACTAATGCGCTGGTGGATAAACGGACCGATCTCTACTGGGAGTTGTTTACCTGGTTGACGGTGTTCGGCGTGCTGCGTTTTGGCGCGGATATGGTGCAGCAGCTGATTGATTCGATGCTGGCGATGCACTGGTGGCGCTGGTTGACAGAATACATTATGGACAACTATCTCTACCGTCACGCCTATTATTATATATTGCAGGATGAGAAGATCGATAATCCTGACCAGCGTATTCAGCAGGAGGTGGAACCCTTCTGCGGCACGGTGGGCGCATTCCCCCGCCAGTTTATTGGTTCGCTGATGGATATGGGCATACAGACCACTATCATGATGAGCATCTCCACCCCGATGTTCTTTGGGGTTATCGGATTTGCGCTGTTCCAGGCGGTGGCGATGTATTACATCAACCGGCCAACCATCAAGCAAAACTTCGATGTCACCGTGGCCGAAGCTGATTTACGCTATGGGCTGACCCACGTGCGGAATAATGCTGAGAACATTGCGTTTTATCGCGGAGAAGCGGTGGAGGTGGAGCATATCATTACCCGACTGCTGAACGCCATCCGCAAACGGATGCGGGCAAATGTCTACAGCATCTATATGCAGTTGATGAACGAGGGCGTTGGCCAGGTGTGGAATTATCTGCCGCTGATTATCCTCGTTCCGGTCTATTTCCGTGGCGATATCAGCTACGGCAGCATTGCGCAGGCAACCGCCTCTGCCACTATGCTCCTCAACAGCCTGTCGGTGCTGACCACCTATATTCCGTTACTCAGCCAGACCGTGCCGAACGTGGTGCGGCTGGCGGAAATACACGAAACCTTCCTCAGGTTGCAGGAAGCTCAGGTCGACGATAAAAATAACCTGGTCATGAAGCCCGGTAAAACCATTGAGTTGAGCAACGTTAGCCTGAAAACGCCCGGCGGTGAGCAGTCGCTGGTGCAAAACCTCAACCTGAAGTTGCCGGAAGACAGCCGCCTGATTATCGTTGGCCGTACCGGCGTGGGGAAAAGCTCGCTGCTGCGTGCTATCGGAGGGCTGTGGCAGAACGGGCAGGGTAGCGTGACGCTGCCGCTGGAGATGGGGGCCTGCCTGTTCCTGCCCCAGCGCCCCTATACCTTTGAAGGCGATCTGCGTAGCCAAATATGCTATCCCGCTGCACAGTCACCAGTCAGTGACGGCGAACTGGCGGGGCTGCTGGAAAAGGTGTGCCTCGGTGATCTGTTGGCCCGCCACGGGCCGCTGGATCGGGTTGCCGACTGGTCACGCGTGCTGTCGCTGGGCGAGCAGCAGCGAATTGCCTTCGCCCGTATGCTGTTGATTAAGCCGCGTTATCTGTTTCTGGATGAGGCTACCAGCGCCGTCGATTTGCAGACCGAGGCGGCGCTGTATCAACTGCTGGAAGAAGCAGGAACGGCGTGGATCAGCGTCGGGCACCGGCCAAGCGTAATGCGCTTTCACCGCAAGGCGCTGCGACTACATGAAGGGGGAAGCTGGGAGTTGCTGAGCATGGAGCAACTGAATGAGCTGGCGATGGCGGATCGAGACTGATAGCGGCGCGCTAAGGCTGTGACCTTAGCGCTTACTTGCGCTCACGCAGCCAGACTACCGGACCTACCCGGCTGATATTCACCGGCAGAGACTTCTGCAGACCGTCGTACCAGTCGTCGAGATGGTTGATATCGATAATAGTATTAAGCTTAATGGCGGCCAGGCGATCGCTGTTAAACACAATCACCCGCTTATCGTAGCGCTTTAGGGTGGTGAGAATGGTCCCCAGCGGCTGCTCTTCAAATATCAGTTTCCCCTGATGCCAGGAGAGAACCTGCCTGGCATTGACCGTGGTAATTTTTACGCTGTCCTGCCCGCCGTGTAGTTCTGTTTGCTGATTGGTATTGAGCTGCATATCAGGATGATCTTTGCGGCTCAGTTCTACTCTGCCACGCTCCACTGTGACCACCATACCGTCACCGTCGCGCTGCACGCCAAAGGCGGTGCCCAGCACTTTGACCTCCCCGACGCCAGCATCAACGATAAACGGCTGCAACGGGTTATGTACCACGTCAAAAAAGGCTTCACCGCGAGCCAGGCGTACGAAGCGCTGCCCGGAATTCACCCGCACATCCGCCGCGCTGTCAGCATCCAGCCACATGCGGCTGCCGTCATCCAGCGACAGCATGCGCTGCTCTCCGCTGGAAGTGTAGTGGTCGTACTGCCAGCGCGAAAGCCAGTTTTGGGTCATTATCGCCGAGAATAACAGCAGGCCCGCAGTGGGCAGCATAATTTGCCACCGCCAGAAGCGGCGCCGTGCCTGCTCATGCGGAGATATACCGCTTAGAGCATCCGGCTGATAGTAGTTTTCCAGCGACATTCCCATGCTGACCCACAGACTGCGAGCATCGACCAACGCGGCTTCATGGCGGCTGTCGGCGCGGCGCCAGCGCTCAAAAGCGGCCAGCTCATCGCTGGTGATATCACCCGAGGTCAATCGCACCAGCCAGGTTACGGCCTGCGTATTGATTTCCGTCGTGTGCTCTGTGTTGTACCCGGATGCTGGCATGGCTCAGCACCGGTCAGCATTACATTGAGTGGACATCCGGTAATTCCCTTTGGCAGACAGGTAAGCTTTTTGATTACGGTATGTTATACAAATCCAGCGTCCTGCTGGCAAAACACAATCGTAGCATGATTCACAGCATTTCAAGGCTGGCGAACCAGGAAAAGTATGATTCAATGAAGAAACGTGTGACGTAGGGGTTTTCATCAATCAAAATGAAAAAAGTTCAGGAAAAGGTCGCTGTCCGGAAGCTGGCGGAAGAGCAGAGCCCGAAAGATGAGAATGGCGGTCCTGGAAAAATGATGCGCTGGGGCTGTCCAGGGACACCTGGCCTGATTGTGATGCCGGCACAGAACGCGACACCGAAAAACATCACGGTATTCACCCTCATCACAGCAGAACCTTTCCGCGATACAAAAAGCGCAGAACTGAACGCACCCGGTCCGTCCGGGTTTCCGTATAGGGTAATGATATAGCAAACGATCCTGTGCAGCAGACCGGCATCGTGCCGGTCTGTGTCAGTCCTGGCACTATTGCACAGGAGCAGGGGAAGATTAGGTCAAACCAGCAACCGGTCGTGTTCAGTTACAAAACGTCCGGGGCCCCTCGTCATAACAAGTCTGGGTTTTGCCGTTTGCGTCGGTAATGTAAGTATATTTGCCAATGGTTTGCTTTCTACTGCCATCGGTTCCGAAAATTATGCCGGCAGATTCGTAATATGAAATTGTAGGTCCGTCTTTATTTTCTCTAAAGGTCCTGTTACCAGCCTGGTAGGTGTTGCTGCCATCACTACCGAAGACTCTGTCTCCTATTTTTTTATAAGTGGTGCTGCCCTTGTCGCTGTCCACATAAGTTGTATCGCCATCATGGTAGATTGTGGTGCCCGCATGAGCAGAGACAGAGGATAAGACAACAGCGATCAGCAGGGATTTGAATAAAATTTTCATGGCAAAATACCTGTGTGTATGCCGGTGTTTGGCTTTTACATCATATGCTTACCACGGCGGTAAATGACTATTTCAATCGTACTGGATACTGATAATCCAGACACTTCCGATCTTCTGGTGCAGGTCAGTCTGAAATGTCAGGAGCACCATCCTCTGGCGCTGACATCATGGGGGATGGCTCCGATGGCGGAATGCTGACATGCCGTTAGTGGAACCCGGAAAGTGTTAAAATTGCCGTCATAAGGGGGGGGTAATGTAACGAAAACGTGCTTCAGTGAACTAACTCAGTGAATCGGGCTTACGCATGGCGATCTCCTCACGGGGACATAATTAGTATGTCGGAAGATCTCTAAAAGTGAATGGGCCGGTTTGCAGGGATACTTATAGTTAATGTGGAACAATCAATTAACTATGCTCATTAATAGTAAAGGAAATTATCGATGAATAATACATCACTCGAGGACAGAATTTATGCAGTAAACTGGAATTCATCCTATACAGCATATGGACCCGCAAATGATGTTCCTGAACTATTATTACAATTAGCATCTGATGATCACGAGGTAGCAAAGACCGCCAGTCATAAGCTTTGGTGCGGACTATGTCATCAGCATGTTTCTATGGCGCCAGCAGGATATATTGCCCTTCCATTTATATTAGAGATCCTTGATAGCGCAGATGAGTTACTTACGGTTGAAATACTCGATATCTTATGGGGATTCGCTCAGTGCTGCGTAGAGACAGGACCGAATGTTCCCGACTATTTCGAGCCAACCAGAGAGCGTCTTATCTTCGAACTACCCCGTTTTTCGTTACTATCCGAACACAGCGATGAGTTAATATCGCATTTCGCTTCTGAAATAATAAAATCGTTAAACCAAATATGAGCGAAAAGTGCCACGCTGTACTATTAAACGCTCGGGTAATTGCGCGTGGTTCACATCATAGATTTTTTCGCAGAAATTACGGCGAAGAAGGCGGGGCCGGTAATATAACGGCCCCAACTTTATCCCTTTTATCAAGCCGTAGTGAAGAAAGCCACGGTCTGCGTGAGCCGCCGGGTTTGTTTTTCCAGCGCATTCGCGGCAATGACCGCCTGCTGAACCAGTTGCGCGTTCTGATGGGTGACAGAATCGATTTGTACGATGGCTTCGTTGACCTGGCTAATGCCGATGCTCTGTTCATCAGTCGCGACGGAGATTTCCGACATAATGTCCGAAACACGCTGCACGGCTTCAATCATCTCGTCGATATTATCGCCGGCGATTTTAATCTGCGACGAGCCACTGTTGACGCGGCTGACGGACTCCTCAATCAACTCTTTAATCTCCTGGGCTGCCTGAGAACTGCGTAAGGATAAGTTGCGTACCTCGCTGGCCACCACGGCAAAGCCTTTCCCCTGTTCTCCGGCCCTGGCCGCTTCAACTGCCGCATTCAGCGCGAGAATGTTGGTTTGAAACGCAATGCTGTTTACCACATCGATGATACTGGCAATTTTACCGGCGCTTTCAGAAATACCGTTCATGGTGTCATTGACATTCTGCATCATCACACCCCCGCGCGAGGCAATATCCACCGCGCCACGCGCCAGTTCACGCGCCTGTCCTGCGTTTTCAGCGTTCTGTTTTACGGCTGCGGTGATCTCTTCCATGCTGGAGGAGGTTTTTTCCAGAGATACCGCCTGCTGATCGGTGTGCCCGGCGATTTCCTGATTACCGGCGACAATATCCTGGGTATTGGTGTTGATCCTCTCAGCGCCATCGCGGATCTCCGCAATAACGGAAGTCAGTTGCTCGCGCATCACCCCCATCTCATGTAACAGGCTGGCGTTATCACTGGCTTTTTTATTCACGCTCTGCGATAAATCCCCGGCGGCAATTCGCGACACGACCTCAGCCGCATAACGCGGTTCTCCGCCCAGTGTTTTCAGCGTGCTGCGGTTAATCAGATAAACCAGCACCGAGAGCAGGATGCTGATGACAATAAATTCTCCCAGGTTCTGATAAACAGAACCCAGAAATGCTTCATGGATATCATCAACATAAAGACCCGTCGTAATAATCCATCCCCAGGGAACACAGGGAATGTTGTAGGCAATTTTGGGCTTTGTTTCGGTGTCTCCCGGCCGCGGAAAATTATAAGCGGTGTAACCATCATGGCCATCCTTCGTCACCGTGACCATATCTCTGTAAATATAGACGCCATTGACATCGGCAACATCCGGCCCCTTGCCAATTAACGCGGCATTAATGGGATGCATAATGACCTGTGCCTGGTTATTCAGAATAGTAAAATATCCTGTGTCGCCATAACGTAAGTCTTTAATGATCTGGATTGAACGTTGTTGTGCTTCCTCTTTTGATATCAGCCCCTTATCAACAAGTGCAGCCTGCGTTTTCACCACGTTAAGGGCTAACTGGGAAACATACATTAATTCCTTTTTTCGTAGCGCCAGCTGGTCATCTTTAATTTTTACTGAGCCAAAGAATAATGACCCGGCAAGGCTTAGCAGTGCGACAGCAAGTGGAAGCCACAATTTATGCGCAAAGGATAATTTCATAGCATGCTAACCTGTTGTTGTTGTATAGGCAGGTATTGCGCAGGCCTTTCGGTATCAGGCTGCGCTTAATCTTTTTATCGGAAATTAAAGAGAAAGAATTAATCGATAATATTGATATATATTATATATATATCCCACTTTTAGTATAATGAACTGAATTGTCTGATAAATAAAACATTAATATGCACTGCGTCATTATACGCAACATTGATACCGATACAGGAGGGCTGGTTTCAGACAACCAGTGACGTGCCAATGATTGTAATCACGTCCGGGAGAGTATTCGCATAATTTTCCAGTTATCACGTAACAGTGACGGGAGGGGGAGCCTGAACTGGCAATACACCGGCGAAAGCGTTCTGCGGGTGTGATCATCGATACATCGTATGGGTTGTTATGGGAAATAGAATTTCAATGCAGTATTTATGGTATATCGTTAATCAGGAAGAACAGCAGAAGTCATGAGAGATTTATGAGCGACAAAAGCAAAGCTTTTCGTCTTCTTCACGAATCCGGGAATACCTTTGTCATTCCTAATCCATGGGACATTGGCACAGCCAGAATACTTGAAAAAATGGGCTTTCTGGCCCTCGCCACAACCAGTGCAGGCCTTGCCTTTTCTCTGGGGGTGGCAGAAGGTCAGGTTTCCTGGCAACAGACAATCCATCATTGCCGGAACATCGCAGCAGCAACCTCTCTGCCGGTGTCAGCCGATCTGGAGAAAGGAACAGGTGACAGTCCGGATAGCGCCGCTGAAACCATTAAGATTGCCGTGGATGCCGGACTTGCAGGCTGTTCCCTTGAGGATTATACCGGCCGACCAGAACATCCTGTCTTCGATTTAAGTCTTGCTGCCGAGAGGATTTCGGCAGCGGCTGAATCACGTGATATTTGTGATCCTGATTTTGTTATTACTGCGCGCGCTGAAAATTTCATGTGGGGCAATGAGGATCTTGATGAAACAATTCTGAGACTTCAGGCCTTCGAAAAAGCAGGCGCAGATGTCCTCTATGCCCCTGGAATTCATGATCTTTCTATGATTCATACCCTCTGCAGGTCTGTTACAAAACCGGTGAATGTTGTCATGGGCTTGCCCGGAAATGTTTACAGTGTTGAAGAACTTTCACATGCCGGAGTCCGGCGTATAAGTGTGGGAGCCTCAATGGCCCGGCTCGCCTATGGAGTGTTTGTTCAGGCCGCACGAGAAATCAGTGGTAATGGCACTTTTTCTTATGCAAAACATGCCATCAGTTTTTCAGAGCTTGAGGCTTTTTTCGAAAAAACTAATCAATAATCAGTTTATTAGCAGGCCTGACAGTATGCACAATTTCTCTGTTTTTCCATTGATTCAGTGCCCGCTTTGAGCTGCTCTCCATTGATTAACACGAACTGATGTTCGCAACGACTGCTCTGGCACAAAACGTATATTCAATGTTCAAAAAGGGGAGAGGGTGCCCTTACGTTGTGCGAGGCCACCCGCCGGTGCTGCGCTGGTAGTACTGATAACGATGAAACTCACAATCAGCACCAGAAACTTTTTCATTTGTTACGTCAATTTACCGTAACGAGAGCGTACCGGGAAAAAGCAGAACTTCACGGAAAATGGCATTAAGGGTAGAGACGTGGCCGTCTTCATGTTCCTTCATATGAAGTCACTAACTTAATCCCAAGGGCCATCATCACGCCACCTGCGGCCCGGTCAAACCACGCTTTTCCGCGAAGGTACAAATTTCGAGGTTTAGACGCAGAAAGAACAATCGCGACAAGCGCATACCAGCTGGCTTCGATTAAAAAGACGAGCAATGCAATGACAACCTTAAAGGAGAGAGCGCTATCTGGTGGAAGAAAGGCGGCAAAAACACTGGCATAGACAATAGCCGTTTTCGGATTACTGAGTTGAGTGGTAAGGCCCAGGAACAGAAATCGTGAAGAGAGTGGAATTGACCGATCATGCAGCTGAACTTCAGCAACAAGAGGGGTACGAGCGCCCCTCCAGATACGGAAGCCTAAATAAGCCAGATAAAGACCACCGCCAACTTTCAGGAGCAAATATAACGACGGGACTGCAAGCAAAACGCCATGAAGTCCCAGCAACGATGCTGTTGCAAAAATCAATCCTCCAACCCCCATCCCCAACGCGGCTAGCAAGCCGTTGAGTCGGCCCATACTTGCCGATGTGCGTGCCACCATCACGAAGCTCGGACCCGGGCTTGCAGCGCCAGCGGCGAGTGCCGTTGCAATGCCAATAATCTCGGGGAGATGTTGCATAGGTCGACTCCTTTGTGAACATGAGGGAATTCTTGAAAGCCGTCAAATTAAGCGGAAACAATAGTATTGAATCTCGCACTCATTCGAGAACGACAACGCCTTGATTTCCTGTACTGCGTGTCACAAACCTGCCTTATTGATATACGCCTGTAAGCCCCCGGCAAGAATATCGAATACCGTTTTACAGGCCTGACTGTGGCGCAAGTCCTCATGCATCACCAGCCAGGTATCAAGACGGAACGCAAAGAAATCAGGCATCAACCGCTTTAATGGGACAGGAAAATCGGCCAGTTGAACCTGACACATCCCTATACCCGCACCTGCGCGAATAAGGTTCAACTGCGCCACATCACTGTCAGTTCGTAAGGTAAATGCTTCACGGTTCAACTGAGGGTAGTGTTTCAGCGCCTGTAAAATAAACGGCGTCATTTTATCAAAGCCCACAAGCGGATGGCTGAACAGCTCGTCAATACTTTCCGGTTCACCATGCCGGGCCAGATAGGAATGTGATGCATGCAGACCAATTTCAATACGGCCCAACCGACGTGCGATCAGTTGCTCCTGCACCGGAGTGGTCATGCGTACCGCAATATCCACTTCCCGGTTCAATAAATCCTGCATTCGGTTAGAGAGAACCAATTCAATTGTAAGCTGCGGATAATCCTCTTTGATTCGTGCAATCAGGGAAGGAAGAACTTCCGTGCCGATAATTTCACTCGCAGAAACGCGTACCACGCCATGCAACCCGGCGGTGTGCGTGCTGAAGCTGGCGGCCGTTCGCGCAATCATATTGGCCGTGTTTTCCATCGCTTGCGCATGGCCTTGCAGCGCGGCTGCCGCATCCGTGGGTTGCAGGCCAGTCTGCGACCGCGTAAACAAAACCAGGCCAAGGGCGGATTCCAGTGCCGCTATGTGGCGCCCCGCAGTGGGCTGGGTAATGGCAAGCATACGGGCGGCCCCCGACAGGGAGCCTTCTTTCATCACCGCCAGGAAGGTTCGATACCATTCCCATGGAATATTTATAGTCATACAAAAATGCATACCTGCTACTTGATGTCATGCAATTACATTTAGCCCGCGCAAACACTACGATGTCAAGCACACACATCCGGTAAAGGCAAGGCGATGAAAAACAGAAACAAGGTACTCGTACTGGGCGCAACAGGCGGAATCGGTGGCGAAATCGCCCGTAAACTCATTCGCGAAAAATGGGACGTTCATGCACTGCGCCGCAGCGCCCCGCAAAATGAAGAGCCCGCAAATATGACGTGGATAACGGGTGACGCGCTGAATGCTGAACAGGTCGCGGCGGCGGCGTCAGAGTGTAGTGTGATTGTCCATGCCGTTAATCCGCCAGGTTATCGAAACTGGGAGCAACTGGTTTTGCCGATGTTACAGAACACCATCAATGCGGCGGAGCGAAACGGTGCCTTAATCGTTCTCCCTGGCACCGTTTACAACTACGGTCCGGACGCCTTTCCACTTTTACGGGAAGACTCTCCCCAAAATCCTGTCACCAGAAAAGGGGCCATACGGGTGCAAATGGAGAAGGCACTGAACGCCTACACGCAGCGTGGCGGAAAAGTGCTGATTCTGCGGGCCGGTGATTTCTTTGGCCCTGACGCAGGCAACAACTGGTTTTCACAGGGATGGATCACGCCAGGTAAACTCCCCCGGACAATTAAAAATCCGGGTAAAGCCGGAACAGGCCATCAGTGGGCCTATCTGCCGGATGTCGCCGAAACGCTGTCTGCGCTGTTGGCGCGTCGGGAGCAACTCGAACCGTTTGCCTGTTTTCATATGCGGGGGCACTGGGATGCCGATGGCATGGCGATGGCAGCAGCCATAAAAAGTGTCGCACAATTTGCGGGTATTAAAGCGAAGATAACCTCTTTTCCCTGGTGGCTTATCTTTGCGATGGCGCCGTTCAATACCACGCTGCGTGAGATGCGCGAGATGCGGTATTTATGGGAACAGCCGATACAGATGGACAATGCAAAACTGATCGACTTTTTAGGCCACGAACCGCATACCCCGCTGATTGAGGCCGTGCGGACTACGTTAATCGGTCAGGGCTGCATTAATCACGCGTCATTCACGCGTTTATGAGCGGGTCAGATCGTTTCTGGCACAAAGTGGCAAATCCAGATATAGCCAGGCCGGCTTTGAGCAAGGAGCGGTTCTTTAAGCCATTGTGTATCAGATGTAGGACTAACACTGGCTTGTGATAATCAACCGTGTACAGGTCACTTCACTGCGTCGGCGGGTACAGGCGGGGCTGAATTAAGGTGAAGCCTGCGTAACGCGCTGTCCCGTGCTGTATTCATGCACCGGCTGGAATAAATCAGGGACCGAAAACCGGAAAATCAGAGCTATCGTGCCAGTGACCAGTGACCAGTGACCAGTGACCAGTGACCAGTGACTGTAGTGAAAAGCAAACTTTCCCGGCTTGCTGCTCACACGGTAAAACCTAAATACCTCGCAACTTCAAACGGTTCCGAAAACCTTCTTAGAAGAAGGTTGAACGTGCGAAAAAATCAGAGATACTGTATATAAATACAGTTATATTGAGTTCCTCATTATGCAGCTTTTTTATCCCTTAGAGATTGCCCCCTCTATCCATCTTCCTCTCTTTACGGAGCGGGTACCTTGTGGTTTTCCTGGTCCCGCGCAAGACTATGTTGAAGATAGGCTGGATCTCAATACGCTTTTGATAGCCCATCCTTGCGCCACATATTTTATTAAAGTCAGCGGTGACTCCATGACTGGTGCTGGAATTGGGGATGGTGATCTTCTGGTAGTTGATCGTTCGCTGTCGGCAAGCCATGGCGATATTGTGATTGCTGCTGTAGCTGGCGAGTTTACTGTCAAGGAACTACGTACTCATCCTGTCTTACGCCTGGTTCCACACAATAGCAATTACTCACCCATTACGTTTCATAACCCAGAAGATCTAGAAATATTTGGTGTAGTAACATTTTCAGTGAAGTCACATAAATGACGATGTTTGCTTTGGCCGACGTCAACAGCTTTTATACGTCCTGTGAAACGGTATTCCGCCCGGATTTAAAGGGAAAACCCGTGGTAGTGGTCTCTAACAACGACGGCTGCGTAATTTCGCGTTCAGCAGAGGCAAAAGCGCTTGGCATCGCCATGGGAGAGCCTTTTTTCAAACTGAAAAATAAAACGTTCTCATCTGAAGTGCACGTATTCAGCTCGAACTATGCTCTTTATGCTGACCTCAGTGCGCGGGTTATGCAGACGCTGACGCAGATGGCGCCAGCCATCGAGATCTATTCAATTGATGAAGCCTTTATCGACTTATCCGGCATAGCCAGCTACATGTCGCTGACAGATTTTGGGAAGGCCGTGCGGAACCAGGTACTTAAAAATACCGGGCTCACGATCGGAATCGGAGTTTCGCAAACCAAAACGTTAGCAAAATTAGCAAATTACGCAACAAAACGATGGGCGAGTGCGGGTGGCGTGGTTGATCTATCCGACATATCACGTCAGCGGAAGCTGTTAGAACGAGTGCCTGTGGAGGATGTATGGGGTGTAGGAAGGCGCATCAGCAAAAAACTGAACAATATGGGGATCAATACAGCGCTGGACTTAGCCAATAGCTCACCTTGGGTAATCAAAAAACATTTCAACGTTGTTCTGGAAAGAACGCTGCGTGAGCTGCGCGGTGAGTCGTGCCTGGAGCTTGAGGAATTCGTGCCGGATAAACAACAGATTATGTTCAGCCGCTCTTTTGGGTATCGTATTACCGAGTATGCAGATATGCGCCAGGCTGTCTGCGCCTATGCTGAACGCGCTGCAGCAAAATTGCGTAGCGAACACCAGTTTTGTGCTTTTGTCAGCGTATTTCTACGCACCAGCCCGCACGCAGATAATGAAATTTATTATGAGAACCAATCATCTACGAAACTATCGATACCATCTAATGATACGCGTGACATTATACGTGCATCTACAGAATCACTAGACCGGATATGGGTCGATGGTTATCGCTACATGAAAGCTGGCGTAATGCTTGCTGACTTTTTTAGTCGTGGCACTGCACAGCTTAATTTGTTTGATGATACCGCCCCAAAGGCTAATAGCACTGCACTGATGGCGGTAATCGACGGCATTAACTCGTCAGGAAAAGGAAAGGTCTGGTTTGCTGGTCAAGGCATCCAGAAACCTTGGGCAATGAAGCGTGAAATGCTATCACCATCTTATACTACGCGCTATTCAGACCTGCCTGTCGCTAAATAAAAACTAGTTGTAGTGGTCAACAAAAATTGGCCACGGCTTTAGAGATTTCCAGAACAAGCGTTCTGATTCATTCGGCGTCAAACCACCATTATAGTGAAGAGAGCAAGCCGCTTGCGGCAGAAAATAATAAAGCTACTGAAGTCACATGAAATTTATGCGGCGGGGATGCCAGGCCGTGTCAACCACCGCCTGGCATCATGTACTAGCGATAGCTTAAAAAATTCGCGTCCAGCGGATATCGTTGGCGGGCGGTACCGGGCCGGAAACCGGATCGCTATGACCAAAAATACGCGTGTTGTGCCAAATCTGATTATTCTGCGCCGCTATCCGCACATTAGCGGCAAACTCTGCGATGCCCGGACCGCAAGAGGAAATATAAATTCTTGCCGGAACGGCGTTATTCGCCATATTTCCCTGAACCAGAGCAAGAAAGGTTTCGGCATTAACATCAACAACGCCCGGAGCCGCGTTGCCAATTTCCGTACCATTACCATGGGCAATAACCACAATGGTCGCGCCGTTGATAATATTTAAATTCATGGAACTGACCTGTGCCCACGTATAGCGATTCGTGATGGGGTTCCAGGCGGCATTCAGTTGCGTGTTAACAATATCGGCATCGGTAGACATGAGCATTACAATGGTCATACTGTATCTCCTCTTTGTGAAATATAACCTTTTGATTTAAAGGTGCTTCTATGCTTATCACGACAATAGACAGATAACGGATAAAACAACCCGACAATGTGTTACTGCGTCGCCAATATTAACCAACTGCTTTTTCCCCACCAGTTAGCCAGATAGCCGATGCACTATTCCTGGTGTTGTCTGGCGCAATTCGGTGGCGTCATCATAAGCGGCAATAGGGCATCGATTTATCGTCTCATTCTTAAATACGCGTTGAGTACGAAAATCCTGATGGCGTGCAGTTGATAAAAAAGGGAAAGGTTATTAGCGGTGTACAACCGTCAGGGCAGGGGATTGTTTTTACAATCAATGAGTAAGGCACTACACTTAATGGTTGTTTCTCCATTGGACGGGCCGATGTCAACACTTAAAAGTAATCAGTTCTTTTTTATCATTTTATTATTGCTGGTCAGCGTGGCGTTTTTCGGCCTGATCCAGCCCTATTATTCCGCGATTATCTGGGCGATCATCCTGGCGTTGATTTTCTATCCGCTGCGCATGCGGCTCTCGGTATGGTTGCGCGGGCGTAACGGCATTGCCTCGTTGATCACTGTGTTGCTGATTTGCGTGATTGTGTTTATCCCAATGATGATGGTGCTCTCTTCACTGGCCGTGGAGATCAACAGTCTGTACCAGCGTCTGCAAAATAACGCGACCGATCTGCCGCAGCTATTAAGTAATGGCATTGCACATCTGCCGGACTGGGCGAAGGGCTATCTGCGCGACAATGATTTTGATTCGGTGAATGCAATCCGGGAAAAACTCTCCGGCGTGGCGTTGAGCGTCGGGCGTTACCTGGCTGGCAGCGCGGTGATCATTGGCAAAGGCACGCTGGGCATTACCGTTAGCTTCTGTTTGATGGTCTATCTGCTGTTCTTCCTGCTGAAAGATGGTGCCACGCTGGTGCGCCAGATCTACGAAGTTATGCCGCTGACGGCGACCATTAAGCGTCGACTGTTTTTGAAATTCGCCGGTGTGGCGCGTGCTACGGTAAAAGGGACGCTGGTGGTTGCCATCGTTCAGGGCGCGCTGGGCGGCATCGGTTTCTGGTTTGCCGGTTTCAACGGCAGCCTGCTGTGGGCGGCGCTGATGGCATTCCTGTCGTTAATCCCGGCGGTGGGAACGGCGATTGTCTGGATCCCGGCGGTGATTTTTCTCTATTCAACCGACGAGTTTGTTACGGCAACGGTGCTGACGCTCTACTTCGTGATCGTCGTTGGTTTGGCCGACAATCTTCTGCGTCCGTTGCTGGTTGGGAAAGATACCCGCATGCCGGATTATCTGATTCTGCTGACCACGCTGGGCGGCCTGCAATTCTTCGGCATTAATGGTTTTGTCCTTGGGCCCATGATTGCTGCGCTGTTTATCACCTCGTGGAATTTGCTGGCGGAAGCGCGGGCGAGCGTTGCAAAAAACAGCCCGCCAACGCCGCCTCAATAAAGGCGCTGCGCGGCAAAGATGCCGTAAAGGGTGCAGGCCACTGTTCGCGTACAGGTTTTGTAGGTTATAAACCAGGCTTTCTGGTAGCGGGCTAAGTCGGGGCGGTTATGGAAAACCGGCCATAAAACGCGATGCACGTAGACGTGGTAAACATTGTCATATTCGTTGGGCGCCATCTCCCAACTATGGCCGCGCGATTGGCAACGTGACATATATTTCCTCATTGTGAGTTATTACCGGCTGAAGAGGATTATTTATCGCCTGATATAAAGGCGGTATAAAAAGAAAACCACGCACTGCAAAAATAATATAAATTCCACAGCAGAGTAAAGAATTGAAAAGCTTTTGAGTAAAATCCAGGTCTGTGATAGAAATAAGCGGTGTTTAACGACTGAGGACAATTTTCATCCGCATGATGAGAAGCAATTCGCGGATAATTGTAATTATATGGACATTCTGTTCAGCATTTTCAATTCTGTTTTTTCCCGTCACCACTCCTCCTGCTGCCCGCTTGCGGGTGAACAATACTGGCGCTCGG
This sequence comes from Kosakonia sp. H7A, assembly GCF_003028445.1. Lineage (NCBI taxonomy): Bacteria > Pseudomonadati > Pseudomonadota > Gammaproteobacteria > Enterobacterales > Enterobacteriaceae > Kosakonia > Kosakonia sp. H7A. Next base: position 347,651 of record NZ_PYTZ01000001.1, on the reverse strand, counting down.
CGCTATAGTCTCCTCCTGCCTGTGCTGGCGCGCTGCGTCCGGCTGATATTGCTGTTTTTCCGGTTTCCCGCGCTGCGGTAAGCCGCGCAAGGGTATATATTCTCAAGCAGGAGAAAAAATGATTTATTGGATATTACTGATCTTAGCAATTATTGCTGAAATAACCGGCACATTGTCAATGAAATGGGCCAGCGTCAACGATAGCCAGACAGGGTTTATTCTAATGCTGGCCATGATTGCGCTGTCGTATATTTTTCTGTCATTTGCGGTGAAAAAAATTGCCCTCGGTGTGGCGTATGCAATGTGGGAAGGCATTGGCATATTATTCATTACCCTGTTCAGCGTATTTCTTTTTGATGAACAACTCCCGGTATTAAAAGTGATCGGGCTGGCAACGTTGGTGTTGGGCATTGTGCTGATTAAATCCGGGACGCGTAAGCCGCGTCAGGAGCGCAATCATGCAGCCGTTTGAGTGGATCCACGCTCTCTGGCTGGTGATGGCGATTGGGCTGGAGATCGTGGCGAATATCTTTCTGAAATTCTCTGACGGTTTTCGTCGCAAACTGTACGGTTGCGGGTCGCTTTTGGCGGTGCTGGCGGCGTTTAGCGCGCTGTCACAGGCGGTGAAAGGGATCGATCTTTCCGTGGCCTATGCGCTGTGGGGCGGATTTGGTATTGTCGCTACGCTGGCGGCGGGCTGGATCCTCTTCGGCCAGCGTCTGAACCGTAAAGGCTGGTTTGGTCTGCTGCTGTTAATTATGGGTATGTTGCTGATTAAACTCGCATAATGTGACGCTGCCCGCGTTTACGGGCAGCGAATTTTGCAGTCTGTATTACGCTTTACTCAATAACTAACGCAACGCGACTTTTTCAGCCACCTGCAGGGGGCGATGAATGTTCAATCCGTTTAGCTGGCGCAATATTCCTGGCGCAAGGACGTTATTTGTCATGACCTTTATGGCGGGGATTGGCTTAATCGTCTCCGTTGTCGCACTGCTTTACCTCTCGTTGAATTTAATCAGCAGCAAAGCCAATGAAATTGATGAGCACCGCACTGCGCTCGCGGTGCAGGGCGCGATTCAGACGTCGGTTAACCGAATCCGCTCGCTGGTGATTGATAATGGCGTCTGGGACGATGCGGTGCGGGAAGTTTATCGGCCACAACTGGATACGCAGTGGTTGTACAACACCTGGGGGGCTGGTTATAAAATCAACAATCTGTATGACGGCACCTTTGTGCTGGATGAGCAATTCAATGTGCTGTGGGGCGCGTTTCGCAGCCAACTTTTCACGGAGCGCGATCTCACTTTTTTTGGCAGTGGATTGCGGGCGCTGATCCGCGGTCATAACCAGTTGCTTCAGTCCGGGAAAGAGGTCTACGCCGGGATTACGCAGACCCGGGACGGCGTGGCGTTTATCAGTATCGGGCTGGTGCGCCCGATGGTTGGCCGTCTTGAGGTTTACGACGGCACTCGCCGCTATCTGGTGATTACCCGCCATCTGGATGCGCAGATCCTCAGCGACCTTGGCAAAACCTTCCAGATTACAGACTTACGCCTGTCACCGCAGAAAACCGCCGCCAGTAGCGTTCCGCTGCGTGACTCGGCGGGCGAGGAGCTCGGCTATCTGAGCTGGACGCCGCGTCTGCCGGGCGCAGAAGCCGCGCGGGCGGCGGCGTCGAATATTCGCCAGATTGCGATGCTGGCGTCCGGGTTGATCCTGCTGTTTATCGTGCTGAGCAGCGCCGGGCTGTACAAGCTGGCGCGTGGGGAAAGGCTGGCGCGCAAAATCGCCCTGACGGACTGGCTCAGCCGGTTACCCAACCGCCGGGCGCTCATCGAAAACATCGAAAAACTGGGCGCGATGGGCGATCCGGATACGATAAGCGTGGTGTTTATCGATCTGGATGGTTTTAAAGATGTGAATGATATCTACGGGCACGATGTTGGCGACCGTCTGATTGTCACCATTGCCCAGACCCTGCGCGAGAAAGTGCCGACTGACGGCATGCTGGCGCGGATGGGCGGCGACGAATTTGCCATGACCCTGAGCGGGCCGTGGTCGGTGGAGAAGGCCACCGACTTTGCCAATAACGTCCTGCAATACCTGAATCATCCTGTGCGCATTGGTAAACGCACCATCCACATTGGCGCCAGCATCGGCATCGCCAGCGGCACGCTGCTGGAGTGCTCCAGTTCCGAGTTGTTTCGCCGCGCAGATATTGCGATGTACCATTCGAAAATTACCGGCAAAGACAGGCTAACGCATTATGACGCGGCGCTGAACAGCGCCCGCGAGCGGCAATTATTGATTGAAAGTGATATCCGCGATGGGCTGGAGCGTGAGGAGTTTGATGTCTGGTATCAACCGATTGTCGATGCCCGAAGCCAGATGATGGTGGGCATCGAAGCACTGGCGCGCTGGCCGCGACGTCCTGCCGGGGAGTTAAAACCGGATGAATTTATTCCGATTGCAGAGACCAGCGGGCTGATTTACTCGCTGGGACAGTTTGTCCTGCGCCGCGCTTGCAGCGATCTCCAGCCGATAGAGGATCTGAAATTATCGGTGAATATCTCGCCAGCGCAGTTTCGCGATCCGGAGTTCGAGAACAAAGTCTCCAGCGTGCTGGAGACCTGCCGCTTTCCGGCGCACCGCCTGCAACTGGAAGTGACAGAAACCTACGTGCTGGAAAATCCCGAGCGCGCCCGTTCGGCCATTGCCAACTTAAAAGCGCTGGGCACGGCGGTGGCGCTGGATGATTTTGGTACTGGCTACTCCAGCATTGGCTATCTGCGTCGTTTTAATTTCGACACCATCAAAATTGATAAATCACTGGCCGGGCTGGTGGACGATGATGAGCAGGCATCGGCGCTGGTGAGCGGGACTATCCGCATCGCCAGCGCGCTGGGCATGCAGGTGGTGGCGGAAGGGGTGGAGAATGAAAAGCAGATGAAACTGTTAAGACTGGCCGGTTGCGATCAGCTTCAGGGATATTACTTCAGTGAACCGATGCCGCTGCACGACATCCTGCAACTGCGTTTGCAGCGGCTGGGCTGAATCACTCGCTCTCTTTGGCCAGCGCTTCCAGCTTGTCACGAAAACCGGTTACGGAGATGGCGCGGTTATCGGCGCGCCAGCGATCTTTTGCCGCCGGTGCTGAGCTTTGTACGGCAATCAACTGCCAGCCTGCTTCGGTTTTCAGCATCAATGGTGAACCACTGTCGCCGGGCAGGGTATCGCACTGGTGCGACAGCACGCTACTTTGCGCCCAGCCGGTGACCGTACAATCCTGGTGGCTGTAGAGCGTATCCAGATGATCTTCCGGGTAGCCTGCCTGCGTCACTTTCCGGTTGGCCGTTTTCAGCGCCGCTGTCAGTTCGTCTTTGTCGCCAACAAAGATCGGTAGCGGTGTAATGCCGGACGGCGGATAACGCAGGACGATCAGACCGAAATCCCACGATGCGGCGGAAGAGGGTACGATCCAGCCATCGCCATCGGGTTTCAGACGATGGCCGAGCGATGGGTCGACACGCCCTTCAATACCGTGAATCTCATAGCGCCAGGTCCCTTTTTGCGAAACAAAACGCAGCGCGACGGCTTTGTCTGCTTTCCCGTTCGGCGGCGTCAGCAGGCAGTGTCCGGCGGTCAGCGCCAGGTGCGGAGAGATAAGGGTGGCAGTACACAGATTACCGCTGGCGGTTTCTAACTGGCCGATAGCATCCCACGGCGCTTTGGTCGGCGTGGGAACCGGGACGCGATCGTCATGACCAAAAAAAAGCGTTTTTACATCACGGGCGTTAACCGCGTCATCCTCGCCATCGTCAGCATGACCAGCAGCGGAAAACAGAAACAGCGATCCCAGCATCAGCACAACAGTTTTTCGCATATCACACTCTGGTGGGTAATTATGATTATTAACGTAAGCCCAGATAAATATAGACGGGACGCGAGGAAAGTGGGAGTAAAATCAGCGTGCTACATCAGTAAAGATAAAAACGGATGGCAATAAGCGCGCAAATAATCAGCATTAACAGAATCAGTTCAAAACGATAACGTCGCAGCATATGCCCTCCAGAGAAAAACGGCGCCTCACCCGAAGGGCTCAGCGCCGACTTGTCACAGCGTGCCGTTAAGGACGCCGGAATCAGACACGTTTACTTATGCAGCCGGTTGTGCAGCCGGTTTAGTTGCAGTGTGTTTAACGTGTTTTTTGTGTTTTTTAGCAGCCTGTGCTTTCTGCTCTACTGCCGGTTTAGCTGCTTTTTTGTGATGTTTTTTCACTTTTGCAGCCTGAGCTTTCTGCTCTACAGCTTTTTTGTGTTTTTTGTGCACTTTTTTAGCCGGAGCTTTAGTTGCGGTAGCAGCCGGTGCAGCGGTGGTAGCAGTCGGAGCAGCAGCCGGAGCCTGAGAGGTGGCAGCGGTGTCAGCAGCGAATGCAGCGGAAGACAGACCCATAGCAGCGGCAACAACCAGAGCTAATACTTTTTTCATTCCGATATCCTCGAATTGGTTTCATCATTCAACCCCACTGCGGGGCCGTTGAAAGAACTATATCCCTGTAAATGCGAGGTTTCCGTGAGTGATTGGTATCGGCGTGTAACGGAATGTACAAACGTGATGTACCGCGCCGAAACGGGGGTTCCGGCGCGATGTGATCAGAGATAACGGCGGGTCAAATGCTGGCGGAAATAATCGGCATTCAATGCTTCTCCTGTTGCATTTTCAATGAGTTGCGAGGTGCTGAAGCGGCTACCGTGCTGCCAGATATTCTGCCGCAACCAGTCGAACAGGGCGCTAAAATCACCTTGCGCAATGGCCTCATCAAGCGTTGGCAGGGCCACGCGTGCCGCATGAAAGAGTTGCGCGGCGTACATGGCGCCCAGCGTGTAGGAGGGGAAGTAACCGAATCCGCCATCGGTCCAGTGAATATCCTGCATGCAGCCATTGCGGTAATTGCCTTCGGTGGAAAGCCCCAGCCAGGCCTGCATTTTTTCATTCCACAGCGCCGGAATATCCTCCACTTCAATGTCGCCGTCGATCAGCGCGCGTTCGATTTCGTAACGCAGGATCACGTGCGCCGGATAGCTGACTTCATCAGCCTCAACGCGGATATAACCCGGTTTTACCCGCTGATTCCAGGCAATGAAATTGCCCTCTTCGAAGGCTGGTTGCATACCAAAACTCTCGACAATCGCCGGTTGCAGGCGGCGCAGAAACGCGTCGCTGCGCCCGAGTTGCATTTCAAAGAACAGACTTTGCGATTCATGAATCGCCGTGGATCGCGCCAGCGCGATCGGCTGGCCGGCCCAGGCGCGCGGCAGGTTTTGTTCGTAGCGGGCGTGACCGGTTTCATGCACTACACCGAACAGCGCGCTCAGCAGTTCATTTTCGTCGTAGCGCGTAGTAATGCGCACATCTTCCGGGACGCCGCCGCAGAAGGGATGCGCGCTGACATCAAGACGCCCGCCGTTGAAATCGAAGCCCAATACCTGCATTGCCTGCAATCCCAGCTCGCGCTGCACGGCCTGCGGGAACGGCCCCTGCGGCGCAATCAGTGTTTGCTGCGCCTGTTTCGCCACCGCGCGGTTCAGTAAATCCGGCAGCCAGCTTTTCACCTCGCTAAATAGTTCATCCAGGCGGGCGCTGGTCATGTCCGGTTCGAATTTGTCGAGCAGCGCATCATACGGTGAACAGCCTTTGGCCGCTGCGCGTAAGCTGGCCTCTTCGCGGGCAAGCTTGACCACCTCTTTCAGGTTGGCGCTGAAACCCGCCCAGTCATTCGCCGGGCGCTGCGTGCGCCAGGCGTGCTCGCATTTGCTGCCTGCCAGCGACTGTGCTTCGACCAGCGCTTCCGGGAGCAGCGCCGCCTGCTGGTAGTGACGCGTCATTTCGCGCAGGTTTGCCTGTTCAATATCGTCCAGCGTCTCCTGTTTTGCCGCCTGTAACCACTGGCCGACACGCTTATCGGTCAGAATCTGGTGTTGCAGCACGCTGAGTTCAGCCAGCGCTTCGCCACGTGCGGCGCTACCGCCTGGCGGCATCATGGTGAACATGTCCCAGCTGGCGATGGCGGAGAGGTGTGAGAAGCGCGACAGACGCTGGAAAGTGCGGGTGAGTTGCTGGTAGTTCTGCTTGTCCATAATGCCTCTATTTTCGTTAGCGTTTTTTCTATAACTACCTGAAATAGTAGTCCGGCTTTCATTTGGCCAGTTTGTACCATAATAGAAGTACAGGATTTTTACACCCGCAGAAGAGACAACAGAGTGACAACCATAAATCCTTTTGTCTGGATCATTTTTGCTCTGATGGCGCTGGATGCCGTGCGTGAACTGGTTGGCGCAACCTCGATTTTGAGCCTCTTTTAACGCACATCCGCACGGAGCAAAAAAAAGCCCCGCACACGCGAGGCTCTTCTTTCGTCGTTGCATTAATGCAAACGAGAGTGGATCCGGCTGCCCACCAGAATGGCAATCAGCAGCATCAGGGCAATAAAGCCGCCGACGCCATTCCAGCCATAGCTGTGCCAGAAAACCCCGCCCAGTGTCCCGGCCACGCTGGAACCCAGATAGTAGCTGAATAAATAGAGTGATGAGGCCTGGCCTTTGGCGCGCCGCGCGCGCGGGCCGATCCAGCTACTGGCGACGGCGTGTGCGGCAAAGAAACCGGCGGTGAATAACAGCATGCCCGGAAAAATCAGCCACAGCGAAGAGAAAAGGGTCAGCAGCAGCCCGAACAGCATGATGGCGGAAGAGCCGATCATCACCGGACCGCGACCATATTTGTTGGTCATTGCCCCCGCGCGCGGCGAGCTCCAGGTGCCGGTAAGATAGGCCAATGACAGCAGGCCAACGGCCGCCTGGCTCAGCGACCACGGCGACAGCATCAGGCGATAACCGATGTAGTTAAACAGCGTAACGAACGATCCCATCAGCAAAAAGCCTTCAAGGAACAGCAGCGGCAGCCCTTTATCGCGCAAGTGCAGATGGAGGTTGATCAGTAACGTTTTCGGGCGCAGCGAAGTGGGCCGAAAATGGCGCGACTCCGGCAGGATTTTCCAGAACATCAGCGCTGATGCCAGCGCAAAGCAGCCAATCACCGCGACTGCAATTCGCCAGTTAAAGAAGTCGGTAAACACACCGCTGATTAAACGCCCACTCATGCCGCCAATCGAGTTGCCGCTAATGTACAGCCCCATTGAGAAGGCGACAAAGCTCGGATGGATCTCCTCGCTTAAATAGGTCATCCCGACCGCCGCCACACCGCTCAGCGACAGACCAAGCAGCGCGCGCATTACCAGAATACCGTGCCAGCTTGTCATCATCGTTGACAGCAGGGTACAGCAGGAAGCGAGCAGCAAGGCGGTAACCATCACTTTTTTGCGCCCGATGGCGTCCGAAAGCGGGCCGGTAAACAGCAGGCCAATCGCCAGCATGGCGGTGGAAATCGACAGCGAAATACTGCTGCTGGCAGGAGAGACGCCAAATTCATGAGACAACACCGGCAAAATCGGCTGCACGCAATAGAGCAGGGCAAAAGTTGCCAGCCCGGCGGAGAAGAGCGCCAGCGTAACGCGCATGAATTGGGGGGTACCACGTTTAATAAATTGTCCCGGCAACGCGACAGGAATTTCGTTGACAACGCTTGCCGGCTCGGTGTCAACGGTTGTTGTACGACTCACTGGAGATCCTTACATTTCATACCCGTGATTCTGGTGACGGGCTTACCACGGACATAAGAGTATGAAAGGTGTAATATTCTGTCTAATATATTAATAATCTCAAATAATACTTTTAAAATATGAATATCGAACTGCGCCATCTGCGTTACTTTATCGCCGTTGCCGAAGAGCTGCATTTTGGTCATGCGGCGGCACGGCTCAATATCTCCCAACCGCCGCTGAGCCAGCAGATCCAGTTGCTCGAACAGCAGGTTGGCGCGCGTCTTCTGGCTCGCACCAACCGCAGCGTCGCGCTGACGGCCGCCGGCAAACAGTTTCTTGCCGACAGTCGACAGATTTTGGGCCTGGTCGATGAAGCCGCTGCCCGCGCTGCCCGTCTGCATCAGGGGGAAACCGGTGAATTGCGTATCGGTTTCACCTCTTCGGCGCCGTTTATCAAGGCGGTTTCCGATACACTCTCATCGTTTCGCCAGCGCTACCCGGATGTGCACATTCAGACGCGGGAGATCAATACCCGCGAGCAGATTGCTCCCCTGAATGAAGGCTCGCTGGATTTGGGGCTGATGCGTAATACACCGCTGCCTGAAACGTTGGCATGGGAAGTGATTTTGCGTGAACCGCTGCTGGCGATGATCCACCGTGACCACCCGCTGGCGGCGCGCAAGGCGGTGTCGCTGAAGGAACTGGCGCAGGAGCCGTTTGTTTTTTTTGATCCGCACGTCGGCACTGGCCTGTATGACGAGATCCTCGGGCTGATGCGGCGCTATCAATTAATCCCCACCATAACCCAGGAAGTGGGCGAAGCGATGACGATCATCGGGCTGGTGGCGGCCGGGCTGGGCGTCTCGATCCTCCCGGCGTCGTTTCACCGGGTGCAACTCAATGAAATACGCTGGGTGCCGATTATTGAAGCGGATGCGGTTTCCGAAATGTGGCTGGTGTGGGCAAAACACCATGAACAGGGAACGGCAGCCGCGCGTTTCAAGCAGCAACTTCTACATGCCGCAATCGGCTGATTTTTACGCATAAGTCATTGCAAAATGTGCTGTAACTCACAAGCCGGGGTAAAAATTTGACGGCGCCTGGTGAAGTGCTTCACCATAGCTGAACGTTTATTTCGAAGCGCGAAAATAAGGGAGTCAGAGGTGGTTGCTGATAGTCAGCCTGGGCATATTGATCAGATTAAGCAGACCAACGCGGGGGCGGTTTATCGCCTTATTGATCAGCTTGGCCCGGTTTCGCGCATCGATTTATCGCGTCTGGCGCAACTCGCGCCTGCGAGCATTACTAAAATTGTGCGTGAAATGCTGGAAGCACATCTGGTGCAGGAGACGGAGATCCAGGAGCCGGGCAGCCGTGGGCGTCCGGCGGTCGGGTTGGTGGTAGAGACTGAAGCCTGGCACTATCTCTCGCTGCGTATTAGCCGCGGGGAGATCTTTCTCTCGCTGCGCGATCTCAGCAGCAAGCTGGTGGTGGAAGACCGGCTTGAACTGCCGCTGGGCGATGAGATGCCGCTGCTGGATCGCATTATTCACCTTATCGACAGCTTTTTTACCCGCCACCAGAATCGCCTGGAGCGTCTGACCTCAATTGCCATCACGCTGCCGGGAATCATTGATACCGAGAATGGTATCGTTCACCGTATGCCGTTTTACACGGAAGTGAAAGATATGCCGCTGGGTGAAACGCTGGAGAAGCACACCGGCGTGCCGGTTTACGTGCAGCACGACATCAGCGCGTGGACCATGGCAGAAGCGCTGTTCGGCGCTTCACGCGGCGCGCGCGATGTTATTCAGGTGGTGATTGACCACAACGTTGGCGCCGGAGTGATCACCGACGGACGCTTGCTGCACGCGGGCAGCAGCAGCCTGGTGGAGATTGGACACACCCAGGTGGACCCTTACGGTAAGCGCTGCTATTGCGGCAACCACGGTTGTCTTGAAACCATTGCCAGCGTTGAAAGCGTGCTGGAACTGGCGCAGTTACGCATGAGCCAGTCGATGAGTTCAATGCTGCATCAGAAGCCGTTAACGGTGGAGTGGTTATGTCAGGCGGCGCAGCAGGGCGATTTGCTGGCGAAAGATATCATCAGCGGCGTCGGGGCGAATATTGGTCGTATCCTTGCCATTATGGTGAATTTGTTCAACCCGCAAAAAATACTCATTGGCTCGCCGCTGAGCAAAGCGGCAGACATTCTCTTTCCCGCTATTGCCGATTGCATTCGCCAGCAGGCGTTACCGGCATACAGCCAGCATATTTCCGTTGAGAGTACCCAGTTCACCAATCAGGGCACGATGGCTGGTGCCGCGCTGGTAAAAGACGCGATGTATAACGGATCTTTGCTTATCCGTTTGTTGCAGGGGTAACATTTTTACATTGTTGTCGTAAAAATTGCGCTACCTCAAGCTGGGCCGATGATACTTATCTTAGACTTTCCCCACTGAATTATTCTCCTGGTTTATATTTTCGTAGAACAACGGTGGAAATCGAGATGCTTAAGCGTTTCTTTGTAACGGGTACAGACACTTCTGTCGGGAAGACAGTGGCATCCCGCGCGCTTCTCCAGGCGCTGGCTGCCAGCGGCAAAACAGTGGCAGGTTACAAACCTGTTGCTAAAGGAAGCAAAGAGACGCCGGAAGGATTGCGCAACAAAGACGCGCTGGTACTGCAAAGCGTTTCCTCGCTGGATTTACCTTACCAGGCGATAAACCCGATTGCCCTGAGCGAAGAGGAAAGTAGCGTTGCGCACAGTTGCCCCATCAATTACAGCCTGCTTTCTAACGGCCTGGTCAACCTGTGTGAAAAAGTCGATCACGTGGTGGTCGAGGGAACCGGCGGCTGGCGCAGCCTGATGAATGATTTGCGCCCGCTCTCCGAGTGGGTGGTACAGGAGCAGATGGCGGTGGTGATGGTGGTGGGTATCCAGGAAGGCTGCATTAACCACGCTTTGCTGACCGCGCAGGCGATTGCCAGCGACGGTCTGCCGCTGATTGGCTGGGTGGCGAACCGTATCAACCCAGGGCTGGCGCATTATGCTGAAATTATCAATGTGCTGAGCAAAAAACTGCCTGCGCCGCTGGTTGGTGAGTTACCCTATCTGCCGCGCGCCGAGCAGCGCGATCTGGCGCAATACATCAATTTGCAGATGGCGACCGGCATGTTAGTTGCCGACCGCATCCTCGCCTGAAAAAAGCCCCTCATCTGAGGGGCTTCTGTTACGCATCATGAATATTCAGTACCCGGCGTGTTCTGCCCGAACTTAAATACTCCGCAATATAGTCCTGCGAAATTTCACCGTTATAACGACCATCCTCATCGACAATCGGCATCCAACTGGTGTTGCTTTCGTACAGCCGTGACAATACCACGCGCAGGTTATCTTCCGCTTTCCCGGTAATACGGAACGGATGCAGCAAATCGGAACAGCTACCCGGCGCGTTTCGCGCTTCGCGACGTTTAACAAAACCCAGCGGTTTACCCGCCGAATCCACGACGGTAATGGCGCGAATATCGTTGTCATCCATGGTGGCAAAGGCTTCCGCCGCCGGAGTGGATTCCCGCACCGTAATCGTCGGCTGTTGATCGGTGACGTCGCCTGCGGAAACCAGCAGCAACCGCTTCAGTGTGCGATCCTGGCCGACAAACGAACCGACAAATTCATTGGCCGGTTTGGCCAGCAGCTCATCCGGGCTGGCGCACTGTACGATGCGTCCCTGGCGGAACACCGCAATACGATCGCCGAGCTTCAGCGCTTCATCGATATCGTGGCTGACCAGCATCACCGTTTTTTTCAGCTTGCGCTGCATCTCAAGGAACTGGTTCTGGATCACTTCACGGTTGATAGGGTCGACCGCGCCGAATGGCTCATCCATCAGCAGTACTGGCGGATCGGCCGCCAGCGCGCGGATCACGCCGATACGCTGCTGCTGGCCGCCGGACATTTCGCGCGGGTAGCGATGAAGGAATTTTTTCGCATCCAGCGCCACCATCTCCATCAACTCTTCGGCACGGCTTTTACAGCGCGCTTTATCCCAGCCCAGCATGCGCGGAACGACAGTAATGTTCTCTTCGATGGTCATATTGGGAAACAGACCAATCTGCTGAATCACGTAGCCAATATTGCGCCGCAGGGTGACGGTATCCATGGCGCTGGTGTCTTCACCGTTGATGAAAATCGAGCCGCTGCTCGGTGCAATCAGGCGGTTGATCATCTTCAGCGTGGTGGTTTTACCGCAGCCGGAAGGGCCGAGCAGTACGCACATTTCACCTTCCGGTACAGTCAGATTGACGTTATCGACAGCCTTCACTGTCTGGCCGTTTTTCTGCGTAAATTGTTTGGTCAGATTTTCCAGTTTAATCATTAGCGAATCCCCTTCGGCGTCAGCACAATTTGTAAGCGGTGCAATAACCAGTCGAGCACAATCGCGAGTACGCAAATCATCAGCGCCCCGGCAATTAACATACGAATGTCACTGCCGCCAATACCGTTCAGCAACAGCAATCCCAGACCGCCTGCGCCAATGACGGCGGCAATAGCCATCACGCCGATATTCATCACCACAGCCGTGCGGATACCACCGAAAATCACCGGCAGCGCCATCGGAATTTCGACCCAGCGCAGGCGTTGCCAGAAGGTCATGCCGATACCGCGTCCGGCTTCGCGCAGCCCCGGCGGCAGGCTGTCCAGCGCCGTGTGGGTGTTACGCACAATCGGCAGTAGTGAATAGAGAAAGACGGCGGTGATGGCGGGCAGGGCGCCAATCCCCTGACCGATCAGCGAAAACAGCGGGATCATCAGCCCGAACAGGGCAATTGACGGAATGGTCAGCACCAGCGTTGCCAGCCCGAGAACCGGCGTCGCCAGCCACTTATGGCGCACAATCAGAATGCCGAGCGGAACGCCGATGATAATCGCCAGGCCAACGGCCAGCAGTACCAGCCACAAATGCTGGAAGGTAAGGCTTGCCAGATAGCCTGCGTTGTCCATCATGTAATGAATCGTCTCCATAGGCTCTCCTTACAACAACCCTTTTTCATGCAGGAAATCGTGGGCGACTTGCTGCGGTGTCTGGTGGTCAATATCCACTTTGGCGTTAAGCGTCATAATGACGTCGTTATTTAACAGCCCCGAAAGGGTATTCAGCGCCTCTTCCAGCCCCGGATTGGCTTTCAGCGTATCTTCACGCACCACGGGCGTGACCGCATAACTCGGGAAGAAACCTTTGTCATCTTCCAGCACTTTGAGATCGAAGCCTTTCACGCGCCCGTCAGTGGTGTAGACCAGCCCGGCATCAACAAAGCCATCGCGGATGGCGTTATAAACAAGCCCGGGATCCATCTGGCGAATTTGCGGGCGATCCAGCGCCATCCCATAGGCCTGTTGCAGAGGTTTCATGCCGTCGCTGCGCCCGGCGAACTCCAGATCCAGCCCCAGCAACCAGTTGTGTTTGGGATCGGTTTTACGGATCTGTTCAATCTTCGCCACCATCTGCGACATGGTGGTGATGTGTTCGGCTTCTGCCCGTTTACGCTGCATGGCAAAGGCGTAGGTGTTATTCATGTTGGCTGGCTTCAGCCACACCAGTCCGTGCTTCGCGTCGAGGCGTTTTACCGTGTCGTAAGACTCCTGTGGCGACATGCGCTGGTTAATGTGATTGAAGATAATCAGCGAGGTGCCGGTGTACTCCCAGGTCATATCAATTTGCTTGTTGATCATTGCGTTACGTGAGATCACCGTGGCGATATTGGTCTGCGGCTGTACCTGGAAACCGCGTTTTTGCAGATACTGCACGGTCATCGCCGACAAGATGTGCTGCTCGGTAAAACTTTTGGTCGCCAGAATCAGCGGCGCGGCATGCGCGCTGGCGGAAAATAAGACCGCAGCGGCAAGCGCGCCGAGCAAGCGGGTCAATCTTTTCATCAGGTTCCCTCTTGTTGTTTTCAGGCCGTGTGCGGGCTAAGGAAGCGGCCCAGCGCCGCCAGCAGAGTGTCGAGGATCAGGGCGAACAGCGCGGTGGCCGCAGCGCCTAAAATCAGCGTTGGGAAGTCGTTCAGGTAGATTCCCGGAAAGATCAGCTCACCGTAGCTACTGGCACCAATCAGGAACGCCAGCGGCGCAGTTCCGACGTTGATGGCGGTGGCAATACGCACCCCGGAGAGGATCACCGGCATGGCATTGGGGATCTCCACCTGGCGCAGGCGTTGCCATTTGGTCATACCGATGCCGTTCGCGGCTTCAATTAACGATGCGGGCACCGAGCACAGCCCGGCGTAGGTGTTACGCACAATCGGCAGCAGCGACGCGAGGAACAGCGCAATGATCGCCGGTGTATCGCCAATGCCAATCACCACCATTGCCAGTGCCAGAACGGCGAGCGGCGGCAGCGTATTGCCGACATTAAAGATTTGCATTACGTATTCCGCCACGCCGCGTGCGGCAGGACGGCTAAGCGCGATACCACTCGGAATGCCCACCAGCAGGGCGAAGAACATTGAGCTGAACACCAGAATCAGGTGCTGCTGCCCGAGATAAAGCAGATCGACCTGGCGGGCTTTGAGGGTGTCCAGACCAATTCCCCAGGTCAGCAGGGCCAGAACTATGGCGATCCCGACGATAAACAGCATGGCGCGGGTAAGTACGGATAGTTGCATTGCAATGTTTCTCCCTGTTTGCATGCGTTATGGCAACGGGCGTTGCGTGTTGTTATGCCATGTTCGGCAGGGTGACTTGACCTATAGCAAGCGCCTGGGAAGGATTCCAGTGACGGGGAAATTTACTTTGCGCCGGGATGATGCCGGAAAGAGACGCCAGACCTGATGAGATAACGGTTGCGAACCGGAAGTAAAGAATTGTCTTAAAAGCACCGGTTTAAAGTGACAATGTCACATATATATGATGACAAAGCGTGGAAATCCCGGCAGTTACGCCGGGTCGGGATTAACGAAACAAGGGTTTTTGTGCGACCGGGATCAGCAAGCGCGATTGCCAGCTGGCCAGCGTCAGCTGCGCCAGTTTTCCAACTGAGCACCAGAAAGGATGCTGCGCTTCGTTGGTAAAGACCGTCAGGAAACGCCCGGCCCACGGCAGCAGATGCCAGGCCAGCAGCCGCTCGCAGGCGTCGCTATTTCCCTCTTCAGCCAGCCACGCCGCCAGTAACAGCAGTGCGCCGAAGTGATCCTCCGGCTCATTTTGCCGGCTGTCGAAGGCGATATTGTTTTCCCGCATCCACTGGCGCAGCGCCAGCGTGGAATCGCCAAACAGCACCGATTCTTTATCCAGCCATACGGAACCCCACGGCGGCGCAGGCAGCGCCCACGGGCCAATAAACAGGCGCTGCCAGGCTTCAGACAACGGTTCGTCACAGGGCGCGGCGAACTCAGCCACCAGCGGCGCAAGGTCGGTTTGCGGGAGCGGCCACTGTTTCGCCCAGTCTCCCTGTGTGAACGCGGCGATCAGCGGCTGGCACTGCTCGCTCTGCGGCGGGTAGTAAAACAGCGCGCCCAGAACGCGGGCGGTCACGATAAAATTTTCACCGGTTAGGTCAGTCATGTTTGATCCTGAAAAATTGCCGGATGGCGCGGTGTTTATCCGGCCTGCGCATCATGCGGAACACGCAGGCCGAATCAGGCACGGCCATCCGGCGCACATCATCAACCGGCAACGGCGACGCCCACGGTCATATGCAGCCCATAGAACAGACCACGCCCGATTACTTCCCCGGCGGCGACCAGCGCGATGCCAAGCAGCAGGCTAAGCACCTGCGGCTGTTTACGCATCACCAGCGGGCAGATCCAGCAGCCCAGACCGAGCGCAACCAGCAGCAGGCGCGCCACTTGCAGCATAGCGTAATCCGGTACCAGCGCGATCGCCTGCTGGACGGAACTGTGGATCTCGCCCAGTTGCTGGCTTTGCAGCATCACTACGGCAATGCTGGCGATAAACGCCGCAACGCTAAGCGCGGCGAAGCGCGAGGCGCGAAAACGAATACCCGCCAGACGCAGCAGCAGTGCGGCCAGCAGCGGGCCGCCCATCAGCATGGTCAGAAAAAATGCTGCCGTGGTGTAGCCGTTATGCCAGGTCGGCACGGTGTCGATTTGATAGACCCGTGTCATGGCCCAGACAAACAGCACGCCAAGCAACATGCTGACCGCCAGCCAGATGCGGCTTAAGGTGGCGGGCATTTTCCCCAGCCAGCTTACCAGCCACCAGAAACCACCGACGGCGAAGAACAGAGAACCGGCGGCGATTTCATTACTGAGCGCCGACGCACCGACGCGGTTTAGCGAGTTAAAGGCGCGCAGCGGCGAGCCGAGGTGCATCATCGAGGCGATAAAACCCACGCCCATCAGCACCCAGAGGAGAAGCTGGCTGCGTACAATGCGCACTTGCCCGATACGATCGTCGTTGGCGTTCATCCAGACGATACCGCTTACAATCAGGCCGCCAGCCACACACTGGCCCAGTACCGTGAACAGTACCAGCGGCCACTCATGCCATCCGTTTCCCATTTCATACCTCCTGCGGATTGGCCAGATAGCCGGTGGTATCACCCGTCGGGCGGCTATTGGCGTTAGGTTTGATCACGATATTCGGCCGGGTAAAATGCGCAGCCGGGAAGGGGGCGATGGCAGCAAGCGAACCGTGCTGTTTACGCAGTTCCTCGATTGGGCCGAAATCCAGCGCGCGCAGCGGGCAGGATTCGACGCAGATGGGCTTTTTCCCCTCGGCGACGCGATCGTGGCAGCCGTCGCACTTGGTCATGTGTCCCTTCGCGGCGTTGTATTGCGGCGCGCCGTAGGGGCAGGCCATATGGCAGTAGCGGCAGCCGATGCAGACATCTTCGTCCACCACCACAAAACCATCTTCACGCTTATGCATCGCGCCGCTTGGGCACACTTTGGTGCAGGCCGGATCTTCACAATGGTTGCAGGAGATCGAAAGGTAGTAGGCAAAGACGTTCTGGTGCCAGATACCGTTATCTTCCTGCCAGTTGCCGCCAGCGTATTCATACACGCGGCGGAAGCTGACGTCCGGGGTTAAGTCTTTGTAATCCTTACAGGCCAGCTCGCAGGTTTTGCAACCGGTGCAACGGCTGGAGTCAATAAAAAATCCATACTGAGTTGTCATCGGTTACTCCTCAAACCTTCTGAATGTCGACCAGGTTGGTGTGCTGCGGATTGCCTTTCGCCAGCGGCGACGGGCGGTGGGTGGTTAGCGTATTCACGCAGCCACCATGATCGACACGGTCTCCTTCCATGTTGGCCCGGTGCCAGGCGCCCTGGCCCATGGCGCTGACGCCCGGCATGATGCGCGGTGTTACTTTCGCCGCAATGCGCACTTCGCCGCGCTCATTAAAGACGCGCACCATGTCGCCATGCTTGATACCACGACGCTCGGCATCAATAGGGTTGATCCACACTTCCTGGCGGCAGGACTCTTTCAGCACATCGATGTTGCCGTAGCTGGAGTGCGTGCGGGCTTTGTAGTGGAACCCGAACAGTTGCAACGGGAATTTTTCCCGCGCCGGATCGTCCCAGCCTTCAAAGGTTGAGGCGTAAACCGGCAGTGGACTGATGACTTCGTCTTTCTCCAGCTCCCAGCTGTTGGCGATTTTCGCCAGTTGACTGGAGTAGATTTCAATTTTTCCAGAGGGCGTTTTCAGCGGGTTAGCAACCGGATCATCGCGGAATTTTTTATAGGCGACAAAGTGTCCGTTCGGATCTTTGCGCTTATAAATCCCCATCGCTTTGAGCTCTTCATAGGAAGGCAACTGCGGATCTTTGGCGACCATTTTGGCGTACAGATACTTCAGCCACTCTTGCTGGGTGCGGCCTTCGGTGAACTTCTGGTAGATATCCGGCCCCAGACGACGGGCGATTTCGCTGGTAATCCAGTAGATCGGTTTGCGCTCGAATTTCGGTGCGGTGACCGGCTGCAGGAAGATCAGATAGCCCATATTCCCTGCGTAGTCGTTCGGAATAATGTCTTCCTGTTCAACGGTCATCAGATCCGGCAGCAGAATGTCGGCATACATTGCCGAAGAGGTCATAAAATTCTCAATGACCACAATCATTTCGCACTTGCTTTCGTCCTGCAGGATGTCGTGAGTCCGGTTGATATCGCCGTGCTGGTTGGTGATGGTGTTACCGGCGTAGTTCCAGATGAATTTGATCGGCACATCGAGTTTATCTTTACCACGCACACCATCGCGTTTGGCGGTCATTTCCGGGCCGCGGGCAATGGCATCCGTCCAGGTAAAGCAGGAGATCGACGTTTTCACCGGGTTTTCCGGCATCGGCATACGTTCGATGGTAATAGTGTAAGTGGATTCACGCGCGCCGCTGTTGCCGCCGTTAATGCCCACGTTACCGGTGAGGATCGGCAGCATGGCGATGGCACGCGAAGTCAACTCGCCGTTGGCCTGACGCTGCGGCCCCCAGCCCTGACAAATATAGGCCGGTTTGGCGCTGCCAATTTCCCGCGCCAGCTTAATAATTTTATCGGCCGGAATACCGGTAATACGCGACGCCCACTGCGGCGTTTTGGCAATACCATCATCGCCCTGACCGAGAATATACGCTTTGTAGTGGCTGTTGGCAGGCGCATCGGCGGGCAGGGTTTTCTCATCGTAACCGATGCAATATTTATCGAGGAACGGCTGGTCGACGAGGTTTTCGCTGATCAATACCCATGCCATCCCTGCGACCAATGCGGCATCGGTACCCGGACGAATCGGAACCCACTCATCTTCACGTCCGGCAGCCGTATCGGTATAGCGCGGATCGATAACAATCATCCGCGCATTCGAGCGTTCGCGCGCCTGTTCAAGAAAGTAAGTGATGCCGCCACCGCTCATACGGGTTTCCGCCGGGTTGTTGCCGAACATCACCACCAGTTTGGTGTTTTCAATATCCGAGGTGCTGTTGCCGTCGTTGGAGCCGTAGGTATAAGGCATCGCGCAGGAGATTTGCGCAGTGCTGTAAGTGCCGTACTGTTTAAGGAAACCGCCGTATAGCGCCATCAGCCTGGCAATGACCGAAGCGGAAGGTGAAGAGCGGGTAATGTTGCCGCCGACGATGCCGGAAGAGTAGTTAATGTAAACCGCTTCGTTACCGTATTTCTGCACCACGCCTTTCAGGCTGTTGGCAATCGTATCGAGAGCTTCGTCCCAGCTAATGCGCACGAACTTGCCTTCACCGCGTTTGCCCACGCGCTTCATCGGGTAGTTAAGACGATCGGGATGATTGATGCGGCGGCGAATCGAACGCCCGCGCAGGCAGGCGCGGACCTGGTGGTTACCGTAAATATCATCGCCGGTATTATCGGTTTCCACCCAGTACACTTCGTCATCGCGCACATGTAAACGCAGGGCGCAGCGGCTGCCACAGTTTACCGAGCAGGCGCCCCAGACGACTTTATCGGGCGCGGGTTGCATGGCTTGTTGTACGGCGGCTGCAGCGGAGCGCATGCCGAAAGGAAGGGAGATTGCACCCGCTGCGAGTGCAAGCGATCCCAGCGCAGTAGATTTCACCAACGTTCGTCGGCTGATCCCCCCCTGGTGTTCAATGTCGGACATAGCTCACTCCATTATTATTTATAATAAAAAGAAATTAACCGCTCATATTAGAAGCAGGCTAATGAAGTGTTTATGGTAACCATTTGGGGGGGATAAGTTTTAACCACGATCAACTGCGGGATAATCCCCCTAATATTCAGGGGGATTATATTTTATTGCGTACCGGCGCCCTGATCGTTCTGCGGGGTGGCGCCGCTGTTGCGGGTGTAGAGAATTTTGTAGGTGTCATTCGCACAGTGGCCCACCACCTGCGAACCGGCCTGGTCTGCCTGGTCATTCGGCACAATTGTCAGGCTGAATCCCGATTCCGGGACGCCGTTATTAATGATGCGCTGCTGGATATCCGCCTTGACCCGCTCGCATGAATCGGGCGCAGCAAAGGCAGGAACCGCGCCCGCCAGCAGTAATGCACATAACCAACGTGAATATTGCATTCTCATCTCCTTCAGTTTTGCCCGCAGTAAGCTTAGCAGTTTCCGCGTCAGGGCCGGATAAATCTCTGAATTATCTGACGATGCGATCGCTGATGCGGCAGTAACGTTATCTGCGGCGGCACACATAACCGCCGCCGTTTTATGACCGCTCCGGCTACTAAATTTGGTGGGCAGCGTGTATTCGTTGGCAGGTTTTAGGCCGTAAGACAAATAAGTGTTTGCCCGACTATGTAAAGATTTTGCTAAGATAAGCGCAATCCAGAAGAAAAATGTGGTGAACCCATTGAAAAAACAGCTATTGCTCATCGCTGTGGCAGCACTGCTCGCCGGATGTGATGACGCGAAGGGACCGGTATCGTTTACGCCAGAGATGGCGAGCTTCTCCAATGAATTCGATTTTGATCCGTTGCGTGGCCCGGTGAAAGAGTTCAGCCAGACGCTGTTAAATGAGAAGGGCGAAGTAACAAAACGCGTCAGCGGAACGATGTCGAAAGAGGGCTGTTTCGATACGCTGGAACTGCACGATCTGGAGAACAACAGCGGCGTCGCGCTGGTGCTGGATGCCAATTATTACCTCGACGCGGAAACAAAAGAGAAGCGGCTGCGCTTGCAGGGTAAATGCCAGTTAGCTGAGTTTCCGGCGGCGGGCGTGACGTGGGACACCGATGACAACGGTTTTGTCGTGCTGGCGACCGGGAAAGAGATGGAAGTGAAATACCGTTACGATGAGGAAGGTTACCCGCTGGGCAAATCCACGACCTCGAAGGACGAGCATCTGACAGTGGCCTCGACGCCTTCCAAAGACAAACGGAAAAAACTCGATTACACATCGCTCAGCACGCTGAATGACAAGCCGCTCGGCAGCGTGAAACAGGCTTGCGACTACGACAGCCACGACAATCCGTTGAGCTGCACGCTGGAGGTTGTCGATCTGAGCGCTTCCCCGCAGGTTACCCACAAATACAGCATCAAAAATACCATCTCCTATTATTGATGCAGTTCCCCGCCGCGCTTACGGCGCGGTGGCGGCAGGCGGTTCATGACCGTTATGGCAATGAGTCCCTGAGACAGTTGTTTAGGGGCGCGTAATCATCACTGGTTTTATTTCAAAATAATCTGATTACCTGGATACTGGCGGAGTTCAGCCCCCAGGGGCGGCTGGCGTTGAGCGTATCACTGAAGAACATTACGGACGATGACAAGTTGCTGGAGACAGCATCTATGCTGTTTGACGGCCTGTTAATGACTTACCAAATGGGATCAGCACACCATGAGTAAAAGCCCATCGCTCGCTATGGCCGATACAGAAACTCCTCATCACGTCAGTTTCCGGGAAGCATTTCTATTCTGGCTGAAGCTGGGGTTTATCAGTTTTGGCGGCCCGGCAGGGCAAATATCCATCATGCATCAGGAACTGGTGGAAAACCGACGCTGGATCTCAGAACAACGTTTTCTGCACGCATTGAACTACTGCATGGTCCTACCAGGGCCTGAAGCGCAGCAGTTGGCAACGTATATTGGCTGGCTGATGCATCGTAGCAGGGGCGGTATCGTGGCTGGCACATTGTTTGTTCTGCCTTCACTGTTGGTGTTAATCGCGCTTTCCTGGATTTATATCGCCTGGGGCGACCTGCCTGTCGTCATGGGGTTATTTTATGGCATTAAACCCGCGATCACCGCGATTGTCGTACAGGCGGCGCATCGCATCGGTACCAGAGCGTTACGCAACAATACTCAGTGGGCCATTGCCGCAGCCGCTTTTGTGGCGATCTTTGCTTTAAATATCCCGTTCCCGATTATTGTCTTGTCGGCCGCGCTCATTGGTTTCATCGGCGGGCGTTTCTCCCCGGAGAGGTTCAAGGGTGGCGGCGCGCATGCCGGAACCGACAAATCTTATGGCTCCGCCATGATTGATGATGATACCCCGACACCGGAACATGCCGTTTTCAAATGGTCACGGTTGATGTGGATAGTGATTGCTGGCGCTCTTTTGTGGGTGCTCCCTATGGGGACGCTTTATCTCACCCTGGGCCCGGAACATACCATAACGCAAATGGGCTGGTTCTTTACCAAAGCGGCGCTTCTCACCTTTGGTGGGGCTTACGCCGTACTGCCTTACATTTATCAGGGGGCAGTCGTTAATTATCAGTGGCTAACCCCTACCCAGATGATCGATGGTCTGGCGTTGGGAGAAACCACTCCCGGTCCTTTAATTATGGTTGTCGCCTTTGTCGGATTTGTCGGCGGATATGCCAATACCGTGTTTGGGCCGGATCATTTCTTCCTCGGAGGTGTGGTTGCCGCAATACTGGTTACCTGGTTCACCTTCCTGCCTTCTTTCTTGTTTATTTTTGCTGGTGGACCTTTTATTGAAACAACCCACAACGATATCAAATTCACCGCGCCACTCACGGCGATAACAGCGGCCGTCGTCGGCGTCATTCTCAACCTTGCCCTGTTCTTTGGTTATCATGTGCTATGGCCGAAAGGGTTTGCTGGCAACCTCGACTGGGCGGCGGCCCTGATTGCGCTGGCTGCGGCAATTGCTCTGTTTCGCTTTAAAGCAAAAGTAACGCATGTCATCGCCGGTTGCGCGGTTGCGGGACTGACTCTTCACCTGCTGTTTCTTTCATAATATGAGAACTGGCAAGGGTTTTGCCTGATATCCGGTTTCGCGTGAGCCTCATCCGTACCCCAGGTAGGGCCTACGAAAAGTTATCAGGCGGTGGGCGAAGCGCAGGGGAGGATGAAGCTGAGCGGTATAGCTGCGTCACTTAAGTTTTTCTGCAGGCAGAAAGCGGGCGCGGTGCGCGCCCGGTGAAATTACTGAATTTGACGACCGGTACGACGATCGAGGCAGCGCTGGGTATTGGGTTCCCAGTACGCGTTAAAGTTGCTGCTTTTCTGGCAGTTATCCTGTGCGTCAAACGCCACGTCGGTTTTATCCCACTCTTTTTCAACGCGTTTGTTCACTTTATGACGCAACGTACGGGTGTCATTCCATTGCTCTTTTTCCATCTCCGCAGATTGACGGGTTTGTGCATTGTCGCCCGATTCGATAATCAGACGGTTGGTTTCTGCCATTGCGGAGGTGGTGTACACGATGGCACCCAGCGTCAGCATTGCGGTCAGGCACAGGCGTTTGCTAAGTGTAGTTGTCATTGCGATATCCTTAAATTGAGGGAGAAACGGGTAGCCCACATCTCTCTATTCTATGCGATCTCAGGCTGCCAGCATACTGGGGCGGCGCTCACTCTCAGAACATTATCGGGTATGATGGTTCAACCAATCCTGAATAATAGTGCCAGAAATGCTCAAAACAACGCTGCTTTTTTTTGCTACCGCGCTGTGCGAAATCCTGGGTTGTTTCCTGCCCTGGCTGTGGTTAAAACGCGGCGCGACGCCGTTTCTGCTGGTGCCTGCGGCACTGGCGTTGGTGATGTTTGTCTGGCTGTTAACACTGCATCCGGCGGCCAGCGGGCGCGTTTATGCGGCTTACGGCGGAGTGTATGTGTGCACGGCGCTTATCTGGCTGCGCGTGGTGGATGGCGTGAAGCTGAGTCTTTATGACTGGCTGGGTGCCGTTGTCGCGATATGCGGTATGTTAATCATTGTCGCCGGATGGGGACGTACTTAACTAATCGTTAATATATTGTGATCGATTGCGTATTTCTTGATCATTATACTTGTATGGTAGTTGCCTGATTGCGTAAGTTTTCCGCATCACATTACGTCGATGCAAGGAAACCCGCATGAAAATCACTGGCGCTGATGTCTTTGTTACCTGCCCGGGGCGCAACTTTGTCACATTAAAAATCACCACCGAAGAGGGGATCGTCGGCCTTGGTGACGCCACGCTGAATGGCCGCGAACTCTCCGTTGCTTCCTACCTGAAAGATCATTTGTGCCCGCAACTTATTGGCCGTGACGCGCAGCGCATTGAAGATATCTGGCAGTTTTTCTACAAAGGCGCTTACTGGCGGCGCGGTCCGGTGACCATGTCGGCTATCTCCGCCATTGATATGGCGCTGTGGGATATTAAAGCCAAAGCCGCCAATATGCCGCTCTACCAGTTGCTTGGTGGCGCTTCCCGTGAAGGGGTGATGGTTTATTGCCACACCACCGGCCACACCATTGATGAGGTGCTGGAAGATTACGCGCGGCATAAAGAGATGGGGTTTAAAGCCATCCGCGTGCAGTGCGGCGTGCCGGGAATGAAAACCACCTACGGCATGGCAAAAGGCAAAGGCCAGGCGTATGAACCGGCCACCAAAGGCCAGTGGCCGGAAGAGCAGCTCTGGTCGACGGAAAAATACCTCGATTTCACGCCGAAACTGTTTGACGCCGTGCGCAGTAAATTCGGTTTCGACGAACATCTGCTGCATGACATGCACCACCGTCTGACGCCAATTGAAGCCGCGCGTTTTGGTAAAAGCATCGAACCTTTTCGCCTGTTCTGGATGGAAGATCCCACCCCGGCTGAAAATCAGGCGTGCTTCCGCTTGATCCGCCAACACACCGTTACCCCTATTGCCGTTGGCGAAGTGTTCAACAGTATCTGGGATTGCAAGCAACTGATTGAAGAACAGCTGATCGACTATATCCGCACCACGATCACTCATGCCGGTGGCATTACGGGTATGCGGCGCATTGCGGATTTCGCCTCGCTGTATCAGGTACGTACTGGCTCGCACGGCCCGTCAGATCTTTCACCTATTTGCCATGCGGCAGCCCTCCATTTTGATCTGTGGGTGCCCAACTTTGGTGTGCAGGAATATATGGGTTACTCCGAACAGATGCTGGAAGTTTTCCCGCACAGTTGGCGCTTTGAGCAAGGCTATATGCACCCTGGCGATCAACCCGGTCTGGGCATTGGCTTTGACGAAAAACTGGCGGCGAAATACCCCTACGATCCCGCGTATCTGCCGGTCGCGCGGCTGGAAGATGGCACGTTGTGGAACTGGTAACAGAGGAAAGCAAAATGAAAAGTGTGGTGATTGAACAACCCAACCAATTAACGCTCGCTGAACGCCCTTTGCCGCAACCCGCCGCCGGTGAGGTGCGCGTGAAGGTCAAACTCGCCGGGATCTGCGGCTCCGACAGCCACATCTATCGCGGACACAACCCGTTCGCCAAATACCCGCGCGTCATCGGCCACGAATTCTACGGTCTGATCGATGCCGTCGGTGAAGGTGTGTCGGCGGAAAGAGTGGGAGAACGCGTGGTGGTTGACCCGGTGATCAGCTGCGGTCATTGCTATCCGTGCTCCGTTGGCAAACCGAATGTCTGCAACGAACTGGTGGTTTTGGGTGTGCATCGCGACGGCGGTTTCAGCGAATACGCCACTGTTCCGGCGCGCAACGCCTGGGCCGTTCCGGCGGCAATCCCGGATGAGAATGCGGTAATGATCGAACCGTTTACCATCGCAGCTAACGTCACAGGCCAGGTGAACCCAACAGAGAAAGACATTGCGCTGATCTATGGCGCAGGGCCAATGGGATTAACCACGCTGCAAGCGCTGAAAAATGTCTACAACGTGCAGCAGGTGATTGTTGCCGATCGTATTGAAGAGCGTCTGGCAATGGCGCAGCGCAATGGCGCGGACTGGGTGATTAACAACAGCCAGCAACCGTTGGCGGAACCGCTGGCAGAGCAGGGCATTAAACCGACCCTGATTGTTGATGCGGCGTGTCATCCATCCATTCTACAGGAGGCGATTGCGCTGGCCTCTCCGGCCGCGCGTATTGTGATCATGGGATTTTCCAGCGAACCCAGCCAGATAATCCAGCAGGGCATCACAGGTAAAGAGTTGTCTATTTTCTCTTCGCGTCTTAACGCGGGCAAATTCCCGGTGGTGATCGACTGGCTGGCTCGCGCCCTGATCGATCCGACGAAGTTAGTGACGCATAAATTTGACTATCAACATGTCACAGATGCGATTGAACTGTTTGAAAAAGATCAGCGGCACTGCTGTAAGGTCTTATTAACGTTCAATTAATTACAACGAAAAATGCGGTTGAGCGGTACGCATACTTCTTTTTCGAGATAGCCATTATGACGCAAGTTAACGCTGAAAGAACAACCTCAGATCTGGTGAAAGCCGCGGTTTCCGGCTGGCTGGGTACCGCGCTTGAGTTTATGGATTTCCAGCTTTACTCGCTGGGTGCGGCGCTGGTTTTTCATGAGATCTTCTTCCCGGAGCAATCGGCGGCAATGGCGCTGATCCTCGCGATGGGAACCTACGGAGCGGGTTATGTGGCGCGCATTATCGGCGCGTTTATCTTCGGTAAAATGGGCGATCGTATCGGCCGCAAAAAAGTATTGTTCATCACCATCACGATGATGGGTATTTGTACCACTTTGATTGGCGTGTTACCGACCTATGCGCAGATCGGTATTTTTGCGCCGGTACTGCTGGTAACACTGCGCATTATTCAGGGCCTTGGCGCAGGCGCGGAAATATCCGGTGCCGGAACCATGCTGGCGGAATATGCGCCGAAAGGGAAACGCGGCATTATCTCTTCACTGGTCGCGATGGGGACCAACTGCGGCACGCTGAGCGCAACGGCGATCTGGGCGGTAATGTTCTTCGCGCTGGATCGCGAAGCACTGCTGGCCTGGGGCTGGCGGGTGCCGTTTATCGCCAGTGTGGTAGTGATGATTTTCGCCATCTGGTTGCGTTTGAACCTGAAAGAAAGCCCGGTCTTTGAGAAGGTGCACGAAGGCGCACATGCGCCGAAAAGCCAAAGTGCGGAAATTGGGCTGGGCGCGATGTTCAGCAGCAAAACTTTCTGGCTGGCGACCGGTTTGCGCTTTGGTCAGGCCGGTAACTCCGGGTTAATCCAGACTTTCCTCGCGGGTTACCTGGTACAAACCCTGCTGTTCGAAAAACGCATTCCGACCGATGCCCTGATGATCAGTTCGATTGTTGGCTTTCTTACCATTCCGTTTTTGGGCTGGCTGTCCGACAAAGTGGGGCGCCGTTTACCCT
Source organism: Kosakonia sp. H7A (assembly GCF_003028445.1). Taxonomy (NCBI): domain Bacteria; kingdom Pseudomonadati; phylum Pseudomonadota; class Gammaproteobacteria; order Enterobacterales; family Enterobacteriaceae; genus Kosakonia; species Kosakonia sp. H7A. The sequence goes on along the minus strand of NZ_PYTZ01000001.1, from coordinate 320,972 downwards.
ATATCTGCCTGTGTATTTCGGCGATCATTCTCGCGTACCCGATGATGGCGATCATCGTCGATAAGAGCTACAACCCTGGCGTGATTATGCTGTCGATCATCGTCATTCATAACGTTGCCGTGCTCGGGTTATTCGCGCTGGAAAATATCACCATGGCGGAGATGTTTGGCTCACGTAACCGCTTCACGCGGATGGCCATTTCGAAAGAGGCAGGTGGGCTGGTGGCTGTCGGATTCGGGCCAGTACTGGCAGGGATCTTCTGCAATATGACCGGCTCCTGGTGGCCGATAGTCGTCATGCTGGTGGCCTACTCGCTGATTGGTTTGCTCTCCGCCGTACTGATGCCGGAAGTGCGCGATCGCGATTTGAATATTCTGCAAGACGCGGCTGAACCGCGTGCTGTGACTCAACCGGTGGGAAACCGTAACTATATCTGAAACGCCTTATCGATTACCGGAAGTGAACGCTGAGCCAGGGGTAATTTAAAAGAATTTTGACACATTTGGTTACCATTCTAGTTAGTGTAGTCCGCAAATGCTGTCGTAAATCAACGTCTGATTTGCGACAGCCCGTAATCTATTGAACCACTGTTTCACTTAATAAGATGAGTCCCACCATGGAAAACAGGCTATTAAAGGCGAAAGCCACGTTACCTACTTACGATCGTAACAAACTGGTTCCACGCATTGTGCATTTGGGGTTTGGCGCTTTTCACCGTGCTCACCAGTCGGTGTATGCGGATATTCTGGCTGCAGAGCATGGCAGCGACTGGGGTTATTGCGAAGTCAATCTGATTGGCGGTGAGCAGCAGATTGCCGACCTCAAACAGCAGGATAATTTGTACACCGTGGCGGAAATGTCTGCCGACGCGTGGACAGCGCGGGTGGTTGGCGTGGTGAAACGCGCTCTTCACGCGCAGGTTGATGGCCTGGAAACTGTGCTGGCCGCCATGTGCGAGCCGCAGGTGGCGATTGTCTCGCTGACCATTACCGAAAAAGGGTATTGCCACTCACCGGCGACTGGCGAACTGATGCTCGATCATCCGTTAATCGTTGGCGACCTGCAAAACCCGCAGCAGCCGAAATCCGCAGTTGGCGTGGTGGTGGAAGCGCTGGCGCGTCGCAAAGCGGCAGGGCTGGCGGCATTCAGTGTGATGTCCTGCGATAACATGCCGGAAAACGGCCACGTTACCCGCAATGTGGTGTGCGCTTATGCCCGTGCAGTGAATGCGGAGCTGGCAGACTGGATTGACGCCAACGTGACGTTCCCGTCGACCATGGTGGACCGTATTGTTCCGGCGGTAACGGCTGAAACGCTGGATAAAATCGAACAGCTTACCGGCGTGCGCGATCCGGCCGGTGTGGCCTGCGAACCGTTCCGCCAGTGGGTGATTGAAGATAACTTTGTCGCGGGGCGTCCGGCATGGGAAAAAGCGGGCGCCGAACTGGTTGCCGACGTCGTGCCGTTTGAAGAGATGAAACTGCGTATGCTGAACGGCAGCCACTCCTTCCTCGCTTATCTGGGCTACCTGGCCGGTTATCAGCACATCAACGAATGCATGGACGACGATAACTATCGCCGTGCGGCGCACGCGCTGATGCTGAAAGAGCAGGCGCCAACGCTGAAAGTGAAGGGCGTTGACCTTGCGCGTTACGCCGATCTGCTGATTGCGCGTTACAGCAACACTGCGCTGCGCCACCGTACCTGGCAGATCGCGATGGACGGTAGCCAGAAATTACCGCAGCGTATGCTCGATTCCGTACGTTGGCATTTAGCGCATCAGGATTCCTTTGCACTACTGGCGCTGGGTGTGGCGGGCTGGATGCGCTACGTCGGCGGTATTGATGAACAAGGTCAGGCGATCGAAGTGTGCGATCCGCTGCTGACGGTGATTCAGGGCGCCGTTAACGCAAGCGCGGAAGGTGAAGTGCGCGTGCAGGCTCTGCTGGGCATCGAAGCGATTTTTGGCAACGAACTGCCGAAAGAAGCGGCTTTTGTGGCGCAGGTACAGAATGCGTATCGTTCACTGCTGGAGAAAGGGGCGAAAGCGACGGTGGCAGAATACGCCGCTGCGCTGTAAATCGTCGAAAGAATGCCGCCGGGGCGGCATTCTTTTTTGCCGTTATACGGGCATTTTCACCATTTAGTGCAGACCAAGACGGATCAGTTCAACCGGTTCGAATTTACCTTCACAACCTTCCACTTCTACCGTTTTACTGCGGCGCAGTTGTGCGGCGTCCAGCCCGGCTGCGTGAATCGCAATGATTTTGCCGGTACGGCCCGTGCCATTAATCATTACGCGGCTGCCGGTAGTAATCGCATTACGGTTACGATCATAAGTCACCATGGTGGTTTCTCCTTGTTGATATCCAAAAAACGAAACGGGGCAGAAGATGTCCCCGCTACGGACGCCTTATAAATACGCTTCTGAGATGACAAGTTTTTGTTTTTGATCAACATCACACTTTTTTGCTGAAAAAATGTTTGGCATCACGCAATGACAAACACCTTAAATCAACCGGATATAGGTAAAAACCGCGCGTTTATTTCCCCGCTTCTATTTTCATTCATTAATGATAAAAAGCTTTTAAGATTTTCCTGATTATTACCTGCCGCGCGATAACGCGTACACTCTGTAACGATATGTTAGAGACTGTTTCGCGTTTTCTATTTTTAGCGCAGTGGAATCCTGCGCCGGGTTTCTTTTGAATAAAATATGGCGATCGTTTTTAAATAAAAATGAAGCGACAGAAGAGTGCGGGAAGCCTGGTTTTTGTCGGCAAGTGATGAAGGTCGACAGCATAATTTATCGCTGGCTATTCTGTACTGAACTTACTGTAAGTAACAACAGAATAAAGATATATCTGGAATTATCACGAATTGAAATTATTTCATTTAATGTCGTCTGTTTATTAACAAACAGGCGAAGAGTATGAACGTCTTTTATAAGATAGTTTTATTTTAAATCATTGATCTTGATGGTAATTTTAATGAATGCGAGATGTTTTATCGCTTCATTTTAATGGTGTTATAACGATACGGAATGGGGATGGCATAATGAAAAGTGAGGTTGTCAAGCAACAGGTGAGAAATCATCTTAAGTCGCTTAAACGCACAATTACGCATCTGCGCAAGAAATGGAAATATCGTCATAGCGGTGATTCGGATGTGTACTGGATTTCCCTTGGAGAAAATTGCCTGCCTGATGATATCCTTCGTCGGCACAACAGGAAATCGTTCAGTTCTATTTTTTCCTCCGGGCGATCTAATATAGAATATATTCTTCAGATGGAAAAAGATAATTACCAGAATTTACTGGACAAAACGCATCTGCAACATTTTCCTGATGGCGACCACTCTGTTGTACGCTCCACCTACTATAAGCATTGCGTTGGCCAGTACAGTGAAAGACATATGCTGGGATTTGAATTCACCCATCACGATCCCCTCAGCATTTCCGCTGATAAGCAGACATTCAAACGGCGTATTGAGCGTCAGCTCGCCTGGCGAGGAAATAAAAATTTTGTCTTCCTTTATCATCACCGCGTCACGGCGGATTCCGATCTTGCACTGCTAAGAGCTCATCTGAATGAACTGTTGTCGTTGTACAACGCGAAAGGCTGCGAGTGTGAAGTTGTGCTTTTCTATCAGAATATTGTCCCGCAGGAGACGCAGAAGCGTATCGATTTCACGCCGCATCACTCCGGCTTACTGGAGTTCGCCTGTCATACTCATGAGATCTGGGGCGGCGAGGATCAGGATACGTTCTGGGCGCGAAAGGATGACGCGCTTTTTACCGAGATGTTTGACACTGTTGATCGGTACAACCTGAGCAAAGGCGAATCCCGCCGTGAGCCGGCGCCGGTCACCGGAATGCCGGTTTAAACGCTAACGCGAGAGGTATCTGAAAGGAGAGCGGTGAGCTACCGGTGAGGGTGGCTCACCCTCAGATGTCTGTGACCGGCGAGGACGTTAATCCTCGCTGAACCAGTCGCGATTTTCCTGGCGAATGGTTTTTACTGATTCACTGATCTCCTGCAAGTGCAGGCTCATGGCGTGGTCGACTGCGTCAGGGTCACGTTTTTCCAGTGCGGAAAAGATATCCATGTGCTGGCGCAGCAGCATTTCCGGCGGCGAAACGTGGTCAAGGCTCATATAGCGTACGCGGTCGATGGTGGCTTTGATGTTTTCGATGGTATCCCATGCCAGCTGGCAATCGGCGATCAGCGCCAGCTTCTGGTGGAAATTGTCATCCAGCTCGAAAAAATCATTCAGTTGCTTGCGCTCGATGGCGGTGCGCTGCTGGTTGAGGTTTTGCTCAAGCTGATAGCAGGCACTGTCATCAATCAGCGTGGCGGCGCGGCGGGCGACGGCGCATTCGATAGCCTGGCGCACGAAGCAGCCATTACGCACCTGCGTCATGGAAATTTTGTTAACGTAACTGCCGCGCTGCGGGCGGATCTGGATCAGGCCGTTTTCCGCCAGCTTAATAAAGGCTTCACGCACCGGCTGGCGCGAAACGTCGAAACGCACCGACACCTCTTTTTCCGACAACGGCGTACCCGGTGGGATCAGGCAATGCACAATATCCCGCCGTAGAATGCGGTAAATTTGTTGATTTACGGGCTGTGTAGGGTTGAGTTGCGTTTCAGCGGCCATTCGCTCTTACTTTTTAAAGGGTTAACCCGGCTACCATACCATTTATTTACGGTACATCCCATACCCGGCCCGCAGGCCGGGTGGGAAATTTAACCCTGACGGTGAATGCTTAATCCCGCATACGTCTGGCTTACCGGCATCATCTCCAGGGTGTTGATGTTGACATGCTTCGGCAACGTCGCCACCCACCAGACCGCTTCGGTCACATCTTCAGGCGTCAGCGCAGTGGTATTCTCGTAGGTTTTTCCCGCTTTAGCGTCATCGCCTTTAAAGCGCACATTCGAAAACTCCGTACCGCCGACCAGACCTGGCTCAATATTGGTCACCCGCACTGCCGTACCGCTCAGATCGGTACGCAGGTTAAGGCTGAACTGACGCACAAACGCTTTGCTCGCGCCGTAGACGTTGCCACCTGCATACGGCCAGCTCCCCGCCGTTGAACCGATATTGATGATATGGCCGCGATTACGTTCCACCATGCCCGGCAGTACCGCGCGGGTCATATAAACCAGGCCTTTGTTATTGGTGTCGATCATCGTTTCCCAGTCATCAACGCTGGCTTTATGAGCGGGCTCAAGGCCCAGCGCCAGACCGGCATTGTTGACCAGCACATCAATGTCTCGCCACTGTGCTGGCAAGGAAGCCATCAACTCGTCAATTGCCGCACGGTTGCGAACGTCCAGTTGCGCGATGTAGAGGTTATCCCCCAGCTCGTCTTTCAGCTCCTGTAAACGTTCCTGACGGCGACCTGTGGCGATCACTTTGTGGCCGTTCTGAATAAAACGGCGTGTGATACCTTCGCCAAAACCTGCCGTTGCCCCGGTAACCAGAATAATCATCTCACTGTTCCTCAACGCTTTTTGTGGTGTTGAACCCTAGCATGACCGCATGTTTGCGGTAACACAAGTTATCCCACCTTACAGTGTGGCAAAAAACGCACGCTTGTGCGGCAACAGAGAGAGAAATGATTGCGATGCGCGCAGCGGATGCCTACTCTGAAAAGATTCACTGTGTTCAGGAGCGAAACATGTCGGTTACCAATCCCTTTTTCTCTGCAAGCCCGCTGCCGTATCAGGCGCCACCGTTTGATGTGATTACTGATGAACACTATCGCCCGGCGTTTGACGAAGGCGTACGGCAAAAGCGCGCGGAGATCGCCGCCATTACGGCGAACCCGGCTGCCGCCGATTTTGACAATACGCTGCTGGCGCTGGAGCAGAGCGGCCACCTGCTGAATCAGGTGACCAGCGTCTTTTTCGCCATGACTTCCGCGCATACCAACGATTTTTTACAGCAACTTGATGAGGCGTTTTCCACGGAGCTGGCGGAACTGGCAAACGATATTTACCTTGATGATGCGTTGTTTGCCCGCGTGGAAAGCGTATGGCATCAACGTGAAGCGCTGGGGCTGGATGCAGAATCGTTGCGCCTTGTCGAAACGACGTATCAGAAGTTTGTCCTCGCAGGCGCGACGCTGAGCGCAGAAGATAAAACGACGCTGAAAGCGTTGAATACCGAAGCGGCGGCGCTGACCAGCCAGTTTAACCAGCGTTTGCTGGCCGCAGATAAAGCGGGCGGGCTGGTGGTGGATTATGTCCATCAACTCGATGGCTTAAGTGCCGAAGAGATCGCCTCGGCCGCCGAAGCGGCGAAGGCGAAAGGGCTGGAAAACCGCTGGCTGCTCTCTCTGCTCAATACCACTCAGCAACCGGCGCTCGCTGCGCTGCGCGATCGCCAGACCCGCGAAAATCTGTTTACCGCCAGTTGGCTGCGCACACAGCGAGGGGATGCCAATGATACCCGCGCGATAGTGCTGCGTCTGGTGCAGCTTCGCGCGCAGCAGGCGAAACTGCTGGGTTTTAACGACTTCGCCAGCTGGAAGATCGCCGATCAGATGGCCGGTACGCCGCAGGCTGCACTGACATTTATGCGCGATATCGCGCCTGCCGCGCGCGCGCGTGCCGAGCGGGAACTGGCTGACATTCAGCAGATGATTGACACCCAGCAGGGTGGCTTTACCGCGCAGGCCTGGGACTGGGCGTTCTATGCCGAGCAGGTTCGTCTGGCGAAATATGCGCTGGATGAATCGCAAATAAAACCCTATTTCGCCCTGAACTCTGTGCTCACGGACGGGGTGTTCTGGGCAGCGAGCGAGCTGTTTGGTATTCGGTTCAGCGAGCGTTTTGATATTCCGGTTTATCATCCGGATGTGCGCGTGTGGGAGATTTTCGATGCTGATGGCCGCGGTCTGGCGCTGTTTTACGGCGATTACTACGCCCGCGACTCAAAAAGCGGCGGCGCGTGGATGGGCAATTTTGTTGAACAATCGACGCTGAATGGCACGCAGCCGGTGATCTATAACGTTTGTAACTACCAGAAACCGGCCGCAGGGCAGGCGGCGTTGCTGACGTGGGATGAAGTGATTACGTTGTTCCATGAGTTTGGCCACACGCTGCATGGGCTATTTGCCAGCCAGCGTTACGCCACGCTTTCCGGCACCAATACGCCGCGCGATTTCGTTGAATTCCCTTCGCAAATCAATGAGCACTGGGCCAGCCAGCCGCAGGTTTTCGCTCACTACGCCCGCCATCATCAGAGCGGCGAGCCGATGCCGGAGGCGCTGCGCGAGAAAATGCTGCAAGCCACCCAGTTCAATAAAGGTTACGACATGACGGAACTGCTGAGCGCGGCGCTGCTCGACATGAACTGGCATGCGCTGGCCGATGGCGCAGGGGTGAATGATGTCGATGAGTTTGAACGTGAAGCTATTCGCAAGGAGCGGCTCGATCTGGCGGCTGTTCCGCCGCGCTATCGCAGCAGCTATTTCGCGCATATTTTTGGTGGCGGTTATGCGGCTGGCTATTACGCCTATTTATGGACGCAGATGCTGGCCGATGACGGCTATCAGTGGTTTGTGGAGCAGGGCGGTTTAACCCGTGAAAATGGGCAACGATTCCGCGAAGCCATCTTGTCGCGCGGCAACAGTAGCGATCTCGGTGAACTTTATCGGCAATGGCGCGGCCACGATCCGCAGATCGAGCCGATGCTGAAAAATCGCGGGTTAAGTGATTAATCACGGGCGGAAATGCTTTAAAAAGTTACATAACCCGCAGGGTTATTGACCTGTTTCCACGTGAGAAATACCGTAACAGATGGTGATGAATCCCCCTGCGCGGAGGGGCAACCAGTCAAACCTTTTTGGGGTATCGCGGGTTTCGTGGGCTGGCGCGAACTCACCGGGAGGCACCCGGCATCACCGTAAACTCCTCAGCCAGAGGCCTGCATCATCGGGCCTCTGGCTTTTTACTTTCCTCTCTTTTCACTGCGTTAATTGCCGCTTTTAGCCCACTCAGTTGTTAAAGTGTGGGCTACCTCACATTTACTACCGTGGCGTTATGTCGTTCATTAAGCCAAATTAAAGGACCTGATTTGAACGTTAACATTCTGTGGCATAACCCAGGCATTCAGACAGTGACTGTGCTAATGTCGAATCAAATTTGAGCAACTGAGGTAACCGACATGACCAAAAATGTAGTGGTAATACGCGCCGGTGGTAAGGTTGAAAACGTGACCGTGGAAGACAACGCAAAATCGGTCACATTCAAAAATGAGCAAAGCTCATTTCTCGAAATCCCGATTGAGCCCTGGGAACTGGATGGCGAGACCTTCCTGGTTGCCCGTTTCTCCGATCTGGTGAGCCAACAGGAAACCGAACAGGCTATCCGGAAATTTTATTAATTAACGACCGCCTGAGGGCGGTTTTTTTTACGCCATGTCGCAGCCAGAATTGAACGTTAGCGTTTCGTGCAAATAGCGGAAAATAAAATGCGGGTAGTTTGTGCAGTTACCTGAATTATCATGCAGTATGCAAAATATAAAAATCAAAAGGGCCTCAACGAGGCCCATTTACATTACCGGTTTAGGCCAGCGTCTGCGGCGTGGCGTAGATATACAGGTTCTTGCCGTCAGTCTTGTTCCACATACTGAGCAAATTGCGCCATGCGGCTGTTGCCGCTCCTGGCAGAATGTGGTGAATAAAAACTTTTGACTGCTGCAAACCGGGCACTGAAATTTGAGATTGGGAATAACCCCTCCGGTCTGTGAAGTGGTGATTCGACGTTAACATATTCTTATTGCGCTGAAAGATATATCTTCAATAATTTCAATAGCAAAACGTTTCGCTGGCGCTTTTTTTATCGCCAGTTCAGCTTTGTTTAACCTTCATTGAGGCAGTAACTGCTAGTGTAGTCAGCACGGCGTTTACCCATCCCGTTGAGTGAACGTGCAGAATAATACAAAACTATCCATGCAAGCATTGACCGCCGATACGGCGGTTTTTTTTGGGGCATAACGAAAAAGGCCCCTCACGCATTTACGCAAGGGGCCTTCCCGGTGGGGGATTATCGCTGTTCATCAGTCGTCCCATTTGTGGCTAAAATAAGCAGCAAGGAATCCGGAAAAAAGAATCACTCCCAGTACTGCCATAAAGACATGCATATTTGCCATCATTTTAAACCTCCATCTAATTAACCAACTTGCCTCTCTTACCTTAATTATTTAGCCGCGATGGAGAGATAATAACCTGGTGAACCTCAATAAAGCCTGAATGGCGCGCGTTATTTCGCTGTTTCGGCAAATTTCTTGCGGTACATCGCCGGGGAGATGCCATATTGCTGATGAAAATGGTGGCGCAGCAACGCGGCATTACCAAATCCTGCCTGCCCGGCGACCAGATCAATACGCATGCGTGTTTGTTCAAGCAGCGTCTGAGCGCGCTGCAACCGCGCCTGTAAAATCCAGCGTGCCGGCGTGGTGCCTGTCGATTCCTGAAAGCGGCGTAAAAAGGTGCGCGGGCTCATGCCCACCCGTTGCGCCAGTGATGCCACGGTATGATTTTCCGCAAGTTGCTGGTGGAGAAAATCAAACAGCAGCCCCAACTGGCGGCTCTCGCGCGTGCGGGCGACCGGGCGGATAAGCTGCTGCGTCTGCGAACCATCGCGATGTGGCTGAACCACCAGTCTCCGGGCGACCATGTTCGCCGCCTCAAGACCAAAATCCTCACGGACCACGTGCAGGCAGAGATCAATCCCCGCCGCGCTGCCCGCGGACGTCATCACATTCCCTTCGTCGTAATAGAGCGCATCCTCCAGCACCACAATGGCCGGATAGCGCTCGCGCAGCCCATCGGTATAACGCCAGTGGGTGGTGGCTTTGCGCCCGTTTAACAGGCCCGCCGCCGCCAGCACAAACACCCCGGAACAGATGGAGATAATGCGGCAACCCCGTTGCCAGGCTTGCTGGAGCGCAGCGCACAAATCAGCCGGAACGGGCGCCTCTGCGCCGCGCCAGCCGGGCACGACAATGGTTTGCGCGTCGGCCAGCAGCTCCAGCCCGCCTTCAGCCGTTACGCGAATACCGCCGGTCGCCCGCAGTTCTCCGGCATCCACTGCCGCAACGGCGAAGTGGTACCAGTTATCGCCCATTTCCGGGCGCGGCAGACCGAAGATCTCCACCGCGACGCCAAACTCAAAGGTGCAAAGCCCATCATAAGCGAGGGCAACAACACGGTGCGGTGCGGGGGGATGTCGTAATGTTGTCATTATCCTGGTGTTATCTGGCATAGAACGGTGCAGCTAAGTTGTCCTGTTTTGGTTAGATTACTGTTAACACAAACAAGGAGAAAGCACGATGAGCTACGTTACTGATTTTCCCGTCGCATCCCCTGAACAAGCCACCAGCCATTTTCTGCGCCGCCTGAGCGTTGAAACAGATTGCGCCGATGTGCATGACGCGATCACCCATGACGACAGAGATTTTGTCCTGCTGCATGTGGTTGGCAGCCCGGATGCCTTCGCTCGTCGTCACGTTCCCGGCGCGTTGCATCTGCCGCACAGCATGATGACTGCCGAACGCATGGCCGCCTGGCCGTCGGAGACGCTGTTTGTAGTGTACTGTGCCGGGCCGCACTGCAACGGTGCCGATCGCGCGGCGCTGAAACTGGCGCGGCTGGGACTACCGGTCAAAATCATGATCGGTGGCATCACCGGCTGGGAAGATGAAGGTTATGCCTTCGCCAGCGGGCAGAGCGAAGCGGATTTCTAGTCCGCTTTTTTCATCTTCATTACGTCATCATGAAACTCTCTCATGTATGGTGAAATTTTCTCTGTTGCTGCACTCTGCCCGGTGTGACATTTTATTTGGACATTTAGCCATCCAGAAGGCTAAAAATTCAAATAATGAATTATCACGCCGGGTAATCATCTGCTTCGGCGTTCGAGGAGAATAACCATGCAGCGACATCATGCCCCTTTCCGCGCAGACGTAGTCGGCAGTTTCTTACGACCGGATGCCATCAAAAATGCCCGCCAGCAGTTTGCGCAGGGCGAGATCACCGCACAGCAGTTGCGCAGTGTCGAAGATGAGGCCATCCGTCATGTGGTTGAACAGCAGTGCGCCTGTGGTCTGCATGTGGTGACGGACGGGGAGTTTCGTCGCGCCTGGTGGCACTTTGATTTCTTCGACGGGCTGGAAGGGGTTGAGCGTTACGATTCGGAGAAAGGTATTCAGTTTAACGGCGTACAAACCAAAGCCCACGGCGTACGTGTCACCGGCAAACTGCGTTTTGGCGATCACCCAATGCTGAATGATTTCCGCTATCTGAAAAGCATCAGCGGCAACGCGCAGCCGAAGATGACCATCCCCAGCCCGAGCGTGCTGCATTTCCGCGGCGGGCGTAAAGATATTGATGCGACCGTCTATCCGCAACTGGATGCCTATTTTGACGATCTGGCGACCACCTGGCGCGATGCCATTCATGCTTTCTATGCCGCCGGTTGCCGTTATCTGCAACTGGATGACACCGTCTGGGCCTATCTGTGTTCTGACGATCAGCGTCGCCAGATCCGCGAACGCGGTGACGATCCGGATGAACTGGCGCGCATTTATGCCCGCGTACTCAATAAAGCGCTGGAAGGTAAGCCGGAGGATCTGACCATCGGGTTGCATGTCTGCCGCGGCAATTTCCGTTCGACCTGGATTTCCGAAGGCGGCTACGAGCCGGTGGCAGAAGTGCTGTTCGGCAGCGTCAATGTTGATGCTTTCTTCCTTGAATATGACAACGATCGTTCCGGGGATTTTGCACCGCTGCGCTTCGTTCGTCCGGGTAAACAGCAGGTGGTGTTGGGGCTTATTACCACTAAAAACGGCGAGCTGGAAAACCCGGAAGGGGTGAAAGCGCGTATCGCGGAAGCGGCAAAATATGTGGATATCAACCAGATTTGCCTTAGCCCGCAGTGCGGTTTTGCTTCCACCGAAGAGGGCAACTCACTAACGCCGGAGCAGCAGTGGGACAAAGTGCGTCTGGTGACAAATATCGCCGCACAAGTGTGGTGAGTCGGTAAAGCGTTGTGAGTGCCTGATGGCGTGGCCGCCATCAGGCACCTGCTATTTATTGCGCTGGCACCGCGCCCCATTGCCGTACCTGCATCCCTTTCACCAGCATCAGCCATGCTATGCCAATGGTGACGATCAGGATCACAAACAGTGACCAGGCAGGCAGGGTGGTGAGAATGATCCCGGTCAGTAGCGGGTTCATCGCCGCACCCAGCCAGCCCAGCGCCTGGGCGGAAAAATAGGTGGCTTTCATCCCCGGCGGCGCGATGTTATCGATCAGCAAATATTCACCTGGCGCATAAATCACTTCGCCCAGCGTAAATACCGCGGCGGAGAGCCCCCACAACCATAAGTTGTTGCCGGAGAGCATAAATCCCACCAGCCCCACCACGAAGCAAAGTGTGCCGAACGCCATGAGCGGACGCAGGTTGGTCGCGGTCAGTTTGCGCCCGACAGCGTACTGCAGCGAAACCACGATAGCGGCGTTGACCGGCAGCACGACGGCCACCACTTTTTCCGCAAAATCGCTGTCCGCTACGGCCATCACGTACTGGGAAAGGCAGGAGGCGAAAGAGCCGCACACGAAGGAAGCAAGCAGGTTCGAGAGGGTAAACCAGCCGAGCGCTTTGTCTTTCAGCAGCACCGATGGCGACCAGGGAACCGCAGGCTCCATGCCGCTGCCCACGGCCACGCGGCGGACAAAAAACTGGATAAAGACCAGTGGGAATGCTGCGCAGACAGCCGCCAGCCAGAATGGCAGATTAATACTTTGCATCACCAGCAGCGTGCCCAGCGGCGGGCCGACGGTCCAGCCGATGTTGAGAAAGGTGTAGTTAAGCGAAAAGACCTTCGCTTTCGCCGTCGGCGTGAGCGTATCGGCAAAATAGGCTTTCAGCACCGTGGAGAAGACCGAATAAGCGCAGTTGATCAGGGCGAAAAAGAGCACAACCAGCCCGGCGTGATGCGTCAGCGGGATGGCAGCAAAACCGGTGATAAAGGCGACGATCGCCAGCAACATATAGCGTTTTTTATCGAACTTATCCGCCAGCATGCCGAAACCAAGGCTGAAGACAACGCCGATAGTCAGCGCGACGGACATGGCATAACCGACCTGATCGACGGCCATGCCGTACTGGCGATTAAGATAGATGGTCATAAACGGCAGCGTTGCGCCGCGACCAATGGTTAATAACAGAGAGGACGCCAGTAGTGCGACGGTGGATCGTGTTTGTGGTGTGGTCATGTTTTGCCCGACATGCTGGTTGTTATAGTTTTTTGTGATGTATACAGCAATAACATGCATAAACCGCTATGTACAACGGCTGATTTAGCGACAAATGCCTAAACTGACCTACCGAATTTAATGATCTGTCGCTGTACTATTTTTTACGTTAACGTAACTTTTTTACAAAAGTTGAAACTACAGGGGCGAAGAATGACGCGTAAAGATGTACTGCTGGCAATGCTGGTGGTCGTGGCGTGGGGGCTGAATTTTGTGGTGATCAAAGTTGGCCTGCACAGTATGCCGCCGTTGATGTTGGCAGGTTTACGCTTTGTGTTAGTGGCGTTCCCGGCAATTTTGTTCGTCGCGCGGCCCAACATTCCGCTGCGTTTGTTGCTGGGTTACGGGCTGACGATCAGTTTCGGTCAGTTCGCCTTTCTGTTTTGCGCCATCAAATTCGGCATGCCTGCCGGGCTGGCATCGCTGGTATTACAGGCGCAGGCCTTTTTCACCATTATTCTCGGCGCGGGTGTCTTTGGCGAGCGGCTGCAATCAAAACAGCTGGTCGGCATTTCGCTGGCGGTACTGGGGGTGCTGGTGTTGATCGAATCGAGTCTTAATGGTCAGCACATTCCGCTGGTGGGCTTTGTGCTGACACTGGCGGCGGCGTTCAGTTGGGCCTGTGGCAATATCTTCAACAAAAAAATCATGCAGCACAGCTCGCGACCGGCGGTGATGTCGCTGGTGGTATGGAGCGCCTTAATTCCGATTGTGCCGTTTATGATTGCTTCTCTGGTGTTCGACGGCCCGGCGTTGATGCTGCGAAGCCTGGTGAGTATTGATACCACCACGCTGCTATCGCTGGTCTATCTGGCGTTTGTCGCGACCATCATCGGCTACGGCATCTGGGGTTCACTGCTGGGGCGCTATGAAACCTGGCGCGTCGCGCCGCTGTCGCTGCTGGTGCCGGTCGTCGGCATGGCGAGCGCGGCAATTCTGTTGGGCGAAACCTTATCGGCCCTGCAGCTGGCAGGCGCAGTGCTGGTGATGGGCGGTCTGTATATCAACGTTTTTGGTTTTCGTCTGCGCCGTGCGGTACAGGCCTAATACACTGCGGTTTGTCGGGAAAGGGCTAATCAGGCAGGGAATAAAAAAAAAGCCCCGCTTATGCGGGGCAAAACGATTAGCCGTGCTGATTGTAATAGGGCACGCCTAATACGTCGGATTTGTCACTGCCCACACCCATATGGTTAAAGTCATACGGCGATGTTTGTTGGGGGGCGGGTAAAATCATCGCGTCGCGGGAATCCTGCGGTGCCGGATGATTGAATTGTTCCGCATAACTCTGGCCGGAAAACAGAACCATCAGCGTGATGGCGGCACAGGCAATACGTTTCATACATTCCTCGATACGTCTTTAAAACAGGCGATAATTAACAAGCATGGTTTAGCGGGTAGAGATACCTTGATTCAGCAGGCATATCTGTCACGCGGAATTTATGCGGCGGCACGTCAAAATAGTTTTTGAACGTGCGGGTCAGGGTTTGTTGCGATTCAAACCCATAACGTTCCGCCAGATACAGGATCGGTTCGTTGCTCTCCTTGAGCTTTTGCGCAATTTCCGTCAGCTTGCGGCTGCGAATGTATTGGCCCAGCGAATGACCGGTCTCTTTTTTAAACATCCGTTGCAGGTGCCACTTGGAGTAACCTGAACGTTCTGACACTTTTTCCAGTGACAGCGGCGATTCCAGGTTATCCTCGATCCAGTCCAAAATGCTATGAATGGTGATAGCGTCAGTATTGCGTCTGGACATCGTCATACCTCTTTGTTTTTTACGGCAATATTTTCCTGAGCAAAGACTCAAGGGTTGCCACTTCTTCTGCCGTTAAGTTTTTTGTCAATTCCTGGTGCAGATCTTTCCCTACCAATTGATGACATTGCTCACAAAGCGCCGCGCCGTCGGGCGTTAATTGCACCAACACGCCGCGTTTGTCATTCGGATTCGGGTTACGCACGATCCAGCCTTTGCATACCAGTCTGTCCAGCATGCGGGTCAGGGCGCCGAGATCGACGGAAAGAATTTTTTTTAGTTCTACCGGGGTGATACAGGTTTGGCAGCGGATAGAACACAGCACCTTAAACTGGGTGGCAGTGATATCCAGCGGCGATAAATAGTCGTTGAGTAAACGATCTTTTTTCTGGTTAACCATATGGATTAAGCGGCCTAAAGGAATGATATCGTTAAACAGATCATTCGTGCTTTTCACAATGGTTGCCCCGGCAAGTAGATTAATCACGGCAGATATTATTGCTCAGGCAAATATAAGTCAACAGAATGGATTCCCGGATGCCACTATTTGCTAAAACGTTTCATAACGGTAAAATTTTACACAACGTAAACAACTGAATCGGTTTGCGTTAAGGTGCTGTTGCCAGTCTACAAACATCCCATTGCCGCTGTGTTAACGCTATACTGCCCGGGCTTTGACCACACAAGGAGCGTCGCGCATCATGCTTGAATTGTTTAAAGCTATCGGTCTGGGGCTGGTGGTGATACTGCCGCTGGCGAACCCGTTAACCACCGTAGCGCTGTTTTTAGGGCTGGCGGGCAATATGAATAACGCCCAGCGTAATCAACAAGCGCTGATGGCGTCGGTGTATGTCTTCATCATTATGATGGTGGCGTATTATGCCGGGCAGTTGGTGATGAACACGTTCGGCATCTCGATCCCGGGTTTGCGGATTGCCGGTGGGTTGATTGTCGCCTTTATTGGTTTTCGCATGCTGTTCCCGCAGCAAAAACCGCACGAATCGCCAGAAGCAAAAACCAAATCTGAAGAGCTGGAGGATGAGCCAGGTACCAATATCGCCTTCGTACCGCTGGCGATGCCCAGCACCGCCGGGCCGGGAACTATCGCCATGATCATCAGTTCGGCATCGACGATCCGCCACAGCTCGACATTTCCCGACTGGGTGATTTTCCTTGCGCCGCCGCTCGTCTTTGCCGCTGTATCGGTGATCTTATGGGGCAGTCTGCGCAGTTCCGGCGCGATCATGCGGCTGGTCGGCAAGGGCGGAATAGAAGCGATCTCCCGGTTAATGGGCTTTTTGCTGGTCTGCATGGGCGTGCAATTTATCATCAACGGCGTACTGGAGATTATTACCACTTTCCACGGAGCCGCCTGATGGGCAGAGGGGTTGTGCTGGCGATCATGATGTTGATGCTGACAGGCTGTCAGCATCAACAAACCGCGCAACCGCCGCTGGGGCAGGCAAGCTTTGCCGATTATCAGTTACAAACCCGCGACTATGTACGTGCGCATCGGGCCTTTCAAACGCTGGATAAAACGGCGGAGCTGATGCTCAACACGCCGCAGGAGTGGCGCCCGTCGCAGCCTGCCCGTAAAGGCATTTTACTGATCCACGGCCTTGGCGATGGGCCTGGCTCGTTTGTCGATATTGCGCCAGCGCTGGCGAAACAGGGTTTTTTGGTGCGCACTGTCCTTTTGCCGGGGCACGGCACCCGGCCCTCTGACCTGCTGAACGTCAGCGTCGAACAGTGGCGGCAGGTGGTGCGTGAACAGGCCGATATCCTGGCAAAAGAGGTGGATACGCTGTGGCTCGGCGGCTTCTCCACCGGCGGTAATCTGGCGCTGGAGTATGCCATGACGCATCACGATAGGGTGCAGGGCTTGCTGTTATTCTCTCCGGCGTTTAAATCCAACACCGCCTACGATTTTCTCGCCCCGACGGTGGCGCTATTTCGCGACTGGTTGCGCCCGCCGAGCACGGTATTCCCGCAGCAGATCGCCACCCGTTATTTACGCGTACCGACGAATGGGTTTGCCCAGTTCTGGCGCACCAGCGCCAGCGCGCAGCAGTGGCTGGCGCGTAAAAGCTGGGACAAGCCGGCGCTGATTGTGCTCAGCGAGCATGATTCCGTGCTCAATACCCGTTGGATCCTCGACCATTTTGACCGCAGCTTTCCCCATCCCGCCAGCCGGGTGATCTGGTACGGCGCGCCGCGTCCGGAAGTGGCGAACGTCTCCCGCATTCTGGTGAAAACGGATTTTCTGCCGCAGGATCGCATCAGTCAGTTTTCGCATATGTCGGTGCTGTTTTCGCCGCAAAACCCGCTGTATGGCCGCAAAGGCAGCGTACTGCTCTGCGCCAACGGTCAGCCTGACGATGCGGCGCAGCGCTGTCTGAAGGGGGAAGAGGTGTGGTATTCCGATTGGGGGCTGGTCGAAGCGGGTAAAATTCACGCCCGCCTGACCTGGAACCCGTGGTTTGACTGGCAAACCGCGGTGATGGATAAAATGGTGTCCGAAACACTTTGAGCCACGAGCCGCTACATATGGCTGTGGCTTACCTGTTCTTCCAGTTTTACCGGCCAGCGGCGGAAAATCACCACCGCCCATACCAGCGCGGCAATCGCCGGGATCGCACCCGCATAGCCGATGATATCCATCGACCAGTGCAGGCTGATCTGGTTGCCAACCAGCGCACCGGCGCCAATGCCAATGTTAAAAATGCCGGAAAACAGCGCCATTGCTACGTCAGTGGCATCGGGCGCCAGCGCCAGCACTTTCACCTGCATGCCGAGGCCGATAATCATGATCGCCATGCCCCAGAAAACGCTCAGCACCGCCAGATGCGTCTCGCTGACGGAAGCGGGCAGCATGAACACCAGCGACAACACCAGCAGGCCAATCGCGCTACACACCAGACCGGACGCGTGCTGATTGCCCAGCTTGCCGAACAAGATACTGCCGATAATCCCCGCGCCGCCGAGGATCAGCAGCAGTACGGTGGCGAAACCGGCGCTAAAGCCAGCCACATTCTGCACAAACGGCTCAATATAGCTGTAAGCGGTGTAATGGGCGGTCACCACGACTACCGTCAGCAGGTAGATGCTCATCAGCGCCGGACGACGGAACAGCAGCGGCAGGCTTTTCAGCGAGCCGGAGTGTTCGCTTGGCAGCGACGGCAGCAGTTTTACCAGAGAAACCAGCGTGATGAGCGCGCCAAGACCGATGGCAAAGAAGGTGGTGCGCCAGCCAAAATATTGCCCGACAATGCGGCCAATCGGCAGGCCCAGCACCATCGCCAGCGCGGTACCGGTGGCGATCAGGCTCAGCGCCTGCGCGCGTTTACCGGCGGGCGCCAGGCGGATTGCCAGCGAGGCGGTGATCGACCAGAAAATCGCATGGGCGAAAGCAATACCGATGCGGCTTATCACCAGCACCTTAAAGTTCCACGCCAGAAACGACAGTACATGGCTGGCAATAAACAACACAAACAAACCAATCAACAGATTACGACGCTCGATCTGGCTGGTCAGCAGCATAAAGGGCAGCGACATCAGCGCCACAACCCAGGCGTAGATGGTCAGCATAATCCCCACCTGCGCGGTCTCCATGTCGAAACTCTGAGCGATATCCGACAGTAACCCCACAGGCACGAACTCGGTGGTATTAAAAATGAAAGCAGCAACGGCAAGCGTTACGACCCGAAGCCACGCGACTTTTCGTGAAACGGTATTCGTAGTCATAAGGTGTTCTTGCTTGGTTAAAAAAAGAAGAGGAAGTGATCTTAAAGCTTTTGTTGGCGAAAATACAAACATTTTGTGATGTAGATCTCACTTTTCATTCAGCAAATAAATACCGATTGCATCGGTTGACAATAGCGTTCAGAAACAGAGAACGATAAAGAGGAAACGGCTATGCAAACAATTGACTTTTATATGGTGGACGCGTTTAGCGACCAAACTTTTGGCGGCAATGCCGCTGCCGTGTGCCCGCTTACCGAATGGCTGCCTGACGATCTGTTGCTGAAAATGGCGCAGCAGCATAATCAATCCGAGACCGCGTTTTTTGTCCGCAATGACACCGGTTTTGAGCTGCGCTGGTTTACCACGCAGGCGGAAATTAACCTCTGCGGGCATGCCACACTTGCCGCCGCGCACGTGATTTTTGAGTATCTGGATTACCCGTCGACGGAAATTCTCTTCGCCACCCGTTTTGTCGGCCCGTTGACGGTCACCCGTAAAGGTGACTGGCTGACGCTCGATTTCCCGGCCTGGGCAACACAAGAGGTGAGCATGCCGCCGGAACTGCTGTTGCAAACGCTGGGCATCAGTACGGCGAAAGAGGTGCGCGTGGCGCGGGATTATCTGGTAGTGCTGGAGAACCAGGCGCAGGTGGAAGCGTTACGACCGGATATCGCCGCCATGAAGCCGCTGGGAAAAATGGTCTGCGTGACCGCGCCGGGGGATGAGTACGATTTTGTCAGCCGCTTTTTCTGCCCGGGCGAATCGGTGGCGGAAGATCCGGTGACCGGCTCGGCGCACAGCATGTTGATCCCGTACTGGGGCGAGAAGCTGAATAAAACGGTGATGCAGGCGCGGCAGGTCTCTGCACGCGGCGGCGATTTACGCTGCGAATGGCGCGGCGACCGCGTGCTCATCGGTGGCCAGGCGACGCTCTATCTGCTGGGAAAAGTCTATCTGCGCTAATTCCATCGCCGCAGTGGCTTCGTCTTATCCGGCCAGGGCGATTGTGCCCTGGTTGAAGCAAAAATACTCATTTCGCTCCCTGTTCCGGTAAGCACGGCGCTTGCCCAGATCTGATAAGCACAGCGCCATCCGGTATTTCATGGTTATGTTAATGATGCGCCGCCGCAGATCACCAGCTCCTGGCCGGTGATGGCTGCGGCATCCGGCGAGAGCACAAACCCCACCAGTGCTGCGACTTCCCTTGGTGCGATCAGCCGACCGATCGGTGGTACATTCGGCGGCGAGCTTTCCCGTCCTGGCGCGCTGAGCATCGGCGTTTGCGTGGCTCCTGGAGCGACCACATTGGCGGTGATCCCGCGCGGAGCCAGCTCTGCCGCCCAGCTTCTGACCATCCCGACCAGCGCCGCTTTGGTGGCGACATACTGCGAACGCCCTGCGGCACCGCGTGAGGTACGGCTGCCAATCACCACAATCCGTCCGCCTGGCTGTAGCTGCGGCGCAAAGTGGTTAACCAGCATTTCGGCGGCCTGCACATGCAGCCGCCACAGGCGCTGGCTGGTTGTCGCATCCAGCTCGCCAAGTGGCGCGGCAGCCATCATTCCGGCGGCGTGGATCACCGCCTGCGGCGTTTGTACCTCTGCGAGCACCTGGCGCAACGCCTGCTCATCGCTTAAATCCACTTGCAGGCTGCGAAACGCAGGATGCGCCCGTTCAACCCGCGAACGTGCAAGCCCGGTGACCTGCCAGCCCTGCGCCAGCAAATTATCGACAATGGCTTCGCCAATCCCGGAACTGGCGCCAGTAACCACAGCATGCGGCATGGTGTTAACCCTCCAGCAGTTCGCACGGCACTTTGAACACCGCTTTACGCACGGTCATCGGTTCATTCACCGCGCACAGCGCCTGATGCGGCTCGCCAGGAAGAAACACGGCGAAATCCCCGGCGCACAGCGTCACGCTCACCGGCAATGCAGCGGCGGTGGTGATATACAAATCCGGCTTACGCTGTTCATCGCTCTCCTGCGCCAGGTATTGTGTTCCGGCATTAATCATCTCCTCACCGGCAAGCAGCACCTGAATATCTGCCCATAACCGGTGATATTCGGTGTGGCGCTGCGCCTGCGGTTGGGTTTTTGCCGGGCCAATATTGCAAAACCACGCAGTCTGTTCTGGCTGCAAACGCCCGTCTTCGTACGCCTGCAGCGCGGCCAGCGAGCACTGCGGCAGCGCAAGGATGTCGCGCAGCGCGGCGGGAAGCCCGGCCTGCGGCAGGGCGTTCAGATTCCCTAAAATCATCTGTTACTCCTTCACCCACGCTGGAGAAACACGCACATATTTGATGGCCTGACGGAACCAGGTATAAGCAATGTGCAGATCGCCGTCAGCGCCCTGTTTGATGCTGGGATAAGAGAACTCGCGGTTGAGCTTTTCCTGTGAGTTGTTGGTCATGCAGTAGCCATCGCCTTCATCCAGATTGCGCTGCCACGGCCAGCTTTTACCGCCATCCGGCGAGATAGCCACCGTCATCGGCGCGCGCGGTGCGCCCCAGAAGGCGCTGCGCCCGCTGGTGACCGTCGGTTCTTTGCGCCCGTCGCCATCGTCAATCTCATCATAAAGTGAGGCGCGGCGTTCTGTGGCCCCGGCGGCGCTCATGTGGTTAAACACCAGCGCCAGCGTGCCATCGGTCAGCGTGGTTACCTGAATCGATGAGTTGTTATTCGGCAGCACGGTCGGTTCCGGCACCGACCAGCTTTCGCCGCCATCGGTGGAGTGGCTGTAATAAATATTGTCTGCCCAGCGGCTGCGGAACAGTGCCACCAGCGTACCGCCGGGCAGGGCGGTGATATTCATATGCACGCAGCCAAGGCTCTGCGGTACGTCGACATCGCGCCAGCTTTTCCCCCGATCGGCGGAGATTTTTACCGCGCTGATATCGTCATTGCCGACCCATTTTTCACCCGGCTGCGTGCGGCAATAGAACACCGGCAGCAGCCAGTTACCATTCTCCAGCACGGTAATCGGCTGGCGAATAAAGGTGCCGGGTTTGTCCAGCAGCGTGCCGATTTCCCCCCAGCTTGCGCCAAAGTCAGCCGACTGGCGGTAGCGCACAATGGCAGTGTCCTGGTTGCCGGAGATCTGAGCCGTCCACAGCAGCCACAGCGTGTTATCCGGCGCGAGGAACAGTACCGGGTTCTGCTCGGAGCGCGTCGGATCGTCCGAGAGTTTCACCGCGTCGCTCCAGCGCTGCGCGCCCGGCGCAAGGCGCGAACCGTAGACTGAAATATCCGCGACGCCTTCCTGCGAGCCGCCGAACCAGACGCAGAGTAACGTGCCGTCCGGCAGCGGCAGAATATTCGCTGCATGGTTTTGCGGGCAGGGTGACGGCAGCATCGCTGTGATAACGCGCGCGTCATGCGGTTGCGGGCGTAAAACACCATCACGATTGGTAGCGGACATATCAGACTCCATTATGTTGAACAGGTTGCGACGCATGAGAACCGGCTTTTTGCTGTGCTTTGTTGGGGATCAGGCGGTCCAGCACCATGATCACCGCCGGGGTTATCAGCGCGATATACATATTATTGATGCCAAACGGATCGCCGAGCAGATACCAGACCGAGGTCACCACGCAGGCACCAATCAGCCCGGCGTTCGCGCCCCGTGCGCTCTTAAAGAACGGCGCATAGAAAGCAATGACCGCGACCACGGAAATAGACAGGCGAATAGCGCGGGTAAAGAAAGAGAGCTTCAGCACTTCCGGGACAAACAGCACGAAAATCAGCGGCAGGAAACCAATCAGCAGCGACAGCCAGCGCGTGGCTTTAAATTCCTGTTCTGGTGTCGGGTTGCGGTAGGGGACGTAAAAATCTTTTACCACCAGCGAGGCGATAGCCAGCGCAACGGTACTGACGCTGACAAAGATGGAAGCAACAAGTGACGTTGTCACCAAACCGGCAACCCACGGATTCATATCCTGCAGGAAAATCGGCATCGCATACAGGCTGTTGATTTCCGGGTGCAGGTATTTCGCCGCCACGCCAATCACCGCAATCGCCAGCGCAATCGGCAGGCAGAAGAAAAACGCCACCCAGGTGGAACGCTTCGCCGATTTCACATCTTTGGTCGAGCAAATTGCCTGAATCACGAACTGCGTGCAGAAGATGGAACCGATGGTGCCAATCAGCCAGGCAAAAATGGTGCTGGCGCCGAAGTTACCATCCCAGGTCCAGTAGTATTTCGGCATGTTCTCGATCATCGGCGTGAAACCGCCGGTTTTCGACAGAGCAAAGCCCATGATCGCCAGAATACCGAAATATTTCAGCGCGCTGTGCAGTAGCGTCACCCACGCCACGCCTTTCATGCCGCCGAACGCGAAGTAGAAGGTACTGACAATGGCAGTGATAAATGCCGCCACCGGCAGATTCACTTTCAATACCGTCGAAATCGCCGCCGCGCCGCTGACGTAGTTGCCGACGTTCACCAGCAGCAGAGCGTAGATCATGATGATGGAGATGATATTTTTCGTACTGTTGCCGTACTTCTCGGCAATCGCGCCGGAGATGGTGATCTTGCCGGTGTTATAGATGCGTTTTACCAGCAGAAAGCCAAACAGCGGGAAGCCAATCGCCGCGCCGATCACCGACCAGGAGGCGGCAAAACCATCCTCAAACGCCGCCTGGGCGGTGCCGACGGTGGATTTTGCGCCGATGTATTCAGACATCAACAGAATGCCGACAATAAAGGCGGGCATCGCACGCGAGCCTTCCATAAAATCGCCGGTGTTCTTACTGCGTAAACGGAATGTCAGCCAGGTGGTGAACAGAATGTAGGCCACCACAATGCCGACGATGATGAGGGTATCTTGAGATGTAAAGGTGTTCATCTTTGCCTCTCTTCAGGGCGAGTGAATCCGGGGCGCCTGCAGCGCCCGGTTTTCTTATGACGAATGACTCCGCAATCAGTGAAGGTATTGCGTCACTATCTGGCGGATCTGTTGTAATTGTTGCTCGCTAAACGTGACGGCGTAACGGCTGTCGCCAACGTCATATCCCATGATTTGTAATGCTTTTTTGACCGCGGCCGGGGAAAACGCCACGTTATACAGGTCGGTGCGCAGCCTGGTGACGCTCTCCTGCGCCGCGTGGGAACCGGCAATATCTCCGGTGGTAAAACATGACCAGATGGCATTGATCGCCTGCGGCGCAACGTTTGCCAGCCCGGAAATACAGGCTGAACAGCCGTCGACGAATCCCTGATGGATCAGGGAGTCCGGGCCGTTTAACACGTCGAAACTGCTAATATCGCTGACCGCATGCAAAAAACCGTTCAGGCTCTCATAGCTGCCCGCGCTGTCTTTGATGCCGATGATACTGGGGTGCGCTGCCAGCGTGCGCGCGGTTTGCGGTTCGATAGTGTTGCCAGTACGCGCCGGGATGTTATAGAGAAAAACCGGCACGCTTAACGCGTCCGCCACGGCGGTGTAATGGGCAATAAGTTCATCCTGTTTCAACGGCACGAACCAGGGGGTGATCACTGAAACGGCATCGACGCCGAGCTTTTCAATCTCTTTGCCCAGACGAACGGTTTCCCGCGTCGAGATCTCGCCAATATGCGCCACGACCGGCGCGCGACCGGCCACTTCATCGACGCAGGTGGCGGCGACGGCCACTTTTTCTTGCGCGTTCAGCACGAAGAATTCGCCATTGGTGCCGCCGCAAAAGATGCCGTTTCCGGCGTCGAGCTGGCGATTGATCTGCTGTTTCAGCGCCTGTGGGTTGAAAGCTCCCCCGGTGTCAAAAGGCGTGACAATGGCGGTCAGTACGCCTTTTATCGGTTTGTTCATCACAATTCCTCTGTTTGCGCCGGATGGCGGCTGCGCCATCCGACAATCCGTCATGCATTAAAACAATGTCTGATAAATCGCCTGTACATCCGCATGACTGACGGTGCAGGGCGCGTTATTCATCAACCGCTTAACATTGAGGGACGCGTCGCTCAGCGCCGGGATATCGGCACGCGGTACGCCGAGCGCTTCGAGGTTGTCCGGCAGATTCAGGCGCTTCACCAGCGCAGCAAACCACGCCACCAGCGCATGGGATTTCTCCTCTGCACTCAGCGAGGTGTCCGCATCTGGCAGCAGATCCCACACCTGGGCGAATTTCTCCACGGCGTGCGGGCGCACCACTTTCATGCAGGGCGCGAGCAGAATGGCGTTCGCCACGCCGTGCGGCAGGTGATATTTGCCGCCCAGCGGATAAGAGAGCGCATGCACCAGATGGGTTCCGGCATGGGTAATCGCCGCACCGCCGTAATAAGAGGCCCACAGCATCTCCAGCCGCGCATTGAGATTGTGCGGTTCATTAACTGCGGTTTCGATATTGCGCAGCAGCTTGTAGAGGCCGATCAGCGCGACGTTATCGCTGACCGGATTGGCGATGGTGGCAGTAAAGCACTCAATCAGATGGCACAGCGCGTCGATGCCGGTCGAAGAGGCAATGTGCGCGGGCATGCTGGTGGTCAACTCCGGGATCAGCGCCACATAATCCGGCAGCATTACCGGTGAAATGATGCCGATTTTGGTGTCCTGTTCAGGAATGGCCAGAATCGCATTCGGCGTGGCTTCCGAGCCGGTACCGGCAGTGGCCGGGATCAGCAGCGAGCCGATGCGCGCCGTCGGCTTCTCGCCTTTCAACAGCGCATCAAGACCCGGTGACACCGGGTGACACAGCACGGAGAGAAGCTTCGCCACATCCAGCACGCTACCGCCGCCAATGCCAACCACCAGATCAAATGCGGTGATATGTAATGCACCGACAATTTTCGCGACGTCGTGCTGGCTTGGTTCCGGCGGTACATTGTCAATCAATTGAACGTGTCTGCCATCGCTCTCCAGCAGGGCGCGAATCTGTTGTGTCGCTGCGAGCTTAATAATGTTGCCGTCGCTGACCAGCAGGACGTTCTTTTTACCGGCCAGCAGCGGAGCAATGGCCGGAATCGCCCCCGCGCCGCTAATCAGTGTGCTGTTAATGGTTACCACGACCTTCTCCTGTCTCTGTTATGGTGATTAATCTCAATCATCAGATAGCAATCACCGTCACTACATGGCCTAAATTTATAATTTATTCACAAACTGATTAAGTTGATCTTGCTCACATATAATCAATCATGATTGAATATAATCATAACCAGAACATAATGACCCGGAGAAGGGATGAACGAACAACTGGTGGTGAAAGAGGTCGTGATCCTCGCGGATGATTTCACCGGCGCAAACGACGCCGGTGTCAGCCTGGCGCAGGCGGGTATGCACGTTGAAGTGGCGCTGACGGCAGGTTATGTAAGCCAGGCACAGGCGCTGATCTACAACAGCGACAGTCGGGCGTTGACGGCTCAGGAAGCCGCCGCGCGCATTCACGCGCTGACTGCGGAGATCGGCACCCATTACGCACCGCGCTGGTTAGTGAAAAAAATCGACTCCACCCTGCGCGGCAATATCGGCGCGGAAGTCGCCGCTATGATGCAAGTGCTGCAGGCAACGGCGGCCGTTATCGCCCCGGCATTTCCCCAGGCCGGGCGCATTACCCGCAACGGGCAGTGTTATGTGCAGGGCGTGCTGCTGACGGAAACCGAATTTGCCAGCGACCCGAAAACACCGGTGCAAAGCGCGGATATCGGCAGCCTGCTGGCGGCGCACAGCACGGCGGAATGTCGCTATCTGCAACCGGCGCAACTGGCGGAAGCACTGGCGCAGGCGACCGCAGATGCACCGCTGTTGCTGGTGGTGGATGCGCAGACCGATGCCGATCTCGATTTGATTATTGCCCAAACGACACGCGCCGCCACGCCGCCGCTGCTGGTGGGTTCCGCCGGGCTGTGCGATGCGCTGGCACGCCATCTGGCACCGCAAAAACCGGTCGCGCTACTGGCAATAATTGGCTCTATGAGCGAAATCGCTCAACAGCAACTGGAGCAGACCGCAACGCACCCGCGCGTGACGCGCCTGCTGATTGATGTTGATGCGGCACTGGACGCTGATAGCGCCGCATACCGGCAGGCGATTATTACCGCGCTGCGCGCTGGCGAGCACTGCCTGGTACACACCTGTCCGGATGTGCAGGCGCGTCATCAAATTGCGGCGCTGTGCGCTCGTCGCGGCCTGAGCCGCAGTGAACTGGGTGAGCAAATTTGCGCATTTCTGGCGCAATTAACGCGCGAGGTGCTGAGTGAGGTGACGCCTGCGGCGCTCTATCTCTCCGGCGGCGATGTTGCTGTGGCGGTGGCGCAGGCGCTGGGTGCGCGTGGTTTTCATATTCAGGGGCGAGCCGCAGGTTGCGTGCCCTGGGGCTATTTTACAGGTTGCGAGTGGCAACGACCGGTGATGACCAGGGCGGGTGGCTTTGGCGACAAAACGACCTTGCTTAAGGTTCTGCATTTTATCGAGGAGAAATCGAGTGACTAATATCATTGTTGTAACGATGGGCGACCCGGCGGGTATTGGCCCGGAGATTATTATTAAATCGCTGGTCGAAGGCGAGTTATCCGGTGCGCCGGTGGTGGTGGTGGGATGTGCGCGCACCTTCCAGCGCATTCTGGCGATGAATATTACCCCGCGTGCGGAACTGAAGGTCATTGATCGGATTGCCGACGCGCGTTTTGCGCCGGGCGTGATCAACGTCATTGATGAGCCGCTGGAGGATGCTGATGCGCTGCAACCGGGCGTGGTGCAAGCGCAGGCGGGCGATTTGGCGTATCGCTGCATCAAACGTGCGACCTCGCTGGCAATGAACGGTGAGGTAAAAGCGATAGCGACCGCGCCGCTGAATAAAGAGGCGCTGCACCTTGCCGGGCACCACTATCCGGGGCATACCGAACTGCTGGCGCACCTGACCGGCAGCAAAGATTACGCGATGGTGCTTTACACCGATAAGCTGAAAGTGATCCACATCACCACGCATATTGCGCTGCGGAAGTTCCTCGATACCCTCAATCAGGATCGCGTAAAAACCGTGATTCGCGTAGCCGATACGTTCCTCAAACGCGTCGGTTACGATAACCCGCGCATTGCCGTGGCCGGGGTTAACCCGCACGCCGGCGAAAACGGTCTGTTTGGCGATGAAGAGATCAACATTGTCGGCCCGGCGGTGGAAGCCATGAAAGCAGAAGGGCTGAATGTTACCGGTCCGTGCCCGCCGGATACGGTGTTTATGCAGTGCCACGAAGGGATGTATGACATGGTAGTGGCGATGTACCACGATCAGGGTCATATTCCGTTAAAATTGCTGGGATTTTATGATGGCGTTAATATCACCGCGGGTCTGCCTTTTATCCGTACCTCGGCGGATCACGGCACCGCATTTGATATCGCCTGGCGCGGCAAAGCGAAAGCAGAGAGTATGGCGGTATCCATCCAGTTAGCTATGCAAATTACACGGGAATAATATGAAGGGATATAACCGGTTAGAGCAGATAATGGATTACCTGAAAGGGCATAATCTGGTGACGGTGGATCAACTGGTTGCGGCAACCGATGCTTCGCCAGCCACCATTCGCCGCGATTTGATTAAACTCGATCAGGAAGGCGTAATCAGCCGCACCCACGGCGGTGTGACGCTGAACCGGTTTATCCCCTCGCAGCCCACCACCAGCGAGAAAATGCAGCGTAACCTGGCGGAGAAACACGCCATTGCTTGCGCGGCGGCGGCGCTGGTGAAAGCGGGCGACGCCATTGTGCTGGATGCCGGAACGACGATGATTGAACTGGCGCGCCAGTTAACCCATCTGCCGCTGCGGGTGATCACCAGCGACCTGCATATCGCGCTGTTTCTCTCGGAATTTAAGCAGATTGAAGTGACGATTATCGGCGGACGCATTGATGATTCCAGCCAGTCATGCATTGGCGAGCACGGACGCAAACTGCTGCAAAATATCTGGCCGGACTGGGCGTTTGTCAGCTGTAACGGCTGGGATTTTGAACGTGGCATTACCGCGCCAACGGAGGAAAAAGCCGCGCTGAAGCACGATCTGATCGTCAATGCGAAGCGGCGGGTATTGCTGGCCGACAGCAGCAAATATGGCGCGTGGTCGCTGTTTAACGTGGCGAAACTCGATTCGCTGACGGATATCATTACTGACGCACAGCTCAGCCCGGAGATCCGCCAGCAGCTTGAAGTGTTGCCAGGGCGGCTAACCATCGCCGGTTAACCGCACGGGCTTCAGGGCAGGCGGGCGATATTGGCTTTAATGACCGCGACGGAGTGATTGAATTTCGCCACTTCGTCACCTTCCAGTTGTAACTCAATAATCTGCTGGACGCCGCTTTGCGTCAGCACGGCAGGCACGCCAATCGCTACATCTTTTACGCCGTATTCACCGTCGAGAACGCAGGAGATCGCCAGCGCGCGGTGGCTGCCGGTAAAGATATTGCGGCAGATCTCGGCGATAGTTCCGGCAATACCGTACTCGGTACAGCCTTTACGGTTATAGATCTCAAAGCCGTGGCGGCGCACTTTGTCTGCCAGCGCGTCGAAATCCAGGGATTGCCCGGTTTTGCGCAGGTAGACATCGGCAATCGGCGAACCGTACACCGAGGAGTGTGACCACACCGGAAATTGCGTATCGCCATGTTCGCCGAGAATAAACGCATCAATACTCTGTGCGCCAATATCCAGCGCCTGCGCCAGCGTGCGACGCAGGCGTGTGGTATCCAGCCAGACACCGGTGCCGATCACCTGGCTGCGCGGCAGGCCGGAGAGTTGCCACACTTGCCAGGTAATGATGTCGCACGGGTTGGTGGCGACGAGGAAAATACCGTTAAAACCGTTGGCCATCATTGCCGGAACGATGTTTTTGACGATCCGCGCCGTGTTGGTCAGTTCATCCAGCCGCGTCTGGCCCGGCTGTAATGGGCCGCCCGAGACGGTAATGACCGCAATGTCGATATCGGCGCACTCTTCCACCGGGCGCGTGGAGATGGTCATCATGCCGGGCATATACGCGGCGGCATCCGCCAGATCCTGAACGTGGCCTTCCACGCGCTGCTGATTGAGATCGACGAGGATCAACTCCTCGCAAATGTTCTGGTTCAGCAGGGCATACGCGGCGGACGCGCCCACATTTCCTGTGCCGATAATCATCACCTTACGGGCTTTGGTATTCATGCAAATTCCACTAGCAGAGTTAGATATGGGCGTAAATTACCGTTACTTATCCCTGTGATGCAACGCTGCGCCGGAGATATAAATTATTCCTATGACAGCGTCCGTGCTTTGCGCGGTTATTTTTTACAAGGTGATAACAACAAGGAGCACACGATGTACAGTATTGTCGAAGCGAGCGCTTCACAACCCGATGTCATAGCACTGATTGCTGAGCTTGATCGCTACCAGGCGGCGCTCTATCCGGCGGAAAGTAACCATCTGCTCGATCTGGCCTCACTGCCTGACGAGACGCTGATTCTGCGCAAGATCCTCCATCTGGAGCAGGCCGTTGGCTGCGGCGCGGTGGTGCTGAACCACGACGGTAGCGGCGAGATGAAGCGGGTATTTATCGATCCCACACACCGCGGGCAGCAACTGGGGGAGAAACTGATTGCCGCGCTGGAACAGGCAGCAGCAGGGCGCGCCTGCCATACGTTGCGGCTGGAAACCGGCATCGAGCAGCATGCGGCGATAAAACTGTATCAGCGCTGTGGCTACCAGATCCGCGATGCATTTGCGCCGTATCAGCCGGATCCGCTGAGCATTTTTATGGAGAAAGCGCTGGGCTGAACGCATTGCCGCGCACGCGTACAGGCGTCCGTAAGCCCGGTTTGTGGCGTTGCCGTTATTAACGCCACATCTAATAGCGAGTGGGCGGCACGCCGAACATGGCGCGAAAAGCAAAGGTAAATGCGGCCGGGCTTGAATAGCCAAGATCAAGCGCGACCTGCGTGACGCTACGGTTGTTTTTTAACATCACCACGGATTCCAGCAAGCGCACGCGTTTTTTCCATTCGCTGAACGCCACGCCGGTCTCCTTTTTGAAACGGCGCGAAAACGTGCGCACCGACATCCCGCTACAGGAGGCCCACTGCTCAATGCTGTGCGCTTCACCCGGCGTTTTTTGGATCTGGCTGCATACCTTTATCAGCAACGGCGATCCTGGCCATGATATCGACAGACCGGCATCCGGCAATTGCCGAAGTAATGAAATCAGTACCTGCACAAGCTGCGCATCTTCGCCTTCATAATCATACAGTTCCGGTACATTCTGCGTCGCGTAGTGGATAAACTCACGCACGAAATCGCTGACCACCACCACTTTGCTGCCGCTGAAGGCGATGGTTGCGAAACCGGCTTCCACATAAAGGCTTTCCAGCAATACGTCGCTACCGGCAAGAATACGGTGCGGCACATGGGCCGGTATCCAGACGCCATAAAGAACCGGAACCACCAGCGTCTTACCTTCAATTTCCACACGCATATTTCCTTTCCGCGCATAGAGAAATTCGGCGAACGGGTGCTCATGTCTGTCCACTCCCGTATCGCCCGTCAAAGGGTAGCTGCGAAAGTAAACCGGGCGAGGCAAGGTCAACAGTACCGGCGCGGGCTGGCCGCAAATGGGCTGAGGCGGTGGTAACACTAGCTTGGAGCACATAACAACCTGACCTCTATTCGATGAAGTTTGTCTTGATAGCACAGCGCAGGCAGGGCGGGTTTACTGAATAATGACGGGGTCATAAAACTGTTTCGCCCGTCATGAATAATTTACCAGCCATCTGCCTGAGCGATAAGCCTTTTCGCACGTAATGACTGGAGTGACGGGGATATTTGCGACTGGCAGCAAGCTACGTTGAAGGAAAGATGATGGCTAACGAATGTACCGTCGATGCTATCGACAAACCAGACCACTGGCAGCGGATCGTGCAGGAACTGCTATCGCAGGCAGGCATTGTGATTAATGGACCTGAACCCTGGGATATCCGGGTGCATGACACGCGCTTTTTCAAACGCGTGTTACAGCAGGGGTCTCTCGGCCTGGGCGAAAGTTACATGGAGGGCTGGTGGGATTGCAAACAGCTCGACGCTTTTTTTGACAAGCTGCTCCGCGCCCGGCTGGACGAACAGCGCCCCGCCAGTTTTGCCGATCTTCTTCGAATCGCGTACGCGCGGCTCACGAATCCGCAG
Organism: Kosakonia sp. H7A; assembly: GCF_003028445.1. Lineage (NCBI taxonomy): Bacteria > Pseudomonadati > Pseudomonadota > Gammaproteobacteria > Enterobacterales > Enterobacteriaceae > Kosakonia > Kosakonia sp. H7A. The sequence goes on along the minus strand of NZ_PYTZ01000001.1, from coordinate 289,017 downwards.
TCGCGCAGACGCGCCTGGCAAGTTGGCGAAGCACACTACGATCTGGGCAATGATCTGTTTAGCCGCATGCTCGATCCCCATATGCAATATTCCTGCGGCTACTGGAAAGATGCCGATGAACTGTATACGGCCCAGGAGAATAAACTGGCGCTGATCTGTGAAAAACTGCAGCTCAAGCCCGGCATGACGCTGCTGGATATTGGCTGCGGCTGGGGCGGTCTGGCTGAATATGCGGCACGTCATTATGGTGTGCGCGTTGAAGGTATTACGATTTCGGCAGAACAAAAAGCCTATGTCGAAAACCGCAGTGCCGGGCTGGATATTCGCATCCTGCTGCAGGATTACCGCGATCTGGACAAACAATATGATCGTATTGTCTCGGTCGGCATGTTTGAGCATGTCGGTCCGAAAAACTACGCCACCTATTTTAAGGTTGCGGATCGCTGCCTGAAACCGGAAGGCCTTTTTTTGCTGCACTCCATTGGATCAAATAAAACGCAACATAACGTTGATGCCTGGATTAACAAATATATATTTCCTAACGGTTGTCTGCCCTCGGTAAAACAAATCGCTGAGGCCAGCGAGCCTTATTTTGTCATTGAGGATTTACATAATTTTGGCGCTGATTACGATAAAACCCTGATGGCATGGCATCGCCGCTTTAATCAGGCCTGGCCGGAATTATCAGGCAATTACTCAACGAAATTTCACCGGATGTTCAACTACTATCTCACTGCCTGTGCGGGGGCATTCCGCGCCAGAAATATTCAGCTTTGGCAACTGGTACTAAGCCGTGGCGTCACCGGCGGGCTGCGCGTGGCGCGCTAAATACAATATTTATAAGGCGAGACAAAACGCTATCACCGTAAAAAAGAGGCTCTGCCGTTATATTCACTGGAAGCTAAATAATATGAACGTTAATTTCTTTGTTACCTGCATTGGCGATGCGCTTAAATCGCGCATGGCCCGCAACAGTGTATTACTGCTCGAACAGTTGGGTTGTCATGTCCAGTTTCCGGAAAAGCAGGGGTGTTGTGGTCAACCGGCCATTAATAGCGGCTACATTACCGATGCGTTGCCGGGGATGAAAGCGCAGATTGCTGCGCTTGAAATCAACGACGATCCCATTATTTCTCCCGCCGGATCCTGTATGAACGCGATTCGCCACTATCAGGACTGGCTGAGCGATGAACCTGAATGGGCAGCGCGCGCGGCGAAGATTGCCAGCCGGATGGTCGATCTGACCTCCTTTATCGTTAACCAGCTTGGTGTGACGGATGTCGGCGCGCGCCTGCCGGGACGCGCTGTTTACCATCCTTCATGCAGTCTGTTTCGCAAGCTGGGTGTACACGATGAACCGCTGGCGCTGTTACGTGAAGTGCGTGAGCTGGAAATCATCCCCTTTGGCGCCCAGGAAACCTGTTGCGGTTTTGGCGGCACTTTTTCGGTCAAAATGGCCGAGATCTCCGGTGAGATGGTGAAAGAAAAGGTTGCGCATCTTATGGAGGCGAAACCGGATTATGTGATCGGCGCGGATGCCAGTTGCCTTATCAATATTGGCGGACGCTTGCAGCGCGAAGGCCACAACGTTCGTGTGCTCCACATTGCTGACGTGCTGATGAGCCGTTAAGGAAGCAACATGTTTCTCAAAACCAGTAACCTCCCTTTTTATGATCGGGTTCAGCAGCAAATTGACGATCCGGTGATGCGCCATGCCGTTGCCAACGCGCAGGATCGCATTGGCACCAATCGCCAGAAAATGATCGATGAACTTGAAAACTGGCCTGACTGGCGTTCACGCGCTGCAGATATCCGCGCCCATGTTCTCGAGAATCTGGATGCTTATCTCTATCAATTGAGTGAAAAGGTCAGCGCGAATGGCGGTCACGTCTTTTTTGCCGACACCCGTGAAGATGCCACCCGTTATATTTTGCAGATTGCGCAGCAGAAGCAGGCCCGCAAAATCGTCAAATCAAAGTCGATGGTGACCGAAGAGATCGGGATGAATGCCGCGCTGGAAGGGGCAGGTATGGAGGTCGTGGAAACCGATCTGGGTGAGTATATTCTGCAACTGGCCAAAGATGCACCTTCGCATGTCGTTGTTCCTGCCATCCATAAAGACCGCCAGCAAATTCAGCGCATTTTGCGAGAGAAACTGGGCTACGAGGGCCCCGAAACCCCGGAAGCGATGACGCGCTTTATTCGCCAGAAGATCCGCGCTGATTTCCTCAACGCCGATATCGGCATCACCGGATGCAACTTTGCGGTAGCGGAAACCGGGACGCTCAGCCTGGTGAGCAACGAGGGTAATGCCCGGCTTTGTACTACCGTGCCACGGACGCATATTGCCGTGATGGGTATGGAGCGCGTGGTTCCCACTTTCGCTGAACTGGACATCATCCTGACCATGCTGGCCCGCAGCGCGGTGGGCGCCCGGCTGACGGGTTACAACACCTGGCTTACCGGGCCGAAAAAAAGCGCGGAAAGCGACGGGCCTGAAGAGTTCCATCTGGTGATTGTCGACAATGGACGCTCGCAGGTGCTGGGTTCTCCTTTTCAGGATATCCTGCGCTGTATACGCTGCGGTGCCTGCATGAATACCTGCCCGGCCTATCGTCATATCGGCGGGCACGGCTACGGTTCGATTTATCCTGGCCCTGTTGGCGCAGTGCTTTCGCCGTTGCTCGGCGGTTATGACGATTTCAAAAACCTGCCTTACGCCTGTTCGTTATGCACTGCCTGCGATGACGTCTGCCCGGTGCGTATTCCCTTGTCCTCACTGATCCTTCAGCACCGCCGCACGCTGGCGGAAAGCGGAATGACGCCCGCGATGGAGAGACATACCGTACATCTGTTCAATTACGCTAACCGCCATCACTCGCTGTGGAAGGTCGGTATGGTCGCGGGCGCACGCGCGGCACAACTGATGATTCACAACGGGAAGATGCCTTTTAGCATCGCGGCTATCCGCAAATGGACGGAAGCCCGCGATCTGCCTGAAGCGGATGGCGAAAGTTTCCGCAGCTGGTTTAAAACGCATCAAAAGCAGCGTAAAAACGGGGAGGAAGCATAATGGAAAACCGCGATGCCTTCATGCAAAAGCTTGCCCAACGTCTCGGTCGCGAGCCGCGTCAAATCCCTCAACCATTGCCTGTGACGCACTCCGCGCCGCTGAAAAGCCGCTATGCCGGGCAGATTCAGCAGCAGCCTTGCGACAGTTTTATGGAATATGCGACGCAGGTGATGCAGGCTCACTGTGAACTGGCTCCGCTGGCCACTCTTCCTCTGGTTGCCGAACGGCTCTGTAAACATTACGGTGGTGGCCCGATACTGATGAGCGGCGATGCCAGGTTGGCAAACGCGGGCATTACGGCGCATTTGCAGAATGCTTACCCGACAACGTGCTGGGCCTTGCCAGAGAGTGAAGAAAACCTGCGCAATGCTGCCGCCGCCAATATCGGCGTGGTCTTTGCCGAATACGGCCTTTGTGAAACCGGCGGCGTAGTCCTGTTTTCTTCTCCTTTGCAAGGACGCGCCATCAGTCTGCTTCCGCCAACCACGTTATTTATTCTCTATAAAAGCCGCTTACTGCCTGGCGTCACACAACTGGCCCAGGTTCTGCATCAGCGGGTGCAGTCAGGTGAAGCTCTCCCTTCCTGTATTAATCTTATCGCCGGGCCAAGTTCAACGGCGGATATTGAGCTTATTAAAGTGGTGGGCGTTCATGGGCCATTGAATGCGGTCTATTTGATAGTTGAGGATTGTTAAGGCAATTAACAGGACAGGCTGAGATTTACCATCACAATCATTTTTAGTCAGGGATATCTATTATGTAACAGTGATATCCCTGACTCTGCCAATAAAAAGGTGAGGAAATGGGAAAAGAGAGCTCATTATACCTGATGAGTTTAACCATCCAGGATATTCTCCAGTGGATTGAGTGCAATATTGCAGAGCCGTTACCGCTGGGCGTATTAGCGCAAAAATCAGGATATTCTGCGTGGCATTTTCAGCGAGGTTTTAAAAAAATAGCCGGTATGTCGCCAGGAATGTATATACGGTATCGAAAAATGGTTATCGCCCGCGAGTTACTTACCGAAACCAATCGCTCAATTACTGAAATTGCCCTGCATCTCGGGTACCAGCAGCAGTCGACATTCTGCCGGGCGTTCCGGGAACATTATCAGCGAACGCCAAGACAGTATCGCCTTCAGGTTCAGACCGGGATCGTCAAGGGTAATAACTGAGAATATAACGTGCAGTGGGTTTTAATAATTTATCACCGCATCAAGTATTATTTTTTATAGTGATGCGCGAAACATGCGGGTTTTGGGGGCGACAACCACAGAATAAGGAGAGTCTGAAGTGGGGCACAAATAAGGTATTGACCCGCTTATCCTGGCCCCACGGTGTTGGTAATGTTCGCGCTATGTGCGAAAAGCGGAAGTTCATATTTATTCTTATCACTCTAAAACTTTAACAAACACCGGGATATATTAATTCACGGGGCGCAGGCCATTCTCTGTGTATACAGCCTGAGGGTGAATGATCGTTACCCCAGTCTTTCCGGGCAGAGGGATAAATCATGTTTGTCTGGAGTGACAGGATAAAAATCCACGCTGTCGCCGTTGTTCTGACCACGCATACCCATATGATAAGTCTGAAAATTTATTGTCGGGAGCCAAATCTACATCAGTCTTTATTTCGAGGGATTTTAAAGCATAGAATGAAGAACTTTTGTGCAGACCTTTTAACTGCCGTGTAATTCGGTAACCGATGAAGATAAGGTACATTCAGTGACGATAATTATCCCGGATTCATTTCCTGCCCGACGTTTACGCCGTTCCCGTACGCATGCTTTCAGTCGCCGCCTGGTTGCCGAAAACCACCTGACCGTGGATGACCTGATCCTGCCTGTTTTCATTATTGAGGGGAAAAATCAACGACAGGAAATCGCTTCCATGCCGGGTGTGTTCCGCTTATCTCTGGATAACCTGCTTCTGGAAGCTGAGAAGCTTGTTCAGTCAGGCATTCCGGCGGTTGCGTTGTTCCCCTCCCTTGAACCGTCAGACAAATCTCTGTTCGCAGAAGCTTCATGGGACCCGGCAGGTCTGGTGCCACGTGCAGTTCGTGCACTTAAAGGCGCTTTTCCCGATCTGGGCGTGATCACTGATGTTGCTCTTGATGCCTACACCTTACATGGTCAGGACGGCATTATTGATGAAAATGGTTATGTCCTGAATGATAAGACGAATGAAATTCTGGTGAAACAGGCAATGACTCACGCCTTAGCGGGAGCGGATATTGTTGCGCCGAGTGACATGATGGACGGGCGTATTGGTCAAATCAGACGTGAGTTAGAATCTCAGGCGTTACATAACGTCCAGATAATGGCGTATTCGGCAAAGTATGCTTCAAATTATTACGGACCTTTCCGTGAAGCCACAAGATCTGCAACTGCACTGGGTAAAGCGAACAAGAAAAACTACCAGATGGATCCGGCGAATGCGATGGAAGCACTGCATGAAATTGCTCAGGATTTACAGGAAGGAGCAGATATGGTGATGGTGAAGCCCGGATTACCTTATCTGGATATCATCAGGGAGGCCAAACGTAATTTTGGGGTGCCGGTATTTGCCTATCAGGTCTCCGGAGAGTATGCCATGCATATGGCCGCGTTTCAGAACGGTTGGCTCGAAGAAGAGAAAACGATTATAGAATCTCTGGTGTGTTTCAAACGCGCCGGTGCCGATGGCATTCTCACGTATTTTGCCACGCGAGCAGCCGCGTTGCTTAATCGGGGGCGGGGGGAGTACTGACCTGGCCTGCTTCCGGTAAAGTGATATCACGCTGATCTGCTCAGGGCATTGCCATCGATCGGCAGGGCGCAGCCGGAGCAATCCCGGCTTCACCTCACGTTTCAATGTGCGGCCCTGTTCGGAGTATCGGCGCAACTGAGCGAAGCCGCAGTGAGAAGGGGGGAGCTTCGTTTGGGGCAGGTTGAATGATGTTGCGATAGCCAACATCCGCCTGACACAGCGCTCCCCTGATGGCTCAGGATAAATCTGTTGTGGCGCGAGCTTTATCGATCCTGTGAATCGGTATTAAGCAATTCAATAAACGCGTCGAGATGGCGGGTTTTCGCACCGCGCCGCCACACCAGCCAGGTGGTGAGCCAGCGCCAGTTCTCTGACAGCGGCCAGGCTTCCACCTGGTGATGGCCGGGCATGCTTTCCAGCATGCTGCGTGGGATCAACGCCAGCCCGGCGCCGGCAATCACGCAGGCCAGCATGCCGTGGTAAGACTCCATCTCATGGATTTTGCCCGGGGTTGCGCGATCGGCCTGGAACCAGCTCTCAAAATGGCGGCGGTAGGAGCAGTTGGCGCGAAAGGCGTAAATACTGGCGCCGTTAACCTGCGAGGCGCGGGTAATCGTTTCATGGCCGACCGGGGCGACGATCATCATCTCTTCCCGATAGACCGGAATACCTTCCAGCCCCGGATGCATAATCGGCCCGTCAACAAACGCGGCGCTGAGTTGCCCCTCCAGCACGCCGTCGATCATCGTGCCGGAAGGGCCGGTGGCAAGATCAAACTGAATGCGCGGGTAGCGCTGGTTATACTGCGCCAGCGTCGCCGGGATCCGCACGGCGGCGGTGCTTTCCAGCGCGCCGAGTGAGAACAGCCCTTGCGGTTCGTCGCCTGCCACCACCATGCGCGCTTCATCGACCAGCGCCAGAATTTGCTGGCTGTAACGCAAAAAGCTGTGTCCGGCGGGTGAAAGCCGCAGGCGCTGGTTCTCGCGGATGAACAGATCGACGCCCAGGTCGGACTCCAGCTGGCGAATGCGCGTGGTGAGATTTGACGGCACGCGATGCACCTTTTGCGCCGCCTGGGTAATGCTGCCGGTCTGCGCCACTGCGTTAAACATCTCAAGCTGTGTTAAGTCCATGCCATTCTCTCATTGTGAATACTGGAGTTAATATTATTCAGTTTTCAGAAATAACAAACTCGGCCACTATTGCGCAAGTCCTGAACACATTTATGGGAGACGTTATGTCAATTTCCGCGACAACACATGCGATTTCAGTCAATCCGGCCACCGGGGAAACCCTGCGCGCGACGCCGTGGGCGAGCCGCGAAGCGGTGGATGCCGTGCTTGAACTGGCCGCCAGCGGTTATCGCCAGTGGCGGCAGGTCGCCATTGCTGAGCGTGCGCAAAAACTGCGCGATCTCGGCGCGGCGCTCAGAGCGCGTGGTGAAGAGATGGCGCAGATGATTAGCCAGGAGATGGGCAAACCCATTTTGCAGGCACGCGGCGAAGTAAATAAATCCGCCGCGCTGTGCGACTGGTATGCCGATCATGGCCCGGCGATGCTCGGCAGCGAAGCGACGCTGGTGGAAGAGCATCGCGCCACGATTGAGTATCGCCCGCTGGGGCCAATTCTGGCGGTAATGCCGTGGAACTTCCCGCTGTGGCAGGTGTTGCGCGGTGCGGTGCCGATTTTGCTGGCAGGCAACAGCTACCTGCTGAAGCATGCGCCGAACGTGCTGGGATGCGCGCAATTGATGGCGGAGATTTTCGTGCAGGCCGGGATCCCGCAAGGGGTGTTCGGCTGGGTGAATGCCACCAATGAGGGCGTCAGCCAGGCGATTAACGATCCGCGCATCGCCGCCGTCACCGTGACCGGCAGCGTTCGCGCCGGAGCGGCAATTGGTGCCCAGGCCGGTGCGGCGCTGAAAAAATGCGTGCTGGAACTCGGCGGCTCCGATCCCTTTATTGTGCTTAACGATGCCGATGTGGAACTGGCGGTGAAAGCGGCGGTGGCCGGGCGTTATCAGAATACCGGGCAGGTTTGTGCGGCGGCGAAACGCTTTATCATTGAAGAGGGCATTGCGCAGGCGTTCACCGACAAATTCGTTGCCGCGGCTGCGGCGCTGAAACAGGGCGCGCCGGATGTCGAAGAGAACTACCTTGGCCCGATGGCGCGTTTTGATCTGCGCGATGAGCTGCATGCGCAGGTACAGGCCAGTATAAAAGAGGGCGCGAAGCTGGTGCTCGGTGGGGAAAAAGTGCCGGGCAGCGGCAACTACTACCCGGCCACGGTACTGACGCAGGTCACGCCAGCGATGACGGCCTTCCGCCAGGAGATGTTTGGCCCGGTCGCCGCCATCAGTATCGCCCGCGATGCGGAGCACGCGCTGCAACTGGCGAATGACAGTGATTTCGGTTTGTCGGCCACGGTATTTACCGCCGATTCTGCACGGGCGCAGCAGTTTGCTGAACGTCTGGAGTGCGGCGGCGTGTTTATCAATGGCTTCAGCGCCAGCGATGCCCGCGTCGCCTTTGGCGGGGTGAAGAAGAGCGGTTTTGGCCGTGAGTTGTCGCACTTCGGTCTGCATGAATTTTGCAACATCCAGACCGTGTGGAAAGACCGGCTGTAAGCTAAACGCGCCCCGGCGGGGCGCGTCACCTCTGGCTGTCATGGGAGTGTCATGATCCTTTTGTAGACTCACAGCAACTTTGTGGTTATAGAAGAATATCATGAACTTAATGCAAATTTTTCGCCGTATTTTTCGGCGTATTGCTCCACGACAGTTTGGTTTGTTGGCCGGGATTTTTTGCGTTATCGGTCTCTTTTCCGCGCTACAAATCACGTCATCTATCGTCCTTTCCGCGTCGTTACGCGACGCACAAACCAGCGAACAACGAAACCAGCAGGCGCATCGGCAACAGGTACGGGTCGATGAAGCCCGCATTGCGTTGCTGACCGCCAGCGATCTGCTGAACCGTGCGGGCGTCTATTTTATGCAGGATAAAGAGACCGGCTCGGATGGCAGCTGGCACAGCCTGATGGATGAAACCAAAAAAGCACTCGACGATTCACAAAAAGCCTGGCAGGCCTGGCTGGCGCTCAATCCGCCGAAAGACGAGGGGCTGATTAACAGCTACCAGATGTTTTATGGCGCGCTGAAAGAGCAGGCGGACGGGCTGGTAAAAACCCAGTCGATCGACGCGTTTTTCGCCGTACCGGCGCAGGCGTTTCAGGCCGATTTTAACGACAATTACGCCCGCTTCCAGCAGGCCAGCGAAACGCGCGCGGAGCAGGGAAGACAGGCGCTGATGTCGACGCTTGCGCAGTTGCAGCATGTCTTCATGCTGGTTCCGGCATTGCTGTTGGTGATTGCCGTGCTGGTATGGTTTGCCATGTCGCGCTGGGTCATTACGCCGCTGCGCAGACTAATTGCGCATATCAATGTGCTTGCCGCCGGAGACCTGGGGACGTCGTTGCCATCGGTACAGCGTTTTAACCGCGAAATCGATCAACTGGGCATGAGCATCGGTACTATGCAGCAGGGGCTGCAACAACTGGTGATGCAGGTCAGTGATGCCACCTCTTCAATGGTTGAGACCATTGGCAGCCTGGCGGAGGGCAACCAGTCGCTGTATCAACAGTCGGCGAAACAGGCGCAGGAGCTGACCGATGTGACGGAACATATCGCCACGCTGGAGTCGCATGTCGAGGGCAACAGCGGGTTCGCCGAGCAGGCCCGTCAACAGGCGGATGAAGCGCGCAAAGTGGCGGAGGGCGGCGACCGGATGATGGATACGGTGACGCAGTCGATGCGCGAAATCGTCGAACGCTCGGCAGAGATGCGCAATATTGTGTCGATGATCGATGGCGTCGCTTTCCAGACCAATATTCTGGCGCTGAATGCCGCGATCGAAGCGGCACATGCCGGTAATCACGGCCGCGGTTTTGCCGTGGTGGCGAAAGAAGTCGGGCTGCTGGCGCGCAAAAGCAGCCACTCCACACAAACCATTCAGCAACTGATTAATCACTCATTGCAGGGCATTCACGACGGTACCGCTGCCGTCAGCCGTCTGGAAGATAACCTGCAAAAGGTGACCGGGCTGGTGGCGCATTTAAGCGCGGTGCTGAGCGAAATCTCGGCCGCCACGCTGAGCCAGGGGGAAAGTATTCACAAGATGACGCGCCGCCTGCACTCACTGAACAGCGTCTCCCGCCGCACCGATGAACTGGTTTCGACCGCCACCCAGGCGTCTGAGCAGTTGCATTATGATTCTCACCAGCTACTGCAAGCGGTTGCGCGTTTTCGTCTTCCGGCCTGACGCCGCCGGGTAGCTCTGCTATACTCGCAGGCCATTTTTGGCCTGTGGGCAAGGGGTTAACGTGGCAACGGTGATGGGAAATGAGGTTCTGGAAGCGGTGCTTGCGCAGGTTCGTCCGCTGCTGGGACAAGGCAAGGTCGCCGATTATATTCCGGCGCTGGCCTCGATCAGCGGCAACAAGCTGGGCGTGGCGGTCAGTACCGTTAATGGCGAACATTTCCGCGCGGGAGACGCCGACGAGCGTTTCTCCATTCAGTCGATCTCTAAAGTGCTGAGTCTGGTGGTGGCGATGAACCACTACGCGGAAGAGGAGATCTGGCAGCGGGTGGGTAAAGATCCCTCCGGCCAGCCGTTTAATTCGCTGGTACAACTGGAGATGGAGCAGGGCAAACCGCGCAACCCGTTTATCAATGCCGGGGCGCTGGTGGTTTGTGACATGCTGCAAAGCCGTCTCAGCGCGCCGCGCCAGCGGATGCTGGAAGTGGTGCGCAAGCTCTCCGGCGTGCCGGATATCGCCTATGACAGCGCGGTGGCCCGCTCCGAACTGGAACACTCGGCGCGCAATAACGCCATCGCCTGGCTGATGAAATCCTTCGGCAATTTCCACAACGATGTCCCGACAGTTTTACAGAACTATTTTCACTACTGCGCACTCAAAATGAGCTGTGCGGAACTGGCACAAACCTTCCTGTTTCTCGCCAACGGCGGCCATGCCGCGCATATTGAGTCCCCGGTGGTTTCCGCGCGGCAGGCGCGTCAGGTGAACGCGCTGATGGCGACCAGCGGCATGTATCAGAATGCCGGGGAATTCGCCTGGCGCGTCGGTTTACCGGCAAAGTCAGGCGTGGGCGGCGGGATTGTGGCGGTTGTACCACAAGAGATGGTGATTGCCGTCTGGAGCCCAGAGCTGGACGCAGCGGGAAACTCGCTGGCTGGCGTCGCGGTGCTGGAGGCGTTAACGCAACAACTGGGGAGATCCGTGTACTGATGGCTGACTTAACACCGCTGTTTGCGCGTCTGGGGCGTTCCACTTTTCGCTCCCGGTTCCGCCTTGGTGTGAAAGAGCGACAATATTGTGTGGATAAAGGTGCAGAGGTGATTGTCCGCCACGCGGCAGATTTCGTCGCGCAGCGGCTGTCACCCGCCGAGCCGCAAAATGATGGCAAGCAGACCCCCATGCGCGGCCATCCGGTGTTTATTGCCCAACACGCAACGGCCACCTGCTGTCGCGGCTGTCTGGAGAAGTGGCACCATATCGCGCGCGGTTACCCATTAACAGAAACACAACAACAGTATATTGTTGATGTCATTTACCAGTGGCTGGTAATCCAGATGAATTCGCCGCGCTAAGTGCGATCGCGCCAGAGCGCCTCCCGCAGGTGGTAAATGATTTACCGAACGTGGCTCCTGCCAGTGATATGGATTGAGATTTGATGCGTGCATTTTTTTCAACCCCTTTCCGCCCGTTGCGGGAGGAGGCTCCGCTCACTAATGCGGTGGTTATTTTTATCCTGACCACACTGTTCTATTTTCTTGGCGCAATGATGCGCCTTGTCGAAGAACTGTCACTGTTCTGGCCGCTCAATGCCGTAATGGCCGGGGTGTTTGCCCGCTACGCCTTTCTCCACCGCTGGCACTACTATCTTATTAGCTACGCCGCGATGCTGGTTTACGATGCGTTCACCACCGACTGGGGCATGGCGTCGCTGATCATCAACTTCTCAAACATGGTGTTTATTATCACCATGGCGCAGCTTATTGGCGCAAAACGACGCCAGATGCTGAAGACGCCGGAACCGGCCAGTGCCCTGAAGTTGTTTGGTTATTGCCTGCTGGCCGCGCTGCTGTGCGGTTTCGTCGGCGCGATAGGATCGGTTGGCATTAACGGTCATGGGTTCTGGTCGTTGCTGGCCGACTGGTTTGGCGAACAGTTTTCCACGGGTGTGCTGATCCTGCCGGGGGTGCTGACCATGAGCTGGCCGCGCAAGCCGCTGCAATTCTCCCTGCAACGAGGCATGCCGGTTGTCGCCGTTGTCGTCTCGGTGATTGCGTCGGTGGCGATCGGCGGGGCAGGCAGCCTGGCGTTTCCATTACCGGCGCTGATCTGGTGCGCGGTACGCTTTTCCCTGCCGTTTACCTCGCTGATTACGCTGTTGACCGGCGGCGTGGAGATTATCCTCGTCTCCAGCAGCGTGATTGATATCTCGATCGGTTCGCCGATGGAGATCCCGCATATGCTCTCTGCACGCCTGGGGATTGCTACCATGGCGATCTGCCCGGTGATTGTCTCCGTCAGCGTCGAGGCGATTAATCGCCTGATGCGCCAGGTCTCTCTGCGCGCGGATTTCGATTTTCTCACCCGCGTTTATTCACGTTCGGGGCTGTATGAAGCGCTGAACCACGATGACAAACGTTTTGCCGATAAACATTTGTCGGTGATGCTGCTGGATATCGACTATTTTAAAAGCGTGAATGACAGCTACGGCCATGAGTGCGGAGACCAGGTACTGGCCTCGTTTGCGCAGCAGATCCAGCGGGTGCTGGGCGATCGCGGGGTGGTGGCGCGCATGGGCGGTGAAGAGTTTGTGGTGGTGGCGACCACCCTTGATCCGCAGGAAGGTGTGCAACTGGCTGAAACCCTGCGTCTTTCGGTGGCGAACCATCCCTTCCAGTGGCGGCAGCAGACACTGCATTTAACGGTCAGTATCGGTATCAGCAGCGGCAAAACCGATGCCTGGCAGTTAACGGAGATGTTTAATGTGCTGCTGGCGGCCGCTGATGAAAATCTCTACCGGTCAAAAAAACAGGGAAGAAATCGCACCACCCAGAACGATGTTGCGTCGAAACCTTCCGCGACCGCGCCGGTGTTGCTTGATAATTAACTCCGCGTGCTGAGTCCGGACGATTGATGCCAGAAGCAATTAATATCCTTAACTTATTAAATTGCTTGCTACTCATTTTTAAGGTTAATACTATTGACTCCTGTGCGTAGCGGAATGTAACGCGACATGATCGGGTCTGACAATTTGAATAAAAATGAGCGTGTTGCTGGCAGACGTTTTGTCAGGCGAATGTATCTGATGCGTATTCTGGGAACGCTGTTGTGCTTTTTCCCTATTCTTTCCGTTCTGCTCGAATTACAGCGTCCGCTGTGGTGTATTCTCCTCCTCGCTGCAAATGCCTTTCTCTGGCCGACTCTTGCTTTCCTGCGCGCGCGCAAAGCGCAGCTGCCGCTGCAAATTGAGCACCAGAACCTGGTGATCGATGCGGGTGCGGGCGGGTTGTGGATCGCGCTTATGGCGGTGAATCCACTGCCGTCAGTGGTGATTGCCACCATTCTGCTTACCGATCGTTTATCCGCGGGCGGTTTTGTTCTGATGCGCAAAGCAGCGCTGGCGTTGCTGGCGGTATTTATGCTGGCCTGGATTGCACTTGGTACACCGTTCGATGTGATCGTCACCCAGCGTACGATGTTCGCCACACTGCCGCTGATTGGCATTTATATGCTGGCGCTCAGCGTACTGACCGACAGCATGGCGGTGAAATTGCGGATGAAAAGCCGCGAACTGGAGCGCATCGCGATGATGGATCCGCTACTCGATATCGCTAATCGCCGCCTGCTGGAAAAGCGTATCCAGTATGAGCTGGACAAATTGCGCACCACGCCGGGCCACTCATCGCTGATGTTTATCGATATTGATAATTTCAAAGAGGTGAATGACCGGTTTGGTCACAAGGTCGGCGATGCCCTGCTGGTGGCGGTGTCGAAGATTTTGCATATCGCCACCCGCAAAACAGATACGCCCGCGCGCCTGGGCGGCGATGAGTTTGTGATCCTCTTGCCGGACACGCCGCAGGAGGAGGCTCATGCCGTCGCAACGCGCATTATGGATGCGGCGGCCGTGATGACAGTCGTGCAGGAATATGCCTTTAAATGCACCTTAAGCATCGGCATTGCCAGCGCGCTTCCGGGCATGAATGACGTAACTGACTGGTTAAAAGCGGCGGATGACGCGCTGTACCAGGCAAAAAGACTGGGTAAAAACCAGATCTACTCCCACTGACAAACGTGCTGAATAGGCTAAGCTTTACGCTGTATACCGCGAATTGATCGACAGTTTTTCTGTTTGCGGAAACGGCCCGAAAAAATGAAGAGATCGGCATCCTATGCAAATACCTGCTACTCCCGTGGATGAAGAGCAACGTCTTGCTTCACTACACGATTCCGGACTGCTTGAAGGCGGCGTCACTGAGCGGCTTGATCGCCTGACCCGGCTGGCTAAACGCATGTTTAACGTGCAGGCAGCGCTGATTACGCTGTTGGACGAAGATACCCTGTATTTTAAATCCTGTGATGGTTACACCCGTGCAGAAACAGTACCCCGGAAAATCTCCTTTTGCGGGCACGCCATTTTGCACCCGGAACCGTTGATCATCCCGGATAGTGCTCGTGATGAACGCTTTGCCGATAATCCGCTGGTTACCAGTGACAAACCGATCCGTTTTTATGCCGGGCATCCGCTGCGTCTGCCGGATGGTGCGGTCGTGGGAGCGTTTTGTCTGATCGACAATGAACCGCGCGAATTAAGCACTGCTGATCTGGATAGCCTGAAAGATTTCGCCACCATCGTCGAGGATGAGTTCGCGGTGATGAGCGCGGCTACCACCGATGAGCTCACCGGGTTGTTTAACCGCCGCGGTTTCGACAGCCTGGCGAAGTTTGCCATTTACGGCGCTCGCCGCCGGGCGGAGCCGTTAACGCTGGCGTGGATCGATCTGGATAACTTCAAAGAGATTAATGATACCTGGGGACATGCCGAAGGCGATGAAGCGCTGAAAGCGATGTCTTCGGTGATGACTGCCAGCCTGCGTGAAGCCGATCTGCGGGTACGTTATGGCGGTGACGAATTCGCCATTGTCTTTTCCGATACCGACGAGCAGGGGGCGTGGATCGCTATGCAGCATCTGGTCGAACAGGTTGAGGCGTGGAATCAGACTTCCGGAAAAGCGTGGAAGCTGCTCTTTTCCTGGGGCGTGAGCGAGTTTGATCACAACGGTAATGGCGGGCTGCACCCGTGGATTAAAGACGCGGATCAAAAAATGTACGCTATGAAAACACGTAACAACCGCACCCGTTAAGCCATCATAAACACCTGGTGCTGCGGCATGTGTGTTGCAGACAGGTAAACAAGAAAGTGGTTGTTTTATAAGGAAGTAAAATGACCACTTATTCACGCCATCACGAGCGAGACGCTCACTTCCCGTATTTATTCCCTCTGTGAAGT
This sequence comes from Kosakonia sp. H7A, assembly GCF_003028445.1. NCBI lineage: Bacteria > Pseudomonadati > Pseudomonadota > Gammaproteobacteria > Enterobacterales > Enterobacteriaceae > Kosakonia > Kosakonia sp. H7A. Next base: position 273,597 of record NZ_PYTZ01000001.1, on the reverse strand, counting down.
GCCGGACACCGCCACCGGCAGCGGCGTGGAACATTTTTATCAACAATCTGACTGGCAACGCGCCGGCGAAATCCCGCGCTATGCGCTGATGCCGGACGGAAATGTGACGGGTACGACAATTTTTTACAAGCTTATCTAATTTGGTCTAATAAGACGGCCCATTTTGATCAAAACAGGGTTTCATGGTCTAAAAGTCTGGTAAGTTATTACACCAATCTCCCAAGGTTGTATGACTAATCAAAAAGGAACCCACTGTGAACACGTTAAACCGTCGCAACTTTCCCGGCGCTGAATACCCTGAACGCATTATTCAGTTCGGCGAAGGGAATTTCTTGCGCGCTTTTGTTGACTGGCAAATCGATCTGCTGAACGAGCACACCGACCTTGACGCCGGTGTGGTGGTCGTCCGCCCGATCCAGAGTGATTTCCCGCCGTCTCTGAGCACGCAGGATGGCCTCTATACCACGATTATTCGCGGCCTGAACGAGCAGGGCGAAGCGGTGAGCGATGCGCGTCTTATCCGCTCTGTTAACCGAGAAATCAGTATCTATGGTCAGTACGATGAGTTCCTGAAACTGGCACACAACCCGAATATCCGTTTTGTGTTTTCCAACACCACGGAAGCCGGTATCAGCTACCACGCGGGTGATAAATTCGACGATGCGCCAGCCGTCAGCTATCCGGCAAAACTGACCCGTCTGCTGTTCGAACGTTTCAGTCATTTCTCTGGCGCGGCCGATAAAGGCTGGGTGATCATTCCGTGTGAACTGATTGATTACAACGGTGATGCGCTGCGTGAACTGGTGCTGCGTTATGCGCAGGAGTGGGCGCTGGGCGCAGAGTTTATCCAGTGGCTGGATGCGGCGAACGATTTCTGCTCCACGCTGGTTGACCGCATCGTAACCGGTTATCCGCGTGACGAAGTGGCGAAACTGGAAGCTGAACTGGGCTACCGCGACAGCTTCCTCGACACCGCAGAGCACTTCTATCTGTTCGTGATCCAGGGGCCTAAATCACTGGCCTCCGAACTGCGTCTCGACAAACTGCCGCTTAACGTCCTGATTGTTGACGACATTAAGCCGTACAAAGAGCGTAAAGTGGCGATCCTCAACGGCGCGCATACCGCGCTGGTACCGGTGGCATTCCAGGCTGGGCTGGATACCGTTGGCGAAGCGATGAACGACAGCGAAATCTGCGCGTTTGTTGAAAAAGCGATTTATGAAGAGATCATTCCGGTGCTTGATCTGCCGCGTGATGAGCTGGAATCATTCGCCAGCGCCGTGACCGGGCGTTTCCGCAACCCGTACATCAAGCATCAGTTGCTGTCGATCGCGCTGAACGGTATGACCAAATTCCGCACCCGTATTCTGCCGCAGTTGCTGGCAGGGCAGAAAGCGACCGGCAAACTGCCTGCGCGTCTGACTTTCGCCCTTGCCGCGCTTATTGCCTTCTACCGCGGTGAGCGTAACGGCCAGCCGTATCCGGTACAGGATGATGCGCACTGGATCGAACGCTACCAGCAGTTGTGGAGCCAGCACGGCGATCGCCAGATCAGCACCAGCGAACTGGTGAAAGCCGTATTGTCCGTCAGCGAACACTGGGAACAGGATCTGAGCAAAATCACTGGTCTGGTGGAACAGGTGTCGTTAGATCTGGATGCGATACTGCTGCGTGGCATGCGTGAAGCGGTAAAACCGCTGTGCTAAGCGGCAAATGATGAACAGGAAAACCCGGCTGCGGCCGGGTTTTTTTATGGCGAATATTTTACTTTCATTTTAGTTACAACATACTTATTAAGAGTTGTATAACAGGTTTCAGTAACTTCTGTGCCGGTTACCGTCGACCAGATTGATTTTCCGTCACAATTTCTTAGCAAACTTGCAACTGTGATTGCGATCACGTTTAATAGCAAGGCTATCCCTTTTGCCTGCAACTAAACAATGATCGTTCGCCCACAACAACACTGGCTTCCCCGTCTTTTCGTCTGGCACGGTTCGGTTCTGCCGAAAATCAGTTCACGCCTGTTCATGAACTTCCTGCTCTCCATCGTCGTGGTGTTGATGCTTCCCTGGTATACCTCGCTGGGCATCAAACTGACCGTTGCGCCATTCAGCATTCTCGGCGTGGCTATCGCCATCTTCCTCGGCTTTCGTAATAACGCCTGTTATGCGCGTTACAGCGAAGCGCGTTTACTGTGGGGACAATTGATGATTGCCTCGCGATCATTGCTGCGGGAAGTGAAAACCACGCTACCGAATGAAGCCGATATCACGCACTTTATTCGTCTCCAGGTGGCCTTTGCACACAGCCTGCGCATGACGCTTCGGCGTAAACCGCAGGCGGAAACGCTGGCGAAATATTTAACGGCTCAAGAGTTGCAAATGGTGCTGGAGACGCATTCGCCCGCGAACCGCATCCTGCTGATCATGGCGGAGTGGCTGGGTGAGCGTCGTGCGCAGGGGGCGCTTTCCGACATCTTATTCCAGAGCATTACACAGCGGCTGCATGATATGTCCGTGGTGCTTTCCGGCTGCGAGCGCATTTTTACCACGCCGCTGCCTTTTGCTTATTCACTGATTCTGCATCGCACGGTCTATCTGTTCTGCATTATGTTGCCGTTTGCGCTGGTGGTGGATTTGCACTACATGACGCCGTTTGTTTCCGTGCTGATCTCTTACACGTTTATCTCGCTGGATACGCTGGCGGAAGAGCTGGAAGAGCCGTTTGGCGTCGAGGATAACGATCTGCCGCTGGATGCGATTTGCAATGCTATCGAGATCGATCTGCTGCAGATGCAGGGCGAAAAAACGTTACCGCACAAAATGACCGCAGACAAAAACTATCAGCTAACCTAAACTTTAGGACGTGAGAGTAAGACACATTACGCATTTTTCGCTTTAATGACATTACTCAGCATAAAGAGGGACGCGCGATGGAAAACTCAGACAGAACGATATCGCTGGCCGTAATGTTGGTTGTCAGCTTATCTCTTCTCGCTACGGCGTGGGATCTCTCCTTCGTTAGTAGCTTGCCCTGAACTTCTACTGCCCGCCAAGCAGCGCCCGTGTTTCTATAGCCGGGCGCTGTAATAACGCTTCTGCTTCCGCATACGAACGCACATTGGTATAGCCAATAATCAGGCCGTAGCGCTTGCTGGTCTGGTTATACCAGCGCGACAGCGCGCTGACCTGCAATTCGTGGCGCTGCCAGATCTCCGCCAGCGCCACATCCTGCGTGCTGGTGCGTAAAAACGCGATAATATGCATGCCGCCATCGCTGACTTCCACGCTGAACAAGTGCGGATAAATGTTCTCCAGCGCGGCCAGCACGTTCTTTCTGCGCAGCGAGTAGAGCGTGCGCATTTTTTTCAGATGCTGATAAAAGTGGCCTTCGCCAAGAAAGGCGGCGAGAATTTTTTGTGTCAGTACCGGCTGGCCACTTTCGGTCAGCGCAGCGGTTTCATGGAAACGGGCGAGCGCGGCGCGGGGTAACACAAGGTAACTGATGCGCAGGGCGGGCATCACCGTCTTGCTGAATGTCCCCATATAGATGACCCGATCATCACTATCAAGACTCTTCATCGCCGGAAGGACTTTCCGGGTGTAGTGAAACTCACCGTCATAATCATCTTCGACGATCCAACTCTCATTCTGGCTGGCCCACTTCAACAACTGGTGTTTGCGCGGCAGCGACATCGTGACCGCAAGCGGGCTTTGATGTGACGGTGTCACAAATAACAGACGGGCATCAGGGTGATAACGCAGTAAATAATCGACATTCATGCCTTGATCATCGACCGGCACAAAGTGCAGGTTTGCGGCGGCGCGTTTCAGCGCCTGCTGACCAAAAAAGTAACCGGGATCTTCAAACAGCACTTTGTCGCGGTCTGTCGCCAGCGTATTGAGGATCAAGCGCAGGTTATTGCTGTAACCGCTGGTAATAAACGCCTGATCTGCGGTGCAGGATAACCCGCGCGAGACATTCACATAATGGGCGATGGCCTCACGCAGCGGCGCATAGCCCGCCAGCGGGGGATTGGTCATCTCCAGTGGCTGCATGGAGCGCACCGCTTTGCCGCACAGCAGCAGCCATTTCTTGTAGGGAAAGGCATCCAGCGAGGGAATGCCGAGGCGCAAAAAGCCTTGCTGGTCGCGCAACACGTCCATCATGTCGGTCGGTTTTTCTTCGGCAACGGGTTGTTTCGAAGCCGGTTTCCGTGCTGGCAGAATCAGATCCGGGTTCACCCGCGTACCGCGCGCGCCGTGGCTGATAAGGTAACCTTCGCCGACCAGAATCGCCCATGCAGTTTCGACGGTTTTACGCGCCACGCCTAACTCGCTGGCCAGCACGCGCACGGAGGGAACTTTGTCACCAGGCTTCAATAACCCGCTGACAATGCTATGGCGATACTGCTCATAAATGCTCTTATAGCCCGGCTTCATGTCCTACCTTTATTTTCAGTTTTTGCATCTTTTTACTACGGCATAAGGCAGTAATATAACCCCGGTCGAACAACTCTACGAGGCAAAAAACATGAGCACCCGCATCAATCTTTTCCAGACCGTTCCGGCGTTGATCAAAACCCTGTCCGATGCCAGCCAGGCGTCGCATAGCAGCAGCCTGGATATTACTCTCAAAAATCTGGTCGATATTCGGGCATCGCAGCTCAACGGCTGCGCGTTTTGTCTGGATATGCATGTGAAGCAGGCCAAACTGCACGGTGAGCGTGAACTGCGTCTTTACCATGTGGCTATCTGGCGCGAGTCGCCGCTGTTCACCGCAAAAGAGAAAGCGGCGCTGGCGCTGAGCGAAGCGCTAACCCAGCCTGGTGTCGATGGCGTACCGGATGCGCTGTACCGCGAAGCGCGCGAGCATTTCAGCGAAGTGGAGTTGTCTGAACTGACATTTGCCATCGCCATTATTAATGCCTGGAATCGCCTGATGATTGCGTCACGCACGCTGCCGGGCGCGCTGGATAAGGCCTATGGCCTGGATCGTGCGCATCTGGAGTGATCAACCCGCCCGGACAAAGTCGATAAACGCCCGCAATCCCTCCGGGATATGGCGATGTCCGGGATAGTAAAGACACAGCCCCTGAAACGGCTGTGTCCATTCATCCAGCACGCTCACCAGCCGTCCGGTGCGTAAATCCTCTTCAATGTAAAACCCCGGCAGAAAGCCGACGCCCAGCCCGGCGCGTACGGCCGTAAGCGAAGTAAAAAAATCGGAAGTGGCAAGCCTGGGCGGGATCGCGAGGGCGTAGTGCTGCCCGTGGCGTGACAGCTCCCAACGATAAATCCCGCCGTTCGCCATGCGCATGCAAATGCCCTGATGTTGATAAAGATCATCCGGCGTCTGCGGCGTACCGTGCGTGGCGAACCACTCGGGCGTAGCCACTATCTGCATACGGATATCTGGCGTTAGCGGAACGGCAATCATATCCTGCGGGATGGATTCGCCAAGGCGAATGCCGGCATCGTAACCCTCCGCCACAATATCAATCGTCCGTGCTTCGCTGGTGATTTCGAGGCGCATCAGTGGGTAACGGGTGAGAAAACGCACCACAATATCATCGAGAAAAAGCTGACCAACGGCCTGCGGTATATTAATGCGCAGCGTGCCGGAGGGTTCCGCCGGAAGGCTGTGGATCTCATCGGTTGCCTGCTGAATTTCACGCAGCGCCGGGCCAACCCGTGCCACAAAGCGCTCTCCGGCTTCGGTCAACGCCACACTGCGGGTGGTGCGATGAAACAGCCGCACATTAAGGCGGCTTTCCAGACCAGCAATAGCGTTACTTACCGCCGTTGGCGACATACTCAGCGCCTGTGCCGCCGCGCGAAAACTGCCGAGGCGCATCACCGCCATCACCACTTCCAGCTCAATCAATCCTGAACGATGCATAGATTATCCCGAATTTCGAAACAACCCATTCAGGATAGCGTGGATTATCTGCGAGATAAAGCTGTGCCACACTGAGCCAACTGTCCTGAAGGAGGTTCAAATGCACCAGGTAGAACAGATTTCGATTAACGGTGAATGGGTCACGCCGCAGGGTACCGAGCGATTCGACCTTTTTAACCCGGCGACGGGCGAAGTGATTGGTCAGGTGCGTCTGGCCAATGAAGAGGATACGCAGCGGGCGATAGCGGCGGCAAAAGCGGCGTTTGCTGGCTGGTCTGCGACTACCGTGGCCGAACGCGTGGCGGCACTGACGCGAATGCGCGATGCGCTGGCTGCCAGCGAACAGGCGTTGTTGCAGGCGATCGTCATGGAATATGGCGCGCCGGAAACCCGCGCCGTCTGGATGGCCCGCTACCCGGTCGCGGTGGTTGATGAGGCGATTTCTGCGTTAAAAGCCTTTACGTTTCGCTCGCAGATTGGCCTGGCGCAGGTGGCGATGACGCCGCTGGGTGTGGCCGGGCTTATCACGCCGTGGAACAGCAACGCCGGATTTATCTGTGGCAAACTGGCCGCCGCGCTGGCTGCGGGCTGTACGGCGGTTATCAAACCCAGTGAGATGAGCGCGTTGCAAACGCAGGTAGTGATCAATGCGTTGCATCAGGCCGCACTGCCGCCGGGCGTATTTAATATTGTCACCGGGCGGGGCGACGTGGTCGGCGAGGTGATTAGCCGTCATCCAGATGTGGCGAAAATCTCATTTACTGGCTCTACCGCGACAGGAAAAGCGATTCTGCGCAACGCTGCGGAGAGTTTTAAGCGCGTAACGCTGGAGTTGGGCGGTAAATCGCCGACGATTATTCTTGATGACGCCAACTTAGCGACAGCCGTGCCGCTGGCGATCCAGGCCGGGTTGATGAACAGTGGCCAGGCCTGTATCGCCGGAACGCGGATTCTGGTTCCGCAATCACGCAAAGCCGAGTGCGAAGCCGCGCTGGCGAAGGCAATGGCGGTGGTGAACGTTGGCGATCCGCGCGATCCGGCGACCACCGTCGGGCCGATGGTCAGTGAAAAGCAGTGGCAGCGCGTGCAATCTTATATTCGTCTTGGATTGCAGGAGGGCGCACGGTTGCTGGCGGGTGGTGAAGGGCGGCCGGAAAACTGCGGGCAAGGGTGGTTTGTCCGGCCAACGCTGTTTGCCGATGTGCGAAACGAAATGCGCATCGCACGGGAAGAGATTTTCGGGCCGGTGCTGACGGTGATGAGCTACCAGGATGAGGCTGATGCCATGGCTATCGCTAATGATACGGAATACGGTTTAAGCGCGCTGGTACTGGGTGAAGACCGCGAACGGGCGCAGCGCGTGGCAGCGCAAATCCATGCGGGCCGTGTGCAGGTCAATACGCTGGCGCATGAGCCGCGCGCGCCGTTTGGCGGCTTTAAACACTCAGGAATCGGGCGGGAGATGGGAGTGTGGGGGCTGTCGGCGTTTATGGAACCTAAAGCAATCATCAGCGAATAGCAGGCCCGGCGGGCGGGCCTGCAAGCGGTTTTAGCGTGCCAACTGGAAATAACGCACTGAATCGCGCAGGCCTTCGCTCTGCTCGGTCATCGACTGCGCGGCAACGGCTGCCTGTTCCACCAGCGTGGCGTTCTGCTGAGTTACCTGATCCATCTGGTCGATGGCGACGCTGATCTCTTTAATACCCTGATGCTGTTCGGTTGAAGCGGCTGAAATCTCCGCAACGATATCCGTCACCTTGTTCACCGAGGTGACAATCTCTTCCATCGCCCGGCTGGCTGTGTCGGCGTAGCGCGAACCGTCGGTGATTTTCTCCACCGTTCCTTCGATCAGTTGCTTGATCTCTTTTGCGGACTCGGCGCTTTTCTGCGCCAGGTTGCGTACTTCACCGGCAACCACGGCAAAGCCTTTACCCTGTTCTCCGGCGCGGGCGGCTTCAACGGCGGCGTTCAGCGCCAGAATGTTAGTCTGGAAGGCGATCCCTTCAATCACGGAAATAATGTCGACAATTTTCTGCGAACTGGCCGAAATTTCATGCATGCGTTTCAGCATGTCATCCACTTCTTTACCGCCTTTGACGGCGGTCTGCGAGGTCTGACGCGCCAGGTCGCTCGCTTTACGGGCGTTTTCCGCGTTACTCTTCACGTTCTCCGTGATTTGCTGCATATTCGACGACGTTTGTACCAGCGAAGCGGCTTGTTCTTCGGTACGCTGCGACAGATCGTTGTTGCCTTCGGAGATTTCGCTGGCGGCGTGGGAAATGGATTCACTGCCGTCGATAATGCCGTTAATGATCCCGGCCAGTCGGGCATTCATAAAGTTGATGGTCGCCAGCAAGCTCTGGGTATCGTTGTCGCGCAGTTTGACCTGCGTACCCAGATTTCCTGCGGCAATTTCTTTCATGATTGACACCGCATAAGCCGGTTCGCCGCCAAGCTGGCGCGCCAGGTTACGCGAGATAAACAGGGCAATCACGCCGGTTGCAATCAGCGCCAGCAGCAGTAAACCGCTCAGCATATAGATCGCCTGTTTATAGGCCGCCTGCGAGGCTTCACCGGCATCATTGCCCAGCGCGACTTCCATATCCACCAGCGTAGCCAGGTCTTTCATTAACTGTGTGCGGTATTTCGATGACACCGCGCCGCTGATTTTGGCGGCTTCTGCGGCGTTGCCGTTTTTCATCTCTTCGATAACTTTGGCGTTCACATCGATAAAGTTTTTGAAGTTATCGACCACCGTGGCGAAGAGGGCGCGCATCTCTTGTGGATCGTGCGCGGAGATATTGGCGTACGCCTGCTGCGCGCGCAGGAACGTCTCCTGGTTTTGCAGTAATTCGCCGCGGTGCTGCTCCAGCGATTCCGGTGTTGTCGAAGCGATGTACTGCACCTGCTGTAAGCGCATTTCGGCTAAGACGCCGCGCATTTCAAGGGTATAGCGCACGCCCGGCATGCGATTTTTGCGGAACTGATCAATGTGATCTTTGCTCATATTGAGCTGATAAATGGACACAATGCCCAACAGTAACATCATGACAATGAGGATGGAGAAACCGATAAGCAATTTAGTCAATACGGTGGCTTGTGATAATTTTTTCATAATTCAACGCTGTGTAAAGGGAGATAGTATTAATAACGGCAGCTTTTAAGATTTTATTGATTTATTTATCTGATCAATATCACAATTTACTGAGGTAATTGTGCAAAAGCCCACATCGCAACGCGTAATTTAGGATAAAACCATTTTGGCTGTTAATAATGTAAATGATTTGTATTTGTGAGGATTGAAATAATGTTTTACATGCGCTAATCGTGCAGAAAGAGATTATTTTCCGCACACTGAAAAATGGGGGTAAAAATTAATGCGACAGGCTTAATGGCAGTTCATCTGCCCATTTTGTCGCCTGGTTCATTAACTCTGCGACGGCGGAATTGGGCAGGCCGATTTCGTGGCTGATATCGCTGGCTTCTTCCCATCTTCTCAGCTCGAAAAGACGCGCGAGCTGCACAAACGGATAGAGCCTACCGCTCTCATTTTCCAGCGCGGTTGCAACCTCCGGTGACACGGCGATTTGCCCCATTAACTCTTCGAGCGGCAGGCCGAGGATCACATCCAGCAATGAAAACAGACCGACCATAAAGGCATCATTGCTGAGACTGGCGGCGGAAGTCCGTTCTGCAACCAGTTCGCAGAATTTAGCGCGAATCAGACTCAGATAATAAATCTCCGTATTGGTCACGTTGTCGAAGGAGGTCAGACAGGCCATCAATACAAAGCGGCGCATTTCATTAATGCCAAGATAAACAACAATATCGCGCAGCGACTGGCTACGAAAACCGCTCACGCCACGGGTGTTATAAAGGATATTTTGCGCATAGCGCATAATTTTAAACGACAACGTGACATCGCGTTTTAACAGCTCTTCAATTTTATTAAGATTTGGCGATTCAACGTTCACTTCCTGCATTAATTTCAGGGCAAATGCCTGGTTCTGTACCAGTTTATTCCGTTTGGTGACCACCGGCTTGCTGAAAAAATAACCCTGAAAAAGATGAAAGCCCAATTTTTTATAGGATTCAAACTCATCATAGGTTTCAACTTTCTCTGCCAGTAATACGGCATGACGCAACGATTCGCGGTTAGTGCGAATATAGTGACCGATTTCCTCGCGCGGGCTTCTCCTTATATCAAATTTAATCACGTCGATATACGGAATAAAGGCATCCCATTCGTTACCGGGAATGAAGTCATCCAGCGCGATGCGAAAGCCCAGGGTGTGCATACGTTTTACCACTTCCAGCAATGAGCGATCCGGGTCGGCATCTTCGAGTATTTCAATCACCACGCGGTTCTTTGGCAGGGTTTCCGCCAGCCCCTGAACCAGTAACTGATAGGGGAAATTGACATATACGGTACTGTTGTCGTTTTTACGCCCCAGCGGAGCGCTAAGAAATTGCTCTTCAATCAACTGGGTAGTGGCCTGCTCGGCGGAAACATCCGGGAATCGGTTATCCATACTGTCCCTGAAGAGCAGTTCGTAACCAACAGTATTCAATTGGTTATCAAAAATCGCCTGTCTGGCTACAAAAGAGTACATTTGCCACCTCGCGCGCCTGCGTACTTCTTATCTTCGTTATGCACTATATAAGTAACAGTAACATCACGGCTACATGATCCCTGTGATTGTTGCGGGATATTTCACCTTCAATGTTAAAAAATATAGGGCAACAAATAAGAAATGCACGGCAGCAGTGGCCCGTTTCACTTAAGGTTAGCGGGCCGCGTGAAATATTTTCAGGAAGGGGCAAAACAGAATGCGCGTTCGCAGCAGGCGTCGCAACTTGGGGAACGACAAATAAGCTCGCCAGCAGAATGCAGGCAGCGCTGACGATAAAAAAACTTTTTCCAGCGCATATTTTCGCTGTTCATTTCTACCAGCAGAGGAAAACAGTCACTCATTAATTCGCGCAATTCCTGACGCGAGCTTAGCCCCAGATCCTGCCACAGGTGGTTAAACGCCAGCGAAACACTGGCGATAATGTTGTGCATCGGCGCCGCGCCTGGCGCCATATAGCCCGCCAGCCACTGCGCCAGTTGTTGCTGTTCGTCGCTGCGGGTGGCATTCAGCTCGCTCATCAGCTTTTGCCGCAGCAAACAATCGGCAGGCATCGGCTGCGTGGGAGGATCGAACTGCGCCTGCAGGGCATCCCATTCGGTCGCCCGCAAGCCCATCATCAGCGGATAACAGCCTTCTCCGTGTGCATAAAGCCACAGCAAACGCCGCAGCCAGTCGTGAACAGGCATCATGCCACCCCCCGTGACGCAGGATCGGACTGCGCATTTTTCCGCCACTGCTGCCACCAGCCGGTCAGCGCCTCGTTAACCGGTTGCCAGGCGTGATCGACGCAGGGTTGAATGCCGCGCGCTTCCAGTTTTTGCCACGGCGCGTAGCCGATACGGGCGCAAAACACCGCTTTCACATCGGCCAGCAGATCGAGAACTGCGGCCATCCGCGCGTCGCTGTCCTGCGGTTCGCAGTTGTCGCTTCCCTGACAAAATTTCGGCGTAAAGCGCTCATTGACCAGTACCGCGCCCGCTGCCGACAGGCTGTAAATGCGAAAGCGATCGGCATGACCAAAGTGGCAATCAATCGCATCGCCACGCGTGGAGGCGACCGCCACCAGGCAGGCATCCGGCTCTTCCGATTCACCGCGCGTGGCAATGCTGGCATGCAACTGCGCCCGGCGGTAAAGCGTTGGCAACCACGGCTGCGGAGACTCTTCAACCGGCGTCAGGGCAAACTGCTGGCTGCGATCTTCACCGAGCATGCCAATCGCATCAGCGCGGCACTGCTGGCAGTGCGTCATCTGCGGCATCAGCTCGCCGCAACGCTCGCGCACCTGGGCTATCATCTGCGCATCTGGTTCCGGCTGCCCGTTCAGGCCGAATACCGTACCGTGCTCCGGGCGGGCGATCAGCGGCATAATATTGTGAATAAAGGCGCCGCTGGCACGCAGTTCACGGCTGACATCGCTCAGGACGCCATCGTTGATGCCAGGGATCAATACCGAGTTGATCTTCACCAGTACGCCTTTCGCCGTCAGGCGACGCACGCCTTCAAGTTGGCGGGCAATCAGGATCTCACCGGCTTCACGCCCGCTGTAACGTTCACCGTCCAGCCACAGCCATGCGTAGATTTGCGCCGCGATATCGGCATCCAGCGTATTGATCGTCACCGTGACATGGTCAACGCCAACATTTACCAGTCTCTCTACCGCATCCGGTAGCATCAGCCCGTTGGTTGAGAGGCAAAGTTTCAGGTCGGGGAGCCGTTCGCGCACCATTTCCAGAGTGGTGAATGTGCGTTGAATGTTGGCCAGCGGGTCGCCAGGCCCGGCGATACCAACCACGGACAATTGCGGGATCGCGGCGGCTACATGGCGTACTTTGGCTACCGCCTGTTCCGGCGTCAGCAGGGATGACGAGACACCGGGGCGCGATTCATTACTGCAATCAAATTTGCGGTTGCAGTAGTTACATTGCAGGTTACAGGCAGGCGCGACCGGCAGATGCATACGGGCATAGCGGTGATGACCGTTTTGCGAGTAGCAGGGGTGCGACGCCACCTTACCGGCAACGACATCAGATAAAGGTTCGCGCTGCCCGGAGTGACAGCGTGAACCACCAGCGGCGGATAAGCAGGAAGTCATGGGCGTACCTTGGTTGTGTGGTCATAACCTCCTGCTGCAAAACCTGTACCGCTTGTTGTTAATGTAACTTACTGAAAATTAATGTTTTAAATTCACCGTGTCGTCGTTTGTTTGTCGAGTTTGTGGCGTTTGGCTGACAATGTGCCGAATGTCACAAAAACCTGCGCTACATTCTCGGCATGGTAATATCCATCGTCTGAATACGATAGGCCACCTGGCGTGGGGTCATTCCCAGCAGGCGCGCGGCTTTTGCCTGTACCCAACCGGCTTTCTCCAGCGCGGCAATCAATCTTTGTCGCTCATCGAGGTTCTGATCGAGCCAGCTCTCTTCGCGCGGTGCGCTGGGCTGCGGCGGTTTTGGCAGATTTTCCCGGTGGTGAAACAAAATCACGTCGCGATCGATTAGCCCGCTTTCCGACATGACTGCCGAGCGCTCAAGGCAGTTTTCCAGTTCACGCACGTTTCCAGGCCAGCTATAGCTCATCAACAAACGGATCGCTCCATCGCTGATGCGCAGCGTGCGGTTCTGGTTTTGCGCGATTTTGCGCACCAGAAAATGCGCCAGCTCGGCAATATCCTCCTGGCGCTCGCGGAGCGGGGGCAGGGAGATGGGCATCACATTGAGGCGATAGTAGAGATCTTCGCGAAAATTCCCCAGCCGCACTTCCTCTTCCAGATTACGGTTAGTGGCGGCAATGATCCGTACATTCACCAGCAGCGTTTCGTCTCCGCCGACGCGTTCCATTTCGCCTTCCTGCAAGATACGCAGCAATTTCGCCTGAAACGAGGCGCTACTTTCGCCGATCTCATCAAGAAACAGCGTACCGCCATCCGCCAGTTCGAAGCGGCCTTTACGCTGGCGCACTGCGCCGGTAAATGCGCCTTTTTCATGGCCGAAGAGTTCACTCTCCAGCAGCGTATCGGGCAGCGCTGCGCAGTTGAATTTGACAAACGGCGCGGCGGCGCGCGGTGAATTGTGGTGGATAGCATTGGCTATCAGCTCCTTACCGGTTCCGCTTTCGCCACGCACCAGCACGGTGGTGTCCCAGCGTGATACCTGGCGAATAATTTCCAGCGTCTGACGCATAGCCGCGCTTTTACCGACCATGTTTTCAAAGCCAAACGCTCGCGACGACGCGCATCCGCGCTGGCTGGCAATCTGCGCGGCAGCAGCACGGGGTGAGGGAGCGACGCTGGGCGGCGTCATCAGGCGAACGGTTTGCGCCACCAGATTGGCGACGGTTTCCAGAAAACGCGTGCAGGCGGGTAGCCGCTCCTCGTAGCGGGCCATCGGCTGGGCGGCCAGCACGCCGATAGGCTGCGAGTTTGGTCCCATCAGTGGCACGGCGATAAACGGCAGGCTGTAATCATACAATCCCAGGCGATCGAGAAAACGCTGATCGTCGGAGACACAGGGCAGCACCAGCGATTGTCCCTGTGACAGCACCGTGCCCACCAGCCCTTCGCCTGGACGGTAGCGAATCTGCGAACTGCCGGGAATTAACTGCTGATCGGCCTCCTGCAAGGCTTCAATGGTAAGGATCGCTTGCTGGCTGTCGTACAGACAGATCATCCCGTGCTGCATAAAGGCATCGTTGTGCAGCACGCACAGCACTTCCTGTAGCGTCTGCCCGACCTCCGTCGCCCGGCTTAACACCACGCTGATACGCTGCATGGCGGTGAACTGCTGGGAGAGGTCAAAGCGCCAGACGGTTGTACCCGACTCGGTTCGCTGAGTCATAGTGAGCCTCCGGTCAGTGAGTGAAATAACGGGAAACGCAGGGTCAGGCAGGTGCCTCCCTGAGGGCGGGAGGTCAGTTCTATTGCGCCGCGATGGTGGGCGACCAGCGTCTGGATCAGCCGCAGCTCCATGCCTTTACCGGGCGCATTGAGCGCATCGGGGGAATGGGTATAGCGCACCTGAATCAGCGGCACATTGTCGTTTAAATAGAACGACAGCCAGCCGCTCTCTTCGCGGGCGTAAAGCTGAGTCTGTACCGTGAAATCACGTAGCTCCGCGGCAATATCCAGGGTTCTGTCGAGCCACAGGCTCAGGCAGGCAAGCAGTTGTGTTCGTTGGCCAAAGCCCACCAGATCGGGGGATTCCAGCTCAATTTGCAGGTTTTCGCCCTGGTTATAGCGGGTGTGATACAGGGCGCGCAGATCGTCAAGGAACGGCTGGAGCGGCCAGACCGCCGGGCTTTCCAGCTCCAGCGACGGACGGCAGCGTTGCAGCCGCGCCATCGCTTCTTCACCTTCACGCCAGGCGGCATCCAGCGCCAGATTGCTGTGATCGTCGCCATTTAAGCGACGTGCGGCGGCCAGCATATTAATTGGACAATTGAGTTGCACCAGCGCGGCGTCCAGCGATTCGCGGATCGCCGCCAGCAATTTACCGCTGGTTATCTGCTGCTTCAGACGATCAAGACGCCCCTGTTCCTGTTGTTGCTGCTGCTGGGTATTGTCGGTGATCACCACCAGCGTGCGCGGCACGGCGCTATCAATAAAGTAGCGGCCTGCTTCTTCACTGACGCCCGGCAGCGCCCAGCAGGTAACGGACAACCAGCGCACGGTGCCGCGCAGCGCTACCGGCAGCACCAGGCCCTGCGCCAGCTCCGCCTTATGGGCGGAAAAATTGAGTTCGGTGAGCAGTTCTTTACCGCCGCAATCGGCGCAAAAGGTTTTGTAGGCGAGGTTATCCATCACCACCTGATCGCGTTCATCCACCACCACAACCGCCGCCGGAATGTTATTCAAGACGGCTTCGGTCAGCGTCATATGATTGCGCAGCCGTTGTTCCAGCGCGTAGCTGGTGCTGATGTCGCGCTGCATGGCCAGGTAATGTTCGAGTTTGCCGAACGCATTAAACAGTGGGGTAATGTCGATCTCCACCAGAAACAGGCTGCCGTCGCGGCGACGGTTGATCAGCTGCCCGCGCCACGGACGGTGTTGCAGCAGGGTGTGCCACATATCCTGGTAGATTTCACGCGGCGTCTGCTTACTGGCAAGCAGGCGCGGATTTTGCTGCAACAACTCTTCCAGTTCATACCCCGACTGGCGGCAAAACGCGGGGTTGGCGTAGAGAATGTGGGCATCGGCATCGGTCAGTGAAATCGCGACGGGCGCCTGTTCAACCATGGTGAAAAACAACCCGGGATGCTGTTGTGAGAGCGCCCCGGCGATCTCGGCGGGCGCGGCGGCGTCCATCATCATATTCAGGGTCATCACAAACTCCTGTGGTCAACATGGGAATGTCGCAGTTATGACAATTTGTGCCACCTGTCGACTTTCGTCCGAACATAAACGGACGCTCATTAACCATGCAAAGGGTGCGCCTTTGGCCCGCATTACTCGCCGTAAGATTGATCCAGATCCCTGTTTGCCGCCGATTTTTAGCCTTTTGCCCTCTGGCTGTGCGCGGCGCCGTATAATCGGGCGGATAAAGAAGCGCCGCCCTGGTGCATAACTGACCAATACGGTGCAGTTATTGCACGGCAAAAAACTGGCACAGCCTTCGCAATATCTCCGGTGATAGCCGCCTGTTCAGGGCGGATTCATACTTTTTCTCACAGGAGCACGCTATGGCTAACATTGGAATTTTTTTCGGTACCGATACGGGCAAAACCCGCAAGATTGCCAAAATGATCCACCAAAAACTGGGTGCGGCGGCCGATGCGCCGGTGAATATCAACCGTACCGATCTCGACAGGTTTCTTTCTTATCCGGTACTGCTGCTGGGGACGCCGACGCTCGGCGACGGGCAACTGCCAGGGCTGGATGCGGGCTGTGAGGAGGCGTCATGGGGAGAGTTTGTCGCCCAGCTTGATAGCAACAGCCTGAGCGGCAAAACCGTCGCGCTGTTTGGTCTTGGCGACCAGGTGGGCTACCCGGATAACTTTGTCAGCGGCCTGCGCCCGCTGTATGACGCGCTGAAAAACAGCGGTGCGCAGATTGTCGGCCACTGGCCGAATGAAGGCTATGAATTCAATGCCTCGTCGGCGCTGGAAGCGGATAAATTTGTCGGCTTAGTGATCGATCAGGACAATCAGTATGACCTGACCGACGAGCGCCTGGATGCCTGGCTGGAAACGCTTAAGCCGGTGTTTTTGTAAGTGATATGGCCGGGTAACACTGTGTTTACCCGGCCAAATGCCTGATGGCACTTACGTTTATCAGGCCTGGAACCCTGTTGGCACAATCGTTGGCCGGAATAAGGCACAGCCGCCATCCGGCATTGCTGTACTAAAGGTGAAATTAATCCGCCATCACGCTGCGGGTTAACGCTGCCAGCCACTGGCGCTGGTACTGCTGTTGGTTTTGACGAACCAAATAGCTTCGTGCTTTTTCCAGCGCTTCCGCCTGCGGCATTGGCGCGGCGTCACGGATCGCTTCGCACCATAACAGATGCCAGCCGAGGCGGGTTTCGATAGGTACGCTGAGGCCATTTTCCGCCAGCGCAAACAGCGCGGCGTCGAGTTCGGGATAGAGCAACCCCTGGCTTATCCAGCCCAGACGTCCGCCTTCCAGCGCGCTGGGGCAGTGGGAGTAGCGCTGCGCCAGCCGGGCAAAGTCCTGACGCGAGACACTAATATCCTGATGAAAACGGCGGATCTGGCGCTGCACTGCGGCATCGTCGTTATCGACCGTCAGCAACAGGTGAGATGTCAGCCGCTGCGGCGGGCGCATAAACTGCGCCTGATGTTGCTGATACCAGGCCAGCACCTGTAAATCGTCCGGCAGCGGGGCGCGCCCGGCAATCTCGGCGAACTGCCACTCCATGCGGGCATGATGCCGGACCACCGTCTGCCGTTCGTCAGCAGAAAAATGCCCGCCATCCAGCCAGCTTGCCAGCGAGGTTGCGACACTCTGCAGCACGCTATCCGGCAGGGGGGCACTGGCGGCAACTTCCACCACCGCCTGTTCCAGTTGACACTGGCGGGTGAAGGCATCGTCAAACGCGGTTTGTTGATCGGCAGGAATGTGTTCCGGTTCGCACTGCCAGCGCGTTATCGCCAGCCGCCGTCGGGCGAAGCGTTGCCACGGCGTCATGCGTCAGCCTCCAGCAGGATCATGGCGCTGGCGGGCACCTGGAACCAGCGTCCGGAAAACGTGACGGTGTAACTCTCTCCGCCTTCGCCCTGGTCTGTTCCTTCAATACGGCCATGCTCTCCGGCGGCGACCACCACTTCGCCATTTACCGACAGCGCGTGGCGGCAGGCAACCCGATCGCCATACTGAAACTGCCCGGCGTGCCACGGCACAGAAAGCGGCAGTAGCTCCTGCTCGCGGCAGCCAACCACCAAATCATCATCGAGAAAATGTACCTGATAGATAATCTGATCCATCAAAAATGTGCCCCATTCCCGGACAAAACCGGTACTGCCGCGACGAACCAGCAGGTCGCCGCGCGCAAAGCCGCGCATGGTGCCGTCATTGCGAATGGCGCGGGTAACGCGCACCTCTTCGCCAAAATCGAATTTTTGTCTCATGGGGTACGCTCCGGAAGGTAGTGCTGATAGCTCTCCGTCAGCAACCGGCGCGCCAGCAGCCACGGGGCGCGGGGCGCCTCTTCAAGCATATTGCGCAGCGGTACGTTTTGCCGCAGCCGCTGGTGAAACTCCCGCAGCACCGGCAGACAGCAGTGGCGCAGCACCAGCGGATCATACGGCACGCTGAAGAATTCAAAAAAAGACTCGGCGGTATCAAGTTCATCCACGCCGGGGATTTGATAAAACCACTCCATCGTCAGCCCCTCGCAAAGTGTGCGGATTCCCCACACAGCGCATCGTAAAGTGCCACCAGCTCATCCTCTTTCGGCGTGCGTTTCCAGCGCTCGGCAAAGCGGCGGATCGCCGGCAGCAGCAGATCGATTTGCAGGGTATCGAGGTGATACCCCATGCGGGCGAAGACGCCATCCACCGCCTGGCGACCGGAGTGTTTGCCCAGCACCAGCCGGTACTCGCGCCCCATCAGCGCCGGATCAATCGCCTGATAGCTTTCGCGATCGCGCAGCAGCGCGGCGACATGAACGCCGGATTCATGGGTGAACACCTGCGCACCGACCAGCGGTTGCTGCGGGTCAATTGCCCGCTGTGTCGCGTCAGCCACGGTCTGGCACAGGGACGGCAGGCGCGTAAAATCAACGCCGCAATCCCGTTGCAGGCAGCGGCTCAGGCTCAGCGCAACGGTTTCCAGTGCGGCATTGCCTGCGCGTTCGCCCAGCCCGAGTACGGTTGTGTTGACGCTGGTGGCTCCGGCGCGTACCGCCGCCAGCGTATTGGCGGTCGCCAGCCCCAGATCGTTGTGCGCGTGCATTTCGATTTCGCCCGGCCAGTATTCGCCAAGCGCCTGAATGCGGGTGGTGGTGGTAAAGGGATCGAGCAGGCCGAGAGTGTCAGCGAAACGCAGCCGTTTCGCGCCCGCCTCGCGGGCGATATCGGCAATCTGGTTCAGCGTCTGATCGCTGGCGCGTGAGGCATCCTCACAACCGACACAGACCTGCATGCCCAGCGTCCGCGCTTGTGCAATCAGCGAGCCCAGTTTATCGAGCAACTGCGGCAGCGGTTCGCGAAGCTTGTACTGGCGCAGCTTATCCGAAGCGGGCAGGGAGATATCCACCCAGTCCATACCGAGATCCGCGCTCTGGTGGATCTCGTCGCGGTTCATCCGACACCAGGACATCAGCGTTGCAGCGGGCAAATGCCGGCGCACCTGCAAAATGCGCTGGCGCTCCTCGTCGCCCATCGCGGGCGTGCCGACTTCGAGCGCGGTAATGCCCGCCGCAAACAGCGCCTCGGCGATGGCGACTTTCTCACTGGCGAGAAATGCGACACCCGGGCTCTGTTCGCCGTCGCGCAGGGTGGTGTCGTTGATAAGCACATTCATGCTCGCCGCCTTAGCCGTATAACGGCGCAAATGCCGATTCAGCCGCCCCGGGTTTTCCCTCCTGCCAGTAGGGCGAGAGCATCCGCAGGCGGGCAATAATCGTTGGCAGGGTGTCGATCACGTAGTCGATCTCTTTTTCACGCGTGTAGCGTGACAGCGAGAAACGAATACTGCCGTGCGCGGCGGTGTAAGGAATGTTCATCGCTCGCATGACATGCGAAGGCTCCAGCGAACCGGAGGTACAGGCGCTGCCGCTCGACGCCGCAATTCCCGCCTGGTTCAGCAGCAATAAAATGGCTTCCCCTTCGATAAACTCAAACGCCAGATTGGTGGTGCCTGGTACGCGCGGCTGGTTGCCGCCCATCACCATCACGGAAGGCACCTGCGCGATAAGCCCTTCCTGCAGTCGATCGCGCAGTTGCGCCAGCGAGGCGGCACCGGGCAGATGGATCTGCGCCAGTTCGCAGGCTGTGCCCATGCCGACAATCCCGGCGATGTTTTCCGTCCCTGCGCGGCGTCCGCGCTCCTGATGACCGCCGCGCAACAGCGGACGAAAACGCGTTCCGCGCCGCAGATAGAGGCAGCCGACACCTTTCGGTCCGTGCAGTTTGTGCGCCGAGCAGGAGAGCATATCGATCTGCGTGCGGCCAATATCCAGCGGAATTTTACCGACTACCTGTACCGCATCGCAGTGGAACAGCGCGCCGTGTTCCTGCGCCATGGCCGCCATTTCAATTACCGGAAACAGTACGCCGGTTTCGTTGTTCGCCCACATCACGCTGACCACCGCCACCCGGGAGCTGAGCGCCTGGCGGTACTGCTCCATATCCAGCGCGCCGTCGCTATTCACACCAATGCGGTGGATCAGGTAACCCTGGCGCTCCAGGTGTTCGCAAACGGCGAGCGTGGCCGGGTGCTCGACCGCGGTGGTGATGATTTCCCGGCGCTCCGGCATCAGTTCCACGCAGGCGTGCAGCGCGGTTGACGTGGCTTCGGTCGCGCAGGAGGTGAAAATAATCTCGCTGGCATGATCGGCGCCAAGCAGGGCAGCAACCTGCTGGTGCGCGCGCTCAAGGGCCGCACGGGAAGGCGTGCCGAAATCATGAATCGAAGAGGGGTTGCCATAATGCTCGGTCAGAAAGGGCATCATCGCTTCCAGCACCATTGGATCGATTCGCGTGGTGGCGTTGTTATCCAGATAAACCTGTTTCATGTTTTTCCCCCTCTGTTAATACGCTGCGGCTTCAGCGGCCACGACTTCCATATAACAGCCGGTGCGTTCCATCAGTTTTTGCTGTAACCAGGCGAGCGTCATGTCGGTCATCATGCAGCCGCTACAACTGCCGGAGAGGCTGACCGTGACTTTATGATTTGCCACGCTGAGCAGCGCCATATCGCCGCCATCGGCCTGAATATGCGGGCGCAGTTCAGTGATGGCATCAACCACTTCCTGCCAGTGCGGATCTTTGGTTGTCGCAACCGGCGCGGCGACCTGCGGGTGCTGCGCGAGAATATCCGCCAGCGCCAGTTCGATTTTTTCATGACACGAAGTACAGCCGCCGCCTGCTTTGGTGTAGTTGATCACCTCTTCCAGCGTGGTCAGCCCGTTGCTCAGCACCGCGCGGCGAATCTGTCCTTCATCCACGCCAAAGCACTTACAAATCAATGCGCCTTCTTCGTGGTCATCTTCCAGCGTTTCGCCGCGGTAGTTGGCGATGGCAGCGCGCAGCGCTTCCTGGCCCATGACCGAGCAGTGCATTTTTTGCGGCGGTAAACCGTCAAGATAATCGGCAATTTGTTGGTTGGTGACCTGTTCGGCCTGCGCCAGTGTGCGGCCGATAATCAGTTCCGTTAAGGCGGAAGAAGAGGCAATTGCGCTGCCGCAGCCAAAGGTCTGAAACCCGGCCTCAAGAATGGTTTCATCTTGCGGATCCACTCGCAGCATCAGCCGTAACGCATCGCCACAGCTTAACGATCCCACATCACCCACGGCGTTGGCGTTTTCCACCACCCGGGCGTTACGGGGATTAAAAAAATGATCTTTCACTTTCTCGGAGTAATTCCACATGCTTTTGGCTCCCAGTATGTATGACGGAACGCGCCGGAGCGCATTACACCGCGTCAATCAACAGCGGGTAATATCGTTGAAGCAAAAGCAGTACCAGAAGATGAAGTCTTTATATTTCAACGAGATGATTTTGACGCCTGACATAAAACCGCGAACTATGTCGCAGTTTTATGTTGGCTTTGTCACAGAGCTGACACAGAAAAGGCATCAGCGCTCATCTTCTTCCTGCCACTCATCTTCCAGCAGCAGCCCGGCAAAGCGATCGGTATTGCGGCTGCGCGCACTTCTTCGCTGCTCTTTGTCGTACCAGTAGTGTTGGATTTCCTGCAACAGCCCGACAATCGTTGTATCTGCCGGAACGCGCACCGCGCGCACGCCGACCTGTAAAAGCTGGCGAAAAACCGCCTCGCCGATCGCCACGCAGTAGAGCGTCACGCAATCCTCCAGCGCGTTAATCCGGCTGGTCAGTTTCTCCTGCTGATGGCCGGGCAGTACCGAGAAATCCACCACCCGCAGCAGGGTGACGTCATCCTCTTTGACACCGTACACCACCAGCCGCGGCGTGGCGCCGAAATGCTGATCGACATGGTGGTAATCGGAACTGGCAAAGGCCACTCTCATCGACCATTCACTGTCGCAAATGGTGCTGAATTGTCGGCTAACATGTTGCATAGTCACCTCCCGAAGATGCGGGTTCGTAAAAACGCTGGCGCAGCGGCGAGTGATAAGCGGCAAGATGATGGTGGCGATCGCGCAGCGCATTCGCCAGCTCAAACAAGGTGTCGCGCATCCCGGCGTAACCCTGGCGCACGCGGCGAAATTCGCCCAGACGGTCAAACAGGGGGAAACCGGCGCGCACCAGCGGAATGTTGAACTGGCTGGCCAAATCAACGGCATGAGAATTGGACACCAGCAGCGATGCAGGCGTTTCGCACAGCAGATCCTGCATATCCTCCAGATCGCCGATGATCACTTTTTCGACCGGCAGATCCTGCAACCCTTTCTGGCTCACCGGCGCCACCACCGGGCCGGGAACCATGCCCATATCGCGGGCGAAATCGCACCAGGCGGCGAGCAGATCGCCCTCGGCGGCCAGCGCGACAGGCGCGCCCTGTAACCACATATGGCAATCGATCATCGCATCCTGCAATTGCCCGCGCTGGCGCTCGATCCACGCCGGAACATCGCGCCCGGAGAGGCGCTTCAGTTGATGAATAAACGTATCGCACTGGCTCATGGTCATCAGGTGCGGCAACGTCACGACCTCCGCATGGCTGCGCTGCGCCAGTAACTGTGCGGCGCGGGAGAGGGAAACGCCAATAGCGAAGGTGCCAAGGCTCTGTCCCATCTGTTCAATCAGCCGCAGGCTGCTGCCGCCCTGGGTAATCGGCGAGAAATCCCCGCTGGCGAGATGGCCGTCCAGCGACTGGGAGAGATCCGGTACAATCACCGGTTGCAGGCCAAATGCCTCGACATAACTGCGCAGCAGCTCGACGTCGCCCGGCGTCAGCAAATGGCTGAGCAGCAGGTTCACGCGGCGATTGCGCACGCCCGGCTGCGGTTTTTCCGGCACCCACTGTTCAACCATGCTCTCCAGCACCGCGCTGTAGCCGTTTTCCAGGCTGCCGTAAAAATCCGGCGTGTTAACGGTCAGCAGCGCCACCCCTTTATGGCGCGGGAATTCATCGCGGAACTGGCGCACCACGCGCGAAATATCGCTACCCTGCGCCTCAGAAAGGCCGGTGCTCAGCAGAACAATCGCTTTCGGGTTGTTGCGCGAGCACAACACATTCAGCGCGGTAAAGATGTTCTCATCGGCGCCCATAATGGTGGAGGTTGGGTCCATTGCCGTCGATTGCAGCGGGATCGGATCGTGAAAATGCTGGATAAAAAAGACCTTCGCGAAGGCGCTGCACCCCTGAGCGCCATGAACCAGCGGAATGCTCTGTTCAAAGCCCATGCTCGCCAGAATCGCGCCCAGCGGCTGGCCGCTTTTTACCGGACTGACGGCCAGCGGCTTTTTACTACGGATAATTTCTGCCATTGCGGGCTCCTTATTGCCACGGTGCGCGGGAATGGGTTTGCGGCCAGACCGGGCTTTCCATGGTCAGGCAGAGCTGTTCGGCCAGCGTGACAATGCCGCGGTAACCGGCAAAGGCGTGCTCGCGCTCCTGATTGATATCGAGGAACGGCAGCCGCGCTTTGTAGGCGGTATACATATTGCGTCCCCCGGCGATCATCATGTCCGCCTGGTAGCGGTAAACCACGTCCAGCAGCGAGCGGGCGTTGCCTTCATCAAGCATCAGCGCGTCGGTCCCCATCAGTTCGCGGATGCGCTGTTTATCCTCTTCGGTGGATTTGCGCGTACCGGTCGCCACCACTTCCATGCCCAGATCCTGAAGCGCCGAGACCACCGACCAGGATTTCACGCCGCCGGTATAGAGCAGCGCTTTGCGCCCGCGCAGGCGTTCACGCAGCGGGGCCAGCGCCTGCTCTGTTCGTTGTTCTTCACGGGCAATAAGCTGTTCGGTACGCTGCATCAGATCGCGGTCTCCGGTCAGCGCCGCCAGTTGACGTAGGGCGTCGGACGTGGCGCGAACACCATAAAAGCTGCCTTCAAACCACGGCGTGCCGTAGCGCTGCTCCAGCGAGCGGGCGACATTGATCAGCGCCCTGGAGCAGACCAGCATATTGACCTGCGCCCGGTGTAGCGTCTGGATCTCACTGAAGCGCCCGTCGCCGGAGAGGCTGCCGAGCACGCGAATGCCCAACTCATCAAGCAGCGGCTGGATGTGCCAGAACTCCCCGGCAATATTGAATTCGCCAATCAGCCCGATATCGTGGCGATGCGCCGGGGCAAACGGCGTATCTTCCGGCCACGGCGCAGGTTCACGCCCGCCAATGACCTTTTTCACCATCACTTCACCGGCCAGCCGGTTGCCGAGATTTTTGCTGCCGTAAAACCCGGCGACATCAACGGCAATCACCGGTACGCCGGTGGCGGTTTCTGCCGCCTGGCAGACGGCTTCGATATCGTCGCCCTCCATCGCCGGTACGCAGGTGTTATAGATAAAGACGGCGGCCGGGTGGTAGCGGTTGACGATGTGGCGCACAGCATGGAACAGGCGGCGCTCGCCGCGCCCCATGATTACATCCTGTTCGCTCAGATCGGTGGTAAAACCCAGCCGGTTGATCGTCGGGCCAGAACTGAAGCTGCCACGGTTATCCCATGAGCTACCGGTACAACCAATGGGGCCGTGCACCAGGTGGGCAACATCGGAGAGTGGCAGCAGGGTGATCTGCGCACCGTCAAAGGCGCAACCGCCCGCCGTCGCGCCGGGTTTCGGCGCACTGCAGCCGGATTTCTGTTTGTGGTTGTGCTCGCAGGCAGGTTCATCGAGCAAAGCCAGGATCTCGTTCCCCTTCATCTTCACCTCATCATCTGGTTGGGTTGTAGCAGAAGGTGCAATTCGCGAGCCAGTAATGAGTGATTGATTTTTAAGAGAAAAAAAGTGTCGGTTTTGCAACAAAGCAGACAATTGGCGCAATGTTCACGCAAAAAAAATCCCCCGAAGGGGATTGATTCAGAACACCCGTTCTTCCAGCGGGTTGGCGCGCTCAAGGCGTTTTGCCAGCCACGGCGGCAGTTGCCCGTTGAGTAGCGTTTTAATGGCGTCGCACTGCGAGGTAATGGTCTGGCCTGGGGTGACTTTCATCGGATGGATATTGTGGCGGATCAGGCGGGCAGCGGCGGGGCCGCCAATCGCTTCGCAAAACAGCAGATGGCAATCGCCGAGCAGTTGCGCGCGGCTCTCGTTGGGCTCTTTGTCCTGCGGGCTGGCGGCGTAACGACGTAAGTCATACAGCCAGCCACCCTGATCATCAAAGGCATAAATAAAAAACAGCCGCCCCTGGCCGAAATGACCGTTGATTGCCAGCCCATCCTGCGAGCAGAAGGCGACAATTAGCTGCGGGCGACGCGCCGTGTGGTCGATCACGCGCAGGTGGGCGGGCAGATCGCCTTTCAGGCATGCGTTTACCCGTGCCCAGCGCCCGGCGGACATTAATGCGTCCTCATGAGGAAAGCGCTGCTCCAGATGGCGTTGATCCAGCGAGGCCAACAGCTCCGGCGTCAGCGCCTCATCGCAGTCGCCGGTCAGCCACGCCATGATTTGCGCGGGTTGCAGTTCCGGCAGCGCCTGGAACAACGCCAGCATTCGCCAGAAAAGGGTATCGTTGTCGGACATAGCGCATCTCCTTATACCAGGGCGTCGCGGGTGGCGCGCAGGCTAATGGGAAATGAGGGCCGTCCCGGTTGCAGATTGACGTAATAGCGGCGACCGCCCTCAAGAGAAATCGCACCGCCCCAGCGTTCCGGGGTGTCGTGCTCAACGTCCAGGATTTTCGCTTCCAGATCCTGTTTGGCGATATAGCAGTAGAGATCCGCGCCGCGCTGGCGAATAGTAACGACCGGCATAGTGCCTCCCTGAGCCCCGCGCAAGGCGGGGCTGTGATGGTTAACGGATAAGATCGAAGCTGTAGTCGGTTTTGCCGAGCTTGATAGTCTCTCTGTCGACTTTCTCCAGCACCGCATTAACCAGCGTGGTGAGGATACTCATAGCCCCTTCGTAACCCCAGGTGGTCTGGCGGTGCAGATGGTGGCGATCGAACAGCGGGAACCCGAGGCGGATCAGCGGCACTTCAAACTGCTCACCCTTCGCCAGCGTATCGCGCTGGATAAACTTGGCGTAGGAGTTGCCGATCATAAAGTCCGGCTGACGGGTAAACATCAGCGAGCGGAAATGCCACAGATCGCAGTTGATAAAGACTTCGCTCTCTTTCCCGTACGGCGAGGCTTCAAGCATTTTCTTCATCGCTTTCTGCCAGCGTTTGCTGCCGTTATGGCACAGAATCACCGTCGGTTCGCAGCCCAGTTCCAGCAGGAAGCGGGTCAGCCCCATGACAAAATCCGGGTCGCCGAACAGGCCGAATTTCTTGCCGTGTAGCCAGGTGTGGGAGTCGAGCATCATGTCCACCAGCCGACCGCGTTCCAGCGCTAAGCTATCCGGAATGGCTTTGCCGGTTAACTGGCTTACCGTCATCAGCAGCTCGTCGGTTCCGGCCAGCCCCATCGGGATTTGCACTTCGGTCGCGGGCTGGTTCCAGCTTTCCTGCACCACTTTTTTGGTTTTCACCAGTTGCCAGGGTTGCAGCAGCAGGGTGTCGATAGCGTCAGGCGCTTCGCGCATCTCCTGCTGTGTCGTGCCGCCAGCGTACATGTGGTAATGCCCGTCTGCCGGGGTATCCAGCACTTCGGAGGGATCGGAGAGCAGACTACACGGCACCTCCATTTGCTCCATCATGCGTTTCAGCACGCGGAAATTGCCGAGATAGGTTTCAAATCCGCTGACCAGATTGATACGCGGTAACTTGCCCGGCTGCCCGCTGTAATCGGCGGTAAAGGTACGGGCAAAGCCCTCAAACATATTGTCCCAGCCGGTGACATGGCTGCCGATAAAGCTTGGCGTATGCGCGTAAGGCACCGGGATCGCCGCGTCGATAAAGCCGTCTTTTTTGGCGTTAGCAATAAACGCCTGCAGGTCGTCGCCGATGACCTCCGCCATACAGGTGGTGGAGACGGCAATGATTTCCGGCTTGTAAAGAGCGCTGGCGTTCTGCAACCCGGTGTTCAGGTTGTTGTTGCCGCCGAATACTGCCGCATCTTCCGTCATCGAGTCAGAAACACAGGCAATCGGCTCTTTAAAGTGACGGTTAAAATAGGTGCGGAAATAGGCCACGCACCCCTGGGAGCCGTGAACATACGGCAGGGTATTGGCAAAGCCCAGCGAGCACAGTACCGCGCCCAGCGGCTGGCAGGCCTTGGCCGGATCGATGGTCAGCGCTTCGCGTTGAAAGTTAAGCGCTTCATACTCTGCGGTGGTGGTCCATTGAAAGACCTCCTGCACGCGCGCCGGATCGTGGGCCTCTTCCAGTTGCCGTTTATCTTTAAACAGCATCTGGTACGCATCCTGTTCAAACAGCGGATGACAGTTTTGAATTTTCTCAGCACTTTGGCTCATGGTGTTCTCCTCCCGCGCCACAAATCGGTGAACAGACGGGATAGCAGGATTAAAATCAGGCGGATTTCAGCCACGGCGCGGTCAACTGGCCCCACGCGGGGTTGTTGATCGTCATATCCATATCGCGGGCGAAGATGGCAAAGCCGTCATAACCGTGATAGGGGCCGGAGTAATCCCAGGAGTGCATCTGACGAAACGGCACGCCCATTTTCTGGAAGATGTACTTCTCTTTAATACCGGAGCCGATCAGATCCGGCTTCAGCGCTTTAACAAAGGCTTCCAGTTCATAACTGCTGGCATCGTCGAACAGCAAGGTGCCTTCTTTCAGATCCGGCAGGGTGCGGTCGTAGTCATCGTTGTGGGCGAATTCATAACCCGCAGCGATAATTTCCATCCCCAGATCTTCATAAGCGCCAATCACATGGCGAGGACGTAAACCGCCCATATACAGCAGCACTTTGCGGCCTTCCAGGCGCGGACGGTATTTGGCGATGATGGCGTCGTTCTGCGCCTGATATTTGGCGATCACCGCTTCAGCGTTGGCGCGAATGGTGTCATCAAACATATCGGCGATTTTGCGCAACGACTCGGCGACTTTGGTCGGGCCGAAGAAGTTGTACTCCATCCACGGAATACCGTGTTTCTCCTCCATATGGCGGGAGATGTAGTTCATCGAGCGGTAGCAGTGCACAAGGTTGAGTTTGACGAACGGCGTGTTCTCCATCTCAACCAGCGTGCCGTCGCCGGACCACTGCGCTACCACGCGCAGGCCCATCTCTTCGAGCAAAATGCGCGAAGCCCAGGCATCGCCGCCGATGTTGTAATCGCCGATGATCGCCACGTCATAAGGACCGGCCTCAAACGGCTTGCCTTCGCGGTTATCCAGTACCCAGTCGCGGATCACGTCGTTGGCAATGTGGTGACCGAGTGACTGGGAAACGCCGCGAAAGCCTTCGCAGCGCACCGGAATGACCGGTTTATTGATGGCTTTGCGGCTGGCGTTGGCAACGGCTTCAATGTCGTCGCCAATCAGGCCGACCGGGCATTCGGACTGAATGGAGATCCCTTTGGTCAGCGGGAACAGCGTCTCCATCTCTTCAATCAGTTTGGCCAGCTTTTTATCGCCGCCAAACACGATATCGCGCTCCTGAAAATCGGAGGTGAAGTTGAGCGTACCGAAGCTATCCACACCGCTGACGCCGGTGTAGTAGTTACGCCGCCCGGCGCGGGAATACTGACCGCAGCCGATCGGGCCGTGGGAGATATGGGCCATATCTTTGATCGGCCCGAATACCACCCCTTTAGAACCGGCGTAAGAGCAACCGCGCACGGTCATCACGCCGGGCTGCGACTTACGGTTGGAGATGATGCATTTCCCGACGCTTTCCATCTCCGGGTCGCTCACCATCATGTGCTTTCTGCGTTCTTTGCGCGTTTTTTCCGGAAAGATCTCCAGCACTTCCTGGATGATCTCCAGATTACGTTCGCCTGTTGCATTGCTCATAGTTGTCTTCCTGTTGGCGGGCGTGCATCAAACCGCGTTTTCTTCTGCGGCGGTTTTACCGATAATGCTGGCGTCTTCCACATCCATAATGCCGAACTCCATCAACAACTCTTCCAGTTCGTCCATGGTGATGGGCGTTGGCACCACCATTTTGGTGTTGTTGACGATCTTGTTCGCCAGCGAGCGGTATTCGTTGGCCTGGTTGCACTTCGGATCGTACTCAATCACCGTCATACGGCGGATTTCAGCGCGCTGTACAATGTTGTCGCGCGGAACGAAGTGGATCATCTGGGTGCCGAGTTTTTCTGCCAGCGCCATGATCAGCTCATCTTCACGGTCTGTCTGACGGGAGTTACAGATCAGCCCGCCAAGGCGCACTTTGCCGGATTTGGCGTATTTCACGATGCCTTTAGAGATGTTGTTGGCAGCGTACATCGCCATCATTTCGCCGGAGCAGACGATGTAGATCTCCTGCGCTTTGTTTTCGCGAATCGGCATGGCGAACCCACCGCACACCACGTCGCCCAGCACGTCGTAAAAGACGAAATCGAGGTCGGGAACATAGGCGCCTTCTTCTTCCAGGAAGTTGATAGCGGTAATCACCCCGCGACCGGCACAGCCAACGCCTGGTTCCGGGCCGCCGGATTCTGCGCAACGCACGTCGCCGTAACCGATTTGCAGCACATCTTCCAGTTCCAGGTCTTCCACGGAGCCGACTTCAGCCGCCATCTCCATAATGGTGTTCTGCGCTTTCGCGTGCAGGATCAGACGGGTGGAGTCTGCTTTCGGGTCGCAGCCGACGATCATTACTTTCTTGCCCATCTCCGCCAGAGCGGCGACCAGGTTTTGCGTGGTGGTGGATTTACCGATACCACCTTTGCCGTAAATGGCGCATTGACGCATGGTCATGGTGTTTCTCCTGTTGGTTGTGTGAGTGGCGATTGCCTCACTCTGTTGTGCAGGGAACATACCAGCCGTGCCATTTCATTTAATTTATTGATTTTAAAAGCATTGATGTTTTCGCTGTCGCAAGAGGAGGGACAAAGAGTAAACAATCGCCTTACCAATTGTTCGAAACAGAACAATTCCGCACATCGTTTCTGTACGTCGGGGTACAACCCACGGCGTGCGACACTTTGTCGGCAGTTCAACAGGATGTCGCGTCCACTGTCTTGTTTCATGCAACCATTTTGTTGCGGTTAGCTTTAATGCATTGTTTATAAAGGGATAAATGAGCTGGCACAGGCTGTGCAACGGCGTCAGGGAGATGACCTCTTACAGTCGAGGAATGAGCAATGTCCGGAAAGATGAAAACAATGGATGGCAACGCGGCAGCGGCATGGATTTCGTATGCCTTTACTGATGTCGCCGCGATTTACCCCATTACCCCCTCAACGCCGATGGCGGAAAACGTCGATCAGTGGGCGGCTGACGGCAAGAAAAACCTGTTTGGCCAGCCGGTGCGTTTAATGGAGATGCAGTCAGAAGCGGGTGCAGCCGGTGCCGTACACGGTGCGTTGCAGGCCGGGGCGCTGACCACCACCTATACCGCTTCGCAGGGGCTGCTGTTAATGATCCCCAATCTGTACAAAATCGCCGGTGAGCTGCTGCCCGGCGTGTTTCACGTCAGCGCCCGCGCGCTGGCAACCAACTCGCTGAACATTTTCGGCGATCATCAGGATGTGATGGCGGTTCGCCAGAGCGGCTGCGCGATGCTGGCGGAGAGCAACGTTCAGCAGGTGATGGATCTCTCGGCGGTAGCGCACCTCTCCGCCATTAAAGGCCGCGTACCTTTTATTAACTTCTTTGATGGTTTTCGTACTTCTCACGAGATCCAGAAAATTGAAGTGCTGGAGTATGACGATCTGGCGCCGTTGCTGGATACCGACGCGCTGAACCGCTTTCGCCGTAACGCCCTGAACCCGGATCATCCGGTGATTCGCGGTACCGCGCAAAACCCCGATATCTATTTTCAGGAGCGGGAAGCCGCCAACCGCTACTACGATGTGCTGCCGGAAATCGTCGAAAACTATATGGCGGAGATCTATCGCCTGACCGGTCGTGAATACCACCTGTTTGATTACTACGGTGCAGACGATGCCGAACAGATCATTGTGGCGATGGGGTCGGTATGCGACACCATTTCCGAAGTGGTGGATGCGCTAATCGACAGCGGTGAAAAAGTGGGCCTGGTAACGGTGCATCTGTTCCGGCCTTTTTCGCTGTCGCACTTCTTTGCCAAAATCCCGAAAAGCGTCAAACGCATCGCGGTGCTCGATCGCACCAAAGAGCCGGGCGCGCAGGCGGAACCGCTGTGCCTGGATGTGAAAAATGCGTTTTATCACCAGCATGACGCGCCGCTGATTGTCGGCGGGCGCTATGCGCTGGGTGGTAAAGATGTGCTGCCGGGGCATATTGTCTCGGTGTTTGAGAACCTGAAAAAACCGCTGCCGAAAGATGGTTTTACAGTGGGGATTTTCGACGATGTCACGCACACGTCGCTGCCGGTGCCTTCTCATGAGGTCCACGTTTCCCGCGAGGGGATCACCGCCTGTAAATTCTGGGGGCTGGGTTCCGACGGTACGGTCAGCGCCAACAAGAGCGCCATCAAGATCATCGGTGATAAAACGCCGATGTATGCGCAGGCCTACTTTGCCTACGATTCGAAAAAATCCGGCGGCATTACCGTTTCGCACCTGCGTTTTGGCGAACGGCCGATTACCTCGCCATACCTGATCCACCGCGCGGATTTTATCGCCTGCTCGCAGCAATCCTACGTCGACAAGTACGATCTGCTGGAGGGGCTGAACCCTGGCGGCACATTCCTGCTGAACTGTACCTGGTTTGGCGAGGAGCTGGAAGCGCGGCTACCAAACAGTATGAAGCGTTATATCGCCCGTCAGGGGATCCGTTTTTACACCCTCAATGCGGTGGATATTGCCCGTAAGCTGGGGCTGGGCGGGCGCTTTAACATGCTGATGCAGTCGGCATTCTTCAAACTGGCGGGGATTATTGATCCGCAAGCGGCGTCCGATTATCTGAAGCAGGCAGTCGAGAAATCCTACGGCAGTAAAGGGCAAAAAGTGGTGGATATGAACAATGCCGCCATTGATCTGGGGATGGAAGCCATCCAGGAAGTGATGGTGCCGGAACGCTGGGCGACGCTGGAAGATGACGCGGTGGAAGAGACGCGGATGATGCCGGATTTTATCCGCGACATTCTGGAACCGATGAACCGGCAGAATGGCGACAAACTGCCAGTCAGCGCCTTTGTCGGTATGGAGGACGGGACATTCCCGACGGGAACCGCAGCGTGGGAGAAACGCGGCATTGCTTTGCAGGTGCCGGTGTGGAACCCCGAAGGCTGTACCCAGTGCAATCAGTGCGCCTTTATCTGCCCGCATGCCGCCGTTCGTCCGGCGCTGCTGAATCAGGAAGAGCGCGATGCGGCGCCGGTAGCGTTGTTGAGTAAAGCGGCGCAGGGGGCGAAGGATTACGACTATCATCTGGCCATTTCGCCGCTCGATTGTTCCGGCTGCGGCAACTGTGCCGATATCTGCCCGGCGAAGGGGAAAGCCCTTACGATGCAGTCGCTGGAGAGCCAGTTAGCGATGCAACCGGTGTGGGATTATGCGCTGGCGCTCTCGCCGAAAAGCAATCCGTTCAACAAAACCACGGTCAAAGGCAGCCAGTTTGAAACCCCGCTGCTGGAGTTTTCCGGTGCCTGCGCAGGCTGCGGCGAAACCCCGTATGCGCGGCTGGTGACGCAGTTGTTCGGCGATCGCATGATGATCGCGAATGCCACGGGGTGTTCGTCGATCTGGGGGGCCAGCGCGCCGTCAATTCCGTGGACCACCAACCATAAAGGGCAAGGCCCGGCGTGGGCTAACTCGTTGTTTGAAGATAACGCCGAGTTTGGCCTGGGGATGATGCTTGGCGGGCGCGCGGTACGTGAACAACTCGCCAGTGATGCGATGGATGCACTGGCTGCGCCGCACAGCGAGGCGTTACAGCAGGCGTTGCGGCAATGGCTGGAGAGTAAAGATCGCGGTGAAGGCACGCGCGAGCGCGGCGAGCAACTGAGCGCGCTGCTGGCGCAGGAGAAGGGCGACGATCCGCTGCTGAACCGCATGTACCAGAACCGCGACTATTTCGCTAAACGTTCGCAGTGGATTTTTGGCGGCGACGGTTGGGCGTATGACATTGGTTTTGGCGGCCTCGATCATGTGCTGGCCTCCGGCGAGGATGTGAATATCCTGGTGTTTGATACCGAGGTGTACTCCAACACCGGTGGTCAGTCGTCGAAATCGACGCCGGTTGCGGCGATTGCCAAGTTCGCCGCCGAAGGCAAGCGGACGCGCAAAAAGGATCTCGGCATGATGGCGGTGAGCTACGGCAATGTGTATGTCGCGCAGGTGGCGATGGGCGCGGATAAAGCCCAGACGCTGCGGGCCATTGCCGAAGCAGAGGCGTGGCCTGGCCCGTCGCTGGTTATCGCTTATGCGGCCTGTATCAACCACGGTCTGAAGGCCGGGATGGGATGCAGTATGCGCGAAGCAAAACGCGCGGTGGATTCCGGTTACTGGCATCTGTGGCGCTATAACCCGCAGCTGATGGCGAAGGGCAAGAATCCGTTTATTCTCGACTCCGACGAACCCGAAGAGAGCTTCCGCGACTTCCTGATGGGCGAAGTGCGTTACGCCTCGCTGGGCCGCACCGCGCCGGAACTGGCGGATCAACTCTTCGAGCAAACCGAGCAGGACGCGAAGCAGCGTTTCGCGCAGTATCAGCGAATGGCGGGGGAGTAAACGGTAAATTTTACCCGGTAATGTTGTGTTTACCGGGTATTCGGACAACGGAGAGACGCCATGCGTATTCGCGCATGGCGTTATTTTTTTGTGTTCCGGTATATCTGTACCACGACGTTATTGGGGGATGTGGTGTTGTAGAGCGTGACCACATCTTTCGACTGCCCGCTTCGCCAGCATTCCGCTTTTGTTTCACATCGCGTTTGCGGTTTGTAACCCGCAGCGGCCAGATACTCACGAATTTTCTGCATATCGGTCGTATCTTCAAACCGTATGCCATACACAAAAGCCTGAGGGCCACTGATATTCATATACTGAAACGTGTATCTGTCGGAGATGCGCGGCATTCGCTTCAGCAAATCTGGCGTGTAGAACGCATACGCTTTTTCGTCGTTCTGCGTGTAATAAGCACTGCTTGCGAATTCCATTTTCACGTAAGGCCAGGCAAAAGCGGCGATAATAATGGTAATGATCACCGTAATAAGGGTTTTAACGCTCCTTTTCATAGTCCCATCCTGCCACTACTGGCACTTAAGGAAATGAATGTCTTACCCTGTTTCGGCATCATCACATTTCCAGAGCGGACATCTTTATAAGGCATTACAGTCTTCATGAACGAGGGTAATACGCCATTATGCGGTTGGGCATTAGGTGTTTTTTCTGGGTCAGGGAACAGTAACGGTGTAAAGGTATTAACCTTAAATGAGCCTATTTTCCCGTAATAGTCCCACCGTCTTAACGCTGCAGCCTTACTTACCGGGCGCAACTTGTCAAAAGGGTGTGGAGTGGATACCACGCGGTAAAAACCCAGCAAATCTGAAACCAGATCTTCGCAACTAAAACCGCTATCGGTTATGTACTTGCCGGGGAATGAATTCTGAAAATTTTCAAATTCCCAGGCTACTGTCATCATCATTGAGAGGGCAATGCTCTTCTGTTCCCATGATGGGCGTCCACGCCTGATACGCCATGTTGTCATTTTGCCAGAACGAACTATTCCATAAGGTGCAGTCATGCCCTGAGAATAAGTAACATTATAGAATTCATTACCGGATAATTCCCCACTGCGGATTTTCTCCAGCAAAGAACGAATATCATCCCCTCGAGCATGCCCCAAATCTACCCAGCCAAGCACTTCCGTGTAAATCAGTCCACCATTTGCATAGCTAGCTTCTTTGCCATCAATAATATCTTCACGTTTACTCATCCCTGTATCTCCTTCCTTTAGTCTTTTAGCCGTTGCCATCCATTTACAAAATATTAAAACCATTAAACAAAGCTATTCTATGGCCAACTAATTATGCTTTGTTCTATCGTTATTAAGCACTTTTTTTATTCAGAAGTTGCTTAAGTTTCATTAATGTCTTCACAAGATAGTTACATGCAAACCAAATGAAATTATTTTTTCCATTGATTTATAAGGAATATATTATGAAGTGTGCATTGGTTTATGACTTTGATGGCACTTTGGCAGACGGAGATTGTGCGCAGCACGGTCTTATGCCTGCTTTAGGGATCAATGATGTTGGCGCGTTCTGGCAGGAGGTAAAACAACGCGCAGCAGAAAATGATGGCGATGAAATTCTTTCTTATCTTGGGTTGTTAGTTGAAAAAGCATCACAGACAAATCCACAAGAGCTGAGCGTCAATAATCTCAAAAAACATGGTAAATCCATTCCGCTATATCCTGGGGTTGCTGATTGGTTTGACCGGATTAACAAATATGCGGATGACAATGGGCTGGAACTCTGCCATTACATTATCTCCAGCGGACTTGATGCGATGATTCGCGGAACGGCAATAGGTGACAAATTTCGCATGATTTTCGCCTGTAAATATCACTATTCCGCCAATGGCACTGTAGCTATCTGGCCCGCTCAGGCGATTAATTACACGACAAAAACACAGTTTCTTTTTCGCATAAACAAAGGGATTGATAATTCCTGGGATAATGAAGCGGTAAACAGATTTATCGAGCCTGAACTGCGAGAGATACCGTTTCAGCGAATGATTTATTTTGGCGATGGCGATACGGATATTCCGTCAATGAAAATGGTCCGCTATCAGGGCGGTGTCTCACTTGCCGTTTTTGACCCGGATAAATGGAAGACAACAAAAACGCAGGGAAAAGTTGAAAAATTGATAGCAGAGGAACGCGCCAATTATGTCGTGCCTGCCATTTATGAAGAGGGTAGCCAGTTAGATGTCACGGTGAAAGGGCTGCTGCAATTGTTTAAGCGTAAATACGCTAGCAAAGAGTCGTTGAGTAAATAATCAATTTAATGCGCGCTGCGCCGTCAGGGCGTTCTGAACCAGTTCCAGACCTGAGGCTGGTTGCAATATTTGTCGGCCCGGTAAGCGTCACGCTACCGGGCATGAGTGATGGTCAATCGGCCAGGCCTTTTTCACCGGCTTACATGCACCTGCGGCACATTGTTGCGGATAAAGCTGCCGCCGAGCGCGCGTTCAATTTGGGCGGCGAGCTGTAGCAACTGGCCATCGTTGGCCTGGCGGGTTTGAAAATGCATGCCCAGCGGAATGCCGGATTGCTGCCAGGCGAGCGGGATCGAGATCCCGGCGGTGCCGGTCAGGCTGGCGAGCGGGGTGTAAGAGAAGATATCCCACAGGTTGTAGAACCAGTCCATCACATCCGGGTTATCGCTCAACGTCAGGTATTTTTTCTCGCCCAGCAGCGGCGTCGGTTTGGAGAATGTCGGCGTCAGGATCATGTCCCACTGCTGGAAAAAACGCCCCAGATCGCGCGATACGGTGTTAAAGGCATCCTGCATTTTCCAGCGTTCGCTGTAGGACATATCAATGCCTTTCTGCCAGAGACGAATGTTGATCGGCTCCACCAGATCCTCCGGCGGCGAACTCAGCCCTTTTTTCTCCAGCAGACGCTGAATAAACTGCGCAAAGTTACTGATATAGCAGGTGGTTTGCGCCTCAAACGCCTGCGCGAAATCAACCTGCGGCGTCACCCATTCAACGTGGTGGCCCAGTTCTTCCAGCAAACGCACGGTGCGCTCCAGCTCGCTGACAAAATGCGCATCGGAACGGTAGTTGCCCCACTCGTGGGAGACGGCAATACGCAGCGGTGCAGGATCATGCTTAATCATCTCGCTGTAGGGCTGTTTACTTTCCCAGTAGGGCATAAACTCGCCCGGTGCGCCGCCACGGCAACTGTCGATAAACCGCGCCGTGTCGCGAACGCTGCGGCTGACGCAACCCTGCGTGGAAACAAACCCGGTGATATCGGAGAGCGCCGGGGCGATGGATAACACGCCGCGCGAACTTTTTAACCCAATCAACCCGTGGGAACCCGCCGGGATGCGAATCGAGCCGCCGCCGTCTGTGGCATGCGCCAGCGGCACAATCCCGGCCGCGACTGAGGCGCAAGAACCGGCCGACGATCCGAAGGTGGTATAGGCCGGATCCCAGGGATTGCGGGTCACATAAACTTCCGGGTTTTCCACCGAGCCGCAAACGCCAAACTCCGGCGTAGTGGTGCGGCCCATAATGTTCAACCCTGCGGCGCGGATTTGCGTGGTGAGAAACGCATCTTCCGCCGGACGGTTGCCCTGCATAAATTTCGAACCTTGCTCCTGTAGGCGGTTTTTCACGCCGGGGCCGAGATCTTTCATCAGAAACGGCACGCCGCGAAATGGGCCGTCGAGCCGCGTGCCGTCGGTCTGTGGCGCGGCGATCGCATCATCAAACAGTTCCACCACGGAACCGATTTGCGGGTTGATCAGGCTGACGGCGGCCTGCGCCTGCTGCGCCAGTTCGGTAGCGCTGATCTCACCTTGCTGCACCCGTTCTGCCAGCGCAGTGGCATCGTGCGCTGCCCATTCTTGCCAGTTCATGACGGTTTTCATGGCTTCCTCCTTGATTACTGAACGGTGGTGCGACGGCGCGCCAGCAAAGGCTGCGGAGCTTTACGCTCTTTCAGCATGACGGTGGCGGCCAGACAGAGAATATTGGCGGCAATCAGGTAGTAACCAGGAGAAACCGGGTTGCCGGTCACTTTGATCAGCCATGAAAAGACAATCTGCGCGGTGCCGCCAAACAGCGTAATGCCAAAGGCAAAGGCGATAGAAAAGCCGGTGGAACGCACATATTTCGGGAAGTTTTCGCACAGCACGACGAGTACGCCGGAACCGCTGATACATTGCAGGGCGGCAAAGACGGTGATCACGCTATAAAACACCATTTCGCTGCGCCAGGTGTTGATGATCTCAAGCCCTGGCAGCAACAACAGCAGCAGGATCAGACGTGGAGCAATGATGGTCATCTTTCTGCCAACGCGATCCGCCATCCAGCCGCCGACCAGCGAAAAGACCACCACGCAGACGCCTATCAGAATCGTGGACGCCATGGCGCTGCCCGGCGTAAATGCCAGTTCGTTGAGCGCGTAAGTGGTCATATAGTTGAGAAAATATTGCGTGATGGTGCTGCCGGAGAGGATAAAAATCCCGGTCAGCACCAGCCCGCGATAGTTCTTCACCACTTCACCGAGCAGACTGCCGGTGGAGTGGCTGGCTTCGCTGTTGTCAGACTGATAAGTCTCGCGCAGATTGCGGCGCAGGTAGATGGCGATAGGCAGGATCAACAGTCCGAAAGCGAACGGCACGCGCCAGCCCCAGGCGGCGAGGTCGTGCGGTGACAGCAATACGGTGAGCGTATAGCCAATCACCCCCGCGCTGATGCCTGCCAGACCTTGGGCGACAATCTGCCAACTGGTGTAGAAGGCACGTTTGCCGGCGGGCGCGGCTTCCATAATAAACGTGGTTGCCGGGCCAGCTTCGCCGCCCCAGGCCAGCCCCTGCAACATGCGCACCAGTACCAGTAAAACCGGTGCGGCCATGCCAATGGTTTCATATCCCGGCAGGAAGACTAAGCCGCCGGTGCCGATGGTCATAAATACCATGGTTAATAACATTGCCGGTTTGCGCCCAACGCGATCGGCGTAGCTGCCAATAAAAATGGCCCCCAGCGGCCGGACAATAAAGCCGATGCCAAATACCGAAACGGACAATAACAAACTGGTAAATGGATCATCCGAGGGGAAGAAAACATGGCCGATCATCACTGCAAAGGTGGCGTAAGCGCTGAAATCAAAAAATTCGACGGCGGCGCCCAGGACTACGGCGATCACTTCTTTACGCGTCGCTTTTGGCGGCGTGGCTGCGGGATTTATTTCGTTTGCCATAAACAGTCTTCCTCAGGGGTTGAGACGAATTAACAACATGGCTGAGATATAACAAGCGCAGATAATGTTCACTATCACAATTGTGCAGGAGCAGTGCGTAAAAAATGTGCTCACTGGAGGGCGGGGAATATAAATAAGAAAATAGTATTGCTTTACCTAATTTTTTGAATTATCTGATATTTTTGTTTTTATCCGGTGATCTGTATTGACTGGCAGAAAATAACTTTCCTGGCTCTGCACTTAAACTGTGCTTTCATTTCGTTAGCAGTGCGCAAATATTTTTCGCAAAAGATATATCATCATGATGATTATTAAACGGTTTTTTCTCCCTGCAAGATAAAAACCAATCCCGTTTTTGCACGATTATTGTTCGTCGTGCCTGTTTACAGTGCAGCAGCGAGGAAAAATAAAGGATTGCCCCGCTGATTTGTCAATCTGAACACCGGCGTAATAAGGTGACAAAAGGGGTAATAACGGCAATACAGGTGGAGAAATATGCAATTACGCGCGCTGCGCTATTTTAGCCAGGTAGCGAAATCCAGTTCGTTGCGTGATGCCGCCGATAAATTGTTTGTCGCGCCGGGCGCCGTCACGCGGCAAATCGATATTCTGGAACACCATTATGGCGCGCCGCTGATCGAGCGCACGCCGCGCGGTATCAAACTGACGCGGGAAGGGGAGTTTCTCGCCCAGGCCGTGGATGCCACCTTGCGCGAGCTGGATGCGGTGAAAGAGCGTATCTCCAGCACGCAAAGTGTGGTGTCCGGCACGGTGCGTATCTGCGCGGCAGAGAGCCTGATCGCCGCCTTTATCGCGCCGGTTATCTGTACCTTTCGCCAGCGTTACCCTGCGGTTTCGTTTGAAATCGATATTGGCAGTGCGCCGCATGTCGCCGAACATTTAATCAGCGGTCATGCCGATGTGGCGCTGGCGTTTTATATGCCGGTCAGCGCGGAGCTGCAGGTGACGCACTACTGCGCGTTGCAGCACAAAGTGTTGATGGCGGCACATCATCCGCTGGCGAAGAAAAGCCTGCTGACGCTCACCGATCTTGCCCGTCATCCGCTGGCTATTCCACCTGCCAACTATGCGGTGCGGCAACTGCTCGAATCCGCCGCCCGGCGCGAGAATCTGCATTTTGATTTGTGTTATATCGCCAGTTCGCTGGAAGTACAGAAAGCGCTGGCGCGGCAAGGGCTGGCGCTGTTGATCCTGCCGCAACTGAACGTTAATGACACCACCGGGCACGAGGATTTTGTCGCCGTGCCGCTGGCGGACCCGCTGATGGGCACAGTGAAAGTGGATCTCTGCCTGCCGCGCCAGCGCACACTGTCGATGGCGACACGTATCTTCCATCAAATGCTGGCTGAACAAATTGACAGGCAGAATGGGTCGTTCCAATACTGAGATGTCACGTTATTTCAGGAACTGCTTATGAGTGCGAAGACCGCCATACCGTTTGTCATCCGCAACTTTAATACCCTTGAGATGGAGCATTTTGTTCGCCCGCCGCTGTATGAATCCCTGGGCGGTTCGCTGACCAAAGGCACCGCCGCCAGCAAGCTCGGCGCGTCAATCGATACGTTGCCGCCGGGTAAACGCTGCTGCCCGTTTCATCTGCATCATGCGCAGGAAGAGATGTTTATCGTGCTGAACGGGCGTGGAACACTGCGCATTGGCGATGAGGAGCGGGCGATTGAAGAGGGCGATGTGATCTGTATTCCACCGGGAAAGGCATGGCCGCATCAGATTATCAACACCTCCGATCAACCTTTACGCTATATCTCGATCAGTACCATGGAAAGCCCGGAAATTTGTGAATACCCCGACGCTGATAAATTCCTTGCCAGAGCGCGCATCAACGGCAAGGAAGATTTTCGCCGGGTTGATTTTCGCGGTGAGGGCGTGGATTACTGGGAAGGGGAAAAGTAAAACGAACGCCGGAGGCTTTGCCCCGGCGCACGATGTAACGGCACTTCTGTGTATTCGATTATCCCCAGATTAGCCCCATATGGCTGCCAACAATGCCGCTGCCGCCACCGACGAGAACCAGTTTGTCACCCGGTTTAAGCTGCTGGCGCTCTGCCAGTAAGTGCAGCCCAACGGTCGCATTGCCGCTGATCAGGTTGCCCATGGTGCTGATGGTTTCCACAAACAGGGCCGGGTCCACATCCATATAACCGGCCATTCTCTGGATTTGCGAGGTTGAGGCCTGGTGTGAAACGCAGGCTTTAATCTCGTTGCGGCTCCAGCCGAGGTGATCCATAAACGCCGGAAACATCGCTTCGCCCATGCTGATGGCTTCGTCCACCAGCGGCGTCATCCACACCTTTAATAAATGATCGGAACAGGCCGGGCCGCTGGTGCTGTAGTGATAATAGTGCGAGCGGGATTCTTTCATAAATCCCATAAAGCCGACATGCGGATCTTTTTTCGCCCCGACGATCATTGCCGCACCGCAATCACCGACATTTAACCCTGCGCAAAGCTCCATAAAAAGTTCGCGGTCCGTGGTTTGTTGCAACCTGTTTATTGCTTCATGCCGCATGCGATAGCTGGTTTCACCGGTGACAATTAAGCCGTATTTAACCTGGCCCGCCGCAATGAGCGCATCCATAATATGCAGAGCATCTTCAAAACTGTGACAGGCATTACTGACATCAAACGCGGTGGGAATATTTTCGCCCAGTTTATGCGCCACAATATGTGCGGTTGCCGGTTCGTGGAAATCGCGAAATACACCGGCAAAAATCAACGCGTCAATATCGGCTAATTTGATTTCGGCATGCGCCAGCGCATCACGCGCGGCACGTACGGCCAGATCGGAGGGTTGCAGATGATCATCTGCGACGCAGCGCTCCCGCACGCCGGTCAGCCGCGCCAGCCAGTTGCGATTCAGGCCGAAGCGCTGTGGTGAATCGAGTTGTTCCATCAGCTCCCGGGAACTTATCCGGCCTTCCGGGAGATAAACACCGGTACTGATAATACGTGTGTGACCGGGTGAGCAGGTATATTTTGGATGGTTGCTCATTAAATTATTCCTCCGTAGGGTAAAGATGAACGGGATATTTATTCCTTTATCCCGCCAGTAATTAAAATAATCGTAAAGTGACGCTTTTCTTTTTATAATATTTCAGTGGTAATGCAATATATTATTTCCTGAAAAAATCCTAAAAAGATTATTAGCATGGTGAGTAACAAAATGGCAAAGGCGTATACGTCAACAAATAACGGCGCTGTCTCATCAGTATTTTCGCAACGGTAATATTTGCAGGTGCGTCAATAACAGGGCTACAGAATCTGATAGATGTATGCGGCGACGGGAAGGCGTAAGCTGTCAAACATAAAATGTCCGTAAAATTAAACGAGGTTCAGCATGGAACTACCGAAGGTCCCACCCACTGACGAAACCGGAGAACGGGGTGTTCTTATGGTCAGAGAAAAGGTGCTCAAGCTGGGGCATATATTTCGGGAAACCACCGCGCGTGATTATGGTATTGATGGCCAGATAGAAATCGTGACGTCAGAAAATGGCGTAAAGTATGCGTCCGGTAAGCTGCTGGCCGTGCAAATCAAGTGCGGTCCTTCTCATTTCAGATTCCCCAATGACGATGGCTGGGCTTTTTACTGTAAAGCCCCGCACATCAATTATTGGCGGGAACACTCGTTGCCGGTGATTCTGATTCTGTGCGATCCCGAAACAAACCAATGCTACTGGGAATGGATAACCCAACAGGTCACTCGTCCGACGTCAAATGGGGCGTATATCCAGGTACTGAAGAGTAAAACGCTGGATAACACTGGCGGCGAGCTTGAAAAGATTGCCCGACAAAGGAGCATGGACGTCAAAAGCACTGACACGTTTATCCTGCCGTTAAACGATAGCTACGCCATCGATCTGCCGGATGACGAGATTGCCGTTTTATGTTCAGAAATTTCGCTCGCTTACAGCCGCAAACGTGATGTTCATATCGATATCGGTTTTACCGTCGAAGATTTTTGCCTGAATGAACTCAATGGACTTTACGCCAGTGGCAATCTGACGGTTGAACAGCGGCAGAAGCGCAATGAGTATGAACAGGCGATGGACTGGTTCACCATGCAGCGAGAGGCGTTATCGTCCGGGATTGAGCTGCTATTTACCGAAGGGTTAACCCGGCTGGGTTTTATCAGTTCAGGTCACTGGGAGCCGGTAGCAACAGCGTTGAAAGCTTTTGTTGATTACCATATTTATCAACGTCTTGGACGTCATCGCCCGGCTGGCATGGCGCTGGATGCTTATCCGGGTAATGGCGTCAACACGCCGGTCGCGCGGATCTATCTCGATGCGGATCAGGAGCTGGCGCTTTATAAAAAATTCTCGCCCGTTCGCAACGCGCCAGCTTCAGCGGAAAAAGTGACGTTGCCGGACAACCCCTTTTGGTTTTATGGCGCGATACTGGCGGAAATGGGGCACGATCTCACATACCAACGCGTTCTCCCGGCACTGATCTCAGCGCTGGTGAGTCATTTTCGCAACAACGCTATCAGCCCGGAAACCTTCTTTTCCTCAGCGGCAGGCGATTTGCAGGGATGGCAGGTGGGGCTGGCCTGACCGCTGTCGGTTTGCGGAGACGGCGGTCAGGCGCTAAACGCTAACAAAATGGCTTACCAGGCGGCGCTCGCGGATCTGATGGATCATCAGTGCCGGCGGATCGCCCACTGGCGGCAGGCGTTGCGCATCCAGCATCAGCGGGTTTGCCGGGCAGATGGAGCCGCAAATATAAGCCGGAATCCCGGCAAAGGTAGCGCTCATCGGGCGGTGAACGTGCCCGCTGCACAGCGCCAGCGGCGGGAACGGCAGGGTGTGAAGCAACTGGCGCAGTTCCTCTGCGCCATCGCACATCGCGCCATCAAGCGGTGCGATGCCGCTGGGGAACAGGTGCTGATGCAAAAACAGCAGTGCCGGTTGCGGGCTGGCGGCGAGAGCGCTTTTCAGCCACGGCAGATGCGGGCGGATATCGCCCCGGATTTCGCCCGCGACGGTCACATCCAGGCCAATGACCGCCACGCCGTCAAGCTGCTGGCAAAAGTGCATGGCGTCATCGGCGTGATGATGGATAAAGGCGGGCAGGCGGGCGCACATCACCGCTTTATCGTCGGCATTGCCGGGGATAATGTGTGTGCGGCAGTACAACCGTTGCAGTTCTGCGGCAATCGCCAGATAGCCTTCGTGCCAGCCATCATCGGTTAAATCCCCGCTCACCACCAGCAAATCAGGTTGCAGGGCGAGCAGCCAGTCAATGGCGTTATGCAGTCGCGCGAGGTTATCGTTATCGGGCGCGGCGTGAATA
Source organism: Kosakonia sp. H7A (assembly GCF_003028445.1). Taxonomy (NCBI): domain Bacteria; kingdom Pseudomonadati; phylum Pseudomonadota; class Gammaproteobacteria; order Enterobacterales; family Enterobacteriaceae; genus Kosakonia; species Kosakonia sp. H7A. The sequence continues at coordinate 229,080 of NZ_PYTZ01000001.1, read as the reverse complement.
TCACTGAGCTGAGCAATCAGCATCTCTCCTCCGGTGTGGTTCTGTGCAGCCCGAAGTATGGCAGGCGGGCGCGGGTAAACGCACGAAATTTGCGAATACAGGTGTAGCAGATGCACCCGGAGAGCGATGCTTAGCGATCTTTTTTATTTTAATAAGAGAGATAACGCATCTTCCGGCGTCTTAATATTATTAACGCCTTGCCCGGTTTTGCTCCCCATTGCTAGTATTTGCTCAGAATATACTTAAGGTTGCAGATCTGGTTGCAACGCCTTTAACAATGGAATGTACCGAGGTTTATATGTATTTGATTGAGTTAAATGATGACGACCTGGAGAGCATTATTTCAGATTCGGAGTACTTTACCGCCAGCGAAGACGAGTATTTTACTGCCGATGAAAACAATGCTGAATCAATGACGAGTTTTTCGCATTCAGTATATACAGCGCCGTCATCTTCGCGACAATCCTCATTATCCGGCTCTGTTAAATATTACCGAAAACATGTCAGTAAATCAGATACAATCAGTGAAATTAAAAAATGGATAGTTGATGAAACAGAGCCAAGGAACAAATACCGTCTCAACAAGCATATTCACGTTGAGCCGCTGTACATGAAAAACTATTATATGTGGCGACGGCTTATTCGTGCCGGAAACCATCCGCGAGATGCCGCTAAATTGATGGGCAGTAAATTTTGTTATAAACAGGTCAAACAGAAAAAAAGTATCCAGCTCTTCAGTATCCGCTTAAGTGACGAAGACCGTGTTTTTTTATGATTCAGGAAAAAGAGCGGATTGTGAAAATACTCAATATTGGTGGACACTCCTTCGGTTAATTCAAAAAAGCGATTACGCCACGGCACGTATTGCGGCTATAAACGCCCTGAGCGTCGCCGGAACGTGCCGGTGGCTGGCGTAGTAAAGGCACAACCCCGCAATCGGCGGGCACCACGCTTCAAGAACCTGCACCGCCAGCCCGTCGTTGAGCGCCTGGCGGGCATACGGTTCCGGCACATAGGCGATGCCCAGCCCCAGCACGACCGCTTCCACCATCAGCGCACTGTTGTCCAGACACAGCGTGCCGGGCACATTCAGCGTTAGCGGCTTATCGTCGCGCATAAATTCCCAACGATAGCGTTTGCCGCCCGGCAGACGCTGCGCGATGCAGCGGTGCTGCAATAACGCTTCCGGCGTTTGCGGCGTTCCTGCCTGTTCAAGGTAACCGGGCGCAGCAATGGTGATAAAGCGGATGTCGCCGCCAAACGGCACGGCAATCATGTCGCGCGGCACCGCTTCCGCCAGCCGGACTCCGGCGTCGAAACCGGCGGCAACGATATCCACCAGACGGCCATCGGTGACCAGATCCAGCTCCACCTGCGGATGCGCGCGTAAAAAATCCCTCACCACATGCTGTAACAGCCAGCGCGCGCCACCTTCATTGGCGTTGATGCGCAGCGTACCGTGCAGCTCCTGCGGCTGAAAACGGGTGCTGTCGAGCACATCGTCCAGCGCATTCAGCAACGGATCGAGCCGTTGCAGAAAAGCCGCGCCTTGCTGGGTAAGCGACACGCTGCGGGTCGTGCGGTGCAACAAGCGGACGCCCAGCCGGGTTTCCAGCGCGCGCATGGCATGGCTGAGCGCCGAGCGTGAAACGCCCAGCTCGCCCGCTGCCTGCTGAAAACTCTGCAAACGGGCCACAAGGAGAAACGCTTTCAAATCGCTAAGGCTGACATTTTTCATTGTTGAATTTTTTGCACCACTTCATGTCGATTGGTGAGTCTTATTCTAGCACTGACGACGGGGTAGGCTACAGATTCACTCACTTCAGGAGGTCACTATGTTGACATGGCTGATTACCGGCGCGTCTTCCGGGCTGGGTTTATCGATGACGCAAAAATTACTGGCGCGCGGAGACCGCGTTGTGGCCTGCGTTCGTCGTGCTGATGCGCTGAGCGATCTTCAGGCGCAGTATGGCGGGCAGTTGCATCTTTGCCGTTTTGACATGACAGATACCGCCGCGATGCGCGGGGAAATCGAGCGCGCCTTCAGCACGCTCGGCAGAATTGAACGGGTGGTGAGCAATGCCGGTTACGGGTTGTTTGGCGCGGCGGAAGAGGTCAGCGATGCGCAGATCGAACGGCAAATCGCCACCAATCTGACCGGCTCAATTCAGCTGGTGCGCGCGGTGCTGCCGTGGCTGCGGGCGCAGGGCGGCGGGCGAATTGTGCAGGTTTCATCAGAAGGCGGGCAGGTGGCCTATCCCAATTTCAGCCTCTATCACGCCAGTAAATGGGGCATTGAAGGGTTTCTTGAGTCGCTGGCGCAGGAGGTTAAACCTTTTGCGATTGATGTGGTGATTGCCGAACCCGGCCCGACGCAAACCGGTTTTGGCGGTGGCCTCGATCATGCCCGGCCGCTGGCGATTTATGATGCCACACCCGCAGGCGATGTGCGGCGCGGCATTGCCAACGGTGATTTCGCCATTACCGGCGATGCGGATCGTACGGTAGAGGCGATTATCGCCGTCGCCGACCAGCAAAACCCGCCGCTGCGGGTGCCGCTCGGCAGTATTGCTTACGATCATTTAGTGGCGACGCTGGGCGCACGGCTGCGTGAAATTGAAGGCCAGCGTGCGCTGGCGTACTCCGCAGATCGCACATAAATCAGCGCATCGACAACAGCGGTTTCGTTATCCGGCCCGGCTGGTGATAAAACGCGATTGCCTGTTGCCAGTCGGCAAACGGGAACAGCGTGACATCAGCGGGCGGATTTTTGCGCAGCCGCGTCCAGATATCGCTAAACGTCTGCTGCCACGCGCTGGCGGAAAGCGAGTCGAGATGGTTACGGATGTGAAACCAGTGCACCACCGGCAGGCGGCGCTGGATGCCGAACGGTTGCCCGGAGAGCAGGCCGTAGCTGATAAACTGCGCGTCGGTCGGCAACGCCTGCAATAACAGCCCGGCCAAATCGCCGCCGGTGGCGTCATACACTACACCCGCTTTCGCCGCCGCCTGGCGAATGGCGGCGCTGTCCGTTTCAGAAAGCGGGATCACGCCGCCTGCGGCCAGCCTGCTGGCGTGAATGGCGGAGCGATAAATCCCGGTCACGCTTTTCGCTCCACTTTGTCTGGCCCACTGCGCGAGGTAGCCTGCGCATTCGGAACCGGCGGCGGTCACTATCACATGCTGGCCTTGCGGTGGGTAGTGCGTCAGCATCATCTGCGCGGCCAGTGGATTAATATACGCGCGGGCGGCAAGGGCATCGTCGATATCATCGGGAACCGGCACGGCCAGTTCCGCCGGGCAGTCAACATACTGCTGCCAGGTGCCCTGGCCGAGTAAGGGCAGCACGCGTTTTCCCTGTAAATGCGCGGTTTCTGGCGTGGTTTCGCTGACCACGCCGACGCCTTCATACCCGGCAATCGCGGGCAGGATAATGCGGTGGCTGTAGGCTCCGGTAATCGGGATCAGATCCGAGGCATTGACCGGCGCCAGTAACATTCTGACGCGAAGCATGCCCGGCGCGCAGGGCTGTAGCGGGGTGGTTTCGGCGTACAGCGTGGTTAAGGGTTCTCCGAACGCGCGGTAGCGTAATGCTGTATTATTCATCTCTTCATTCAATGTATCGCTTCGCATAGTCAGGGATTATATCTATGTTTTTCTCACCGAAATCAATTTGTTCTCTGCTGTTGGTTTGCTTGCCGTCGGTGCATGCCGCTGCCATGGACTCTGCCCGGCTGGCTGAGGTTGTACGTTTGCAGGAGCAGCAGCTTGGCGCGCGCATCGGCGTGGCCGTGGTGGATACCACCAGCGGCAAAACGGCGAGCTACCGTGGAGATGAGCGTTTTCCACTGAACAGCACTTACAAAGCGTTGCTGTGCGGCACATTACTCAGCAAGGTGGATAACGGCGAGCTGGCGCTGACGGACACCACGCAATTCCCGCGTTCGGCGCTGGTGGCGTACTCGCCGGTGACGGAGAAGTTTGTCGCCCCGGCACGCATCAACTGGCAGCAACTGTGCAGCGCGGCGGTCAGCTACAGCGACAACACGGCGGCGAATCTGCTGGCGCAAAAGCTCGGCGGCCCGGCGTCCATCACCCGTTATCTGCAAACGTTAGGTGACAGTGTCACGCGGCTGGACCGTTTTGAACCTGAACTGAACAGTGCGATACCTGGCGATTTACGCGATACCACTACGCCGCTGGCCGTCAGCCGCACGCTGCAAAAACTGACGCTGGGAACGGCATTGAAGCCCGGTTCACGCGCGCAGTTAATTCAGTGGATGCGTGAGGATAAGGTCGCCGATACGTTATTGCGTTCAACGCTGCCTGCCGGGTGGACCATTGCCGATAAAACCGGCGCCGGGGATTTTGGTTCGCGTTCTATTATCAGCGTGGTGTGGCCGGAAAATAACACTCCCCGTATCGTAGTTATTTATATAACAAACACAAAGGCAACGTTAAAACAGAGTAATGCGGCCATTGCCAGTCTCGGAAAAGCGATATTTTCCGCGATCAAATAATCCGCCGACAGCGGAATAAAGTGAGCCGTCGCTGGGCGAAGAAACATCACCCGCGCTGGTATCGCGAAGTAGAGGCCGCTGAGAGGAAACCACAGCCGTAATCCCGCCTGGCCGGAGGTAATCCGTTCTCCGGCCACACTCTCCCTGACCGCCGCTCCGCTGGCTTTTCCGAATATCGTCTATGATTGTTTCTCGTGACATCGTGGAGAGGAGAAGGCATGGAGTCGAAATCTTTTGCGAAAAGCTGGGGCGCCGACGACATCGGCGAAGGCACGGTGCGCTTCCGTTTGTGGGCAACAGGCCAGCAGAGTATCACGCTGCGGCTTCCTGCTAACGATATCGCGATGCAGTCAGTCGGCAAAGGCTGGTTTGAAACCACAGTTCCCGGTCTTGCGCCCGGAACACCTTATCAATATGTGCTGGAAGACGGCAGAGCCATCCCCGATCCCGCCTCGCGTGCGCAGCAGGGGGATGTGAATGGCCCGTCGCTGGTGATCGATCCCGCCCACTACCGCTGGCAACATGCGCACTGGCAGGGTCGCCGCTGGGAAGAGGCGGTTTACTACGAACTGCATATCGGCACCTTCACCCCACAGGGCACCTTTCAGGCGGCCATTGAAAAACTGCCGTACCTGGCGGAGCTGGGCATCACGGTGATTGAAGTGATGCCGGTTGCGCAGTTTGGCGGCGATCGCGGCTGGGGTTATGACGGCGTCTTGCTCTACGCGCCGCATGCGGCCTACGGTTCGCCGGATGATTTCAAAGCGTTTGTCGATGCCGCGCACGGCTATGGCCTTGCGGTGGTGCTCGATATTGTGCTCAACCACTTCGGCCCGGAAGGCAACTATCTGCCGCTGCTGTCGCCGGATTTTTTCCACCCGGAACGCGAAACGCCATGGGGCGCGGGCATTGCCTATGAAGTGGACGCCGTAAGGCGCTATATCGCGGAAGCGCCGCTCTACTGGCTGACAGAGTTTCACCTCGATGGGCTGCGCTTTGATGCCATCGATCAAATCGAGGACAGCGCAGAGCAGCATCTGCTGGTGGATATTGCCGAACGCATTCGTGCAGCAATCCCGGATCGCGCCGTGCACCTCACCACCGAAGATTGCCGCAACATTATTGCCCTGCATCCGCGCGGCAGCGCGGGCGAGATTCCGCTGTTTAGCGGCGAGTGGAACGACGATGTGCATAACGTCGCCCATGTGTTAGCCACCGGCGAAACGCACGCTTACTATCAGGATTTTGCCGATCACCCCGAGCAACTGCTGGCGCGGGCGCTGACGGAAGGGTTCGCTTATCAGGGCGAAGTCTCGCCGCAGAGCGGAGAAGCGCGCGGTGTTGACAGCCGCGGGCAGCCACCTACGGCGTTTGTCGATTTTATTCAGAACCACGATCAGGTCGGCAACCGAGCACAGGGCGAAAGGCTGCTGAGCCTGGCGGGAGCGGATCGCACCCGCGCGCTGCTGGCGATGCTGCTGCTGTCGCCGCATATTCCGCTGCTGTTTATGGGCGAAGAGTATGGCGAAACGCAGCCGTTCCTCTTTTTCACTGATTTCCATGGCGATCTGGCGCAGGCCGTGCGCGAAGGCCGGGCAAAGGAGTTCGCGGGCCATGCCGGACACGGCGAAACGGTGCCCGATCCGAATGACCCGACAACGTTTGCCCGCTCGAAGCTGAACTGGCAAACAGTGCACAGCGCCGAGGGCAAAGCGTGGCTGGCGCTGACAAAGCAACTGCTGGCGCTGCGTCAGCAGCATATTGTGCCGCTGCTGGCAAAAGCGGGCGGCCATCAGGGGGAGGTGCTGGCTACCGCGCCCGGTTTTCTCGCCGTCTGCTGGCGTTTCCCGCAGGGAACGCTCTCGCTGGCGCTGAATCTGGGCGACACGCCGCAGCCGCTGCCAGCGATGCCCGGTAACACACTGTTTGCCTTGCCGCAGGCGCAATCTGAATTAGCGCCGAATGCCATTATCGTTCGTCTTGCAGGGAGAGAAGCATGAGCACGCCCACCGCAACGTACCGTATCCAGTTTCGTAATGGCATGACCTTTGACCGGGCGATGGCCCGCATTCCCTATCTTAAACGGCTGGGGATCAGCCATCTTTACGCTTCGCCGATTTTTACCGCCACCCGCGGTTCGACACACGGCTACGACGTGACCGACGCCAACGAGATCGATCCGGCGCTGGGCGGTCGCGATGCGTTTATGCGCATGGCGGCGGCGCTGAAGGGCGCCGGGATGGGGTTAATTCTCGATATTGTGCCCAATCATATGGCCGCCTCGCTGGAAAACCCGTGGTGGCGCGATGTCATCGCACAAGGGCAGAGCAGCCGGTACGCGCGCCATTTCGATATTGACTGGTCGCGACCGCTGACATTGCCTTTCCTCGGCGACGATTTCGCCACGGTAGTGGAAAAGGGCGAACTTACCGTTCAGGCCGATCCACAAACTGGTCATCCCGTTTTTGTCTATTTCGACAATGTTTACCCGCTGGTGGCGGAAAGCTGGCAGGGGCGCGAAACAGAAGTGCTGGCGCTTCGTGACAGCCGCGATCTGATTGCGCTGCATGAGCTTCAGCCGTGGCGCTTAACCTGCTGGCGCACGGCGGCAAGCGATCTGTCGTACCGGCGATTTTTTGAGATAACCGGGCTGGTTGGTGTGCGGGTTGAAGATGAGGCGGTATTTGACGACAGCCATCGTCTGATTCTCGAACTGGTGAACAGCGGTGTTGTTGACGGTTTGCGCGTCGATCACGTTGACGGGTTGGCCGATCCGCTGGGATATCTGCGCCGTTTGCGCCAGAAAACCGGGCCGGAGTGCTATATCACGGTGGAAAAAATTCTCGGTAAAGGGGAGCAACTGCCCGCCGACTGGCCGGTTTCCGGTACGACCGGCTATGAGTTTATCGCCGCGCTGTCGGATGTGCTGGTGGACAATGAGCAGCTCGACGATTTGCGTAAAGCCTGGCATCAGGTGACGGGCAAAGCCGTCGATATGCACGCGGAGTTACGGGCCGCAAAGCGGTTAATGGTCGATCGCAATTTCGCTGGCGAGTTCAACACGCTGGTGCGGCTGGCGGTAGAGATTGGTCACGCTGAAATTCCGGTGCCGCAGGCCAAAGCGGTACGCCAGGCGCTGCGGGAATTGCTGATCGCTTTTCCGGTTTATCGTACCTATGGCACTGCGCAAGGCTTGATGCCCGCCGACGCTGAGCGGCTGGCGAAAGTGGTCGCCTGGGTCAGGGGGAGCGAACATGCGCCGGACCCGGCCGCACTGGATTTTATCACCCGCATCCTGCATGGCGACGTGGCAAAAAGCATGCTGCATCAGGCGGCCCATTTTCGTACCCGTTTCCAGCAACTGACCGGGCCGCTGATGGCGAAAGCGGTGGAGGATACGCTGTTCTTTCGCCAGAACATGGATCTGGCGCTCAATGAAGTGGGCGCAGAACCGTTGCCGCGCACCTTCTCATTGCAGCGTTTTCACCGCGAGATGCAGACGCGGCTGGAACAGCAGCCGGATGCGCTGTCAGCCACCTCCACGCACGATACCAAACGCGGAGAAGATGCCCGCGCCCGGCTCTATACGCTGACCGAAGCGCCGCAACAGTGGGCGGATTGCGTGACGCGCTGGCGTCATCTCAACCGCGAAAAAGTGGTGCTGCTCGACGATGGCCCGGCACCAAGACCGGCAGTGGCCTGGATGATCTATCAGGCGCTGGCGGGCGTCTGGCCAGCGACATTACAGGCGGATGATGCGCAGGGGTTACAGGCGCTGGAGTCGCGGTTTATTGAGTTTCTGGAGAAAGCGCTGCGCGAAGCGAAGCAGCGCACTGACTGGATCGAAACCAACGACGCTTATGAAAATGCAGTGCTCGATTATGCCCGCCATCTGCTTTCCCCGGAAAATCAGGCGTTCTTGCAGGATTTCACCGCCGCTTTACAACCGTTTATTCGCGCCGGGCTGGTCAACAGCCTGACACAGACCTTAATTAAACTGGCCGCGCCGGGCGTGCCGGATATCTACCAGGGCAGCGAGGCGCTGAACTTCAGCCTGGTCGACCCGGATAACCGGCTGGAGCCGGATTATGCGGAGCTGGAACGGCTGCTGAGCGATGAAGAGCAGGCCGATCCGCACTCGCAGGAGAGCTGGAACAGCGGGCAACTGAAACAGTTTTTTATCGCCCGGTTGTTGCAGTTACGCCAGCAGAAACCCCGGCTTTTTCAGCGCGGCGACTATCTGCCGCTGACCACCTCCGGCCCGCAGGCGGACAACATCATTGCTTTTGCCCGCCAGGATAACGACGCAGCGTTAATTGTGCTGGCGCCGCGCCTACTGTTTGGCGCGCTGGAGGGCAGCCTGAGCGGCGCGGTGGTGTCGCTGCCTGCGGGGCTGGCGAACCGTCGCTGGCGCGATCTTCTCAGCGGAGAAGAGTTCGCCCTGAGTGACAGCGTCCATCTGCGTTCTATTGGCGGCTACACATTCGCGGCGCTGGTGAGTGCGTAAAGCGGTATGCAGCATTGTGATATCAGGTAACACTGTTTAAACAGAGAGGGAACCATGTCTGATTTTTACATTACGGCAGGGCACGGCCAGCAACTGGGGGCAAATTTCGATGGCGAGGGGGTTAACTTCGCGCTTTTTTCGGCGCACGCCGAACGCGTAGAACTCTGTTTGTACGATGCCACTGGCAAGGAGGAGATCGCCAGGCTGACGCTACCGGAAAACACGCATGAGATCTGGCACGGTTATGTGCCCGGCCTGCAACCGGGCGCGCTGTATGGCTATCGCGTCTATGGCCCGTTCGATCCGGAAAATGGTCACCGTTTCAACCCGAATAAACTGCTGATTGATCCTTACGCGCGTGAGCTGGTCGGTAATATTGAGTGGAATGCGGCGCACTTTGCCTATGATCTCCACCATGAAGATAAAGATCTGACCTTCGACGAACAGGACAGCGCTCCCTTTACGCCAAAATGCCGGGTTATCGATACACAGGAATTTGACTGGCAGGATCAGAACCGCCCGACTATTGCCTGGCCGCGCACGGTGATCTACGAAACTCATGTCAAAGGCTTTACCCAGCTTAACCCGGCGCTGCCTGCGGAACTGCGCGGTACCTTTGAAGGTATGGGGCATAAGGCGACGGTTGATTATATCCGCAGCCTCGGCATTACCAGCGTTGAACTGCTGCCAGTGCACTGGTTCCCGGACGATCAGCATTTGCTGGATAAAGGGTTGCGCAATTTCTGGGGCTACAACACGCTCGGTTTCTTTGCGCCAGCGTCGCGCTATTACGGCCCGCGTGGTATTCAGGGTTTCCGCGAGATGGTGCGGGCGTTTCACGATGCCGGGATCGAAGTGATCCTCGATGTGGTTTATAACCATACGGCAGAAGGCAACGAGCTTGGCCCGACGCTCTCTTTCAAAGGTATCGATAACTTCTCTTACTACCGCACGTTGCCCGATCAACACCGTTACTACATCAACGATACCGGTACCGGCAATACGGTGAATACCTCGCATCCGCGTGTATTGCAGATGGTGATGGATTCCCTGCGTTACTGGGCGGAATCGATGCATATCGACGGTTTTCGTTTCGATCTTGGCACTATTCTCGGTCGCGAGCCGGAAGGGTTCGATCAGCGCGGCGGATTTTTCGATGCCATGACGCAGGACCCGGTATTGTCGAAGCTGAAACTGATCGGCGAGCCGTGGGATATCGGCCCTGGCGGTTATCAGGTCGGCGGTTTCCCGCCGGGATGGGCGGAGTGGAACGACAAATACCGCGATACGCTGCGCGAATACTGGAAGGGCGATAATGTCTCGACGGATTTCGCCGCGCGTCTGCTCGGCTCCGGTGATTTGTACGATCAGCGTGGTCGTCGCCCATGGGCAAGCGTCAACTTTATTACTGCGCATGATGGTTTCACGCTGCGTGATTTGGTGTCGTATAACGACAAACACAATGAGGCCAACGGCGAAGACAATAACGACGGGCATAACGACAACCGGTCATACAATTATGGCGCGGAAGGGCCAACGGACGATGAAGGCATTCTTGCGGTGCGCGCCCGCCAGCAGCGGAACTTCCTCACCACGCTGCTATTCTCGCACGGTACGCCAATGATCCTCGCGGGCGATGAGTTTGGCCGTACCCAGCAGGGGAATAACAATGGCTACTGCCAGGATAGCGAAATTTCCTGGATCCACTGGGATGAGATTCAGGGCGAGGGCGAGGCGCTGCGTGAATTTACCCGCCAGCTGATTGCGCTGCGCGCGTCACAGCCGCTGCTGCGGCGGGAAAACTGGCGCGACGGGATGGAGATTGCCTGGTTTAATGCCGGCGGTGGTTTCCAGCAACCGGAGCAGTGGGAAGAGGGAACGACGCTGGGCGTGCATATCGGACGCGCCGATTTGCAGGGCCAGGAAGGGATCTGGCACGACGTACTGATGCTCTTCAACCCGTTCGAAGGGACGGTGCCGTTTCGTATTCCGCAGTTTGGCGAAGGCGGCTGGGTGCTGGAGCTGTCAACCTCTGAGAAGGTCAAACCCGGTGTGGTGATCACGCGCGAGAAGGATTTTGAACTCGATGGCCGCAGCATTGTGCTGTTCCGACGGCCTTAAACCTCAGGGCGTCAGCTGCATAACCGGCTGACGCCCAACCGTTTAGCTTCGAACGAGCAGTTTTCCTTGCAGCAGCAGGGAAAACGTTTTGACAATCAGCAGACCAATTACCAGATTGGCGGCAATAAACAGCGGGAATGACATCCAGTAGAGTGCGCCGCCGGGCGCGGCATGTCCCAGCCGGATAGAGGTGGTGGCAAGCGACGCCACGCCGAAGGAGAAACTCCAGAACGACGGATTAAACGGCTGGGCGCTGTACCAGGGGATCAGGCGGATCATAAACAGCATTTGCAGCAGCCCGTAACCGAACAGCAGTTTCGCGAACACATCCACCTGGCCGCCGTTGACGCTGAGCCAGGCGCTACAGGCGACAAACGCGGGCGCCATCTGAATGCCGAGCGAGGTACGCACCGCAGGGGACATCTCATCCAGGTTGCGCAGGCGGCTGAGGATCGCCGGTTCAAGGCTCAGCCAGGAGAAGAGCCCGGCGCCGAGAAACAGCATCCCGACATCGTTAAAACCGAGCGCACCGCAGGCCATGGCGCTGATAAAGTTATTGGCGACGGTTGGCAGATAAAGCCCTGGCGTGGTGGCTTCTTTCGGATGGGTGCCGCGCCATAATCCGGCCGTTTGCCAGGCGGCATAGGCAAGCTGGCAGGCGACGGCGGGCAGAAAAAGCGCCAGTGCCAGCGAGTAGCACCAGGGCGTCAGACCGATCGCCACCAGCATGGAGGTGGCGGGCAGCAGGCTGACAAAACTGCTTTTTAATGGATGGGTAACCTCTTCAAGCAGCGTGCCGGAGTGGTGCAACAGGCGGGTGAAAAACGCCAGCGTCAGCAGTACCCAGATAACAATAGCCAGAATAATCAGCGTATTCGCAGGCCACAGTGTGACCGGCCAAAAAGTGGCGGCAAAGCGCCAGGAAAAGCCCAGCCCGATAATACCGAGCACAATGCCAAAATAACCGGCGGGAAGGTTGAGGTGTGAATTTTTCATCACCAGGCTCCTGAAAATACCACGCAATAAATTGCCGGGTATTGTATATGATATTTGAGATGCATGTTTTATTTATTTACCTGGCTCTGTGGATTAAATACGTCCATTGAGTGGTTATATTGTAATCTTTTATTCTTCGACTACTGTTATAGAGTAAATGATCGACTGTGCTTTTCTGTTATTTACAACAATCTCATAAACGATCTGGAGAATGCGGTGATGAACAAAAAAAGTTTAGTGATTATTAGCGCGTTAACATTATTAGCCGGTAATGCCTGGGCCGCGAAACTGATGGAAAAGGCAGACTTTGACAAAGTTTCTTCGCAATATGAAAAGATTGGCGAAATTACCACCTCTGATGAGATGTCGCCAATGGACGCCCGTCATGCGCTGAGCAAACTGGCGGATGAAAAGGGCGGTGATATCTATATTGTCACGTCGGATCAGACCAGGAAAAAGATCCATGCCACCGCCGATGTGTACAAGAAGAAATAGCACGCAATGTTTTGCTGAAATAATGTTTAAATAGCGATGGTGTATTTCTTTACCGTTGGCAAAACATTGCACAATAATAAGTCAATGCCGTTAATTAAATTAACGGCATTTTTCGTTGGCTCTATTTCAGCTTGCCGGGTAGGTTTTATTCCTGATATCCAACAATGCGGTAAGTGCTTTCGCGTTTTGATCCTCCTGGTAACTGTAGATCAGAATATCGACAACCCAGCGCCCTGGCGCGCGCGGGGTCACCCCCAGCACCGCGGTCTGTTTTTGCATTTGTTGCACCAGGCGGGAAATGTAGTGCCCCGTTTTCCAGTCGGAGGCCACGTCAAACGCATACAGCGGCGAGAGCGTTAACGGCGTGCTCACCCGCAGTGGTGTGGTCAATGGGTCCTGTGACGGATCGGCGCCAGACCACCAGCAGGCCGCGATACGCATCGCGCGATGCGATGCGCCGAGAATGGCCGCCTGGCCTGCGGTGAGCGTCTGAAACAGCGTGGCCAGCGCCTCTTCCAGTGTTTCTCCCGTCAGCGTTGTCACCGTGGTATCCGCCAGCAGCGGGGAGATGCGCGTCGGGAACATGGCCAGCGGCGTCTGGTAGATAAAGTCCGGGTTGATGCGCTTACCGGCCAGCAAGTTAGCATTGCGCGCAATCGACGTGCCTCCCCACGCATCCTGTAGCCCCATGATATTCAGACGATAGAAAACCATCGGCAGGGTAAGCAGATCGGTAATCGGCAGTCCTTCTTGCGGTAGATCGTAAATCAGTCGGTTCCCCATCTGATGGCTGACAAAACGCTGTCCTTCACCGGTATCAATTGCAGGCCACAGGATCTGTCGCGAAACCAGAATCGTCTCTTCGTCGGCTTTTCGCTGTAAGCGGAAGGTCTGCGGAGCCATCACAGTTTTGCCTCCGGCATAGCTCTGGGTAGCCTGCGGAGCGTAGATCATCCAGTCTGAACCCGGTGCTCCGACGGTGACATAACTCTCCGCGCCTGGGGGGAATCCGCACTCGGTCATGCGCGTCTCCAGCGCCGCCGGGATGAGCCGCTTATCCAGATCGGCCGCAAAAGCCGCAGAACAGGTGAAGAGGAAATCATCCGGTTCGCTGCCGAAATCGCTGCGTTGTTCAAGGCGTTCGAGGCTGATTGATGAGATCTCCGTTGGCGTATTGGGGGTCAGAATCGACAACAGATAAAGATAACGACGCGTCGGCAATCCTTTGAGATCGGGCGCAACGCTACGCAGATTGGCCCATGCGTCGCCAATTTTCTCAGCGAAACTGGCTAACCCATTCAGCGCATTAATTGCCGGAAGTGGAATGGATTGCTGGGTTGCATCCTTCAACTGTGCGAGGTCGGAAGCGATGACGTCCCACACGGTAGAAAAAGCGGCCAGCAGCGTAATGATCGGTTCATAGCGTGAATCGCGCACCAGCGGCGAACTTACCCCATCATCGGGCTGGTTAAACAGTATCTCGAAGGTGGCCTGATCCTGGGCGGCAAACTGGCGGGTCGCCGTGAATGCATAATCCCACTGCGCCAGCGTCGCGACGGCATTCTCTGCAGGCGTGGCGGCTGACGCGGTTTGTCTGGAAACCACAGCAGGCTGCGGATAACTGTTCAATGGCACCGGGATTTGCAACTGCCCAATCTGGCCATCAGTCTGGGTGACATCCTCCAGCGGAATAATAAATGATAACCAGCTGGAATCCTGGTAGCCGTGAACCCCCGCGATACCATGACGGTCGAACTCAAGCTGGTTAACCTGATACGCCAGTTGCAGGGTGACGTTACGCTGAACCATCGGATCTTTAACGCCAAATGCGGTGGTTAACCGCGTAATCCCCTGCGCGAGAGCGACTTTCGCGGTCGACAGCGAGATTTGTGGAACCAGCGTCAGGCCACGCGGAGGCGCGCTGTCATTGAGCTGATAATGCCCGCTCAGACTGCCGGCATCCACGCTACCCAATTGCGTGGCGAAAGTCTCAACATCGCCAAAGAACAGCGCGATCTTTTCCAGGGTATCGCTGGCCGAGGGGGTAAATGACGTGTTGCCCAGGGTGAGGGTTGAACCGGCACTAAAAAAGTCTGTGCGTTGCTGGTTTGCCACAATCACATCCGCGATAGTGGTATTCGCCCAACTGGCTACACTGGTCAGGGTGGTCAGCGTCTGTGGTGCGGCCGTCGGGGTGACGTTAATCGCCGTGTTATGCAAAAACAGAGGCTGCGGAGTGCCGAGGATTTTGCTCTTTCCGGCCAGTTCATAAAGTGGCAACTCCAGAGCCTGCGCAATGCTGCTGAGCGTATCGCTGGTGCTCGTCACACAGATTTTGTCGGGCTGATCTTTGCGGGCAATCGTCAAATCAGGCCGGATAATGTTGCGCGTCGTCGCGAGGATTGTCGCCAGATAGCGCGGTGATACCCCGGTCATTTCAGCAAGCGGCGCCAGCGGAGCATCGTTATTGGCGGCGATCTGTTGCGTGTTGACGATGTGGGTCGTTAATTTTCCGGAAAGCTGGGGCGCACTGGCAATATCGGCCATTGGCGGCGCGCCGTCGCCAGAGACATTGAGATCAAGCTGAATCAGCGACTGCACCGTTGATGCGCTGCTCAGGGCCACAAGTAATTGCTGCTCCATCGCATTAATGGCTTCCGTCTGCCCCTGATTATTACCGCTGATAATGGGCTGCACCCGCTGTGCCACGCCGTTGGCGATCTGCTGTTTCGCCGTGATGATCTGTTGGATCGCTGCGCGCGTTTTCGGGTGATTGGCACCCGCAACCGCATACTCTGGCGACAACACCAAATCAATGGCGGAGAACAACTGTTGTTGCCACTGCTCCGGATCTGCCGCGCGGAATGCGGTAGTGCCGGAACCCCACTCCAGCCCCTGTTGCGGGCTGTAGCTTACCTGTTGAGCGTTGCCGTTCCACGCAAGTGTGGTCAGCGGCGGCAGGGCGAAATAGCGGGCGCTTTGGGCATCAACCGCATAATTCACATAACTGCCACGATCGGAAAAATTCACCACCCACAAGCTCTTATCTTTACTCTGGGTCGCGCCGCCATTGACCGCTGCCCGCATCGATGCCTGTTTCAGTAGCGTATTTCCCTGCGTCTGTTGCGGGCCGGTTGCCAGCTTCAGGCCGCGGAAGGCGTTTTCAAAATCAATGGCAAACTGCGTAAGAGATTGCAGATTGTCGCTGGCGGAGAAAGGCGCGGCGGTAATGGATGTGGTTGACGAAACCATCAGCGGCGCTGAATCGAACCCGGCGGCCATCATCGCCGGATCGCGTGAAACCGCGAGGCTGACGCCCAGATTCTGGATGGCCCGCTCAGCATAAGGTTGTACCTGCGCCGACAGTTGCAGGATCACTACGGGCGTAATGATCGCGCGCGCAGAGAGCGCCAGACCCTGTGCAACAGCGGCAAATTCCGGGGTGGAGAGCGGAGGCTGGCGGCTGGAGAGGCGAGCTTCATTAATACGTGCGAGGAGTAACGCCAGGGTGTCATTTTCCCTGACGAGGTACGGCGCGCCATCGACCGTGATGCTTTGGCCCGCGGTTATCCAGCCGGGCAGGCAAGCATTGGCGGCAATCAGCGCTTCAGCCGTGCAGTTCAGCCGCAGCGCCACGGCTTTGATTGTCTCGCTTTCCCTCGATCGCACTGTAGGGGTGACGAGCAGCGCTCCGCTACGCAGTGCTCCAGGGTCATCAGCAATCCTGTCGGCCAGTTCCCCGACGGTGATAGCAAGACCCCGGGCGATATTCTGCGGGGTATCGCTGAGCGCTGGCGTGACGGTGCCAATTGGGCTACCGGAGAAGAGCGCCGGCAGCGTCTCGTTAAGCGTGAGTAAATCACGGCTACTCATCGCCAGCGCACTGGCGAGAGCAGAGAGAGGCTGGCCGCTGGCGATCAGCAGACTGCCCGCCATCATCTCCTGATTGTCGCCGCTGAAGGGGATCAGCATGCTGGTTGCGCTGTTAAACGGCAGACGCAGGTTGTTGGCAATAATGCTTCCTGTTGATATTGCTGCCTGTTGCGCCAGTGATTCCAGCGTCTGGCCCTCCTCAATGATCAGCGCTGTATCCTGGATGTAGAGGGCGGTGCTGACTGGCCAGACATTGGGCACATTCGCATTGGCGGCCATGAAGTTTGCGAGCGGATCGCTCTGGTTACCCTGTGGCGCACCAAAATCGGCCAACAGGCTGGCGATGGTATCGCCGGAATGGGCGATGACAGAGGCGATGGACAGCGTTTGCCCGCTGGCAAAAATGCCGTTTACAAATTGATTCTCAACGGCGACATCATCCACCGTAATGTTGACGTTTTCGCGCTGCTGGCTGGCTTTAACCTGCTGCGCGAACCACGCCGCCGCAGCAGCGAGTGAACGGTTTTCTCCGGCCTCTGGGCCATACTGCCAGCTATTGCCGCTAACCGGATCCGACCAGCTAAGCACCACATCTTTGCCCAGTGTCAGCAACTGGCAGGTCGCGGCCATACCGGAAATATTCCCCGCCGAGGTGGCAATCGCGCAACCGAAACTGAGCGCCAGCGCATTGAGCGATTGACCCGCCACATCCAGAACCACGCTGCGGGTGGCGGTGCTGAACACCGTGTCCAGGGCAACCGCGAGCTGCATGTTATTCCGGCCGAGAGTGGTTAAATCGATGGTATCTTCGAGGTGATCGATCACCGCCTGCGGGGTGTCGCCCGCTTTGGTCAGAACATTATGCGGAACGATAAGCGGCGTCGCCGCGCCAAACAGCAGATCCGCCCGCAGGTACTGATTGATTTTCGCCACCATTTCTCCGCTTGCCGGATAGTGGCTGAGCACATCAGCAAAATTTTTCAACGCGGTTTCCGGCCCGAGCGTAATCCGGGTTGGCTCTATCCCGGCGGCAATGCCGGTAAAGATCCAGGCTGAGTTTGCCAGGCCCAGCAGATCGTAGCGAAGCGCCAGGCTTAACGCTGCGTTATCGTCCAGTTCGCCAAGCGTTGTCGATAAGCGGGCGGTGATATCGGGCTGCTGGAGTTGCCAACTGGCCGTCTGGTATTGCAGGCGCGCCTGTTGCGCTCTGCTGGCGGCCGCAGTCACCAGTTGCCCGGAAGGAAGCCCGCCCCGCACAGGCACGGCAGAAGCATCCGGCAGGAAGGGCGTTGCAGAGAGCTGTGCGGTCACCGCCAGTGCGCCGCCGCCATTTCGTGGCTGGAACCGGTAAGTGGTATTCACGGATGGCCAGGCACCAGGACCGAGCAGTTCGTCGGTGTACCCCGTCGGGGAATGGGCAGCCGGAAGCGATGAGCCGACCGTACGGTTGCCGAGAATATCCTGTAAACAGAGCGCGATATCCGCCTGACCGCCCGCACTGACAGCGCGGTAGGGGCTTTGCGCGGCAGACGGCAGGGCGACATTTCCCTCGTTACTTTTGTTCCGGGCGAAGGCGATAAGCGACAGAATCTGGCGGTATTGCCAGAGACTTTCGTCAGTGTCATTGGTTGGCCCTGCCGGTAATCCTTCATTTGAGGCATTGAGCGTTGCATTCGCGGCCAGTTGGAACCCGGCCAGGTTATAGAGCGTCCCCAGTGCGGATGTCGTTGTTTCCGCCGCGCTCTCAACTTGCGGATTGCTACGTTGCAGCGTGAAACCCGCATGGCCTGGCGGCAGGCTGGCGCACAATTTGAGCGTATTGGCCGCGACGGTAATGACGGCGTCAGCGAGCAGGATCGGGTTTGTGGCATTCAGATCGCCGAGCAACGACAGATCCTGTTGTTTTGCCTGCGCAATGGAGAAAAAGGTATCTCCGGCCTGGAGGATATAGCGTTCCCCGCCTGGCAGGTTAAAGCTGGTGCCTGCTGCCAGAAGCGGCGTTCGGTGCGCATTCAGGGCAACCAATGCCGCAGGATCGAGAAAATCATACTCGCTGGCGATGCTCTCCAGCGTATCGCCGTTGTTCACTGGCTGAACGGGTTTTCCCGCCAGCATCACGAGGGCGCCGGTGCGTAACATCTCTGGCCGATCGACCAGCGCGGCGACAATCTCCGCGACCGTTTTTCCCGCACGCAGGGCAATCGAACTGATGCTGTCGGAGGGCAAAACCATCTGGCCTGCCACCTCGCATCCCGTGCGTAATACGCCCATGATGAGCTGATTGATTTCACCGAGCGACTGCCCGGAAAGCGCCAGTATGGGCGGTGCATTCACCGCAATGTGATTCAGCGTGTCGCCCTCCACGACAGTGTGTGTCGTGGCTTCAAAGAAGATACTGTTCGCACTTTGGTCAACGTTATCGCCAACAATCAGAATGTTGTTAAACGATCGGGCAATTCCGGCGTCCGCCGTCTGATTGCTCAGTAGCGCAATCAGCTGCAGCGAGGCCTGTTTGCCATCGCTAAACAGCGATCCAGGCAGCCCTGGCGTTCCATCTTCCTTCTGGTAGTAGAGGTAGTAACCGCCGTTTTTGACCACCGAGCACTCCCAGAGCAGCTGTAAAAAATTCCGGCTGTCTTCAGTGGTCAGGGTGGCCAGCGACGCATCAATCAGTCCGTCGTTCAGCATCACCGCAGAGTTTGTGCGCAGCAGTGTCTGGAACTCGCCGTGACTCTCTGTCGAAAGGTTGGTCTTCAGCAGGAAGCTGTTTGCCCGATCAAGCCGATCGCTGGTTTGCGTTCCATTACTGTTGCTGGCCTGCTGTTCGCGATAGGCCAGATACAGCGTTGCGCCCACGGCGTCGTTATTTTTCAGGTAAGTCCATAAGTTTAATACCCGCTGCAACCCGGCTTGATCGGTACCGGAGAGCAGATACATTCCGGGTCGGGAGGCATCGGGTTTCTCGATGGTGAAATCAATCGCTGTCGCGTAGCGCGCCGCCTGAAGCACCGTCGTGTCGATGTTGCCATCGGGCAATGGGGTGCCGAAGCAGCCCCGATAAGGCAGCCGACGGTCAGGGCTTTCAGCAATGGCGCGAATCAATGCGTCAGGCATGCTCCAGATCCGCGGCGTGCTCACCCGCTGCGAGGGTAACGTAATGCCTTCCGGCACCTCTTCGGTTGCCCATATCGCCGTGGCGGAGACGGTCTGCCGATCGGGCAACCAGCTATACAGCGGAATCGCCTGGCTGACGATGTTTGCGGTATCCAGCTCGGCCGTCGCCAGTTCGGCAATGCGTGCTATCTCTTCAGCGAGCAGGGGGATTGCCAGTTTCCCGCCAGGAATGTTGATCCAACAGGCATCGCTGCCCGTCAGTGTCAGGGTATATCCTTTTTGCGCATCTGGAGGTGCCAGCGGGTACTCCTGCCCAACCAGCGCATACAGCGGGTATGCCGCCGGGGTGTTTATCGCCAGGCTGCCTTGTTGCGGGAAGTCGGGGTCCGGCAGGCGTAAGCCATTGAGCATAAACCGCGTCGACATGTTAAGGGCATTGGTGTAGTTGCCGGTTTGCGCCAGCACGCTGGCGAGCAGTGAACGGCGGAATCCCGGAATCGCCTTGACGGAGAGGGTTTTCGCTTCATCGGCAAACAGGCCGCCGAGGGTGGCAATCCGCCCGGTGAGCTGTTCCAGCGACAAATTGTAGTTTTGCGCAATCTCTGCGAGCGTCTCGTTCGTGACGATCCGGTGTGTGACTTGTTCAGCCAGCAGGGACACATTTGCTGCCAGCAGGTTGCTGTCGCTTAACAGCGTGCTGCGGCGGCAAAGCTCCGCCAGGGTGATACCAAACTGGCGGCAAATGTTGCCCGGCGTGGTGAAGTACGGGATCACCACGAGGCTACCGGTGGCGAAGGGGCTTTCCGCCGCAATATTCCCGTTCCACTGCCGGATGCTGAGCAGTGCGGTAACCTGGGCGGCTGGCGAGGGTTCAAAGAACCGTTGCGCCAGCAGCAACGGAGTCTCGCCGGTGCCCGCCGTGTACTGAAGCAGGAAACTATTGCTGGCAACAACGATAATGTTTTTCAACAGCAGCGTTTGGCCCGTCGCCAGCGCAATCGCATTGTTGCTGGCGATCAGCACGTCAAGGGTGGTGCTATTCGCCAGCAGGAAATCCTGCACGCGCTCCTCATGCGCCAGAGTTACCCGTTTGTCGTTTTCGTTTAGCTGCGGAATGTTCAGGGTTTGCGGCGCGGCAAGCCGCAATGTGGGATTGTCAGCCAGCAAATTTTGGGCGTTGAAACCGGTGTTACGCGCATACCAGTAGGCGATGATGCCATTCAGGCTGTCGCCGTCTCTGCTGGTGCAGGTGAAATCGCCAAGCGGCAATTTTTGTGCGGCGCGCAGTAGCCCCAGCACATTCTGGTTGCTGGCAACCAGCGCAACATCGTTTGCGCCAAATCGTGCCGCGAGGCTGGCAAAGGTGTCGCCATTTTGGGTCAGAAAGGGAATATCGCCCAGCGGCAGCAGCATGCCCGCCCGCAGTTTGCCTGCTTTCTGCTGATTGCTTTCCGCAATGGCATACGGGCTTACGGTGAGGGGGATTAATAATAGGGTGCCGGGTTTTAGCGGGTTGAAATTCACCTGCGGATTGGCCGCGCGCAACGCCTGAAGCGAAAGACCGAAATCGGCAGCAATGGTCGCGGCCACTTCGCCGTCGAGCACTTTATGCAGAATGCGCATCGCCGGAATGGCAAGCTGAGTTCCGCCTGCCAGTGGGTGGAAATTCACCTGCGGGTTTGCCTGCTGGAGCTCATCCGGCTCCAGCGCAAAACAGGCTGCAAGACTTTCCAGCGTGTCCCCCGGCTGTGCAATGTAGCTGACGGCGGGCGCAGGAATGAACAGCGTATCGCCTGCGGCGGGCGCGGCACCCTCAAACTGCGGGTTGGCGGCTTCCAGCGCCTGCGGGGTTACGCTGAACCAGGCGGCGATAGCGGGAAAATCTTCCCCTGCGCGGACGGTATAATTGTTGTTGAAACGGTTGGCCAGCGTCTGGAGTGAGGCATGAGCGGCCTCTTTCTCCGATAACGGCCACTCGGCTTCGGCCATAAAACTTTTCGTTTGCTGTAGCAGACTGCGCGCCAGCATCAGGAAGTAGTAGCGGAAGATCAGTCGCGCCATACTGTCCGGTTGACTGGCGTCCTGGGTTTTATTGCTGTTCCAGCCCTGGCGTTCGGCAAACTGCGCGGCCAGATCGGCAAAATAGTCCTGAATCCGCTGCTCGTAACCCGCCGCAGGGATGCGATCGGTGAGGAAGTTAATCGTGTAGTCCGGCGTCTCCAGCGACAATTCCGGGATCATCGCCATCAGCGCCATCGGCAGTTCGCTGCCGTCGGCCTGCGCCTGCTGCGGGCGCGGTTGCAACGTGAACTGAATATGATGGTTGTCAAAAAGGTGTACCAGGTTGGTATAGCTAAAAATATCCGTTACGGCATCTGGCGCTTTGAGGGCATCAAGGATCTCATCGACGACAGCGGCGGAGAGCGTGGCATGTTCATCGCCAATCAGCGATGAAAGCCAGTCGGACATAAAGCTCAGCAACTGATTTGTGCCGCTGGCTGCGTCCGTGGAGGTTTCAATCCCCAGCAGGAGAGCCAGCACCGGGTTTTTCCCCGCAAAGGGAACCGTCGGCGCGCCGGAAAAGGCAAAATCATCGGCAATCGCCTGGGAGAATAAGGGAATCGCCGTGACATTAACGCACAGAGGCGCACCCGCGTTATTCCGATAGCGGGACAAGATATGGCGGGCCATCATCGTTCTCGCCGGTCGCAGGCGGAGTTGACCATACTGCGGCTGGCGAATGAACGGGCTTTTCGCGCGATAGAGGCTGCGTTGTACGCCGGTATTACTGGCGGGCGCGGAAAGTATCCACGGTGTCTGGCGGTTTGAACCAATCGGGAAAGTTTCGGTGATTGTTGCCGAGAAGCTGAAATTGATACGGATAAAGATAATTTTGATACTGACTTTAACGCGAACCCCGGCGCTGACACTCAGCAGGATCGCCCGATAACTTTCGACATCAATCGCCGCCGAGACGTAAATGGTGAGCGACACACTGGCCTGAATAATGCCGAAGTCAACGGTGGCATACACCTGGCCGATAACCGCCAGAGCACCGCGAAGGTGGAAATAGTTTTCGGGCACCAAAGCCTGATCGATGGGGTTGAACCATGAGAGCGTGCCTTGCAGCATGCCGCCGACGGTGATGCTGATGCCGCCGGAGAGAATGCCCAGCGACAGCGTTTTACCGACGCCGACCTGCAAGGCAAAACCAAATTCGATAACCGGGGTGAAATTGCCGTTAGAGATGCGCGGTATGGTTGTGGATGTTTCACCATTGAGAACGCCAAAGTAGAAACCGCCGTAGCCGATAAATGGAAAGACCTGTACCGAAAAACTGCGGGAAAAGTCGGTGAGCGACGGAGGGAATCCGGCGTCGATACGAAAATTGCCGTTGGTAAAGATATCAACAGTGACAATCGGCAGGGTAATGGAAACCTCGCCAAACTCCAGATGGCGCATGGTGTCGGGTAACGTCAGCTCAATATGGTATACGCCGACGTTGTCGCTGATTTTTCGATACAGGATCTCAAAACGCAGACCCGCCAGCGGGCCCGCGCGTGAACCGGCTAGCTGGATCAGCAGACCATACACGCGTGGATCGTTGAACACCATACTTAATGACACGGTCGACATGGCCGTAAAACGCGTGCCGATCATCCAGTCCGAACCGGCGTCATAGCTCAGGCCTGGAAGCTGATTCGCCGGGTTCCGGGTTGGATTCCCCACCGGAATCAGCGCGTTTTCCAGTCGTTTGATCACCCCATCCATGGTGGTGGGCATCTCACCGCGCAGGGTCATGCGTTGGCCGATACCCAGATATTCAAGGTCGAAAACCTGTGTACCCGCACCGGGCACCACTGGCGGTGCCTGATTAAGCGGATCCCAGCTTAGCGGTTTATTATCGCCTCCGTAGCGCTGCCCCAGAAATTCACAGCTCAGTTCAAGGTTGAATTTGGGTTTGCCGTACTGTTTCACATAGGTCAGGGTGAATTGCGTAATCTTGATAAACCCGAGATCGACATTGAGCCCGATGCTGACGTTAATTTTGCGGGTTTTGAGATGTACGTTGACCGTCAGATTTGGAAGCGAAATTTTCTCCAGCGCATTCCAGGGATCGCCCAGCGCTATATTTCGCCCCGGTTGGGCAAAGGAGAGAAGAAACGCAAACAGATCGCCCACATTGCTCTTTTCCAGACTCACTGCAACGTAGGGATCGATGTCATCTTTGTGATAAACCACTTTAAGGTTGCGGTAGGCAAAAATAATGTCTGTCGTCGTCGGGCTAAAGATGTAAGAGCAGGTGAGGATCATGTTGTTGATATCAACAATGCCGGTTAACTGCCCGGAATAACTTGCCGGATCGCTGGCTTTCGCGCGGTCCGACCTGATCAACAGATCGGCCGTAATACTGATTGGCAGGAAGTCGAGCGTCCATTGCAGGGTGGTCTGTACCATGAAGGTGTTGGCGGCGGTATTAAACTTCACCTGCAGCGCATTCAGCGTAATATCCGTCGGCAGGGATTGCGGAATGAAGGGCAGCAACTGGCTGGCAACACTGATCAGACTCACCGGCTTGCTTGCGATCATGCGCCCCTCAAACACCCAGGCTCTGGATTGCGTCGAGGTTTGTGCGCTGACGATAAACGGGATCCCCAAAAATTCCGTGTGTGCCTGAATGGTGGCGGTTAAGTTGGTCGGCGTCCGCTCCAGATCGAGGCGCAAACTTTTCAGCGACACGGCTTTGATGCCGCGGCCAAACTCCAGTGTCCAGGCTCCCGATTTGGGCGCAATGGTTCCGCTGAACTGCCAGGCGCCGGTAGCGGGCTGGATCTGCGCAGATAATCCCCCCGCCGGGGTGACAATTCCTGACTCTGGCAGTGTTGGCAAACCGGGGACGATATTCAGTAATTGCAGGATATCGATCTCGGCATCGTTGTATGCCACTAACGTGACACTGTCACTACCGCCGGGTACAGAGAAACTTAATCCGCCGTAAAATTTCAGTTGTTCCTGGCCATTGAGTTTGAACAGGCCATTGATAGCGATCCATGCTGAGAGATCGACGCCCACGCTGAAGGTGAAGATGACACTCTCCAGCACCGCCAGATTGAGCGGCAGCAAATGGATTTCCGTGTGGGCTTTGACCGTCGCCGACACCTGCAACGTTCTGGACGCCGTAATGTCGAGGGTGAATGTCAGTTCTTGCAGCAGCAGATCGGTTCCCAGAGGAAAGCGGTTCGGCAGCAGGGCATCTGCGACTTCGCCCATCAGCAGGCTGGCGATATCGGCGACCGAACTCAGGGAGACCGCGAGCGAATCGTTGCTCAGCGCAAGGGGGTCGCCGTCATCAAGGAGAGGGAAATGCAACTCAATCCCCGACAGCGCCAGCGTTCCGGCATCAAAAGTGGCGATACCATGGCTGGTATCGTCGTCGGCTTGCGATGAAACAAACAGTAACCCCGCTTTTAGCGGTAGCAATCCGGCAGCCGGAACGGCGTCAACAGGCTCCGAACGTAACACAAAGGCGGGCGACAGCGCGCGGTCCCGGGTCGGCCACTGGGTGATGCTCCCCTGCATCGCGGCAGGACGGGTTTTCCACATTCCCTGATAGCTGGAACCGGCGACCGGCTGCCCGCTGAACGTTACGCCTGTGCCAGCATCAGAGGATGAGGCGGTAAATACGGCATTGCGGAACAGGGTTATAGCCGCAGCAGAAACGTTTTGTTTTTTATCGTGGGGCTTCAGCCCCGGAAACGCAGTACCTAACGCAGCGCTGTTGTCGGGAAGGTGTGTGCTGACGCTGAGTTGCGCGACGCCGTTCGCCGTTACGCTAAAGGTGGCGCTGGCTGCCGGTTGGGAAACATTGAAAGAATTGCCATCAATTTGCCCCGTCAGAACTATCGTATTACCGTCGCCCGGTGGTTGCACCCCGCTAAGAGTCATCACCAGCGAGGCGGTGGGAAAGAGATCCGCATCATTAAGCAGCGCAGTGACAGGCGCTGAGTACAGTGTATTGGCGGCCGGCAGGTTGAATTTTTTCTGATCGGCTGACAGGTAACCTGCCGACAGCAGGGTATTCCACAGATTCTGAATCGGCGTATCGATGCTGGATGGCGCGTTGCGCGTTTTTTTGCCGGGCATTATTGGCTCCTCTGTGCCGCCAGAAGTCGCTGCTGGAGTTGGGAAAGTGCGGATTCTGAGTGCAACTGTGTTAGGCGCTGCACCTGTTTTCCCCCCGCGCCGTCTGCGCCGTTTTTCACCCAGGCGGCGTACCAGCCCAGTGCGCCGCTGGTCTGCGCATCCGGGTTACCAAACATCAAAAGATCAATTTGCCCGTTCGGTGGAAAGCTCAGGGCAAGGAGTTTGAGGGCGATATCGCCCAGCTTGAGAATGTAGGTCGGCGGATCCACCAGGAAGGTGACATCAGCGAAAACCAGTTTGAGTACGCCTTCAATCGGGATAGCGCGCTCTCCACCTTTCACCCCTGGCAAGTGCAGGCCAATGTAGATCCCGGATTGACGCGTCTGGCTTGCCGGAGACCAGGCGAGGAGCAGGCCGGCGGTGAAATCGATTTTGGCGGCCAGCGCGCCCGCCGAGCCGAGATCCAGTTCATATTGCAACCCAAACCACGGCGCGGTCATCGCTATGCCGTTGAGCGGCGAATCCACCGGCATATACGCCATTTTGTCGGGTGTGACGTCGCCAGTCCCCTGAATCAGAGCCGTGAGTTTCATGGGAAAATGTGCCGCCAGGCTTTGCGCACGGACCTGGCTGGCGTTGGCATCCGGCAAAAGCGGCTGGGCATTAAACGTAAACTGCCGGTACTGCGGCGTGGCAGGATCAAAGGTCATATCGATTGTCAGGCCGGAATAGGCCAACCCTTCCACATTGCCATTCCCTTGATTTGGCGTGGCGGCGCCATAGGAAAGCAGGTCAAACTGCGGCTGTTGCAGGAAACCGATGGTTCCATTGAGCGCAAACGTTGTGCGCGTTGTGCTGTTCTCCGCGTCGGCTTTACCGCCGCTGGCCGTAACAAAACTTGCCGCCCGGATACCGACGGCATCAAGGATCTGGCTGGTTATGCCGTAGGTGGTGTGATCCGCGGTCGTAAACAGATAACTTCCGCTGTTGCCGGATTTTTGATAAACGCCATACAGCAAAAGGTTGTTGCCGCTTGACGATGAATACTGTGTGGCGGGTTCTTCAAAGAGCTGGTTGATGAGCAGTTCGATTTTGCTGGAAAACGAGACGATCCCGGAGTTCGCTATCGCCACCTTCAGCGACAGGACTTTGAAGTCGTAAGGCGCGTTTCCTGAAAGGTGTTCACTGTCTTCATAATCAATCAGGCCAAAGACTGAACTGGGGTGGCTGGTCCAGGTGCTCTGGCCTGTTGCGATCGGCGTGACGGAAATACCGATGTGGTGCGCCTGAAAACGCGAGACATCAATTCCGGCGGCCAGCCCCTCAAGCTGAGGAGGAAGCCCGGTCAGCGGGACCTGGGCGTTCAGTGCGAGAACGCCATTCCAGCTTTCGCTCTCCATCACCGTATTAACGAAATAAGACAAATCGCCATCACCGGTCGCAACGCGTTCGGTGGCGGCAGCAAAAATCGCCTGAATCCGTTGTCTTGTGCCATCCGCTGAGCTGTTGAAACGATCTGCGTCCGCCCATTGCTCCGTATCGTCAACCAGTTGCGACAGCTTTTTATTACAGAATTTGAACAGTAACAGGGTGTTGTAATTGACCCAACGCCAAGGGGAGAGATCGAATTCCCAGTCTGCGACAAACAGGCTGAAATCACCCAGAGCATTGCGCACGGTGTCGAACACGTTTTCCAGTTGTTCCGGTGTAAACCTGGCCGCCAGATCGGCGCGCAGTGATGCTAAATCGGGCCACTGTGTCGGCACCATCGCGGCAAGTTTCGCGTTGACGTCCGGATCTGTTATTTGCAAAGCGAGCTGCCGCTGCCGCACGGCGGTGAGGGAATAGGGAATCGACGCGCACTGGCTCATGATCCCGGCGCCAGTGATGACCAGAAAAAGCTGGTTCGTCTGTAATGCGGATTTCAGTTCGCCGTTCACGTGGCTCAACAGTAGCCTGTCGGCGCGATGGGGCGGCGTGTTTGCCGCGCTGGATTGCCCCAGCGTCAGTTGCTGCCAGGTTAACCCTGTCGCGTCCTCACCCAGCGCCAGCAGTAATCCCTGCGGTGTTGTTGAGAAAGGTGGCGAAGGCAGCGATGCGCGTAAACGTCCGGCGCTTTCTCCTGTCTGAATCAGCGTCTGGACAACGGTGCGACGTTTCGGCGACAACACCTGAGTCTCCATATTTCTGATATCAGTGCCGGAGATGTTGGTCGCTTTAATCGAACGGTAGGGCGCCAGCGGGAAGGCGACGGGAGGTAAATCACCGTTATCTGAGCGGGCGAGGCGGGTTTGCTGGTCCTCAACGTCACCGACGGAAACGGGCAGGTAGGTCAGAAAATCAGCGTCTGCGGCAGCGTCGGGAGCCTGGTGTAAGACCGAGCTGTCGGGCTGGGCGAAGTATTCGCTGCTTTGCGCGGTTTGCAGTGTCACCCATGATGTTTTCCCGGCCCCTGTCAGAGTCCCGAATACCCGATCGCGCCCGGGGGCGGCATTTTGCAACGTACGGGCAAACGCATCCTGATGGGGAGTGAACGCCAGTATTGGGTTACCGGTATATTTGAAATACTCGACAGAGGATAATCCTCCCATCAGTGCGTTTTGCAGCGAGGCGGAGGTGGCGTCGGCTTGCCCCTGCGACGAGAGCAGAAATTCGAACTCACCTGCGGGCGTCAGATATAGAGACTGGTTACCGCGCAGAATGACGGGCTGACCGCTGGCATCGACCGCCGCCAGCCGTTCGGTAAACACCAGCCCGGCGCTGGCGAGTGGTTTTACCTCTACCGCCGCGCCTGCCGCGGATTGATAGTACGTGGGCAGCGAAAGCGCACCGCTGGACAGCTGCAGGAAGGAGCGCGTGGTGTCGCAGGGGGCGAGGGGATCAAGGGTCCCCTGAAGCGTTAACTGCGAAGTCGCATCCTGCAAATTAAAGATTCGGTACAGTGCGGTTTGGGTATAGCCGCCCTCTGCGGGCGCAGAGAAACTGCGTAATCCAATATCCAGAACATCACTTGCGGCTTCGCTGGTGACGGAAAACGCCAGCGACAGCACATTATTCGGCGCGGCGTCATTCAGCAATTCCAGCCCGAGATGATCGAGGGCGAACGGCTGCGGGGTTCGCTCGCCGGTAGGGGTAACCAGCAGCGTACCGCGACTAAAGGTTAACGCCTGGGCTGACGCCACTATCGTGCTGTCTTTCGGCAATGAAAGGGCAAAATTGCCGAACGGCACTTCCGCCGTGCGCAGCAGGGTTACGTCGGTTCCGTTTTTACGGGCAAACAGGACGGTTGCGGTTAATCCCGCAATGCTGGTGAACCAGGCCGCCAGCGCATCCTTTCGCGCTGAGTTGCGAAACCAGACCTGCGCTTTTTGCTCAAATGCCGCCAGATCCGTAATGGCCGTGGCGGGAAGCTGAACAAACCATCCGTGGTACGCATAAAGCGCCTGTTCAACGGTGAGGCTGTCAGGCAGCGTGGTGACGTCTGTTGAGAGTAAAAAGCCACCAAAGCAGTTTTCGCCGCCCGGCGCGATGTACAAACGCGAACCCGCATAACACGGCACGAAATGAGCCATTTTACTCCTCCCCACTTTTTGTCACGCGTGTGGTGCTTAACGCGCCTGCGGGGTTAATCAGCTCCAGCGGGGCATCGTAGCGGTATTGGTGATCTTTATCGTAGACAGTGACCCAGTTCGCACCCTCGAGGAAAATCATGCACTGCAACTTGATGATCCCATTGTCATCCGCCTCTTCGGTTAGCGTCGGGGATGTGTCATCCATGCCAACTATTGCTGCGGTGAGAGCGGCGGAGTGAAATTGCACAAAGGCGCCTGCAAGCGTTGCGCTATGATCTTCGTTATAAATAGTCACATCCACGACCGGAAGAAGTTCTGCGTCCTTGGGTAGCGTGGCGGCTCTTGGCAGGGTAAAAGCTTTAACGCCAGGGGAACTCGCATTTTTTTGCACAAAAACGTTCAATAGCGGGGTATAAGAGACATCAAGGATAAACGAGCCCTTGTAGCCATTTTTGTTTTTAGTGACAGGTGGAATATTGATCTTCGCCGACCAAAACTTGCTATCCGGTATCGGGGAGACGCTATCGATGGAGAGAAATACGATATCCGGAGTCACAAGATCAACATAATACGCTGTGACTTGCGGCGGCAGCACGTCGGAAGGATTCTCCAGCCCGGCGCCGCTTGCCTTACCTTTACAGGCTTCCGGCACATAAAAATTCGGCTTATCGGCGTACGCCATTAACGGGATCGCCAGACAGCAGGTGGCAAGTAAGTATGTTGATTGACGAAGCAAGCGCGAGACATTAAGAGGAGTCATGGGATGGTTACCTCTGCGCTAATTCCCAGGTGATCGGTCACGTTTTGACGCCATGAGAGATCCGAGGCGAAGGAAGCGCTTGTCAGAATTTGAACGTTATTTACCGTGAGGCTATCGGCATAAATAAAATGATCGTAGGCGCTGGCGCGTTTGCCTTTTGCACTCAGTGACGTTGGGACGTTCGGGGCTCCCTCCGCATTGTTCGTTGGCAGCCACTCGAAGCCTTTTGTGTATTTCCCGGCCTTATTTTTAAGGGGGATATTCCAGTCCCCGCCGATAATAAAGGGGTAGTTTTTTGCTTTGGGTGCGCCCGTTATTCGTACGTTTATCATGTATTGATAAAAATCTTTTACTTCAGCGGCCTCGTCGTATCGTTGCTGTACTCTTTTACCAAAAATAGAATGAATATTACCGACCCAGATATATTTGCTGGTGGCACTGACGGTGACTTTCAGTCCAATGGCATAAGGCGGTCGCTCAAAGGTTCCACCAGCCTGGTATCTATCATTGGTAAAGCTAACTTTCGGCGGTTTGATATAAAAACCGTAATACTCTTTATAAGAACTGGAACCCAACCCCGTCGAATTAACGATAAACTGGAACTTATTTTTTGTTGTTTCAGCAGGACAGGGATCAGCGTGCTGCATTAACTCCTGAATAATAATCACGTCGTTGGCTTGCATCATCTCGTCAAGCGCAAGACATTTATTTTTATTCACAGCGGATGTTCCCCATCCCAAATGGAGAAAGTTTTGCGAACGGATCGTAAACTTAACGGCTGCATACCCCTCTGTGCAGACCAACAGCAACAGAAAGCTCACGGGAAGCGTTGTAAAATAATTTTTAGTGCTGTTCATTTCCTGGCCCTCACCTGGGGTGCTGACGAACAAGAAGCGCGCGTGTACTACTCCGTAAGGCTAAGTTGATATCCATCTTTCGGGCCGACATAAATCCGATCGCCTTTTAACAGCGGAATATCGAATACGTCGCCGTCCGGTCCGCTCAGCGGCAGGCCTGAAGTGCTGTCTGGCGAGAAATCAAAATAGTCGACCTGAACCGTTGGGCCTGGCGAGGTGGAGGAAAAGGGTTTTTCGCTATTGGCCACCCAGCGTTGTAATTTGCAACTCAGCGATGTGCTATCGACATTCGAACCGGAAGTGACAATGTGTGCGGGCGGAACCAGCAAATACTGAAAGACGATGTCGCGCATCGATGTCCCGACCGGAACCTGTTGGGCAATATCATTGACAAAGATGCCAATAGCGGGCGTGACAAAAACTCTGCTGGTAAATGCGATGGCCACGATCGGATTATTGTCGGCGTCCGGCGTGATACAAAATTGCCCACCGCCAATCGCCGCCTCGGTGGCCGCCGCTAAATCGGTGTAGGTGTCAGCGCCCAGTAACAACGCGCTGTCAACGCTGCTGCTGCCGCTGTTATCCACATTCTGCGGCGATGGCAGCGATGACGGTGTAATCAGCCGCCAGTGTCGGCGGGCATTGCCGCTTAACTGAAGATCGATAGGGCTGGCGGCGAAAATCAGACACGGGTAGTTCTCATCGGGTGGCGTCGGCGGAGATAACTCAACGCCGTGCGTAAAACGGGATGCAAAACCGTTGAATGATAATTTCCCGTCTTGCTGCCAGCCGAGGCTGACTGTTTGCGTACCGGACAGGGTAAACGCATTCAATCCATAACCAGGGCTGGCGGGAGGCGCAATATATTGGTATCCGGCAGCGGCAATGGTCAGTGAAAAACCCGGCTCCAGATCAATATATTGATCATTAATATTAAAGTGATAAGTGAATTGCAGTAATTCACTTAATGTTAACGGCATATTGAGTGCAATTTGATAAAGCAGCGCTTCTGTGACGCAGGGTAAAAGCCCGCCAGTAGAGCTGGAAAGCGAAACTTCCAGTTTTTCAAGTTGCCCGGCAAATAGGCGAAATGAAGTGAGTAATATTTCACGATCGGCAGTCTGTGCACTAAAAATATATTGTTTAACTACGGTTATCTGCACTATTTTTATTACCGGATTAGGTGAGCTTCCTGACTGCGTAAAACTTAAACCAAACGCTTTCTGTTGCGGTATCTCGCCCGGCTGAATACCTTTGGTGGCTGAGGTTGTGGCGGGGACGCAATATCCTGAAAAGTACAACGCCAGATCGTTATTCGGGGTGGCATTTTTCAATCGCGGAGGAATAATAAAAGGACCGACGGCAGGGTTTGTTCCTCCCCCCTGATCCGGAAACGTAATGGAAAACGAAAATTTAGTGCTCGCAGCCCCGGACATGATTCCCCCTGAATAGCATGGGTAATTTATTCGTTAGTGACGGTAATCTGGAACGTCGCCGAGTTTGATTGTGAATTAATGGTATTGTAATCAATCTGTACCTGGTCGCTATCGCAGTAGGCATCCACTCGCAGAGGCGTGCCGGGTTCCCAGGTCCATTGCGCTATGAGGAACCCCCCAGAGGCGAGCTCAAATTTTACGGAGCCGCTGAGTGCGTCATAACTATTCGCAGCAATATTAACGGCATAAAAATAATTAGCGGGCGGGTAGGTTGAACCATTTTTTGGCGGCGTACCAGCCCAGGCTCCCTGATTTACGCTGGCCAGCACCAGCGTTAGCGTAGTGGCCGAATTATTACCCAGTGCAATGGCGAGATTTTTATTTTGTGAAAAATTGCCAGCAGTTATATTACTTGCCATTTGCAATCCTCATCAAATAATACTGGCAGGAAAATATTTCCTGCCAGTATTCATTCATTTATGAGCACGAAGTAATTTTGCTGCGGTATCGGCGCTGATCGTAACCTGTAATACAGGGTGATTTGATTGCGTATTGATCCACTGGTAACTGACTGCGAGTCCGGTTAAAGATTCCGTCCTGACGCCGCCAGAAACGCCCGAACCAAAAGACCAGTCCCATTTGATAGTAATAAGGCCACCTGAGGCGGGGGTCAGAACAATTTGGCCGCCAAGGGTTTCATAATTGCTCTCAACACCATTCACATACTCGACTTCTCCGGCTGGAGTAATGGTTGAACCGGGTTCTGGCGTTTTTTGCCACTGCCCACCGTTAAGGCGAACGTAATTTAGCGTCAGTGTCGCCGGGCTGGTATCTGCGATATCAACCGTAACTGACCGTGCAAAATCAGTCATTAGATAATTCCTTTGTTGGTTTGAAACTAACGGAACGACTAACTCAAAAAAATATAGACGGGGGAGAGGCCTTTGCAAATATAAAAATGTTTATTAAAACACTATTTTTAAAATAACCATTGATTTCCAGCGGTTACATGGAAGACTAAAAAAGTGGCATATTATATATAATATATAAATTTCTGAGCGTGCTTAATATTATTAAAGATTAACCGAAAAATTATTTTCAATATAATGAAAAATAACATGAATAGTTAATTTTTTAATAAAACAAAGTGATGGAGCTAATAATAATATTGTCATCTTTTTCAATGGGGAGGCGTTTGGCGCAGAAAAAATTTCATTTTCCTGGCAATATCTTTATCGCTCATTCGTCTACCCCATCACAGGCAACAATCCGCTACGGTAAGAGGAAAGAAGAAGATGAGAGATTTTGATATGCATGGGCACACTCGTGGACACGGTTTTGGCCACCATCGCATGGTGAAACATGTGATTTTCGGTGTGGCGCTGGTCGTCATACTGGGGCTGCTGGTAATGTCGCTGTGGAATGCGCTGTTGCCCGCCATCCTCGGGGTAAAAAGCATTGGCTTCTGGCAGGCGCTGGGCGTGCTGGTGCTGTGCCGCATTTTGTTCGGCGGACTCGGTTTTCGGCCGGGGATGTTTGGCATGGCGCGGGCGCATCGCCGTATGCATGAGCGCTGGATGCAGATGACGCCGGAACAGCGCGAAGAGTTTATTCGCCATCGTCGCGACGGCTTTGGTCGTCACGGACATCGCGGACACTGTGGCTGGCGCGGACATCGCGATGAGCAGGCGGAAGATCGCGCTCAGCCTGATGATAACCGCCCGAAAACACCGGACGTAGAGTGAACACAATGAAAGCCAGTGTGGCGGGAGAATCACTGCTCATGGCAGCGCTTAATGCCTGCCGATCGCGGCTGAAAGCCTTTATCCGTGGCCGCACTGCGGTTAGGGACGATGCCGACGATATCCTGCAGGAAGTGACATATCAACTGATGCAGGTGGAGCAGCCGGTGGAGAATGTCGCGGCCTGGTTGTTTCGCGCAGCGCGCAATGAAATGACCGATCGGGCGCGCAAAAAACGGGAACTGCCGTTATCCCGTTTTTTCACTGATGATGAGGGAGATGTTGCCGAAGATGAACTGGCGGAAACGTTGTTCGGTGTGCCGCAAACCCCGGAAGAGGAATACCTGAAAACGCTGCTGTGGGAGGAACTGGAGCAGGCGCTGGCCGAGCTGCCGTCCGCACAGCGCGAGGTGTTCGAGAAAACGGAGCTTTACGGCTACAGCTATAAAGAACTGGCGGAGGAGAGTGGTGCCAGCCAGCAGGCGTTACTTTCCCGCAAACACAAAGCCGTGCTGTATTTACGCTCGCGCTTGCGCAGCGTTTACGAGGCACTGACGGAAGAGCCATGAAGCATGAAATGTCGTGAAAGTGCGGTTAATGCTTAAAAACTGAGGTGCTGCTTTATTTTGCTGAGGAAATAGTAATACTCCCGCAGCTCATATTGTTGCAGTTCGTACTCTAATGGCTCATAACCGCTTTGCATCAGCTTGTCTGAGTTTTCATGCTCCTCATTGCAACCGCGAATTTCTGATAAAGGTTTTTGCGGCGTTAAAGCGGTCGCAAGATTTTTATACAGATCGACAGGCGCAAGAACCGTGAAATCCGCAAAGCGATAATATTTAAAATGACTGGATTCATCAGCCCTGAGCCGTTTCCAGTTGTCGCTTTTTACAAAATCGGTATCGAGATTAGATAAGTGTAATGAAAAGGAGAAATACCAGATTTCGCTGTGGCCAGAGTAATCCGTAATTTCGATATAGCTATGGTATCGGTTGAGTTTTCTGTCTACCGGGTTGGCGGATGCCGCATGTTTACCGCTGGCTGAAAACCAGGTGAAAAACGGCGAGCTATGAAAGCTATAAAGATCATCGTGGGCATAACGGCGCGGAAATTTTATTTTCCGCGCGCGTTTAAATGCCGGATAGATCGTTTTGCTGATGCCGAGATTATTGCGGTTTTCGAGGCCGTCAAAAATCTGCGCCCGGCGGATACCGCCGAGCAGCGGGGTGATATGAATTTTATGATCGAGCTTGATAATATCGGATAAGGCGGAATTATAGATTTTTACGCTGAAGCCAGAGGAGGTGAAAAATTTTTTCAACCCCGAGATCTTGCTGAAATAGACAATATAGTTCCCGCGCGAATTGTAGCTGGTCATGCGGGAGGTCTTTTTATTCAGCGTCAGCGAAAGGGTGGCCACGCATAATGAAATGACTGACACCAGGACACTATTTTCTTTGATTAAATCCAGCATGCAACGCCTCTTCGTGACTCACCCTCTTAACCAGCGGGGGTTATTCCCCCCAGCGCTCCCGCAAATAGTTGACCGCTTGCTGCGTCTGCGGCCGGTTCAGGTAATCTTCGCGGAACAAAATCGTGCCGCTAATCTGCGGTAGCGATTCGTTTAAATCGAGCTGTTTTTTCAGCTCCGATACACCGCCGTTGACCATCCAGTCCGGCTCCATCTTCGACGGTTCACCCACTTTATACAGCGCGATACCGATATACAGGCGCGTATGGGTGGGTTTGACGACGTCGGCCCACCATTTTGCCAGTACGTCATACCGCGCAGCGCTGCGCGAGAAGGGCCAGTAAATTTGCGGGGCGATATAGTCCAGCAACCCCTGCTGCACCCAGCGACGGGTATCGGCGAAGGATTCATCGTAAGCCGCCGCGCCGCGCGTGTCGGAACCCGCCGCATCGAAAGAGCGGTTGCGCCATACCCCGGCAGGGCTGACGCCAAATTCAACGCCCGGTTTCAGTTGTTTAATGGTGCGGGAAACCTGCTCAATCAGCAGCAGGGTGTTGTTGCGCCGCCAGTCCGCTTTGGCGCTAAAACCCTGGCCATATTGCTGAAAGGTCTGGTTGTCATTCAGTTGCGAACCGGGCGTTTCGGTATAGAAATAGTCATCAAACTGCACGCCATCGACAGGGTAATGGGCAACCACTTCAGCCACGATGCTGGTGATCCAGTCGCGCACATCGGGAATGCCAGGATCGAGCACCAGCCGGTCACCGGCGGTGCGGATCCAGTCGCGATGCAGCACAAAGACGCTGGCCGGGTGCAAAGGGAGCGTGCGGTTAAGCGCTGCGATGGTTGCAGGCTGCGTGTTAACCGCCACGCGGTACGGGTTAAACCAGGCATGCACTTTCATGCCGCGTTTGTGTGCTTCATCAATCACAAACTGCAACGGATCGTAGCCAGGATCCTGACCAATCGTACCGGTCAGCATGTC
Organism: Kosakonia sp. H7A; assembly: GCF_003028445.1. Taxonomy (NCBI): domain Bacteria; kingdom Pseudomonadati; phylum Pseudomonadota; class Gammaproteobacteria; order Enterobacterales; family Enterobacteriaceae; genus Kosakonia; species Kosakonia sp. H7A. The sequence goes on along the minus strand of NZ_PYTZ01000001.1, from coordinate 192,487 downwards.
GGACCACGGCAAAATTTTAGAGGGCCACAGCGCGGTGCCGTCCGGCTTCACCTGAAAAAAGACGGTATTTATGCCAAGGCTTTTGAGTTTATCCAGTTTTTGCACCAGCGCCTGCTGCTGCATGCGAATGCGCGTATCGGCGCTGCTGACATTCACCGAGTTGACCGGCGGCCAGTCGAGGCGGGAAACCGTCGCCAGCCAGACGCCGCGTACCGGCTGTGAATTTTTTCCTGTTGCAGGCAGCGGCTGTTTCGCCACCGGCGGTAGCGGCGTGACAAGAGATTTAGGCGGTTTGGAGGAACAACTGACCAGTAAAAGCGCAGTAGCAAAAAGGACGACTGACTTTTTAAGGGACATCTTATTAGCTCTTATTGATGATTCGACTGCGGGTCCACGGATTGAAGGTGGGCTCATCCTTGTTGACCGGGGCGACATCATCCAGGGAATCCAGATATAGCGCCTCGACTTCTGCGCGCGCCCAGGGCGTCCGGCGCAGAAACTTGAGACTGGATTTAACGCTTGGTTCGTTTTTAAAGCAATTAATATTGATGCGTTTACCCAGTTCGTTCCAGCCGTAACGGGCGACCAGCGCGTTGATTTGCATCTCCAGAGTGACGCCATGCAGGGGATCTTTCGACGTGTGAGCAGCCATGTGAAGTCCGGTAATTTCTGCTTTTCAACAGGTGAGATAGGTTGCGTGGAAGGGTACAAGAAAGCGTGTAAAGCGGCAATGCCCGACGATCTGTTCGTCCGGGCGGCCAGTGGAACAGGCCGTGTCTTCTTTTTCGTGCTGGCAGAGCGGGTTGTCTGCCAGCACTACGCCGGGCTTAAGCGCGGAGCTTGTCAATCGCCGTTATTCAAACAGACGGCGGTGTAAGGCTTTTACCGCGTCGTCTGCGGCCTCTGCGGGCAGCAGGAAACCGAGGCTGTGGCACGACGCGCCGTGGCAAATCAGCCGCACGGGATGATTTTCCAGCCCGGCGAACACCTCATGGCAAACGCCTTCAGCCTGCGACAGCGAATTACCGATCAGGCTGACTAAGGCAAGGCCGGTTTCCACTTCCACGCGGCAATGCGACGACAACTCGGTGAGCAGAGAGGTGGTCAGCAGGTTCGATTCACCGGAGGTGGCACTGGTGGCGTTCAGGATCAGCGCGATACTGGTTTCTGAGGTGGTGATGGAATCGACCGCCACATCGTGGCGTGCCAGCAGCGCGAAGGTATCCGCTAAAAAGTGGCAGGCGGGCTGCCCCTGCTCGCAGTGTAATTTCATCAGCGTCTGCTGACGGCGAACGGCCAGCGCGCGATAGCGCGGCGGGTTTTCGGCCTCGCGGCAGACCAGCGTGCCACCGGCTGAAGGGTGTTTACTTGAACCGACAAAGACCGGGATATTTTTGCGCATTGCTGGCAGCAGTGTCGCCGGATGCAGCACTTTTGCGCCAAAGGTCGCCATTTCGCTGGCTTCGGAAAATGAGAGCTGCTCAATGCGTTGCGCCTGGGAGACGATACGCGGATCGGTCGTGTAGATCCCGGCGACGTCGGTCCAGATATCCACACGCGCAGCGTGTAGCGCTTCACCCAGCAGCGAGGCGGTGTAATCACTGCCGCCGCGGCCCAGCGTAGTCGTTTGACCATTCGCCTCGCGGCCAATAAACCCCTGCGTGACCACTAATGCCTGCTCGATACGCGGACGCAGCCGTCTTTCAACGCGTTCTGCCGTTGCATCCAGCACCGGTTCTGCGCAACCAAAGCAGTCAGTGGTGCGAATAACTTTGCGGGCATCAAACCATTCGGTCTCGACATCGCGCTCGTGCAGCACTTCGACAAACAGCAGGCTGGACATCAATTCGCCGTGGCTGACCAGCGCATCGCTGAGCGCGGCCGAGTGGGCGGTACAGGCTTCTTCCGCCAGGCGACTGATGTTGTCGAGAAGGTGGTCGATCTCCTGGCGAATAGCATCCTGCTGTTTCAGGCGGGAGATAATGTTGTACTGAATGGTGCGCAGGGTTTCGATTTTGTCCAGGCGTTCGCGGCTTTCCAGACCGGCAGAAAGCTCGACTAAAATATTGGTCACGCCCGCAGACGCAGACAGAACAACCAGACGGACATCTTTATCGGCAAGAACGATGGTGGCGCTACGGCTCATCGCGTCAAAGTCAGCAACACTGGTGCCGCCGAATTTGGCAACGACGATGTGTGGAAAAGTGCGAGTCATAACAATCTCATATCAGGGCGCCATTAATTCATGGCAAGAAAATTTTCATTCTCGGCATAAGGTGAAATAACCAGTCCGGCTGCCCGGTGGTATTTGCCTTACGAAATGTCCGCCCGCGAACATTTCTGATGACAACCCAGGATTTGCTCCCGTTGTCGATAACCGGTATTGCCTGTCACGGGTTATCGGGTGATGCGCTTTATGGCTTAAATCGTTGACTTCCTGTTTACATTGCGCCGCGTTTTGTACAATGTTTCGCCGCACAGGGAAATTTGAAGCGGGCATATTAAGTGATTTGCCCGGCTGAATCGATATTTTCCTTACGCTTTATGCACCAGAACTGAAAAATAACGCGTTAGCCGTTAATTTTCGCCATTATTAATGGCGATACCGCGCTTTGCAGGATAAAAAGCCAGCGCGCAAAGCGATAATTCCAGGCCTTTTATCCTTTGTTGGCGCTCCGCTTTGGTATTTGTAACAGAATTGCTTACAATTGAAGTAACGCAAATTCTGCGCGGATGTTATTTTTCTTATTGATTTTAAAGGTAATTATCGATAAGTGCCCTTGAAAATAAAAGATTGAGTCCGGCGTTAAAAAAACATATATTAGCCGCGTTTTTTTTTGAGCAAATCCCATAAACCATTATTCAATCAGGGTGAAACATCGCGCTGGTTGTAGGAGTGATATGATGACGGATAAAGTCCGTATTGATACTTTGAATGCAAATTCATTACCTCAGAACAATGAAACCTTCCTGGCACGACAAGCCGAGTTTGAATCCAATGTAAGGAGCTATCCGCGTAAATTGCCTCTGGCAATTGCAAAAGCGCAGGGCGTCTGGATCACCGATGTCGAAAATAATCAATATCTTGACTGCCTCGCAGGTGCAGGAACCATGGCTCTGGGTCATAACCATCCTGAAGTTCTGCAAAGCATCCAAAGTGTCATTACCAGCGGCTTACCGTTACATACACTGGATCTGACCACGCCGTTAAAAGATGAGTTCTCTGCTTATCTGCTGTCGCTGCTGCCGGGCCAGGGCAAAGAGTATTGCCTGCAATTCACCGGTCCTTCCGGTGCGGATGCGGTTGAAGCCGCGCTGAAACTGGCGAAAAAAGTGACCGGCCGTTCCGGCGTGATCAGCTTCTCCGGCGGTTATCATGGTATGACCCACGGCGCGCTGGCGGTCACTGGCAACCTGTCGCCGAAAGAAGCGGTTAACGGCATGATGCCGGAAGTGCAGTTCATGCCTTACCCGAACGAATACCGCTGCCCGCTGGGTATCGGCGGCGAAGCTGGCGTGAAAGCGTTGACCTACTACTTCGAAAACCTGATCAACGACGTTGAAAGCGGTGTGCGTAAACCGGCTGCGGTGATCCTCGAAGCCGTGCAGGGCGAGGGCGGCGTGAATCCGGCGCCGGTCGAGTGGTTACAGCGCATCCGTAAAGTAACGCAGGAACATGGCATTGTCCTGATCATTGACGAAGTGCAGGCGGGCTTTGCCCGTACCGGTAAACTGTTCGCCTTCGAACACGCCGGTATTGAGCCGGATATCATTGTGATGTCTAAAGCTGTTGGCGGCGGTTTGCCGCTGGCCGTACTGGGTATCAAAAAACAGTTCGACGCATGGGCGCCGGGCCACCACACCGGGACGTTCCGCGGCAACCAGCTGGCGATGGCGACCGGTCTGACGACGCTGAAAATCCTGAAAGACGACCGTATTGCCGACAAAGTGGCAGCGCAGGGCGTCTGGCTGAAAGACAAACTGGCCGGGCTGCAAAAACGTTACCCGGTTATCGGTCACGTGCGCGGTCTGGGCCTGATGATTGGTATTGAAATCGTCAAGCCGAACGAAGCGCAGGATCACATGGGTTGCTACCCGGCAGACGGCGAGCTTTCAGCGCTGCTGCAGAAAAAATGCTTCGAAAATGGTCTGATTCTGGAGCGCGGCGGCCGTAACGGTTGCGTGCTGCGTCTGCTGCCATCGCTGCTGATCAGCAATGACGAGCTGGAAATCTTCCTCGACAAGTTTGAGAACGCGTTGTTGGCAGCCGGCGTTAAGCCTGTTTAATCGGAGCAATTGAATGTCTGATGTAAATCCGATTCTTTCAGGTTCTGCGCAAAGTATTGCCGCCTATCAGGACGCCATTGAGCAGAGCACAAAAGCGGTTGTGCAGTGGCTGAAACAACCTGAGATGTACCAGGGCAAAACGGTTGAGCAGTTGCGTGAGCGCATCAATTTAGAATTTACCTCTCAGGGCCTGGGCAACCAGGCCGCGATTGAGCGCGCCGTTGAGTACTTCCTGAAAGACAGTCTTTCTGTGCATCATCCGCAGTGTGTTGCGCATCTGCACTGCCCGAGTCTGGTGATCAGCCAGGCGGCGGAAGTGCTGATCAACGCCACCAACCAGAGCATGGATTCGTGGGATCAAAGCCCTTCAGCCACCATCATTGAGATCAAGCTGATTGAATGGCTGCGCACCCAGGTGGGTTACCAGCCGGGCGATGCCGGGGTGTTCACCAGCGGCGGCACCCAGAGCAACCTGATGGGGTTGATGCTGGCTCGCGATGCGTTTTTTGCGCGCCAGGGCCACTCTGTTCAGCAGGATGGCTTAACAGGCGATCTGAGCAAAATCAAAGTATTATGCTCTGAAAATGCCCACTTCTCCGTGCAGAAAAACATGGCGCTGATGGGGCTGGGTTATCGCTCCGTGACGCTGGTGAAGACGGATGAGTTCTCCCGCATGGATCTCAACGATCTGGCGGCGAAGCTGGCGCAGGCGAAAGCGAACGGTGAACAGGTTCTGGCGATTGTTGCAACCGCGGGTACGACCGACGCCGGGGCTATCGATCCGTTAGCAGAGATCGCTGCGCTGGCGGCGGAATACCAGACCTGGATGCACGTGGATGCGGCCTGGGGTGGCGCGTTGCTGCTGTCTGAGAAATTCCGTCACTACCTGGATGGTCTTGAGTTAGCGGATTCCGTAACGCTCGATTTCCACAAGCAGTTCTTCCAGACCATCAGCTGCGGCGCGTTCTTGCTGAAAGATCCGCGTCACTATCAACTGATGCGTTACCAGGCGGCTTATCTGAACTCGGACTTTGACGAAGAGCATGGTGTACCGAACCTGGTCTCGAAATCACTGCAAACCACCCGCCGTTTCGATGCGCTGAAACTGTGGATGGGTCTTGAAGCGCTGGGTAAAAAGCAGTACGCCGAAATCATTGATAATGGCGTAACGCTGGCGCAGCAGGTGGCGGAATTTGTCGCGCAGGAGCCGCAGCTGGAACTGGTGATGCAACCTCAGCTTGCCAGTGTGCTGTTCCGCTTCCGCCCGCAAAACGATGATATGTCCGCCGTTGCGTTGCTGAACCAGCGCATTGGTGATGCGTTGCTGGCCTCCGGGGCGGCGAACGTTGGGGTAACGGAAGCTGATGGCATTACCTGCCTGAAGCTGACGCTGCTGAACCCGACGGTGTGTCTGCAGGATGTTAAAGTTCTGCTGGCAAGCGTAAAAGCCTGCGGAGAGCAACTGCTTAACGCTTAACATGTAGTGCAATATTAAAGCCGACAATGTTGTCGGCTTTTTTTTATCCTTTTTTAGTAGCCCTGCATATTCCAGCGTGCGGAGCTCATCACATCGTAGACTTTCTGATCGGTGAAAGGCGGGAAGACGGCTTTTTTCGCCGCCGCTTCCAGCGCTGCGCAATACTCTTTATCGCCACCTCTGATAACCATATTTTGCAATTTACCGTCATAGTTAAAATCGAGATGCACAGTACAGGTTTTGCCTTTCCATGCATGGCGATCGGCGAGGGCGGAATCCAGCGCATTTTTAATTCCGGCCGCTTGTTGACCATAAATATCCGTATCGGTAACGTTGCCGGAACGATTATAAGCGCAGGACTCTAAGGCACTTTTTTTCAGGCAATCCGTCGGGTGAAGCGGCGTGCATCCTGTTGCAACGCTGACCAGCAGCGCCAGCATCATTAACTTCTCCATTGTTATTATTTCCTTTATTTCTGTTTACAGCGGTGTTTGTTCATCCGTAAAAAGCGCATCGTAACCTTTCCACCGATAGTTCAGCACAGAAAGCAGCCAGCAGAGAATAAACAATCCGACCACGAAAAACCCGGCGTTACTCAGGTTATCGTTCATCACGGCGATGATATCCCAGAATTTACCATGTAAATCAAGCTTATCCACGATTAGTCCCAGCGCTTCGCTGCCGCCGATAAATAACGCGACAATAACCGATGTGCCGGTGATGGTCATATTGTAATAGAGTTTGCGTTGCGGTTTGCTGAATGCCCAGCCATAGGCTTCGACCATCAGGATATTATCCAGCGTATCGATTAACGCCATGCCGCTGGTAAAGAGTGCCGGAAATACCAGAATAGACCACACCGACATGCCATTTGACGCACCGGCGGTGGAAATGCCCAGTACGCCAATTTCAGTGGCGGTATCAAACCCCAGGCCGAATAAAAAACCGACAAGGTACATATGCCAGCTTTGCGACACCAGGCGGAATGTCCGGTGAAAGATCCAGCTCATTACGCCGCCGGATGAAATTGTTTCGTCGGGAAGCGATTTATCACCGCTTTTGAATTGCCGGAAAGCGCGCCAGACATTACTGAGAATAAGTAAATTCACCAGCGCGATAATGATCAGAAAAAAAGCCGATACGCTGGTGCCAATCATTCCGCCAGTTTCATGCAGCCACGCCATGTGATGGCGAAACGCCGTGGCGGTTGCCGCAATGGCAATGGTGGCGAGGATAACAATCGTGGAGTGCCCCAGCGAGAACCAGGTACCGATGCTGCACGATCTTTTCCCGTGCTGCATCATTTTACGCGTGACATTATCGATGGCAGCGATATGGTCGGCATCCACCGCATGGCGTAAGCCGTAGCACCATGCCAGCAGGCTTGCCGCCATCAGCGAGGCGCTGTCGCCAAAGGTGAAAAATGCCCAACCCCAGGCTGCGATATTCATCAGCAGCAACATAAGGATCAACAGGCAAGCGCGTGGATTCCTGACAAGTAAAGCGGAAAACATTTAAGGCCTCAAAGGGTTGCGTCGTTATGCGGCCAGGACATTTTGTAGCATCGCGCGGGCGGGGATGTTGATATCGATCTATCCGGCAGCGGTTCGCCCATTCCGGCGATGACGGAACAGGCGAAAGGAGCGCCGCCGTTAGCGGCGGGAAAGCGTCAGACGCTTAATTCATTCACCACTTCAGCGACACTTTTCACGCTGCGGATGCTGCCGATCCCGGTACCGAGCGCGATATAACCTTCGTCGCTGTTACCTTCCAGCATACCGACGCGTAAGCTGCTCACGCCGCCCATCGCGGCGGCGATCTCTTCCCGGCTGGCTCCGGCTTTGTCCATTTGCACCAGTTTTTCCGCCAGCTTTCCGGGCAGCGAACGGTAGTAGTCAGGAAGGGTGCGAAACAGCAGCATATCCAGCCCGTTTGCCGCGACGATTTTGTCCTTCACCGATTGCGGTACGCGGCTCTCATGGGTGCTGATAAACACTGAACCGGCAAACACCCCTTGCGCGCCAAGGGCATGAGCGGCGCGGGCAGTGCGGTTATCGGTAATACCCCCCGCAGCCAGCACGGGAACGTTTTTCACCGCATCGACAATCAGCGGCACGATGGAAAAAGTGCCTAGCGCGGTACCCGGCAGTGTTCCGCCTTCATCAAACCCTGTCGCGACGATAATATCGGCACCGGCCGCTTCAGCCTGGCGACTGTTTTCAGGCGTGGGATTGATATCCCGGTAGATGATTTTAATGCCTGCTTCTTTCAGTTCATCAAACAGTGCAGGGATCACCACGTCTTTGCCGTAGCCGGTATACACCACGGCCTGCACGCCTTCTTCTTTTATTACCTGCAGCATGGGCGGCGTCCAGATGTCATTTTCAATCGCCGGGATCAGATTAACGCCGAAGGGTTTCTCGGTGAGCATTTTGGTTTTGCGAATCTCTTCGCGCATTTTTTCAGCTGTCGCTTCCGGCGTCGAGACGGCGGTTTCCGCAGTCAGGCCGGCGTTTGGCCCCAGCACGCCCAGACCACCGGCATTACTGACCGCCGCTACCAGGCGGGCATCGGTCAGCCATGAAAGCGGCCCCTGAATAACGCTTTTTTCGATACCGAGAATATTGCTGACACTGTGATTTTGCATCGTCTGTTTCCTTAAAAAAAGATAGCGACAGGCCGGTATAATCCGCTGTTGATCAGTACCCTGACGGATTGTGTTCCGGAATAGCGCCATTCTAAGCGGCGTATTTATTATTAAAAATGGTCAATACGCTTCATCACTATTACGAAATAAGTAACAATAAGAGGTATTCCTTCCGGTAAAGAAGCGGGCTATGCAAATCAATGTCTACGAATTAATGCGGATCTTTATTGCGATCGTGGAGACGGGCAGTTTCTCGCAGGCGGCGGAAAATCTGCAAATCCACCGTCCCGCTGTGACCAAAGCCTTACAGCAACTGGAACAGCACTGCGGCGTGCGCCTGTTGCACCGGACCACGCGGCGCATCAATATGACGCCAGAAGGCGAGGAGTTTTATCGCAACAGCAAGCCATTGCTGGAGCAAACCGATGATTTGCTGGGATCGTTTGCCGCGGGACGCCCGCTCTGCGGGCCGTTGCGTGTCGATATGCCGGTTGCCATTGCCGCTTTGCTGGTCGCGCCCAATCTGCCGGATTTTTATCGTCGCTATCCCGGCATCGAAATTATTCTCAGCAGTTCAGATCGCCGTAAAGATATGCTGCGTGATGGTCTGGATTGTGTATTGCGCATGGGGGCGCTGGAGGAGGGGGATTATGTTGCCCGGAAACTGGGTAATATCCGGCTGGTCACCTGCGCCAGCCCCGTTTATCTGGCGGAACATGGCATACCGGAAACGCTGGAGGATTTGCAGCATCATCAGGGCGTGAACTGGGTTAACAGTAGCAACCGGCAAATTATGCCGTGGGTATTTCAGACGCCATCCGGAATAGAAGAAATTCACCTTCCGGGTAAGCTGGTGCTGGATAATTCAGAAGTGTACGTGGCGGCAGGTCTGGCCGGGGTTGGGCTGTTGCAGGGCATGGATTTCTTTTTACGTCCCCATATTGATGATGGACGGCTGATCGAAGTTTTGCCGCAAAATCCGGTTCCCGCGCGAAAATTGTCGATGCTCTATCCGCATCGCCATATCTCACCGAAAGTGCGCGTATTTACGCAGTGGCTGGAGGGGTTATTACTGCAGGTGTTGCACTGAGCGGTTGGTACATCATTCAACATTGAGAGGGCAGAATGGCTATTCAGGTGTTAATTCCGGACGACTATCAGCTTGCCACGCAGCAGCTCAGTTTTCTGCGGCAGAATGATAAATTCCATTGTTCTGCGCTGGGCGATTTAAGCAAAGAGACGCAGGCAGAGAGCGCGTTATTCAACGCCCAGGCATTAATCCTCATCCGGGAAAGAACCGTTGTTGATGAGGCGTTTTTGCGCCGCACACCGAATCTGAAGTTAATTAGCCAAACGGGTAAGCTGGCAAGAAATGTGGATATTGACGCCTGCACGCGGGCCGGTGTCGCTGTTGTCGAAGGTGTCGGTTCTCCGGTGGCACCCGCTGAATTAACGTGGCTCTTGATTATGGCATCCAGAAGAAAATTCGTTTCTTCGGTGAATGCCATGAAAGAGGGGCGCTGGCAAACGGAAATCGGATCGGCGGTGAATAAACAGGTTTTAGGGATCCTTGGATACGGCAAAATCGGTAAGCGAATTGCCAGCTATGCGCAGGCATTTGACATGCAGGTTCAGGTGTGGGGAAGCGAGCGTGCGCAGCAAGAGGCACGTGCCGCTGGGTTGCAGGTGCCGGAAAATCGCGAGCAGTTTTTCGCAACTTCCGATGTGATCACCGTGCATCAACGTTTGGTGGCGCAAACGGAAGGCAATATCACTTCCGCCGACCTCGCACTGATGAAAACGGATGCGTTATTCGTCAATACCAGCCGTGCTGAACTGGTTGCCGAAGGCGCGCTTTACCACGCGCTGCGCCAGGGGCGCCCCGGATATGCCGCGCTGGACGTCTACGAACAAGAGCCTGTATACGATACGCATAACCCTTACCTGGAAATGCCGAATGTGCTCTGTACGCCGCATCTGGGTTACGTGGAAACAGCCAGCTATGAGTTATATTTCAAAACGGCCTTCGATAACGTGGTGCGTTTTTTTGCCGGTGATACCTCACAGGTGATAAACCGCTGAAAACGGCCTCTCCGGCGGGAGAGGCGGGCAATGTTTCACAGCGACGCGGCGGTGCGGGCGGCCGTGTCGTAAAGGGATGAGATGGTGCGCAAAAGCTGCGCCGTTTCGCCAATGGATTGCCCCGGGATCCCGCTTTCCGCATGAATACTGATCAGGCAGGCTTCACGCACATCGCGGTATTTCATGCATAACGCTTTTCCTTCATCGGTCGTGGAGAAAAAGAGTTCCTTTCCGGCTTTTTCGCTCGTCACGTAGCCTGCTTTGATCAGCTTTTTCAGGGCGTAGGTCACCACATGCGTATCTTCTACGTTCAGGACGAAACAGATATCTGCCAGCTTTTTCTTGCGATTGCGATGATTCACGTGATGCAGAAGTGAGACATCAAAAGCCCCCATATCAGGTTCACCTGCTGCGGTCATACAGCGCACCATCCATTTGTTGAAGGCGTTGCTGGTCATGATCAATGCATACTCCAGCTCCGATAATTCAGCGCAGCGTTCGGAAACCAGATGGCGTGAAGAGACGATACGGCCATCCGCAATATCGTCGCTATTCGTTGATGTGGCGCTCTTTTTTGAGTTCATAAGGTTCCTTACTGGAGTGTGACTCTTAGCCAAAAATGTAAACGGAAAGCGATAAAATAAGAACATTTTATTGATAAATCGTTTACATGTTTTTGCGGTTCAGATATAGCTTTTCATACCGGTTCTGTGAACACCGCAGGGCTGTCGCAATACACAACATCGCTCGCCGCAATGCACTTCGCTTCGTTTGAATACGAAGTATTAAAAAAATCGCCATCGGCGCGCAACGCTCACTTTAGATAGGGTAAACGTTATGGACGGTTCTACACTGCTGCCACTTATCGGCATACCGATAGTGGTTATTGGTTTTGCACTGCGCTTCAACCCGCTGTTGGTGGTCGTTGTTGCAGGGTTGACTACCGGATTGTTAGTCGGAATGGATTTCGGGACGCTGCTGGAAACCTTTGGCGAAAAGTTCGTCAATAGCCGCTCGCTGGCCACCTTTATTTTGATCCTGCCGGTTATCGGACTGCTGGAGTATTACGGTTTGAAAGAGCGAGCGCAGGCCTGGGTGGCAAAGATTGCCAGCGCGACATCGGCACGGATTTTGATGCTCTATTTTGTCGCGCGTGAGGGAACGGCGGCTCTGGGCTTGATGTCGCTTGGTGGGCATGCGCAAACGGTTCGTCCACTGCTGGCGCCAATGGCCGAAGGCGCCGCGTTAAATGAATACGGCGAATTACCCCAACATATCCGCGACAAAATCAAAGCGCATGCCGCCGCGTGCGACAACATTGCGGTCTTCTTTGGTGAAGATATCTTTATCGCCTTCGGCGCGGTGTTACTGATCGATGCGTTCCTGAAGGAGAACGGTATTGAAGGGATTGAACCGCTGCATATCGGCTTATGGGCCATTCCCACCGCGCTTTCGGCATTGATTATTCATATGACGCGCTTGCTGCGTCTGGATGCCAGCATCCGTCGCGATGTGATGGCATGGAAAGCAGAGCAGGGCGCGCAGGAGATCGTTCAATGATGACGTTGATGACCATTAACCGCGTTTATTACCTGATTGGTTTTGTCGTGATGCTGCTGGTAATCATGACATTACGGGATCGCGGCAATCCTAAGCGCTTTACGACGGCGCTGTTCTGGTTTTTGTTTGGCGGGATTTTTCTGTTTGGCGATCTGATGGTTCAGGAACTGGGTAAATCACTGGCCTACCGAATTATTGGCGGCGGCGTTATTGTCATCGCTCTGCTTGCAGGGTTTGGCTTGGTTGGAAAAGGGCATTACAAAATGTCTACCGAGGCTGAACGCATTGCCTCCTCGAATCGCCTGAAAAACTGGCTTTTCTTGCCAGCGCTGATGATCCCGGTAGTGACAGTGGTGGGGACGTTATTCCTGAAAGGGGTTGCTGTTGGCGGCGTTTATCTGCTCGACCAGAAACAACTCACGCTGGCTGCTTTATGCGTCGCCTGCGTCGCCGCGATCCTGACGGGCTGGTGGCTGACGCGCGGAACGCCGCTGCATGCTATTCGCCAGTCCCGGCGCCTGGTGGATACCATTGGCTGGGCGGTGATCCTTCCGCAAATGCTCGCCATGCTGGGCGGCGTATTTGTGGTGGCTGATACGGGCCAATCGGTGCAAAAGGTGGTGAGCCTGTTTGTGAATCCGGATAACCGCTTCATGCTGGTGGTGATTTACTGCATTGGCATGGCGCTCTTCACCATGATTATGGGTAATGCCTTCGCCGCTTTTCCTGTGCTGAGTGCCGGTATCGCCTTGCCGTTCCTGATTAATGTGCATCACGGAAACCCGGCCCCCTTGCTGGCGATTGGTATGTACGCGGGATATTGCGGCACGTTGATGACGCCGATGGCGGCGAATTTTAATATCGTTCCCGCCGCGTTACTGGAACTGAAAGATAAATACCAGGTGATTAAGATTCAGATCCCGACGGCGTTAACCCTGCTGGTGGTTAACGTGTTCTTAATGTATTTCCTCGTGTTTCGCTAAGCGCGGCAACGAATTAAGGAGCAGTTATGCAATTAACTCAACATCAGGCAGAAGCCTTTGCCCGCATGCCATTAACCTATTTACGTCAGGAATACCCGAATCACATTATGCATTTGCTTAATGATGATGGTGATGTCTTGCCGCCACGGGAACTGCATCCCATCTTTTACGGCTGCTTTGACTGGCACTCCGCGGTACACGGTTACTGGCTGTTGCTGCGCTGCGTGCGTCTTTACCCGGATCTGGCGTGCAAATCGGAGATCACCGCGCTTTTTGATGAGCACCTGACACAAGAGAAGGTGGCGCAGGAAGTGGCCTATTTTAACGCGCCGTTCCGCGCCTCGTTTGAGCGCCCTTATGGCTACGGCTGGCTGCTGGCGCTGGCTCAGGAACTGAAGCACTCATCACTGCCGCAGGCGCAAGGCTGGCATCAGGTACTGGAGCCTTTAACCCAGGATATTCGCGACAGGTTGGTGGATTATCTCAGCAAGTTGACGTATCCCATCCGTGTTGGCACGCATTACAACACGGCGTTTGCGCTGGCACTGGCGCTGGATTACGCCCGTGCGCTTGCGGATCGGCCGCTTGAGCAGGCCATTCTGGATGCTGCAAACTGCTATTATCTGGCAGATACCGATTATCCTGCGCACTATGAGCCAGGCGGCGATGAGTATATTTCGGGCGCGCTGACCGAAGCGTTGTTAATGAGTAAAGTCACCGCCAATTTCCCGGCCTGGTTCGATGCGTTCTTACCGGATGTGGCGTCGGTTTCGGCGCTGATGAATCCGGCGGAAGTCAGCGACCGTACCGATCCGAAAATTGCCCATCTTGACGGGCTAAATCTCAGCCGCGCCTGGTGCATGAAACATATCGCGAAGGCGTTACCGGAAAATCATGCCGGGCAAAAAGCGTTAAACGATGCTGTGAAACGCCATCTTGTGGCAAGCGTAGAACATGTAGTGGGAAGCCATTATAGCGGCGGCCACTGGCTGGCCAGTTTCGCGCTGCTGGCGCTGGAGTAAAGGGTAGGTGGGTGCAGCGTGATAGTGCTGCACCCAAGCCGATGCTGAAAAACGTTTGCATCAGCATCTCAAGTTTTAACGCATTATTTTTGCTTCGATGCCCACAGAGCCAACACTGCTGAGATGATGAGTATCCCTGCGCTCAGTCCGAACGTGCTCTGAAAACCAAACTGGTCAAACAAAACCCCACCCAACGTAGAACCTAGCGCAATCGAAAACTGGACTGTAGCAACCATCAGACCTCCACCTGATTCAGTATCAGATGCAGTCGCATGAGCAACCCAACTCCACCATCCTACCGGTGCAGCTGTTGACAGCACACCCCATACCCCCAATAAAACACATACTGCCAGTACGTTGTTACCCATGGGGATAAGAATCACTGCAACTGAAGCCATAACCAGCGGTATTGTAATGAGTGTCTGATAGAGGCGGTTTTTGATCACAAACCCAATCGCCGTCGTTCCCATGAGTCCTGCTATTCCAATCATTAACAATATCAGCGTTACTGCGCCTGAATTAACTTTAGTGACATTCTCCAGGAAGGGTCTGATATAGGTAAAAAGAGTAAATTGCCCCATAAAAAAGATACCGGCGGCGCACATACCCATTGCGACATTTTTCTTCCGTAAAAGCGAGGCAATGGTTGAGCCAGTATTACGGGACTTGCCAGTTTCCATGGAGGGGAGGCTTACCCATTGCCAGACGAACGTGACCATAGCTACAGGCACTAAGCACAGAAATGCACCTCGCCAGCTGATGACAGCCGTAAGATAGCTACCAAGTGGAGCGGCCACTACCGTCGCCAGGGCATTTCCGCCATTGAAAACGGCCAGCGCACGCGGAACGTGGCTGATATGTACCAGTCTTACAGCTGTGGCGACAGACATTGACCAGAAGCCGCCAATCACCACACCGATCAGCGCGCGGCCCAACATATAGACAGCAAAGTTAGGCGCCAGAGCGACGATCATGGCCGATATGCCCATCAGGGCGGTTAATGCCAGTAAAAGAAACTTACGGTTCAGCCCTCCAGCGAGCCTGCGTACGGTAAGACTTGTCACGACGGCAAAGACCCCTGAAATCGTCATTCCCTGGCCGGCAGTGCCTTCAGTGATCCCTAAATCTCTGGCAAGCGGAGTTAACAGGCTGACGGGCATGAATTCTGAAGCAATCAGGGCAAAAACGCAGAGTGAAATAGCAAATACGCCATTCCAGTTAGAGTCATTTACGGTATTAGCATCATTCAAAGTTGGTTGATTTATTTTTGAATGTTTTGTTTTCATTGTGACTACCTTTAATGCAGAACATCAAAAAAAATGGGGCACAGGCCCCGAAAAAAAGAGGGTTATTTTCATTACGAACGAGGGTTAATATCTACATCCAAAATAAAATTAATTTACGTTGAAAGGGAAGGGACTTCTTAGTCTGAATAATATTTAATATTAAATTGTCGATGCATCTATAACATAGCGATATCGCGCTTTCTTATTAAAGACGTTATCCCACGCCTCATTAATTTGATCAGCTTTAATAATCTGAATTGTGGGCAATATTTTGTTTTGTGAACAGTAATTAACCACTTCCTGAGTTTCTTTCATGCCGCCTATCATTGACGCGTTGAAATTAACCCTTGATGCAGCAAGCCCAAGTGCATTAAGTGTAATCTGAAAACCTTCAGGCATCCCGACCTGAGTGAATGTCCCGTATGGCTTCACGACTGATGCGTAGGCCGCGACATCATACTGATAGGGGATCGTGGATATCATATAATCCAGCGTTCCCTGATAAGCTTTGAATTTTTCCGGGCTATCGACCACAATAACTTCTTTGGCCCCGAATGAAAGAATGTCGTCGGCTTTTGACGGTGTGGTTGTAAAAGCGTATACCTCGGCTCCTTTGGAAACAGCAAGTTTTATGGCCATGTGGCCCAGACCACCAATTCCTGCCACTCCTACCTTCATGTTTTTGACAATACCTGCCTTCATGAGCGGGGAGTATGTGGTTATTCCTGCACACAGCAACGGTGCCGCTTCCTGAAAGCTGATGTTATCCGGAATATGGACAGCGAAATGATCCCGTACCACGATGTTTGTGGAATATCCGCCCTGAGAAATTCCCGTCGGGGAATCACTTTCAGGGAAACCATATGTAAATACAGTAGCCGGGCTGTACTGTTCTGTATTCTCCAGGCTCATCAACTGTGAGTTTGGCAGCGTGCTATTAACCATACATCCAACACCTGCTCTATCACCGACTTTAAACCGGGTGACATTCTTTCCAACCGCAGCGACAATGCCTACAATTTCATGTCCGGGAACCTGAGGGTACTTTTGAACACCCCAGTGTCCTTTCATCTGATGAATATCAGAATGGCAAATGCTGGCATATTTTGTCTCAATCAGAATATCGTTGTCGCCAACGGCTCTGCGTTCAAAGGACCAGGGTGCAAGTTTCCCCGAGGTGTCAAAAGCCGCGTAACCGCGCGTTCTTACTCTCGAACCATTTGTGTCTGCTGCAAGTGAACCAAGAGGAGTGCTCAGCAATACTCCTGCCCCAATTACCGCACCAGAACGAACAACAAACTCGCGACGGCTGAGATTCTTTTTATCATCCATCAATATACTCCTGCTCATAAGTTTGACCGGGTTAGATTTCTGCTTCTGAAAGAGAAGCAGAATGTATTCTGGTAAGGACTGACGTCAGTCAGAGAAACCTTTCTTAATTACCGCAGGATGCTAGTGGGTTTCTTCGGATAATCTGACTAAAGAGCAATTTACATACTTGCGGTAGCATAAAATACACAAATACGACAAATTATTTGTCCGATCCTATGAGTGCTTAATTTTGTTGTCATATATGCCTGACAATAGCGCTATGTTAAACATGCAGTTCGTGGCAATAGTTCGGTGGGATATTAAAGCTCACTGACTGACTTTCTCAGAACAGTGATATCCCTTTTAGGGGATAACCCAAACATCCTCGTATATTCACGGCTGAAATGGGATAAGCTTTCATAACCGACAGCAAATGCTGCGGTAGTGACATCATAGTGCTCATTCAGCATCAGTCGTTTTGCCTCATTGAGTCTCAGCCATTTCTGGTAACGAAGCGGACTCATTCCAGCAAGTTGCCTGAAATGGTGATGAAAAGAGGGCGTACTCATTTGCACCCGACTCGCAAGTTCCTCGATACGTAAAGGCGATGCAATATTGGTCTTTAACCAGTCAATAGCTTTGCCGATACGGTAGCCATTACCGTCTACGGCCGCAATCTGCCTGAGATGATCGGACTGGTCACTCATCAGAAGCCGGTAATGTATTTCCCGCTGAATAAGTGGGCCAAGAACCGGGATTGCTTCTGGCTCGTCAAGCAATGAAAGCAGACGGCAGAAAGGCTCTAACAGAACATCAGTAACGGTACCTATTCCGACTCCTGCCCCGGTGTCTCTTTTTTTTGCTGGCGGCAGGCCTCCCTGTGCAATTAACTCCATCAATACGCGCTGATCGAGTTGATAGGCTATACCGACACAGGGCCGGGATGACGATGCTTTAAGCACTTCTGAACTTGCGGGCAAGTCGAGAGACGTGATCAGGAATTTTTCCACATCATATTTATAAGGCTCCCCCCCAATCCACATGATTTTCGCACCATCGACCACCAGAACGACACTGGGAGGGACCAGGCAGCTTACTGGAGAAGCAGGTTCGTTCCGCCGGAATAATTCCAGTCCTTCTACTGCTGTGGGGAAATCACCGGTACCAGGCGTGCGCTGCGCGATATCCCGGGAAAGCCTCCCGAGTAAATCTTCAACCGATTTGTCCAAAACCATTTTGAAATGCCTCTCATTTGCCACGTCTTTACGACATTAACTTATCAGTTTAAAAAAATGGAATATACACTTTCACGACAGGCTAATAGGATCAGGCAAAAAACTCATAGTATTTTAATAACACATTTCCTAAGAGCTATCCAAAATAGCAATACCGGAATGAGACCCTCACCGGGTAAGCCATTTCATCACACTGCACTATTTAAGTCGGGGATGAAAAAGAACGCATGCAAATGCAAGGAAGATAATCCGAAGAAAACTCGCTGCCATCGTAGAGAACGTCCAGATTAATATTAAGGCGTTTGGTATCACCAGTGTTTATCCGCAGGATGTTGTGACTGAAATACTCATGCGTGCGATTTAAAAATAGCCCTCCTTATCAACGAATGAAAGGTTTTAATACCATGACAATAAAATCTTCAAAGCGCTTTTTTAATGGCGCACTCCTTGCCGGAGCGCTGGCCATGATTTCAGCAGAATCTGCGGTCGCCCAGCCTGCGCCAGGTACAGCAGCTTCTCCAGTACGTCTGGTACAGACGTGGGATAAAACATTCCCAAGGAGTGATAAAGTGGATCACCAAAAAGTTACTTTCAAAAACCGTTATGGCATTACGCTGGCCGCAGATGTGTATCTTCCAAAAGATCGCGGTAACAAAAAACTTGCTGCCATTGTTATTTCTGGGCCTTTTGGCGCGGTAAAAGAGCAGGCTTCTGGCCTTTACGCGCAAACGTTAGCAGAGCGAGGATTCGTGACGCTGGCTTTTGATCCGTCTTATACCGGTGAAAGCAGCGGGGAACCGCGCAATATAGCCTCGCCGGATATTAATACAGAAGATTTTATGGCTGCGGTCGATTTCATTGGGCTACAACCTTATGTGGATCGTGAACGTATCGGTGTAATCGGTATCTGTGGCATGGGCGGGATTGCACTGAACGCGGTTGCCGTTGATAAACGCGTAAAAGCCGTTGTTGCCAGCACTATGTATGATATGAGCCGGGTTATGTCGAAAGGCTACAATGACAGCGTAACCCCGGAACAACGTGAGCAGACGCTTGAGAAACTGAGCCTTCAGCGCTGGGAAGATGCGGCAAACGGTAAACCTGCCTATCAGCCTCCTTACAATAAACTCAAAGGTGGCGAAGCGCAGTTTCTGGTGGAGTATGCGGACTACTACATGACAAAGCGTGGATACCACCCACGTGCGGTCAACTCAGGAAATTCATGGTCAATGACCACACCGATGTCCTTCATGAATTTCCCCCTGATGACCTATATTAAGGAAATCTCTCCGCGTCCTGTCCTGTTTGTTCATGGTGAAAAAGCGCATTCGCTTTATTTCTCCAAAACGGCATATGAAGCGGCGAATCAGCCAAAAGAGCTTCTGATTGTTAAAGATGCCACTCATGTTGATTTGTATGATCGTATGGATAAAATCCCGTTCAATGATATAACAGCATTCTTTAATAAATACCTTAACAAATAAGCAATAATACCTTCCGGTGTTCTCTGATGCGGTGGCCGAAAATATAGGCCATTGCATTGTTATAATCTACGATACTCAGATGGCAGAGCGCATTAAAAATATTCATGCGTTAAATGTGGGGGAAGGTATTACCGTATGGATATTCAGTCCGCTATTAACTTATCATGAGTTAATAGCGGGTAATAGATAATTCTATGTCATCCATTAATAAATTGAAGATTGATAAAAGGTATCAATATGAAAACCTTAGTGATTGTTTCTCATCCTTATCCCGAACATTCCCATGTTATTAAAGCGCTAAAAGAAACAGCAGAATCGATGGTGAATGTTGTTGTCCGGGATCTCGAAGCTATTTATGCTACACGGGACATCGTATTTAATATTGCTGAAGAACAAGATGCGTATGATGGCGTTGACAGGGTCATATTTATGTATCCGACACACTGGTTTAACCTTACCCCCAATCTCAAATCTTATTTAAACGAGGTCTGGAGTTATGGGTGGGCATTTGGTCCTGATGGTCATGCACTGAAGAACAAGGAAATGATGGTAGTCACTTCAGCCGGTGCCGCGGAGCAAATGTATTCAGCAGACGGACTTATTAAAAGTAGCATGGCTGACGTACTGGCTCCGATGAAAGCCTCTGCACTATATGTAGGAATGAAATATCTCCAGCCACTGGTGATTTATAATGCCGTGAATGTTTCTCCCGAAAGAATGAATCATTTGAGTAGCGAGTTAGTCGGCCATTTATCTGCCTGAGTGCTATAAGCGAAATAGACGCGATTTTATTTACTTATCCGCATGTATTGACAAGGTCTAATTATGCAAAATTTTATTTTTCATAACCCTGCCAAAATTATTTTTGGCCATGATCAGATTTCCTCAATTGGTAATGAAATTCCGGGTGATAAAACCGTAATGATTGTTTACGGCGGAGGGAGTGTTAGCCGTAATGGCACGCTGAAAAAGGTACGGGATTCGCTGAAAAACCATACGGTTTATGAGTTCGGAGGTGTCCAGGCTAATCCACATTATGAAACGTTGATGGAAGCTGTTGCGCTTGTTAAGGATAAAGGTGTCAATTTTCTGCTTGCAGTGGGTGGGGGATCAGTTATTGACGGCACCAAATTTGTCGCAGCGGCTGCGTGCTATGACGGCGATGCCTGGGATATTGTTAAAAGTTACGGGAGCGTAGTGAAAAGGGCTTTACCGGTAGGTTGTGTACTGACCATTGCCGCAACAGGCTCAGAAATGAATAATGTCGCAGTTGTTACTAAAGCAGAAACAAAAGATAAGTTGTTTTTTGCATCCCCGTACGTTATGCCACAGTTCTCGGTTCTGGAGCCTGAACTGACATTTACTTTACCCCCAAATCAGACGGCTAATGGTGTGGTTGATGCATTCGTGCATGTACTTGAGCAATATGTGACTTATCCGGTGAATGCCAAAGTACAGGATCGCCTGGCAGAAGGTCTGCTGAACACCCTGAAAGAAGAGGGCCCAAAAGTCCTGACAGATCCTGAGGATTATGATGCCAGGGCGAACATTATGTGGGCCGCAACGATGGCGCTGAATGGCCTGCTCAGTACGGGGACCCCCGCAGACTGGGCATCACATTTGATCGGACAGGAAATTACAGGTCTGTACGGCCTTGATCATGCCCGCACGCTGGCGGTAATGATCCCGGCTATCTGGAAATACGCGCTGGCTGACAAGAAACAGAAACTTGCCCAGTATGGTGAACGTGTCTGGGATATCCCGGCATCTGATATTGAAACGATGGCTCTTCAGGCTATCGACGCAACGGTCGCATTTTTCGAAACCATGGGGGTTAAAACCCGTTTATCTGATTATGGTCTGGGGGATGATATTATTCCGGCGGTAACCAATAAACTGAAAGAACACGGCCATGTTGCCCTGGGTGAACATGCGAATATTACGACAGAGAAAGTAGAGGAAATACTGAAACTGGCGTTGTAATAATTCTATACGTGGCACAAGAAATATGGCGGCATTTCGCCCTCTGAGCTGAAGCACATGCGCCAGCTGAAAGAGGGAAATCTGTGGCTAAAGAAACAGTGGGCCGATCTGAGCCCGAGAAGGCGATGTTGCAGGACGTGCTGGCAAAAAGAACTGACGCTGGCACGCCTGCGTGAATGGGGCCGGGAGTATTTGATGGAGTGTAGCCTGGGTTTATGAAGTTACTAACCCATACATGTCATTTAACATAATATACATTATGCGTACTAACATGTAATCAGGCAGAATCCAGCATTTCGCACCTGTGATTTGTGTTGCTTGTTTTATCCTTGGTTTACGGCTTTTCAGACCCGCCGCAGACCGCTCAATCCGCTTCAGGCGTTCCCTGATGAAAAATCATTTGCCAGCGGTCATCTTCATTTCTGACCCATAACGATGTGCGCAATGTGCGGTGCGTTTTCTCTCCCGACGGACTTTGCCTGAACGTCCGGTATGTCAGTAGCAGCGCTCCGCTTTCGATCTGCGTTAATGCGAATTCCTCCGACGCGATTTGCTGTTGGTCGGTTTCTGCCAATAATGAATCGATAACTTGCTGTCTGCCGTATCGTTTCCCCGAACGACCAATCTCGAAAAAATGTCTGTGTAGTAATTTCTCAATGGCAATCTGCTGGCTACGAATTTCTGCCTGATGAAGCTGCCGTTCGTATTGGACAATTAGCGACTGTAAATCCTCTGTCATAGTTCACCTTTTCCATTTCCACCGATAAATGCCGAACTGCGCGTTTTCGCCCCGGCACCCGATCTGTAAGCTTCATCCATTTATCGGCTGTATATAATTCATTCAGATTATTCTTAATTGTTTACCGCGTTATGCCATTTATTCTTAACATCTCAAATACATAAGAACATTAACGATGGAGCGACTCGATGACCTTCCCCGGCCAACTCTCTGGTAACAACCTTCCCGATTACGGTCTTGCACGCAGCCTGGGCCTGGCTCCCGGTGATGACTTTGACTTTACGTCACTGGGCAATCAACTCGACTGTACCCGCAGTTTTCACCAGGTCGGCATCATTTATTCGGATGGGCCGCGTCAATGGCTGGTGCGTCCTTCGCGGCGGATCGCCACGCCGAATCAAAGTACTGTTAGCCATGTTATTGTTACAAAAGTAAATTCTCAATCCACCTACAGCGCAGCTCAAGCCATCAATACGACGATTCAGGCACCTTCACTGGCGAATGAAATTACGTCGACGGCCATTTCTTGCGGAGCCGCAGTCGTCACCGGCGTTCTCGCGCTGGGCGCTGGCGCAGCCGTACCGCTGACGGCCGGGGCTTCAGGCGTGGTGGCGGCGATCATTACTGCCGGAACGGTAGCCACCGTGGCGCAATGCGCTATCGGGCTGGGGCGCATCTCACTGATCGCCACCAATAATGACGACGTGGTAACCTGGCTTGACAGTGAATCGTGGTATGTCACGACCAGCACCGCGCTGGATATTCTTTCACTGGCTGGCGCCGGGGCCGGATTAAAAAGTACCCTGGAAACCTACAAGCTGATGAAAGGCGCAACGTCTTCCAGCGTAACAAACTGGCTGAAGAATTTAAGCCGCGCCGAACGTAAACGCATTACCGAGGAAATTATTCGCGCGCAAAACCCGGGAATATCCAACACCGGCGTAAAAGCAGCGATGAAAGCAGGATTTTACCCGAAACGTTATCCTTCAGAAGCATTACAAACTGCGTTGCAGCGTGAGCTGACGGCGGCACTGGTTAATACCTCAGCCTTTGCCGGTAGCGCGTTAACCGGAACGATCCGCAACCCCGGCAATATGAAAACCTCTGGGCAGTACATTATTGGTCTGATACAGTCATTTTCCTTTACAGGAAGTAATTGGTAGATGATGAAATATATAAAAAGAAGCCTTACGTTAAGTGCTGTGGTAGCAGAGAAAATAAAAACGAACGATCCGGAACGGCTGGAAAAATTAAAGGATCGTTTAAAGGATCGGCTGGGGATTCCTGCGGGCTGGCATATGATGGGCCTGCCGTTGATTGCCAGCATGATCCTCGCGGTGTTTAGCTTCGCCCTTCCCCAACCCTTTATCTGGCTGGCGATTTTTAGCTGGCTGTCGTTGCCGCATTATGCCGTAATGGCCGCAGTGATCCCTGTATCACTGCTCTATAGCGCCATCATTGTTATCGCTATGGTATTAATTTCTCGGGGTTTTTTATCGGCGATGAAGGTTTATCTGTGCACGCTTTTTGTGACGTCGCTGGTCGCCATGATATTCTTTCTGACAGCCTTTGTTCCGGCATTGTTTGGCGCTGAACGTCAACTGTGGTTTGTTATCAGCTCATTGTTGGGGCTAATTTTCATTGGTTGTAGCGTTAAATGTCTTAATAGCGCCATGTTTTGCCGCACCAATGCGTTATATTTGCACAACCGGGTCTGGCGCAAGCAATTGAATATTCAGCGTCAGAACATATCCCTTTCAAAACGATAAAATAAAGCCGCTGCGATTATTATTCCGCAGCGGCAATACCGGATTCAAAATATCCGCTTCGACGCCTCCTGCGCCTTACAGATCCAGTTCAACCCACACAGCGGCATGATCCGAACCGGCATTGACCGGTTTTTTCAGTTCGGCGTAAGTTTCCCACTTCGCCGGACGTACGCCGGGCCACATCCCTTTACGGTATACGCCGCCCTGCTTTACTGTTTTCCATAACGCCGGCGACAACAGGATATAGTCGATTTTGTTATTGGCGGTACAGCTTCCCCAGGTACCCGGATAGCCGCCATTATCAAATTTTGCGTGGGTGAAAATATCGCGTAGATCGGTATCTTTCAGCAGTGGCGCAAGCGGCTGGCTGTCGGGCGTA
This sequence comes from Kosakonia sp. H7A, assembly GCF_003028445.1. NCBI lineage: Bacteria > Pseudomonadati > Pseudomonadota > Gammaproteobacteria > Enterobacterales > Enterobacteriaceae > Kosakonia > Kosakonia sp. H7A. The sequence goes on along the minus strand of NZ_PYTZ01000001.1, from coordinate 168,243 downwards.
TCGTTTAAATCCCCGACAATGGCAATCAGCGTTTCTCCCGCTTTGATGCGTTGCTGGTAAATTGCTTTCACCCGTTCGGCCTGTTCACGGCGGCGGGCGTCCGAGCTGCTTTGCGATCCAAAGCCTTTACTTTTCAGGTGATTCACTAACACATGCAACGTTCTGCCATCCTTTAACGGGATAGCAAACTCCGGGCAATCACGGGAGAAAATCAGCGCGCCATCGGCATCTTTATCATCAACATGGCTACGGATGGTCGCAATCGGGAATGCGCTGACGGTCATCAAACCGACATCGATCCCGCGTTCGTCGTTACCATCAATCACCATCACATGCTCAAACGGCTTGCCATTACGGGCAGGAATGATTTCGCGGTTAAACGCCAGCAACGCGGGTCGGCTTTCCGCTTCGACGACAGCCAGAATATCGGCCTGCAGATCAATCATCACCTGCGCGGTCAACAGCATGGCCGTTTCATCCACCGGCGCGGCGCGCAGCTCCAGCGATCCAACCCAGTCGGCCCGCCCTTCGGCGATAATACGGATCTCCGAGCCATCTGTCGGCCGCGTCAGCAGTTTGCCACGGTTACGGCGCAGGATCACAAACGGTCCAGTATCAGACTTTTTCAGCCCCAGCTCGTTAAGCAAAACCACCATTTTTTGTTTCATTTCGGCGGTATAGGTTAATTCGCCGAGTAACGCATTCAGGGCGGCAAACTTTTCCAGAATCGGTTTGCCTTCGTCCCAGTCGGCCAGATTCATGGCCTTCGCGCGATCGAATAAGTTTTCCACATTGTAAGACGCCAGCCGCATCATATACCCTCCCCTTGAGTTCAGCCGCTTCTGTTGCGCCAGAACGCTGTCGCACAGGCAGTTTCCGGTTATGATTGTAGTCGTCGGCTGTGTCTTCAGCATGACAGAAACAGCCAGATGACAGAAACAGCCAGCTACCGGGAGAGCAGAATGTTCAGCGGACTCAACAAAAAAGAAGCCAGACGGCTTGCAGCGCTGGAGTTGTTGAAGCACGAAGATAAAGAACGTGACAGCGCACTGGGGGAATTTGCGGCATTTGCCAGCCAGCTTATGGGTGTCGAAGGCTGTTTTGTCACGGTAATTGATGATGTGTTCCAGTACGTCAAATATGCTGCCAATCTCCCGGAAGTTGCGGGAATCACGCCGCTTGAGGAGACAATGTGTAAACACGTCTTCGCGCAGTCTGCGCCAGTGATTTGCAGCGACACGCGAAACGATCCCCGGTTTGCCCACCATCCGCTGGTGAAAGATGGTGCGGTGATTTTTTATGCCGCCGCTCCGCTCAGAGATAAAGAGGGCGACATGCTCGGCACGCTCTGCGTCAGCAACCGAACGCCGCTTACCCCTTCGACACAACAGATTGCGGATTTCCTGAGCATTGCCGCGCTGGCTTCTTCCTGGCTTGAATGCTGGAACTCGGTCGGCCAGATTGATGCTTTAACCGCTCTGCCGAACCGGCAAAACTTGCTCAGGGCGATCGAACGCATTGCGGCGGATGAACCGTCCGGTGAGTACACGCTGATCATTTTCGACTGCATTGATATGCCGAGAGCGTATGAATTGTCGCGCTATCTTGGGTTGAGCGCCGTCGAAAATATGCTGAAAAGCTTCGCGACTTTATTACAAGTGCGGCTCGGTTTGCGCGATCAATCGCCTCTCTATGCTTTTGCCACCGGTCGTTATGCCCTGTTAGTGAAAACCGATGAATCAGAAGCCGTTTTGCGTAAAGCGGCAAATCTGCCGCCCACCAGCGCGAAAATTACTGGTGATATTGAGATTTCGTTGAACATTCACGCCGGGTTTATTCATTTTGTGGCGGGCCAGACGGCGGTCAGAGAAATCTTTCGCCAGGCGATCAGCGCCCTGCACGAAGCGATACGACAAAATATCCCCCTGCTTGCCTTCGATTCCGCCATGGATCAAAAGCGCAATCGCGATTTCAAAATCCTCTACGATCTGGGCGAAGCCATCAAAACAGATAACCAGCTTTATCTGGTGTATCAGCCGAAAATCAACCTGCATAGCGGGCGTACCGAAGGGGTTGAAGCCCTGCTCCGCTGGAAGCATCCGCAGTTGGGGAATATTCCGCCGACGGTGATTATCTCGCTGGCGGAGCGTACCAGCCTGATGTCCGATATCACCCAATGGGTGGTGGCCACTGCCATCAAACAACTGGTGGCGTGGCGCAAAAACCACATCACCATCCCGATTTCGGTTAATTTAGCCGCCAGCGATTTGTCCAACGCCGGGTTTGCAAATGCGCTGGAAGAGAAAGTTCTTCAGGCCGGGCTGACCACTGCCGATTTGCGGGTTGAATGTCTGGAGACGGAGAAAGTGCTGGAAAACTCCATCGCCCTCGAAGAGCTGGATATGTTAAAAATGCGCGGCTTTAAAATCCTGCTCGACGACTTTGGCGCGGGCTACAGCAATATCAGTTATTTGCGTACTATTCCTATCGATATCATTAAGTTAGATCGTTCGCTTATTTGTAAAGTCACCAGTGATCGGGGCAGCCAAATTATCGCCCGCAACATTATCCAGATGCTGAAAGAGCTGGACTACATTGTGCTGGCGGAAGGCATTGAGGATGCAGAAACCGCGCAACTGCTTAAAGGTTTCGGCTGCGATGAAGCACAGGGATACTTCTTCTCAAAGCCCCTGCTTCCTGAACAGATCCCGGCCTGGCTGGCGCAAAACGATGGTTAAGCGTCAATCTTCCTGTAATTTGCGCCACAGGCTCATTTTACTGATCCCAAGGTGCCGGGCCACTTTCTGCTGATCCTGATTGTAACGTCGCAGATAAAGGGTAATAACCTGCCGCTCAATGTCGCGAACCAGCGCCTTGAGCGATCCTTTGTTCAGATCCACGGTCACAGCATCATTAATCGCTGCGGGTTTGTTACTGCCCGCCAGCGAAAAACCGGTCAGTGTCAGCAATTCATACAACGAATAGGTCGGAAATTCCCCTGACAACAACGCCAGACGCTCAAGGATAAAACGCAGTTCGCGGACATTGCCCGGCCAGTGCCAGCCGGTGAACAGATCGAGAAATTGCTCCAGCAGATGTTCTGCCTGCCACTCACAAAGAAACATCCCGGCCAGATAACGAATATCTTCCGGACGTTCCCGCAGCTGCGGAACCGCCAGCGGCAGCACATTCAGTCGGTAGTAGAGATCGCGGCGAAACCCGCCTTCCTCGCTCATCTTCTCCAGCGAACGATTGGTCGCGCCAATAATTCTGACATCGACCGGGATCACGTCTTTGCCGCCGATATGCATGATTTCATACTCCTGGAGCACCCGTAATAAGCGGCTCTGGATGGTCATTGGCAGTTCGCCAATTTCATCGAGAAACAGCGTTCCCTGATGCGCCAGCTCGATAAGCCCCGACTTTCCTTCCCGCCTGGCACCGGTAAACGCGCCGCCTTCATAACCAAAAAGCTCACTCTCCAGCAGGCTTTCCGGGATCGCCGCGCAGTTGATGGCGACAAACGGCCCGCGACTGCGCAGACTGTGGTTATGTATGCTCTGGGCAAACAGCTCTTTGCCGGTGCCGGACTCCCCGTAAATCATCACCGGAGAATCGGTGCGGGCATAAATTTGCGCCAGCTTTTTGATCGCCTGCATTTCACCGTTGGCGGTGAAGATATGATCGAAGGTATAGCGGGCATTGAACCCTTTTTTCTTAAGCTTGCCGCGCAGGATACGCTCCACCTTCTCTATCTGCGGCGTATCCGTAAAAGAGCAAACCACGCCAATGCAGCGTTTGCCCATAAATATCGGCACCCGGCTGGTGATAATGGAGGTGCTATCCAGCTCCTGCAATTCGCGGATCTCCGGCGCTGCGGTCAGCAGCACCTGGTTTATCCGTGTGTTTTTAATAATTGAATCAACAGGTTTACCTATTACCTGTGTTCCGCTCAAGCCGAAAATCTTTTCTGCGCTGCGGTTAAACACCTGAATTTCATTATTTTCATTGGTGACAATGATGCCTTCCGTAATGGACGACAAAATGATCTCCAGCCTGGCGGTATCCTGCGCTTTGCGTTTCGTTGTTTCCACTATCGCCAGTGCTTCACGCAGCGCGCTGTTCACCGATTCGACACCATTTTCGATCAGGATGCCCTGCATCGCATATTGCCTTGCACTATCGGTGACCGGAAAACCGCCGGTCACCGTGGCATAGCGGCGGCGCCGACACTGCTCCAGTTTTTCGGTCATATCGGCGTGCGATAAAAAAACAAATTCATCGATGGTGATATTCAGCGCCTGCGCAATAAGTAATACATCCGTTAAGTAGGTCTGGTAATTAAAAAAGGCAATATGCTGCGGATAATTTTTCAGCGGAATGAGCGATTTCAGTAAATCGGCAGTCGATGTCAGTATTTTAACCACCGGAATCTGCGTTGATTTTTCGATATATTCCGCTGTCCCTCCCCGGCTCAGAATAACATCGTAATACTCTGTATCAAGATTTCTGGCGATGCTGGCCGCTTTCTCGAGGCTGCCATGATAAACGTGGCAGTTAAAAATACCCGTACATTGTTCAGCGACTATTTCGCCCAGTTGCGGGTAAGGTGTAATTAATGCAAGGTTTGGCAGAGGATTCTTGTTCATGGCGATAATTTTCAATGTTGTCGTTTTATTAAATCAATATCACAGTTGATATTTCTAACACAATTGATATTGAGTCTGGCGTAGTGTTTTTTATTTTCATCAATTAAAAACATTAAAATTCATGATGTTAAGTCATTTCTTTCCTTTTTTGTTTTTTGGCATGGCGATTGGATTAATAACACCCGTGTGAAGTATATGCTTCCACAAATTATATTTTTATCTTACAAGGAAAAGGAATGAATAATAAGTCTGGTGTATTAAGTGGCGTCCGCGTTCTCGATCTTACTCGCGTTCTTGCCGGTCCTTACTGTGGAATGATGTTAGCTGATTTTGGCGCTGACGTGATTAAAATTGAATTACCGGGTAAAGGCGATGATGCCCGCGCAAACGCGCCGCAAATAAATGGCGAAAGCGCCTACTTTATGAATCTTAATCGCAATAAACGCGGTATTACGTTGAATCTGAAGTCTGAACAAGGGCGCGCTATTTTTCTTGAGATGGTGCGCAACAGCGATATTGTGCTGGAAAATTACCGTCCGGGTGTGATGGAAAAACTCGGCCTCGGTTATGAAGATCTGCACAAGGTGAATCCAGCCATTATTTATGGCGCGGTGTCGGGTTTCGGCCACACCGGCCCGTACGCTAAACGCGCGGGATACGACATTATCGGCCAGGCGATGAGCGGGCTAATGAGCACCACGGGCTGGGCCGATACCCCACCTACCCGCACCGGCACAGCGATTGCCGATGTGGTGGGCGGTATGAGCTGCGCCATCGGTGTCCTTGCCGCCTACGCCAACCGCCTGAAAACCGGGGTCGGCGACAAAGTGGATATCGCGCTAGTTGATGCGATGGTCTCGTCGCTGGAGATCATCAATATTATCTATCTGAACACCGGACGCATTCCGACGCGCATCGGTAACCGTTATGAGGCGATTTATCCCTACGATTCATTTCAGGCGCAGGACGGTTACGTCATTATCGCCTGTGGCAACGACAAGTTGTTTGGTCTGCTGAAACAGACGCTGAAAATCAGTGAACTGGAGGATGCCAGATTCAGCACCAATATCGCGCGCGTCACCCACCATGCAGAACTGAAAGCCATCCTTGAGCGCTGGACCGGCGAACACCCGATTGACCAGATCGTTGAGCTGCTGCTGGCGGCAGGGATTCCTGCGGCCCCTATCAACACCATCGACCGCGTCACCAAAGATCCACATATTGCCGTGGCGCGTGAAATGTTTGTCGATATTGAACATCCGGTGGCCGGTAAAATTACCATGACCGGTAATCAGGTTAAATTCTCCAACAACAAAACTTCCATCAGAATGCCCGCGCCAACGCTGGGCCAGCACAACCACGAAATATTAAAAGAACTGCTCAATTATTCCGATGCGGAAATAGAGCAGCTTATCAACGATGGTATTCTGTAAGGCCAACACCATGGGAAAATTTATTCAACTTACCGAAGTCGGACCGCGAGATGGCTTCCAGAATATTAAGCAGCCGATTCCGACAGAATTGAAAATTCGTATTATCGATAAACTGATCGCCGCCAGTGCGAAAAACATCGAAATAACCTCGATGGTCAGCCCGAAAGCGATCCCGCAAATGTCGGATGCCAAACAGGTCATTGCGCATGTGCTTGAAAAGCACCCGACGATAACGCCATGGGTGCTGGTGCCAAATAGCCGGGGAGCGCAATTAGCGGTGGAGAGTCAGATCTCGCGGGTGAATTATGTTATCTCCGTCAGTCCGGCGCATAACCAGGCCAATATTAACCGTACGCATCCGCAGTCGCTGGATGAGCTGGCGGCCATTCGCCAGGCGCATCCGGATCTGGAGATTTCGCTGTCGCTGGCCACCGCGTTTGGCTGCCCTTTTATCGGTGCCACCTGCACCGATACGCTGCTGGAGATGATCCGTTTCGCCGCGGATCTTGGCATTCACCACATTACGCTGTGCGACACCATCGGCGTGGCGAATCCCCGCCAGACTGCAGATCTTCTGCAACGCATCAGCGCCCGGTTCCCGCATCTCGATATCGGCCTGCATATGCATAACACGCACGGTATGGCGCTGGCCAACATGATGGCTGGCCTGCAAAACGGCGTGACGCGTTTTGAAACGGCGGTTGGCGGTCTTGGCGGTTGCCCCTTCGCACCGGGCGCCGCCGGAAATGCCGCAACGGAAGATGCGGTAAATATGTTTTCCCGCATGGGGTTCGATTGCGGAATATCACTCGATGCGCTGCTGGAGGTCTCTGCATTAATTCGTGAGTCCATTGAACCTGCGTTATTAAGCAGTTTATCGCATGCCCGAACTTACCGCGAATTTGCTTTTTACGATCCGCAATGCTGAATCTCCCGGGAATGAAATATGAAAAATAATATGGATAAACCCACCATGACGCATTACCGGTGGTGGGTAATGAGCTTTATCTTTGTTATCTACACCGTGGCAAATGCCGACAGGGCAAATATTGGTTTTGCCCTGCCCTTTATTCAGGAGGAATTTAATATCTCCAATACCCTGGCCGGTTTATTAATCAGCCTGTTCTTTGCCGGATATGCGCTGTTTCAAATCCCGGCCGGGTATGTCATTAAAAAATATGGTATGCGCAATGCATTTGCGCTCGGCATGTTTCTGACCTCCATTTTCACCGCCTTAATGGGCGTGGTGAATAATGTGCTGGTGCTGAAATTGCTGCGCTTCTTTGTTGGCGTCAGCGAAGCGCCGGTGGTGATTGGCTCGACGGCGACCATTAATCAGTGGTTTCCGGCGAAAGAAAAAGGCACCGCCACCGGCCTGTTTCTTGCTGGTTCAAAGTTCGGTCCGCTGATTGTTCCCGCCCTCTGTGCGTGGATCATCATGACGTGGGGCTGGCGTTATATCTTCGTCTTTTTCGCTATTCCCGGGGTTTTGTTGTCCATCTTTTGGTATTTCATGGTGCGTAACAAACCGGAAGAGAGCCGCTTTGTGAACAAACAGGAAGCGGCATACATTCGCGACGAGTTACCGGGTAATGCGCAACAACACGGAGAGGCGCCGCAGAAGGCCTGCTTCCGCTACTGCTGGCTGGACACCCTGATCCGCACCCGCCAGGTGGAGGAGCTCACCACCTCGAAGCAGGTGTTCAGGTGCTGGGATATTTATGGCGTGGCATTAGGCTACTTCTCGATGGTCGGCATTGTCAGCGTGCTGATGTCGTGGCTGCCGAAGTATTTGATCACCGAGCGCGGCTTCGATCTCACCAGCTCCGCCGCGCTGGCGGCCGCGCCTTTCCTCGGCACCGTGCTGGGCAATTTTCTCGGCGGCGTGCTTTCAGATCGGGTGCTGAATAAAAGACGTAAGCCGCTGATGTTGCTGAGCGCAGGTGCGACGATTTTCACCATGTATTCGCTGGTGTTTGCCCCTGAAAGCAAAGCGATTCTTTCTCTGATGCTGTTTATGCTCGGCCTGATGCTTTCTCTCGGTTATTCCGCCTATTCGGTGTATGCCATGGGCCGCGTCAGTAAAGAGATCTATCCCGTGGCCTACAGCGTGATCAATATGGGTGGACAACTCGGCGGCATGTGCATGCCGCTGATTGTCGGGGTCATCCTTGATCGCTGGAACTGGGATGCGGTGTTTATGACCATGACCGGCTTCTGCGTGTTGTGTTTTATGCTTGTTGCCACGGTCATTGAACCGTTATCGAAAGAGGTCACGGTGGTGCGTCGTTAAACGTCAGGGGGCGAAAGCCCCCTTTTCAGCCTGGCCGCAACGTGCGGCAAACGTTCAGCACAAACTGCCGTAGCCAGCGGTGCGCCGGGTCAACTTCCGAACGCGGATGCCAGAGCTGTGAAACGGTGATGCCGCGGGTTTTGACCGGCAGTTCAAATACGCAGAGCCCCTCGCTTGTCGCCTTATTCATCAGGAACGAGGCCGGAACCAGCGCAATCAAATCAGTGGCGCGCGCCACCGCCAGCGCAGCCGGAAAGCCCGGCACTACGGCGGCGATGTTGCGATTCAGCCCGGCATCGGTCAGCGCTTCATCCACCGGTCCGCTCAGTAGCCCGCGCCGTGAGGCGACAACATGCGCAAATGAGACATACTGTTCAACGCTCACTGCCTGCTGTTGCGCCAGCGGATGGCCGCTTCTGACGACGCCGACAAAACGATCGCGAAACAGCGCCTGTACGCGAATTTCCGGCCCCATTTCCCCCAGCACGCCAATCTCCAGATCGACCCGCCCCTCGCGCAGCGGTTTATCGCTTTTCTCCGCTTTCGGCGTAAAGCGCAGCGTTACGCCAGGCGCAATGGCAGCGGCTTGTGCAATTAGCGACGGGCCAAAGGCTTCAACAAAACCGTCGTTGGCACGCAGCGTAAACATCTGTCGCAAGCTGGCAATGTCCAGCACCGGCGTTGCCGGGCGCAATACCGCCCGTGCCTCGAAAACGGCGTTTTGCGTGCGTTCGCGAATGGCTTCGGCATAAGGCGTCAGCACCATCGTCCGCCCTGCCCGCACCAGCAGCGGATCGCCGGTGGTTTCCCGCAGGCGGCTCAGCGTGCGGCTCATCGCCGATGCGCTCAGCCCCAGCCTTCGGGCGGCAGCGGCAACGCTTCTTTCGGCCAGCAGAATATCCAGCGCAAACAGCAGATTCAGGTCCGGTTGTGTCATAGCAGGCTGTTTCTCATAGTGATTAATAAGATATGGCGTTTGCTGCACTGTATCAATGCAACTGCTGCGTCTTCCGCCATGTATCCCGCGAAAGTAGAGTCAATGCAAGCACAACTTATCCTGAGGTAATGATGGAATTGTTTACAGACCTGCCGGGCGACGAAGGGTTAGCGGGGCGTCAGCGCGCGCTGGCGCTGATTGCGCTGATGACCAGCACCACGATGGCCGTTTTTGATGGCGCGATGGTAAATATTGCCCTGCCGCAAATCGCCCGTGCGCTGCATGTCTCCGCCGGGGACGCCGTCTGGGTGGCGAATGGTTATCTGCTTTCTGCCGCCATGACGCTGGCTATTTTTGCTGCGCTTGCCGCCCGCATGGGGTTCCGCCCGCTGTTTGCCTGCGGGTTACTGCTGTTTACGCTGGCATCGCTGGGGTGCGCGTTATCCTCATCACTGTCGGTGCTGGTGACCATGCGCGTACTGCAAGGGATTGGCGGCGCGGCCACGCTCAGTATTGCACCAGCGATCCTGCGCTCAATTTTCCCCACGCGTCTGCTGGGACGCATTCTCGGCATCAACGCCCTGCTGATCGCCACCAGCACGGCGATTGCGCCGGTCATTGGCGGCGCTCTGCTGAGCGCACTGGGATGGCAATGGCTGTTTGCCATCAATATTCCGCTGGGCGCTATCGCACTGGCATTTGCCCTGCGCGTCATTCCGGGAAAAAGTACCAACGTTAGCGGGCCGTTTGATGTGCAGGGCGCGCTGTTCTCGGCGCTGATGCTGGGGGCGGCCATCATGGCGTCGACAGACATATCCTGCACAGGCACGGCCTGGGCTGCGATCGCGGTGGCGAGCGGGCTGGCGTTTGTGCGCCGTCAACAGCGGGCGCCGCAACCGTTGCTGCCGCTGGGGCTTTTTGCCTCGTCCCGTTTCTCTCTTGCTGCGCTCACCTCGCTGGCCTCGTTTATCAGCCAGGGCGTGACTTTTGTCGCGCTGCCATTTCTCTTTCAGAATGTTTATGGCTACAGCGCCTTTACCTCGGCTTTGCTGTTTACCGCCTGGCCGGTCGGCATCATTCTGGTGGCGCCGCATGCCGGGCGGCTGGCAGATCGCTATGCGCCCGCAAAGATTGCCACTGCCGGGTTACTGCTGTTCGCCGTTGGGTTGCTGCTGCTGGTGCTGCTGCCGCAAAATGCGGCGGCGTGGGATATCAGCCTGCGCGGACTGATCTGCGGAATGGGTTTCGGCTGTTTTCAAAGCCCGAACAACCGGGAGATGCTCGCCAGCGCCTCACGCGAGCACAGCGGCTATGCCTCTGGCGTGTTAGCCATTGTGCGCACCTTTGGACAGTGCCTTGGCGCGGCGCTGGTAGGCGTGATGCTGGCACTCTGCACGCCAACGCAGGAAGCGCTGGCGATACGGCTGGGATTGTGGCTGGCGATGATAGCGACGCTGCTGGCAATCGCCTTCAGTCTGAGCCGCCTGCGTCGCTTGCCGAATCAGGCCGTACGCTGAGCCAGCCAGACCGTGTGGCCGGCACAGTCGGGATCTTCCGCCCGCATCTCCAGCACGCGAAAGCCGATTGCCGCCAGGTGTTGCCGGTACTCTTCAGGCGCGAGGCTGGCGTGAAACAGCGGTTCGCCCTCAAATTGCCCGATGGCGATACCGTCCTCCGGCCCGCAGGTAAACATCAGTACACTGCCGGGATGGCTGTGGCGGGCAAAGTGGGCAAACATGCTGCGCTGATCGTCCTGGGTCAGATGGAAAAAGCTGTCCCAGGCGATCAGGCCGTCGAAGGTTTCCCCCAGCGTAAGCTGGCGCATATCCTGGTGAACCCAGCGCGCAGACGGAAAAGTCTGCCGGGCCCTTTCCAGCATTGCCTGCGCGCCGTCCACGCCGGTGAGATGAAAGCCCTGAGCGATAAACCATGCGGCGATCGGTTGACCATTGCCGCAGCCTATATCCAGAATCCGCCCATTCTCTGGTAAGCGCGCGGCGAATTTCTCCAGCCAGCTTTTTTCAAACAGCGCTTGCGAACGTTGCTGCGCGAACGCAGCGGCGTGACGTTGATAGAGGGAAAGAATGGCACTGGCGGCCTCAGAGCGACTCATACCAGCATTCCTTTCAGCTTCGCCAGCAGATACGCAGTCACCGACGTGGCGTCGCTGATTACACCTTCTGCGATCAGCGCTTCAAACTCACGCAGCCTTATTTTACGCGCTGTCAGGCCGACTTCTTCCGGTTCCAGCGAGGTCTGATGCTGGGTCAGATCTTCTGCAAGAAAGATATGATAGCCCTGGTTGGAGTAGCCCTGTGCCAGTTTCTGATAGCCGACATGGCGCATACGTCCGGCAATCAACCCGGTCTCTTCCTGAAGTTCCCCGGCGGCAACGCGCAACGGATCTTCCTCAGGCGCGCACTCCCACGATCCCTGCGGCAGTTCGAGGGTGCGTTTGCCAATCGGGTAACGGTACTGCTCAACGATGTACAGTGCATCGTCCTCGCGGGCAATAATCACCACGAAGTCGGGTTTCTCCACCACGGAATAGATCCCTTCATTGCCGTCGGCACGCAGAATACGGTCTTCGCGCAGGCGCATCCATTTATTGCGGTAAACTTCGGTGCTGGCGAGGGTTTTGATGTCGGACATCATTATTCTCCTGGGATGAGGTCGCATTCCATATCAAAGCAGCGCAGATCGGCTCGCGCCATTTTTGAGTGATACCGGCTTTCCTGTATAACGCGAAACCCTTGTTGTTGATAGAAACGGCAGGCATTCGGCGTTGATGCCAGCGTCAGGCGGGTAAAACCGCGGCGTCGTGCTTCCTGCTTCAGCGCAGCGATGATGGCCGAGGCCAGGCCTCTGCCGCTCCACTGCGGCAGGGTGAAAATGGCTTCCACATTGCCAGTGCGCAGATCGAGATACCCGCTGGCAACGGGGATATTCTCCGGCGTGACGGCAACATAGAACGGGTTCTCTTCGATCACCACACGGTAATTGTCCGGCATGGCTTGCGGTGTCCAGGCCTCGATCACTTCCGGTGAATAGACCGCTTTACACCCCTGCTGGATCGCTGCGTTGCGAATGTGCCACAACGTTTCGGCTTCTTCAGGCACCGCCAGTCTGATCGTCATACGCGCTCCTTTGCTGAAAATGATATTTACCATATCAATACCAGCCGCGCTGTGTTCGCTTTTTTCGCCCGAAAATTCGCCGGAAGGATTCTGCCAGAGAATGCAGCACTCCATAAAAAAGGAGATGGCGCCTGAATTACCGCCATCTCCTTCGGGGTTACGGCTGGCGGCAATCAGGGAATGAGATCACAGTTGCAGGCAGCGCCGCCTTCACCGGCCAGGCAAAGGATATGACACACCTCGTTCCAGTCCGGTTCGCTGCTCCTTTCCGGGGGCGCTGCCGCGATATTCATCGATAATCCAAATAACAGCATTGAGAGTAATGCGTTGAATTTTTTCATAATACATCTCCTTTTGTATTACGGGTTTCATGGTGCCCTTTGAAACCTAACATGCAACCGCAGCCGGAAAACATTATGGCTATCTGATTCGCTGTGTTTTGCGCTGTACTGGCGTAAAGGGTGCTGGCGTAAGATTAATCTTATTTTTTGCGTTGAGATGGTAAAGCAGGAGATGATTGCGTTGGTTGACAGTAACGCTACTTTTGCAACATTTGATTAAACGACGTGCAACATTCAATGCTTTAGCGCAAATTTCATTCGAAAGTCGCGCTGAGAAACGATGCCGTCAACCGGAGTGAAAAATCGCTGTTTACCTGAATAAAAATCACACAGTTTGTAAGGAAATTCTCGTCATTTCATCCGGTTAAAAATTATGTTATCAGTATCAGCCTGCAAACTGAAAGACGTGCATTTTCAGGCGCGTCGCCCCTGTGAGGCCGAAAGATGATGGAACCTGTCGTTTACGTTGTCGATGATGATAATGCCGTCAGAAAATCAATTGTCCGGCTGTTGGCATCCGAAGGTTATCGCGCCATCGACTTCGCGTCCGCGGAGTCATTTCTCTCTCATCCCCTTGTCGGCGTTCCGGCCTGTTTGATCCTCGATTTAAACATGCCGGTGGTGAATGGTTTTGATGTTGCCAGCGCGTTAAAAGATCGCGGGCGCGAGCTGCCGATTATCTTTCTGACGGGATTTGGCACCATTCCACTAACCGTGCAGGCAATGAAAGCCGGTGCGCGAGAGTTTCTGACTAAACCCGTGGAACCGGAGCGTTTGCTGGCTGCGGTGGTGGATGCCCTGAAAGGCGCCGAGCAGGAGTTTGAACAGCAGCAGGCGAACTTTGCGCTCAAACAGCGCCACCTCTCTTTAACGCCGCGCGAGCAGGAAGTGTTTGAACTGGCGATCAGCGGCTTGCTGAATAAGCAGATCGCCGCAGAGCTCGGCGTCAGCGAAATCACCGTCAAAGTGCATCGCCGTCGGGTGATGGACAAAATGCAGGCCCGCTCGCTGGCGGATCTGGTGCATGCCGCCGGAAGCCTGCAAATCGCCAAATCCCGCAGCCGTTAATCGCTGGCGGGCACGGTAAAGGAGAACAGACTGCCAAACGGCGTTCTTGCCTGCGCCGTCAGCTTCCCCTGATGCCGTTCAATAATGGTGTGACTGATGGTCAGCCCCATCCCCATTCCCTGCGCTTTGGTGGTGTAGAACGATTCAAACAGGCGGGCCTGCACTTCGGCATCCATTCCGCTGCCGGTATCGGCAATGGCGCACAGCAGTTCACCCGGCTGCGAGTTTTGCGTGCTGAGCGTCAGCACCCGCGGGCGCGAATCCACCTCGGCCATCGCTTCAATGGCATTCATTACCAGATTCAGCAGCACCTGCTGGATCTGCACGCTGTCGCCGCAAAACAGGCTATTGGCGGCCTGCAACCGGTAATCGACAGCAATATGCCGCCGCTCAAGTTCGCTGCGCGACAGGGTCAGAATATGGTGCAGCAGCGCGTGCAGATCGAGGCGTTCAAACACCGGCGGCTGGCGGCGCGTCAAGGATTGCAGGCTGCGGATCACCTCGCCTGCGCGCTGCCCTTCGCTAATAATTTCCTCCAGCCCGGTGCGGATGTTTTCAATCGGCAGCGGATCGCGGTTAAGCCAGCGCAGGCTGGCGCCCGCGTTGGAGACAATCGACATCAGCGGCTGGTTAATCTCATGGGCAATTGATGAGGTCAGTTGCCCGACGGTGGTTGCCCGCGAAACGCGCGCCAGTTCGGCCTGTGCCACGCGTACCGCATCTTCATTTTGCCGTTGGGTGGTGATATCGGTGATGGTGCCAAAATATTCATGCACCGTTTCACCGCTGGCCGCTACCGGATCGCCGATGCCGAGGATATAACGCACCTCGCCGTCGGCGCGGATAATACGGAACTCCGCCTGCATGGTTAACCCCTGCGCGACGCTGCGGGTCACCAGCGCGCTGATATGCGCATGGTCGTCAGGATGCACATAGGTGAGAAACTCGGCCATCGAAATCAGCTTGCGTTTCTCCGGTAGCCCCAGAATGCGCGCATACTCATCCGACATATGCATCAGATCCTGCTCCAGCTCCCAGCGCCAGGTTCCTGTGTGGCTGATCTGCTCGCCGAGCATCAGCGAGGTCTGGCTGGCGCGCAGCTCTTTTTCCACCCGGCGGCGCTGAATATTCTCCTCCAGCAGTTCAGCGTACAGACGCGCCGTTTCCAGCGAAACCGCCGCATGCGCGCCAAGCAGGTTTACCACGCGGGAGTGCCCGGCGGTAAACACGTCCGGCATCAGGCGATTCTCCAGATAGAGTGCCCCCACCAGCCGCGCCTGTTTAAACATCGGCACGCACATTACAGCCGCGCCGGAGGTTAACAGATAGGGATCCTGGCTGAATGGGCTGTACTCTTCCGGCCTGCCGGTGCGGATCTCCTGTCCGGTACGGATCACTGCCGCCAGCACCGACAGCGGTAAATCCGTCGCCAGCGGCGTTTCGTTCAGTACCTGTACGCGCACCCCTTCGTTGCTGGTGTGTGCGCTGGCTTCAATCAGCGGGATAGTGTCGTCCAGTACGCGGATTAACAAGCCGCGCTGTGCGCCTGCCCGTTCCAGCAACATGGTCATCAGGATCTGGATCAGCCGCTCAAGATTGATCTCTTCGGAGAGCGCGCGCGAGGCTTTGATGATGCTTTGCAGATCGCGAATTTCATCATTTTGCGCAAACGCAATGGTGTCATACGGCGTACTGGCCGCCTTCGCGACAAGGTGCGGGTGCGTCTGTTCGAGCTGACGCACTTTGCCGTG
Organism: Kosakonia sp. H7A; assembly: GCF_003028445.1. NCBI lineage: Bacteria > Pseudomonadati > Pseudomonadota > Gammaproteobacteria > Enterobacterales > Enterobacteriaceae > Kosakonia > Kosakonia sp. H7A. The sequence continues at coordinate 152,634 of NZ_PYTZ01000001.1, read as the reverse complement.
CGCGCCAACGCGGCCCCAGGCGGCGATTGCCCCGCGAAACCAGGCATCGGCAATCGTTGGATAACCGCAGGTGCGGGCAAATTGCCCGGCCAGTTCGTGCGCCAGCGCGTTGCTTGGGTTAAAGCCCGCTTCGCGCGACAGCTTGATGGCTTTCTCATACTGACCAATGGCGATACTGTTCATCCCGTCAAGCCGGACGATCTCGGCGTACAGCAGTGCCTCTTTGTCGCTGACGGTCGCCGGATTGAGTCGCGCCCAGCGCGCGATCGGGTTGTAGTGCTGATTAAGCCGCTGGCGATGTGCGGCGGAAAAGGTATCCGGCGTCAGTTGCATCGACAACGACAGCGCGCTGTAGAGATGGTAATCGAGCAGATTGACGTGTCCGGGCGCGGACCAGGCAAAACGTCCCGCTTCCAGCAGGCTGCTTTCCGCCTGCGCATATTCACCGGCAAAGAAGTGCGCCATTCCGCGATAAAGCCAGAACCAGAACAGCATGGTCGGCGGCGGTGTTGCCGGTAGCAGTGATTCCGGCAACACGGCTTTACCGCTAAACACCGGCTGGGGTGTTCGCAGGTACTCAACAAAGTGACGTTGTAACAGAAGGACGGTATCCATATCCGAAAAACGTGTTTCGCGCACGAAGGCCAGCCCGCGTTCTATATAACTCAGTACCACATCAAGCGGGTCGCCGCAGGCCAGGCTGTTGCTGACCTCACGGAAGGAGGCGAAGCAGGCAATAGTGAGATCGCCATGCGCAACCGCAGCGGTGAAACAGTTTCTGGCGCACTGGACGGTATGCGACAACGGCTGGATCCAGACGCTGCTGCGCCCCAGCGCCACCAGTGTTTTGGCAGCGTAATCATGAAAACCGTGGCGCGTGACCAGATCCTGTGCCAGCGTGCCGTAGCGAAAGCCCTGCTCATACTCGCCATACCGCTCGCCAATCATCACGCCAAACCACGCCAGTGCGGCAGTGGATGCGCCCGTCAGCCCGCGCTCCAGCGTCAGTTGCAGTATCCGGCAGAGCAGCAGGAAATGCAGGCGTGGACAGTGAAAACTGGCGTACAGACTGGCGCTTCCCAGCAGGTTCATCAGCACATCCGTTTCGCGGTGGTTCATGCGCGGCAACGCCATAAACGCGCTGGCGGGCTGCGTACCGATAAGGGATGAAATCTCCTGCCAGGCTTCGTCGCACTCCGCATCGTCCGGCTGGCGGCTCACGTGAATACCGAACACGGAGAGCCAGCTCAGCGTGGTGTCGAGCGCCTGTGAATAGCTGGAGCGGCGGATATGCACCTCCGCCAGTACACTGGCGGCATGGGCTTTTTCCACCAGCCCGCCCGGCGAGGCCAGCAGCGTTTCGCACGATGCGCGTGCGGTAGCGAGATGGCCCAGCAGAAGTTCGCATTCTGCCCGCTGTAAATCGAGCGCGAAGAGATCGCCGCTGTCGGCGCTGAGCGTGCGCGCGGTCTGTAAATAACCCAGCGCGGAAGCGTAATCGCCGCTGCGTTTGGCCTGCCGGGCGGCATGGGCACAAAGTTCGCTGAACTTCTGCCGCTGTGGCGCAAGCTGGATACTGTCGATCGCCGCCGTGACATGGTGGATGGTGCGAAACAGGATCTCGTTACCTGGGGTTTGCCGCGCTTCATCAGCCAGCAGGCTGGCGGCCCGCAGATGTAACTGACGGCATACGGACAAGGGCAGCGCGGCGCTTGCCGCCTGCTGAATGCGCTCATGGGTAAAAGTGTATTCGTCGGCGTTGAGAGTAATTAACTGCACGGCCACCGCCGGATGCAGGTGCAAACGGAGCTCGCCAGGCGTTATCTCCAGTATGCGGCTTGCCAGCGACACCCCGCCCGCGCTGCCAAGGCAGGCCAGATGAGCGAGCAGCGTACGGGTCTCATCCGGCATCTGTTCCAGTTGTTGCAGCACCAGACTGATAACGTTTTCGCTGTAGTAACGGGCGCGAATCGCCGCCAGATCATAGTGCCAGCGCCCCTGATAGCTGTTATGACTCACCAGCCCGTCTTCGACGATGCGTTTAAAAAATTCATGGGCAAACAGCGGATTACCGCCGGTTTTTTCATGGATCAGTTTTGCCAGATCAACGGTCGATGCCGGGCGGGTCTGAAAAACGATCGCCAGCCAGCGCGCCACGGCTTTGACGGAGAGGGGTTGCGGCTCGCACGCTGTCGTTCGCCGGGCGGCGCTGCGCAGGCGTACCAGCGTGGCGGCAAACTCCTCATCCCCGAGCGACGGCAGATCGCGGTGCGATACCACCATCAGCAGCGGCAAGGCGTGGCTGTGCTGTAACAGGTACTCCAGCAGTTGCAGGCTGGCGTCATCGATCCAGTGCAGATTGTCGATCAGTATGACCAGCGGGCAACCGGGCGTGGCAAATACACTCACCAGGCGCAACACCATATGATTAAAGCGGGCGCGGGCATCCAGCGCGACGCTGTCAATGAAAGGCGCGGGTTTACTCCCCAGCAGCAGACCCAGTTCCGGCGCGAGGCTGACCGCCAGCCCTTCATACCCGGCCAGCGCGACGGAGAGCCGTGATTTCCAGCGCGTCACCTCTTCGGCGGGTAGCCCCAGCAAATGCAACGCCAGCGAGCGAAATGCCGCCGTCAGCGCGCCAAGCGGCAGCACCGAGCTGTACTGCTCCACTTTGCCAAGCGCAATTAGCGTCGGGCGTTGCAGAAACAGTTTCAGCGCCGAGGCCATCAGCGAAGATTTCCCCATCCCGGACGGTCCGCTGAGGGTGACCAGCATCTGTTTACCACTGTGGTTAACCTCTTCCAGCGCCGCAACCAGTTCGCCCGCCTGCGGATGTGCGCGGTACAACGTATTGGCAAAGTGCAGCGACGGAGAGCGATCCTGTAAACCGGGCGTAAACGCCGGAATGCCCTGCTCCGGCGTCAGCGTGGCCTGGCATCGGCGCAGATCGGCGATCAGGCCATCAATGGTCTGATAACGTTTCTCCGGCGATTTGGCCAGCAGCTTCAGCAGGATGGTCGACAGCATCGGCGGTAACCCTTCCCGCAGGCTGTGCGGCGCGGCAGGTTCAGAGGCAATATGATGCAGCGTCCACTCTGCCTGCCCGCCTTCGGGCAGATCGAACGGCAGCACGCCGGTCAGTAATTCATACAGAACGATGCCCAGACTGTAGAGATCGCTACGGCTGTCAACGGCATGATGGGTGCGGGCGGTGTGTTCCGGTGACATATACGCCAGTGTGCCGCCGGAAAGCGGCAGCCAGTTTTGCGCCCGCGCTTCACTGCTGTTGGTGGCAAGGCCAAATCCGCCGAGACGGCAGTGCTCCCCGCTAAGAAAAATGTTTCCCGGCTTGATATCGCCGTGAATGAGATTGCGGTGATGCATCTGGCGCAGCGGCGCGCAGATACGTAAGGCCAGCTCCAGCCAGCTGGCGATGCAGGCCATCGGCTGAGCGGTCATCCGGGTGAGCGTCTCAAAAGCAAATGTCGGATAGACCAGCGCAAAACGGCCATGATATTGCGCGCTGGCGACAGGCGTGACCGCCCAGCTACTCTCCAGTTGCCCGCGCAGCGCCAGCTCATTTTTCAGCAACTGGCTGGCGCGCGGTTCGGCATCGTCGCTGACGGCGGTGGCGAGGATAAAGGCGTCGCTGCCCCACGGGTAATGGGCATTCATCCAGGCAATGCATCCTTCCTGCGCCAGTGGCGTATAGATGGCGTCATCCTGCACAGTAAAAGGCTGCCCTGCGTTGTGTTCACTGGTTTCCGGCCGCAACCGAAGACGCGAAGCGTCGCTCATGGATTATCCTCGATGTTGGTCAACACGCGCTGAACATATTCAAGGAGGATATCGATATCGATGGGTTTGCGCAAAAAAGCAACGGCACCGGGTTTGCCCGCGTACCGTTGCCAGGTTTCGTCGTCGTGGCCGGAGATAAAGATCACCGGCGGCGGTGCCGGGCTAAGCTGCAACCTCTCAAACAGCATTGCGCCGCTCATGCCCTTCAGTTTGAGATCCGCAATCACCAGCGCAATCGCAGGCTGCGCCGGGCCATCGTTGAGAAACGCTTCCGCCGAGGGAAATGCTATCGTGGCGTAGCCCTCCGATTGCAGCAAATTACTCAATCCGCTACGGACGGAGGGTTCATCATCAACAATGGCAATACGCCGGGGTTGCGTCATGCGATTTCCTCTGGCCTCAGTCATCCTGGCGCGGCGGCGAGTCTGGGGGTTCAGGCCGCGGCGCACCGCTAATTTTCGGGACACACTCGTGGCGGAACCACGTCATGGTCAGCGGCTGTCGGGCCAGCAGACGGCGGGTTACCGGTACGAGTTGCTCCCCCACCAGCATGCCGAACAATCCGAGTAGCGCAACCACCGGCGGCGCGGGTGAGTGAACGCCCAGTAAAGCATAAATAACGCCAGCCAGAAGACCGACCAGGAGAGAAACGATCCAGGTTTTCATGGGTTTACCCCGCCGTTGTGTGGGTCATTAGCGTGGCGATCAGCCATTCGCCCACCAGCATGCCGAGCAGCCCGACCAGCGCAATCGCCGGCGGCGCGGGAGAACGTACCTTCAGCAGCGCGTACATCACGCCAATCAGCACGCCTGCGGCAAAGGAAATCAGTCCGATACTCATGGCAAACTCCTGCCGAAAAGGGAAATGCTGACCGGCGAATACCGGCCAGCGTGCTGCTTAGCGTGCCGGAACCGGCGCCAGCGTGCGGTGACCCGCTTTGGCGCGGGACGGCGCTTTATGCACCATGGTGTAGGCGTAATCAACGCCCATGCCGTAGGCGCCGGAGTGCTCTTTAACAATCGCCATCACTGCGTCATAGGTTTCGCGGTGCGCCCAGTCGCGCTGCCACTCCAGCATCACCTGCTGCCAGGTTACCGGGATCACGCCCGCCTGGATCATGCGCTGCATTGCGTAGTCGTGCGCTTCTTTTGAGGTGCCGCCGGAGGCGTCCGCCACCATATAGATTTCGTAATCGCCTTCCAGCATCGCGCACAGGGAGAAGGTGTTGTTGCACACTTCGGTCCACAGGCCGGAGACCACCACTTTACGTTTGCCGTTGGCAGCCAGCGCGTCACGCACTTTTTGATCGTCCCAGGAGTTCATGGAGGTACGTTCCAGAATGTCCTTCTCCGGGAATACATCCAGCAGTTCCGGGTAGGTATTGCCGGAGAAACTTTCGGTTTCAACGGTGGTGATGATGGTCGGGATATTGAACACTTTGGCGGCTTTCGCCAGCGCAACGGTGTTGTTTTTCAGAACCTGGCGGTCAATGGACTGTACGCCAAAGGCCATCTGAGGCTGGTGATCGATAAAGATTAACTGACAGTTAGCCGGGGTCAGGACTTCAAGCTTTGAGGTTGTCATATTTACACCCATTAGGTTAAAGGAGCTGGAGCTACGTTCAGACAGCAAACGACAGGGCTTCGCTATCGGTGGCTGCATGGTAGGCTGCGCTCCCCCGGCCCGACTATTATCTGATGGTATAACTATCCTTTCGTATACCTATACTTTGGTACAACTGGTCTTTTTTCCGCCGCGCTTTACATAATTCATTCCAGATGCTTATCGGCTCAACAGGGCCGCCAGACTGGAGGAAGTATGGATTTGCTCGCACATGCAGAACTGATATTGCTCAATGGCCAGTTTCACACCGTTGATCGGGAAAACCCGCTCGCCGATGCGGTCGCCATCCGTGACGGAAAATTCGTTAAAGTGGGCAGTGAAGCCGAGGTGATGGCGTACCGCGGCGAACGCACTCAGGTTGTCGATTTACACGGCCATACGGCGATCCCCGGATTAAACGACTCGCACCTGCACCTGATTCGCGGCGGGCTTAACTACAATCTCGAACTGCGCTGGGAAGGCGTTCCGTCGCTGGCCGATGCGTTGCGCATGCTGAAAGAACAGGCATTGCGCACGCCGTCACCGCAGTGGGTGCGCGTAGTCGGCGGCTGGACAGAGTTCCAGTTTGCGGAGCGCCGTATACCGACGCTGGATGAAATCAACGACGCCGCGCCCGATACCCCGGTCTTTATTCTGCATCTCTACGATCGCGCCCTGCTCAACCGCGCGGCGCTGAAAGTGGTGGGTTATACCCGCGATACGCCAAACCCGCCGGGCGGCGAGATCCAGCGCGACAGCAACGGTAATCCGACCGGCATGCTGATTGCCCGCCCGAATGCGATGATCCTTTACGCCACGCTGGCGAAAGGGCCGAAACTGCCGCTGGAGCAGCAAGTTAACTCCACCCGCCAGTTTATGCGCGAGCTGAACCGTCTGGGGCTGACCAGCGCCATTGATGCGGGCGGCGGTTTCCAGAACTACCCGGAAGATTACGCGGTGATCGCCGAACTGCATGAGAAAAAGCAGATGACGATCCGCATCGCCTACAACCTGTTTACGCAGCGGCCCGGCCATGAACTGGAAGATTTTGAAAAATGGACCGACATGCTGACGCCAGGCCAGGGCAGCGATTTCTTCCGCCATAACGGCGCGGGCGAAATGCTGGTCTTCTCGGCGGCGGATTTTGAAGACTTCCTCGAACCGCGCCCGGATCTGGCGCCGGGAATGGAAGAGGAGCTGGAACGTGTGGTGCGTCATCTGGTTGAGCACCGCTGGCCGTTCCGTCTGCACGCGACTTATAACGAATCCATCAGCCGCATGCTCGACGTGTTCGAAAAAGTGAACCGCGAGATCCCGTTCAACGGCCTGCACTGGTTCTTTGATCACGCCGAAACCATTACCGAAGCTAATATCGAACGCGTAAAAGCGCTCGGCGGCGGTATCGCCGTTCAGCACCGCATGGCGTTCCAGGGCGAATATTTCGCTGAGCGCTACGGCCAGCAGGCCACCAAACAGACGCCGCCGGTGGCGAAAATGCTGGAAAACGGCCTGCCGGTTGGGCTGGGCACCGACGCCACCCGCGTGGCGAGCTACAACCCGTGGACGGCGCTCTACTGGCTGGTTTCCGGCCGCACTGTCGGTGGCATGCAGATGTACGATCACAGCGCCCGTCTCGATCGCGATACCGCCCTGCTGCTGTGGACGCAGGGTAGCGCCTGGTTCTCCAGCGAACAGGGGAAAAAAGGCCAGATCAAAGCCGGTCAACTGGCGGATCTCGCCATTCTGAGCAAGGACTACTTCCGCGTGCCGGAAGAGGAGATCAAAGGGATTGAGTCGGTACTGACGGTGGTGGGCGGCGATATCGTCTACGCCGCAGGTCAGTTTGGCCCGCTGGCGCCGCCGGCTATTCCGGTGGTGCCGGAGTGGTCGCCGGTGGTCAAGGTTCCGGGTCATTATCGTAGCGCACCGCCGCAGGCGGCCCGTGTCGGTCAGGCGGCGGGTGTTCATCACTGTTCCGGCCCGTGCGGAGTTCACGTTCATCAGCACGATATCGCCCGTGGCAATGCCATGCCGGTATCCGATGAGAACGCGTTCTGGGGCGCGCTCGGCTGTAGCTGCTTTGCGTTCTGACATCATGAAAACGTCAACTGACTTTGCGCCCCGTATTGATGCGGGGCTGTTCTTCCTGCGCCTGACGGGCAGCCTGTTACTGCTGTATGTGCACGGGCTGCCGAAGGTGTTCCATTTCAGCGAAGAACTGACGCGTATCGAAGATCCGTTTGGTCTTGGGCCTTATATGAGCCTGCTGCCCGCGATTTTCGCCGAGGTGATCTGCCCGCTGTTTATTATGGCGGGCGTGGCGACGCGACTGGCCTGCGTGCCAATCATCGTGGTGCTGCTGGTGGCGATGCTGGCGGTGCATCCTGACTGGTCCATTGCCGAAGGGCAATTCGGCTGGCTGCTGCTGATCATCTTTACTACGCTTTTGCTGACCGGCCCTGGAAGCTGGCGAATACGACGGACGGCAAAAGGAGCGATTGCATGACCCAGCAAAACGAACTGAAAGCAGCGGTGACAGTGTCACCTGCTCAGCCTTCCGCCTCAGCGTGGCAACCGTTGCATCAGCGCGTTTTCCGCATGCTATGGATTGCGACCGTGGTCTCCAATATCGGCTCATGGATGAGCGATATCGGCGTGAACTGGACAATGCTCTCGCTGAGCGCCGATCCGCTGGCGGTGGCGCTGGTGCAGGCCGCCAGCAGCCTGCCGATGTTCCTGTTTGTCCTGCCCGCAGGCGTGCTGGCCGATATTATCGAGCGACGCAAGATCCTGCTCTTCTCTCAGGTATGGTCGTTCTGTGCGGCTGCCGGGCTTGCCCTGCTCTCTTTTACCGGCAACGTCACGCCGGAAGTGCTGCTGGCAGCGACCTTTTTACTCAGTACCGGCGCGGCGCTCAGCTCGCCCGCCTTTCAGGCGATTGTGCCGGATCTGGTCGACAAGCAGGAGCTGAGCCCGGCGATTGCCCTCAACTCGCTGGGCATCAATATCAGCCGCGCAATCGGTCCGGCGCTCGGCGGGTTGATCCTGTCGTTTGCCGGCCCGTGGATGGTGTTCCTGCTTAATGCTCTGTCGGTGGTCGGCGTGGCGGTAGTGTTGCACCGCTGGAAACCGCAGGCCACGGTGCAGCGCCTGCCACCGGAGCACTTTTTCACGGCCATTCGTGGCGGCCTGCGCTACGTTCACGCCGCGCCGGTGCTGCAAAATGTGCTGGCGCGCACCGTGGCGTTCTTTCTGTTTGGCAGCGCTGGCTGGGCGATGCTGCCGCTGGTGGCGCGTCGTGAACTGGGCCTTGGCCCGGGCGGTTACGGCATTATGCTGGCCTGTATTGGCGTCGGGGCAATTTGCGGCGCGGTAGTACTACCGAAATTGCGCAAACGGCTGAATGCCGATCAGATGATGGTGGCGGCGAGCCTGCTGTTTGCTATCACCATGCTGGCGCTGGCGTTTATCCGCCATGTCTGGCTGCTTAATGCCTTTGAATTTTTCACCGGCTTTTCCTGGATTGCCGTGCTCTCGACGCTGAATGTCGGCGCGCAGCGCAGCGCCGCCCGCTGGGTGAAAGCGCGTGCGCTGGCGGTCTACCTGACGGTGTTCTTTGGTTCGATGACCGTCGGCAGCGCGATCTGGGGGAAACTGGCGTCGGAATTCGGCGTGGCGTGGTCGCTGTGTGCGGCAACCGTTGGCATGGTGCTGGGCGCGACGACGGTCTTGCGCTGGCGGCTGGAAAAAGATGCCGCGCTGAATCTCGATATTCTCGATCCGGCAGGTGGCACGGCGAATATCACCATCCCCCACGAGCGTGGGCCGGTGATGGTGAGTTGTGAGTACCGCATTGATCCGCAGGACGCCCATGAATTCACCCTTGCGATGCAGGATATGCGCCGCGTCAGACGTCGTACCGGCGCCATGGGCTGGGCGGTGTATGAAGATGCGGTACAGCCAGGTGTGTTTGTCGAAACCTGGGTGATGGGATCGTGGATAGAACATTTACGTCAGCACGAGCGGCACACGGTGAACGATCAACGTATCCGTGAGCGCGTGCTGGCTTTTCATCAGAGCGATGAACCGCCGGTTGTCCGGCATCTGGTTGCGCCCGCCGGGCGATAATCGGTGTTAACCCACTACTTAACAATGAGGTAAGCAGATGAGCACAATCAAAACGCAGGATGGTACTCAGATTTATTACAAAGACTGGGGTGCGGGTAAGCCGGTTCTCTTCAGCCACGGCTGGCCGCTGGATGGTGACATGTGGGATAGCCAGCTTAATTTCCTCGCTGAGCGTGGTTATCGTGTTATTGCCTTTGACCGTCGCGGTTTTGGTCGTTCCGATCAGCCGTGGAACGGTTACGACTACGACACCTTTGCCTCCGACATTAACGATCTGATTACGGCGCTGGATTTGCAGGGCGTGACGCTGGTGGGCTTCTCGATGGGCGGCGGCGATGTGACGCGTTACATCGGCCGCTACGGCACCTCTCGTGTGGCCGGGCTGGTGCTGCTTGGCGCGGTGACGCCGATTTTCGGTAAAACCGCCGATCACCCGGAGGGTGTCGATAAGAGCGTATTCGATGGCATTAAAGATGGCCTGCTCAAAGATCGCGCGCAGTTTATCAGTGATTTTGCTACCCCGTTCTACGGCCTGAATGCCGGGCAGAAAGTTTCCGACGGTGTACTGACGCAAACGCTGAATATCGCCCTGCTGGCGTCGCTGAAAGGTACGCTGGACTGCGTTACCGCCTTCTCCGAAACCGACTTCCGCCCGGATGTGGCGAAAGTGGATGTCCCGACGCTGGTGATCCACGGCAGCAACGATCAGATCGTACCGTTCGAAGCCACCGGTAAACTGTCCGCGCAACTGATCAAAGGCGCGGAACTGAAAGTGTACGAAAACGGCCCGCACGGTTTTGCCGTTACTCATCAGGATCAACTGAATGAAGACCTGCTGGCATTCCTGAGCAAACTGTAACGTCTGAGTGAAAGCAGAAACCGGGCATCAGCGCCCGGTTTTTTTACGATTTTTTGTGGAACAACTGGCTGGCTGTATCGCTTAGAACCTGCACCGCGCCCCGATCGCCCTTCATCATCGAGGCCATAAAGGCTTTGGCCTGTTTCAGGGTGATATGCGGCGGTAACGGCGCGACTTCCGGATCGGTTTTCACCTCCAGCAATACCGGGCGATCTGCCTGCAATGCCTGTAGCCAGGCCGCCCTTAGCGCCTCCGGCGTATCGACAAAAATACCCTGCAAGCCCAGTGAGCGGGCAAACTCGGCATAGCGAACATCCGGCACCTGTTGCGTGGCTTCAAAGCGCGGATTGCCTTCCATCACTCGCTGCTCCCACGTTACCTGGTTGAGATCCTGGTTGTTGAAGACGCAGATAATCAACCGTGGATCCTGCCACTGCTGCCAGTATTTCTGCACGGTAATGAGCTCGGCCATGTTGTTCATCTGCATTGCGCCATCGCCGACCAGCGCCACGACGGGTTTTTCCGGCGCGGCAAATTTCGCCGCAATGGCGTACGGCACCGCCGCGCCCATACAGGCCAGCCCGCCAGAGAGCGACGCGCGCTGCCCCTGCTTCACACGGTAATCGCGGGCGAACCAGTTGGCGCAGGAGCCGGAATCGGAGGTCACAATGGCGTTTTCCGGCAGCAGTGGCGACATTTCCCACACCACGCGCTGTGGGTTTACCGGCCTGGCTGGTGCCATCGCGCGCTGCTCCATCACCTGCCACCATGTCTGAACCTGACGGGCGATCTCCTCCTGCCAGCTACGGTCTTCTTTGTGCGTCAGCAACGGCAACAGCGCCTGCAACGTTTCTGCGGCATCGCCGTGTAGCGCCACCTCGCAGGGGTAACGCAGGCCGAGCATCGCCGGATCGATATCAATTTGCACCGCGCGCGCCTGGCCTTCCGGCGGCAGAAACTCCGTCCACGGGAAGCCGCTGCCGATCATCAGTAGCGTGTCGCACTGCTGCATCAGTTTCCAGGAAGGCTCCGTTCCCAATAGCCCAATCGAGCCGGTGACAAACGGCGCATCATCCGGCAGAACGTCTTTACCGAGCAGCGCTTTGGCGACGCCTGCGCCAAGCACATTGGCGGCCTGTACCACTTCCACGGCGGCATTGCGTGCGCCCGCGCCGATCAGAATGGCCACTTTTTTCCCGGCATTCAGCACCTCTGCTGCGCGTTGCAGATCGCGATCATGCGGGATAACGCGCGGGCGCTGATAACCGGCAGCTGAGTGGGTAAACCCGTGCGTATGCGCCGGTGGCTGCCACTCCTCATCCTGAATGTCTTTCGGCAGGATCACCACGCCAACGCCGTTCTGCGCAATGGCAATGCGCACGCCACGATCCACCAGATGGCGAACCTGTGCCGGTGATGCCGCTTCCTGCACGAAATTCGCCACATCAGCAAAGACGCGGTCGAGGTTCATCTCCTGCTGATAACTGGCACCGCGCGCGGTGCTTTCTGCCTGGCCGCTGATCGCCAGTACCGGGGCGTGATCCATTTTGGCGTCATACAGCCCGGTTAACAGATGCGTGGCGCCTGGCCCGCCCGTCGATAAGCAGACCCCCAGCTCACCGGTGAATTTGGCATGGCCGACCGCCATAAACGCGGCCATCTCTTCATGGCGTACCTGGATAAATTCGATGCCGTCCCCGGCTTTGTTGGCGCGCTGGATTGCCCCGAGCACACCATTTATGCCATCGCCAGGGTAACCGTAAATGCGCGTTACGCCCCACTCTTTCAGGCGTTTGACAAAGAAATCGCTTGTTTTCATGCTCACTGAAATGTTCTCCTTGCGCGTGGATAACAGTCTTTAAAGGTAGACGATGCCAGGCGCGGCTCTGGCGGTTATCCGCTGAACAAACGCGGGAATAAGGAAGAAACGGATGAATCTTATCGTTAAGCACGAAGTGACTGAGCAGGACCAGAGCGAGCTGTTTGCCGGGCTACGGCGTTACAATCAGCAGTTTGTTAATCTCAGCGAGTGGTCGCATCTGGCAGTCTATTTCCGCGACGACAGCGGTGTCATGCAGGGGGGCGTGATTGCCCGCCAGGAAGGGGAATGGCTCAATATTCATTATCTCTGGGTGCATGAATCGCAGCGCGGCAACGGGCTGGGGCGCGATCTGTTGCTGCGGGCCATGCAGGAAGCGCTGGCGCTCGGCTGTCGCCACGCGCTGGTCGATACCTTCAGCTTTCAGGCGTTGCCCTTCTACCAAAAACTGGGGTTTGAGGAGCAGATGACGCTGGCGGATTTCCCGCATAAAGGGATGCAGCGTCATTACCTGACCAAAGATTTACTGGCCTGATGTCAACCCGCCAGATCTTGCAAATTCTCAGGTGCGGTTCCGCTGGAGTATGCCGAAAGCTGGCCAAACAGCGGATCCCACTGCGCGATCTCCAGCGACGCAATTAGCCCCTCGCGGGAAAAGGGATCGGCTTCCACCATCGCTTTCACTTCGCTGATGTCGCGGGCGCGAAACAGGATAAAACCGCTGCGCAACGCCGCGCCTTTTATCGGCCCGGAGGCGATGATTTTCCCCGCGTTGATAAGCCCTTTCAGGTACAGCACATGCTCACGGACATGCGTATCCCACCCGCTGCCGTCCGGGTGTGACATAGTGACGGTATAAACATTCATTCAATGATGTTCCTCTCTGCTCAGTGAAAATCGAGTGTAGTCATCCCTCATGGTATTTAAAATGGGCTGGTAATGGCTTCAGAAACAACCAGGAGTAGTGAATGCTGGATAAAATCACCGGAATGCGCGTTTTTGTTAGCGTGGTGAAAAAAGGATCCTTTGCCGCGGCGGCACAGGCGTTAACCCTCTCTCCGCAAATGGTGGCGCGCCACATTGCGGCGCTGGAGCAACACCTGGCGACGCGGCTGTTAAACCGCACGACGCGTAAACAGAGCATAACCCCTACCGGGCAGGACTATTTCTACCGCTGCGTAGCCATACTGGATGCGCTGGACGAGGCCGAGCGGGCCGCGCGCGGGACGGCGCTGCTCCCCTCCGGCACGCTCAGGCTGAACGCTCCCGTCACTTTTGGCCGCTACGCGCTGGCCTCGTTTCTGACGGCGTTTCTGCAACGTTACACGCAACTCCGCGTGGAGCTGACGCTGACGGATGCGCTGATCGATCCGTTGGAACATGGCATTGATGCCGTGATCCGCATTGGAGAACTGGCGCCTTCCCTGCGGCTGGTGGCCAAACCGCTTTCACCCTACCGCCTGATTGCCTGCGCCTCGCCGCGCTATCTGGAAAAACAGGGCACGCCGCAACATCCCGACGAACTACAACAACACAACTGCCTGGGTTTTACGCCCTGGCTGCACGACAACGCCTTCCACTGGCCTTTTACTCATGGTGATGATCGGGGGGGCGTTCAGGTCAGCGGTTCGTTAACGATCAATGACTGGGGCGCGATGCTGGAGGCCGCGCTGTGCGGCGGCGGCGTGCTGCTCGGCTACGAGTTGGCATTATCTGAACCGCTGCGCCGCGGTGAACTTGTCCGTTTACTGCCGGAGTATGCGTTTCCGCAAAAAGCCATGCATCTGCTGTATGACCCGCGCCGCGCAGGCGAAACCCGTTTACGGGTGCTAATTGATGAGCTGTGCGCCCGCTTTCCCTGAGCCGCTCGGGAAAACGCCCTCCGGAGTGAGGAAAACCAGCGGCGCGCAATTATTCGCAGTAGTAGCAGTGATTACGGGGCTGCGGTGGTATATGAACCGGTCACATGGGTAACACTTTCTGATTTAATCGGCCCTGATTATACGATGGTTTCGTCTGGCATCCGTTTATGCCTTTTGTAGCATCGCTTCGTTGGCCGCTACCGCACGGTTACGCCCCTGCACTTTCGCCTGATAGAGCGCCTTATCCGCGCCCTCTTTCAGCCGCTGCGCTTCGTCGGTGTTCAGTTCGGCGGTGATGCTGTAACACCCGGCGCTGATGGTCAGCGTGCCGTGCGTGCCGCCGGTTTGCTCATGCGGTATTTGGGCACCGCGTACGATGTTAACCGCCTGGCGTGCGACGAAAAGCGCCGCTTCCGGGCCGGTATCCGGCAGAATAATGGCGAATTCTTCACCGCCGTAGCGGGCAATCAGATCGCGCGTGTTCAACTGCAGTTTATGCAGAATTTCACCCACCGCCCGCAGGCAGTTATCGCCAGCAACATGGCCGTAATAGTCGTTATAGTGCTTGAAATAATCGATATCGATCATGATAAGTGATACCGGTTTTTGCTTCAGCGCAGAGGCTTTCAGGCTTTTTGCTAAAAAGAGATCAAACTGCCGACGGTTGGCCAGGCCGGTCAGCCCGTCTGCCAGCGCCATCAGTTGCAGCGTGTGGTTGATGCTGGTCAGTTCATCACGCAGTTCGGCAAGTTCGTTCTGGTTGCGAACGTTCATGCGTACCTGGCGGAAAATAATCGCTCCCATCAGCAGCGTACCCAGCAGCAGCATAATATTCAGCACCAGATCCGGTAGGCTCTCTTTCACCCAGTTCGCCCACAGCGCCGGTTTGTCATAGCCTGCGGCCACCACCAGTGGATAGCGCTCCAGCCGCGCAAATCCGTAAATGCGCTCAACATGGTCCAGCGCGGAAACCCAGGTGCCGTTGCCGCGATCTTTTTTCTCCAGTTCCTGCGTAAACAGCGGGCTGGCAGAGAGGTTACGGTTAATCACATCATCCGCAAACGGGCGCACATACAGGGTGTTGCCGTCGGTATTTAACAGCGCCAGCAGATCGCGGTTTTGCAGCTCAAAATAGCTATAAAAATGACGGAAATAGTCGAGTTTCACCGTTGCCAACAGTACGCCGGTAAAGCCGCCAGCGCTGTCACTGATGCGTAAAGAAACCGGGATCACCAGATCGCCGGTCGAACGGCTGCGGATCACATGCCCGATATGAATACTGCCGTGGCCGTTACGCCGATGATAGATAAAGTATTCGCGGTCACTGTTGTTGGACTGTGCCGGAATTTTGCCAAACGACGTGGCGATCATATTGCCCTGCGGATCGTAGACCATGAGTCCATGCAGTTGTGGAATATGTTGCTGGAGTTCTGACAGATAGTTATTGAACTGATGGTTATTGATGTCGCTGAGGCCCGTGGCGGGCAGATTACGCCGGATATCCCGCAGGGCCGTTTCTGCCTGCAGAAATGTGTCTTCAGCCTGGCGCGCCTGCGAAACCGATAAGTTAATGGCTTCGCGTTCGGCATCCGCCACTTCCTTTTGCCATGAGCGGGTCAGTGTCCATGCGCTGGTTGCGATACCCGCCACCAGCAGCGCAACCATACAGAATGTAATACTACGTCCCAGGGAAGAGTTGAGCGCCAGCCCACGTGCGACCCGTTTCCTGAAATTCATCGTCTCCCCTTCATCACGTCTCCCGATCTGTAATTAATCATAGAAGCACGATGATTTATAAACCAAATAACTCAGACTTTTTTGCGGCTCGTCAGCGATGGAGAAATGCGTTGAGGCCAGTTGATGGGGGAAACGCCATTGAGTACCGGGCGGGCAAACAGGAATCCCTGGAAGCGCTGAACGCCTACCGCTTCCAGCCAGCACCACTCTTCGATTTTTTCGACGCCTTCAGCCACCACGGTGATTTGCAGTTCGGCGCAGCAATCGAGAATGGCTTTCACAATCGCCTGCTTCGGGCCGTGCAGATGAATGTCGGTGACAATGGTGCGGTCGATTTTGAGTTTGTCGGGCTGGAATTTGGCCAGCAGCGACAGCCCGGCAAAACCGGAACCAAAATCATCGATCGCCAGGCCGATTCCGGCGGCGCGAAGCTGGCGAATGGCCCAGGTGAACTCTTCGTAGCCGGAAATCACCTCATCTTCCGTCACTTCAACGATGATTTGCCCTGGATTGAGATGATTGCGGGTGATGTGGTTGAGCAGAATGTCCACCGCGCCGGGAATTTTCACCAGCGACATCGGTAACAAATTAATGGCCACTTTGTGGTTGCCAATTCCCAGGCGGCTGGCCATTGCCAGCGCCCAGCCTTTGGAGGCGAGATCCGCTTCATGCAGCTTGTTGGGCGCAATGGTGGCGAAATACTCCTGCGGGCTGCCGCCGTTCGGACCGCGGATCAGCGCTTCCAGCGAAGAGATATTGCCGCGTAGCGGTTCAATGATCGGCTGGAAGGCGAACTGACACGGCTGGCCTTCAGTAATCGGCGCGCTGGCGTTGGCGAACGGTGGGCTTTTAATGGTGAAAGACCACTGCTCCGGCTCGGTATTGCGTATCCCGCCATTGCTCTTCGGCGAGGCGATAAAATTGCGGATAAATTTGTAAACCCGATCATTGCTCGCCAATTGATACTTCAGCGTGCCAAAACGCAGAATCGCGCGCAGAACGGCGGGCGCTGTCATCGAGCAGAGATCAAACAGCATCATGCC
The DNA here is from genome assembly GCF_003028445.1 of Kosakonia sp. H7A. Taxonomy (NCBI): domain Bacteria; kingdom Pseudomonadati; phylum Pseudomonadota; class Gammaproteobacteria; order Enterobacterales; family Enterobacteriaceae; genus Kosakonia; species Kosakonia sp. H7A. The sequence continues at coordinate 135,785 of NZ_PYTZ01000001.1, read as the reverse complement.
GCGATCGACGAACCGGCGGCGCGGCGCATAATCACGCAATAATTCAACCACATTGCTATGGCGGGTATCACGGTTTATGCGCTCATAGACCACATTCACTGCGGTCAGCGGCCCTTCAAGAACCTGTAAGAAATGATCGCCATCGAACAGTAAAATCCCCGTGACCTGCAACTGTGAATTGCGCAGATTTGCTCGCTCGACAATTGCAGTCAGTTGAGAGGGATCTAATGTGTGATTCAGGCGGCTACGGTAAATCAAAGTCGCTAACACGAGAAGCTACCCTCAGAATGCCTGGAAAAAAACGATTAGATGATGCAATCGCGCGATCTTAGCAAGATTGAAAGCATTCAGTTCGTTGATTAAGGGGCATTCTGTTAGCGTTCTCGCTGGCTTAAAATGGTGAGTCGGGCACGATAACCGTTACGAATGTGTTGACAAGCCGCTTCCTGTGCGGCAAGGCGGTCCCGGCGCGCCAGCGCATCAACAATCGCCTGATGCTCGCGCTTTGCCTCTTCGGCCCGCTCTTTTAGCTCGTAGGTGGTGCCGCGCAACAGCGACAGATGGATGCGCAAATTATCCAGCATTTCGTTCAGATAGGGATTGTGCGTGGCGCGGTAAATCTGGCGGTGGAACATTCGGTTATGATCGTGCAGCGCTTTGCTGTCGGTAAGCGTCGCTTCTTTGTTGATCATCTCCTGCAACAGCGCAATCTCTTCCTCCGACGCGGCGGCAACCGCCAGATCCATTGCCAGACGTTCCAGCCCTTCGCGCACATCAAACAACTGGCGAAGACGTTCATAGCTGATATGCGCAATGATCAGCCCGCGTTGCGGACCGGGTTCGGCAAGACCCAGCGTTTCCAGCCGGTGCAGCGCTTCACGGATGGGCGTACGGCTCAGGCCAAACTGCTCCGCCAGCCGCGTTTCCTGCAAACGTTCTCCGGGTTGCAGTTCCCCTGCCTCAATGGCGGAAAGCAATATTTCAAAAGGCGTCAAGCCCGCGTCGCGACCCGTCGATTTCACGTTTTTAGCTCCGTTTAACTGTTCTTTATTGGCCTTAATTAAGGCTGTGCACCCTGCCGTAGCATCTTGCCACAGGAAAGGTAACGCTTTTGCTTTTTTTGTTCTGAGCTTATCCATAAATTATCTTTTGACGTTTATCTGATGGCTGCTATGTTTAATTTATATTCATTGTATACAAATGAATTCAATAAAAGACAAAACGAATTTCTGACATTTTTATTTGTAAGCCAATACCAGGGAAATCTTGTTTCACAATGACAAATAATGCAGATGTTGAACTAACCCGCGGAAAACAGTTAAGCCATTTTATTAGCCATGCTAACCAACTCAGTGTGCCGCCAGCCGTGCGACATGAAGCTAAACGCGCACTGATCGATTTTCTTGGCGTCGCGCTCGGCGCCGTTAATGATGATGCGGTTAATGCAGTTCGCAAGGTGGCGAAAACATGGAATGCTTCCGGCGAATCGCGCATTTTCCTTTCCGGTACAACCACTCCCGCGCTTGCCGCACTGATTAACGCCACCATGGCGCATGCCGCCGATTACGACGATACCCACCCTGCTGGCGCAGGTCATCCAGGCGGCCCTTGCTGGTCTACTGCGCTGGCGATGGCGCAGGCATATCCGCTGGATGAAGAGCAGGTGCTGCTGGCATTTATTACGGGCTTTGAAGTGATGGCGAAACTTGGCGGCGGTTGGGTGCCTGGTGTCGGGCGTAATCTGCAGCGCCGTGGTTTTCATCCCACTTCCGTGGTCGGACGCGCCGGTGCCGCGGCCGTTGCTGCGGTAATTTTGCAGCTTTCACCAGAGCAGGTATGCAATGCGCTCGGCGCGGCAGCCACCATGATGGGCGGTTTGCAGAAATCGTCTGGTACGCACGGCAAACCTTTCCACGCCGGTAAAGCGGCAATGGATGGCATTCTCGCAGCGCAACTGGCGGCTGAAGATTTTGTCGCTGCACACCATTTTTATGAAGCGGATGGTTGGGTAAAAATCTTTATCCAGGACGGCAGCGCCGAGATCCCTCCCCTCGACTTCGGCGAAAGCTGGGAACTGCTGACCAATGGCTACAAGCTGTACGCCAGTTGTCGCGGCACGCATGCCTCCATCGAAACGGCGCGCAAAATTTATCCGCAATTACAGGGGCGGAAAATCACCCGTATCACTGCGAAAGTCCACCCGATGGGGATGGTGAATGCCGGGATCATGAATCCCCGCACGCCGCTGGAAAGTAAATTTAGTATTCCACACTGCATCACACTTGCCCTGAGTGGTTATGCGCTGACCGACACCGATTTCACCCAGACCACGGTTGACGATCCCCGCCCGCGCGCCCTGCTGCCGCTGCTGGAGATTGAGGCGGTGGACGGGCAATCCGCCAGCTCGGCATTTATTGATGTCTGGCTGGATGACGGTTCGGTTATCCACGCACATACTGATGTTTATCGCGGACATGCGCAAAACCCGCTGAGCGATGAAGAGCTACGCGCCAAGTTTGACGCTCTGACTATCCCCGTCCTCGGTGCAGCACGTAGCGCTGCCCTGTATGACGCTGCCGCACATTTTGAGCGCCCGGGTTCTCTGGCGCTGATCACCGGACTGCTGGCCGGCGATAACTGATTCATTTTTGGTACAGGACATTATCATGACCATTGCCCGACAACTTGCCGGTAATTTGCTGGCGTTCTCCCGGCAGGCTTTCCCGCAGGCGGCGTATGCCCAGGCACGCACCGCGATTATTGACACGCTCGGCGTGACGCTGGCCGGTGGCGTTCAGGAAGGCGCTGTAAAATTGCGCAGCGTTATTGTTCCGGGTGCCGCCAGCGGCAATAGCCGCGTATTCGGCACCGACCTGAAACTGAACGCGCTGGATGCCGCGCTGCTGAACGGCGTCTCTTCTCATCTGCTCGATTTTGATGATTCTAATTCATGGCTGCACGGCCATATTTCCGTGGCGGTTTTGCCTGCGCTGCTGGCGCTGGCGGATGAACGGGATCTGAATGGCGATGCGGTGCTGCGCGCCTATATTACGGGCTATGAAACGGCGGTACGCATGGGCAAGGCAGTCAGCCCTTTTCAGTATCGTCACGGCTGGCACCCGACGACCACGGTCGGGGTATTTGCAGGCGTTGCCGCCTGTGCGGTGATCCTCGCGCTGAATGAAGAGCAGACTGCTACCGCGCTGTCGATTACCGCGTCGCTGGCCAGTGGCATCAAATCCAATTTTGGCAGTGAAACCAAAGCGCTGGCGGTAGGTCAGGCGGCACGCAGCGCAGTCATGGCCTGCAAACTGGCACAAAGCGGTTTTACCGCCGGGCAGCGCGCATTTGAACAACACCAGGGTTACTTCCATGTTTACAACGGGGTGGAGAATGTGGATTCGCTACCGCTGACCGAAAGCTGGAATGAAACGCCCTTTATTCTCGATACCGTGAAAAGCAATAATTACAAATACCTCCCCTGCTGCTACGCTATTTTATCACCGCTTGATGGTGTGCTGGCATTACGCGAAGAGACCGGCCTGCAACCGCACGAGGTTGAGCGGATCGCCGTGCAGGTTCACCCGATTCGTTTTCCGCATATCAATATTCCTGAGCCGGTCAATCCGCTGGCCGGAAAGTTCAGCCTGCACTACTGCGTGGCGCGGGCGTTTGTTACCGGTTCGCTGACGCTGGATGATTTTATTGATGATGCGCTGTTCGCCGATCCGGCCACGCAAACGTTAATGCGCAAAGTGACGCTGGAGCGTCATGATGAAGAGATCACCCATAGCGCGTTTGTGACGCTTACCACCACCGACGGGCGTGAGTTTATACGGCGTGTCGCCGGAGCGCGGGGTTCCAGTCCGGCTATTCCGCTCCCGGATAATTTGATTGAACAGAAGTTTCTTGACTGCGCCAGCCGCGTGTTGTCGAAAGAAGCCGCGCAGGCGCTCTATCAACGCCTGCTGCACGATGATTTCCGCTAACGGGACGCAAAATGGGCCTGACGTTAATTCCACCCGAGATCACACCGATGTTTGCGGCAGTGATGGTATTTTGCAGTTTCCTCACCTCGGCGCTGACAGCGGCAATGGGATTGGGTGGCGGTACGGCCCTGCTGGCGATCATGGGGCTGGGCATGCCGGTCAGCAGCCTGATGCCGGTGCATGGTTTAGTGCAACTCGGTTCAAACCTGAGCCGGACCCTGATCCAGCGCCTGCATGTCGTGTGGCCGCTGGTGCTGTGGTTTCTGCTTGGTTGCGCCGTCGGCATTGCCGTTGGCGCGCCGGTGGCCGCGGTGATCCCGGACAGCGTTGCGCGCATTGCGCTGGGGCTGTTTATTCTCTGGTCGGTGTTGCGCAAACGTGGCGAACAAAAACCGCTCAGCCGTCCGTTTTTCATCATCGGCGGTGGGATCAGTAGTCTGGGCACGATGATCGTTGGCGCAACCGGGCCAATGGTGGCCGGGCTTATCAGCTCGCAAGGGTTGAAACGCCAGCCGCTGATCGCCACCCATGCAACCTGTATGGTATTGCAACACGGGCTGAAAATTCTGGCATTCGGGGTGATGGGATTTGCCTGGGCCAACTGGTTACCCGTGCTGACGGCGATGATTATCAGCGGCGCGCTTGGTACCTGGCTGGGAACGCGGGTACTGGATAATGTGCCGGAGCGGCTGTTCCGCATTTTGTTCCGCCTGACCATGATCCTGCTGAGTGCGCAGTTGCTGTGGCAAGGTGTACAGCGCTGGTAATAATGCCTTCGGTCGCGTGTGAATATGCTTTACTAAATTCGTTCTTTGCTAAATGCGCTATGGATGGCGAACATAGGTATACAAACGGACACGCGAGTAAAACTAGTAATAAATACAGTTAATTAATCGGATAGCCACTTTTAAAAAGGATAGCCCATGCTGAAAAGAACCCATCTTGCTGCGTCAGTTCTGTTGCTGGCGCTGGGCAGTTTGTTGATGCCTGCTCAGGCGGAAAATGCCCCTGTTACAAATGGCGATACCCTGAAGAAAATCAAAGCCCGTGGTGAACTGGTTTGCGGTGTTCACCCTGCCCGCCACGGTTTTGCCGCCATCAACAGCAAAGGTCAGTGGGAAGGCCTGGATGTTGATTTCTGCCGCGCGCTGGCATCGGCGGTATTTGGCGATCCGTCAAAAGTACGTTTCACCCCGCTGTCGACGGCGCAACGCTTTATGGCGCTGCAATCCGGCGAAGTGGACGTGCTGTCGCGTAATACGACGGCGACATTAACCAATGACGTTGCGCTGGGCATCAGCTTCGCGCCACCTAACTTTTATACCGGTACCGGTTTTATGGTGCGCGCCAATAGCGGCGTGAAGAAAATTGAAGATCTCGACGGCGCAACCGTTTGTGTCACGCCGAGCAGCACCGAGCGTAACGTGGCGCAGATTTTCGGTTCGCGCAATTTGCACTACACCCCGGTGGTTATCGAGAACAATAAAGAGTATGTGGCGGCCTATCTTTCCGGGCGCTGTGACGTGATTGCCCGCGATAAAGTGGCGCTGCCGGGTATTCTGGCATTTGATACTGACAAGCCGCAGGATCACGTGATCCTGCCGGGGATGTACTCAAAAGAGCCGCTGGCGATGGCGGTGCGTAAAGGCGACAGCCAGTGGTACGACATTGTGAAATGGGTGGTTTACGCCACCTTTGATGCCGAAGAGATGGACGTCAACCAGGGCAACGTTGACGAAAAACTGAAGTCCACCGATCCGGATGTCCAGGCACTGCTGGGCGTGACCGGCGGTTTTGGTCAGAAACTCGGCCTCGATGACAAATGGGTGTACAACATCGTCAAACAGGTGGGCAACTATGGTGATATCTACAACCGTCATTTTGGCCCCAACAGCCCCGAACCGCTGGCTCGTGATTTAAATAATCAGTGGAACAAAGGCGGCTTGCTTTACGGTCTGCCGATCCGCTAACCGCAAGGCTGTCCTCATCCGGGGGCAGCCCCTTTCACCCCGCTAAGAACAACGTTTAATGATGAAACAGTCTGACAACTCCGGTGCTACGGTGATGGCGTCTGCCACCACGCAACCGGCCGCCGCGTTTCGCCTTTTCACCTTTTTCGGCGGCAAAACCGTACGTAGCTGGTGCTATCAGCTGCTGCTGGCGCTGCTGTTAACGGGTTTTAGCTACTGGCTCTACAGCAATGTGGTGGCGAACCTGCATGCGCAGCGCATTGCGACCGGTTTTGGTTTTTTGCATCAGAGCGCGCAGTTCGCCATTGGCGAAACACTGATTAACTACACGCCGCAGGACAGTTACGCCCGCGCACTTGCCGTCGGCCTGCTTAATACCCTGTATGTGACGCTGTGCGGCATTGTGCTGGCAACCGTGCTGGGGTTTATCGTCGGCATTGGCCGCGTCTCGAAAAACTGGCTGCTGGTGAAAATCTCGGTCACCTACGTTGAAATGTTGCGTAACGTGCCGGTGATTTTGCATGTGATTTTCTGGTCGATGGTGATCCGCAACCTGCCCGCACCGCGTGACGCGATTGCGCTGCCGGGCGGTTTTTTAACCAATCGTGGATTAACCTTTACCGTGCCGGCCGCTCACAGTGGCTGGCTGTGGGCTTTTGTTGCACTGCTGGTGGCCTGTGCGCTCAGTTTGCTGCTTTCGCTGGTGGCGCGCCGCTGGCGTGAGCGCCACGGCAAAATGCTGCCCACCGGGCGCATTCGGCTGGCGCTGATTATCGGCCTGCCATTACTGGCTTGGTGGTTGTGCGGCGCACCGCATGAACTGAATCGCCCGGCGCTGCGCGGTTTCAATTTCCGCGGCGGGTTTAATATCACCCCGGAGTTTACTGCCCTGCTGCTTGGCATTGCACTCTACTCATCTTCCTATATCGCCGAGATCGTTCGCGCAGGCATTCAGTCTGTACCGAAAGGCCAACTGGAAGCGGCGCGCGCCCTGTCGTTTTCGCCGTGGCACGTGATGCGTCATGTGGTGATCCCGCAGGCGATGCGGGTGATGGTGCCGCCGCTGGCGAGCAAGTATGTCAGCCTGGCGAAGAACAGCTCGATTGCCGTGGTTATCGGCTATCCGGAACTGGCGAATATCAGCAACACCATGATGAGCCAGACCGGCCAGGCGCTGGAGGCGATCGCCATTATGATGGTGGTCTATCTCATCATCAGCGGAACGACCTCACTGCTGATGAACCTGTTTAACCGCTACGTCGCCATTAAAGAGCGCTAAGGAACCGTTATGCAAAATACCGTGGTTTTCTGGCTGCGCCGTAATCTGTTCAGCAGTGTTGCGCAGACGGTACTGACCTTGCTGCTGTTAACCGTAATAGGGCTGGTCGCTTCAACGCTGATCCGCTGGGGCATTATCGACGCCGTTGGTTTTCATGGCACGGCAGAACAGTGTCGGGCCGCCACCGGTGCCTGCTGGGCAGTGATTGGCGAAAAGTATCGCCCGATCCTGTTTGGTCTCTATCCCTATGATGAGCAGTGGCGTGCAGCGCTGGCGATGCTGGTGTGGTTTATCACCATTGGTTTATCGCTCTCGCCGATGTGCTGGCACTCGCGCTTATTGTGGCCGCTGTGGCTGGTGTCGATTGCGCTGATGTCGGTGTTGATGAGCGGCGGTCTCTTCGGGCTGAAAGCGGTGCCTTCTTCTGACTGGGGTGGCTTGCCGCTCACCCTGCTGCTCTTTTCCGGTACGGTGATCATTGGTATGCCGGTTTCGGTAATTCTCGCGCTCGGACGTCGTTCACCGCTGCCGTTTCTGCGCGGCCTGTCGGTCATTTTTATTGAAGGTCTGCGCGGTGTGCCGCTGATCACCATTCTGTTTGTCGCGGTGAATGTGTTCCCGCTGTTTTTACCGGCGGGAATGGAGGTTAATAAACTGCTGCGCGTGATTATTGGTATCGCACTGTTCTTTGCCTGTTACCAGGCGGAAGTGATCCGTGGCGGTTTACAGGCAGTGCCGCGCGGTCAGTATGAAGCCGCTGCCGTGCTGAATCTGGGGTACTGGCACACCACCACGAAAATCGTGCTGCCGCAGGCGCTGCGTATCTGCCTGCCAGCGGTGACCAACCATATTATTGCGGCAATGAAAAACTCGTCGTTTGTCATCATCATTGGGTTGTTCGATGTGCTGACTGCCACTACTGCTGCGATGCAGGATCCGCAGTGGCGTCGCTACTACATCGAAACCTATGTGTTCATTGCCAGTCTCTATTTAGTGTTTGGCTTTTTGCTTTCCCGTTATGCCGTGTGGGTAGAAAAACGCATTGATGCCAGCCGTAATCCTGAAGGAGTTTCCTGATGCAAGCCACTTCGCCCGCGCAAGACGCGATTATTCAATTAACCGATGTCAGTAAATGGTACGGGAAATTTCAGGTGCTGGATGAGGTGTCGCTCAGCGTGAAAAAAGGGGAACGCGTGGTGATCTGCGGCCCTTCCGGCTCCGGTAAATCAACGCTGATCCGCTGCATCAACCGGCTGGAAGAACATCAGAAAGGCCAGATTCTGGTGAACGGCATCGAAATGAACGACAACGTACGCAATATCAGCCGTATCCGTCTGAGCATTGGCATGCTGTTTCAGCAGTTTAATCTGTTTCCGCACTTAAGCGTGCTGGATAACCTGATTATCGGGCCGACGCTGGTGCGCAAGATGAGCCGCGCGCAGGCAACGGAACTGGCGATGCATTATCTGGAAAAAGTGCAGATTGCCAATCAGGCGCATAAGTTCCCGCTGCAACTCTCCGGCGGCCAGCAACAGCGCGTGGCTATCGCCCGCGCGCTCTGCATGCAACCGGAGATTATGCTGTTTGATGAACCCACTTCGGCGCTCGATCCAGAGATGATCAAAGAAGTGCTGGATGTGATGCTCGATCTCGCTGAGAGCGGCATGACGATGATTGTGGTGACCCATGAGATGGGGTTTGCCCGTACCGTTGCGGATAACGTGGTGCTGATGGCCGACGGGCGCATTGTCGAATCCGCTCCGCCAGAAACCTTTTTTACCCAGCCTGCGCATCCACGTACCCGCCAGTTTCTCGACCAAATCCTTAGCCATTAATTATTGCGCGGCGATACTTACGCCGCGCAGTATCCCCATTCCCATATTCTCGCCTGCCCAATACCCCTGCAAAATATAATGTTTTTTTGACTGTTGTTGAGGCAATATTTAATCGATGCTGCTGTTTTACTGATATTTGGCTGCGCAAAAATGTAAACACATTAGCCTGCTATGTTAATGTTTCTATTTTTCGTCGCTTAATTTTTAGGCTTTTATGCATGGCTGGCTGGTAATTTAGCTTAAGGATTTACTTATGGCTGGTGAATTTTCATTTCATCATTTTTCTTTCGCAAAATCATAACAATATTTATCAACAGAACTGTAAGCCTGACTTAAAAAATATTTATCACAGCTACTTTCCGTCAGCCTCAGGTTTGTGGAAAATGCATCGGTAATAACAACAAATCGACTGGCCGGTAAATTATAAAAAAAGCCATTACCGCGTCAGCAATACTTTTTGATCGCGGTATATTGTGGGGAATATTCATGAAGCGTAACACTCCTGTTACACAGAAAGAGTTTTTGCTTAACGATGGCACGACACTGTTGTCGACGACTAACACACACAGTCATATTACTTATGCTAACTCCGCTTTTATTGATGCCAGCGGATATAGCGAAGATAAACTTATGGGTGAGGCGCATAATATAATTCGTCACCCTGATATGCCGCCTGCGGCATTTAGCGATATGTGGTTCACCATTCAGCAGGGAGACAGCTGGACCGGGATTGTTAAAAACCGCCGTCTCAACGGCGATCACTACTGGGTTCGCGCCAACGTCACCCCGGTATATCAGCAAGGGCAGCTTACGGGTTATATCTCGGTGCGAAATATCCCAACCCGTGAAGAAATTGACGCCAGCGCTGAGCTTTATCAGCAGGCGAATGAAAACAAGCTCCGCGGACATCGTTTTTATAAAGGTCTGCTTGTTCGCCGGGGTTTATTTTCTTTTTTCTCGATCTTCCAGCGAATCAGTGTTTCAAAACGCATAAATGTTGGCACAATTATTACTGCTGCCCTGCTTGTTGCGCTGCAATTTGTTCCTTTCGATGCCGCAGAAAAAGCCGGAAGTGCAATTATTATATTAGGTTTGCTGTCAGTTTTTTTGCACAGCCAAATATCTCGTCCACTGAAAATTGTGCTGGAACAAATGCAGAAAGTGGTTTCCGGACGCCAGAGTGATTATGTGCGCTTTAATCGTGTGGATGAAATTGGCTTATTGATGCGTCTGGTTAACCAGGCCGGGTTAAATCTCAGTTCACTGGTGGGCGATGTATCGACGCAAATCAACGGCATCCGTGTGATTAGCGGGCGCATTTCCAGCGAAGGCGAATCCCTGCAGCGCCGCACGGAAGAAACCTCCGGCGAACTGCATCAGACCGCCGCCGCGGTAGAAGAGATCGCCAGTGCTGTGCGCCAGACCGCGGAAACCGCTGCCGAAGCGATGGGCAGAGCGGATGAAGCCAGCGTCAGCGCGATGGAAAGCGGTAATGTGATGAAAAAAACTATCGGCATGATGCAGTCTGTTTCTGCGGACAACAGCAAAATCGTCGATATCATTAGCGTCATCGACAGTATCGCCTTTCAGACCAATATCCTGGCGCTGAATGCGGCGGTGGAAGCGGCGCGCGCCGGGGAGTCCGGTCGTGGCTTTGCCGTGGTTGCCGCAGAAGTCCGTAATCTGGCGCAACACTCGGCCTCTGCCGCGCGCGAGATCCAGACGCTGATCGAACATAACGTGGCGAACGTGAAAAGCGGTGTTGAGATGGTTGCCAATACGGAAACGCATCTGACAGCGATGATTGACAGCGTGATTAACATGTCCACGATGATCAAAGAGATTAGCACCGCGACCAACGAACAGACGCAGGCGCTGGAGCTGATTAACCAGTCTGTTTCCCGTATCGGGACAATGACCCACAACAACACGTCGATGGTGGAACAGGTGACCAGCGCAGCGGAAGATCTTTCGGAACGTGCTGCCCGCCTGCATCGCGCGGTACATGTGTTCGGCGGTAGCTGATCAACACATGCTATAGTCGCTGCGGGCATTTTTGCGCAAAAGGCGAAGCATGATGTTACTCAGAGCGGTACTGATTTTTATCCTGACGGCGGCCACCTGTGCCGCCGCTTCTCTGCATCCTCCCGCCGGATTTATGCAGCCGCCGGAACAAAAGTCTTCAGGCGATAAAGCGGTAAAGTGCCCGGATGTCCCCACTCCGTTTACCGGCGTGCTCGATTTTCCCAGTAAATATGCAGGTTCCGACAGCGCCCGCGCCACGCTCAATCCGCAGGCCGATGCGGCGTTTCGCCAGCAGACGCAGCCCATCACCGATATGGAGCGCTATATCAGCCGTCAGGTCACCGCCTGGGCGCACAGCGGCAATGCGCAACATGTTGCCTGCGCGGTGGCTGCGCTGGATCAATGGGCCAGCGCGGGCGCGTTAACGGAACGCGCCAATAATCATACCGGCAGGTCAATGCGCAAATGGGCGCTGGCCACCTTCTCCTCCGCCTGGTTGCAACTGGAATACGCGCCACAGCGTCCGCTTAACGCTTACCCGGCACAGCAGAAAAATATTCAACGCTGGCTGGGGAGCCTGGGGGATTTGGCCGTGAAGGAGTGGCATGATTTGCCGCTGGATAAGGTAAACAACCATAGTTACTGGGCGGCCTGGGCGATCATCACCACTGCCGTGGTAACGCAACGACAGGATCTGTTCACTGCCGCGCTGGATATCTATCACACCGCCATGCAACAGGTGGATGACGAGGGCTTTTTACCCAATGAGTTGCGCCGCCGCCAGCGCGCCCTTTCCTATCATAATTACGCGCTGCAACCGCTGGTGATGATCGCTCTGTTTGTGCGGGCGAACGGCGTTGATGCGCTGGCAGAAAATCACGGCGCATTAAAACGCCTCGGCGTGCGGGTTATTGGCGGTCTGGATGATGCCAGCGCATTTATGCAACGTACTGGCGCAACGCAGGATATGGCGTTTTTGCAACATCCGACGAATCTGGCCTGGCTGGAAGCCTGGTGCTCGCTGTACGTCTGTGACAGTGCGCTGAAACAGCGCCTGGCCAGTTTGCGTCCGTGGCAAAATACGCGTCTGGGCGGCGACCTGAGCCGTCTGGCCGGTGCCGCCAGATCCGGGTGAATCAATTATTGCTCATTTCCGGCAATCGCCAGGTAATCCGTATAGAGTTGCGGCGCGCCGGAGAAGGAGGCCATCGTGCGCCATTCGTCATACATGCGTTCTGTATCCTGGTGCGCTTTTACAAAGGTCAGCGCTTTTTCCGTGGAAACATCGAGCTCCGGATGAAATGAATTCAGCGAGTCGAGGCTTTCGATTTCCAGCATCACCGCATATTGCTCCTGGCGGTTGCCGCCCTGACCTTTCAGCAGATGAAACTTCCAGCCGGGATAATCTTCAACGCGGTGAATGTTATCGATAATAAATTGTTCAAACATGTGCGGTTTTACGCCAGCACGTAAGGCCAGATGATGAATGCCCACTACGCGCGAGCGCGGTCGTTGCCCGGCGACAACCTGATAATTTGCCCCTTCCGCCAGTGAACTGTTGGTGTTCTCGGCGAGTAACGAATAGGTGGTGAAAAGGGTCGGTAGTTCCGCGAAAGTGGCGTAGGTTTTCCACTCAGCAATCAACGCCAGCGCCTGTGGATGCTGTTGCCAGAAATTTTGCGCCTCTGCCGTTTGTTCGCCACTCTCTGCAATATAACGGGCATAGAACTGCGAATTTGGGGCTTCGTACAGCATCAGATACTGGTTTTCTCGCTCTCCGCGCAACCCTTTCAGTAGCGTCCAGCGCCATCCCGGATACGCGGGGATCTGCACGCCGCGCTGGCGGACAAACTCTTCAAAATCAGCCTCAGTAACCCCTTTCTTTAAATTCAGGCCGATGTAATGCAGGCTAAAAATAGCCTGAGATGCAGTGTTCATAAAGACTCCTTTCTTTCAGTGTTATCAATAAATTACCGTGTGATGGCGCGCGCAAGCAGGCTTACCGCGAACAGGATCGCCACCCCGGCGCTAAACACGGTGACCAGGCTGGTATGCTGCGCAAAGAGGCCAATTAACGCCGGGCCGCTTAACAGCCCGGCATAGCCAAACAGTGTCACCGCGGGCAGCGCAAAGTGCGATGGCACCGGCTGATTACCCGCGATCGAGAAGAGAATGGGCACGATATTCGCCAGGCCCACGCCCACCAGCGCAAACCCAGCAAGGGAAATAGCTGCGCTATCAACCGAGACTACCAGCAGCAGCCCTGCGGCGGCGCTTATCGCGCTGGCAATCAGCATTCTCAGATGGCCATAGCGACTAATCAGGCGATCGCCGAACAGCCTCGCCAGCGCAACGGCGATGGAATAAAGCGTGAAACCAAACCCTGCCTGGTGCGTTGCCAGCCGCCGTTCGCTGTGGAGAAAAACCGCAGACCAGTCGAGCATCGCGCCTTCGATCATAAAGATAAAAAAACAGACGATGGCGATAAGCCGCAGACCCGGTTGCGCCAGCGCCTGGCAAGTGCCGCCTGCCGCGCCCCTCTGCTGCGGGCGTTTTGCCAGCAGATGACCCGATACCGTGAAGACGATAATCGCCATCGCGAACGCCACCAGAACGCTGGCATAGCGTGGCGGCACATTTGCCCACAGCAGCAGGCTGATACTTCCGGCACCGGCAATGCAGCCGAAACTAAAAAAGCTGTGAAATCCGGCCATTCGCGCCTGCCCGGCTTCGCGCTCAACCACAACGGCCTGGCTGTTCATTGATACATCCAGCAGGCCATTTGCTGCACCGAAAAGCAGTAAAACCCCGCCCATAACAGCGGGGGAAGTGTCAGACAGCAGCAGCGACAGGCAGACGCACAGCAGCAACGCGCAGGACAGGATCAACACCCGGCAGCCAACGCGGTGAATCAGGCGACCGCTAAATGGCATCGCCAGCATCGATCCTGCGGCCACACAAATCAGCAGCAAACCGAGCGCGCCATCGTCAAGCTGAAGCCCGCGCTTGACCAACGGAATCAGCGGCGCCCAGGCCGACACGCCCAAACCGGCAACCAGGAAAATTGCTCGCGTCGAGCGTTGTTGACGCCGATTATCCGTCGGAAAAGCTCCAGAGAAATGACGCGTCATGGCTCAGATTCCCCTGTTATCTTCGGCGGGCTGACTTTCAGCAACCGCCAGGTAATCGGTGTAGATCTGCGGCGAGCCGGAAAACGAAGCGAGTTGTTTCCACTCTTCGTACATCTGCTTGGTATCCCGGTGCGCCCTGGCAAAAATGGCCGCTTCATCGGTGGCGATATCGGGTTACGGGTAGAACTGATCCAGCGCCGCCAGGCTGGCAATCTCCATCATCACCACATATTGATCGAGCCGGTTACCGCGTTCACCTTTCAGCAAACGAAACTTCCAGTCCGGGTAGTCCTCTATGCGGTGGTGATTCTCGGCGATGAAGGTCTCGAAGGCCTGGGCTTCAACATCCGGACGCAGCGCCAGATTGTGGATGCCAATGACCCGTGCCTCCGGCTCTTCACCGGGACGCTCCCGATAGCGCGGGCCGTCGGTGACGGTGCTTTTTTTATTTTCTGCCAGCAGACGATAATCGGTGTAGATCGTCGGTAGCGCGCTAAATGTTCCCAGACGCTGCCATTCACGCAGGATCTCTTGCGCCTGCGGACGATCGCGCCAGAATTGGCGCGCCTGCGGCGTGAGATTACCGTCTGCGCGCTGATAGCGATCGCGACATTCCGCGCTTTCAATTTCGTACAGCATCATAAATTGCCCGGTACGCTCACCGCGTAAACCGCGCAGCAAGGTCCAGCGCCACCCCGGATAACAGGGGATCTTGCACCCTTTTTCGCGAACAAACGCCTCAAACTGCGCATTGGTAACGCCAGCTTCGGTATCGATCGCAATGTAATAGAGGCTAAAAACTGGTGTCGATACGTCCGTGCTTGTCACTGGTGATTTCCTGATGTCGCCGGAAGAGAATTGGGTGTTGATGAGCGCTTCAACCAGCGTCACACCGTTTGGCGTGAGCGTGACGACATCATCGTGCACGGTGAACAGGGTTTTTGGGGCTAACGTCTTCAGCGCGCGGCAGATAAACGGGTTACTGAAAAAGCTACGCCCGTCAAAGCGTTTTCTGAATTCGTAATTGCATACCGGACGTAAGGTCGACAGCGCCATTTTGAAGGCATTCACTTCACGCTGAAGCGGAGAAAAGCCGTGGCAGCTGTCGATGGGCAGTTGCCCTTCGTCGAGCGCGGCCTTGTAGCGCCGGTAGTCCGTGATATTAATGGCTTCCGCCAGCGAACATTTGGAGCTGCCGCCGAGACCAATGGCCACTTCCGGGTACTGCTTATCCAGATCGGTAATCAGCCCCTTCCATTTTTCTGCGGGCTGCGTGTTGCGGTGGAAATACATGGTGGGATGCTCGCGATAATCCGCTGCGAGGTAGCGTTCAATCAGTTCCCGCATCTGGTACTGCTTGCCCAGCCCCGGAAAAGCCTGGCTGTTAGCCCCCTTTTTCTGCCATAAACTTTGCCGCTGCCCGGAGACGCCAGTGCGTCGCTGCATAAACTCTGCGAGGTGCAGTTTGGTGCAGACGACATGAGAAATCGCCAGCTCACGGCATTTTTCCATGTCATATTTCACATCATCAACGCTTTGCCCCGGCAGACCGTAGATCAGGTCGATGCTGATCCAGTCAAATCCCACTTCGCGCGCGTTAGCGATGGTTTGTTCGCAGGTTTCGGCCGTATGTCTGCGCCCGCAGGCAGCGATGATGTCATCATTGAACGACTGAACGCCGAAACTGATTTTGCTGAACCCCAGCGTTTTAAGCATCTCCAGATAGGGTCTGGTCAGCGTTGCCGGTTCGCCTTCAAAACGCAGCGTGGCGGCAGAAAGATTGAAATGCTGCCGGTAAAACGCCATCAGACGCTGTAGCTCCGCTGCCGGTAACAGCGATGGTGTGCCGCCGAAAATGTTAAATTCCCCCACTTCCGCCCCGGCAAGCGTCGGCACCTTATCAAGCCACAGCGTGGCTTCCTTGATGTTGTAATCCACCAGTTGACGAAAAACCGCCTGCGAGGGTGCGCTCTGCGGATTGAGGATAATGGTCGGAAACTGGCAGAAATGGCAGCGGTAGCGGCAGGTCGGGATCGACACCCAGAGGTGGATCTGCTTCGCCTGTGCAATGTCGTGCGCCATGTCCTGGAAATAGGTTTCCAGTGGGTAGCCTTTAATGTCGCCAGGAAAGACATGGCAGCCGAAGGGATCGCGGTAAACATATTCGAGTATGTCGCGGTTTTCGGGCGAAGCGAGAAAATCGTACACCTGCGGAACCGGATAGCGCGGATCGAGATCGTTGAGCGAATCGAACAGAATATCGTTCATCAGAACACCCCTCCGTTGGCAAAGTAGTTATGTGCCATGCCGGATTCACGATCTTCGCTGAAATAGCGAAAAAATCGCTGAAAGTCTTCGTTTTTAACGTACTCAAAACAGGCCGGAAGCGGCGGTGGGAAACCGATGTCCTCGCCCACCGCGCGGCGCAAGGCGCTGAAAATATCGTCACGAAACTCGAAATAGAGCCGCCAGGCTGGTGTTTTGTAGGCATGAATCGGACTCAGATCGATCAGACGCATCTCATGGAGAATTTCATAGATACGCCGGAACAGACGTTCGGCGACCTGTGGGGTAAAAAATTCGCGAACAGCGTGATTGTCCAGCAGGATTTGCGGGTTGAGTAACGCCGGCAGCACGATGTTTTTCGGCACATAATCCTTGATCGAATAGTGCCAGGCCTGCATTGACTGGGCGGGCGTGGTATCCCTTAACACTGGCTGCTGTGTGTTTTCCGGACGGACATCTTTCATGGTGATGACGCCATCCTGCCCGTAGGCAACGCCGGTGATCACCTCTTGCAGAATGGTATCCACGCGGCGACTGTTAATTTCAACCCGGGAATCGCGCGCGTAAACGGGTTTACCGCCTGCCGCGATCACCCGAATACCGAAATCCCAGTCATCCGAAAGATGTTCAACAAACCGGCCCTTATCAAGCTGGTAAAAGATTTCGATACCGCCCACTTTGTCGTAAAGCGCGCGTTCAACGGCGAACCCCTTGCCGTCGGGAAAACCGCCAAACAGCGAAAATGAGACGTCACGGCAACGCAGCGTTTTCTGAATCTCCGCAAACAGATTGGGACGAAGCCGGAACGCGTTCTCGTTGTAGTAGTAATTACAGGTGCCTAAATCGCCCTTTTCCGCGATCATTTTTTCAATCAACGAGTGTAGCCACCAGCTATCAACGGTGCAGTCGGCATCTGCCGAGACGATGTAGTGTTTACGGCTAATGCCCAGCCGTTTGTCCCTGGCTTTTGAGCGCAGCGATGCGTAATCCATACCGCATTTTCGCGCAGAAGAAACACCCTGCGTGGGCTCTTTAATAATATGAATATCCAGCGCCGGATGCAGACGCTGAAATTCGCTGATTTTGGCAACGGAATCATCGGTTGAGTTATTATCCACCACGATCAGTTCATACTTTTCGTGCGACAACATATTGCTGCATGTTTTTTGATTAAATAGCGAAGTGAGAACTGCATTGATACGATCGCTTTCATTATAAACCGGCAAGACAATTGATATGTAAATGTCCTTACGCATACAACCTCCCTGAATGATTACTATCTGAATCGCTGTTGTTATCGATGAGCACTTTCTTGCCAATAAGAAAGTTTCGATAAGCAATTTCTTTCATTAATGATTTATTGGTGATGAGTTTAAAAACGCTTGAAATAAACGCATCGTCCGGATAACCATCATGTTCGGCAGTGATATTCATTATCGGCGCCTCGAAGCCGTACTGGCCGTATACCTCATCATAATATTCATAGCGTGTCGAAATGTAACAGCGGCGGTGACTTATTGCTTCACCAACTGGATTACCGTAGCTGTCGTAATCCCATGAAGTCAGAAAAGAGACAAGGTCACAGGAATAATACAAATCCTCAATGGTGTAAGTGTTATAACCAGGCGGCATATAATTGTGCTGCAGCCAGCCAATAAAATGAATAAAAGATTCGACCTGTAATTGAGTCGACAGATTGACCAGTTGCTGATAACAGAATGGCGCCTCATTCATATCGCCTGCAACGACGAGATGAACACGCCGTGCAGAATTTTTCTGCTGGAACAGTTGGTTGAGCCGCCAGACGAGGTAAATGTCGCGATCCAGCCGTTTTTGCGGAATAAGGCGCGTAGTTCGGGCAATAAGAATGTCATCGTCACCAATGTTAAGACTGTGCCTGATATTGCTGCAATTTCCTGTTCCTGTAAAATCGTAGGCATTCTTTTTTACTTGTACTTCAATGGTATAGTTGCACCACTCCTCAAGTCTTTCTTTTAATTCCTGATTAAGCGTCACATAGCGTATGTACGGAGAGTTAACCGGTTTGATGGCATAAGGCCAGGGATGTGTGCCATATTTCTGTACGCTTTTTTCGCTATTCCACATCAGGTCATGATCACGCCAGGTAACAAAATCGGCCAAGTTATAACGCTTGCCATATATATCAATTGCTAAATATATCGCTTTTGTATATATAATGTTTTCTGGCAGTGTGCCATTTTCAACGAAAAGATAACCAATATTCAGGCATTCCCATTGCTGCACCATTTTTTCGGCCAGTACTTCAGCCGCCACATCAATTTTCGCCAGAATAGTGTTCAACTCTGTTTGTGGAACAACCGTTTTCTGGCTTATCAATACATTGTGCGCATAATTTATAAAATCAACGTTGTAATTCGGTACGTTGGTAATGTCATCTATTCGCACTAATATAAAACCATCTTTATATATCGATTTCTCCCATTCGTATGGTTTATTGAACTTTCCTTTATCCAGCTTTATGTCATAACCAAGATCCAGATAGTTTTTAATTCCCTTTCGTGACAGTAATTGTGCGGTTTTAAATGCCTCAACGGTAATTCCAGAAAAGGCAACACCATCGAATGATATAAAAATTGCTCCATTGCGTTCATCCATGAAATTTCCCTTATTATGTGGTGTGTGGAATTTTCAATTATCCTTTTAGTTAAGGAAAACATATATTTTATTGGTATTAAAGAGACCTGAATCGTATCAACGGATATATTCTCGGAGTTTTAAAGATGAGCCCGGAGAGTGACAGTTTGCTTATTTTATTGAGACACATTTTCATTCATTTTCCCCAGGATTTTTCTCCAGAGGGACAACATCGGCGGTTGAATTAAGACAATCCTGAAATTCCTTTTTTCGATTGCGCTTTACGTCACAATGATCGAGGATGGCGGTTCGGTATGTTTCTTGTACCGAATTGCAATGATGAGATTGAATTTCGCCCGGCACTGTTACCGGGCTTGTCCTTGAAACATTGAACTGGATTAAGGAGTAAGCATGAAATCGAACCGTCAGGCACGCCATATCATGGGGCTGGATTACAAAGTGTCAAACACGCGTAAAATTGTTACCAAAGACAATCACGAAGAGACGGTGGTTGTTCATCGCTCCGGGCGTCATCGCCGCGCGGGTTAAGTTTTCCACCCTGAACCACCCCTGGCGGGGTGGTTTTTTGTTTTCCCTCCTTGATAACAATTCATCAACGAAATCCGCGAACAAGAAGTATTTGCTGACAGCTTGCTTTATACTCTCGCCCGTCGCACACCTCCCCGCGAAACGCTCTCGCAGGGATCGTTGAACAAGGAGCTGTAAAATGAATGCCAAACATAATAAAAACCGATCGTTATATATTCCTTATGCCGGGCCGGTGCTGCTGGAGTTTCCACTGCTGAACAAAGGCAGCGCCTTCAGCATGGAAGAGCGCAGTAATTTCAACCTGCTGGGCCTGTTACCGGAAGTGGTTGAAACGATTGAAGAACAGGCCGAACGCGCCTGGTTGCAGTACCAGAGCTTTAAAACCGATATTGATAAGCACATCTATCTACGCAATATCCAGGATACCAACGAAACCCTCTTCTACCGCCTGGTGGAAAACCATCTCGATGAGATGATGCCGGTGATCTATACCCCGACTGTTGGCTGGGCCTGCGAACGCTTCTCTGACATCTACCGCCGCGCTCGTGGCGTGTTTATCTCCTGGCAGAACCGCAGCAGCATGGACGACATTCTGCAAAACGTGCCGAACCACAATATCAAAGTGATCGTGGTGACCGATGGCGAACGTATTCTCGGCCTTGGCGACCAGGGGATTGGCGGGATGGGGATTCCGATTGGCAAGCTGTCGCTCTATACCTCTTGCGGCGGCATCAGCCCGGCTTACACCCTGCCCGTGGTTCTGGATGTGGGCACCAACAACCAGCAATTAATTAATGATCCGCTCTACATGGGCTCACGCCACCCGCGTATCACCGGTGATGAATATTACGCTTTCGTCGATGAATTCATTCAGGCGGTGAAACAGCGCTGGCCGGATGTGCTGCTGCAATTTGAAGACTTCGCGCAGAAAAACGCGATGCCGTTGCTGAATCGCTATCGCGATGAGATCTGCTGTTTTAACGATGATATTCAGGGTACGGCAGCCGTCACCGTCGGTACGCTGATTGCCGCCAGCCGCGCGGCGGGTAGCCAGTTGAGTAACCAGAAGATCGTCTTCCTCGGCGCAGGTTCTGCCGGTTGCGGTATCGCTGAGCAGATCATCGCCCAGACGCAGCGCGAAGGCCTGAGCGAAGCGGCGGCTCGCCAGAAAGTCTATATGGTCGATCGTTTCGGTCTGCTGACGGACGAAATGCCGAACCTGCTGCCGTTCCAGAGCAAACTGGTGCAGAAACGCGAAAACCTGCAAAACTGGGATACCGGCGCGCAGAATGAAGCGCTGTCGCTGCTGGACGTCGTGCGTAATGTGAAGCCGGACATTCTGATCGGGGTTTCAGGCCAGGCGGGTCTGTTCACCGAAGAGATCATCCGTGAAATGCACAAGCACTGCCCGCGCCCGATCGTGATGCCGCTCTCCAACCCGACTTCCCGCGTGGAAGCCACGCCGCAGGATATCATCAGTTGGACCGACGGTATGGCGCTGGTCGCCACCGGCAGCCCGTTCGCACCGGTACTGTGGAAAGAGAAAACCTACCCGATTGCCCAGTGTAATAACGCCTATATTTTCCCCGGCATTGGTCTTGGCGTGATCTCCTCCGGCGCGTCGCGCATCACCGATGAAATGCTGATGGCGGCCAGTGAAACGCTGGCGGAATACTCGCCGCTGCTACTGAACGGTGAAGGCCTGGTGCTGCCGGAACTGAAAGATATCCAGTCCGTTTCCCGCGCCATCGCGTTTGCCGTCGGTAAAATGGCGCAGCAACAAGGTATCGCGGCGAAAACCTCGCCTGAAGCGCTGAAGCAGTCGATCGACGACAACTTCTGGGAACCGAAGTACCGCAGCTATCGCCGTACCTCCATCTGATCCTCCCGCGCCCGGCGTCCTTGTACGCCGGGCTATTTTCCTTGCTGGTAAAAGATTCATTTCCCCGCTAGACTCCTTTTCACCCATCAACTTACTGAATATAAAAGGAGGCTAATTATGCTGTATTGTGAACTGTTCAATGTTTCACATACATTTGGCGATCGTGCCAGCTCAAGCGTTATCGGTATCGTGCTGCGATAACTTCGGCTTGAGCGAAGCTTAAAACCCCCTTCTCTCGGGCTTACCGGGTTATCGTCAGCGATGTTTGACGAGGCACTCTCGTGCCTGTAACTCTTGAGTAAGCAATGAGCACATTACTATCTGCACAATCACTCCGTGTTGAAACGGCCTTTGGCCCGTTATTCTCTGATCTCTCCTTTACC
This sequence comes from Kosakonia sp. H7A, assembly GCF_003028445.1. Taxonomy (NCBI): domain Bacteria; kingdom Pseudomonadati; phylum Pseudomonadota; class Gammaproteobacteria; order Enterobacterales; family Enterobacteriaceae; genus Kosakonia; species Kosakonia sp. H7A. Next base: position 113,840 of record NZ_PYTZ01000001.1, on the reverse strand, counting down.
CTGAGAAAAGGCGATCGCCTTGGACTTATTGGCGACAATGGCTGCGGCAAAAGTACCCTGCTGAAAGTGCTGGACGGCTCGCTGTCTCCGCTTTCCGGCAACGTTACGGTTGCACACCACTGCCTGCTGGCGCGCGTGGAACAGCATCTGCCCGATGATTTGCTGGCGACGACGCTGCTTGATGCCGTGCTGGCGCAGTTGCCTGCCAGCGAGCGCGACAACCAGCGCTGGCGCGCAGAATCGCTGCTTGCCAGCATGGGGCTGAGCACGACGGAAATCGCTCTCACCGCCGCCACGCTCAGCGGCGGTCAGCATACCCGCTTACTGCTGGCACGGGCGCTGATCCGCGAGCCGGATCTGTTGCTGCTGGACGAACCGGGTAACCACCTTGATCTGCCGACATTGCTATGGCTGGAGCAGTTTTTGCGTAGCTGGAGCGGAAGCTTTGTGATGGTTTCGCATGATGCCGCCCTGCTGGATGCTGTTACCAACGGCAGTTGGATCCTGCGCGACCACACGCTGCACCACTTTGCTTTACCGTGCAGCCAGGCGCGTCTGGCGCTGGAAGAGCGTGATGCGAGCGACGCGCTGCGGCACAAAGCGGAACAAAAGGAGATCGACCGCGTGACGGCAAGTTCTAAGCGGCTGGCTATCTGGGGACGGGTCTACGACAACGAAGATCTGGCGCGGAAGGCAAAACAGATGGCGCGGCAGGTTGAGCGCCTGAAAGAGAGCCAGACCACGCTAACCGAAGGCAGTGCCTGGCGGCTTTCACTGCATGGTGAAGCGCTACCTGCGGATCGACTGCTGGAGATGGAACAGCTGGCCGTGCCGCCCGCAACGGGGTTGCCCGCCCTGTTCCATGTTCCGCTCGCGCGGCTGAAAAGCGGCGATCGCGTGGCGGTGATGGGACGCAACGGCTGCGGGAAATCATCGCTGTTGCGGCTGATCTGGCGGGCTTTGCACGGCGAAGCGTCTACGCTGCGGCTGCATCCGCGTCTGCATGCGGGATATTACGACCAGACGTTACATCAGCTAGCGGATGATGCCACGCTGTTCGACGCGCTTGAGCCGTTTGCCCCGATGCCCGCCGATCGCAAAATGGCACTAATTAGCGCCGGTTTTGCCTGGGCGCGTCATGGGCAACGGGTGGCGACACTGAGCGGCGGCGAACGTTCGCGGCTGCTGTTTGTCGGCCTGTCGCTGGCGCGTTTTAACCTGCTGTTACTGGATGAACCCACCAACCATCTCGATATGGCGGGCAAAGAGGCGCTGGGCGAAACCCTGCAACAGTTCAGCGGCGGTTTTCTGCTGGTCAGCCACGATCGCCAGTTGATTAATGCCTGCTGCAATCGTTTCTGGCTGGTGGAAAACGGCGAGCTGAACGAATGGCACGACGCTGAAGCGGTTTATGATCGCTTACGGGAAAGTGTCGCGGTTTCTGCCACTCAGTCACAACTGCATATTGTTGCGGCTGATGAAACGGATGACGACGATGCCCTTCTTCTGCGTCTTATCGAACTGGAGACGCGGTTAGCAGAGGATCTGGCGCGTAAGGAGAAACATCAGAAGCCGCAGTTGCAGGCGCAGTGGCGTGAGGAGATAGACCGTATCCGCCTTATCCTGTAGGCCGGATACGTGCAAACTCGTGTGGTCACTTAACGCAAACAGGCGCCCTTCGGCGCCTGTTTTTTTTACTGCTGTGGATTTTTCGCTTTCCAGGCTTCCCATGCCTGTTTGATTTCTTGTTTGGCGGTGGCGGCGTCGTTAAAGCCGTTCAGCTCCACTTTTTTGCGACCGTCCGGCAATTGTTTATAGACGCGGAAGAAGGCTTCCAGCCGCTCCTGCTCGATCTTCGGCAGATCGGTGATGTTCTTGATGTCGTCATAGGTTGGGTCAATTTTGCTGGCCGGAACGGCAACAATTTTGTCGTCGGTCTCGCCGCCATCAATCATTTTCAGCACGCCAATCGGGCGTAGCTTGATCAGCGTTCCCGGAGCCAGCGGCGCGCGGGTATAGAAAATCACATCCAGCGGATCGCCATCCCCGGCGAGCGACTGGGTCAGCGAACCGTAGTTCGCCGGATAAGCGACCGGCATTGACTGGAAGCGATCGGCGATAATAAAGCCGGTTTTCGCGTCCGTTTCATATTTGATAATGCCGCCCGCCGGGATCTCCGTTACCGCATAAAACTCGTCCGGGTTGTTTTCAGGCTGCGGGAATTCGAGGATATTTTGCGCCTGCACGGAAGCCGAAATCAGTACGCTCACCGCGAGGATTTTTTTCACCAGATGCATTGTTGTTCACCCTTTTGTTATTAGAAAGCAACAATCTGGCGACAATAGATGACAGCCGTATGACATTCCTTTCCTGCCCACTAATAGCCTTATTAATAAGGTGGTTATAGCATTTTTTGCCCCTACCTGAATTGGGGGATTTCCCACTGAATGTTTACAGTATGTTGCCAGCCTATTGAATTCACTGCCTAATCTCTTAATCCTTGAGGATATAGATAACGGTTGAAGCCGAACGCCACACCCGGATCTCAGTTCTTATGCTTATCAAAGGAGAAACACCATGAAAGCTGCTGTAGTTACGAAAGATCATCAGGTTGATGTCACTGAAAGGACACTGCGTCCGCTGAAACATGGCGAAGCGTTACTGAAAATGGAGTGCTGTGGGGTATGTCATACCGACCTGCACGTGAAGAACGGTGATTTTGGCGATAAGACCGGCGTTATCCTCGGTCATGAAGGTATTGGCATCGTGGCTGAAGTTGCAGAAGGCGTTACGTCGCTGAAAGTGGGCGATCGCGCTTCTGTTGCCTGGTTTTTCCAGGGCTGCGGCCACTGTGAATACTGTAACAGCGGTAACGAAACCCTCTGCCGTGAAGTGGTCAATGCCGGGTATACCGCCGATGGCGGCATGGCGCAGGAGTGCATCGTGGTAGCGGATTATGCGGTAAAAGTGCCGGATGGCCTTGATTCCGCGGCAGCCAGCAGTATCACCTGCGCGGGCGTCACTACCTATAAAGCCGTTAAAGTCTCGCAGATCAAGCCCGGCCAGTGGATTGCTATTTATGGCCTCGGCGGCCTCGGAAATCTTGCGCTGCAATATGCGAAAAATGTCTTTAATGCCAAAGTCATTGCGCTCGATGTTAACGATGAGCAATTGAAGCTGGCAGCCAGCATGGGCGCAGACCTGACCATCAACTCGCGTAGCGAAGATGCGGCGAAGATCGTGCAGGAAAAAACCGGCGGCGCGCACGCTGCGGTCGTGACGGCGGTAGCGAAAGCGGCGTTTAACTCTGCGGTCGATGCGGTGCGTGCCGGTGGCCGTGTGGTGGCAGTTGGCCTGCCGCCGGAAGCGATGAGCCTCGATATTCCGCGCCTGGTGCTGGACGGTATTCAGGTGGTGGGTTCGCTGGTTGGCACGCGCCAGGATCTGACGGAAGCCTTCCAGTTTGCCGCCGAAGGCAAGGTGGTGCCGAAAGTGGCGCTGCGTCCGCTGGAAGATATCAACGCCATCTTCAAAGAGATGGAACAGGGCCAGATCCGTGGCCGCATGGTGATCGATTTACGCCATTAATTATCGTCTATTGCCTATAATCACGGGGGCGCTGATGCCCCTTTTTTATGACGCAGAGGTAATGATGACCACGACGATCCCCGGGCTTGAGGTGTTGTTTATCGCCGGTTTTGGTCCTGTTCCGCAAAATGTGGCTGCCAGCCAGACATTTTACCAGCACACGCTTGGGCTGCCGCTGAAACCGATGGAAGGCACCAGTGACTATCTGGTCGCCGATCATGATGCACTGGATGGCGCGAAACATTTTGCTCTGTGGCCGTTGCATCATGCGGCCGAATCCTGTTTTGGCACGGACAAATGGCCGGATGCGCACCCTGTTCCACAAAGCTGGGTTGAATTTGAAGTCAAAGAGTTAGCGAGCGCCACCGATGTGCTGGTCAACAAAGGTTATCAGTTGCTGGTCGCGAATCGCCTGGAACCCTGGGGGCAAAGTGTCACCCGTCTGCTGGCGCCGGAAGGCGTCCTGGTGGGGCTGACGATCACCCCCTGGTTGCGTTAATACTGATGCCAGACCGGGGCGTCTATCACGCCCGGTTTTGCGCTTTTCTGAAAAGCTTATCTCAATTCCTTGGTTCCTTTGTGAATGCCTGCGCCGGATGATGAATCCGACATTAAGACAATAGATAACAAAGGAATTCACCATGCACACCCCTTTTCGTTTGCCGCTACTGACGGTGCTGATAATGGCCGCTTCCGTTCACGCTTGGGCGGTGGATACGCCAGTAAAAGGCGGCACACTGATTTATCTTGAACAGCAGGCGCACACCAATTTGTATCCTCCGGCGGGCGGTTTTTACCCCAATGGCGGTATTCTGAATCAGATCACCGATAAGCTAACCTGGCAGAACCCAAAGACGTTGCAGGTTGAACCGTGGATTGCCGAAAGCTGGACGTCGAATGCCGATAAAACCGAATACACCTTTAAAATTCGCCCCGGCGTGACCTTTTCTGACGGCACGCCGCTGGATGCCAATGCGGTCGCAAAAAATTTCGACACGTACGGGCTGGGTAACAAAGCGCAGCGTTTACCGGTATCGGAAGTGATCAATAACTATGATCACAGCGAAGTGGTGGATGCGCAGACGGTGAAGTTCTACTTCAAAAAGCCGTCGCCAGGATTTTTACAGGGCACGGCCACCATCGGTTCCGGGCTGGTTTCATTGAGTACGTTACAACGTAACTTTGATGAGCTGGGCGATGCGCGTCATATTATCGGTTCCGGGCCGTTTGTCGTTAGTGATGAAAAGCTGGGGCGCGAAGTGACGCTTGCGAAGCGTAAAGATTATCAGTGGGGGCCGAAGAATCTTACCCAGCAAGGCCCGGCCAATCTCGATGGCATCAAAATTATCGTCACCCCGGAAGACAGCGTGCGCATTGGCGCGTTGCTGGCAGGCCAGGCCGGATTTATCCGCCAGGTGCAGGCTTACGATGAGAAACAGGCCACCGATCAGGGGTTTCAGATCTACGCCGCTCCGACGCGCGGCGTGAATGACAGCCTCAGTTTCCGCCCGGATAACCCGCTGGTCGCCGATCTGCGCGTGCGCCAGGCATTGCTCCATGCGACAAACACTAAACAGGTTGTCGATACCCTCTTCTCGCCCAACTACCCGCAGGCCACCTCGGTTATTGCCCGCTCTGCCGCCGGTTACACCGATCTGAGCGACAAACTGACCTTTGATCCGGCCAAAGCCAACCAGCTACTGGATGACGCAGGCTGGAAAGCCGGCAACGATGGCATTCGTGCCAAAGAGGGCCAGCGTCTGGCGCTGACGGTGTATGAATCCCTGCCGCAGCCGCAAAACAAAGAGGTGCTGCAACTGGTGGCGCAGCAGTGGCGACAGGTCGGCGTTGCGCTGAGCGTTAAAGCTGGCGACGCCGGAAGCCGCACGCTGGATAACCTCGACCCGCTAAAAACGCCGCTGACCGTTTCTGAGGTTGGGCGTGCGGATCCGGATGTCGTGAAAAGCATGTTCTATCCGGCAAACCGCGATGCGCTGCTGCAAAAAGGCGGTTCCAGCGACAAGGTAAAAAGCTTCCGCGACGACAAGCTCAACGATCTGCTGGTCTCTATTTCTGCTGAAGTCGATGCACAAAAACGCCTGCAACTGACCGGCGAGGCACAGCGCTATCTGCTGGATAACGCTTATGTGATCCCGATTTTTGAAGAGCCTCAGGTCTTTGCCGGTGCGCCCTGGCTGAAAGGCGCAACCTTCGAAGCCGTTGGCCGCCCGTCGTTCTACGGCGCGTGGATCGCGAAACACTGAGGAGGCTGCAATGAGCCACTATCTTCTGCGGCGTGCGGGACAAGGCCTGCTGGTGCTATGGGCGGCATTTACCCTCTCTTTTGTGCTGCTCCAGGTGCTGCCGGGCGATGCGGTATTGATTAAGTTTCAGAATCCCGACCTCGGGCTTAGCCCGGCACAGATTGAGGAAATGCGTATTGCCTATGGGGCGGACAGCCCGCTGTGGCAACAATATTTTCATACGCTGTTTGCGATGTTGCGCGGAGATTTTGGCTATTCGGTACAGGCCGGTGTTGCGGTGAGCGAGCTGATTACCAGTAATCTCCCCGATACACTGCAACTAGCCGCACCGGCATTCGCGCTCGCCGTGGCGCTGGCTTTTGTACTGGCGTTTGTCTCGCGGTTGCCCGCATTACGCTGGCTGAGTAATGTCATCCAATCTTTGCCGGTACTATTTATTTCGCTGCCCACCTTCTGGCTGGGCATTGCGCTGATTCAGCTTTTTTCCTTCCAGCTGCGGCTGATCCCGGTCATTAACCCTTCGCCGTTGCAAGGGTTGATCCTGCCGATTATTACCGTGGCGATCCCTATTTCCGCTCCGTTGGCGCAGATCTTGTTACGCAGTATCGACCAGGTGTCGGCTCAGCCGTTTGTGGGCGTGGCGCGCGCCAAAGGGTTGAGCGAAACCGGCGTGCTGTGGCGGCACGTTATCGGCAATGCCCTGCTGCCGGTGCTGAATATCGCCGGGCTGTTGCTGGGGGAATTGATTGCCGGTGCGCTGATCACGGAAACCGTCTTTGGTCGTGGCGGGCTGGGACAACTGACGCAGCAGGCGGTGAACAATCAGGATATTGCCGTATTGCAGGCGGTAGTGATGATCTCCGCGCTGGGGTTTGTCCTGATTAATCTGCTGGTGGATCTGCTGATGCCGTGGTTTGACCCGCGGCTGAAAACCGTTACCGGAGGTGCAGTATGAGTCTGGTCGATTACGCTACCGCCGCGCGCAAGCACGTTCCCGCCTGGCGCGCGCACGCCTGGCAGCCGGGATTATGGCTGGCCTGGGCGGTGGTTGCTCTGGCGGGAGTTGCCGCTTTTTTCCCTGCGCTGCTCACGCATTACAGCGCGGTTGAAGCTATTGCCGGAGCACAGCGGCTGGCTCCACAAGCCGGTCACTGGTTGGGTACCGATCAACTGGGGCGCGATCTTTTTGCGCGCATTGTCTACGGTGCTTCACATTCGCTTTCCGCCGCGCTGGCGGCCGTGGCGATGGGACTGTTTGCCGGAACGCTGATCGGCGTGATTGCCGGAGCGCTCGCCGGGCGCGTGGAATCCTTCCTGATGCGGCTGGTGGATGTGTTGCTGTCGATTCCGTCGCTGTTGTTGTCGCTGACGGTGATTATTTTACTTGGCTTCGGCACCGTCAATGCAGCCATTGCCGTGGGGGTGGCTTCGATTGCCAGCTTTGCCCGCCTGGCGCGCGGTGAAGTGGTGCGTATTCGCCACACCGAGTATGTGGAAGCGGCCTGGGGCAGCGGCGGTACTTTCTGGTCGGTGCTATGGCGGCATATTTTGCCCAACTCGCTCACCGCCGTGCTGGCCTTTGCCACGCTGCAATTTGGTCAGGCGATCCTTGCCCTCTCCACCCTGAGCTTTCTCGGTTACGGCACGCCGCCGCCAGTGCCGGAATGGGGATTGTTGATCGCTGAAGGCCGCAATTACTTATCAACTGCCTGGTGGCTGACCACCTTTCCCGGCCTGGTGGTGATCGCCGTGGTACTGGCGGTTAACCGGCTCAGCCGTCAGTTCAGTGGAGGTCGCGTATGAGCGTGTTGTCGGTAGAAAATTTAACCCTCAGCTACCACAGCGGTGGCGTCTGGCGCGAGGTGGTTCATGACGTGAGTTTTACCCTGCAACGGGGGGAAATGCTGGCCTTTGTCGGCGAATCCGGTTCCGGCAAAACCACCACTGCGCAGGCGATTATTGGGCTGCTGGCTGCCAATGCCCGACGCGACAGCGGCACGATTGTGCTCAACGGCGAAACAATAAGCACGTGGTCGGAAAAACGGCTTGATGCCCTGCGCGGCGCGCGCATCAGCCTGGTGCCGCAGGATCCAGGCAATTCCCTCAACCCGGTGCAAACCATCGGTACGCAAGTGGGCGAAGTCCTGCGACTGCACAGCAAATTGCGTGGCCGCGAGCGCGATGCTCAGGTGCTGGCGCTGTTAACGAAAGTGGGCTTAAGCCACCCGGAACAGCGCATGAAACAGTACCCGCACCAGCTCTCCGGCGGGATGAAGCAGCGGGTGTTGATCGCGATAGCCATTGCGCTGCAGCCGGATGTGATCATTGCCGACGAGCCGACCAGCGCGCTCGATGTGACGGTGCAAAAGCGCATTCTCGATTTACTCGATGTACTTCGCCGTGAATCCGGCACGGCGGTGCTGTTTGTCACCCACGATCTGGCGCTGGCTGCTGAGCGCGCCGATCGGCTGCTGGTGTTTCGCCACGGCGAGATTCAGGAGCATGGTGCGACGGCGGATATTCTGCGCGCGCCGCAGCATGCTTATACCCGCCAGCTACTGAGCGATCTCCAGGGCAATGCGCTGACGATTGCGCCGGTTTCCGGGCGGCCGCTGGCGTCTCCGGCGATCCGCGCCAGCGGTATCAGTAAGCGTTTCTCGTTGGGCAAAGGCCATCAATTGCAGGCGCTTGATGACGTCAGTTTTGCCGTGCAGCGCGGCAGCACGCATGCGCTGGTTGGCGAATCCGGTTCGGGTAAAACCACGCTGGCGCGCATTCTGCTTGGCTTTGAGCAGGCCGACAGCGGCCGGGTGACGATTGATGATATCGAAGCCACGCAACTCAGCCAGGAGGCGCGCCGCCAGTTGCGCCGCAAAATACAGTTTGTCTATCAGAATCCCTTTTCTTCGCTCGATCCTCGCCAGACACTGTTTGAGATCATCGAAGAGCCGCTGAAGAACTTTGAACGCGTTGAAAAAGCCGAACGTAAAGCACGAGTGGAAAATGTCGCGCGGCGCGTTGCGTTGCCGCTGGAGTTGCTCGACCGTACGGCGCGTGAGCTTTCCGGCGGGCAGCGCCAGCGTGTGGCTATTGCCCGCGCGCTGATCCTCGAACCGGGCATTCTGGTGCTGGATGAAGCCACCTCCGCACTGGATGTTACCGTGCAGGCGCAGATCCTCGCCCTGCTCCAGCAACTGCAACAGCAACTGGGGTTGACGTACCTGTTTATCACCCACGATCTGGCGACGGTGCGGCGCATCGCGCACAGCGTTACGGTGCTGCGTAATGGTTGCGTGGTCGAGCAAGGTTCCGTGGCGAGCCTGTTTGCCGCGCCGCAAAACGACTATACCCGCGAGTTAATTCACGCTATTCCCCATCTTTCACCCGCTACGGAGGAGTTCGCATGACGCGAAAACGCCTGGGGTTTTTTACCCGTCTGCTTGACGATGCTGCACCCAAAGAGCGCTACCGGCTGGCCACAGAGCAAATCCGCCATGCGGAACGGTACGGTTTTGACAGCGCGTGGATCGCGCAGCACCATTTTCACGAACATGAAGGTGGTCTGCCTTCGCCGCTGGTCTTTCTGGCACACGTCGCGGCACATACGGAAACTATCCGCCTTGGTACGGCCATCATCACCCTGCCGCTGGAAAATCCGTTGCGCGTGGCAGAAGATGCCGCCGTACTCGATCTGCTGGCCGATGGACGGCTGGAAGTGGGGTTTGGCTCGGGTGGCACGGCGACCTCTTTCCTGCCCTTTGGCCTGACAATTGATGAACGGGCGACGGTATTTGCTGATGCGCTGCACTTGATCCAGAGCGCCTGGCGCGGTGATTCGCTGACGCACCCGGATAACCACCTTTACCCTCCAGCGCCACAGTTGGCTGAACGGATATGGATCGCCACCTTTTCCGTTGACGGCGCAATCCGTGCAGGCCGGGGCGGACACGGGCTGATGCTGTCCCGAACTCAGCCGCGCCCGGCCGACAACCCTTCGCTCACGCTCAATGCCATCCAGAATCCGATGGTGGATGCTTACCTTGATGCGCTTCCGGCGGGCGTTGCGCCGCGCATACTGGCTTCGCGCACGGCGTTTGTCGCCGACAGCCGCGACTATGCGCTGAAGATTGCAGCGCCGGGGTTGACCCGCCAGGCCGCGCAACATCGCGCGGCAGGCCATACGGTTTTAGGTGACAACGTCACGGATTATATCCGCCAGTTTGACGCGCATATCGGCGATGCGCAAACGGTGCTCGCATCGCTGGCGCAGGACACCATCCTGGCCCGCGCCACCGATATCTCTTTTCAAGTGCATTCCGTCGAACCGTCGCACCGCGACACGTTACGTTCCATTGAACTGATTGCTGAGCATATCGCTCCGCACATTCTATAAGGAGCCTCTATGGCGCTAAGTCTGGATATTCTTGCTGAGCTGGCGGAGATCGCCGCGGGTTCAGAACTGCAACGTGCGCGTGAAACACGCGATGCGGCCACTCGCCATGCCCAGGGCAGCTATGAAGCACTGTTCAGTGACCAGGAGCACGCCTTTGCGCTGGACGAACGCTTTATTGTGGCGGCGAAAGTGGCGAAGTGGCACGAAGCCAACGATCTGGCGGCCCATTACGCCAGTTTTGGTCTTGCCGACCCGACTTCTGCCCGCCTGACACCGGCGCTGGAGTTCGCACGGTTGCTGACTTTTTCCCCGGTGGAAGCGACGCCGCAGGCGCTGAAAACGCTGACGGCGGCGGGCTGGAACAAAGAGAGCATTGTTACGCTGGCGCAACTGGTGGCGTTTGTCAGCTTCCAGAGCCGCCTGCTGGCCGGGTTACGTTTGCTCAATGGCAAGCCCGTTTCCTCCAGCGGAAAACCGGTGGTGGCAGGTATCTGGCATACCACACCGACCACGCAAACCGGGAAACCCGCGCCGGTGCAGTTTACTCAGCAGGAACTGGGCTGGGAACCGTGGATTGCTGCGAAACCGCTGGCGGAGTTTACAGCGGCTGAACAGGCGATTCTGGCGAAATTCGGCCATACCGATTCTGACTATTTTCGTCTGTTAGGCCGCAATCTTCCGGTGCTTGAGCAACGCACGTTGACGGATAAGGGCATCTTCTACACCCCTGGCGGCTTGCCGCGCGCCGAGCGTGAGCTGGCGGCGACGGTCACCAGTAAAATTAATGGCTGCATCTATTGCGCTTCAGTCCATGCGCGCAAAACCAGCCAGTTGTCGAAGGATGATAATGCCGTAGAGACGCTGCTTGCTGTGCAACCAGGAGATATTCTGAGTGCCGGGCAATCAGCACGCTGGCAGGCTGAAATTGATGCCGCCGCCGCCCTGTCGGTGACGCCACCGGCACTGACAACGCAGCATCAGGCAAAGCTGAAAGAACAGGAGCTGGACACTTTGCAGCAGCTTGATCTGCTACAGTCCGCCGCGTTTTTTGCCTGGGCCAACCGTCTGATGCTTACGCTGGGGGAACCCTGGTTGCCCTGAAGGTGTCGCCGCTGGGTAAGCGTCGTGCTTACCCGTTTTTTTATGCCTGCGCGACAGATTCAGTTTTCAGCTTTGTTTTCAGCCGACCATACACCAGCAATGCGCTCATGGCAGCAAAGGTCAGCACCGCTGCTGGCAGCGTAAGATAGCGATAAGTCAGGCCGAAAGTGATGATCAAGCCACCGAACCAGGCGCCCACCGCGTTACCGAGGTTGAAGGCCATTTGCCCCCCGGCGGCGCCCAACATCTCACCGCCCTTCGCATTTTGCAGCAGCATAATTTGCAGCGGCGCGGAGAGCGCAAACAGGCCTGCGCAGCAGATAAAGCCAAGCGACAGCGCCCCGACTTTGTTTTCTCCGGCGACAAACAGCGCCAGCATCGCCAGCATAATGAAAAACTCAGTTGCCGCCGCAATGCGTAAGGGGCTGAATTTGACGGAGAGCTTGCCGCTGAACATATTCCCCAGCACCATTCCCAGCCCCATCAGCGTCATGATGAAGGTCATCGAGGCTTCGGAGAAGCCAGAGACAGTGACCATAAATGGTTTCACGTAGCTGAACCAGGCAAACACACCGGCATTGCCAAACATCGTGGCGGCGAAAATCAGCCACGGTTCGGGTTTTTTCAGGAAATGAAACTGCTCGCGCAGGCGGCTTTCGGTGTTATCAAACAGCGCCGGAACCCAGAAGATCACCGAGACAATCACGGCGATGTCGAACAGCGAAATCAGTAAGAAGGTGTATCGCCAGCTAAAGCTGTGACCGATCCATGTACCCAGCGGAATACCGATCAGGTTCGCGACAGTCATGCCAGCGATCATACCTGCCACGGCCATCGTCACCTTGCCGGGTGGAGCAATTTTCGACAGGATAATTGCGCCAACGCCAAAGATTGCCCCATGCGGAAAACCGGAAATTAAGCGGGCGATAATCAGCATCGGATAAGCGCTGGAGAACGTGAACATGGCATTACCGATGACGCACAGCACCACCAGAAACAACAATATGTTTTTCAACGAAAACCGGTTGGAAACAAGCGCCATGATCGGTGCGCCGATCACCACGCCAGAGGCGTAAGCCGAAATCATATGTCCTGCCGACGGAATCGAGATGCCGACATTGGAGGCCAGTTCCGTCAACACGCCCATAATGCCAAATTCCGCCATTCCCAGACCAAAGGTCGCAAGTGCCAACGAAAAAATCGTTTTTTTCATACTACAAACCACTTGTTAAAAGAGTGTTGCGGGCATTATTGACCATTCAACCACAGCAGACCAGACGAAAAGCCGCGCCTGACACATTAATCCATAAAATCAGATAACAACATGCAGCCCGCAGGATTATGTCGGTCATCTGCGCAGGGAAAGAAGCTGTGTTGTGGGTGCCATTGATGCGCCTGGCGATATAGATAAAAAACCCGCTCCGAACGGGCGTCCGGAGCGGGTTTAAAGTCACTTGATCCCTTCGGTGCTCTCTTTTTTCGCTTCCAGACGCTCCACGTCGTTATACCAGCGCGGATGGTGCTTCTGCGCCCAGCGGCGGCTTACCTTCCCTTCGATCATGCCTTTAATGGAGCCTTTCACCCAGAAAGCCATATACATATGGATGAGGATGGCATGGATCAAAATAATGGCGGATGTCGCGTGCAGCAGCAGGCTGTAGCGGATCACCTGAATCGGGAAATACTGTGCAAAGTAAGGACGCCAGATGATGACGCCGGTCACCAGAAGCACGGTTATCATGCTCATGATGGTCCAGAACATCATCTTTTGTCCGGCATTGTATTTTCCGACCTTAGCGACCTTGTGCTCATTCCCCTTCAACACTTCGACGATGTTTTTCAGCCACGGCAGATCTCTCTTGTCCGGGATGTTGTGATGCACAAAGTGCACAAACATAAACATCAGCGCGAAGAAGATCGCCACACCAAAGAAGGGATGCAGAATGCGCCCCATCTGCGGCGTACCGAAGGTTTCCGTCAGCCACTGTAATGTCGGGAAGAAAAACGAGATGCCGGAGAGCGCGACCAGAAAAAAGCAGATCACCACTGTCCAGTGACAGGCGCGATCGATAAATTTGGTGCGCACAATCATTTTTGACTTACTCATGATGATCCTCTTCGTCGTCATCCACTTCTTTGTTCGGCCCAATTCCGATGTAGTGGTAAATCAAACCGGCGAACGTGGCGAGGAATCCCGCCGCCGACAGCGGTTTCAGCACCCCTTTCCACAGATTGACCGAGGTATCGATACGCGGATTTTCCGGCAAATTGTGGTAAAGCTGCGGCTGGTCAGCGTGGTGCAGCACATACATCACGTGTGTGCCGCCGACGCCCTGCGGGTTATAGATCCCCGCGCTGGCGTAACCGCGCGCTTTCAGCTTCTCTACCCGCTGTTCGCCCAGCGCCAGCATTTCCGCTTTGGTACCAAAATGGATAGCGCCGGTCGGGCAGGTTTTCACGCAGGCAGGCTCCTGGCCGACGCTGACCCGATCGACACAGAGCGTACATTTGTAGACCCGGTTATCCTCTTTATTGAGGCGCGGGACGTTAAACGGACACCCGGCGATACAGTAGCCGCAGCCGATACAGTTATCCTGCTGAAAATCGACAATACCGTTGGCGTACTGAATGATCGCGCCCGCAGAAGGACACGCCTTCAGGCAGCCCGGCTCGGCACAATGCATGCAGCCATCTTTGCGGATCAGCCACTCCAGTTTCCCATTCTGCTCGGTTTCGCTAAAGCGCATCACCGTCCAGGATTTAGCGCTCAAATCGGCCGGGTTGTCGTAAACCCCGACGCAGTGCCCCACTTCATCGCGGATGTCGTTCCATTCTGAACACGCCACCTGGCAGGCTTTGCAGCCCACGCAGGTGGAAACATCGATAAGCTTGGCAACTTCAGCCTTATAATCACGCGCCCGTGGGGGCGGCGTGATCGGGTTGGTCGCGGAGCGCTTAAGAATGTCCTGAGTTTCCATCGCCATAATCTCGCTCCCTTACGCTTTCTCGATATTCACTAAAAACGCCTTATATTCCGGTGTTTGCGAGTTCGCATCACCCACGTTCGGCGTCAGGGTATTGGCGATGTAGCCTTTTTGCGCCACACCTTCAAAACCCCAGTGCAGCGGAATACCAATGGTTTCCACCGGCTGTCCATGAACCTGCAACGTGCGCAGCCGACGCGTGACAACCGCCACCGCGCGAATAAAGCCGCGCTTGCTGCTGACCCGTACGCGATCGCCGTTGCTGATGCCTTTCGCTGCAGCCAGCGTTTCGCTGATTTCAACAAACTGCTGCGGCTGGGCAATCGCATTCAGGCGCGCGTGCTTGGTCCAGGTGTGGAAATGTTCCGTCAGACGATAAGTGGTGCCGACATACGGGAATTGCTCCTTTTTCCCCAGCCGTTTCACATCGTCCTGATAGATGCGCACAACCGGGCTGGAGACGACATTCGGATGCAACGGGTTGGTTCCGAGCGGGGTTTCCATCGGTTCGTAATGCTCCGGGAATGGCCCTTCTGCCAGCTTGTCGAGGGCAAACAGACGCCCCAGCCCTTCCTGCTGCATAATAAACGGCCCGGTATTGCTGCCCGGCGGCGCGGTGTTGAAGTCCGGAATGTCGTTACCGATCCACTTCGTACCGTTCCACTGAATCAGCATCCTTTTCGCATCCCACGGTTTGCCCTGAACGTCAGCCGACGCGCGGTTGTAGAGCACGCGACGGTTGAGCGGCCAGGCCCATGCCCACCCCAGCGTATTCCCCAGGCCGGAAGGATCGGCATTATCGCGATTGGCCATCTGGTTACCCTGCTCTGTCCAGCTACCGCTGTAGATCCAGCAGGATGATGCCGTTGAGCCGTCGTCACGCAGCAATGCAAAGCTGTTCAGCAGTTGCCCTTTCTTCGCCAGCAGTTGTCCGTTGGCATCATAGAGATCCGCCAGCGCGTAACCGTTGTTCTCTTTCGCCACCTCTTCCGAATGTGGATTGTGCGGCTGGCTGTAGTTCCAGCTCATCTTCAGTAACGGCTCTGCGCCTTTACCGCCTTCGGTGCGGTACATTTCACGCAGGCGGTGGTAAATCCCGGCGAGAATTTCACCGTCATTCAGCGCTTCACCCGGCGCATCCTGGCCTTTCCAGTGCCACTGTAACCAGCGACCGGAGTTGGCAATGGAGCCATCTTCTTCGGCGAAGCAGGTCGACGGCAAACGGAACACCTCCGTCGCAATGGTTGCAGGATCGACATCATTCATTTCGCCGTGGTTCTGCCAGAAGTTCGCGGTTTCGGTCACCAGCGGATCGATGACCACCATGTACTTCAATTTGCTCAGCGTACTGACGACTTTGTTTTTGTCCGGGAAGGAGGCCACCGGGTTAAAGCCCTGGCAGATATAACCCGTCACATCGCCTTTCGCCATCATATTGAAATACTTGATAACGTCGTAAGACTGATCCCACTTTGGCAGCCAGTCAAAGCCCCAGTCGTTCTCCTTCTGTGCCGCGTCGCCGTAGAACGATTTCATCAGGCTGACGAAGAATTTCGGATAATTACTCCAGTAGTTAACCTGATCCGGCAACAGCGCTTTCGGCGTATTGGCCGTCAGATACTGTTGCAAATCGACCTGTTTTTCCGAAGGCAGCGTCAGGTAGCCCGGCAGGCTGGTCGAAAGCAGTCCTAAATCCGTCAGCCCCTGAATGTTCGAGTGGCCGCGCAGCGCATTCACTCCACCGCCCGCCATCCCCATATTGCCGAGCAGCAACTGGATCATCGCCATGGTACGAATGTTCTGCGCACCGACGGTGTGTTGTGTCCACCCGAGCGCGTACAGGAACGTGGTCGTTCTGTCCGCCGCGCTGGTTGAGGCCAGCACTTCACACACTTTCAGGAAGTCTGCTTGCGGCGTACCGCAAATGTTTTCGACGGTTTCCGGGGTATAGCGATCGACATGCTGTTTCAGCAGGTTCCACACGCAGCGCGGATGGCTGAGCGTGTCGTCACGTCTGGCATAGCCGTTTTCATCGAACTGATAGTTCCACGAGGTTTTATCGTACTGGCGCTTTTCTGCGTCGTAGCCGCTGAACAGACCATCTTCAAAGGCAAAATCATCGCGCACCAGTAATGCGGCGTTGGTGTAATGTTTGACGTATTCGGCGTTGATCTTGTTGTTTTCAATCAGATAGCGCAGCACGCCGGAGAGGAAAGTAATATCCGTTCCGGAGCGTATGGGCGCATAGATGTCCGCCACTGATGCCGTGCGCGTAAAGCGCGGATCGACAACAATCAGCGTGGCATCATTGTTATTTTTGGCTTCCATCGCCCAGCGGAAACCGACCGGGTGGGCTTCAGCGGCGTTACCGCCCATCACCATCACCACATTCGCGTTTTTGATATCAACCCAGTGGTTGGTCATCGCACCGCGACCAAATGTTGGAGCAAGACTTGCTACCGTTGGTCCGTGTCAGACGCGCGCCTGGTTATCTACCGCCAGCATGCCGAGGGAGCGCACAAATTTCTGCGTCAGCATGCCGGTTTCGTTACTGGCCGCTGAAGCGCAAAGCATACCGGTGGAAAGCCAGCGATTGACTTTCACGCCTGCGGCGTTGTTTTCCACGAAATGCGCCTCGCGATCGTCTTTCATTAACCGGGCGATGCGACTAAAAGCCTCCTCCCAGGAGATGCGCTGCCACTTATCGGAGCCTGGCGCGCGGTATTCCGGGTAGCGCAGCCGGTTTTCACTGTGTACGTAATCAAGCAGGCCAGCCCCTTTCGGGCATAACGCGCCGCGACTGACCGGATGATCCGGGTCGCCTTCAATGTGATAAATCGCTTCTTTGGCGTTCTTCGCGCCATCACCCAGGCTATACATTAATAGCCCGCAACCCACGGAGCAGTATGTGCAGGAGTTTCGGATCTCTTTTGCGCGCAGTAATTTATAATTTCGCGCCTGAGCCAGCGCCATTTTCGGGGCGAACCCTAATGCGGCAACTGTGGTTCCGGCCATACCGCCCGCGCAGATTTTGAAAAATTGTCTGCGGCTGACGTCCATTGCTTTCCTCATTATTTGTCTTCGACTGCGGCGGGAAACTAAACATTCCGGCAGGCGAAATAATTGCGGTAAATCAATAACGCCGGATGGCTGACCCCTAATAGTCGCACTTATCGGATTTTATTAAGCCATAAGGAGTAGATGGCGCAGTGATGAATTCACCCCAGGTCATTAATTCGTGTTATAAGTTGAGGCTTTGTTTTCGCCGATAAAGTGCAGCAATGAACAGAAAACGTGCAACGTTAATTGGTTTACTGGCGGTATTATTATGGAGCACCATGGTCGGTTTTATCCGCGCTGTCAGTGAAGGTCTTGGGCCAGTTGGCGGCGCGGCGCTGATCTATACCCTGAGCGGTATCCTGCTGATCTTTACCGTCGGGTTTCCCGATTTACGGCGCTTCCCTCGCAAATATCTGCTGGTCGGCAGCCTGTTATTTGTTAGCTATGAACTCTGTCTTGCCCTGTCGTTGGGATTTGCCGCAACCCGCCAACAGGCAATCGAAGTGGGAATGGTCAATTATTTATGGCCGAGCCTGACCATTCTTTGCGCCATATTATTTAACGGACAAAAATCGACTTTCTGGGTTATTCCAGGGCTATTACTTGCTTTACTTGGCGTTAGTTGGGTGCTTGGCGGCGAGAACGGTCTGAATATTGCTGACATCCGGGAAAATATTATTTCCAGCCCGCTCAGCTATGCGCTGGCATTTGCCGGGGCATTTATCTGGGCAATTTATTGTACGGTAACGGCCAAATATGCGCAGGGCGCCAATGGCATTACGCTGTTTGTTCTGCTGACGGCGGCAACGCTATGGGTGAAATATGCCTTCTCACCGCAACCGGAGATGGTTTTCAGCCTGTCGGTAACGGTGAAATTAGTCATGACGGCGGTGGCGCTGGGCTTTGGTTATGCGTCGTGGAATATCGGTATTCTGCACGGCAATGTCACGGTGCTGGCCGCCGCTTCTTACTTTACTCCGGTGCTCTCTTCGGCGCTGGCCGCCATGATGCTGAACGCCCCGCTCTCTTTCTCCTTCTGGCAGGGCGCTGTGATGGTGTGCGGCGGGTCGCTGCTCTGCTGGTGGTCGACCCGCCAGGTATCCCGCACGGCGTAAGCGGGCTGCCACTATTTATGCTTCACCTGCGCAAGGCTAAACCAGATGCCGACCGCCAGCAGCATGAGTAATGCGCCTGCGGTGCTCAGCGCAACGCTGTGCGAGCCGGTAAAGGCCGTTTTGGCGGCGCTAATGATTTGCTGCGCCATCAGCGGTTGTGCATCCTGCGCCAGGCGAAACGCCTCGCCAATGGATGAGGAAGCCTGGGCGGCCTGTGTGCTGCTCAGCCCTTGCGGTAACTGGATCGACGCGGCGAAACTGCGGCTCAGGATCAGGCCGAATACGGCGATCCCCAGACCTGCGCCAAGCTCATAGGCCATCGACTCAATTGCTCCGGCAGCAGCCGCTTTCTCCGGCGGCGCTGCCGCCATAATCGCAGCGGTAGAGGCCAGCAACGCGCTGGCGGCGCTGAATCCCAGCAGCGCCATCAGGCTTCCGGCTTGCCACGGTTGGGTAGCGAAATCGGTCATCGATAAGCCGAGAAAACTTAGCGCGCTGAGCGCCATACCGCCCGTCGCCACGCGACGCAGGCCGAGTTTTGACACCAGTATTCCGGCTATCGGCCCGCTAAAACCGCTGGCCAACATCAGCGGCAGCATAAACATTCCGGCGGCGAAGGGCGTAAAACCATGGACAAATTGCAGTTCCTGCGCCATCAGCAATTCAAAACCGACCAGCGTCACCATGGCGGTAATCGCCATCAACGCCCCGGTCAAAATCACGCGATGGGTAAAGAGGCGCATATCGATCATCGGCGTGGCGGCGGCAAGCTGGATACGCACAAAACCGGTCAGCAGCGCCGTGCCGCTTATCAGCGTGCCGACAATCATCCACAGTGGTAACGTCCCTTTCATCGCTGTTTTTGCGCTCCATACCAGCAGCAGGATGGCGACAATCAGCACCAGCGCCTGGTTCAGATGCAGCGGCTGTTCAGCGCGACCGGCCTGGCGCGGCACATAGCGGGCGGTCAGGATCATCACGCCGATCACAATCGGTACGTTGAGCAGAAAAACCGATCCCCAGTAGAAATGTTCCAGCAAAATGCCACCAATCAATGGCCCGAACGCCGCGCCGCCAGAACCGATCGCCGCCCAGACGCCCAGCGCGGTATTACGATGCCGCGCTTGCGAAAAGGTGGTGCGAATACCGGCCAGTGTTGCCGGAACAATCATCGCCGCGCCGACGGCCAGCAGTGCGCGTGCGGCGATCAGTTCGCTGGCGCTGGTGACCAACGCGGCCAGCAGCGATGCGCTGCCAAACAGTGCGCTGCCGATAAGCAGCAAGCGTTTAAAGCCGATTTTGTCGCCCAGTGCGCCCATCGGCAGCACCATGCCCGCCATCACCAGTGAGTAGATATCAATAATCCACAGTAGCTCATTTCCGCTGGCGTTCAGCTCCGCGCTGAGCGTTGGCGCGGCAACATGCAGCACCGTTGCATCAATCGCTACCGGAATATAAACCAGCACAATAATGACCAACGTTAACCACTGACGAAACATAACTTCTCCGTAATTGTTTAATTCTGGACGCGCGTCCAGAAAGGGCGATCCTACGCAATGTTGAACGCATGTCCAGCTTTTTGTTACACTCCGTTTCGCATCCATTGAACCGAGGTTATATGCGCTATTTAAACCGCGACGATCGCCGGGAGGTGATCCTCAAAGCCGCCATGCGCGTCGCGTTAGCGGAGGGATTTTCCGCCATGACAGTGCGCCGAATCGCCACCGAAGCCGGGGTGGCGACCGGGCAAGTCCACCACCATTTCGCGTCGGCAAATGCGTTAAAGGCGCAGGCTTTTATTCGTCTGATTGACGAACTGCTGAATGTGGAGCTGTTACCCGCCAGCGCGCCGTGGCGCGATCAACTGCATGCCATGCTGGGCAGCGATGAAGGTGGTCTTGAACCCTATGTGCATTTGTGGCGCGAAGCGCTGCTGCTGGCGAATAAAGATCCGGAGTTCAAAGGGGCTTATCTGACCACCCTCGAAATGTGGCATGTCAAAGTGGTTCAGTTGATAAACCTTGGCCGCGCGGCGGGCGCGTTTTCCGACAGCGACAGCGCCGAAAATATCGCCTGGCGTTTGATTGCGCTGGTCTGCGGTATGGACGGGATTTGCATGCTGGGCATGCCAGATGTCGATGAAGCGGCCTTCAATCGCCATCTGGCGGTAATGATAGCAAAAGAGCTGTGTTAAGCGTGTTCACCGTTTAAGTCGAAGCGGCTCATGACCGCTTCGAGTTGCTGGACGCTGAAACCGTACTGCGGATCGCTGACGCCCAGCCCGAAACGTGTTTGCAAGGTTTCGTACAACGCCGGAACATCCGCCAGCACCTTATCTTCCTCAACCTGCCCTTTTTTCCAGTGCGTGAAGTGGAAATTGGTCAGCGTCAGCTTTTCGCCGTCCGGCAGATGGCGGCACATCAGCAGATGGTGGCGAAAATGCGATGCGGGCCAGTGGGCGGAATGGAAATTACCCATCACGAAATCGGCCTGGTACTGCGGCCCGATTTCAAACTGATACATCGATTGCCAGCGTTGATGATGGCGGAACTGCAACACCCAGTCTTCACCTGCGCGTTGCAGCCGATAAAGACCGTGCGGCGTTGCCTGTTCCACCTCTGCCAGCAGACGAATCGGCGCGGTCAGGGTTTGCCCGCCAAAACCGACATCGGCAATCCACTGCTCACCCTCCAGGGTAACCAGCAGAACGCGATGGGTGCGCGGCGGCATCTGTGGCGGATTGGAAATGATCACCCGCCCTAACAGGCTGCGTACCGTAAAACCGACCTCTTTCAGCGCACGTTCAAACAGCCCGTTCTGCTCAAAGCAGTAGCCGCCGCGCCGGGCGACGACCAGTTTTTGAAAGAGGGCTTCATCGCTGAGTTCGATTTCACGTGGCAAAACAACATCAAGGTTTTCAAAGGGAATGGCGCCGTTATGCTGCAAATGCAGCGCCCGCAGCGTTTCAAGTGAGACATCGGGCGTAAAATTCCAGCCAATCCGGGCCAGATAAGCGGTCAAAAAAGGGGTCATACAGGCTCCTTGTGCGTGGTGTCCCTTTGTTATACCGCATTTTTTTGCGCCGACAGGCGATTTCGTGCCCTCTTAATGCTTTGTGTTACGCTGCATGAGCCACAGTGCTGTCAGCATTAACGCCAGCCCGACGATCAGCGTCAGCGTGGCCATTGCCATGCCTTGCCCTACCGAACCCTGCTCAAATTGCCGCCAGATAAACACCGCGACGGTTTGCGTTCCTGCTGGCGACAGCAGTAGCGATGTCACCAGTTCGCGTGAAGCAATCGCGAAGACCATCAGCATTGCTGCCAGCATCGCCGGGAAGATCAGCGGCAGCACAATCAGACGCAGCGCCTTAAATGCGCTGGCACCGTGTACTCGCGCCGCCGGCTCGAGGTTACCGCCTAACTGACGCATGGCGCTGCCGATATAGCGCACCGGCCACGGTAACAGCAGGCAACAATAAGAGATAAGTAAAATCCCCCAGGTGTTGTACGGTGAAACCGGCCAGAAACTGCGGTTCCACAATAAGATCAACCCGACACCCACCACCACGCCGGGCAGCGCCGCAGGCATCAGCGACAGCGCATCGATCACCGCGCGCCCTTTTATCTTCTGCATCACCACCAGCCAAGCGGCACACAGCCCGAGTAACCCGGTGAGCAGCGCCGCGCCCAGCGCCAGCGATAAGCTGGTACCGAGTGCAGGCAGCGCATCACCGCGTTGGGCGAAGAGCGCCGCAAAGTGTTTAACTGTCAGATTATCCAGCGTCAGTCCGCCGGAAAGCGTTGCGCTAAAGCCGCTTAACGCCATCGACAGGCCCGGCAGCACTACGGCCAGAAACCCCACACAACTCATAACCAACAGTACCGGCAGCGTGAAAAAGCCCAGTTTCGCACCCACATGTTCGGTGGGTTTGCCGGAGACGCTGGTCACGTCTTGATCGCCCGTCAACAGACGTTGCAGCCACCAGCCGCAGAGCGCAATAGCGATCAACATCACCGACAGGATCGATGCGCCCGGCAAGTCGATCGGCCAGTCTGCCAGCTTCTCTTCAATGCCGACGGTCAACATCACTACGCCCGCCCGGGAACCAAGCGCCGCCGGAACGCCGAACTCTTCCACCGCGAGGGTAAACGCCAGCAACATCCCTGCCGCCAGTGCCGGAGAAAGTAACGGCAGTGTGATATGGCAAAACGCCTTCCACGGTGTGGCGCCATGAACGCGGGCGACTTGCGCCAGCCGCTGCCCGCTGGCCAGCAAACTGCGCGATACGGCAAAATAGACTACCGGGAAAATGTTCAGCGTCATGACCAGCACTATACCGGTTTTACTGAACAACAAATTATTGAGATCGATCCCGGTAAGCTGCATCAGATAGCCCTGCGTTTGCAGGACCAGCATCCACGATAAGGCGGCAATATAAGGCGGCGTTAAAAACGGGATCAGAAACAGCAGATCCCAGGCTTTTGGCCACGGCAGATCAAACAGCCCGCGCACCACGCCGAGCGGCAAGCCGATGACCACACTCAGCAGTGCCACGCCAGTAGCGATTTGCAGCGTACCGCCAAGCATCAACGGTAACTGCGGTTCCGCCAGCAGGAGCGGAATGCCGGAAAACGCGCCGCTAAAATTCCCGGCGCTAAACTGCGGAAACACCGCCTGTAAGAGAATAAACAGTAACGGTAGCGCAACCAGTATCACCAGCAGCCCTATCGTCACCCGCGCAATCAGTTTCTGGTTCACAGCAGGTATCCTGAAAGCGGGGTTGCCCCCGCTAGAAATGGCGTGGATTACTTCGCAAACAGGGCGTTAAAACGCTTCAGAACGTCGCCGCGCTCGCTGGTACCGCTGCTTTGTGTCGGCAGAATCTTCAGTTCGGTAAACAGCGGGCGTTTTGCTTCCACATCCGTACGCGCTGGCATCAACCAGGCATCGGCAACCATGTTCTGCCCTTCCGGCGACAGGACGTAATCAACAAACGCTTTTGCGTCATCGGCATGCTGGGTGGTTTTGAGGATCATCATCGGGCGCGGCGCAATCACCGTGCCGCTGGCCGGGAAGATCACTTTCAGCGACTCACCCTGCGCGATATTGCCGTAAGTGACGTAATCAACAGCGCCAAAGACGGCGGCTTTCGCCCCCTGCATTACCGGCGTTACCGCCTGCGCGTTCGGGCCGCTGACCACCATGCCGTTGCTTTTCAGTGCATCAAACAGTTGCCAGGCTTTCTCACCCATGCCGTTTTGCAGACCGATCAGCAAATCCAGCGAGGCCCCGGACAGCGCCGGATCTGGCGTAGTGACTTTATCTTTGAAGGCTGCCGACGTCAGATCCTGCCACTCTTTCGGTTCCGGCGTGCCGCTTTTGGTGTTCCAGACAATGCCCAGTGCAGAGACGCCCTGCGCGACATAATCCGCACTTTTCAGCGCGGCAGGAACCTTATCTGCATTGGCGCTGGCAAACGGCAGCAACCAACCGCGATGATGCAGATCTTCCGCCGTATCCCAGGAGGCTGAAATCAGAATATCGGCCTGCGGGTTGGCCTGTTCAGCTTCGAGGCGCGCCATCACTTTGCCGGTGGTAGCCTGGAAAATATTGACCTTCACACCGGTTTTTTGCTCGAACCCGGTGGCCAGGCTTTTCGCCAGCGAACCGGGACCTGCGGTATAAACGGTCAGCGCATGCGCGCTGGACATCATCATGGACGACAACACCATGGCTAAAGCGACTCCTTTTTTCACGGACAGTAAGGCTTTCATGCGATTTCCCCTGAGGATGAAGTGATGTTTCTGACGGATTCCACCTTTCCGGATGCTAAATGCACGATGCGATCGGCGAGCCATTCGGCTTCCCGGCGATCGTGCGTGACATAAACGGCCGTTGTACCGAGCTGGCGCAGCAGGCGCGCCATCTCATGGCACAAAGATTCTCGCAGTACGCTATCGAGATTGGAGAGCGGTTCATCGAACAGCAGCACGCCAGGTTCGGCGACTATCGCCCGCGCCAGCGCGACGCGCTGCTGCTGGCCGCCAGAAAGCCCGGCCGGTTTGCGCTGGGCCAACTCCGCCAGCCCGACCATACTGAGCGCCTGCATTACGCGCTGTTCGCGTTCACCGCGCGGTACGTTGCGCATCTTCAGCGGAAAGGCAACGTTTTGCGCCACGCTCATATGCGGCCACAGGGCGTAATCCTGGAAAACCATGCCGATATCGCGCGCTTCCGGCGGTAGCGACCAGCCCGCTTTCGCGACCAGGCGATCGCCAAACCAGATTTCACCTTCTGCCGGTTCGTTCAAACCTGCCAGCAATCGCAACAGCGTGCTTTTGCCGCAGCCGGAAGGCCCAAGCAGCGCAACGATGCTGCCAGGCTGGATATGCAAATCGATGTGATTAAGCACGGTATGTGTGCCGAAGGCGTAGGAAACACCTTGCAGCCGGATGTCAGTGAATGCGAACATCAGCGGCCTCCGCAGCGGGAAGCCGTGATCCACCCGTGGTTTTCAGCCGACGGGTCGCATCCACCTGCACAAAAGTCAGGGGAGTAAACATCTTGTTATCCTCTTTGGGATTTGATGCGGCAGACTATAGGCAGGGATTGTGACGAAGAAATGACGTCATTATTGCGCGTTGATTTTTAACCGAATGTCTAAACTGAAAGGCATACTTCTCCACCGTCTTTAAAAAGGGTTTCTCGTGCGTATCGCAACGATCACTAATTATGCTTACATCGCGACAGTGGCACTGACATTGACCTCCGGCGTTGCGTTGTTTATAGCTTCAGGCGCCGAACACAAAGAGCGCGACACGGTGGCGCAAAGCCGGACGTTTGATACCTTGATCGACGATCTGGAGAGAGAAGCCTTTGCGCTCAGCGATATGGCGCGCGATGCGGTAATCAAATTTACACCTGAAACGGTACAGAGCTGGAAAACCCGCCGGGAACAGGACATAAACCTGGAAAACCGGCTGGCTGCAATGCGTGACAGCGGTGCATCTGATGAAGAAATTCTGCTTCTGCGGGACGGGCTTACCACCCTCGACCAGCTTGAAGAAGAGCAGCGTATCGCCATTGAGGATGTGCAAAACGGCAAAGGCGTCGACGGCGTTAATCTGCTATTCAGTGGCAGCTACGAAGAAAAGCTTGAAGAGGCCGAATACCGCTTTGCCCATTTCCGCAGCCTGGTGGATCAGCGCACGCAGGCTGCCATCAAAGAAGCTACGTCACTCTCGCTGCGTCTGCGCACTTTATCGGAAGTGATGGTCGGTGTGACCGCGCTGCTGTTCTTGTTTGTGCTCGGCTTTATTATCAAACACCGTATTCTGCGCCCGGTGGTGACGCTCAGTGATGTGGTGAACCGGCTGGCGACGCAGGATTACAACGTCGAAGCGCCGGTGCTGGCGCAGGTGGATGAGATTGGCGATATGGCGCAGGCGATCCACATTTTCCGTGAAAACGGCCTTGCCAGGCAGCGGCTTGAGCAGGAGCGCGACAAGGAATGGGCTACGCGCACCCTGCTGGCGCGCATGACCCAGCGTTTGCAGGGGTGCGATACACACAGCGCCATTTTCCGTGTGGTTGACCGTTTTGCGCCGCAAATCATCCCGGAAATGGGCGGTCGGCTTTATGTGCTGAATACGCGGACTAATCGTATGAAATGCGTGGTGCGCTGGGGGTTGCCGCCCGGCGACGATGCCACTTTCCCTCCGGAATATTGCTGGGCGCTGAAACGCGGGCAACTCCACAGCCCAGGCAAAGGCACCGTGGATATGCCGTGCGAACATATTTTGCCGGAACTGGCGTCGCGGGCAATCTGCGTGCCGCTCAATGCGCAAAATAAGAGCATTGGCTTGCTGACCTTTGATAATTACACACCGGGTAAAGAGCCACCATATGCCTATCTGGAGTTGCTGGCAGAAACGCTGGCGCTGGCGTTAGCCAACCAGATCCTGCGCGATACTCTGACGGAAAGAGCGACGTATGATCCGCTGACTGGCCTGCGCAACCGCTACAGCCTGGAAGAGACGTTGCGAAATATGATCGATCAGGCAATGGTGGAGAACAGCACGCTCAGTTGCCTGATGCTGGACGTGGATTACTTCAAAAAACTCAACGATCAATACGGTCACGAAGCCGGTGATAAAGTGTTGCGCGAAATGGCGAAACTGATCACCGAAACGCTGGATGAGAACAGCATTGCGTTCCGCTATGGCGGCGAGGAATTTCTGATTATTTTGCCGGGCGTCGATGAAGCACAGGCGAAGATTGTTGCCGAAGCGCTGCTGCGTAATGTATTTAACCATCACATGCTGTATGAATCGCAGGATATTGGCCCGGTTTCAGTCTCTATTGGGCTGGCTACCTGGCCGCGCCATGCCCGGGCCGATAATCTGGTGCGCGCCGCCGATCTGGCGCTCTATATGGCGAAAGAACAAGGGCGCGGGAAGATTGTCGTTGCAAAAAGTGCCGGATAGTCCTTTTCCCCTGCTCTGCGCTGGCTTTTGGTGGCAGAACAGTCATTTAATGCCGGAAAATCATGCACAAAGGAGCCGTTTATGAGCTATTTTCGTCCTGTGGCATTAGAGCACGCCAGCCGCCTGTTAAACCATGGCCCGACGATTTTGATTACCAGCCGTGATGAACAGATCGATCGCCGTAATGTGATGGCGGCGGCCTGGTCGATGCCGGTGGAGTTTTCCCCGCCGCGGATCGCGATTGTGGTGGACAAAAGCGCCTGGTCACGCGAATTGATTGAGCGTAGCGGCATGTTCGGCATTGTGGTGCCTGGTGTGGCAGCGACTAACTGGAGTTACGCGGTCGGCAGCATTACCGGGCGCGATGAAGATAAATTCAACTGCTATGGGATCCCGGCGTTTGCCGGTCCCGTGCTTGGGCTGCCGGTGATTGAAGAGAAATGTCTGGCGTGGATGGAGTGTCGCCTGTTGCCGCCCACTGCCGCGCAGGAGAAATATGACACGCTGTTTGGCGAAGTGGTTTCTGCGGCTGCCGACGAACGGGCTTTTATCAACGGACGCTGGCAGTTTGATGACGACAAACTGAATACCATTCATCATCTGGGCGGTGGTAATTTTGTCGCCAGCGGCAAGCGCATTACCGCCGGCGAATAAGCTGGCGGTTACTGCGGTAACGCTTCGATCCAGTTCATCGCCAGTTGCGGCCACACGGCGGCTGGCTGGTTTTTCACACCGCGAACGCCAAATCCATGCTGCCCTTTACTGAACAGATGCAACTCCGTTAGTACGTGATGGGCATGCAGCGCATTGAACATCACCAGCGAATTGGCGACCGGCACGGACGGATCATCAATGGCGTGCAGCAAGAACGTTGGCGGTGTTTGCGCAGTCACATTCTGTTCCGGTGAGTAGCGTTTAATTTGCTGTGCGGTTGGGTTATCGCCAATCAGCGCTTTACGTGAACCGGGATGGGCAATTGCACTTTCCATCGAGATCACCGGATAGCCGAGCACAGCAAAATCAGGCCGTGCACTCTGCTTATCAATACTGTCCGTTGCCCGGTAAACCGTTTCTTCATAGCGCGTTTCCAGGCTGGCCGCGACGTGCCCGCCAGCCGAGAATCCCATCACGCCAATTTTGTGCGGGTTGATCTTCCATTCGGCCGCGCGGGCGCGCAGGGTTCGCAGCGCTCTCTGCGCGTCGGCCAGTGGCGCATCGGCACCTTCGGCATGGCCATCTTCCGGCATCCGGTAGGTCATCACAAACAGAGTGTAACCACGTGCGTTGAACTGCGGGGCTAAATCACTGTCCTCTTTATCCAGCACAACGCGTTTGTAGGAGCCGCCAGGTATGACCAGCAATGCAATGCCGTTTGGTTGTTGCGGCAGGTAAACGGTCATTTGCGGCGCACGGATGCCGGTCACTGCCCTGTCCGGCAGCGTTGGGTCTTTACTCCGCTCAAGCAGTGAATAACTGACCGGACTGTTTTTCGCACCAGGCGCTTCATCTGTTGGCCAGATCGGAAAATGCATGGTGGAAGCAAAAGCGATATGCGTGGTAAAGAAAATGGCGAATGCAGCAGTTTTAGGTATCCGGAACATAAGTCTCTCCTTGAGGAAAATGCTTATGTACCATTAAGCTATCGATGTAAAATCGAGATGCGCCACAAAACGGCGTTTCATTTTTACTAAAAAAGTGGCATTTATCATTAATGCCACTTAAATAAATCAATATAAAAGCGAAGACGGATTGCTAATAATTACTGCTTAGGACCAAAGTCGTCGTTCAGTTTATTGCCCAAAAGCTCAATAAACTTTGCCAGAACCCCACCCACACCTTGTGCAACCGCGTTGAGTACCGGCGTAAGGATCGGTGATAAGACGTTGTAAATAGCGCCGCCAATGGCGTTGCGCACCGGTTCAAAAATGTTGCCAACTATTCCCAGAACAGAGTCGAACAGACCCGCACCGGAAACCGCCTGCATTTCATTTTTAGTTAATTCTTTCACAATAATCCCTTACATTCTAAAACAGGCTGGAGCGCTAACCCCAGCCTGGATGACTGTCAGTGATATTTTAACGAAATGCCACCGACAGTCAGTTAATTAAAAATGGAGATAATTTTCTGTCAGAAATTATTGGCAGATTAATTAAGCTTTGGAGCCAAACAGGCCGCCGAACAGGTTTTTAATGATACCAAAGCCAGATTCGATGAAACCTGCAACTGCCTGGCAGGTTTTACGGCCCATATCAGCAAAAGTGGTTTTGTCGCCACCCAGGATTGCGTCAACAAGACCGCCCAGAGAACCACCGATCATGCCAGCAGTATCAGACAGAAAACCTGCGCCAGAAACAGCCATCATTTCATTAGTGTTCAGTACTTTCATGATATTTCCTTATATTTTAAAATCGGAGTATTCACTCCGTGGTTATTTTTCATCAATGATATTCCCGCTGGAATTTCACCGATGGAGTTATTCTTCGTTAATTACGCTTTGGAGCCAAACAGGCCGCCGAACAGGTTTTTAATGATACCAAAGCCAGATTCGATGAAGCCGGCAACCGCCTGGCAAGTTTTACGGCCCATATCAGCAAAAGTGGTTTTGTCGCCGCCCAGGATTGCGTCAACAAGACCGCCCAGAGAGCCACCGATCATGCCAGCAGTATCAGACAGAAAACCCGCGCCAGAAACGGCCATCATTTCGTTATTGTTAAGCTCTTTCATAAAAACTCCTTTTTGTGTAAAGGGGCAGAATAATTACTCTACCCATGAAAACCAGAAGTGTTATTCCACCCGGAATATCACTCTCATTCAGTAAATTAAAAATAGAATCTATTATCTTTCAGGAAGACCTGACAGATTATTGATCTTTCGAACCAAACATACCGAAAAGTCCGCCGAACAGACTGCTAACGGCGTTTTTAACCATGTTGTAACCTGATTCGACAACGCCTGCGACGCTTTCGCAAATGCTACGGCCAGCATCAGAGAACGTGGTATTTTTACCACCCAGGAAAAGGTCAACGATGCCACCCAGGCCACCACCAAATGCACCAGCGGCATTTGATAAGAAGCCAGCACCGGAAACGGCCATCATTTCGTTATTATTAAGCTCTTTCATACATACTCCTTGGTATTGTAATAAATCGAAGGGAAACTCCGATTCAGAGATCAAAAGTGTTACCCGATATGGAGTAGCACCCGTGATCGGTTAATTAAAAATGTCTTTTCGAATTATCAGCCGTTATTTCGGTTTAGTAAGTTACCCAATATAACGCCAAATACTCCCAGAGGATTTTCAGCGATTGCACCAATAAACCGGCCAATAGTACGGCAAGCGTCAGTCACGAGTGTGCTTTCACCAGGGATAATAGCATCAAAGATACTACCGATACCTGCGCCGACCATACTACCTACAGTCGATAAAATGCCAGAGCCTGAAACCTCCTGCATTTCAATTACGTTGAGTTCTTTCATATTTATCATCCTTAATCTTAATGCTCTTTATAATATACGGCTGTGGTTTGTAGAGTCTAATTTCTCGCCGCTCATAAAATTGTTTATAAAATGATTTAAACTCTGCTTTATTCGTTGAGCAAAGTATCTCTTAAAACACTTCTCGCTGTCTATAAAGAGTGAGAGATATTTTTCCTAAAACAGTATGTCGAATTCTGGTAAGAATTAAAAAAACGACCAACCTGGTAAATATCATTAGTCATATTGTATAGAAAAATGGAAATTAACATGATGCACATAGTGAGCGCATGCCAGCCGTTATTTTAGATTGATAAAGAAAGAGGACATGCAGTCACATAAAAAATAAGTGATATTCCGGATGGAATATCACTTATGAGAGGAGCTACCAGAGTATTAATAAATGATGCTTAGCGGGGATTAGTCGCTTTTTTTACCGAGCAGACCGCCGAAGAAAGAGGTAATTGCATTGATGCCAGCTTCAACAATACCGCCAATGCCTTTACCAATATTACGGCCTGCATCAGCTGCCGCAGTGTTTTTGCTACCCAGAGCCAGGTCAACGATAGCACCGATACCCCCACCGAGCATGCCAGCGGTATCAGCTAAAAAACCGGCACCTGAAACTTCTTTCATTTCTACAGTATTGAGTTCTTTCATGACTATTATCCTTAATGTTTACTTATTTAAATGCGAAACAGCAATCGAAAATTATTACTATCCGCTTTCTTTTGTTATTATTGCTAATAACGACAAACGTTATACTGAGTTGTTAAGCGAAATTATCTGCTGAAGTCATTTTTCTGTCCAGCGATCGTAATCGATAAATTTCCTAAAAAATACCATCAAAATATAACAAGCCACTTTTTTATTTATGAAGAGCAAAAGTATCTTTTTTCTTCACAAATAAAAAAGTGGCATCCCATACGGAATGCCACCAAACATAAACATCAAATAATAACTAATGGCGCTTAGCTATCAGAGGGTATTAATAATTTATTTTTTCTTGCCGAACAGACCGCCGAAAATGCTGTTGAAGATATTGTTAATAATACCGAAGCCAGATTCAACGATTCCGGCGATGCTTTCAGCCATGTTGCGGCCAGCATCTGCAGCTGCTGTGCTTTTACCGCCCATAACCATATCCACAATCGCACCAATACCGCTGCCGAGCAGACCAGCCGCATCTGACAGCATGCCAGCACCAGAAACTCCACGCATTTCAATAGAATTAAGTTCTTTCATAATATTATCCTTAATATTTCACTGTATTTTAGTTAATTGCATTTTTAACTTATTGTCTCTTGAACAGGTACTCTTTATAACCTGTGAATAAATTATCTATTATATGCCGCTTTATCGTCCAGAAATAATTTGAAATATTATTCCTAAAGTAAACAAAGCGGCATGCCGGGTGTTTATGGAATTACAGGTTGATAACGCGATCCGCTGTTGCAATAGTTGTTGCACGGTGCGCGATAATAACACGAGTAATATTCAACTGCTTAATAGCGTTATTTACACAGGCTTCGCTTTCATGATCCAGCGCACTGGTCGCTTCATCCATAAAGAGCAGCCCTGGCTTGCGATAAAGCGCGCGCGCAATAAATACGCGCTGCTTCTGCCCGCCGGAGAGCCCCTCGCCCAGTTCGCCAATTAGCGTTTCGTAGCCCATTGGCATTGCGAGAATAACATCGTGGATATGGCTTGCTTTGGCGCACTCAACCATCCACTCCTCATCGGCATGTTCAGCGAATCCACAGATATTTTCCCGCAAAGAACCGGCGAACAGCTTGTCATCCTGTAGCACGCAGCCAATCATTTTGTGGTAGTTATTGATCCCGAGTTGTTTGATATCCATGCCATCAACCAGCACCTTACCGGCATCGGGTTCAAACAGGCCGCAAAGCACTTTCATTAATGTCGTCTTTCCGGCGCCAGAAGCGCCAACCAGCGCTACGCTCTCGCCCGGCTCAATCCGCAGCGCCAGATCATTAAATATCGGGGCTGACTGGCTGTCGTAACGATAACTCAGTCCGGTGGTTTCAAGGCCGAGAGGACGCATTTCCGTGGTTGCCGGTAAATCCGGTTTTCTCGGCTCGCGCTCATGCAAAGCGATATCGGAAATACGTTCGTTATGCAAACTCATCATTCGCAGTTGCAGTAAGAAATCAACCAGCGAACCGATACGATCAGAGAACTGGCCACGGAAGGCGCCAAAGGCAACGAACATACCGATAGTCATCTGATTGTCTATCACCAGACTGGTGCCGAGCCACAAAATCGCGACCTGATCGCAGGCGGCAATAAACGTATTAAGGCCATTAAAAAAGAGATCCAGGCGAGTAAGTTTAATCCCGGTGTTGATGGTATCGACCTGCAAATTTAGCCAGTGAGTGCCACGACGCTCGCTCATATCCTGCATTTTGACCGTAGCGATACCGTACAGCGTCTCCATAAAATAGGAGCTGGCGCGTGCGCCTCTGACCAGGCGTTCTTCCGAGAGCTGGCGATAGTAGTTATACGTTAACAGACGGATCAGCACATAAACTGCGGTAAACCCAAGCACCACCCATGTCAGCCAGCCGCCATACAGCACCAGCATTATCAATACGCCAACCACCATGATACCGTCCATGATGGCGCCGACGACGCTGCTGGTAAAGGTTTCACGTAGCGTATCCAGTGAGCCGAAACGGGATTGAATATCCCCCATTTTACGCCGTTCAAAATAGCCCAGCGGCAGTTTAATCAGGTGCCGGAATAAGCCCGATTGCCACTGCACATTAATGAGCGTGGACATCACCAGCGATGTCCACGCGCGCAGCATGCTGACGGAGGCCCGCAACAGAATAAAGAAAAACAGCCCGATACAGATGAGCGACAGCAAACCGCGATCGCCCGCCGGAATAGCATGGTCCATGACCAGTTGCGTGCCTACCGGCAGTACAAGGTTGATCGCTTCAATGACGATAGAAAGGCAAAAGATCTTTGCCAGCGTGGCTTTAATTCCGTGAACGCTACCGATCAGCGAGCGCAAGCGTACGCGATTTTTTACTTTTTCCTGGGTAAATTCACTGCCCGGCATGGCTTCCAGCGCGACGCCGGTAAAGTATTGCGACATCTCCGCCTGGCCGACAGTTCTGCGTCCACGCGCTGGATCGTTAATCACATACTTATTGCCTTTGACGGCGACCAACACCACAAAGTGGTTAAAATCCCAGTGCAGGACGCAAGGGGTTTTAAGCAGCTTCAGCTCATGCAAATCCAGCGATAATGCACGGGTAGCAAGGCCAAGCTGGCCCGCAATTTCATTCAACCCAATCAGCGTGGTTCCTCTTGCTGAGAGGTTAAACTGCTGACGCAGACTTATCAGGTCAATATTTTTGCCATAGTGGCCACAGATCATGGCCAGGCTCGCCAGACCACACTCCGAAGATTCGGTCTGGTGTACCATCGGAACGCGTCGGAACCAGCTTAAATCCAGCTTGCCGAGCAGCGCGGTAAATAGGCTTTTATTACTCATTTACAGGTCCTGTTGCGCTGTGCTTCATGTCGTAGAACGGGGAAAGCATCCATTGATAAATTCTTCTTTTTTCGAGAAACAGCGTGCTCTGCGCCTTCATGCCATTTTCCAGAGAAATACGTTTTCCGTCGTACTCCACCACTTCGCGATCGGGTTTAATAACGACTTTGTAATAAGGGATCGATGTGCCCTGGAGATTTTTTGGCGCTCCAGGATAAGTCATCATTTCCTGTGTTGAAGCCGGTGTTTTCGATATCTGACTGATGGTTGCCGAAAACTGGCCGAATTTTTCGGCAGGAAAAGCTTCATAGCGGAGATTGACTTTGTCGCCGACGGCGATATACGGCGTCGCGTCGTTTGGCACCCAGGCCACCAGTAAATGGTGATCGATAGATTCGGGGATAATCTGCAACAGACTGTCGCCGGCATTCACCATTTGCCCGGCAGTGACGCTCAGGGAATCGATTTTGCCGTCAGACGTTGCCCGCACAATCACATCACCGCTGATATCAGCATTCAGACGCTCTTTTTGCAGGTCGTAACGCTGAAGTTCCATCTGGTAAATACGATTGTCGAAATCTGCCGCCTGCGTCTGAATTTCACTCTCGAGGCTGGTCACTTGCAGCGCATTTTGTTCACTCTGGCTGCGCAGACCTAACAGGTCATTCTGCTGCTGATAATAGAGCGTCACATGGTTCGTAAGCTGATCCTTGGTGATAAGACCCCGGGCCTGATAACGACGATAATTTTCCATGTTCTCTTTCATCAATTTAACGCCCTCTTCTGCCCGGCGAATAACGTCGGTCGAAAATTTAAGCGCTTCGCTATATTGCTGCTTTTGCTTCTCAAGCGTTTTCAGCGTGGCATTTTTACTCTCCTGTAACCCGGCGATAATATTTTCCACGCGGGTGATTTGTTGCTCGATATCATTGCGCTGATTATCACTGACCACGCCGCTATGGGTGCTTCGGCTGACATCAATCAGGTATACCGGATCGCCTTTTTTTATTTTTTGCCCTTCCGTAACATAGGATTTAACAATAAACCCCTGAGCATTTGAATAAATGGTAACAGGGCGAGGCCAGGTGGTAATTTCTCCACTGACGTTTACCCTGCGCATATATGTGCCATCAATTACAAAGGTCAGAAAAGCGGCCAGAAAGCAGACGCAGAACATAATAATGAGCCAGAGCGGGACGCCAGGCAGTAGTATTGCGCGTCCGCGCCATCTCATTTTTCGGTTTTCAAGTGCTTCCTTTCTAAACATTACCCCCCTCCTTAGTGGGATATTTTATCGGGTCTTATTTAGTTGCTGTTTATCACTAAATAAAAATACATTCACAAAGAAAATAATTACGTGATATTGTTTTAACAAAAACAATCACATGCAAGATTCGACATTAATAATATTGAAGGTGGCAAGCACAATTTAAATGATAACAGATATTGTCCGGGTTCTATTTGCTGCTAACGTATGCGAACGGCAAATATAAATGCTCAATATATGTTTTCGCCATAGTCATTATAAAGTTAATCAACCTGGCATAGATTCAGGGGAACTTTATATTTTTGATAGACAACTTGCAAACATGAAAGTTCCTAAATTGCTGAAAGACGTAATAAAATAAATGCGAGGTGTATAATAAAAATGGCTATTAATAAAAAATATGAATACATATAAATAATGCGTCAGCGCGGGCGCATTATCATCAGGAATAATTAATTAGCTTCGGGCGATGGCGTGAATAACCGCCCCGGTAACCTCGTGTGTGGTCGCCTTGCTTCAATATCGCCCTGCCGTTTTGCCAGAGCATGTAGTACGTGAACGCCAGCGGAAATCACTTCCGGGCAATACCATCCGCAGGAAGGGCAACAATAGAACAGGTTTTCACGGGTATCTCTTTGTCAGTGATGTACTGGCGAATATGCAGATATCCCACAGGCAATCATCGGCGGGGAACTATACAAAAAATGCAATAACAGAAATGGAGATAACTCATGATGGATAAGAAAAAAGCCCACACAGGTGGTGTGGGCAGCCGCGTTTTACATACTGTAGCCCGGTTTTTTAATCAATTGCTCCATTTGCGGAGCAATTTCCGTATCCCAGACCTGCGCTTTCCACTCTTCCGGCGCGTATTCATTCAGCGCAACGCTGATGGAACTCTCTTTGCTGTTCAGATGACGCATAATCACTGCGGCAATATCCTCTGCCAGAGCGGTTTTCTGCTCATCGTTCAGATCGCGGGGAAAACATTTGATATCAACGTGCGGCATAGCAAACTCCTCGTTTTCAAGAGAGTGTCACAGTAGCACAACACGTTATCAAAGTGTGACCAGTCTGGCCGTTACCCGTGTGCGCTTGAGCAGCGTACAAAGGCCGTAAGAAAGAAGAAAAGCCAGTAACGAATAGAGCAAAATATAGAGATATGTGTCTGTTATCCCTGTCATGCGCAACAGCCGTTCATGAATAAATGCATTGTGTATCTCGATAACAAAAATATTATGCACGAGGTAAATTCCCAGCACGTTTTCACTGAGGTGGTTCACCCAGGCTGGCGAGGTGTTAATGTTCAAACTGGTCATAAAAATAAACAGACCTACAGCCGCCGTGAGTAACAGTAAGTTATAAAATTTACCATAGAAAATAGCGATCCCGGCGTGAGAGGAGATAAGTGACAGCGCAATTAGCGCCGCGATAGCCGCGAACAATGACGCTAAATGCGCAATGCCGAATGGCCTGAAGCCTGGCTTTACCAATCCGAGATAACCTCCAATCAAAAAGCAGATTAATCCTTCAGGTTGAAACGGTATCAGCAAATTGAACGGAAAAATGGCAAAGGAAAAGTAAGCCCCGGTCAATGCGTTCACTAACGTCAGGTTAGAAATCACCACCATCAAAATGAGGATTTTCAGGATCTCTGTGGCATGCTCCTTTTTAAAAGAATATCGAAATAGCGGCGTAAACACATAGAGCGGAATGACGGCAAAGATAAACCACAGCGGTGTGGCTTCGGTGTTTGCATTACTGACATTGAGATAGTTGAGGAAACCGATATCCGGAATATCGGTAAATCTGCTGATAAACTCGTTGTCATAAACATAATAAAATAACAGCCAGAAAACCAGCACGACAACGATGCCTTTGATCTTGCCAATGACATAATTCGCCTGGTTTTCATGTTTGTTATTTAATAAGAAATAGCCGCTACACACGAAAAATAGCGATACGCCAAGTAACCCAGCCTGCCTTAAAAAACATAATATGACATCATTACCATTGCGATTGAGAAAAAAGAGCGTGGTGTGTGCCATTACCACGAAGAAGATCGACAATATCTTCAGAATATCAATGGTTGCAATCCGCATTGCTGGCTCTCCTAAAGCGATAAGATAAAATGCGTGATTTTACTCGCTAACCTTTCCATGCCTAATTTTGAAGGGTGCAGCCCGTCGGAAACTGTTCCAGCGGTGTTGCTGGTCATAATATTCATGTTGAGTTCGTTGAAGCCGGAATTCTTTTGTAAGTCCAGATAAGGAATAGAGTATTGCTCACACATCTCCCGGCAAACGTGGCAGTAATCGGTAAGATAA
Organism: Kosakonia sp. H7A; assembly: GCF_003028445.1. Lineage (NCBI taxonomy): Bacteria > Pseudomonadati > Pseudomonadota > Gammaproteobacteria > Enterobacterales > Enterobacteriaceae > Kosakonia > Kosakonia sp. H7A. Next base: position 76,252 of record NZ_PYTZ01000001.1, on the reverse strand, counting down.
TATCCTTTAGCATTCTTTTGATCTCTGCCACGGGCAAAGGAAACCGGCGTGGTGACAATGAATCCGACGCGCGCTAACGGATATTTTTTAATGACGCCGGCCAGTAATAAATTCATCGCGCCATAAAATGTCAATGGCGTATTATCTTTGATTTTTCCTATTTCTGTGCCGCCCTCGGAACCGAAGTTAAAACCAAAGTCATTTCCTCCACCCCAGATGGTAATCAAATCGGGGTTCTCCCCCATCTGGTTATATCGTAAACACATCGCGGTATTATCATGTTGGTTTTTCTGTGCAATACAAGTTCCGCCAATACCATAGTTTGTCCACTCAGCAAGCCCCAGATTTTTGGCGACAATAGGCTGATACCATCCGCGTTCTGTTATGCTATCACCCAGAGTAAACCACGAACCACCGACCAGATACGAATGAATATATTCCATTACTATCATCCCGTTAATGTTAATATGATATTTCCATCTTTTATTGCCATCCGGAAATATTATCTATGGACGTCGTCCCGGTAGGAGTTGTCTCACAGAAAAGGGGCGATATCAATTTATTTTTCGCCCCTTCATCTTATATAGATTTTCAATTTATATGATGTTCTAAGAATATTTAAATACCCAGCAATAATCCGTTATGTCATGATGTCATTATTTCGCAGTACCTCCTGAAGGGCGGGTACACGACAAACCGCATCGGCAATGGCGCTGAATTTCGGCGTATGTTCCTTAAACCACGCGTGCCGCGGTCCCCAGGTTCGCATCACGCAGATATAGATATCGAGCAACGTCAATGATTCGCCAAACGCATATGGTGCGGCTTTTAGCTGGCTCTCCAGCCACAAATAGAGCGACTTGCGGTATGCCTTGCAGTTTTCCTGTAATTGTTCCGGCGCGTCGCTGGCCCAGCGTTCCGGGTAATCTGCGTAGGTAAATGTGGGATAAACATTGGCGACCAGCCATACCAGTAATCGCCAGAATTGTTGCCTTTCCGGCGTGCCGACAGGCGGCGCTAAATCCGGGCGCTGGTCGAGGGTCATCAACGCCACGGCAGCCGATTCGGTCATAATGCTGCCGTCGTCAAGTTGCAGTGTCGGCACCTGGCCCAGCGGGTTAAGTTTTTTCAACATCTCCTGTCGGGCGCCAGGCTGGTCAAAGCCGTCGACGTTGACAAAGCGATAAGGGATTTCCGCCAGCGTCAACATCACTTCACTTAGCGCCGATCCCCAGCCGGGGACACCATAAACAGTGATCATAAGGGCTCCTTACAGAGGATAAGCCCTAATTTTAGGTCAAAGTAGCGAGAAATTCGTCAGCATGCTGTGGGCTGGTAAGACGCACAAAACGCAGATGCTGGTAGCGCGGGTCCGCCATATCCTGCGCGTAACGCAGGCGATTCGCGCGCCAGGTTTTTATCGTCCAGAGAATGATCGACTTGCGGCTGAAGAATGAGCGGCGGAAACTTTCACAGTTTCCGGTGCCCGGCCATAGCTCCTGTTTGTGCCAGGCACGGCGCGCTGCGCGCAACACCGCCTGACGCATCGTGCGCCAGAAACCGTAATCAACCCACACGACAAGATCGACATGCCGCCATTTTATATCCCGGCTGCGATTGTAGTTGCCATCGAGTACCCAGCCCGGCTGTGCCAGTAACTGTTCCAGTCGGGAATACAGTTCCTCATCCGGCGTTCCCTGCCAGTTGGCCCGCCAGTACAGTCTGTCCATTTCGATATAGGGCAAATTAAGCTTTGCGGCGATGCGTTTCGCCAGCGTTGATTTTCCGCTGCCGCTGGTGCCGATGACATTAATTTTCATGGTGTTATGCGGATTCCCGTTCCACAAAATGGAAGCCAATATCAACAATAGGCGCGTCAACCTCGCTGCCTTCGATACGATCGGCCAGCATCGTTGCCGCCCGCTGACCAATAATTTGCCGATCGACGCTGACCGTGGTAATGGCAGGCTGATTTCCGGCGGCAAAATCGAGATCGCCAAAGCCAATCACCGCCAGATCGCGCGGCACCTGTAAACCACGCGACTGCGCTTCAATGATTGCGCCCTGCGCCAGCGTGTCGGAGCTGCAAACAATCACATCGAAATCGCCCTGCTCCAGTAGCTGCGCCAGCCCCTGGCGCCCCGAGGTGAATCGCGCTGGTAAAGCCACATCGACGCTGCCCGGTTCGCTGATGCCATTACGTTCCAGCACTTCGCGCAACCCGGCTTTACGCTGCGCGGCGCGTTTGTCCACTGTCCACAGCAAACCAGGACGGCGATAGCCTTTACGCAGCAGATACTCGGCCGTTGCCTGGCCGACTTTCTCGTGGGAGAAGCCCACCAGCATATCCAGCGGCGTCGGGGTTAAATCCCAGATTTCCACTACCGGTACGTTGGCATTGAGGAGCACTTTTTTCAGATCTGTCGAGTGATGAATCCCGGTCAGAACGATACCGTCCGGGCGGCGCGAAAGCAGCGCGGCAACCAGATCGGCTTCGGTTTGTTGCGTGTATCCGGCAACGCAGAGCAACATATGGTAACCGCGCACCGCCAGCTCATCGCTGATGGCCTGAATCGTGTCGACGAACATGTTGTTGTTAATTTGCGGCACCACCACGGCGATTAATTTACTGCGCCGCGAGGCCAGCCCACCGGCCAACGCATTGGGGATATACCCCGTTGCTTTGACCGCCGCGATAACCTTTTCTACCGTTTTGGGACGTACCAGTTGCGGCGTGTTAAGCGCCCTACTTACGGTCATGGATGACAAGCCAGCGGCACGGGCTACATCTTCCAGCGTGGGCGCACGCGGTGGGACAGAACGAGATGTTTTCGACATGTTCACTCACAGAGCATTCAGCGTTTTTATGATTCTCGCGTTGTATTATACGCATTTCTCCCATCATTGCCGCCGCTCCTCAGAAATCAGTGCGTTAGCAGGCATTTTATACTTTTTATGTTAACGCTATCATTTATAGGGCAACCACTCTGCCTGCGACTATTAAATGCGAAGTTATTCACAATAACATCTCCTTTGGCGCCATTATTTGTGATCGATTGTACATAATCACACCATTTCTCTGGTCATATATTTGTTGCGGATCTACAAATGTTAGCGCAAACATTATGTTGTTCACAGGAGCTAATCATGACCGTAAGTGCGAATTCCGATGCCGTGACCTATGCCAAAGCCGCAGGGGCAAAAACCGCCGCTGAAACCGGCGATCGTATTGCGTGGGTAAAACTCTCCCTCGCCTTCCTGCCGCTGGCGACGCCAGTAAGCGATGCGAAAGTCCTCACCGGCCGCCAAAAGCCGCTGACTGAGGTGGCGATCATCATTGCGGAGATCCGCAGTCGTGATGGTTTTGAGGGTGTCGGCTTCAGCTACTCCAAACGCGCCGGGGGTCAGGGGATCTATGCGCACGCCAAAGAGATTGCCGATAACCTGCTGGGCGAAGATCCGAACGATATCGACAAAATCTATACCAAACTGCTGTGGGCAGGCGCATCGGTTGGCCGCAGCGGGATGGCGGTGCAGGCCATCTCCCCTATCGATATTGCATTGTGGGATATGAAAGCCAAACGTGCAGGTCTGCCGCTGGCGAAACTGCTGGGCGCGCACCGCGACTCGGTGCAGTGCTACAACACCTCCGGCGGCTTCCTGCATACCCCGCTGGATCAGGTGCTGAAAAATGTGATTATTTCCCGTGAAAACGGCATCGGCGGCATCAAAATTAAGGTCGGCCAGCCGGATACCAAAGAGGATATCCGCCGCCTGACAGCCGTGCGCGAAGCGCTGGGCGATGATTTCCCGCTGATGGTTGATGCCAATCAGCAGTGGGATCGCGAAACCGCGATTCGCATGGGCCGCCAGATGGAAAAATTCAATTTGATCTGGATTGAAGAACCGCTGGATGCTTATGACGTCGAAGGCCATGCCCAGCTCGCTGCCGCTCTGGATACGCCAATCGCCACCGGCGAAATGCTGACCAGTTTCCGCGAACACGAACAGCTTATCCTTGGCAACGCCAGCGACTTCGTGCAGCCAGATGCGCCGCGCGTCGGCGGGATTTCACCCTTCCTGAAGATCATGGATCTGGCCGCCAAACATGGCCGCAAACTGGCGCCGCACTTTGCTATGGAAGTTCACCTGCACCTTTCTGCCGCTTATCCGCTGGAGCCGTGGCTGGAGCACTTCGAATGGCTGAATCCGCTATTTAACGAGCAGCTTGAACTGCGCGATGGGCGTATGTACGTCTCTGACCGCCACGGTCTTGGTTTCAGCATCAGCGAACAGGCTCGCGCGTGGACGCAAACCAGCTGTGAATTCGGTAAACGCCCATAATAATGACATCCTGACGGGAGAGCCCTCCCGTCTTTTTTCTGTTCCCTACACCACATTCAACCCTGTTTCGAGGAGTTGCGATGAATACAATAATTAAACGCACCAATGTGCGTTACAGCATTCTTGTTTTCTTATTTCTTGCCACCGTATTTAATTATGCTGACCGCGCCACTCTTTCGGTGGTCGCGCCAATCATGAGTAAAGAATTAGGTTTTGATCCGGAAGCACTTGGCCTCGCATTTTCGGTATTTGGTATTTCTTACGTGGCCCTGCAAATTCCCGGCGGTTGGTTGCTGGATAAATATGGTTCACGGCTGGTGTATGGCTGCGCGCTGATTGGCTGGTCGATAGTCACCATGTTTCAGGGCACCATTTACCTCTACGCCAGCCCGCTAATTGTGCTGGTAATACTGCGCCTGCTGATGGGCGCGATTGAAGCGCCCGCCTTTCCGGCCAACAGCCGCTTAAGCGTGCAGTGGTTTCCAAATAAAGAGCGTGGGTTTGTCACCGCTGTATATCAGGCTGCACAATATATTTCGCTGGGTATTATTACGCCGCTGATGACCATTATTCTGCACAATCTTAGCTGGCACTATGTTTTTTATTATATTGGTGCGATCGGTGTCGTACTTGGCATATTCTGGTTGGTGAAAGTTCGCGATCCGTTATCGCATAAAGATATTAACCAGCAGGAAATTGATTATATTCGCGACGGTGGCGGTGAACCCTCGCTCGGCAGTAAAAAAGGTCCGGAAAAAATCAGCCTGGCGCAGATCAAAAGCGTCTGTATTAATCGCATGATGATCGGTGTGTATATCGGGCAATTTTGTGTCACCTCGATTACCTGGTTCTTCCTGACCTGGTTTCCGACCTATCTCTACCAGGCCAAAGGGATGTCGATTCTGAAAGTGGGTTTTATCGCCAGTATTCCGGCGATCGCCGGGTTTATCGGTGGGTTGCTGGGCGGCGTTGTTTCCGACTGGCTGCTGAGACGCGGTTACAGCCTGACGACGGCGCGTAAATTCCCGGTGATCTGCGGCATGCTGCTCTCCTGTGTGATTGTGCTGGCCAACTATACCGACTCAGAAGTGGTGGTAGTTGCGGCGATGAGCGTGGCGTTCTTCTCGAAAGGGTTTGGCAACCTGGGCTGGTGCGTGTTGAGTGATACATCGCCGAAAGAAGTGCTCGGTATCGCGGGGGGCGTGTTCAACATGTGCGGTAACCTGGCGAGTATTGTCACACCGCTGGTCATTGGCGTGATCCTCGCCAATACCCACTCCTTCGATTACGCCATTCTGTATGTCGGCTCAATGGGGCTGGTTGGTCTGTTCTCGTATTTGTTTATTGTTGGTTCGCTGGAGCGCATTACGCTAGCGCCAACGGCGGCCTGAGTCTGATTCTGGCGTCCCGCTAACGCCGCGCTGCTCCGTCATCCTGTACTCCCGGCGGAGCAGCTTTTTTTAGTTGTAGGTAATACCCGGTGGATTGACCAGCGATTGCGTCACCGCCTCCCCCTGCTCTCCCCAGCGCGCCAGCACCTGCTGGTACTCGCCGCGCGCAATAGCGCCGTCAAGCGCTGCCTGCAAGGCATAGACCAGCCCGTTCCCTTTTTTGGTAGTGGTGGCGATCCACGCTTTTTTCGGCCCCAGCCCGACCACCCGTGTGGTGCCATTCAGCGCCGCTTTATACGACGCCACCGCCTGCGGACCAAATACCACATCCGCCCGCCCGGACTGAATATAAAGATTGCCGGAAGCGTCATCCGTCAGGTAGATCGGCTGCGCCGGTTGTCGTCCGGCGGCGCGGTTCTCTTCATTCCAGCCCAGCAAAATCCGCTCCTGGTTGGTACCGGAGCCGACAATCACTTTGCGACCAGCCAGATCCTCCGCCCCATGAATCGCCTGGATTGGGCTGGAGGATTTCACGGAAAAGGCCAGCGAATCCGCACGATAGGTGGCGAAATCAAACTTCTGTTTTCGCGCTTCGGTCACCGCTATGTTCACCAGCGCTACATCGTAGCGCCCGGAGGTGATACCCAGCGGCCAGTCCTCCCACGCGGTCGGCACCAGTTTCAGTTTTAACCCAAGATTTTGCGCCAGCAAGCGAGCGATATCCGGATCGCTGCCAATGCGGGTGCGATTATCGCTGGCGACCAGCGCCAGCGGCGGCGAGTTGAGCGCGGAGATCGCCACCGTTAACGTCCCCGGCTCCACAAAGCGATAGTTCGCCGGAATTTTGGCGATCGCCGTCTCATCGCGCCGGGCGGTGAGCGGCTTTTCGTTGGCTTGTAAATCGATCTGTCCGGCAGACGCGCTGCCAGCTATCAGCAACAGTGCCAGAAATCCCTGTTTCATTTTCACTCCTTACAACACTTTGGATAAAAACTGCCGTGTCCGTGGATGCTGCGGATGGTTGAGCACCTCATCGCTGCTGCCCTGCTCAACAATTTTGCCATCGACCATAAACACCACCTGGTCGGCGACTTCACGGGCAAAACCAATCTCGTGTGTCACCACCACCAGTGTTGATCCCGCACGCGCCAGCTTTTTAATCACATCCAGCACTTCGCCCACCAGTTCCGGATCGAGTGCGGAAGTCGGTTCATCAAACAACATCACGCGCGGACGCAGCGACAGCGCGCGGGCAATGGCAATACGCTGTTGCTGCCCGCCGGAAAGATGGCGCGACCAGGCATCCGCTTTATTGCGCAGGCCCACCACATCCAGCAGTTCCCAGGCTTGTTCGATGGCCTCTTTGCGGCTCAGTTTTTTATGGGCAATCGGCGCTTCAATCAGGTTTTCCAGCACGGTCAGATGCGGGAACAGATTAAAGTTCTGAAACACATAGCCGACATTGACCCGCTGGCGCAGGATCTCTTTCTCCTTCAGCTCATAAAGTTTGTCGCCGCGCAGGCGGTAACCGATATATTCGCCGTCGATGCGGATAAACCCTTCATCCACACGTTCAAGGTGGTTGATGGTGCGCAACAGCGTGGATTTGCCCGAACCGGAGGGGCCAAGGATCACCGTGACGGACCCCGGCGGGATCTCCAGCGATACGCCGTCCAGCGCTTTGTGGCGACCAAAATATTTGCTGACGCCGGTAATCGAAATATGCCCATTAAGAGACGTTGGCATGAACAGGCTCCTGCGGTTGTGCGGTGCGAACACCAGCGGTAACGCGTTTGCGTGATGGAGAGATAGCGGAACGGCGTTCACTGCGTGCCAGCCAGCGCTCAACCAGATACTGAATGGCCGACAGCACGCTGGTGATCACCAGATACCAGACCGCGCCCACCATCAGCAGCGGGATCACCTCCTGCGTGCGGTTGTAGATCATCTGGATGGTGTAAAACAGTTCCGGCATCGCCAGTACGTAAACCATCGCGGTGCCTTTGGCGAGACTGATGATTTCGTTAAAACCGGAAGGCAATATCGTGCGCAGCGCCTGCGGCAGAATAATGCGCAGCGTACGGCGCCAGGCCGGTAACCCCAGCGCGGCGGCCGCTTCGTACTGCCCGTGATCGACGCCGAGGAATCCCCCGCGGATGATTTCGGCGGTATAGGCGCTTTGCACCAGCGTTAAACCGACCACGGCGGTGGAGAACTGGCCGAGCACGTTAATGGTTTCGTAATGGCCCCAGCTTATTGCCGTAAAGGGAATGCCCAGCGACAAGCTGTCGTACAGATAGGAGAAGTTATACAAAATGATCAGCACGACAATCAGCGGCAGCGAGCGAAACAGCCAGATATAGCTCCACGCCAGGCTGCTCAGTAGCCAGGACGATGAAAGCCGCGCCAGCGCCAGCAGGCCGCCGAACACCACACTCAGCGCCGTGCCGAGCAGCGTCAGCAGTAACGTCTGCCCTAACCCGTCGAGGATCACGGGATCGAAAAACCAGCGGGCGAATACCTGCCACTCCCAACGGGGGTTAAACGCCACAGACTGCACAATGCCCGCCAGCACAAACAGCGCCACCACTGCACCCACCGTGCGCAGCGGGTAGCGTGCGGGGACGACTTTAACCGGTTCGATCGTTTTCATGCTCCCTCCTCATGCCGTTTTGCTTAAGCGCGCTGTCGAGAGCGCTTTGGTAAAGCGCAGCCGCCCGTCGAAAGGCGGCTGGCTGTACTCTTCCGGATCGCGATGGAGATCAAACTGCGGCTGGTAACCCTGGCTTATATAGAGACGCACCGCTTCCGGCTGGCGAAAACCGGTAGTCAGGTAAATGTGGCTGTACCCGGCAAGTAATGCGCGGCGTTCCAGCTCCTGCACAACGCGTGCGGCCAGACCTTGCTGGCGCAGCGTCGGGTGCGTCCAGATACGTTTGATCTCCGCCGTGTGCGTATCAAACGGCTTGTACGCGCCGGTGGCAATGATCTCGCCATCGCGCTCCAGCACGATAAACAGCCCCTGCGGTGCCAGATACCACTCGGTCTGCTCCACTTCCGCATCGCGGGAGAAGTAGTCGCCATAACGCGCGGCGTACTCGCCAAACAGCCCGGTTAAAATAGGCTGAAGCTCCGGCGCTTCCGGCGAGACATCACGGAATCGTTCGCCCATCTCAGACCTCCTTAATCGCCCAGACCGGCCGGGTTGATCTCCGACGTTGGCAGTCTCTCCACGCCTTCGCCCCAGCGATTAAGTACTTTGTCGTAATCGCCGTTCTTGATAACGCCGTTCAGCGCGGTTTGTACCGGTTCCGCCAGGCCGCTGCCTTTCCGTAGTGTGACCGCGATGTGCGCCGCCTTCGGCCAGCCGCCATCGACGCTGCCAACCAGCCGGGTTTTGCCGGTCAATGCCGCTTTCCATGCGCCAATGACATTCGGGCCGAAATAGGCGTAGGCGCGCCCGGATTGCAGCGCCAGTGTCTGCGCGGCGTCATCTTTGGTGTATATCGGGGTAAACGGCTTCAGCCCTTTTTTCAGGTTTTCAGCGTTCCATGCGAGCAGGATCGCCTCCTGATTGGTGCCGGAACCGACAATAATGCGCAACCCGGCGATATCTTCCGCTTTCTCGATCGACTTCAGCGGACTGGTCGATTTGACGTAAAAGCCGAGGGAGTCTTTGCGATAGGTGGCGAAATCAAATTTTTCTTTACGCGCTTTGGTGACGGTAATGTTGCTGATGGCCGCATCATATTTCCCGGAGGTGACGCCAAGCGGCCAGTCTTCCCAGGAGGTAGGAACGACGTTCAGTTCCAGCCCCAGACTGTCGGCAACCAGGCGGGCAATATCCACCTCGCTGCCGAGCAACGTTTTGTTATCGTCGGCGAACACCGTCAGCGGCGGCGAATTAAGCGCAGCAACGGCAACGGTAAATTTGCCCGGCTGCACGAAATGGTAATCCTTTGGCAACTGCGCGACCGCCACCGGATTTTTCTCGGTGTTAATCGGCGTTTTATTCGCCTCAAGGCTGACGCCGGTGCCGTTAATATTCACATCCTGAGCCCAGGCCAGCGGCATGACGCTCAATGTCAAAGCCAGCAGTAGCGATGTTTTGTGCATAGCGTTTCTCTTCTTTTATTGTTGTGAAAACGGATTAGCGGGCAGCGGCAGACCTAAACTCTCGCGGAGTGTTGTGCCGGGATACGCCTTGCGAAACAGCCCGCGCGCCTGCAACAGCGGCACGACTTTGTCGACAAAGCGCGGGAAGGTATCCGGTGTGCCGCCCTGGATGATGAAACCGTCGGCGGCGTAGCTTTCAAACCACTGCTGCAAGCCATCGGCAACCTGCTGCGGCGTGCCGGAAAAACGCGGGCGCGGCGTGGCGCTCTCCAGCGCCACCTGGCGCAGTGTTAACCGGCGTTCACGTGCATTGCGTTTGATTTCGTCAGTGGTACTACGAAAGCTGTTCTGCCCCAAATCGCCGATATCGGGGAAAGGTTCATCCAGCGGATACTGGCTGAAATCGTGATGTTCGAAATAACGCCCGAGATAATTGAGCGCATCGGCAATGGATACCAGCGCTGCGGTGGTCTGGTATTGCTGTTCGGCGTCCTCTTCGCTGTCGCCGACAATCACACTGACACCCTGGAAAATATGCAATTCATCATGGCGGCGACCATACTGCTCCAGTTGTTGTTTGACGTCGCGATAAAATGCTTTCGCCTCGTCAAGCGTCTCCTGATGGGTAAAAATGGCGTCGGCATGACGTGCCGCCAGCTTTTTACCATCATCGGATGCACCTGCCTGGAAAATAATGGGTCGTCCCTGCGGCGTGCGGCCGATATTTAATGGCCCGGCAACCTGAAAAAAATCACCGTGATGATTCAGCGTATGTAATTTAGCCGGATCGAAGAATTGCCCGCTGGCTTTATCACGAATAAAGGCATCTTCTTCCCAGGAATTCCATAATCCTTTCACCACATCGAGATATTCATCAGCAATGCGGTAACGCAGCGCGTGATCCGGATGTTTTTCCCGTGAGAAGTTTTTTGCCGAGCCTTCCAGCGGCGAAGTCACCACGTTCCAGCCTGCGCGGCCATTACTCAAATGGTCGAGGCTGGCAAACTGTCGCGCCACGGTGAAAGGCTCGCTGTAGGAGGTGGAAAGCGTACCGACCAGCCCGAGATGAGTCGTCACACTGGCCAGTGCGGATAATACGGTGATTGGTTCAAAGCGGTTTAAAAAATGTGGGATCGATTTTTCGTTGATATATAAGCCGTCAGCGACAAATAAAAAATCGAGTTTCCCTTTCTCGGCAATTTTTGCCGTCTCCTGCACAAAGCCGAAATTAATACTGGCATCGGCAACCGCCGCCGGATGTCGCCAGGCGGACATATTTCCCGATGCGCCATGCAATATGGTGCCAAGGCGCAATTGTCGTGCTGTAGACATACTCCATCCTCATATTCAGGCAACAGAATGCCCGGCGCAGCCGCGCCAGGGCGATAATATTTTTCAGGGTTGCAGTAAGGCTTTTTCCGCTAACAGCGCGAAATAACGCGCTGCCGGTTCGATGAGATCCTCATCAGGATTAAACGACGGATGATGCAGACCGTATTCACTGGCGCTGCCAATGCTGACAAACGCGCCCGGAATATGTTGCAGATAGACGGCGAAATCCTCGCCGCCCATATGCAGATCCGCCTGTGCTGTCTGGTAGCCGTGCCAGTCGGCGACATCACGGGCAAATGTCGCCCAGCGCTCGTGGTTGATCAACGCATCCGGACCGGCAAACCAGTTGACGGAGATTTCCGCATCAAAGGCGCGCGCCAGACCAGCAGCAATCTCATCGACACGACGTTTGACGCTGTCGCGTACATCGTGGCGGTGCGTGCGCAGCGTGCCTTCCAGCTCGACGTGTTCTGGCAACACATTCCAGGTGTTTCCACCCTGAATACGGGTGACGCTCAGCACCACGGATTCCAGCGTATTGACGTTACGGCTGGCGATACTCTGCAGCGCCACCACCAGTTGGCTGGCGAGTAAAATGGCGTCGTTGCCTTCATGTGGCCGCGCGGCATGCGCGCCTTTACCGGACACTTTTAAGGCAAAGCGATCTACGTTTGCGTAAAACGCGCCGCTGCGCGTGGCAAACGTCCCCACCGGTAAACCCGGTTCATTGTGCATGCCGAAAATGGCGCTGACGCCGTTAAGTGCTCCCGCCTGAATCAGGCGCTTCGCGCCGCCAAAATTCTCTTCGGCGGGTTGAAACAGAATGCGTACCCGACCAGCAAGCTGAGACTCTTTCTCTTTCAGCAACAGCGCCGCGCCGAGCATCACTGTCGAGTGAATATCGTGGCCGCACGCATGCATGATGCCCGGATTACGCGAGGCAAACGGCACGTCCACCGCCTCGTCGATCGGCAGGGCGTCAATGTCCGCGCGCAGCGCAATCACCGGCTCGCCGTCACCCACTTCCGCCACCACGCCGGTCGGTAGCGTCAGCGGCAGCAGGCGCAAACCGGCGTTTTCCAGCCAGTGGCGAATGCGGCGTGTGGTTTCGAACTCCTGCAATGAGAGTTCCGGGTGTTGATGCAGTTCGCGGCGCCAGGCAAGCAGTTGTTGCTCAAAACTCATTCTGTCACCTCCTGACGAGCATGAACCTCTGCCAGCAGCCGTAACGACTGCAAGCGCGCGCTCCCTTCGCTCACCGGTGTATCAATAATGAATTCATCAATCGCAAATTCCTGATGCAGCGCTTCCAGCGCCGCGCGTACTTGCGTCGGTGTACCGGCAATCAGCGAAGGTTCGCGGCGAGTAATGCTGACTGCCGGACTCCCGGCCTGACGGGCAAAGGCATGTCCTTGTGCTTCGCTGGCGACGCTAACGCGTTGTCCATTCGCCAGCGTCACGCCCCATACTTCAACGTGTTGCGCGAGTTCCTCGGCCTGCGCATGGGTTGGCGCGACAATCACCTGCACGGCAACCAGCGTATCGCGCTGGCTCTGCTGCTGCCACTGTGTGACAACGTCACGCAAAAGCGCTTTATCGCCGTTCAAGTGGGCGGCGAAAACAAAATTCCATCCCTGTTTTGCCGCAAGCGCTGCACTCTCAAGGCTCGCCCCCAGCAGAAAACCCTCTGCGCGCACTGGCGGTAGCGGTGTGGCGAGCAACGACTCTTCGGCGCTGCCGTCGGTCGGTGACAGCCAGCCATCCAGTTGCGCCAACTGTTCAGCAAAGCTGCCCTTCTCTGCGCTGTTGACGCCATGCTGCAGGGCGCGTGTAGAAAGCGGTAAGCCGCCGGGTGCTTTACCGATGCCCAAATCAACCCGCCCCGGCGCCAGCGAGGCCAGCAGGTTAAAGTTTTCCGCTACCTTATACGGGCTGTAGTGCTGCAGCATCACACCGCCGGAGCCAACGCGAATACGCTGTGTTTGACCCAGTATCCAGGCAATCAGCAGCTCCGGCGAGGGGCTGGCAAGCTGGGCAGTGTTGTGGTGTTCGGCGATCCAGAACCGGTGATAGCCCCAGCGTTCAGCCTGCTGCGCCAGTTGCAGCGTGCGGGCCAGGGCATCCTGCGCGGTTTCCTGCTCCGCGATGGGGCTTTTATCCAGCAAACTCAGACGATACATGCAACGCTCTCATGTTGAAGGAGATACGTTCATTAATAGGTGGCGCGGCGCACGCTGTGAAACAATTAATTTACATTAAATAAGCAAAAAAGTAGCAAAGTCGGCGCGGCGGTCATTATGCATGCTTATGGGATAAGCCTATAACCTTATAAAATTGGCAGGTATTTACCGGTTTATGGCTGGTTTTTTCTGTTGCTTTTATCTGCTGGTTGAATCATTTACGCTGCTTGTCTCCTTTCACCTCACAATTTCTGCTAATAGTCCCATCACTGGCGGCGGGTATGTTTTGCGTCATTTGCCGATTGCAGGTAGGATGCTGCGCCATGTTTCTCTTATCCATACGTAGAATCACTGGAAAGGCAAACATTTACCGCGGAGCAATCGTTTGGCTTTTGCTCACGCAGGTTGAGGAATTCCGCAAGGTTCAGACAGGTTAACAGGTAACGAAATGAAAACAGACAACAACAGCGCCACGGAGCATCACGCGGCGAAACGACGCTGGCTTAACTCTCATGAAGAGGGCTACAACCGGGCGATGGGTAATCGCCAGGTACAAATGATCGCTATTGGCGGCGCGATCGGGACGGGGTTATTTTTGGGCGCAGGCGCACGATTACAGATGGCGGGGCCATCGCTGGCAATCGTCTATCTGGTTTGTGGTCTCTTCTCTTTCTTTATTCTCCGCGCGCTGGGCGAACTGGTATTGCACCGCCCTTCCAGCGGTAGCTTTGTTTCCTATGCCCGTGAGTTTCTGGGCGAAAAAGCCGCGTTTGTCGCCGGCTGGATGTACTTCATTAACTGGGCGATGACCGGTATCGTCGATATCACCGCCGTTGCGCTTTATATGCACTACTGGGGCGCGTTTGGCGATGTGCCGCAGTGGGTGTTTGCGCTGGCCGCGCTGGCGATCGTCGGCACCATGAACATGATTGGCGTGAAATGGTTCGCCGAAATGGAGTTCTGGTTTGCGTTAATCAAAGTGCTGGCGATTGTGGTGTTCCTGATTGTCGGGACCATCTTCCTCGGTAGCGGTAAACCGCTGGACGGCGGCACAACCGGCTTCCATTTGATCACCGACAACGGCGGTTTCTTCCCGCACGGCTTGCTGCCAGCGCTGGTGCTGGTTCAGGGCGTGGTCTTTGCGTTTGCCTCTATCGAGCTGGTCGGTACTGCCGCCGGTGAGTGTAAAGATCCGCAGACCATGGTGCCAAAAGCGATCAACAGCGTGATCTGGCGTATCGGTTTGTTCTACGTCGGCTCGGTGGTTCTGCTGGTGCTGCTGCTGCCGTGGAATGCCTATCAGGCAGGTCAAAGCCCGTTTGTGACCTTCTTCTCCAAACTGGGCGTGCCTTACATTGGCGACATCATGAATATGGTGGTGCTGACCGCTGCGCTTTCCAGCCTGAACTCCGGGCTCTACAGCACCGGCCGTATTCTGCGTTCGATGTCGATGGGGGGTTCTGCGCCGAAGTTTATGGCGAAAATGAGCCGTCATCATGTGCCTTATGCCGGTATTCTGGTCACCATTTGCGTCTATATCGTCGGGGTGTTCCTGAACTATCTGGTGCCGTCGCAGGTGTTTGAAATCGTGCTGAACGTGGCCTCCCTGGGTATTATCGCCTCCTGGGGCTTTATCGTGATTTGCCAGATGCGTCTGCGTAAGGCGATCAAAGAAGGCAAAGTAGCGGATGTCAGCTTCAAAATGCCAGGTGCTCCGGTCACGTCATGGCTGACGCTGCTGTTCCTGCTGAGCGTACTGGTGCTGATGGCGTTTGATTATCCGAACGGCACTTACACCATCGGTTCTATCCCGCTGATTGCCGTGCTGCTGGTTGCTGGCTGGTTTGGCGTACGCAAACGCGTACAGGAAATTCACAGCACTGCGCCAGTTGCGCCAACTGAGAACACCTCGCGCTAAACGGGCGGCAGTAAACATTAAGGGAAGGCACTGGCCTTCCCTTTTTTATTACAGCGCAATACGAATAACATCAACCGGTACGCTGACATACAGCGTTTTGCCATCTCATTAATAACAATAAAGTGGAACACCAAATGAGGCAGAAGCGCATCTGGCAGGCAGGGACTACACTCATTCTTAACTTAACGTGCGTTTAATGTTTTCAAAATATTTACATAACCTTTAACATATTGGCGCATGTTCCATTTGGTTCGTTTTTCTCACTCGGTTCCGATATGACTATTCTTTCTGCCACGAAGGCCACTCTGCCGGCGTTATTACTCCCGGCTGTCCTCTCTCCGTCTGCTTCTGCCGCTGACAATGAACAAACAATGATCGTCAGCGCCGCGCCACAGACAGTCTCTGAACTTGATAGCCCTGCCGCCGTCAGCGTTGTACAGGGCGACGATATCCGCCAGGCGGCACCGCGCGTCAATTTGTCGGAATCGCTAAACAGCGTGCCCGGCTTGCAGGTACAAAACCGGCAAAACTATGCCCAGGATCTGCAACTTTCCATCCGTGGATTTGGTTCGCGTTCCACTTATGGTGTGCGCGGTATTCGCCTGTACGTGGATGGTATTCCTGCGACGATGCCGGACGGTCAGGGGCAAACGTCGAATATCGATCTCAACAGCGTGGAGAGCATTGATGTGCTGCGCGGCCCCTTCTCGGCGCTGTACGGCAACGCCTCAGGCGGGGTGATGAATGTCACCACGCAGACTGGACGCCAGCCGACAACCATTGAAGCCAGCAGCTATTACG
Source organism: Kosakonia sp. H7A (assembly GCF_003028445.1). Taxonomy (NCBI): domain Bacteria; kingdom Pseudomonadati; phylum Pseudomonadota; class Gammaproteobacteria; order Enterobacterales; family Enterobacteriaceae; genus Kosakonia; species Kosakonia sp. H7A. The sequence continues at coordinate 60,170 of NZ_PYTZ01000001.1, read as the reverse complement.
GTAGCGACGCAAGCTGGCGTTACGGCCTGAAAGCAACTGGTGCGGTAGGCGACGGCACACACGCGGGCGACGTGGATTACACCGTTTCCAGCACCCGCTTCGTCACCGGCGGCTACCGCGATCACAGCGGCGCGCGCAAAAATCTCGCCAACGCCAAACTGGGTGTGCGGATTGATGATGTCAGTAAGCTGAGCCTGATCTTTAACAGCGTTGACATCAAAGCCAACGATGCGGGCGGCCTGACCAAAGAGGAGTGGCAGGATAATCCGCGCCAGTCGCCGCGTGCTGACCAGTACAACACCCGCAAAACCATCAAACAAACGCAGGCCGGGCTGCGCTATGAGCGCCAGATGAGCAGCCAGGATGATTTAAGCGTGATGATGTACGCCGGAGAACGTGAAACGACGCAGTATCAGTCGATCCCGCGCGCGCCGCAGCTTAACCCGGCCCATTCAGGCGGTGTGATCGATTTGACGCGCCATTATCAGGGTATCGACACGCGCTGGACGCACCGTGGTGAGCTGGGCGTGCCGGTGACTTTTACCGGCGGGCTGAACTACGAAAATATGAGCGAGAATCGCAAAGGTTACGAAAACTATGTGATGGATGGCTCGACGCCGGTCTACGGCGAAAAAGGCAATCTGCGCCGTGACGAACGCAACCTGATGTGGAACCTCGATCCGTACGTGCAAACGGCCTGGCAACTGACGGATAAACTCTCTCTCGATGCGGGCGTGCGCTACAGCTCGGTGTGGTTTGATTCCAACGATCACTACGTTACGGCCGGTAATGGCGATGACAGTGGTGAAGCCAGCTATCACAAATGGCTACCGGCGGCTTCACTGAAATACGCGCTCACCGATGCGTGGAACGTTTATGCGGCGGCCGGACGCGGTTTTGAAACCCCGACCATTAATGAACTCTCCTATCGTTCCGGTAACCAGAGCGGGCTGAATTTCGCGCTGAAACCCTCTACCAATGAAACCGTGGAAATCGGCAGTAAAACGCGCATTGGCAACGGCCTGCTGACCGCAGCGCTGTTCCGCACCGATACCGATAATGAGATCGTGACCGACACCAGCAGCGGCGGGCGCACCACGTACAAAAACGCCGGGAAAACCCGTCGCCAGGGCGCGGAGCTGTCGCTCGATCAACAATTTGCCGGAAACTGGCGCGCCAAAGTGGCGTGGACTTATCTGGATGCCACGTACCGTAGCGAAGTCTGTACCGACAGCGACTGTAACGGCAACCGTATTCCGGGCATAGCGCGCAATATGGGTTATGCGTCACTGGGCTGGATCCCGGATCAGGGCTGGTACGCGGGTGCCGATGTGCGCTATATGAGCGATATTATGGCCGACGATGAAAACAGTGCGAAAGCCCCCTCCTACACCGTTACGGGCATCAACACCGGCTACAAATTTAGCTACGGCAACTGGATGATGGATGTGTTTGGCCGCATCGATAACCTGTTTGACCGTGAATATGTTGGCTCAGTGATTGTTAATGAATCGAATGGTCGTTACTACGAACCCGCTCCGGGACGTAACTACGGCGTCGGTTTGTCCATCGCTTATCAGTTCGAATAATGCTCGCCAACCGCCTTCATCCGAGGGCGGTTTGTAATAGAAAAAAGCCCGGAAGCTGATGCTTGCGGGCTTTTTTTATTGAGTTAAAACACTGTCAGAAGGTGGTCCAGCCTTCATCGCTGCTTTGTGTTTCACGCGGTAAAGCAGGCGCTTTCGCCGTTGGCGTGGCTTTGGGTTTTCCCGCTTTCGGTGCGCTTTTGGCTTCGTTTTGCTCCAGACGGAATGTTGCCACCAGTTCTTCCAGCAGACGCGCCTGTTCTTCCAGCGAACCTGCCGCGGAAGACGATTCGCTCACCAGCGCGGCGTTTTGCTGCGTGGTGCTGTCCAGCTCGCTCACTGCACGGGCAATCTGCTCAATACCACGGCTCTGCTCTTCCGACGCCGAGGAAATTTCACCCATGATATCGTTAACACGCGTTACCGATCGGACAACCTGGTCCATGGTTTCACCGGCTTTGGCCACCAACTCACTGCCGACATTGATACGGGAAACCGACTCGCTGATCAGTTGTTCAATATCTTTTGCCGCCTGCGAACTGCGCTGAGACAGGCTGCGCACTTCGCTGGCCACTACGGCGAAACCCCGGCCTTGTTCACCGGCACGCGCGGCTTCCACTGCGGCGTTCAGCGCCAGAATGTTCGTCTGGAACGCAATACTGTTAATCACTGCGGTGATATCAGCAATTTTGTTAGAGCTGCTGTGAATGTCGCCCATGGTATTCACCACTTCGCGCATTACCGTACCGCCTTCGCCGGCCGTCTGTGAGGCCTGCGCCGCAAGGCTGCTGGCGTTACGGGCGTTATCGGCGTTATTTTTCACCGTCGCGGTCAGCTCTTCCATGCTGGCTGCCGTTTCCACAACCGCTGCGGCCTGCTGTTCCGTACGGGAAGAGAGATCGGTATTGCCTTCGGCAATTTCGGTTGCCGCGCGGGAAACCTTCGTCACGCTGTTACGTACTTCGTGGATCATTTCACGCAGCGTGTCGTTCATCCGCCCCATTGCCCCGGTCAATTGCCCCAGTTCGTCGGTACTCTGCGCGCGAATTTGCGAGCTGAGATCGCCGCTGGCAATACGTTCCGCCAGTGCAAGGTTGCGGTCAATCGGACGGGTAATCTGGCGGATCACCCACCAGGAGACAATCACTCCGAGCAGAATGGCGATAGCGCCGATAATTGCGGCGATGGTACTGGAGCTATAGGCCAGCTCATCGTTGTGCGCTTTTACCAGCGTAATGATCTGCTTCAGCGCCGCGCTGCTGTTATCGCCACCGGTTTTAACATGATCTTCTGCGGTCTTGAGAGCCTGATAGGCGGTGAAATAGTTGCGGCTCAAATCGTGGTATTTAACGGTGTTATCCCATAAAGCCTGTAACGGCGCTTGCAGTTCGCCCGGCAGCTGGCTCGACAGCGCCTGAACACTTTTTTGCGTGTCGCTGAAATGGCGCTCCAGCGCATCGCTGCTCTCTTTGCCTGGGCTATAACGGACAACCAGCGCCGCGTCACGCACTGCGCTGATAGCGAATAATTGCTCATAAACTTGCGTCATCAGGCTCGGATCGGCAACCGGCGTACGCACGAGCGTGGTGTAGCTGGCGGCGAGATCTTCAGCAGCGAGTTTATCGAGCGCATCGCGAACGGCGTGAATATCACTGGTCGCTTTTTGCATCTCGCCAATGCTGCTCTGGAACTTCGCCAGATGATCGGCGACATCGTTGATGATCTGTTTTTCGTTGGTTGACCAGCTCATGTTGTCAGCGCTGGCCGTCAACTCTGAAGCGTGGCGAACGTAATCAGACATCACCTGACCGGATTTATCATCACCATAGAAATATTTCAGGCGGTTAATTTTTGCCTGAAACACTTCGATGTTGATGTTGTACATCAGATTGGTTTTTTGATAGACGTCGCGGATTTCCTGAAAGCGCAACACACTGAGGACAGAAGCAACAGCAACCAGAAACAGAACTAACCCAAATCCTACCGACAGCTTTCTACTAATTTTTATATTGCTTAATCGTTGGTTAAATGACATTCCCCGACTCCTCGCTGGACACCAAATGTTAGCGCCTTACTACGCGCAAGAAAGGTTATCGGCAGGGAATGCGTGGATTTCAGGTATTAACTGGTCTTATAAGTACAAAACGTGATATGGATGCGCCCCAATGACAAATTTTTGTCGGGAAGCATCCATGATTTAGGTTAAGTAATTGTATTTAAGAGAAATAGCTCAGCGATAAAATTGCTTATGAATAATGTTTGCGCCCTCATCGATGGCCCGCCATATTCCGCGTTCGCTGGCAAAAGCATCACCTTCTTCAAGTGCGGCTAATAAGTCTGAATAATCGTGGCTGCGTGTTAAATCATCCGAATGTGGATAAAGATAATTAAAACATGGGCCAATGCGTACCCATAATTGCTCAATCAATGCTGTCAATGTCGGCATACCTGCCTGCTGGTAAATCGAAAAGCGAAAAATCCGATTTGCCTGCAACATCTGCTCGGTATGGCCGCTTTTTAGTGTTTCGTGAAAAGCCGCAGCCAGCGCACGCAACTCCCTGATCCTCTCCGGGGTCATACTTTGACTGGCGGCACGGGCAGCCATCCCTTCAAGGTTTTTGCGTATCTGGTTGATTTCGTCATAGCGTTCAAGGCTGACCTCCGGCACTAAAAACGCCTGCGCCGGTGTGGCATGTAGCGCGCCTGCAGAGACCAAACGCAAAAGCGCTTCCCGTACCGGAGTAATACTGGTACCCAACTGATCTGCTATTTCTTTCGTGATAAGCCGCGCGCCAGGTTTTAGCGCACCGATAATAAGCGCATTTTTCAGACTCGCCTCCACCTGCATAGTGAGGCTGGTTCGTTGCGCTTTTTCCAAATCAAGCATGTTTGCGTCCTGTATAATTTCTTATTTATTTTCAGCCTGGTAGCGTGTCCGTAATCATTCAAATATATTATATAAACATGCCTGGTATTGGATTGTCGCGTAAAAGATGTAGCTAATAATTAGTTATTATGCACAACTACCAGGAACCGCCTTCACAAGGTTATCAGTTCCTTATGCTTGTCTAATTAAAGACGTTTTTTCGGATTTTGCACAATTCTGATGGCGGTTTTTTTCGCCGCCATCAGTCGCTTAGCGTGATGGTCCAATTTGCACTACGACCTTGCCGAAATTTCGACCTTCCAGCATACCGATAAACGCCTCCGGCGCTTGCTCAAGACCTTCTGTTAGTTGTTCACGGTAGTGAATTATTTCCTGTTTTACCCATTTCCCCATTTCTTGCTGGAATTCGTTAATTCGGTGACCGTAATCCTGAGTAATAATAAATCCCTGCAACCGAATTCGTTTTTTAAGCAGAGTTGCCATTAATAACGGAATACGATCCGGGCCGTCAGGAAGTTCCGTGGCGTTATAACCGCTGACTAATCCGCAAAGCGGAATTCGCGCCCTGGTATTTAATAATGGCAGCACGGCATCAAAGACTTTGCCGCCGACATTTTCAAAATAGATATCGATCCCTTGCGGGCAGGCCTTCGCCAGTTGTTCGGCAAAATCTTCCGCGTGATGGTCGAGACAGAGATCAAAACCGAGTACCTCCACGGCATGACGGCACTTCTCTTTGCCCCCGGCGACCCCGACAACGCGACACCCCTTGATTTTACCGATCTGCCCGACCGTTGCGCCGACCGGGCCGGTTGCAGCGGCAACGACCAGCGTTTCCCCCGCTTTCGGCTGACCGATATCAAGCAACCCCATATAGGCGGTAAAACCTGGCATACCGAGGATACCCAGCGACCATGAGGGATGCTGTGGATCTTTACCAAGGTTGATCACATCATCGCCGCTGGCGATGTCGTAATCCTGCCAGCCGCTGTAAGCCAGCACCCAATCGCCTTCGGCAAAATCCGGATGCAGTGAACTGACCACGCGGCTGACCGTCGCGCCACACATCACTTCGCCGATTTTTACCGGCGGCGAATAGGATGGCGCATCGCTCATACGACCGCGCATATAGGGATCTAACGAGAGGTAGACCGTTCGCAGTAACACCTGGCCTTCGCCGGGTGCCGCGATGTCATCCTCTTCAAGGCGGAAATTGTCGGTAACCGGGGCGCCATGTGGGCGAGAAGCCAGCACCCAACGGCGATTGCGGTGAGAAGATTGATTCATCGTGCTCTCCTGTGCATGAAAGACTAATTACTGATACTAGTCGTTTCCTGCCAGCAGCGCGTTAACATTATGTACCGGCGTGGTTGAGCCGCACCACCAGATAGCGGCAAGGTGCGCTGCTCTCGTTGATAAAACGGCAATCGTTCGGCGGCCCGAGTTCCAGGCAATCCCCGGCTTTCATTTCGTGCCGCGTATCGCCTTCAACAAACACCAACTCGCCTTCCTGCAACCAAATTAACTGCCGTGCTAACGCATAAGAAGAAGCGGGCATCGGAATATCGCTGCCCGCTGGCAGGTCGATTTGCACCAGATCGATAGGCAGATCGCTGCGCGGCGAAACGTGGCGGCGCAGGTAGTGGCTTTGCGGGTCGCTCCATACCGGCTGATCGGCGTAGCGCAGCAGCTTTCCTTCCTGCATTTCGGCGCGGGCAATCAGCGTTGACATGCTGATGCCGAATGCGCCGGAAAGCCGCGCCAGCAGCGCCGCCGTTGGGCTGCTCTCGCCGCGTTCGATTTTGTGGATCATCGCCCGCGAAACGCCCGCGCGTTCGGCCAGTTCGCTCAATGACCAGCCGCGGGATTCACGTTCTACACGAATTCTGGCACTGATCCGTTGATTTATATTGTCTGAGATAGTATTCATATCGTAATACTATAGTGTACAAATCTGAGGTTCAACCATGAATATTCGTTTTGCCGGGAAAGAAGATTGTGCCGCCATTGCAGAGATCTACAACCATGCGGTGGTGAACACTGCTGCCATCTGGAACGATCAAACGGTCGATGTAGGGAACCGTATTGCCTGGTATGAAGCGCGCGCCAAACTGGGTTATCCAGTGCTGGTCAGCGAAGAAAATGGCGTGGTCACCGGCTACTCTTCGTTTGGTGACTGGCGCGCCTTCGATGGTTTTCGCCACACCGTCGAGCACTCGGTGTATGTTCACCCCGAACATCAGGGCAAAGGCCTCGGGCTGGCGCTGATGGAACGCCTGATCGAAGAAGCCAGACGCATTGGTAAACATGTGATGGTGGCGGGCATTGAGTCGCAAAACCATGGCTCTATTCATCTGCACAGTAAACTGGGTTTTGTCACGACCGCGGAAATGCCGCAGGTCGGCACCAAGTTTGGTCGTTGGCTCGATTTAACCTTTATGCAGTTGCAGCTCGATAACCGTACCGATCCGGATGCTATCTAATGAACCAGTCGTTGACCCTCACCTTTCTGATCGCCGCCGGGATTGGCCTGGTGGTGCAAAACACGCTGATGGTGCGCATTACTCAGTCGGCCTCGACGATCCTTATCGCCATGCTGCTCAACTCGCTGGTGGGTATTGTGCTGTTTGTCTCGATTTTGCTGTTCAAGCATGGGATGAGCGGGTTTCAGGAACTGTACGCCAGCGTGAAGTGGTGGACATTAATCCCCGGTTTGCTGGGTTCGTTTTTTGTCTTCGCCAGCATCAGCGGTTATCAGTACGTTGGCGCGGCAACGACCATTGCGGTTCTGGTGGCAAGCCAGCTGATTGGCGGGCTGGTGATGGATGTGGTGAGGAGTCAGGGGATCGCGCTGCGGGCGCTGATTGGCCCGGTGTGCGGCGCGGTACTACTGGTGATTGGCGCCTGGCTGGTGGCCAGACGCCAGTTCTGATCACAGGATTGAGCCACCTTTGGTGAGCTGGTCACGGCGCGCTTCCATATCTTCTTTATGCTGGCGGCCGTGATGCGCAATCGCCGTTCGCAGGCGCTGCTGCTGCGCATAGCGCTCTTCCCGGCTTAGCGCGGCGTCATCGCTGAGTTCAACCAGTAATTCGTTCATCCCGATAATAACGCTCTGTTCAATGGCCGCATCAACGCGCGCGACAACCTCATCCAGATGTGACATATCCACTCCTTTAATTCAATTTCACTTTCGAGAAATCACTGCCCATCAGGCTGACCTGATAACCGGTCACATTACTGCGCGTGGCGTAGAAGGTTTTGCCATTCGCCAGCGCAATCCACGGCGCCTGCTGGTAGAAGATATCCTGCGCCTGTTCGTACAGTTTGGCGCGGGCCGCCGGATCGCTGACCACTTTGGCTTTCTGCACCAGCGCATCATAGCCTTTATCGCACCAGCGCGCGGCGTTGGCGCCGTTTTTGATGCTATTGCAGCCCAGCAGCGTATCGGCGAAGTTATCCGGGTCGCCATTATCCGACATCCAGCCGAACAGAGCCGTGTCGTGCTCGCCTTTACGCATTCCGGCCAGATACTCCCCCCACTCGAAAGAGACAATCTTCGCTTTCACGCCCACTTTCGCCCAGTCGCTCTGGATCATCTCGGCGATACGGCGCGAGTTCGGGTTATACGGACGTTGTACCGGCATTGACCACAGTGTGGCTTCAAAGCCGTTCTCCAGGCCCGCCTGTTTCAGCAGCGCTTTGGCTTTTTCCGGATCGTAGCTGTAATCCTTCAGATCTTTGTTATAGCCCAGCATATTGGGCGGCAGCGGCGATTTCGCCACGCTGCCGGAGCCGAGGAACACGGCGTTAACGATCGCCTGCTTATCGGTGGCATAGTTCAGCGCCTGACGCACCAGTACGTTATCAAACGGTTTTTTCTCGGTGTTAAATGCCAGATAACCGACGTTCAGCGCATCAATGGTATGCAGCGTCAAATCTTTGTTGTTTTTTATCTGATCAAACTGCACCGGTGACGGCGCCGGAATGATCTGGCACTCGTTGGTTTGCAGTTTCGCCAGTCGTGTCTGCACATCCGGGGTGATAGAGAAAATCAGGTGTTTGGTTGGTACCGGGCCTTCCCAGTAGTTCGGGTTGGCAAGATAACGGATTTGCGCATCGGTTTTGTATTGCTGCAACACATAAGGGCCGGTACCGATTGGCCAGTTGTCGACGTTTTCCGGCGTGCCTTTTTTCAGCATCGCATCGGCGTATTCCGCTGAGAGAATAGAGGCGAAATCCATCCCCCAGTCGGCAAGAAATGGGGCGTTCGGTTCGTTCAGCACAAACTGGACGTGGTAATCGTCCACCTTTTTCACCTCTTTAATCAGCTTATCAAGGCCGACATCGGTGAAGTATTCGTAATTACCCCGCGAAACATTGTGATACGGGTGTTTCGCGTCCATTTGCCGCATGACGGAGAAAATCACGTCATCGGCGTTGAAATCGCGCGTCGGTTTAAAATATTTATTGCTGTTGAATTTTACCCCCTGGCGCAGCGTAAACGTCCAGGTCTTGCCATCTTCCGACACTTTCCACTCCGTCGCCAGCGACGGAATCGGGGTATTTTTCACCGGATCGAAGGTGACCAGGCGGTTATAAAGCACCTGCGAGCTGGCAACAAAAGTCGGCCCGGAACTGGCAATTTGCGGGTTAAAGGATTCAGGCGACGCTTCGGAGCAGTAGACGATGGTGTCGTTAGACGCGGCCCATGCCGCACTTGCCGGTAACAGTGTGCTCAGCGCGAGGGCGAGCAGCGTTTTCCCTGTAGACATTATCAGGAACCTTCTTATTTATATGGAGTAGTAATCTCAGCACAGCTCAGGTGAACTGGCAAATGGTGATTCTCTATCAGGTTATGCTAAAGCAGTTGATTTCGCTGAAATATCAACCATCATTACGATTAAAATTTATCTTAAATAATTATCGCGGCGTCAAGTCTGATTGATGTCATCTATGCATCGAGAATTCAATGGTTTTGCGGTCTCCTCTTCCTTTTACTGGCGACAAGTTTGCGTATAGTAGACGCGTAAAGAAGCCTATGGGATGAAAACGTGGCAAAAACTCTCTTACGCAGCGGCGATCTGGATGATTTCCAGGCCGTGGGCGGCGGCGGTCAGGCCGTATTTGATTCGGCATTACAAATTCGTGAAGCACTGCGCCTGCGCAAACAGCAGGCGCTGGTTGACTGTCTGGCAATACCCCAGGTTAATGATGAAGGCGATCGTGTCGACTGGTATTCACCCATCGACGGTCGTTCGGTTTCGTGGAAAGCCGCCGACGAAGAGGCGCGAAGCCGTGCCCGCGAGCACCTCGAAAATACCCTCGACAGCGCTTATGCCCTGAGTCGCAAATGCCTGCAATCGCAGAAAACAGCGCAGCAGCTGTTTGGCTCGTTGCTGGAGAAAGCGCTGCAATTTCCCGGTGAAAACCACGTTTTCCTCGTCGATGGCAAACCGGTCATCACCTTCTGGGGGTTCGTCAACCTCAATGAAAGCGCACGTGAAAATGTGCTCGACTGTCTGCGCGAACCGGAACCCGAAGTGCCGGAAATCACCCTGTTGCCGGAACCGGAGCCAGAAGAAGAGCCTGCCGTTGAAGTCACCTTCAACCAGGCGGATGCGCCGCTGTTAAGCACGCCGCCGGAAATCAAATTGCAGCCAGAACCGGTTGAAGAACCGCCTGTGCAGGCCGCGCCGACGCCAGAACCCGCTCCGGTTGCCGCGACGCCTGCGAAAAAACGCCGTCGCTACGGTCTGTGGGCGCTGCCGGTTGCTGCCGCAGTCGCGGCGGCTATTGCCACCCCGCTGCTGCTGAAGCAACAAGAAGTTCCGGCTCCCGCGCCGGTGATTGCAAAAGCTGAACCTGTCGAGATTGCGCCGCCCGCCATGCAGGCCGCGCCAATTCCTGCGCTGACGGCGAAGCTGCCACTGCACCAGGCGGAAGTCTCCGCCCCTGCCGAAACCGTAGCCGAGAAACCCGCCGCGAAAGAGCCGGTGGTGATTTCCGCCATCCCGAAAGGCGCGCTGGTGATGGATGCTGTCGAGGTGAAAATCGGTTCAACCAAATTCCTTAACGGTAACTGGCGCGTTGATCTGGATGTCAAAGATCCCGTGACCGGCAAAGCGCCAGCGGTGCGTTATCAAATCCAGAACAACAAAGGGTCGGCGCGCATTGTTCACGGTAAGAACATTACCTGCCGCGCAGATCTCTTCTCTGGCCTGCACGAAACTGGCGAACTGTTGATTAAAAGTCGCGGTAACGCGCGGTGTAGCGACGGTACCCGTTACCCGATGCCGGACATTTCCTGTAAAGCAGGCAGCAACGACGTAGCCGAGTGCAGCGCACGTTTTGACGCCAAAACCACCGTTCCGGTGACGTTCAGAAAAACAGGTGACTGAGTTTATGCTGGTTAATCTTTGCGACTACAAACAGAGCGTGACGCTGATTGCCAACAGCGGCGTGCAGTTTCTTGATTTTGGCGTGACGCCGCAGGATTCGGCCAACAGCGGCCGATTTGTACGTAAAACGGCCAATGGCCCACTGCTGCGGCTCGATTTTGATGTGGTGAATGAGCGCTATACCCTGCCGAACCGCGATGGCGGTCAGCCGGAAGTGGTCAAGCCGGAAAGTACCCACGCGTTGCAGTATTCGCTGTCGATCCTTGATGGCGTCTGGCTGCCGGTGCCTTTTTTGCGCTTTAACCCGCCGCGTACTTTTGTTGAAGGGCCGGATAACTGGGCGCGGGTGCAGATCCGTAAATTGAGCGAACCGGACAGCGCAGGCAACACGCACCGTATCGCGCTGGCGCTCGACAGCCAGATCAACGACAACTCTCCGGCTTCTCTGGCGCCGCAGGAGAACGATATCCTTAACGGCACGCGCTTTGCGCTGGCCTGGCATGATGATGAAGTCGCCGATTTCCTCGATCAAACCTGGGTTGACGGCTGGCTGCGGGAAGCCTTCTTACATTACATTTCGCAGCATGAAAGCCGCAGCGAGCGTGAGATCACGCAGGCGCTGCGCGGTTTTGAATACCAGGCGCACTGGCTGAACCTGATGACCCTGCTCGGCTCACAATTGCAGGTGCCGGAAGTCAAAATTGTCACCCACACGCTGAGCACTCCGGCGATTCCAGTTGATCTGATCCTTGATGTCGGTAACACCCACACTTGCGGCGTGATCATTGAAGATCATGGCGATGCCAACGATGGTTTGCGCCAGACGGCAGAGTTGCAGGTGCGATCGCTCAGCGAGCCGCAATTCCTTAACGAACCGTTATTTACCAGCCGCCTGGAGTTTTCGGAAGCGCGTTTTGGTAAGCAGCACTTCTCGGTGGAGAGTGGGCGCGAAGATGCATTCATCTGGCCGTCGATTGTGCGTGTCGGTGATGAAGCGCGCAAACTGGCGATGCAGCGCGTCGGGACTGAAGGCAACAGCGGGATCTCCAGCCCGCGACGTTATCTGTGGGATGAAACCCCGGTGTTGCAGGACTGGCGTTTTAGCCAGATGAACAGCAAAACGCAGCGCGAGCCTCTGGCTACCGCTTTCCCGCTGATGAACCTGATGAATGATGAGGGCCAGCCGCTCTACAGCCTGCCGCTGGATGAGCGTTTGCCGGTCTTTTCGCCGCAGTACAGCCGCAGCACCCTGATGACCCATATGCTGTGCGAATTGCTGTCGCAGGCGCTGGGGCAAATCAACAGCGTGGCAACGCGTTTACGCCTCGGCTTCCCGGCTTCTCCGCGCCAGTTGCGCACCATTATTTTGACTTTGCCTTCCGCGATGCCGAAGCAGGAGCGTGAAATCTTCCGCCGCCGCATGTTTGAAGCGATCGCGCTGGTGTGGAAAGCAATGGGCTGGCATCCGCAGGATGAAGATTTTGCCAACCGCAAGCAGCAGGAAAAAAGCGTGGTGCCGGTGCCGCATATTCAGATGGAATGGGATGAAGCGAGCTGCGGACAACTGGTATGGCTGTATAACGAAGCGATCTCCCGTTTTGCCGGGCAGACGGAAACCTTCTTTGCCTCCCTCGCCCGCCCGGATCGCGCCGAAGCGCCCGGCGCGGTGAAAGGCCGTTCGCTGCGCGTTGCCTCTGTTGATATTGGCGGCGGCACCACCGATATGGCGATCACCCATTATCAGCTTGATGATGGCACCGGCAGCAACGTCAAAATCACCCCGCAGTTGCTGTTCCGTGAAGGTTTTAAAGTGGCGGGTGATGACATTCTGCTGGATGTCATCCAGCGCTGCGTGCTGCCTGCACTGCAAACGCAGATGCAAAAAGCGGGCATCAGCGATGCGGCGGCGATTATGGCGACGCTGTTTGGCGACTCCGGGCGTATTGATACGCAGGCGGTTTTGCGCCAGCAGACCACGCTGCAACTGTTTATGCCGATCGGTCACGCAATCCTTGCCGCCTGGGAAGAGAGCGATATCAACGATCCGCTGGCCGGATTGCATGCGACCTTCGGTGAACTGCTCAAGCAGCAGCCGACGCGCAATGTGATGAATTATTTGCGCCAGGCGATTGATCATGCGTTGCCATCCGGCTCGGCGGAGTTCGACGTGCTTGCCGTGCCGTTGCAGGTCAATTTCCGCGAATTGCAGGATGCGATGCTGAACGGGCAATTTACGCTTACCGCCCCGCTGCATGCGGTGTGCGAAGCCATTTCTCACTACAGTTGTGACGTGTTGCTGATCACCGGCCGTCCTGGCTGCCTGCCGGGCGTGCAGGCGCTGATCCGCCATTTGCAGCCAGTGCCGGTTAACCGCATGATCTGGCTGGATAAATATCGCGTGCATGAGTGGTATCCCTTCAGCCAGCAGGGCAAAATCGGTAACCCGAAATCAACAGCGGCGGTCGGTGCGATGCTGTGCAGCCTGGCGCTGGATCTGCGTCTGCCGCGCTTTAACTTTAAGGCGGCTGATATTGGCGCTTATTCCACCGTGCGTTACCTCGGTGTACTGGATAACGTGGTGAACACGTTACGCGACGAAAACATCTGGTATCACGATATCGATCTCGATAAACCGGGCGCCAAGCTGGATGCGAAGCTGCACTTCCCGCTGCGCGGCAATGTGACGCTGGGTTTCCGTCAGTTAGCTAACGCCCGCTGGCCCGCCACGCCGCTCTATACGCTGAGCATTAACTCGCAGGATCTGGCGAAAACCATCGCCGGCGATGGCGTGTTAAACGTGCGTCTGGCCTTTAGCGGCGGCAACAAACATCACGGCCCGGAATCCTTCACGCTGAGTGAAGCCTGGTTGCAGGACGGAACGCCGGTGCCTGCCGACGCGTTAACTTTTAAATTGAATACGCTGGCCGACCGCCGCCATAGCGGTAGTCACTACTGGATCGACAGCGGGAGTGTGTATCTGAAATGAGTGCGAGCGTAAACACCACCCAGGCGTTGAGCGCATGGATTAACGAGAACCGGACACTTTCACCGCTACTGGATGATGATGCCGACGCGCTGCTGGCGCGCCTGAATGCGGCCGCAGCCGGAGAAACCGCGCTGCGCGACGCCGTTAACGCGCCCTGCACCATCGGTCTGTATGGTCATTCGCAGGCGGCAAAAGCTCATCTGCTCGGCGCGCTGTGCGGCAGCGGCAACGGGCGGCTGGATGTGCGTCCGGGCGATAAAACGCTGGATTACTTTACCCATATCAATCCGGGTCACGCGCTGACCAGCATGGCGTTGCGTTTCAGCCCGGATCACTCGCCGATGGACGACAGCTTTCCACTCTGCTTGCGCATTATCAGCGAAGCTGAACTGGTGCAGTTGTTTATTGCCCATACTCAGCAGCAGCCGGAATTACGCGCAGCAGACAAAGCGGTGATCGAAAGCCGGGTCGCGAAATGGCGCACCCTGCGCCAGCCGAATCCGGTACCGGGGATCACCGCCGAAGAGATTGGCGGCATTGCCCGTTTCTGGCGCTCGGTAGTGCCTTCATCGCAGCAGCAAATGGACGATGCTTTGTGGTATCAGTTCGCCAGCCTGCTGCCGCAACTGGATCTCAGCGCGCGTGCCAGCGCCTGGTCGTTATTATGGGGCGAGCAACACGAACTGACGCAGCAGTGGCTGGCGCTGGCGCACACCCTGCACCAGACCGGCAATTCCAGCGAACTGGCTGCGCCGTTAAGCGTTCTGGTCGATAGCTTCGCCCTGCCGACAGACGGATTTTTAACGCCAGCGGAACCCGGCAGCGAAGAGATTCATGATGAAGTGGTGGTGCATCCATGGGCCAACGAGCAACGGCTCAATGCGGTCAGTATTCCGCTGGCGACGCTGGCGCTGATCACCCGCGAACTGGTGCTGCCGGTGGAAAACAGCGTGCTGCCGTCAGTGGATATTCTCGATATCCCGGTGCCCGGCCCGCAGGACGGCCAACCGCTGTGGCGCAGCAAATGCCGCTGGCTGCTGGAGAGCTATCGCCAGCGCTTACAGCCGGACGTGCTGATGATCTGTAACGCCACGCTGGAGCGTTCGACCACCGCCGCCACTGCCCGCGCCCTGCTCAACTGGGTAAAAGAGACACAATCGGGCCAGGAAGCGGCGCTGCCGGGTCTGGTCTGGGCAATTACGCCACAAGATGCGCGTTTTACGCTGGCGCAGAACCTGGATGAAGCGGTCCAGCAGTTGATCGGCAAACCGGGACAACACTGGGGCACGTTGCAGGCGCTGGATGCCAGTAGTCTGCAACGCCTGCTGGCATGGTTAGCGCAGGCCACCGCGCCGGATCTGCGTCAACAGCGTTTAAAAGCGCTGGCAGAGCGCCATCAACATGCGCTGCGCGAACTGCTGCAAACATGGCTTGTCAGCCCGGAGAAGGACGCGGCCACTCAGCGCACCCGCGCTGAAGCTGTCGTGCGCGAATTGCAGGGGCAGGCTTCCCGTCACGGTGAATTGCTGGAAGGTTTGCAGCCGGATATGCAGCAGTTCGACACGCTGTGGAAAGTCCAACAGCCGCGCGAAGAGAAAGTCAGCGGTTTGTTTAATGATGCAATCGATCTGTTTGCCGAATCACCGGACAACACGGAACAGCAACCGCAAAGTAAAGATGTCGGTCAGCAGGCACATGCGCTGTGGGTTAACCATGTCCGCCAGTGGAGCCGCAACGACGACAACGCCGTGCGCCTTGGGCTCAGCCCGACAGCCCTGCGCCAGATGGCGGAAATTGTAATTGTCAGCAGCTACCGTCTGAATCTGCCGGAGCAGCTGCAAGCCATCATGCAGCGTGATACTGCCTGCGCCGCGCAGCTGCATGCCGCGATTGGCAACTTTGTCGCCTGGCTCGGTTATGCATCGGTGGCGGAAGCCGAGCGTCCGGCCAGCCGCGTGCAGAAAGATCGTGCCATTTTCGCCACCGGTTCGGCGGAGGCGAGCAATACGCGCCTGACACGACTGAGCGAGCAACCGGTTCACGCCGCCACCCGTTATGTTTACGACTGGCTGGTTGCGCTCTATCACCGGGCAACGGAAAACATTGGCTACCGCCACCCGCTGGATGTCACTCCGGCGGCGCGCAAGAAGCTGAAATCTTTACTGCCATAAGCTAAAACGGATGCAGCATAAACAGAAACCCGGCCGGTTTTGCGCGCCGGGTTTTTTTACTCGTGTTCAGTAATAAAGCGATTTAGCGTCTGCGCCAGCGCGGCGGGCTGCTCCCACGACATCGAATGCCCCGCATCGGCAATCACCTGTACCGGGATCCCCTGTTTCCGTACCGCCTCTTCGTCTTTATCCGGCAGTGAAAGCGCGCCAAAGATCAGCGTTTTTGGCCGCGGGAAATCGACAAACAGCGTCATCCATGTTGGCTCAATACCGTCGACCAGGCTTTTCGCCCCGCGCCAGACCGCCCACGGCGCATTACTTTGCAGGCATCCGGCCCACGGCGCATTACTTTGCAGGCATCCGGCCCACGCGGTTTTCTCCTGCGCCAGCATTGCCGCGTAACCGCTGGTGACAAACCCCGCTTCATCCTGGCTGGCAATCTCACGGCTGAACATACCGCCGCCGGGATAGAAATTGGGTTCCGATACCGCCAGCCCGTTCACGCGCGCGGCCATCTGCGCTGCCACCTCAATGGCAATGCTGCCGCCCATGCTGTGGCCGTAGAGCCAGAAAGCCTGCAAATCAAGCTTATTCAGCAGCTCCACCACCACTTTCGCCTGATCGCTGGTGCGATAGGAGAAACTCGCTGGACGTTCGCTGTAACCGCTGCCGGGTAAATCGATAAGGATGGCGCGCCTGCCGCCAAATGCGGGATCGGCGACCACGCGCGGGTATTCAAACGATGATGCGCAGCCCAGCCCGTGGATAAACACCAGCGGATCGCCGTGCCCCGGCAGATCGTGCCAACGCACCTGCCCCTCGGCATAACGTGAATAGAATGTGTTCATGAGGTTTCCCTTTCATTGGATTACTGTGATTATATACAGTATTTCGATAAAAAGGAGAGATCGCGATCAAAAGAGTGAAAACAGTAACGCGACCGGAAAGCTGATGGGCCAGGTCGCACCGATGAGTATCGCGCTGAGGAGCCGGACTTTGCGGTTGTCGCGGGCCAGAAAGTACGTTGCCACGCCGGACAGTACCGCCATCACAGCGTAGAAGATCAGCAGTTTTGTGTAGAGTTCCAACGTATGCCTCCTGTCCTTAGGTAAACATTCAGCTAACATGTTGCCCTAATTTTCAATAAGGTATCGCTTTATCTGTCACGCTTTAAGATCAGAAAATCGAGAACAACAACGCCACGGGAAAACTCATGGGCCAGGTGGAGCCGACCAGAAAGGCGCTCAGCAAGCGAATACGTTTACGGTCATGTGAAAGGAACCAGGTAATCAGTGCGCAAATCAGCGCCATCACTGCGTAGAAAACCAACATTTTTTGATATAACGACATAACAAACATTAACCAGTAAGTAACAAAACGTGCGCAATATGCTCTAATTATTGATATTTATCAAGTTTAATTACGTTTGTAACAATCCTGGCTATCAGTAATTTTGATTTAACTTACTGAAGAATGTAAAAAAGCCGGGATTTTACCCGGCCTGTCACTTTTACGGCTGCTGGCGCTCGCGCCAGGCTTTCACCTGCTCTTTACTGACATCATCAGGATAACAAAGTGGCGAATAGCCTCCCTGTTTGCTCCAGGCGCTGCGCCTGCCGCACGCACTGCCGTTGCGCGCCTGATTGTACGGGCAGGCGCAGGGTCCGGGATATTGCGCAATGGATTCCGCAATGATCGCTTTTTTAACCTGCGCATCGGACAGCGCCTGCGTTCTGGCAACCCCTTCTGTTGCGCCCAGTAATGAGATCGCAACAACCATCCCCAACATCATCGAACGAATTCGCATTTTTGTTATCCTGGAAAAGGTAGGAATATGCAGATTATTATTCTCACCACCTGTGAATATTGATTAAACACAAATTACTCTGACCCTTTTCTTTTTTATAGTGAGATTTAACTTAAGTCTGAATTTAAGGTCGGTAGCATTAACGTAAGCATCGGGAAATTTGTCGGCGCACAATCTTCTCTGATATTGTCTCTCTGCAAGGAATACTTCGGATCAAACAAGGTAAGGTTATGCAGAAATATGACGACCTGTGGCAAGCCATAGAAGTTCGGGTGCGTGAAAACAATGACATAACGCACATCGATATGACCACTGACACACCGCGCGGACAGGCAGCTCGCCAGCGCATCGCGCAGATTTTTATCCTTGAATACCTGCTTGCGCGCCACCGCGAGAAGTACGCCAGCAGTTTTGTTCCGTTGGCAGGCGAAGAAGCGCTTTATCATTTGATTTTTAAACGCACTGGCTGGAAACCCTTTGAAGTAAAACAGTTATCCTTTATTGATACGCTGTTTGTACTGGCAGAATTATTCCGTGATGAAAACTTGCCAGCGGAAGTTCGCGCTGTTATTCGTTCTCAGGGTGTAAAAGAAGAGTCCTACCCGACCTATGATTTTTCAGAGAAAGATTGGGCACCGCGCGAGAATGAAGCGTTTTTAAAACGATAAGCAGACAAATTAATTAAATAATTAAATAAAAAAGGGCTCACTCCGGAGCCCTTTTTTTAATTTAATGATACTGAGGCAATTTCACTGCTGGAAAGATTTTCCACGCGCGCAAAATAAAACTCTTCGCCTTCGCAGTAGTAGGTTTCGATGGGTAACAAACCGGTTTGTGCCCCACCGCTACCGCTACCAGTAGCCCATGAGACGGCGGTTTCGCTATCATCGACCGTCAAAAGCTCAGACGCGCCCCCGGGTACGAGCACGACCACGATTTTACTCATTATGGGTTTTCCCCTGCCTGTTTTTTATAAAAAAGCCAGTCATTATCTTCTGTCGCAATGACTGTCTATTGTCGAACCGATGACACTCATATGACGGGCAGAGGAAATGCTGGTGCGCGGTATTATTTGATTGAGATATTTCGCCACTCCGCTGATGGCTGAATATTATTAAATCAGTTTTTTATGAATAACAACACAGATAATTTACCTATGAGATTTGCCTCATGATTCATAAGGTTTTTTAAAAGCCTTCCATGGCTTTATTTAGCGATTAATGTTTGATCATTACGTGACGAACAACCGTGTAATCTTCCAGCCCATACAGCGACATATCTTTGCCATAACCAGAGAGTTTCTGCCCGCCGTGCGGCATTTCGCTGACCAGCATAAAGTGGGTGTTCACCCAGGTGCAGCCATATTGCAGACGCGCACTTAAGCGATGCGCCCGCCCGACATCACGCGTCCAGACTGATGATGCCAGACCGTACTGTGAGTCATTCGCCCAGCCCAGCACCTGCTCTTCATCATCAAACACCGTTACGCTGACCACCGGGCCAAACACTTCACGCTGCACAATGGCATCTTCCTGTTTCGCCCCGGCCAGCAAGGTTGGCTGATAGTAATAGCCTGCGCCCTCGCCCTTTTTCCCGCCGGTGACCACGCTGATGTGGCTCAGCGCTTTTGCCTCTTCAACCGCTTTACTGACACGCGCCAGATGAGCGGCAGAACTCAGCGGCCCCAGTTCGGTACTTTCCTCTTCCGGCGCTCCCATTTTCAGGCTGGCGACGGCGGCACCCAGTTTTTCTACCAGCGCATCGTAGATCCCTTTTTGCGCGTAAATCCGGCATGCCGCGGTGCAATCTTGCCCGGCGTTATAAAAACCAAAGGTGCGCACACCTTCTACCACGGCGTCGAGATCGGCATCATCAAACACAATCACCGGCGCTTTGCCACCCAGTTCCATGTGGGTACGCTTAATTGACGATGCGGTATGACCAATAATGTGTTCGCCGGTGGCGATCGAACCGGTGAGCGACACCATACGCACTTTTTCGTGGCCGGTTAACGGATCGCCAACCGTCTGACCACGGCCAAACAGCACATTCAGCACGCCAGCCGGGAAGATATCTTTCGCCAGTTCGGCCAGTTTCAGCGCCGTCAGCGGGGTAATTTCCGACGGTTTGATCACCACGCAGTTACCCGCCGCCAGCGCCGGGCCCAGTTTCCATGCCGCCATCATCAACGGGTAGTTCCACGGTGCAATGGAAGCCACCACACCCAGCGGATCGCGGCGGATCATCGACGTATGCCCTTCCAGATACTCCCCGGCCGCCAGCCCGTTCAGGCAGCGCGCCGCCCCGGCGAAGAAACGGAATACATCTACCACCGCCGGAATTTCATCATTCAGCACGCAGTGGTAGGGTTTGCCGCAGTTGAGGGATTCCAGCTGCGCGAAGGTTTCGGCGTTGTCTTCAATCACCTGCGCCAGTTGCAGCAGGCATTCGGCCCGCGCTTTCGGCGTGGTTTGCCCCCAACTGGCAAAAGCCCGATCGGCGGCCTGCACCGCCGCATCGACCTGCGCGGCGGAAGCTTCGGCGATCTCCAGCAACACCTCGCCGGTGGCCGGATTGTAAACAGCCTGTTTCTCGCCTTCGCCGTTAACCAGTTCTCCATTGATAAACAAGTGATGTTGCATAGTTCTGTCCTTCAGCTTGGTGTGTTATTTGCCGGTTCCGGCAACGGTGTCGGTATCACGTGTCAGCCACCAGGCACCGAGAATAGGTAGCATCGTCACCAGCATCACCAGCAGCGCCACCACATTGGTCACCGGCACATCGCGCGGGCGCCCTAACTGGTTCAGCAGCCACAACGGCAGAGTGCGCTCATGGCCTGCGGTAAAGGTGGTGACGATGATTTCGTCAAACGACAGCGCAAACGCCAGCATCCCCCCGGCCAGTAGCGCCGAACCGAGATTCGGCAGCACCACATAGCGAAAGGTCTGCCAGCTGTTGGCGCCCAGATCCATTGAAGCTTCCACCAGGCTCCACGAGGTGCGCCGGAAACGGGCGATGACGTTGTTAAACACCACCACCACGCAGAACGTCGCGTGCCCGACGACAATGGTGAAAAAACCCGGCTCCAGATTGACCGATTTGAAGGCGGTCAGCAGAGCCAGCCCGGTAATGATCCCTGGCAACGCGATCGGCAACAGCAGCAACAGCGAGATTGCACTCTTGCCAAAAAACTCGCTGCGCCATAAGGCCATTGCAGCAAGTGTGCCAAGAATCAAAGCGATAGCCGTTGCCAGCGCCGCTATCTGGAGTGACAGTGTCACTGCATCAAGAATATCCCCGCGTGCTGCCGCAACGCTGAACCAGCGCAGCGTAAAGCCCTGCGGCGGAAAACTGAACGCCGCGTCCTCGGTATTGAAAGCATAGATGGCAATGATCAATAGCGGGAAATGGAGAAAGATAACGCCGCCCCAGGCAGCGACTTTGAGAAAAAACGGTGCGCGGTCAGAGTGCATCGAATGCTCCCAGACGTTTCACGAACGCCAGATAAAGGGCAATCAACACGATGGGCACCAGCGTAAAGGCGGCAGCCATCGGCATATTGCCAATCGCGCCCTGCTGCGCATAGACCATGTTGCCAATGAAGTAACCCGGCGGCCCCACCAGTTGCGGCACGATAAAATCGCCCAGCGTCAGCGAGAAAGTGAAAATCGACCCGGCCGCCACACCCGGAATTGCCAGCGGCAACACCACATAGCGGAAGGTCTGGCGCGGATGCGCGCCCAAATCGGCGGATGCCTGCAACAGCGAGGGCGGCAGCCGTTCCAGCGCCGCCTGAATCGGTAAAATCATAAACGGCAGCCAGATATAGACGAACACCAGAAAGCGCCCCAGCCCGGACGTGGAGAGCGTATTGCCGCCGACGGCGGGCAGCGTCAGAAAGGCGGTTAACAGCGGCTCCAGCCCCAGATGGCTTAAAAACCACTGTGCCACGCCATCTTTTGCCAGCAACAGCGTCCACGCATAGGCTTTGACGATATAACTGGCCCACATCGGCAACATCACGGCGATATAGAAAAATGCCTTCCATTTTCCCCGCGCATAACGCGCCATATACCACGCCATCGGGAATGCGAGGATGGCGCTCGCCACGGTGACGGTAATCGCCATCATCAGCGTGCGCACGATGATGTCGTAATTCGCCGGGTTGAACAGCGCTTGCAGGTTGGCGAGCGTTAAATCCGGCGTCACCGACATGGTGAAGTCATCGAAGGTGTAAAAGCCCTGCCACAGCAGTGTTAGCAGCGAACCCAAATAGACAATGCCGAACCACATCAGTGGCCCCAGTAACAAGAGCAGCAGCCCAAGCAGCGGTTTGCGCCATAACACCCCGCTCAGGCTGGCACGCCGCCGGGCGGTTAACGGAATACTCATGGCCATTTCACCCCGCTCCCTGCAACGGCACCATCGCGTCCCGCGACCATGAAATCTGCACCTGTTGCCCCGGCGTCAACGTTTCGGTCAGCAACACGCCGGAGAGATTCGCCTGGCTGACCATCACTTTCTCCCCCTGCGCCAGCAGCAGTTCAAAACGCGTCGCCGCTCCCTGATACTGCACCGCCTGCACCACGGCGTTGACTTCAATTTCCCCTGGCGCATTCAGGCGAATATGTTCAGGGCGCAACGAAAAAGTGCCCTGCATACCGCACAGCTTGCTGGCAAGATCCTGACTGAAGACGTTTGACGTACCGACAAACCCGGCGACAAACGGCGTGCGCGGGCGCAGGTAAAGTTCGCGCGGGGTATCAATCTGTTCGATGCGGCCATTATTAAACACCGCCACCCGGTCGGACATTGACAGCGCTTCGCCCTGATCGTGAGTAACGAAAATAAAGGTGATGCCGAGCTCCTGTTGCAGCTTTTTCAGTTCCAGTTGCATCTGTTCACGCAGTTTCAAATCGAGCGCGCCGAGCGGCTCATCCAGCAGCAAGACGCGCGGCTCGTTAACCAGCGCACGGGCGATCGCCACCCGTTGCCGTTGCCCGCCGGAGAGCTGAGAAGGTTTGCGCGTATGGACAAAGCCGAGCGCCACTTTTTCCAGCGCCTCACGGGCGCGGGCGTGGCGCTGCTTTTTGTCCACGCCTTTCACCATCAGCCCGTAGGCCACATTGTCGAGAATCGACATATGCGGAAACAGCGCGTAGTCCTGGAACACGGTGTTGACGTCCCGCTCCCACGGTGGCAGTTCGCTGGCTTCGCGGCCAAAGATGCGGATTGCGCCGCCGCTCAATTGCTCAAACCCGGCAATCAGCCGCAGACAGGTGGTTTTGCCGGAGCCGGATGGCCCCAGCATGGAGAAGAACTCCCCGTCGTTGATGGCGATAGTGACGCCGTCAACCGCCCGGACGTCGCCGTATAACCGCGAGACATCCAGAAATTCAACTGCATAGGTCATACTCAGCTCCTGGCAGGTTAACGGCCACCCATAATGGCGATGTAATCCTGTGTCCAGCGGCTGTACGGCACATATTTGCCACCCTCAGCAACCGGGGTTTTCCAGAAAGCGATTTTGTCAAAGAAACG
Source organism: Kosakonia sp. H7A (assembly GCF_003028445.1). Classification (NCBI taxonomy): domain Bacteria; kingdom Pseudomonadati; phylum Pseudomonadota; class Gammaproteobacteria; order Enterobacterales; family Enterobacteriaceae; genus Kosakonia; species Kosakonia sp. H7A. The sequence continues at coordinate 36,791 of NZ_PYTZ01000001.1, read as the reverse complement.
GTAACCGTTAGTTTCGCAGCCTTGCTCACCCAGCAGCGTGCTGGCGTTGCACCCTTCCGGCACCACCGGCAGCGAGCCAAACCAGGCGGCCACGTCGCCCTGAACTTTTGGCGTCAGCGACCAGTTCATCCACTTGTAGGCACAGTTCGGGTGTTTCGCATCGGCATGCAGCATCGTGGTATCCGCCCAGCCAGTGACGCCCTCTTTCGGGAATACGGTGGCGATCGGCTGGTTTTCACCTTTCAGGGCATTCGCCTGATACGGCCAGGCGCTGGAGGCAACAACGCCTTCGTTTTTGAAGTCGCTCATCTGTACCGTGGTGTCATGCCAGTAGCGGTGGATCAGTAAGTGCTGATCGCGCAGGGTTTTCAGTACCGCCTGATATTGCGCTTCCGTGAGCTGGTACGGATCGTCAATGCCCAGTTGCGGCTGCGTGGCTTTCAGGAACAGCGCCGCATCGGCGATGTAGATCGGGCCGTCATAAGCCTGTACGCGCCCTTTATTGGTTTTGCCATCCGGCAGGTTTTGTTGCACAAACACCACTGACCAGCTATCCGGCGGCGTCGGGAAGGTTTTGGTGTTATACATCAGCAGGTTCGGCCCCCACTGATACGGTGTGCCATACACTTTGCCGCCGACGTTAAACCACGCGCCGTTAATCAGTTTCGGGTCGAGGGTTTTCCAGTTCGGGATAAGCGCAGTATTAATCGGCTGCACGCGTTTCCCCATAATCAGGCGCAGCGAGGCATCGCCTGAAGCGGTGACCAGATCGTAGCCGCCTTTCGCCATCAGGCTGACCATTTCATCGGAGGTGGCGGCGGTTTTGACGTTCACCGCGCAACCAGTGTCCTTTTCAAAAGCGGTAACCCAGTCATATTGCTTGTCGGTCTGGCCGCGTTCGATATACCCCGGCCAGGCAATAATATCCAGACGACCTTCCCCTTTTCCCACTTCGGTGGGTTCGGCGGCATGCGCGACCATCATCGTCATGCTCAGCGCACACAGACTGCTGCGGGCAAATTTCTTGCTCATTGTTTACTCCTGTCGCAATGAAAAAAGTGCGGCAGCCTTGCCGTAAATATATCTCCCTTAATAAAAATAGACGGCACGCGGACGGCCAGAATGTCGCCCGGCGTAAATTTCGCCAGGATGTGACACATAACGCATTACGTTTCGAATGAAAATAATAGCCGACCGTCTTTTTTAGTATAGACAAGGAGTTAGCCGGTACGAGGTTAATCTGTGTTGCTATTCACATTTCCTATGAATACACAAAACAAAAGCACAGAAAATAATGACGGTGACCTGCAAGTTTTCATCGTCACTATTTTTAAAATGAGAACAAGATATTCAGAAAATAAGAATGGGCTGAGCGAGTTTATTTCATCATCTGCCGAATCAATTCCCCTAAGCGAATTGCCGCACGTTCCTCTTTATCACCCCACGCCCAGGCGCAATTAAAGCGGAAAAAGGATTGCCAGCGGTCAGATGTCGAGAACATTTTCCCCGGCGCAATGCTGATATGGTGCGCCAGCGCAAGCTGGCTGAGCGCTCCGGCATCCAGCCCGGCGGGTAGCTCCAGCCAGAGAAAATAGCCGCTCTCATTACGGTAAATTTTTACCTCCGGCGGAAGATGGCGCAGCAGCGCCTGCCAGGCCAGATGTTTGCGCTCCGCCAGCACGCGCCGCAAGCGGCGCAGGTGCGCGTCGTAGTGATGGGTGGAGAGATAATCGACCAGCGCCAGTTGCAGCGGCGAACTGGTGGAGAGCGTACTCATTAACTGCAGTTGCTGAATGCGCCGCGCGTGGCGACCGGCCGCCACCCAGCCAACGCGGAAACCGGCCACCAGGCATTTAGAAAACGACGAGCAGTGCAGCGTCATATCCTGTTTATCCCACGCTTTTGCCGGTAACGGCTGCTCGCGCCCGTAATAGAGTTCGCTGTAGACATCGTCTTCGATAAGCGTGACGTTATGTTCCGCCAGCAGCGCCACCAGACGCGCTTTTTTCTCCGCACTCAGCGTAAAACCGAGCGGATTCTGGCTGTTGGTCATCAGCCAGCAGGCTTTTACCGGGTAATCGGCCAATGCCTGCGCCAGCGCACCAAGATCGATCCCCTCTTTCACATCTGTCGGCACCGACAGCGCTTTCAGCTTCAGCCGTTCCAGCGCCTGCAACGCGCCATAGAAGCACGGGCTTTCAATGATCACCCAGTCGCCCGGTTCGGTGACCGCCTGCAAACTGAGGTTCAGTGCCTCCAGCGCTCCGGCGGTAATGACAATTTCGTCCGGGGAGATGTTCATCCCCTGACGGGCGTAGCGACGGGCAATAGCATGGCGCAACTGGTTGTTGCCCGGCGGCAGGTTTTCAATCACGCTCATGGCGGTGGCGCTTTTACTGACCTTCGCCAGCGAACGGTTAAGCTGCGGCATCGGAAACAGTTTTGGATCGGGAAACGCTGAGCCAAACGGCAGCACCGAGGCATCGCAGCTGGCCTGCAATACATCGAAAATATAGGTATTAATATCCACCGCTTCATCGCGGGTGACCTGCGCCGCCGCCACGCGCGGCACACCGGATGCCGGCGCGACAAAGTAACCGGATTGCGGCCGGGCAATCACCCGCCCCTGGCTTTCCAGCAACTGATAAGCATGGCCTACCGTCATAAAACTCAGCCCGCTGCTGGTGACCTGCTCGCGCAGCGACGGCAGTTTTTCCCCCGGACGCCAGACGCCAAGCTCAATTTGTTCGCTGATTTGTTGCGCCAGGCGCTGGTATTTTTTCATGCATATTCACCGGGTTGAGGATGGTGAATATGATGGCACGGGATACGCATCCTTGCTATATCAGTAATGAAAAAGATAGTGCTAAAAAAAACTGTTATACCTCTATATCTCCGCTCAGCATCGAAACGGTAACACGGGATGATCTGCTCAGTTTATTGAATCAACCGCGGTGATACTCGCAGCCCTCAGGGCAACGCTGCCGAATTTATCAATAGCCCGGTAGTAGGTTTACTGTCTTCATCTATAACAGAGCCCATTTTAATGGGCTTTGTATTTAACTGTTATACAAAAATTTCGCCAATCTGTTTCTGCAAGTTCCGGCTCGCGCTCATTACCATACCCCTCACAGCAGTTGATCTGAGGTTGTCCATGTTTGGTTTAGACGCGTTTCACCTGGCGAGAATACAGTTCGCCTTCACCGTTTCGTTTCATATTATTTTTCCGGCGATCACTATCGGGCTGGCCAGTTTTCTGGCGGTACTGGAAGGCTTATGGCTGAAAACCCGTAACCCGGACTGGCGCACGCTGTACCACTTCTGGTCGAAGATTTTCGCCGTTAACTTCGGTATGGGCGTGGTTTCCGGGCTGGTGATGGCCTACCAGTTTGGCACCAACTGGAGCGGCTTTTCCCAGTTCGCTGGCAGCATTACTGGGCCATTACTGACCTATGAAGTGCTGACTGCGTTCTTTCTGGAAGCCGGTTTTCTCGGCGTGATGCTGTTTGGTTGGAATCGTGTCGGGTCAGGGCTGCACTATTTTGCCACCTGCATGGTGGCGCTGGGCACGCTGATGTCCACTTTCTGGATCCTCGCCTCCAATAGCTGGATGCACACGCCGCAGGGTTACGTTATCGAGCAGGGCCAGGTGGTGCCGGTGGACTGGCTGAAAGTGATCTTCAACCCGTCATTCCCTTATCGCCTGATGCATATGACCATTGCCGCGTTCCTCAGCAGCGCGCTGTTTGTCGGCGCGTCTGCTGCCTGGCATTTACTGCGCGGTAACGATACGCCCGCGATGCGCAAAATGTTCTCAATGGCGATGTGGATGGCGCTGATTGTCGCGCCGATCCAGGCAATGGTGGGCGATATGCACGGGCTGAACACGCTGGAGCATCAACCGGCGAAAATTGCCGCCATTGAAGGCCACTGGGAGAATCCGCCGGGCGAAGCCACCCCGCTGCTGCTGTTCGGCCTGCCGGATATGCAACAGGAACGCACCCGTTACGCGGTTGAGATCCCGGCGCTTGGCAGCCTGATCCTCACCCACAGCCTGGATAAACAGGTTCCGGCGCTGAAAGAGTTTCCCAAAGACGAGCGCCCCTATTCGCCACTGGTGTTCTGGTCATTTCGCGTGATGGTCGGCCTCGGCGTGCTGATGATCGCACTGGGCATCGGCGCACTGTGGCTGCGCTACAAACAGCGGTTGTACCAGTCGCGACCGTTCCTGCATTTTGCCCTGTGGATGGGGCCTGCCGGGCTGATCGCTATTCTCGCCGGTTGGGTCACCACCGAAGTTGGCCGCCAACCGTGGATCGTCACAGGGTTGTTGCGTACGGCCGATGCGGTTTCGGCTCACGGTGTAATGCAGATGAGTCTCAGCCTGCTGACATTCTTCGTGGTTTACAGCGCCGTTTTCGGTGTCGGCTACAGCTATATGGTGCGGTTGATCTGCAAAGGCCCGCAAGCCTGGCATGAGGAGGCAAAATAATGGGTATCGATCTTTCGCTGATCTGGTTTGTGATTATTGTTTTTGCCACCCTGATGTACATCGTGATGGACGGTTTTGATCTGGGGATTGGCATTCTGTTTCCTCTGACCCGCGATGCTCACGATCGCGATGTGATGGTGAACAGCGTTGCGCCGGTCTGGGACGGCAACGAGACCTGGCTGGTGCTCGGCGGCGCGGGGTTGTTCGGCGCATTTCCGCTGGCCTATGCGGTGATTGTTGATGCGCTGACCATTCCGCTGACGCTCATGCTGCTGGGGCTGATTTTTCGCGGCGTGGCGTTCGAGTTTCGTTTCAAAGCCACACCCGCACATCGTCCGTTCTGGGATAAAGCGTTTATGGCAGGTTCCGTGCTGGCGACCTTTACTCAGGGCGTGGTGGTTGGCGCGGTGCTGAATGGTTTTTCGGTCAGCGAACGGCGTTTTAACGGCGGCGCGCTGGACTGGCTGACACCCTTCACCCTGTTCTGCGGCGTCGGGCTGGTGATTGCCTATGCGTTGCTGGGCGCAAGCTGGCTGGTGATGAAAAGCGGCGCGCCGTTGCAGGATAAAATGCGCGCAGCGGCGAAGAAATTGCTGCTGGTTTTACTGGTGGTTATCGCGGTCATCAGCCTGTGGACACCGCTGGCGCACCCGGCGATTGCTTCTCGCTGGTTCAGCCTGCCAAACCTGTTGTTCTTCGCGCCGGTGCCGTTGCTGGTTATTGCGCTCAGCGCCTGGCTGTGGCGCAGCCTCGGCAATCCGCAGCATCATGCCTTGCCGTTTGTGCAGACGCTGGGCCTGATTTTCCTCGGCTTTAGCGGGCTGGGCATCAGCATCTGGCCGCACATCATTCCGCCGGATATCACCTTCTGGCAGGCCGCGGCACCGCCGCAAAGCCAGGGCTTTATGCTGGTCGGCGCGCTGCTGATTATTCCGATTATCCTGGTCTATACCGCGTGGAGCTATTACGTGTTTCGCGGCAAAGTACAACCTGGCGAGGGCTATCACTGATGAAACACTCGTTTTTCAACCGCCTGATGTGGCTGGTACTGATTTGGGGCGGCAGCGTGCTGGCGCTGGCCGCCGTGAGTATGGTGTTCCGCCTGCTGATGTCGGCGGCCGGGTTTAAATCCCACTGATGTGCGCAGAGTTTGCTGTGGTAAACGGCAAACTCTTTTTACGTGCAGGCGACAGAAATAAAGCGGTCAGGAGCGAGGAGCAAACGTTGAGTTAGCCGGATTGCAAGGGACTGCAAAAGTTACAGACGCGGGTTTCCGGACATAGCTAGCTGATGCTTAGCGTACCGCCTGCAGATACCGCTGCGGTGATACGCCCAGTTTTTTACGAAACATGGCAATAAACGCGCTGGGGCTGGCATATCCCAGATCGCTTGCAAGCTGCGTCACCGCACTGCCGCGAGCCAGATTACATACGGCTTCCATCAGCCGCAGCTGCTGCTTCCATTCGGAGAAACTCAGCCGCGTTTCTTCCCGGAACAGTCGCGCCAGCGTACGCTCGCTGGCCCCGACCTTCTTCCCCCACCAGGCCAGCGTTTCTCCGTGATCGAGCTCGCGGCAGAGGATATCGCACACTTGCCGCAACCGGCGGTCAGCTGGCAGCGTGATATGACAGAGTTCCAGCGGCGCTAAACGGCGGAATTCATCGGTCAATAGCCCATAAATTAGCCCGGTGCGTTCAGCGGAGAGCGATGCCTCCAGCCCGGCATCCAGCAGCGCATCAAGTAACTGCGTCACGCGGCCTCCCCGGCACTGGCCTGGCTGGCGTTGCGAAAAAGCGGGATTAAAATAGATATTTTGCGTGACCACATTATCAATGGCCTGCAGCCCGTGCGGAGTCCCGCCAGGTATCCAGATTGCTCTTCCCGGTGACAGCAGCCAGATATGCTGCGGCGTAATAATTTTCGCCACACCGCGCCGAGCCCAGATAAGCTGCCCCTGGGGATGCTGGTGGACGGGCTCTTCACCGCCCTTGTCGTACTGCAACTGGCGAATACCATCAATGCCGTGCTGAAATGTCATCTGCCATGCCCTTTGTCCGATTCAAACCATTTTTCATCCTGATTGCTGATTAGGCAGACAAGCTTTGTCTGCCTGACAACACTCTTGCCTTTAGTTGCGCCATTCTGCCATGCTTCCGCTTCTCTTTTGAAGTTGAATAATTATCATTTCCATTCAATTCTAATAACAAGCGGAAGTGCTATGAAACACACAGGTCATTTATTTAGGGATAACTCATTGAAGGTGATGGTGTTAAGCATCATTGCAGGATACAGCGGGCATGCTTTTACTGCAGACCTCGGGAAGAGTAACACAAAAGAAGAGACGCTGGTGGTCAGTGCCGCCGCCTCTCAGGGCGAAGAGGATGAGAGTACGCTGGTGGCACATAATGCCGCAGCAGCCACCAAATCCAGTCAGCCCATCAGCCGTACTTCGCAAAGTATTTCCGTCGTGACTCAGGCTGAGATCGCTACGCACGCCGCCAGAAATATTCCGCAAGCGCTGCGCTATGTCTCTGGCGTTACTTCGGAAAACTCGGGTGCTGATACACGCTTTGACACGATCATCGTGCGCGGTTTCGAAGCGGATGAATATCTCGATGGCCTGCGCCTGCCCAGAGAAGCCTGGTGGAGCCGTCCCGCCTGGGATCCGTTCCTGCTGTCACGCATTGAGGTGGTAAAAGGTCCCTCGTCCGTGCTGTACGGTCAGGCGAATCCCGGCGGCATCGTTAACATGGTGAGCAAAACGCCGCAGGCCACGCCAGCGGGCCAGATTTACGTCAGCAGCGGCAATCACAATCAGTTTGGCACGGGTTTCGACACAACCGGCGCACTCAATGATTCTCAAACATTGCTCGGCCGCGTCGCCGGAACTTTCTTCGACACCGAAACCCAGGTGGCGCATACCCGCTATCAACACTATGACATCGCGCCTTCCTTCACCTGGCAGCCGGATGCGCAAACCTCGCTGACGCTCCTGTCTCAGTTGCGTAAAGATCCGGACAGCGGCTTCTACAACCAGATGCCCACCTCCGGCACGTTGACGCACAATCCGTTCGGTAAAATCTCCACGGGCACCTACATTGGTCAACCCGGCTACGATAAGTATCAACGCGAGCAGGGTAGCGTGGGCTACCAGTTCCGCCACGATTTCAACGATATTGTCACCTTCCGGCAGAATGTGCGTTATCTCAGCAGTACCGGTCGCTATCGGATGGTTTATCCCCTGGGCATTCGCGCGGATGCGCCGCTGGTCGATCGCGCCACAATGAACATCAAAGAGACGATGTCTAACTTCGCGATGGATAACCAGGCGGAGTTTCATCTGCAGAGCGGGCCGGTGCAGCACACCCTGCTGGCCGGTATCGATCGGATACATACCTCAGTGCGCAGCCGCTCGGGGTACGGTGACGCCGGCTCCATCAACTATCTGGATCCGGACTACAACACAGCGGTAGACGACACGCCTTATACCAGCAGTACGCACAATACTCTCGACCAGACCGGTTTATATCTGCAGGATCAGATGGAGCTGAATAACTGGATCCTGAGTCTTGCTGGCCGCTATGACGATGCCAAAACCAAAAATATCGATCTGCTAAGCGACAGCCGTACGGAGCGCAATGACTATGTCACTACCGGACGCGCCGGTCTGCTCTACCACTTTGATAATGGGCTCGCCCCCTATATCAGCTACTCCACCTCATTCGTTCCCAGCAGCAGCAATGATTACAACGGTCATCCGTTTAAACCGACCCGCGGGAAACAGAGTGAGATCGGCCTGAAATACGATCCTGTGGGACTGGATGCGCTGTTCACCGTTGCCCTCTACAATCTGCGCGAAACCAACATGGCCACCACCGACACGGACCATCCGGGCTTTAGCATCCAGACCGGAGAGGTACGTTCCCAGGGGCTTGAGTTGGATGGTCGCATCAATATTACTCCGGCCTGGACGGTTCTGGGCTCCTGGAACCTGATTAGCCAGACGGTCCGCAGCGCTAATGACGGAACTCAGGGCAAACACCCGGTGGGGGTATCCCGCAATACGGCGAAACTGTGGAGCCAGTACGCCTTTAACGGGGCGCTTGATGGCTTCTCGGTTGGCGGAGGAGTGCGCTATATGGGCACCAGTTATGCGAATACCAGCAACACCCTGAAAGTCCCGGCGGCTACTGTCTACGACGCCCGGGTCGCCTATCAGTGGCGCCAGTGGCAGTTGGCGCTCAACGCGGACAATATCGGCAACAAAACCTATATCGCTTCATGCAATAACCTCGGCTGCGAATACGCGCTTAAACGTCAGTACGTCGCGACGGTGAGCTACGCATGGTAACGATGTTATCCCGGCGAAAGCTGCTGCTGGCCACGTTGCTCACCCCGCTCATGAGTTGGGCGGGGAGATCCTCAGCACCGCCGAGGCTGGCGGTGCTGGACTGGGGATTGACGGAGATGCTGCTGGCTCTGGGCATCACGCCGACGGCGGTTGCCGCACCGGCGTGGTACCGCAAGCTGATCCCGGCGCCCCCATTGCCGGAGGACGTCGTGGATCTTGGGCTGCTCTTTCAGCCAAACCTGGAGACGCTGTGGGCGCTCAGACCGGATATGATCGTCATTACGCCGCAGCACGCATTGCTGAAACCCACGCTGGAAAAGATCGCCCCCACGCTCACGCTCCCGACGCATACCCTGGCGGGATTTATCACCGCTACCCGGGAGCTTGGCGCAAAATTTGATCGCCAACAGCAGGCCTCCACCCTGATTGAACAGTTGCAGCAAACGCTCAATCGCATCGCGCGGCAGGGGCGCGAGGTGAAGCTTCCGGTCTTTCTCGGCAGTGCCGTTGACACACTGCATTTGCGGCTCTGCACCGCCGACAGCCTGCCCGGCAACGTGCTGAGCGCCTGCGGGTTGCGCAATGCCTGGCGCGGCAGTCCGGGGGCAGAAGGAAGCGTACTGGTCGAGCTGACCCACATAGCCGATACGCCTGCCAAACTACTGCTGTTTGTGCCAGAAGAGCAGCGCGACGCGATGCAACGTTGGCGTCAGAGTCCTCTGTGGCAGCAGTTGCCTCTGACGCGTCCGCAAAACCTGAATCTGCTGAACACGCAATTCAGCGATACTGGCGCACTGATCACGGCCGGGCGCTTCGCGACGCTCCTGAATGACAGAATAGAGGCGTGGTGTAATGAGTAATACTCGCCGTGGCTGGGCGCTGATTTTGTTGCTGTGGCTCACTGCCGCGCTGATGGCCCTGTCAGAACTCCACCGCCAGGGTGGATTCAGTGCGCTCTTCGGGACAACGTCCCCCTCTTCATCGGCCATTATTTTGCGCAGCATGTGGTTCCCCCGGCAGGGAATGGCGCTGCTCACAGGCGCTACGCTGGGCGTTTGTGGCTGGCTGATGCAGCGCGCCTTACGTAACCCGCTGGCGGAACCCATCACCCTCGGTATGACAGCGGGTGCCACACTGGCAATGGGGCTCGCTTCGCTGTGGTTTCCGGCACTGCTCGCCAGTGCCCGCCCTGCCCTGGCGATAACCGGCGAGCTTGCGGCGCTGCTGGCCGTCATACTGCTGAGCTGGCGGCAGCGTCTGTCTCCTCTGGTGATGGTACAGGCAGGGATGATGATTAACCTGTGGTGCGGAGCGCTCACCCTGCTTATCGCCATCATCAACGATCGCTTTCTGCTGCAGGTATTAATGTGGGGCGGTGGCTCGCTGGCGGTTGAGAGTAGCCAGCCGCTGCGCGATCTTTTGCTCCCCCTGACCGCCGCTTTTGCCGTTCTGCTTCTGATGCTCAGACCGCTAACGCTACTGCAACTGCCGGAAACGATGGTCAATAGCCTTGGCGCCTCAGCGCTGCGCATACGGAGTATGGCGGTTCTGCTGGCGCTGGTCATGAGCGCCTTCACCATCAATGCTGTTGGCGTGATCGGCTTTCTCGGCCTGGCAGCGCCCCATCTGGCCCGCTTCGGCGGCGCGCGAACATCACGCCAGATGCTGCTACATACGGCACTTATGGGAGCCGGGCTGCTGTGGTTTACCGATCAGTGTGTCGCGCGGGTCTCGCTGGCGAATGGCCAGCTACTGCCCGTCGGTATGCTCACGGCGGTGACGGGCGGCCCGCTGCTGATGTTGCTGGCGCGCTTCTCCAGATCGGGAACGTCTCCAGTAACTGCGCCGGAACCCGCGGCTCCAGTAACCGCCGGTGCCGCATTGTTCTGGGTGTCCGGCACCCTTTTCCTGCTGGCGGTGGTGGTGTCGCTCTATACGGGCCACGGCCTGCGGCAGTGGAGTTGGGCCAGCCCGGACGAACTCGCCCATCTGCTGCCGCTGCGGGTGCCGAGACTGCTGGCGGCGCTCAGCGCTGGTGCACTGTTAGCGGGCGCTGGCGTACTGATGCAGCGGGTCAGCGGTAATCCGTTGGCCAGCCCGGAGGTACTGGGTATTGGAGGCGGTACCGCCATGGGCGTCATGGCATGGGTTGTGCTTTTCCCCGCCAGCAGCGGCGGGCTGCTGCTGAGCAGCCTGAGTGGGGCAACGCTCAGTCTGCTGCTGACGCTGTGGAATAGCCGTCGCGGAGCGTTTAACCCGCAGCGAGTCTTGCTCAATGGGATGGCGCTGAATGCCTTGTGTCAGGCCACCGTCAGCCTGGTGATGCTCAATAATCTCACGGCAAGCGCCATGTTGCTGCCGCTCATGACCGGCAGCACCTACTACATCAGCGCGCCGCTGGCAGAGATCCTCTTTGCCTCAACGCTGCTATTACTGGCCGTGGTTCCGCTATTTCGCCGCTGGCTGCTGCTGTTGCCAATGGGCAGTATTGCCGGTTCGCTCGGTGTCTCTTTGCCGCTGGCGCGGGTTGCTGTATTGAGCCTGGCCGCCGTAATGACCGGACTGGCGACATTACTGGTGGGACCGGTATCGTTCATTGGCCTGTTGGGCCCACATCTGGCGCGCAGGCTCGGTGCCAAAACGCCGCTCTCGCAGCTGTATGCCGCAGCCCTGCTGGCCGCCACCATCATGACGTTTGCTGACTGGATTGGGCGCAATGGCCTCTATCCACGTCAGTTACCTGTAGGGCTGGTCGCCTCGCTGATTGGTGTCCCGTTGCTGATATGGCCACTGCTGCGGGGCAAAGTATCCCGGCAGGCTGAATAAAGAGTGTGAATAAAGTGAAAGGAATACAGATGTCGGTATTGATAATGGTCTTCAGGATGGTTCGAGGCTGGCTTATCCTCGCCACAATCGCTGGGCTGATCAGCGGTTTTTGTAATGCTACGCTGCTGGCAATGATTAACCACAGCCTTAACCAGCCTCTGTCCGCCGCCTGGTTCAGCCCCGGTGTCGACTTCGCCCTGCTGACCCTGCTGATGCTGGCCAGCCGGGTTATCTCTCAAACGACATTTATGTCGCTGGGCCAAAAGGTGAAAGCCCGACTGCGTAAACAACTGGTCCGGAACATCAGTGAAACCAGTTGGCTGCAGCTGGAAAAAGCCGGAATGGCGAAAGCGTTATCGGCATTGACGCAGGATCTCGATACGCTGGTAGTCTTTTTTGTTAGCCTGCCTAACCTTTGTATCTATGGTGCAGTGATCGCTGGCTGCCTCATCTACCTTGGCAGCCTGTCGCCGAGCGTTCTGTTGCTGGCTATCGTTGCCATCCTGCTGGGAAGTTTCGGCTATCGTGCGGCTCAGGGCCCGGCAATGGGGCTGTTGCGCACGTCGCGTCAACGGGAAGATACGCTGATTCAGCAGTGTAAAAAATTGTTCGATGGCGCACGGGAGTTCAGGCTCAATATCATGCGCCGCCAGCAGTTTGTTGGCGGTGAGTTGTCCCATACCATTGAAGCCGTTCGCCGGGAGCGCACCCGGGGGTACGCACTGTACGGTCTGGCCAGCAGTTGGGGCAGTATTCTGTTTTTTGCCTTTATCGGAGTGGTACTCTTCGGGCTGCGCGACATGCTGGCACTGGATACCCGAACGTTGACTGGCTATATCATGGTCTTCCTGTATATGGTGGTTCCGGTGGAAGGCATCCTCTCTGCTCTGCCTGCCATCGCAGGTGCCCGGATCGCAATGCAGCGGGTCCAGCAACTTACCACCGGATTAAGCCCGGAAATTTCCCCGAAAACGTACGCGGCAGAACCATTTACCTCTCTGGCACTGGAGAATATTCACTACCAGTATCAGGGTGAAGACGGGGAACGTTTTTCCCTCGGCCCGTTGAGCCTGACCTTTACGCCCGGGGAGCGTGTCTTTATCGTTGGCGGCAACGGTAGCGGTAAAACCACGCTGGCAAACTTGCTGGTGGGGATCTTCCCCGCTGACAGCGGCCAGCTATGGCTGAATGGCAACCCTGTCGCGGCAGACGAACTCCAGCACTGGCGTCAGCACTTTTCAGTGATTTTCAGCGATTTCTTTCTCTTTGATGATGTTGTGTTCGTCACCGATCGGACGCAGTCACAGGTTGAGCATCTTCTTAACCTGCTCAAACTTAAGCATAAAGTCAGCTTTAACAACGGGCGCTTCTCTACCGTCGCACTCTCTCAGGGGCAGCGTAAAAGACTGGCCCTGTTGCAGAGCTGGCTGGAGAACCGCCCGATCTATCTGTTCGATGAATGGGCTGCCGACCAGGATCCGGAGTTTAAGGCCGTTTTCTATCTCGAGTTGCTGCCAATGCTGAAAGCGGAGGGGAAAACCGTGATCGCCATTACTCATGACGATCGCTATTTCCATCTGGCGGATCGGCTCATTAAGCTGGAGTCGGGTAAGATTGTCGAACACTCGCCTCTGGTAGCGTGAGAAGGCCGCTCAGCTTTTGCAGAGCAATGTCACGGCCACCAGTCATCAAACAGCCGGGGCGGCAGCCTGACATTACATGGCGCCGCGCCCGACAATTGCAGGGATGCACTGAAATCAGCCCAGCGTGACATTTGAGCCGTCTGTTGAACCCGTGGCAATTAAGTATTAACCAGCCGAAATGGTGGCTGACAGCTTTGTTCTTCTGACCTATACTGCCTGCAAGGTGATGGCGTTCCACCTTTCCCAACCGCCCCGTCCGGGGCTGATGACGCCTGATATGACTCTTGATTTTCAGGAGGTATGTCAGGCCGTCGATAAATCCTTCCGGCCTGTGTACTTCCCTTAACGGGGATACATCTTTGATTAATGTTTTTGGTCATCTTAACCCTGACAGCGACGCTGTCTGCACCGCAGCTGTGACGGCGGGCTGGCTCAACCGGTGTAATCGTCCTGCCCGTGCCTGGCGGCCCGGTGAAGCGAATCCTGAGACACGCTATATTTTTGAAGCTGCCGGGCTCTCCCTGCCGCCCCTGCTTGATATTCCACTGAAAGGTGAACCGGTATGGCTGGTCGATTTTACCGAACCGGCACAGGGGCCTGCTGATCTCCTCCAGAGCAATATCATCGGGATTATCGACCATCACCGGCTTGGCGGTCTGGTCACGCAACTGCCGCCGGAGGTCTGGATAAAACCGGCAGGCAGCAGCGCAACAGTACTCTGGCTGCTGATGGATGCAGAAATGCGCCGCACAATGCCCCCGACTCACGCCATCCTGCTTCTTGGCGCGCTGCTCAGCGACACCGTTAATCTGCGCTCACCCACCACGACGGAAGACGATATCCGTACAGCCACTGAACTCTGCGTTCTGTCGGGAGTAAAACGTAAGGCGTTTACCCGCGGGCTATTGGCAGCCAAAACCGATATCACCGGACAGTCCGCAGAACAGCTTCTGCATAAAGACCTTAAGACCTTTTCGCTCGCCGGCACGGATGTGCGTATCGCACAACTGGAGGTGAGTTCACCCGGCCAGGTCACTCCCGTACTGGATGAACTGCAAAATGCGATGGCGCAGATGGCGGTGACAACCGGAGCCGGACTTATCGTGCTGATGGTGACTGATATCCGTGAATACTTTTCAGCACTGTATTTCGCCGGGCCGGAGAGTGGCAACGCGGCGCCCTGCTCCGTGCCGGACATGGTCAGCCGGAAGAAACAGCTTCTGCCCTGGCTGGAACACTTCCTCAATCAAAGCCGGAGACAGCCATGAAAATCTACACACATGTACTTGTTCTTGTTCAGGGGAAAGAGGATGGCGTCCCCCTGCTCGCACTGGCGGCAACTCTGTCCCGCCTGCTGCAAATGAACATCACACTTGCTCATATCTGTAATGACTATCGGGAGATGAACTACATATCGGACGGCCTGATGGACGATGCCGTATCAAAAGACGTTGTTCAGGCGAAGGCGTTGTTCAGTGAGCTGACGTCCTCTGTGGCGGAGCACGTTGACGCGCGTGAGCTGGTCACCATGCGGCGTTTTGAAGATGTACAGAAATGCATTACCGACACCGGTGTGGACCTGGTGATTGCAGGCCACCGGAACCGTTTTATGGGAGCACTGACGTCCCGTTCGGCTGAATACGTTAACCACCTGAACGTAGACGTTCTGATTAAACACATTCACGACTGAGCTACAGGAGAACTGTATGAATTTTCTACTTGAAAAAGTCACGGCCCGCGAAATTCTCGACTCTCGCGGTAATCCCACGGTTGAGGTGGACGCTTTTACTTCAGATGGTCAGATGGCACGTGCATCGGTACCGTCCGGGGCCAGTACCGGCTCAAGAGAGGCAACTGAACGCCGCGATGGTGATCCCGGGCGTTTCGGCGGGAAAGGAGTCCGTGATGCCGTTAAGGCCGTGGAGACAGAAATTTGCGACGCCGTCAGGGGAACCGATGTGCGGGAGCAGCGGCGACTGGATAATCTGATGCGGGAACTGGACGGTACGGAGAACAAAAGCCGACTTGGTGCCAATGCCATTCTGGGTGTTTCGCTGGCGGTGGCCAGACTGGCCGCTCAGGTCACCCGTCAGCCACTTTACCGCTATCTCGGCGGACTCAATGCCAGCCTTTTGCCCGTTCCGTGTATGAATATTATTAACGGTGGCGTTCATGCCCGTGGTCAGGGAGCCGATTTTCAGGAATTCATGATAGCACCGCACGGTGCTTCAACGCTGGCAGAGGCCGTTCGTCAGGGCAGCGAGGTCTATCAGACTCTGCGCCAGATCCTGCTGTCCCGGAACCTCTCCGCTGCGGTGGGCGATGAAGGGGGATTTGCTCCGGCCGTCTCCTCGAACCGTGAGCCGCTGGAATTCATTGTTCAGGCCATTGAGAAAGCCGGTTACCGACCGGGGGAAGATATCAGTATCTGTATGGACCCGGCATCCAGCGAATTTTACCGTGACGGGAAATATCACCTTCGCACCGAAAACAGCGCCCTGAGCGCTGAAGAGATGACGGATTATTATGGTGAACTGATGAGCCACTTCCCCATTGTCCTGCTTGAAGACGGGCTCGCCGAGGATGACTGGGCTGGCTGGAAACATCTGCATGAGAAACTTGGCGGACGCGCCGAACTGGTCGGTGACGACCTTTTCGTAACGAATGTGAAGTATATCCGCCGGGGTATTGAAGAAAATCTGGCCAGCGCGGCGCTCATCAAACTCAACCAGATTGGTACGTTGAGCGAGACGTTCGACGCGGTTTCACTGTGTCATGAACACGGATGGGGCGCTTTTATTTCGCACCGCAGCGGTGAAACCATGGACACGTTTATCGCCGACATGACGGTGGCATTGCGGGCGGGGCATCTGAAAACCGGCGCGCCCTGTCGCGGCGAACGTATTGAAAAATACAATCAGCTTATGCGCATTGAGCAGGAACTGGGCAATGAAGCCCGATATGCAGGCATCAAAGCTTTTGTTCGCTGTGCTTGATCGAAATCATCATGGCATCTGCCGTGTGTATGCCGGTGAAAACCGGCATACACCCTTCAGGTTATATTCACCTGAACAAGCATGATAATGAAACTGACTCTGACTTTATTACTGTCCGAATGAATCCTTCTGATTTTGATGTACCTTCCTCACGGTATGTTTCATCTTCGATAAGGAGTGAAATGGAATCAAAATTTGGCTGCAGGTACACATTTTTTAATTGTAAAGAGACTATTCTCAACTAAACAAAATAATACAGGAGGTCTAAAGTGTACAATTCTATTCTGGTTCCCATCGATATCTCTGAAACAGAGCTGACCCACCAGGTCATTCCCTTTGTTCAGGCGCACGCTGTGATGAATACCGCCAGAGTGCATTTTCTCACGGTTATACCTTCGTTACCGTATTATTCAACGTTGGGTCTGGCCTATTCGATTGAAATGCCGAAAATGAAAGAAATACAGCATGCTGCATTATCAAAACTGGATGAGCTTGCTAAGCAATTCAAATTGCCATCCGAAAAGATCCAGACCCATGTGGCAACCGGATCACCAAAGGATCAAATCCTCAAGCTTGCCGATTCGATTAATGCGGATTTAATCATCATTGCCTCCCATCGACCGGATATCTCTACCTATCTGTTGGGTTCAAACGCTGCAGCAGTGGTGAGACACGCCAGATGCCCTGTTCTGGTCGTTCGGTAACATGTTCTGGCGGGCCAGGAGAAGGCCCCCGGAGAAGACAGGAGTTTCATGCTTTCTCCTGAGGCGCGACAAGACCAGAGGAACCGGGCACAGTTAACGGAAAGAACCCGGTGGCGTATGTGATATTTTCGGTTTTCCACACAGCCAGGCTTTGATTACACAGCTGTAATTTCTAACTGTCGTATGGTTGCAATGCTGCGCAAGATCGTTGCCTGGCTGCATACACTCTGACCAGAGACTCCCCTTTTCACCGGGTTGGATGACCCTGTCAAAATTTCCCGAAAAGTCAGGCAATTGCCAGAATATTTAGCCAGACTGAAGCCGGTTATTCCTGATTATGACTCGGGGTAAGGGTCACAGGTATCGCCGAATGAGGGAATGGGTATACATTACTGATAAAGTCCAGAACCGTACGGCCGATAATCACGAAAACTGTTGTTTACCTCTCATGTCACAATGCGATGGCAGGAGTATGGTCAATATTATGCAAAGCGTTCACGCCGGATAACCATAACGACAGGGGGATGCTGTCAATAATGCCAATGCAAATACTGAAAATTATCCACCACCGGATCAGTATCTACACACTTTCAATAGTCTTAACATTCGGCGTTCTGTACGGCACAGGACAAGGGGTTTATTATTATTATATCCATGAAAAAATGGAAGATTATGCTGATTCAATTCTGGCACGCAGTGACAGCCTGATCGAGCAGGTAAAACTGATTGATGGACTTCGACAGGAGTTCGCAGTCTATGAGCCATGCAGTAGCCAGTACCTGAATGCGCTGCGAAAACAGCTCTGGCCCTACCCTCTGATTAAGGATATTGCCTATGTTGATGATGAGAAAATTATCTGTTCAGCCATCTGGGGAAAACTGAATTCACCTGTTTCTTTAAATATATTCAGAAATAAGGTTAATCGGGGTAGTTATACCTGGGTATTTGACGCATTGATAGAAGAGAACATTACCGCAGATGTTCTTTACACCAATAACTTCGCCATAACGGTTTCTCCCTTTGCCTTCAAGCGTTTCTGGGAGGAAGCCAATAAAATGGATTTTGATGCCGTCATAGGTGATTTTAACCACGAAAATCATTTTTTCATGATTGGCAAAAACACGCAATTACTGGAATCGGTAGAGCATAATAAAGCTCATTCTTTGTTGTACTTTACTGAACACTCCTGCAACAGGGTGAATGATATTTGTGTTATTACCGGAACCTCACACTCTCTCTTCTTCAAAAACAATATTTATGTCCTGGCGTTTTTATTTAGCCTGTCCTTTATTATCGGGTCTTTGATTGGCACGCTGTATGTTAATGGCTTATCACATAAGCAATCATTACTTTCCCGGCTGGAAAATGCAATTCTGAATCGGGAATTACATTTCGTCTATCAACCCATATACAAAGTTAAAGACCGGAATATAACCGGAGTAGAGGCACTTTTACGCTGGACAGATCCTCAGATAGGATATATTGGCCCTGATATATTTATTCCGCTTGCGGAAAGAAATGGCTTAATAGCCAAGATTAGCCAGTATGTGGTTGAGCATGCCATCAAGGAGTGTGCGCCAATATTGCTGAACAACGATATCACTTTAAGCATCAACGTGAGTTGTGCTGATATCTGCTCTGCGGAATTTCGTGAAAAACTGCTGAGCACGTTAAAAAAAGAAAACGTTGCAGGCAAGTCTATTATTCTTGAAATTACGGAAAGACAAAGCTCCGGAACCGATGATATCAAGCAAGCGATGGATTTTTTTAAGGGTACCGGCATCATGTTTGCACTTGACGATTTCGGAACCGGTTATTCGAATCTGAACTGGCTTTCATTACTTGACGTTGATGAAATTAAAATTGATAAATCATTAACTGATTCGATAGGGACTGAATCCATCAATAAACATATTCTTCCTGGTTTGATAGAAATGTTTAAAAACATTCCTAAAATAGTGGTCTTCGAAGGAGTGGAAACTGAAATGCAGTATCAGTTCCTCAGGGAAAATGTACCTGAGAGCTGTGCTCAGGGATGGTATTTCGCAAAAGCTGTTCCTTTAAGCGAACTACGTGCCGTCCTCGCGGGTTAATGGTGAACATCCGTTAACCACACCGGCACAGATTTTACTTATGACCAGGATCTGGCTGGCGCAATCACTGACAGATATAAATTACGGAGCTGGCCGATGCGACAATCAGAACGGTGCATTCGGCTCAGCCCTGTCGGTTAATTACGTAAGCCGCTCGCCAGGAGCGTAAATACCTCAATATAGTTAGGAAGCGCTTTTTGCGGATCGTCGCAGGCCGCAATCGACAGCGCGGCATTCATTGCCGCACCATTTAACATGCGCGCAGCGGCATCGGCATCCACCGACTTAAGAATACCACGATCAATCATATTCAACACCGCCTGGCGGGTGGATTCCAGGCAGCTATTCTGGCTTGGCCACTGCGCCGGGTCGCCGAGAAAAGCCGGACCATCCAGTAAAACAATACGCTGCACTTCCGGGTCGAGAGCCATTTTGATGTAGGCAATCCCTTCGGCCAGTAACCTCTCCCACTCATCGTTGGCAGTGGCCGCAACCGCTTTTGCGCGTTGTGCCATTTCACCGTCCACCTGCGCAACAACCGCGGCAAGCAACCCCTTTTTATCACCAAAATTGTGATAGAGCGCGCCGCGCGTCAGGCCTACGCTGGCCGTTAACTCATCCATTGATGCGGCGGCATAGCCTTTTTCTGCAAACGCCTTTCGCGCTGCACTAATCAACCTGCCCCGGTTCTCTTCCATCGTTTCGCTACGACGCTTGATCATGCGATCTCCTTTTGACATACGCGGCGTATGTGATATTAATTTAACATACGCCGCGTATATTAAACGATTTGTCAGCACCCTGCTTCTCGTTTTTAACATTCACTGAAAAAAGGAAACCCTATGATCCAGCGTGAACCCATTTTCCCGGCTAACCGTCATGCGCTTTATGAAGAACATGGTTATTCAGCCGCCATCCGTTCCGGAGATTTGTTGTTTGTTTCCGGCCAGGTCGGTAGCCGCGCCGACGGTACGCCGGAGCCAGATTTTGCCGCTCAGGTGCAACGGGCATTCGATAATCTGCAAGCGACGCTTGCTGCCGCAGGTTGTACGTTTGACGATCTGATTGATGTCACGACCTTTCATACCGATCCGCAAAACCAGTTTCCAACAATTATGCAGATAAAACAGGCGATCTTCCCGCAGCCACCCTATCCAAACTGGACTGCCGTAGGCGTTACCTGGCTTGCAGGATTCGATTTTGAAATTAAGGTCATTGCCCGAATTCCTGCCCGATAAAAACAGGAACGCGCATATTGCCGCCGCTTGATGCCGGTATTGGTGTCGTTCATGCTTCGCGCGCATGGCCGGGCAATGCCGACACCAACCCGACGTTGTCACTCTGATCTTAATCGGCTGAAGATTTACGCCGATTAAGATCATTCACACCAGGCTATCAGGCCAGCAACAAGCACCGTGAAGCTTAAATCGTTACGACATCAATGTGTTCATTTCCCGCTGTTTGATACTCAGCCAACTGATGGAAATTTAAGTAACGATAAGTATCTTCCCGGGTGTCATTGATCCTGTCCATGTGCCAGAGATACTGTTCAACGGTTGGCATTTTGCCAAGCATTGCGGCAATCGCACTGAGCTCAGCTGATGCCAGGAAGACTTTTGCATCGGTACCAAGACGGTGCGGAAAGTTACGGGTTGATGTGGAGACAACGCTGCTCCCTTCTTTAACCCGAGCCTGATTCCCCATGCAAAGTGAGCAGCCAGCCGGCTCAATTCGCGCTCCGGAGCGGATGAGCTTATTAAAATACCCTTCGCTGGAAAGCTGCTGTGCATCCATTTTGGTTGGCGGAGCAATCCACAGCCGGGCAGGAATCTCCTTGGACTCTGCCAGCAGTTTCCCGGCGGCCCGGAAGTGACCAATATTTGTCATGCAGGAGCCAATGAAAACCTCCTCTACTGGCGTGCGGGCAACGTCGGACAGTAAACGGGCATCGTCAGGGTCATTTGGCGCACAAACAATCGGCTCCGTAATTTCAGCCAGATCGATTTCAATGATTGCCGCGTACTCAGCATTTTCATCTGCACTCAGTAATGACGGATTCGCCAGCCAGGCTTCGATCTCTGCAATGCGCTTTTCAAGCGTTGGCGCATGCTGATAACCCTGGTCAATCATCCAGCGCAGCAAAGTGGCATTGGAACGCAAATACTCCGTAACGTTCTCTTCTTCGAGACGTAACACACAGGCAGCAGCAGAGCGCTCAGCTGAGGCATCGGCCAGTTCAAAGGCCTGCTCAGCTTTTAGCATTTGCAAACCTTCGATTTCCAGGATACGGCCGGAGAAAATATTGCGCTTGTTTTTCTTCTCGGTCGTTAACAACCCTTGCTTAATGGCGTAGTAAGGAATCGCATGCACTAAATCGCGCAGAGTGATCCCTTTTTGCATTTCACCCTTAAAGCGGACCAGCACAGATTCAGGCATATCGAGAGGCATAATTCCAGTGGCCGCCGCAAAAGCGACCAGTCCGGAACCGCCAGGGAATGAGATCCCTAATGGAAAGCGCGTATGTGAATCAGCCCCCGTCCCCACTGTGTCAGGGATGAGCATGCGGTTAAGCCATGAATGGATAATTCCATCGCCCGGTTTCAGTGCAACGCCTTTTCTGCTGGTAATGAACTGAGGCAGCGTCTTATGCAAATTAACGTCGACAGGTTTTGGATACGCGGATGTGTGGCAAAACGACTGCATGACCAGATCGGCAGAAAACCCTAAGCATGCAAGATCCGTCAGTTCATCGCGCGTCATCCCGCCGGTCGTATCCTGCGAACCCACCGTAGTGATTTTAGGTTCACAATATTGGCCGGGGCGAATACCTTCAACCCCGCACGCTCTGCCGACCATTTTTTGCGCCAGTGTAAACCCTGCAGAAGAAGGTTCAGGCGCCTTTGGTCTTCTGAAAATGGATGTTGTTTGCAGCCCCAGAGACTCCCTGGCTCTTGCTGTTAAGCTACGGCCAATGATCAACGGAATGCGGCCGCCTGCCTGTACTTCATCCAGCAAAACTTCAGTTTTCAGGTGAAATGAGGCAATCAGCGTTTGATCGCGATGGTTGCGGATCTCGCCTTTGTACGGATAAAGATCGATCAGCATCCCCGTTGATAAACCAGAGACATCCAGCTCAATGGGAAATGCACCGGAATCCTCCAGGGTATTGAAAAAGATAGGCGCAATTTTCCCTCCGAAGACAAAACCCCCGCTGCGTTTGTTCGGCACGAAAGGGATATCCTTGCCGATATGCCACAGGATTGAGTTCGTCGCAGATTTTCGTGAAGAACCGGTCCCCACCACATCCCCGACGTAAGCGAGAGGATACTGCTGGTTTTTTAATGCTTGTATCTGAGATATCGGGCCGCATTGTCCCGGCTGGTCAGGATTCACCCCTTCCCTTACAGAACTCAGCATTGAGAGCGCATGCAGGGGAATATCCGGGCGTGACCACGCCTCAGGCGCCGGAGAAAGATCATCCGTATTCGTTTCACCGGGGACTTTAAATACGGTCAGGGTTATTTTTTCATCAAGCCCGGCGCGTTCGGTAAACCACTCGGCATTGGCCCATGATTCAATAATCGCTTTGGCATGAGCATTTCCATTACCGGCTTTCTGCTCGATATCTTTAAATTTTTCAAAAATAAGAATTGTGTGGCTCAGTTTAATGGCCGCTAAAGGAGCTAACTCGTCGTCATCTAACGCATCAATAAGAGGTTGAATATTGTATCCACCCTGCATAGTGCCAAGAATATTTATAGCGTTGTTGGGAGTAATGCCGTATTGATTTGTTTTTTCCTTAATGATTTTATCAAGAAATTCCGCTTTGACTTTCGCAGCGGCATCAACACCAGGAGAAACCTGATTAATTAACAGATTAATTAAACATTCTCGTTCCTCACACTGTTCATTTTCGAGGAGAGTAATTAATTCGCTGGTCTGCTGAGCGGTGAGCGGTTTTGCTGGTATGCCATTTTTTGCCCGTTCAGCGATATGTATTTTATATGCTTCAAACATAGGATTTCGACCTTATAACAGGAGATTGAAAATGTGTCAGGGTGTCATCTACATTAAAAAATTCATTTGTCTGTTTTTAATAGCATCTCTCCAAATTCTGATACTTTTTCAAGTCCATATTCCCACTCGCCAAATCCGGATTCAGAATTAATATGACCAGCATCGCCGACATCTATCAACTCGCATCCCCAACTGTCAGACCAAAATACAGCGCGATTGAATGACATAAGCGGGTCATTGTGACTGGCAAAGACCATTCCGGGTATTTTTAACTTCGACGCAGTGACAACTTCTTCAAGTTCAAAATGTGAAGGTTCAGCAGGCGCAACCATAACAATCCCGGCAACATTTACCGCTCTGCTCTGGACCTGGTACCAGGATGCAAGCGCGCCAAAACTATGCCCAATCAAAATAACGGGCAAAGTACAGGTGGCTAATTCTCTGCGAATCGCTGCGCCCCAATTTTCAATATCCGGCTGCAACCAGTTTCGTTGGCTTATTCTTTTCCAGCGAGGTAAACGACGCGCCCAGCAGGTTTGCCAGTGGTAATCGTCGCTATCTCTTAATCCCGGAACAAGAATCGTGGTGAAAGAATCATCCAGCTTTAACAGACGCGGTATTGTCATGGTAAATTCCATCAGTCCTTAGTTTTCCAGCCTTTCAGGCCGGAAAATTCGCCAGCAGCCAGGTGACGGCCAGCAGATCCGCACTTCCTCCCGGACTTAAATTTCGGGCAATGAACGCTTTGTCCATATTTAAAAGCGCCTGCCTGAACCTGTTGCCGGTGAAGCGTTTAATGCGCAGGATTCTGGCCGCATATCGCTGTGCATAGCGCAACCCTTTGAGGCCCCCACGCGCGAGGATATTGGTATCCGGATTGTGAGCAATTAATGAAAGCAAAACCCGCAGTAAAGACTCCTCGGGCGAATAACCCGCGTTAATGGCGTTTTCCCATACGGGTAATCCATGAATCCTTACCGTCGCAAAGCCACTTTCAGCCTCCCCACGCGCTCCGGTAAAGCCATAATCGCGAAACAGTTGTTCACCTTTGGTTTTCGCATCGCCATTGTGTTTCAACTCCCGGCTCACCATACCGGCGCAGATCAGGCTAACTTCCCGGCAAAGCGCTCCGCGATTGATAGCTTCGCCCTTACCTTTCAGCCGCCCGGCAGCAGAACAAAACAGGCCCAGCGAAAAAATTCCCCCTTTGTGGGTGTTGATCCCCCCCGTCGCTCTGAACATTGCCTGCTCACAGGCAAGCCCTACAGGTCGGATGGCAAGGAGCGTCTGCCTGGGCTCTTGCTTAGCTGTTTGTCGCCCTTTTGCAACAAACAATGCGAACCAGGGGGCAATTGCTGCAATACTGGACATGAACAGGTTGAAATCCATGTCGATATGCGACCCATTATTATGACGGTCTACCAGCCCTGGTTTCGGTGTCAGAATGACTTCGCGGTACATCCCCTCCGCAGCCAGCTCCGCAATGTTAAGTTCATGAGTGAACGGTTCATTTCTGATGGCAGAAATAGTCATCAATCATATCCCCCATAACTGCTTGTAAAGCGTGGAGCGAATGTCGCCGCATTCGTGAACAGACATGTGCAGGCTCATCACAGATGAAACAGCGTCTTTTGTTTTCACCGACAGATTTGCGGCTCAATAAACCGGTATCCGGGCAAAACACATCGATATCCCACAACCTTCCCAGTGGATGACTCTCTTCCAGACGTATTGTGGCCTTCTTTACCTGTGATGCGGGTGCGCTGACGGACCAGAATGACTCTGGCCCGGTAACAAACTGGCGAGCGTCGTGCCTGATGATTTCCCAGCCATTGGTGGCGATCAGCGCAGTGAGCGCTTCATTTGCTGCCGCCATGACAGCCCTTGATTCAGGCGTATCTTTTACCTCACCTGGCCAGACCAGGGTCGTAGAAATCAGGGTTTGTCCCCAACGGGTCAACCAGAGTTGTTGCTGGTACGAACGAGCTTCTCTGGCTGCCAGTAACTGATCCAAAGAAATGGGTGTGCACGATACGCCTGCCATAGTGTCCATTACTCTTTAACCTGCCGCACAACGTCAATGACGCTTCCATCGCGGTAACGAACAACGCCCACAATTTTGGACGTAAATTCGATGGCTTTTGGATGACCGGAGATTTCCAGCGCACGCTGATATAAATCCTCAATGCTCACGACAGGTAACCCTTTATCCACCAGTCGCTGATAAATTTCAGGACGTGAAGGGTTTACCGCAATACCGTGATCGGTGACCAATACATCAATGCTTTCACCCGGTGTAACGCATGTTGTAACGTGCTTCACTACGGTCGGAATTCGGCTGCGGATCAGCGGCGCAACAACCACTGTCAGGTTCGCTGCAGCAGCAACATCACAGTGACCGCCGGAAGCACCGCGCATCACACCATCCGATCCCGTCAGCACGTTAACGTTGAAATTTGTATCAATTTCAAGGGCGCTTAAAATCACAATATCGACCCGATCGCAGCATGCCGCTTTAGATGCAGGGTTAGCGTAAACGTTGGTTGAGATTTCAACATGGTTTGGATTTCTGGCTAAAGAGGCTGCGGCAGCGCTGTCAAAACTCTGGGTATCCAGCAGTTTTGCGATCAACCCTTTCTCATGAAGATCGACAATACTGCCGGTGATACCCCCCAATGCGAAACTCGCAGTAATGTTTTTATTTTTCATGCGCGATTCTAAAAAACGCGTACACGCCGTTGAAGCCGCGCCTGAACCTGTCTGGATTGAGAATCCCTGTTCGAAGTAACCCGAATGCTCAACCACATCAGCCGCTGAACGCGCGATCATTAACTCACGGGGATTACTGGTTACGCGGGCGGCGCCGACGCTGATTTTTGCAGGGTCACCAACACTGTCAATTTTAACAATGTAATCGACCTGATCCTGAACAATGCTCGCAGGCATATAAGGGAAAGGTTCAATGGATTCGGTCAGCAGTACAACACGTTTCGCGTATGTAGCATCAACCATTGCATAGCCCAGAGAGCCACAGCGTGACTTACCACCACTACCACTGGCATTGCCATATTCATCGGAACAGGAGACAGCCAGGAAGGCGACATCAATATTAATTTCACCGTTCTGAATGAGATTAACACGACCACCATGCGAATGAATTTGTACCGGTTCCTCCATCAGGCCATGAGAAATAGCATCAGCTAACTCTCCACGCATACCGGAGGTATAAATTTTCGTAATCACCCCATTACGAATATGATTAATTAAAGGAGCATTACAGGTCATTAATGAACTGGATGCCAGAGTAATACCTTTCAGACCCAATGAGGCAAGTTTATCTACCACAAGATTGATAACTTTATCACCTTCACGGAAGGCATGATGAAATGAAATAGTCATACCATCATGGAGTTCGCAACGGTCTAAAATTTCATCCAGACTTTCACAAAGCTTACGTTGATATTTTAGTTTAGCATCTGCAAGATAAGGCGTTGCTGCGTTGGCATGAGTAAATGCGACATATTCTTTTGAACGCCCGACCTGCTCTTGCAAAGCTTCGATTAATTTGCTCATCTTTATTATCCTGTAAATTAGTGGCGAATGCCTGATGCTTTTCTTCTCTCAAGAACAACTCTGGCGTGATTGATTATTGGCGCGTCAATCATTTTGCCATTCAGAGAAATCACACCCAGTCCACTACGCTCACCTTCTTCGGCAGCAGTAATTACGCGTTCCGCGTAATCAACCTCTTCCTGGGTTGGTGCATAGGCATTGTGAAGCAGCTCAATTTGCCGGGGATTAATTAAAGATTTACCGTTGAAGCCCATGCGGCGAATTAAATCGACTTCTTTTAAGAAACCTTCTTCATCGTTAACATCGCCATAGACAACGTCAAAAGCATCGATACCAGCCGCACGCGCCGCATGTAAAACCGCACAACGCGCATAGAACAGTTCAGTACCATCCCCGCGCTCTGTTTGCATGTCCATTACGTAGTCAAATGCGGCTAATGCAATGCCCATCAGCCGATCTGAAGAGCGGGCAATTGCAACAGCATTGATGACGCCAACAGCAGACTCAATAGCCGCCATCAACTGCGTGGAACCGACTTTACGGCCACAACTTTCCTCAATGCGTACAATTTCACGTTCAAGCTGGTGAATATCTTCCGGCGTATCCGTTTTAGGGAGTCGAATGACATCGACCCCGGCACGCACAGCCGCCTCAAGATCTTTCAATCCAAAGGGGGTATTCAGAGGGTTAATCCGTACAACCGTTTCAATACCTTTATACATGGGGTGCTGGAGCGCATTGAAAACCAAAATACGAGCACTGTCCTTCTCCCTCAAAGAAACCGCATCTTCAAGATCGAACATGATCGAATCGGGTTTATAAATAAAAGCAGTAGATAACATGGCAGCACTTGAGCCTGGTAAGAAAAGCATGCTACGACGTAATTTTTTCATTGTAATTTCTCCCAGTTAATTTCATCGCTGCATGTTCCTCGCATAATGGCAACTTGCATGCGGGAGCGAATAACACAATCAAGCGCACCTTTGTCATCCACAATAATTTGCCCATGAGTGACGTTAAATGCCGTTAACGTCTCTTTGACCACTTGAGTAATTTGCTCGCCAAATTGCTTCATTACTTCGCTGTTAATAACAATATCCAGCCCGGCGTCCGAAGGGCTAACTTTAACCATTAGATCGCTCGATTCCAGCGTACCCGCCAGAGCTGCCTGTACAATTTTCATTTTAATGTCCTACGCTAATACTCATGAGATTCCCTGCCAGATGGGGTTCCGGCAAGTCATGGTGATTTGCTCTCAGCCAGTTATGTAAATAAGGCATGGTGCTTTCTGGTACCATATTTCTTGCAACTGACAGTTTGTTTTTATTCAAGAGGGAACGAACGGCCGATGCTGATATGGGATAATTATTCGCATCAGTTTTTCGATCTATTTCATGAACCGTAATAGCATTAGATGGAATGACAAATTCATCTTCAAGCCAGTGGTGCATTGCCTGGTTATATTGGGCAGTAACTTTACAATATGGCTCAGTGCCGACGAAACGATGTGTAATCCCCAGAGATGGCGCAATGTAACGCCGAAAAATAATCAAATCGATTGCGGAATACACATCATTAACCACCTGTTTTTCTTTTAAGAAATAGCCGGGAAACGTGCCGCGAGAAATAATGTATCTGGAACCAGGGTGTACCGTTACATTGGCGAGATGTTTCACGCCATCGCGTACCATTGCAATACGGTCATTAAAGGAGAATTGAGACAAATTCTCCTCTACAACAAAAACATGCAGCCAGTGACAGGCCCGGGAAGCTTGCTCAATAAGAAATTGATGGCCTAACGTGAACGGATTCGCATTCATCACGATTCCACCAATGTTGTCTGCCGGGATGAAATAATCGGCACGCAGTTTCTTGCAGTAACGATGGATGCCAACCGGGGTGTTTTCCATCAACGTCGCTTTATTCTCAAGGGTGGCTAAAGGATAGAAGCCGCATCCACGGAAAGATTTGACATTATCAGGACAGGTTAAAAGGAACAGATGATGATCGCCATTTTGGTTTGCCAGATATTCAGCTTCACGGATCAACTGCAGCCCCAGGGATGTTCCGCGCCATTCAATGTGAACGGCAATACACTTTAAGGTATTGCCCGCGAGGCCCGCACAGGCAATTAATTCTTTGCCTGCACGAGCAATAACGAACTGCTCGACATCATCATCTATTCCTAATCCATTACTTTGCAGAAACCGGATAATCTCGTCTTTGAGAACACCGTTGCTCGTTTCAACAGTATCGAATTCTGGCATTTTTTCGGCGTACATCTGAATGGTTCCTGACCTGATATTAATCGACACTGAGTTGTGTATTTATTGTGCGTAAATTAAATGGCTAATAGATTTGATTGCGCCGTTGATTCAACAATTGTATTGGTCAGTCGTCCCAATTTTTCGATTGTCACTTCAACACAATCCCCTTCGTGCATGAACAGAGGTGGGTTACGTTTTTTTCCGACGCCACCCGGTGAGCCAGTAATAATGACATCGCCAGGGCTAAGCGTAGTGAAGGTGCTGATATATGAAATCAGATCGGCAACTTTATGAATCATACTGGCTGTTGAATCATTCTGAACCAGCATGCCGTTTAAATATGTCTGAATGGATAAAGCGTGCGGATCCGGGATTTCATCGACAGTCGTCATATAGGGCCCAAAAGCGCCGGTTTGACGCCAGTTCTTACCCGCTGTAAACCATGCGTGCTGCCAGTCACGAACAGAGCCATCCATGTAGCAGCTATATCCTGCGACATGGCTCAGCGCATCACTGCGAATAATATTTTCGCCCGCTTTTCCGATGATGACGGCAAGTTCACCTTCGTAATCAAATTCTTCAGTAATATTCGGTTTGATTACCGGTCTTGCATGCCCGGTTTGAGAATCCGCGAAACGAATAAATAATGTCGGCGCATTGTTAGTTTCAGCGAACTCCTTTCTTTTTTCTGCATAATTCATTCCCACGCAGAAAATTTTCCCTGGCTCCTCAATAACCGGTAAAAAGGTAATATCTTTATCAGTAATATCCGCTGGATAATCAACATACTGTTTTGCAACAGCGAGAGCATCCCATTGCAGAAGATCTTTCAATGTAGGATATTGCTGACCAATTTTTTGACCAAGATCGATAATACCGGCTTCAGTATAAATACCGTAACTTTTACGACCGTGATGGATATAACTTGCAAGTTTCATAATGACACCTAATAACTATTTAGCTTTACCCCCTCACGCCAATTTTAGCCGTGAGGGATGTAATTATTACGGTTACTTTGCAGTTTCTGCTGGAACAAGATTCGCCTTAGTACCTGAGGCAAGGTGTGTCGCCACAATCATGCCCAGCACCAGCAAAGCAATAATAAATGCTGTCATGCCAGCCCAGCCGGTAGCGTGGAAGACAAAGCCATTGAAGAAGCCAATCACTGAGCCGCCCATGTAGTAGAAGAATAAATAGAGAGCTACTGCCTGCCCGCGTGCATGTGTGGCGTTTTTACTCACCCAGCTCAGGCCAATGGAGTGGCAACCGAAGAAGCATGCGGTGAAGATGACTGCGCCTATGATGAACGTGATTACGTTCGGGGTTAATGTCAGTAACATGCCCAAAGACATGATGGCGAATAACGCGCGAAGAACATTCATGCTGCCATATTTAGCGGATAAACGACCAGCTTGCGGCGCAGTGAAAAAGCTCAATGCAAAGCTGAATGAGAGTAGCCCGGCGTTCGCAGGAGAGATATGGAACGGTTCACCCTTAAGGAAAAATGCCAGGTAGTTGTAAAGAGAAGTGAAGGTACCAAAAATGATGAAGCTAATGACAAAAGCGAGGGCGAGTTTTTTATTTTTAAAATGTGAGGCGGCTCCTTTCACCACCCGGAAAACATTCAGGTTTTCCGTAGGTGTGAATTTTTTAGAGGCTGGCAGAATGAAAAATACCAGTGCTGCAACAATAATCAGGCTTGCTGCAAAACCATAGAAGATGGTGTTGATGGAAATATGGTCGATCAACTGGCTGGCGACGATACGGCCAGACATCCCGCCCATCGAGTTTCCGAAGACAAAGTAGCCCGTTACCACCCCTGCAACGACCGGCGCCACTTCCTCGCTAATATAAGCTGTTGCCGCCGCGGCAATGCCGCTCAATGCCAGCCCAATCACTGCCCGCAACGCCACCAGCATGGCCCAGGACTGTACCAACGGACAAAGAGCCGTCAGAAGCCCGCCAAGCAGTAAGGAGACGATAATCAGACGCTTACGACCATAGTGATCGGAAAGCGTACCCGTGAACAATAAACCAATCGCAAGCAAGGCAGTTTCTGCCGAAAGAATAATACTTACCTGGTGGACAGGAACGTCATATTCAACGGCAAGTACAGGTAACAAAGGCTGAATAAAAAATAAAGAAGCTAATTCAGCCAATCCTGAAAGTGCTAAAGCAAAAATCACACGGATGTATTGACTTGCTTTAACATCTCCAGTTCCACCTGAATTATTTTTAACATTAGTTATAGCCATAATATCCTCA
The DNA here is from genome assembly GCF_003028445.1 of Kosakonia sp. H7A. Lineage (NCBI taxonomy): Bacteria > Pseudomonadati > Pseudomonadota > Gammaproteobacteria > Enterobacterales > Enterobacteriaceae > Kosakonia > Kosakonia sp. H7A. The sequence continues at coordinate 5,564 of NZ_PYTZ01000001.1, read as the reverse complement.
ACTTTATATTTCTGGTACAGAGTTTCTTAACCCTTGCGGGCTAAAGGTATTAATACGTTCAGATTTTCAAAGGCTGGCTAACGTTTAGATAACTTCCGCTAAGGCGATTTCCGGAACACAAACATTACCCTCGAATAATTTACGAGTCGTTCTGATTACAGCAGCACGGGTATTTTCTATTTTATTTCCGCACTTTAATAAAGAAACTGTGATCTTGCCGCTCGGATGCTCAATGTTAACAATATTGGTAAATGCATCTTTGGGTTGGTCGCTAATGATTTTCTGCGCAACGGAACCTTCGATTATCGTTGCAGTAGAAATACCAATAGAGCCAGTAATAGCAAGTGATTTATGGCAATTATGCGGCATGAAATAGCGAACCTTGATCGTACCACCTGCCGTGGGTTTGCTAAGAAGGACGGGTTTAGGAATAACTTTGTTGGTTACATCGCCAAAGCCCATCGCCTCACCTGCTCTGAGACGGATTTTTTCGAGACGTTGCATAAACGCCAGATCAGAATCCAGATCAGCCGGTGATTCACTGCCGGTTTTATCCATCTGATGTGCATCGATTAAGATCATCGGCATTGCCATATCAATGCATGTGACTTCAACACCATCAAACACATCCGTTGTATTACCGGTCGGAAGCAACTTACCGGTTTTGCAGCCTGCGGAATTCAGGAACGTCAAACCGACAGGAGCAGCAGTACCCGGCACGCCATCAATCTGCGTATCTCCCTCGTAACTCACCCGGTAATCAGGTGTCTGCACTTCGGCATCAACGAATGTTCCCGTGTTGAGATTGCGGATACGTACTGTTGTTACCGGATTTTTAGGCGCAACCAGTCCCTTTTCAATGGCAAAGGGGCCAACGGCACATAACATATTTCCACAGTTTGGCGTTGTATCCACTCGCCGCTCTTTCACCATGACCTGCGCGAAAAGATAGTCAATGTCCGCATCGGGGCTATCCGAAGGGCTCACAATCGCCACTTTACTGGTTTGTGGGCTCCCCCCACCGATACCATCAATTTCCAGTTCATGGCCAGCCCCCATCAGAGACAACAGAACCGCGTCTCGCTCCTGAACGTCGACGGGTAAGTCACTCGCCAGAATAACCGGTCCCTTAGACGTGCCACCACGCATCAATACGCAAGGTATGTTGAACATAGGTTTTCTCTTCCCACATGTTGAATGATGTAGTAAGCGTCCCATAAGCGGATAAATAACTCTAATGTCAAAAAACGAAGGATTGATGCGTTTTACACATTAATCAGCCTTCGGCTAAGATGGCTAAATGACAGGGCAACCAGAAGGTTTGAAAAATGCAGCATGAATTACAGGGCGTTCAAGCTTTTGTTAAAATTGCAGAAATTGGATGTTTTACAAGAGCATCACAGTTTTTACACATCTCTCAGCCAGCATTAACAAGACGAATAAAAAAACTTGAAGAAAGTTTGGGCACAACGTTATTTGAGCGTTCGACCCGGCGAGTAAAACTTACCGCAGTAGGAAGAGACTTCCTGCCTAAGGCAAAGAATCTCTTAGATTTTTATGAAAGCTCGATACTCAGTATCAAAGAAATGGCGACGCATCAGACAGGCGTGATTACGCTATCCTGTTTACCCACTGCTGCCTTCTATTTCTTGCCCGCCGTTATTCGTGATTACAACGAACATTACCCAAATATTCGCATCCGCATACTTGAGCATAGTGCCAACGACTGCCTCGAAGCTGTGCTTAACGGCGATGCAGATTTTGGAATAAATATGATAAATATCACACACCCGTATATTGAGTTTACCCCGCTGGTCAATGAGCCTTTCGTTCTCGCCTGTAAACGAGACCACGAACTGGCAAAAAAATCACTTGTGATGTGGGAAGATCTTGCCGGACTCAGGCTGATTGGCGTCCGTAAATCGAGTGGCAACCGGCTGCTGATTGATCAGGCGCTGGAAGGATTTGACTGGCGACCAAACTGGTTTTACGAGGTAAGGCATCTTTCCACCTCTCTTGGGATGGTTGAGGCCGGTTTAGGTGTGGCCGTTGTTCCCAGCCTGGCAATGCCGACAGATGAGCATCATGTTCTGGTGAGTCGGCCGCTTATTGAGCCGGTTATCCGCAGAACCCTTGGATTAGTCGTCAGAAGGGGAAATTCTTTGAGCCCTGCGGCGGAAAAATTTCGCGAAATGTTGATGAAGCTATGGTCCCAGGATAACACCAGCCCCTGGATTGGAAAATTTAACAATTAGCCATAGCAATTAATCAACATGGACGAAACCGTTTTTTCACGCGACATCTTATTTTCATCAAACGCCGATACACTTAATGAGAATAATTTGCTGAGCTTTGTTGAGGCATATGCCATTGCTAACAGAGTGAGTTAACTATGCTAAAGGCCGGAAATATGTCTCTTCGTTCCCTGAGGGCGCTGTGCCTGACGAGTTTTTTTATTGCTGATGTCCGCGATGGTCTCGGCCCTTTTCTGGGGATATTTCTCACCCAGCGCCACTGGCAACCGGATGATATCGGCTTGCTGATGACGCTGGGCGGCGTGGCAGGATTATTGGCGACGCTCCCGGCAGGATTTATCACCGACACGTCCAAAAACAAACGCACTCTGCTGGCGCTGCTCTGCATAATGATTACCGCAAGTACGCTTCTGCTCTGGTTCAGCCAGCAAAACAGCGTCGTCGCGCTTTCGCAAATGGTCAGCGGAATATGCGCGGCTTTTGTCGGCCCCCTGATCACGGGGATTACGCTGGGTCTGACAGGACAACGCGGCTTTAATGCGCAAATGGGTAAAAATGAGGCATTCAATCACGCCGGAAATTTCTTTACCGCACTGATTGCCGGAGGCATTGCCTGGTACTGGGGCGTCGGTGGTATTTTCCTGTTGATGGCCTGTACGACCGTGTTAACGCTGTGTGCGCTGCTGGCTATTCGCAGTCAAGATATCGATAACGATGCGGCGCGAGGTATCCAGTACTCTGTTCCCCAACCGCTGCCGGGGCTCTCGGTACTCACCCAAAACCGGGCACTTTTGATTACCGGATTGACTCTGATGCTGTTTCATCTGGCCAATGCCGCGCTGTTACCCATGCTCAGCATGCGCGTCGCCGCCGCACCAGGCGCCATGAATCCCGGTTTATATGCTGCCGCCACGGTGATTATTTCTCAGGCGGTGATGATTCCGGTGGCCATCTGGGTTGCCCGGCGAATCGATAAGTACGGTTACTGGCGATTAATTATGCTGGCGTTGCTGATAATGCCTCTGCGGGCTGCGCTGGCAGCAACCTCAGCTGCCCCGCTGATGATGGTGCCAGTGCAAATACTGGATGGCGCGGCTGCGGGTATCCTCGGAGTGGTGGTGCCAGGTTTTATTGTGGCGTTGCTGTGCAATAGCGGGCACGTCAACGCCGGGCAAAGTGTGGTGATGCTAATGCAAGGCGTGGGTGCGTCAATGAGCCCGGCATTAACAGGGATGATTGCCGGTAATTACTCCTTTGCCACCGCGTTCAGCGTGCTGAGCGCCATCGCGCTTGTGGCGCTGCTTATCTGGTGGCGATATGCAAGCGTACTTATTGAGCATGCATCAGCACGGGCATTAAAAGTGGGGGCGGACTGAGCCGCACGCTGGCCCAAATGGCTTTCGGATGAGCTGCAGCGGCCTGCTTATCTTGCTTCCCGCAACCACCCTATCCAGACTGGATGGCCGTTGGCGTTACCAGGCTTGCCAGATTCGATGCTGAAATGCCCCGGTAGACAAGAACGCACAGTGCCGATGGAGAAGTTATCCCGGCACTTTTGCGCTACTGGTGATGCAATTCGATGCTGCTATGCGTGTATCTACTCTTTTATACTCTTGCTCATGTTGATTCCTGTCACGCCAAAGCCGATGGCTTCATATACGTGCCGGGCACGATCGTTGTCGCCGGCAACGCGAAGCCTGATCTGTTCAACGCCTTTACACCGCATCTCATGCTCAAACGTCCGGAGAGCAAGTTTACCCAAACCTTGCCCCTGCAATGCGTTGAAAATATGAAAATCGTAGATGAAGACGGTACGCATGGCAGTATCGGGTTTATACCAGAGGTAACCGACATGCTTATCCGTGTTGTCTGATTTGGCAATCAGACACAGCAAAACCTGGCCTGGTGTATTTACTCCCTCAGGAAGATCTTCCGCAATCTCCTGCTTTGCTCTTGCCAGTGAGTCTTCAGCAGAAAGCCGGTAGTTTGACGCAATTTCCCGCGCATAATCCGCAATGAAATATTCCAGATAACCAGAATATTCATCCTCGCGCATTGGGCGAAATTCAATCATTCGTGTTCCTTTATTTTGGTGTGTATTCTGCAATAAATAATGGCGTTTATTGTTTTTATCTGACTGTATAGCAAGGATAAATTGTCTCTGTGGCTCTGTCAGCATAAAACACATACTCATGTTGATCTTTATGGCACGTGCTCGTGTTGAATATCTTGCTCAGTGAAAATGCGCTGCCCATTTTGGCGGGCGGAGATGGGTGTTACTGGGCTACGTGGTTTACATCCCCTGACATCTGCACAGAGTTTGCTGCGATCTGCAGCAAACTCTTTTTCATCCGCGACAGGATTTAATTCAACGCGTCCAGCGCAATAATCCCCTGCCCGGTTTTTATCCAGCGCGGCGCTTTCAGGCGCTCAGCAAAAAACATCACCAGATCCAGCAGCAAATCCCCCATCACGCGGGACTGATCAATGGACAGCGAACCATTAATCAGCAACCGCGTTAGTTCCTCGCAATAGCGGCACAGCGCATCGCTTTCCGGTGCGAACTCCGGAATATAGGGTAAAAACTCGACGGTCAGTGATTCAGTTAAATGCGCAGGGATCGGTTCGTGTAATGTTGTGCGTAATAAATTAAGGCAGGAAGAGAGTTTGCCGCAGAGCGCCAGTTTTTCCGCCGGTTCATGCGTTTCCACCAGCACTTCGGCAAATCGCTCACAGTTATCGGCCAGTTCGGTGAAATCGGTTGAACAGGAAAAAGGAAGCGCTAACAGAGAATGAATGTTGTTGGGAGTTGTAGCCATAAGGCAGCCTCACTAAGTGTGTTTTTGACATCGATCGTCACTAAGTTTTATCAGGAGGCTAACCCCGACACCTGATTTTGCAGGTGCGGCAAAAAGATACGACGGGCAGACACATGCCGCAATGGGTATTACTGGGAAGTACTTCTCAGAAAATGAAGAAAATATATGAAACATCATATGGAGTTTCTGGAAAACAACTAATCAGAAGTGACAGATGTAAGACCGTTGTGAGAGAGGAGCGGAAGTTCATAATTGATCCTGAAGGTGCAACTTAAAGTGCGGTGTGTTACTCAACGGGAACAGGTCACATCCGCTTTGGGTGCCGAGGGACTAGGCGCGACAAGCGGAAGGTCTGCTACGAGTTGTGAGTTCAACCGATGGATGCAACACATTGGTTAAAACGCTCTGCGGGTGATTCAAAGTCCAGCGTTTTTCTCGGCCTTTCGTTGAGCTGTCTGGCAACACTGTTAAGTCTTTGCTGGCTGTGAAC